>CAWIZJ010000043.1:0-451134 GCA_963840535.1 uncultured Alphaproteobacteria bacterium
TTGTACGGATCGAGAAAGGCCGGCTGCGACTTGTAGCTGTTGAGCTCGCCGATCTTGATGGTGCCTTGTGCATAAGCGTGCGCGCTGAGACACCCCGTGGCGACCAGCGTGAGGAAGTGCGACCTGATGATCATGCTGGTGCTCCCTTTCAAAGGACCTGAGGATGGATGCTGCACGCTGAACAAAAGCCGAGCCCGTTTGCCGAAGCATCCCGCCATCACGACAAGTCCGTCGGCCGCTGAACGGCATCCAGAGGATCAGCTGCATTTTTGCCGGCTCAAATAGTCCGTGCGCTCCGAAAACTTGTCAAGCGGCGTCATTCTGGATGATCGACTCGATGAGCGGTCACTTGTCACGCAGGCGGTCCATCAGCGATTTCTCCTGGCCGCCGTCGATCTCGATCATCGTGCCATTGACCATGTGCATCAGGGGGGAGGCGAGCATCACCACGAGATTTGCGACCTCCTCGACCTCGGCGATGCGGCCCATGGGAATCGATGACGGTGCAAGCTGGTCGGCCTGCTCGTAGGCGAGCTTCATGTCGCGCGCCATGGCCTTGACCAGGCCGGCCCAGCGCTCGGTCCGCACCGGGCCGGGATTCACCGCGCAGAAGCTGATGTTGTTCTTGCCGTACTGGCCGGCGAGCGAGAGCGTGAGATTCTGGCCGGCGGCGTTGGCGGCGCCCGGGCAGATTTCCCAATACGACGGCTTCACGCCGTCGTTGCCGATCAGGTTCACCACGCGGCCGCCGCCCTGCTTGACCATGATCGGCAGCACGTAGCGCAGGCAGCGTACATAGCCCATGAACTTGAGCTGAAGCCCTTTCTCCCAGTCGTCTTCGCTCAGGTGCTCGAGCACGCCGCCCGCTGCCGAACCCGCGTTGTTGACCATGATATCGACGCGGCCGAGCGCCTTGTGGGCCTCCTGGATGAAGCTCTTGGCGTCGGCGTCGTTGCGAAGGTCCGCGGGGATCGGGACGATCTTGCGGTTGGTGGCGCGGGCTATCTCCTTTGCTGCGGCCTCCAGAACGTCCTTCCGGCGTGCGCAGATCGCGACGTCCACACCCTCCTTGGCGAGGGCGAGAGCGATGCCCTTGCCGATGCCCTCGCTGCCGCCAGTGACCAGCGCGGTCTTGCCTGTGAGCTGAAGGTCCATGTCGATCTCCTGATGGTTCTGCGTGCTCGACGTTTCCGCTCAGGCCGCCTTGTGGGCCAGCCAGCAGCCTGCCTCGGCGGCGGAAAACAATTCCGCCAAGGCTTCACCGCGGCTGGCTCCTCGCTGTTGATGGTGTGACCGGCGCGCGGGATCACCAGCAGCGCCGCGGTCGGCAGCGTGCGCTTGAGATAAAGGCTGCCGTCGAGGCAAAGATCATCCTCGTCGCCGACGATCACCATCAACGGAACCTCGAATTGCTTCAGGTCAGGCTCCATGTCCCACAGCGTCGGCCGCTTGAGCTGAAGGTTGAGCATGGTGTGTGCGTGGCCTTCGGCGGAATGCTCGGACAGCATGCGCGCGAATTCAGACCAGCCGCGCGGATCCTTGTTCTTGAACGCCTGCCGCATGGGCGCGTCGGCGTACTTTGCCGACGCTGCAGCAATACCTTCGTTTGCAAACATCCTTCCGGTGTCTGCGGCGAGCGCCTTCATCGCCTGACACTGGGCCGGGTCTGCGGACGAGCCCCAGCCGCAGCCGGCCGCCGTCACGGACAGGCAGCGGTGCGGATAGCGAGCCCCCACATGGAGAGCGGTATAGGCCCCCATCGAATGGCCGACCACATGGGCGCGGTCGATGCCAAGTGCATCCAACACCGCGATCACGTCGTCGCGTGCAATGTCCTGCGAGTAGCGGTCCGGTTCGGACGGCACGTCCGAGGGCGGATAGCCACGCTGACTGTACGTGACGCAGCGGTGCTGCCGGTTGAAATACCGCATCTGCGGTTCCCAGCTGCGGTAGTCACCGGCAAATTCATGCACAAAAACCACCGGAGTTCCGATGCCGCTCTCCTCTACGTATAGCTTGGTCCCGTCTGCCGCTGCGATCCTGGGCATCGAAAGATCTCAGTTCTCCAGGATCGCCTTCGCGGCGTCACCGACGGCTTCGACATCTTCGCCCACATCGAGGAATGCGACGATGCGGCAGGGGCAGCCCTCGAGCCCCTCGTAACGCCAAGGGAAGGCGCCGATGATGGCGCGCCGGCCCAGCATCATCTCGATGTCGCCGCCGAGGTTCTCGGCGTGCTGGAGGCCCTCCTGAAAGGCCCAGTTGTGGAACGGAAACACGTCGGATGACACCTTCCGGCCGGATTTCTTGTGCGTGTACTCGAAAGTGCCGAAGAACTCGCCCGGCGTCTTGCCGTGCTTCTTCGTGAACTCCTCGGCAAGGTCCGGCCGCATGTAGCGGATCGAGGTGTTCATGGCGTGGTCGCAGGAGCCGGTGTCCATGGCCCACCACTTGATCTTCTTCTTGAACATCCAGTGCAGCGTGTCGAGGTTCGGGCCAGGGTGGTAGCAGAAGTAGCGCACCAGGTCCTGCTGCGGCCGACCCTCGTAATATCGGTGCCAGCCGGTGTGCAGGATGAGGATGTCGCCCTCCCGGATGTCGGCGCCCGCGCTCGCGATGATCTCCGGGGTGATCACCGCCCAGTCATGCATGTGCTTGGAGATGTCCACCACCACGCCGCGGTTGACCAGATAGTCGAGCGGCAGCGAGGCCATGTCGCCTTTGCGGTTGTCGGTCGCGTGCATGGCGCCATCGAAATGCGTGCCGACGTGCAGGGCGGTGTCGATGCGCTGCGCCACGATGCGCGCGGTCTGCAGGTTCTGCGCGTAATACATCTTGTTGCCGGCGTAGCCCACCCAGCCCGGCGTATGCACGTTCATGACGTGGCTCATGTCGACGATTTTCATGGCGGGTCCTTTGAAAGTTGCGTGCATGCCAGAGTGTTGGTCCGGCCGACGTTCGTCAAGACAGCGGAGATTTGCGGGTCTGTAATGGGGCGGTGTGTGCGCACGAGGCTCGAGATTGAGCAAGCCGCTGCGACCGGCACTCGCGCTGGAAACTTCACGCAAGCGTTTCGGCCGCGAAACGCCAGCGGGCGCGTGGGGGCGTTCATTAGCCGAGCGGCGGCGCCACGCGCGTGAGGAGCCCAGATCGATACAGAGGATATTGAACGATGTGGTCGGATCGTCTCACATTGACTCAATGAAAACGACGCCGCTAGCATGGAGGATCGCCGCTTCCCGCAGGAAGTCCTGTCTATGAAGCCCGCACCGTTCGTTCGTCACGTTCCAAGAACGGTCGAGGAAGCGACCGACATGCTCGCTGAATTCGGTCCCAAGGACGGCCGCGTACTCGCGGGCGGACAAAGTCTCGTTCCGATCATGGCCTTCCGGATGGCGCAGCCGGCTCATCTCGTCGACATCAACGGGGTCACCGAGCTCGCGCGGCTGTCGCGGATCGACGACACCCTTTCCGTCGGCGCCATTGTCCGCCACGCGGCGTTCCATCGTCCGACCGTCAATGGACAAATGGGTCGATTGCTTGCCGCCGTCGTGCGCCACATCGCGCATTATCCGATCCGTACCCGCGGCACCTTCTGCGGGAGTGTAGCGCATGCCGATCCCGCGTCGGAATGGTGTCTGGTAGCCACGACGCTCTCGGCAGAAATGGTTGCTGCCAGCAAACGCGGTCGGCGCGTGATTGCGGCAGACGGGTTTTTTCAAGGCGTCATGACGACTGTGCTGGCGGAAGATGAAATCCTGACTGAAGTGCGTCTCCCCGTCATTTCCGACCAGACCCGCTTCGGTTTCTATGAATTCAATCGGCGTGCCGGCGATTTTGCAATCGCGATGGCGCTGGTGACATACCGGCTCGCCGATGGCGTCATCGTAGAGCCTCGGGTCGGGATTGGTGGCGCGGAGGCTCGTCCGCGGCGCATCCCCGAGGCGGAGGCGGCCCTCAAAGGTCGTCCGATGGAACCCAAGACCTTTCAGGCGGCGGCAGAGGCGGCCGCCAAGGCCGTCGATCCGATCGAGGATATCCAGGCGGATGCGGAATATCGGCGCGACCTCGTTCGCGCGGTGGCGCGCCGTGCGCTGGAGCAATCCGTCCCATGAGCGCCTCGACGAAGGGCTCCAGAATGACCTGGGTGGGACGGTCAATTCGACGGCTCGAGGATCCTTCGTTGGTGACGGGGCGGGGGAATTTCACGGCCGATCTGCCGGCGACGCATTGGGTTCGCTTCGTGCGAAGTCCGGTCGCTTCGGGTCGGATCGACCGCATCGGCGTTCCGCCCGATGCAAATGTGGTCACCGCTGCCGATCTTGCGGCGGTCAAACCGATCAAGCCGATGTTGCACAAGTTCAACTATGTTCCCGTGGCACAGCCAATCGTGGCCGCGGACGTGGTTCGTTTTGTCGGCGAGGTGGTCGCTGCTGTGGTCGCGCCGAGCAAGGAGGAGGCCGAGGATATCGCCGAGCGGGTCGAGATCGGGATAGCGCCGCTCACGCCTGTGACCGATGCGCGCCGTGCACTCGACGACGACATGCCGGCCGTGCACAGCGAAGCGCCCACGAACGTCATCGTGGAAGGGCGGATCAAGACCCCGGACTTTGATGCAACACGGGCCTCGGCGCATACCCTGATCCAGTTCGAGGCACGCTCGCGGCGACAAAACGCCACTCCGCTGGAGGCTCGGGCCGGGCACGCGACTTATGACGCCGCAACGGGCCGTGTCACCCTCACCTGCACCACGCAGATGCCGCATCTGACGCGGACGGCGATCACCGATGTCCTCGGCATGCCTGAATCCGACCTGCGCGTGGTCGCGCCTGATGTAGGCGGCGGGTTCGGCCAGAAGATGTCGCTCACTCCGGAATACGTGATCCTGGTGTGGCTTGCGCGGCGGTTGCGCAGTTCGGTGGCCTGGACCGAGGACCGGCGGGAGAATCTCATGGCCGGATTTCACAGCCGTGACCAGGTCATCGCAGTTGAAGGGGCTTTCGACAAGGATGCCAGGCTCACGGCGCTTTCGGCGGACATCGTCGCCAATGTCGGCGCCTACTCCTGTTTTCCGACGACTTGCGGGGTCGAGCCACTGATGGCCATGGCCGAGCTGCCGGGCCCATACCAGGTTCAAGCCTACCAGTGTGTGTCACGCGGCGTCGTCACTCACACCTGTCCGATGGCGCCTTATCGAGGCGTCTCTCGTCCGGTGATCACGTTCGCGCTCGAACGCTTGATGGACAAGGCGGCCGCGCGGTTTGGAATCGAGCCCATCGAAATTCGCCGTCGCAATTTGATCGATCGCTTTCCCTATAAATCCGTCACCGGCCTCACGTTCGACGAAGCCAGCTATCGCCAGACCATGGAGATGGCGGTCGATCACATCGACCTGCCGGCATTCCGCGCGCGTCAGAAGCAAGCCCGCGCCGAGGGCCGCTATCTCGGCATCGGCTTCTCGACGTTTTCCGAACGCACCGGTTACGGGAGCCCGGCGTTCGCGGCGCGCGGCATGGAGATCACGCCGGGCTGGGAAAACGTCGAGATTACCATGGACCCATCGGGCTTGGTGGAGGCGCGCATCGGGTCGTCACCGCACGGGCAGGGGTTGCGGACGACGCTCGCTCAGATCATCGCCGATGAGATCGGAGTAGAGCCGCATCAGATCAGGGTTGTGCATGGCGATACCGACCGCGCGCCCTACGGCTGGGGTACCTTCGCCAGCCGGTCGCTGGTGATTGCCGGCGGCGCAAGCTTGATCGCGGCGCGTAAGCTGCGGACCAAGCTTCTCAAGATCGCCAGCCATATGCTCGAGGCTGCGGCCGACGATATCGTGCTCGAAGGCGGCAGGGCCAAGGTCAGCGGCACCGACCGCTCGGTGCCGATCGCGACCATGGCGCGACAGGCCTATTATCAAACCCATCGGTTCAAGGGCGAGCTCGAGCCAGGTCTGACCGAGACCGGCGCCTACGATCCTCCGGGGACCTTCTCCAATGCCTGTCATGTCGCGATCGTCCGAGTGGACATCGATACCGGTCACGTGGTCATCGAGAAATTTCTGGTCGCTGAAGATGCCGGCCGCATCATCAATCCGATGATTGCGGAGGGTCAGGTGCATGGCGGCATCGCCCAGGGCATCGGCAACGCTCTGCTGGAGGAGATCGTCTATAGCGATACCGGAGACATTCTCACCAGCACGCTCGCCGATTACCTGCCGCCCACCGCGCGCGAAATTCCGGTCATCGAGCTGCTCCACATGGAAACCTACAGCGATGCTTCCATCACCAAGGCCAAAGGTGTCGGCGAGGGCGGCGCGATCGGAGCGCCGGCGGCCGTGATCAATGCCATCAACGATGCTCTCGCTCCATTCGACGTCTCGATTGACGAAATTCCGGCTACGCCTCGCAAAATTCGGGCGGCCTTGCGCTCGGCGATGGAGAAGCGCGCATGACCGCCAAGGTCGATATCACCCTCAACATCAACGGACGCGAGCACGCCATCAGCGTCGAGCCGCGACGAACGCTCGTGGACGCTATCCGCGAGAATTGCGGCCAGACCGGAACCCACATCGGATGCGAGCATGGTGTGTGCGGCGCTTGCACGGTGATCGTCGACGGCGATCCGGTCCGGTCCTGCCTGATGTTTGCCGCACAGGCGGATCGCCTTCCGATCCGCACCGTCGAAGGGTTGGCCACGGGTGACACCTTGCATCCGCTGCAGCGCGCCTTCATGGAGCATCACGGGCTGCAATGCGGGTTCTGCACGCCGGGGTTTCTGATGCTCGCAACGGCGGTGCTGGAGCGCGAGCCGGACATCACCGACGATGAACTTCTCGATGTCCTGGCTTCGAATCTCTGCCGGTGCACCGGCTATCAGAACATCATCAAGGCAGTTCGCGCCGCTGCGGCCGAGATGCGGTCTTGAGCACAGGGCCTGCTGGAAGCAGCCGGGAGCCGCTGCCGACATGCCAGACGCCAAGGACAGGGTTGTCGGACGTTCGGTTACCCGCCTCGAGGATCGGCCGCTGCTTCTCGGCGAGGGTCGGTTTGCAGCCGATGTCTCCTTTTTCGGTCAATTGCACATGCGTTTGGTGCGCTCAACCCACGCCAACGCCAAGCTTTTATCGATCGATGCAACGACCGCTCGTGGCACGCCGGGCGTGCATGCGGTCTGGACTGCTGCCGATGTGTCGGACATTCCGCCGATCGACTTTCGCCTGAGCAAGATCGCGGGGCTCGATGGCTACCGCCAGCGGGTCCTGGGCAGCGGCCGTGTGCGCTACGTGGGCGAACCGGTCGCCGCGGTGTTTGCCGAGGATCCCTACCTGGCCGAGGATGCCGCTGACCGGGTCTTGCTCGAAATCGAAGAGTTGACCGCGCTGCTACGGGCGGACGAGGCGCCGGCCGAATTTGAACCGGGCCGTTCGACCGAGGCCGGCGTGGTCCGCAAGGAGTACGGCGACGTCGATGCGGCGTTCCACAACGCCCCCGCGACGGTTTCGCTCGAACTCAGCATCGGCCGTCATTCCGGCGTCCCGCTCGAGACGCGAGGCGCAATTGGACGCTATGACGGTGCCCGCGAGGTGCTGGAACTCTACGGCGCGGCCAAGGTGCCGCATTGGAATCGTGACCAGATTGCCGGGATGCTGGGACTATCGCCGTCCCGGGTGCAGCTTCATGAGGGCCATGTCGGGGGCGGCTTCGGCATCCGTGGCGAGCTTTATCCCGAAGATGTTCTGGTGTGCGCTGCTGCGCTCCGGTTCCGAAGACCGGTCAAATGGATCGAGGACCGCCGTGAGCACCTGATCGCCGCCAACCATTCGCGCCAGCAGCTCCATCGCATCCGGGCAGCCATCGAGTCCGATGGTCGTATCCTCGCCATCGAGGATGAATTCTTTCACGACCAGGGCGCATACGTGCGCACACACGCGGCCACCGTTCCCGATCTTGCCGCTGCCATGCTGCCCGGTCCGTATCGCGTTCCAGCCTACCGTGCGGTCGGCCATATCCGGTTGACCAACAAGACTCCGGGCGGCACGTATCGTGCACCCGGACGTTTTGAAAGCACGTTCGCGCGCGAACGATTGCTCGACGCGATTGCCACCAGGACAGGTATCGACGGTGTCGAGGTCCGGCGGCGAAATCTGATCGCCGCGATAGAGATGCCCTATGCGCGACCGATCGAGACGCTCGGCACCAATGTCACATTCGATTCCGGCGACTATCCGGCTCTGCTCGACAAGACGCTGGCCGCCATGAACTGGGCGGAGCTGCGGGCCGACGTGAAACGGCGGCGCAACGCCGGCGAGGCGGTCGGCATCGGCTTGGCGATGTTCGTCGAAAAAAGTGGTCTCGGTCCGTTCGACGGGGTGCGGGTAACGATCGATACCTCAGGCTTCGTAGAGGTTGTCACCGGCGCGGCCTCTATCGGGCAGGGTGTCGAGACCGTGATCGCGCAGATTTGTGCCGATGCGTTGGGGGTCGACTATCGGCACATTCGGGTCGTTCACGGGCAAACCGACCAGATCGCCTATGGCATGGGGGCCTTCGCCTCGCGCGTGACCGTTATGACGGGCGAAGCGGCGCGCCTTGCGGCCTTGAAAGTTCGTGCCAAGGCCATCGAGGTCGCGGCTGAGTTGCTTCAGGCCCCTCCGGATTCGCTCGATATCCTCGATGGCAAAGTGGTTCGCACCGGTACCGGCCCCGGTCCCTCGGTCGCGCTCGGCGACGTGGCCCGCCATCTGTCGCCGGCGTCGAAGTCGCTGGGCGAACGTTCTCCCGGACTGACGGCCGATGGTTGGTTCCACACCGACCATATGAACTACCCTTACGGCGTGCACGCCGCCATGGTGCAGGTGGATCGAGAGACCGGTGCGGTGAAAGTGCTACGCTATCTCGTCGCCTTCGATATCGGCAAGGCGGTCAATCCGATGTTGGTGGAGGGACAATTGGCAGGTGGGGTAGCCCAGGGCTTGGGTGGCGCACTATTTGAAGAGTTTCTCTACGATGACCGCGGCGAGCCGCTGTCGGTCACGTTCGCCGATTATCTCATGCCGACGTTGCGCGAAATTCCTACGGTGGATGTCATCATTTCGGAAGATGCACCAAGTCCGCTCAACCCTATGGGCTTGAAAGGCGCAGGCGAAGGCGGGATCAATGCGGTCGGCGCGGCGATCGCCGCAGCGATCGACGATGCCATCGGCATGGCCGGCGCGGTGACGGAGCTTCCGATTACTCCGCAGCGGTTGCGCGCGCTGTTGCGGCAGAACGCTACACCGTGAGGAGCCTGCGCACGGCTGCGCTCGTCGGGCGCCAAGAAGCTGTGCCGATAGTTCCGTCATGCCGGCGCAGAGGGTTTCCCCGCTCGATCGATCGGCAGCGAGCGCTCCAAGACGACAGACGTTTCTCGCTGGCGGTTGGGGATGCTCCAGTAGGTCTCGAGCAGGCGGTTCTTTTCCGCAGCCGAGACGAGGCGAAAGCCACGGTGCACGTAGAACCGGATGGCCCATTCGGCCGCTGCCCAGGTGCCGACCAGTAGTGGTCCGGTGGTCTGGCTTGCGAGCCTGTCGAGCAGGGTGCCGCCGATACCGCGGCCTTGCGCGGCTGGCCGCACATAGGCGTGGCGGAGGAGGGTGACGTCGCGCACGTTCTGCAGCCCCATGATGCCGAGGAGCGTGCCTGCTTCATCCCAGCCCCAGAACGCAACGCCAGCGGCGAGCTCGGTCATCAAATCGGAGCGCGTCATGTAGGGCTCGTGCCAGCAATCGGCTGGGATGACGCCACGATAGGCCTCGGCTGCTGCGTTGATGATGTCGTATATCGCCGCAATGTCGGCTTCGGTGCAGCGACGGATCATCGCTCTTTCTCCTGGCGACCGTTGGGACGCCGATCCGACATGGCCCGGCGGTCGTTGCGAGGAAATCGCCGGGTTCGACAGCGTGCAAGGCAAATGACTGGGTCGCCGACAAATTCCAGTCGCGGCTGATCAGACGCATTCGTTGAAGCGCGCGTGGACGCGCAATGGGAATGTGCAGCCGAGCAACGCGCTAGCGCGGCTGTACCGACCTATCTGCGCCGTTCCCTGGCGGGAAGATTGGAGGGTGTGCCGCCATAGTTGGGGTTCTGGCCGCAATACGTGGAGCTCCCGATCCGTGACGCCAGGCACTGCTCCAAGGTGTAGTAGATGCAGTTGGTGGCGAGGCCCGGCATGATGAGGCACCAGGCCCGCTCCTGGGCGGCAGCACGATCGGCGCCGACAGTCAGCGCCGCCAAATACGCCAGTACGATCGCTACTCTCTTGATCATGACGGTCCTCCATGCGACGCGTCAGAAAACGCACCTGATCGGCAGATGGGTCGGTGGCGTCCCGGCTGTCACGATCGCGGCACCGCTCGGCGCGCGAGCGGCAAATCAGGACGACAGCATGCTCTTGAGCCCAGTATAGATCGCTCCGTAGGCGGTCGCGACCACCCCGGCGACACCACCGGCGAGCGGTCCAATGGTTCGCGCCAGGTTCTGGATGCGCCGGGCGCGCCGGCGCTAGTGTCCCGCTTCCGACGTTCGCTTCACATTGCAGCACGCTCGAGTGCGAACGTCGGAAGCAAAGGGACACTAGCAATTCTATGGTGCTAGTGCGGTTTGTCTTTGACGTTCCGATGACGAAACCGCCGCGAGACTGATCGGAACGTCAAAGACACCGCACTAGGCCTCCTCGCCGACCGGCCGGCCCACAGCATGATGGCGACCCGGTAGGCCACCGGATTGGGTCTTCCGCCCGTGGCAAGCGTGGTCGGGAGCGACCGCGGTTCGTGATCACAGGGGAGCATGCGACCGGGATGCTCCGTCCGGATTGGATTCCTTGCAACAATTTGATCGGTTGGAAAGCCCCTCGCGGCGCGCCTATGGTCACGGGGCTGGAGTGGCGCATGCACCGCCGGAACGATCAACCCAAGGAGAGGACCGTGATGCTCAAAACCGCAGCGCTGTGCCTGGGGCTCGTCGCCGTGGCTGCCGATCCCGCGCCGGCCCAGGACATCGCGGGCATAGAGGACTGCACGAAAACCACCGGGCTCGACAAGCGAACGGGCTGCCTGCAGAGCAACGTCAATTTCCTGCAGCAACTGACGATGAGGAATGCGGCCGAGGCCCGGCAGCGGCTCAACGCCGCCAACAACGAGATCGTCGCTCTCAAGAGTGCCGTCGTGAGCCTGCAGGCCACCGTGGAACAGCTGCAAGCCGCGCTGAAGGCGACGGGCAGCAAGAAGCCGGACGCCAAGTAGGCGGCGAAATTTGGCTGGACGACTGCAGCGAAAGGTGCTGGAACGCGGGCAAATCATTCCCATTTACAGCGCGCCACCCGCACATTGGAAGCTCGGGGGGCCCAACACCTTCCAAGAGCGTCGAGAGGTAGCAGAGGCAGTCAAATGGCCAAGCAGAAGTTCGAGCGCACCAAGCCGCACTGCAATGTGGGGACGATTGGGCACGTGGACCACGGCAAGACGACCTTGACGGCGGCGCTGACGAAGGTGTCGGCGGACAAGGGCTGGACGTCGAATTTCGTTTCGTATGACCAGGTCGCCAAGGCGTCGGAGAGCCAGGGTCGGCGCGATGCGACCAAGATCCTGACCATTGCGACCAGCCACGTCGAGTATTCCACCGACAAGCGCCACTACGCGCATGTCGACTGCCCCGGCCATGCCGACTACGTCAAGAACATGATCACCGGGGCGGCGCAGATGGACGGCGCCATCCTGGTGGTATCGGCGGCGGATGGTCCGATGCCGCAGACCCGCGAGCACATCCTGCTGGCGCGCCAGGTCGGGGTTCCCTACATCGTGGTGTTCCTCAACAAGGTTGACGTGGTGGACGACCCCGAGCTGCTCGACCTGGTCGAGCTGGAGGTGCGCGAGCTTCTGACCAAGTACCAGTTTCCCGGCGACAACGCGCCGGTGATCCGCGGCTCGGCGATCAAGGCCCTCAACGGGGAGAAGGGTGAGACGGCGGACCAGGCGATCCTCAGGCTGTACGAGGCGCTGGACACCTTCGTGCCGCTGCCGGAGCGTCCGATCGACCAGCCGTTCCTGATGCCGATCGAGGACGTGTTCTCGATCTCGGGGCGGGGCACGGTTGTGACCGGTCGCATCGAGCGCGGCAAGATCAAGGTGGGGGAGGAAGTGGAGATCGTGGGGCTTCGCGACACCCAGAAGTCGGTGGTGACCGGGGTTGAGATGTTCCGCAAGCTGCTGGACGAGGGGGTTGCGGGCGACAATGTGGGCTGCCTGCTGCGCGGGATCGACAAGGACGCGGTGGAGCGCGGGCAGGTGCTGTGCAAACCCGGCTCGGTGAAGCCGCACAAGAAGTTCAAGGCCGAGGCCTATATCCTGACCAAGGAGGAGGGCGGTCGGCACACGCCGTTCTTCAACAACTACCGTCCGCAGTTCTACTTCCGCACCACCGATGTGACCGGGCAGTGCACGCTGCCGGAGGGGACCGAGATGATCATGCCGGGCGACAACGCCACCATGGATGTGGAGCTGATCACGCCGATCGCCATGGAGGAGAAGCAGCGCTTCGCTATCCGCGAGGGCGGCAAGACCGTCGGCGCCGGCGTGGTGGTGACAATAACCGAGTGACGCGGGAGCGGGGTCCGACTTGCAAAAGCGGCCCCGATCATGCATCTACGGCTCCGCGGCGGGCCTTGGGGCCGCCGCAAGCGCTTCCGGAGGAGTGTAGCTCAATGGCTAGAGCACCGGTCTCCAAATTCGGCAATTGACGTTTTGTTCTGTCCATCGCGTAACATCGCGTCCTGAAATCACTACAGAAATCCATCGCTGATGTGCTGCGGCGTCCCGTCCGTCCGCCTTGTGCTACCGAGTTGGGTAGCAAAATGGTAGCAGACTGTTCGCGGTCTGTTTTTTGAGCCCTGACGACGGCGAGATGTCAGGAACCTAAGTGCGCTCCAGCACGGCTATGACTTCCGTGTCATTCCTGCCGAAGTAAAGGGTTTTGTAATCTCCAGTGTGCGCCTTGGCGTCGCGCAAAAAGTCCCGCCAAGTGGACTTGTTCCAGACATGGAAGTGTATAGAGTAGTCCCTGCGCATGTTCGCTTCAGCGTTACGCTCAATATCATTCGGGTCGGTTAGCTTGTTAACGTAGGTTGCCCACTCGACAAAGTGTTGTCGGCGTGAGGCCGCGCCGCCATCCTTATCGTCTTCGATGAGGTGAGAGAACGGCGTGAGTGGCCGGTCCTTGTCAAAGCTCATGCGCTTGTCAGGGATGGCATAGTATAGGCGCCCGTCCCTCTTCAGTTTTGAAGATGGGCACGCAGCGTCCCGATAGGGTTCTGCGTGTGCTCCATGAAGTGGTTCGCGACGATGAAGTCAACGGACTTGCTCGGGAAAACCCCGAGTTGCTCGCCGTCGTCTACGACATCGATCACGACAAGCGGCTTCTCCGAGAGCTCTGGGTATTGGGCGCGCAGGGCAGCCTCGTTTAGGCGGTCCACGTAAACGACATTAGCTTTTGCCGGCAACTGCAAGGGACTGTCGAGGGCGCCGATCTCAATGCCGTTGCCGATTAGGAATTCGGCGGCAATCTCCGCTCGCCGTTTCTGCATCTCGACTGGAATGTCTGTCATCAAATGAACTCCTAGGGGGTACGCCTGCAAGACATTAAGGGACCATTCGGTCTGCCAGTCTGCGCCCTTGGTCAATAGCCCCGCAGTCGCCGTTTCTCGCGCTGCCGCCGGTGGATAATATGCCACATGGTGTAATTTGCCTTCAGCGTCGCCAAGGGGTTTTGAATTCAAAAAAGTATTCGAAAAAATCAAGACCCAAGCCCTGAGAGCAGGTCTCGCCGCAAACCCTGGCGGCCACAGTCTCGAACCGGAGGGCTGAGAAGGCAGGGAAACGGCAGGCGCGCGAGAGGTTCGTTCTTCTCCGTCATAACGGAGGAAACCGGCCGTTGACACTGTTCTCTAAATGCTTATTATGAGAATTGTTGATCGCCAAAAGGGAGGGGTTATTACGATGAATTGAGCATCTGACTTCGACGCTCCAACCACTGAAAAGGGAACAGTCTCACGCGGTCGTCGGCCGAATGCTCACTATCGCACGCGCGAGTATCTCACCGAGCGTGAGATCGAGCGGCTGATAAAGGCGGCCGGCGACAATCGCCACGGACACCGGGACGCCACCATGATCCTGCTGGCGTTCCGCCACGGTCTGCGAGCGTCCGAACTGTGCTCGCTGCGCTGGGAGCAGGTCGACCTCGTCCATGGCCGGCTGAACGTGTCTCGGGCCAAGAACGGCATGCCAAGCACCCATCCGCTCACCGGCACCGAACTCCGAGCGCTGCGGCGTCTACAGCGCGAGCAGGAGCCGGGGCGCTACGTGTTCATGAGCGAGCGGGCAGCGCCGATCAGCCCGCCAGGGTTCCGACGCATGATCGGGAGGCTCGGCAAGGCCGCCAAGATGCCTTTCTCCATCCACCCGCACATGCTGCGGCACGCCACCGGCTTCAAGCTGGCAAACCAAGGCGTTGATACGCGGTCGCTGCAGCACTACCTCGGGCACAAGAATATTCAGCACACGGTGCGCTACACCGAGATGAGCCCCGATCGGTTCCGCGATTTCTGGAAAGACTGAAAGGGTGCAGCGCCCCGCGCCCTTCGCTATAGGGCCAGCATGACCTGCTCCCGCCCTGCACGATCGACGGGGAGGCGGTCGCCTGCGACGACGACGGCCTTCCGTCCTTCAACCTGCTCCGCTACCGCCGACGCGATGGCCGCGCCATTGTCGCCAGCACCGAGCAGACCCATGTCGGATGCCGAGAGAAGGAAGCAAAATCAGGCCGGAGCCGCACGGTGGCGCTATCGGCGACCGTGATAGACGAACTCCGCCAGCACCGGATCCGGCAGGCCGAGGGGCTTCTGCGGCTTGGCGTGCGCCTCACCGACGACAACCACATCTTGGCGCAGGAGGATGGGCAGCCGTTGCAGCCGCGTTCGCTCACCCACGCCTTCAGCAAGTTCATCGAGGCGCGCGGGCTCAAGCAGATCGGGCTGCACGGCTTGCGCCACACCCACGCCACTGCCATGTTAGCCAGGGGCGTGCATCCCAAGATCGCACAAGAGCGGCTCGGGCATTCGAGCGTGAGCGTGACGATCGATCTCTACCGCCACGTTCTTCCGGGGATGCAGGCCACGGCCGCTGATCTTGTTGACGCGGCGCTGCAAGAGGCGCTAAACCGCCGCCGCAAATGAGAAGGCGAGGGTTTGGGTAGCAAAAAGATAGCAAAACCATATCTTCGGCCGTCGCCTCGAGGGGGAAAATCACGTAGGTTTAGAGGCTTAGGAGTGTAGCTCAATGGCTAGAGCACCGGTCTCCAAAACCGGGGGTTGGGGGTTCGAGTCCCTCCACTCCTGCCACCTTCGGCAAAACCCTCAACAATTTCAATCGCGTTGCCACTTCGCTGAGTAGCGTTGCCACTTTTGTGCAGCTACCGAGGTTGACCCTCAAGGAGACATCGTGGAAGGGGCGAGGCAGCCACTGCAACCGCCTCGCCGCTCCGAGCCGTTCGATCACTCGATGACGAGGGTCGGTTTGAGGGCCACGGGCCGGGACACGTTGTAGAAGTTGGGCGAGGTCGCCATCACCGCTTCGTGGATCTCGGCGAACTCCTTCTTGGTGCCGCTACCCTTGATGCGGACGATGTAGCTCAGGTTCTCGTAGCCCGGCGGCACGGCGGGATCGATGCCGAGGAAGCCGCGGAGATCGATCTCACCATCGGTCTCGATCTGCAGGCTTTCGAGAGTGATTCCGCGCACCGCGCACTGCGCTACGTACCCGACCGTTATGCAGGCGTTGAGCGCCGCCAACAGATGTTCCTGCGGATTGGCGAACCGGTTCGATCCGCCTAGCTCGCAAGGTTCGTCGATGTCGATCGAGAACCTTCGTGGTACCCGCTCGCCGCCGATTTCAAAGCCTTCGACTTGCGTGCGGCTCCGCGTCTGGCCCTGCCACGCCGTGGTGACGCGCCATTTGGTCTGGCCTTTTGCGGTGTGTCGCCTGACGCCCTCGATCAGGGCAAATAGGTCGTCCACATTGATGCCGTTGACGACGGTGGGTTCAGCGGTCTTCGTTTGGGCAAGCCATGAAAGGGGTCCTTTGCTGGGTGGTGGTAAGAGTTCACGCTGGATTATTGGAGCGTGACGAGCGCCGCCTGAATGCGCTGGCCCTGGTTTTCGGTGATCAGACTGGAAAGCACCTTCCCGAAGTGCGGATGCTGGGCGCCCGAGTGGATGTATTGCCAGCGGTAAGCCTTCAGGAATGCGGCCTCGATCGCCCGCGCCTCGGCTTCGTCGACCGCCCGGCCGGAATTTGCCGCGAAATAATCTGCGTCGGCTTTGGCCTGGGCTTGCAGGATGCCGTCCACCGCGGCGACCAGCTCGATGAACTCGTCGACCGCCAGGTCGCGTTTCTCCGCCGTCAGTTCGGCGTCGTGGCGCACCCACTCGAGTTCGTCAAGGATCGCATGCTGGCTTTCCTCCCTCCAGTGATAGAGGAACACGTCCTTGAACAGTTCGGAAAGTTCGCGGTCAGGATCAATGCTTTGGCGATAGTGCAGTTGAGTGAACAACTCGATATCCAGCGTCAGCGCCAACACCGCCCATGTACTCTTGCCGAGCACGGCGTGGGCGACGGCGTTGGGGTCGACGTCGAAGCGATAGCCGTCGGGCAGAATGTCGCCGATCATCGCGTCGATGCGGCGGAACAGCGCCTGGTGCTTCAACTCCTCGTCGCTGAACCGAACCAGCGCCTCGAGCGCAATCTGGTCGCCGAACCAGTGATCGTGGCTCAGTTCCAGTACCTTGGCATTGATGAAGCGCTCGACCAGCCCAAAGACATTGGCGTAGGTGCGACCCTGGATCTGGCTCACGAACCGTTTTTCACCGGCCGACAGGGTCGTGAACGCACTGACCAGGGAAAGCCCGTCCGGAAGGAATTTGTGGGCGGTATCGAAGCGCCGCCCCCGGATTACGTCCCCGTCTACGTCCCACCGCACCCGCTTGGACGTCTCTACGCAGCGCGCATAGCGTTCGCTGGCGGAGAATTTGCTGATCGCATTCATATTCCGTCTCCTTTCACGGAATGAGTGTGCCGACAGAATGACCGAACCGATCGTCTGATGCGCTCATCGTAGGTCGCCAGCCGATCTAGGGTCTATGACCGGCCCACCGGGAGACATGATCGAAACACCGGATCGTGGTACGGAAAGGAGGTTTGGATGCATTATCCGACGTCGTGAGGGTGGCGCATTCAACCGGCGGCGTGTTCTTGCACGCCGCGTTCTTCGCGCCTGCCCTGGTGCACTGCGGCGCGCTGCGCACCCCGAGCGTTGCGCGCGCCTGCTCTCGGGCCAGCGTCCTACTACGTGATTATTTTGTCACTACGTTCCGCGTTGGCTGCTTCAGCGCCGCCATGGGGCAAGCGGACCTTGCGGACACCCCCGACTATCGCCCTTATTTCCCGGGTGATCAGAACTCTTGCAATAGCCCCGGTGCACTCTTCTTCATCGAGGCGCTCGGGAGTTCTTGTTGTTGCGGTCCAGTATGCAAGTTCGCACTTGCAACAACAGAGCCGATCGCGCGGTTTGGTAGTTCCTCCACGATCCGCTTGATGGTGTGCGCGCACCGGCCGCACTTGGCGCTGCTGCCGAGCCCGTCATAGATCTGGCTCATCCGCTGCCGTTGCGGGGCCTTGGCAAGAGTGGACCGAAGCTGATGGTCAGTGACCAAGTTGCAAGAGCAGACGACCATGACCTTGTCCTAACCGATATATCGAGCCAAGGCCGAAATGAGGAGAACCAGAGCGAGGCCACTGCTCCATCCCGTCACGAGTTCCTATGAAATCCGCTCGAGACATGTCAGCGCGGCGTGCTCGCCGCGTCTTGGCTGTTGCGGCCCGCATAGGCTGCCTCCTTCGAAGTTGGTGTGTCGACAGAATGGCCGAACCGGTCGGCTGATGCGATCTCCGTACGTCGCCAATCGATCGAAGGTCTATGACCGGGCCACCGGGAGACATGACCGAAACACCGGATCGTGGTAGAGGCGGGCATGGACGCGTTATCCGACGTCTTGAGGGTGGCGCATTTGACCGGCGGCGTGTTCCTGCACGCCGAGTTCTTCGCGCCTTGGTGCATTGCGGCGCGCGTCGCACCCGAGCATTGCGCGCCTCTTCTCGGGTCAGCGTCTCACCTGATCATCTATCACTACGTTGTCGAGGGCGACCTTCATATCCGGGTCGAGGGCGAGGACGGATTCCTGATTGGAGCTGGCGAGGTCGTTCTGCTGCCGCGCAATGACCTGCATCTGATGGGCAGCGACCTGAGCCTGCCGCCGGTGGCGGGCAGCGACATAATCCATCCGCCCAAAAACGGCGGGCTGTTCTCCATTCATCATGGCGGCGCCGGAAGACGCACGCGGCTGGTCTGCGGATTCCTCGGTTGCGCCAGCGCCGAAGGCAACCCGGTGATCTCGACCCTGCCGGCCTTGCTCAAGCTGAAAGTCGAGCAAGGTGGGGCCGCGGAATGGATCCGCTCCACGTTCCAATACGCTGCGGAGGAGGTCTCCATTGGTCGTCCAGGATCGGAGACCGTGCTGGCCAAGCTTTCGGAGCTGTTGTTCGTGGAGACGGTGCGGCGTTACGCTGAGAGTCTTGCCCGACGGCCAGACCGGATGGTTCGCCGGTCTGCGCGACCCTTACGTTGGGCGGGCACTGGCGCTGTTGCACCGCGACATCACCCGGCGTTGGACCGTCGATGACCTTGGCCGTGAGGTCGGTCTATCGCGTTCGGCGTTGGCCGACCGCTTCATTCGTCTGATCGGCGTGCCGCCGATGCACTACCTCGCCAGTTGGCGCATGCAGGTCGCAACTCAGAAGCTCCGCAATACCAGCGCGTCCCTCGCGCAGGTTGCAGAGATTGTCGGCTATGACTCCGAAGCCGCATTCTCCCGCGCGTTCAAGAAGGCGTTCGGTGCGGCGCCAGCCACGTGGCGACGATCGAACAGCTAGCAGGCTGCTGAAAAACGATTTTGGAGCATCGAAACCGTCAGGACCACGCAAGATTGATTCGCGCGCCCCTTCCCCGACGCAACAATGATTAAAAAGTCCGAGCGCCTGGATTCGATTGTTGCGTGGCGATGATGCCCATGGGAGTTTTTCAGCAGCCTGCTAGTCGCCTGATTCGAAGCTGCCGACTAGTCCACGTCGAGGCCAACCTTCGAGAGCTGATTTCGCGTCACTCGCCCTACCCGGCGATCAACAGCAGGAAAAACAAGGTCAACAGAATGAGCATGAGGGTGGAACCGATCAGGTCGAGCTGGTTGATCATGGGGTCACCCGGGGGGCCTGGTGACCGTCCGATCATTCGGAGAGAGATGGGCGTAGGACGGGCAGGCTAGATCGAGCGGTCACCGGCCGGACGCCAGCATGGCCGCACTTGGTTTCAGCTTTGTTAACCGACCATATCGTGGCCCATAAGATGGGCCATCGCGCCACCGAGTTTTCCGATGCAGACCAGGACGCACTTCGCGCACCGCATCGACATCTGGGAGGACAGCGGCGAGCACTTGATTGAGCATGTGGCCGGCGTCGAGGACCTCGAGATCGTGATCGCAGCTTATTAGGCGGCGTGCCGACGATGCCGAAGGCCAAGATCGTGCTACGGCAGGGTGCGCGAGTGGTGCACAAGAGCTGGGAAGGGGTATGATCCAGGGAACAACGGCCAGCCGGCCGCTGGCCACTCTGCAACCGTTGCCACTTTCGAAAAAAGCTCTATGTAGCCAGCGGTGCGAGTGGGGCATGGTTGCCACGGTAAGAC
The DNA here is from genome assembly GCA_963840535.1 of uncultured Alphaproteobacteria bacterium. GTDB lineage: Bacteria > Pseudomonadota > Alphaproteobacteria > Rhizobiales > Xanthobacteraceae > VAZQ01. Next base: position 19,881 of record CAWIZJ010000043.1, read on the forward strand.
CTTGACGCTACAAGCCCGGGCGATTTCCTCCACTCCTGCCAGGCGTAGCCCGCTCGGTCGACAAAAGTAGCCAGGTCCAATGCGTTGTGGCCGCATCCCGAGACCGCGGCAGGTGCCCTATGATCAGTCCGTTCAAATTCTTGCAGGAGGTCCGCGCCGAGGCCCAAAAGGTCACCTGGCCGACCCGGCGCGAGACCGCGGTCACCACCGCCATGGTGTTCGTCATGGTGGCCGTAGCCTCCATCTTCTTCCTGGTGGCGGACCAGATCATGCTTTTCATCGTGACCCTCGTGCTCGGCATCGGCGGTTGAAGGAGCCGGCGCAATGACGGACAAGCACTGGTACATCATCCAGGCCTATTCGAATTTCGAGCGCAAGGTCGCAGATTCGATCCGCGAACAAGCCAAGCAGCGCCACCTCGATCATCTGTTCGAAGAGGTAATGGTGCCGACCGAGAAGGTGGTCGAGGTGCGTCGCGGGCAGAAGGTCGATGCCGAGCGCAAGTTCTTCCCCGGCTACGTGCTGGTGAAGATGGACCTTACCGACGAGGCCTATCACCTCATCAAGAACACGCCGAAGGTCACCGGCTTTCTCGGCGCCGACAACAAGCCCAAGCCGATCTCGGACGCGGAAGCCCAGCGCATCCTGCATCAGGTGCAGGAAGGCATCGAGCGCCCGAAGCCTTCGGTCTCGTTCGAGGTCGGCGAGCAGGTACGGGTGTCGGAAGGGCCGTTCGCCTCGTTCAACGGCGTGGTGGAGGAAGTCGACGACGGCCGTTCGCGGCTCAAGGTCGCGGTGTCCATCTTCGGGCGACCGACCCGGGTCGAGCTCGAGATGGGACAGGTCGAGAAGCTTTAGCGACGTGAATACGGGGTGACGAGGGCAGATCGCAGATAGCAAGAAGTGGATGACGATTGGCAGGAAACGACCGGCCCCGGCCCGGGTTTCCGCCATTCGCAATGCGTGGGAGGTGACGGCGGCTGCCAACCGCCGGGATCCGCACCACGGACCCTGAACCGGCCCGACGGCCAATGACAGGAGTAAGTGATGGCGAAGAAAATCACCGGCTACATCAAGCTGCAGGTGCCGGCGGGATCGGCCAACCCGTCGCCGCCGATCGGACCCGCGCTGGGTCAGCGCGGCCTTGCGATCATGGAGTTCTGCAAGCAGTTCAATGCCCAGACCCAGAAGATGGAGAAGGGATCGCCGATACCTGTGGTGATCACGGTCTATCAGGACCGATCCTTCACCTTCGAGATGCGCACGCCGCCGGTCTCGTATTTCATCAAGAAGGCGGCCAAGCTCGATAGTGGCTCGAAGACGCCGGGCCGCGAGCGAGCCGGCATCGTGACCAAGGCGCAGGTGCGCGAGATTGCCGAGCAGAAGATGAAGGACTTGAACTGCGACACCATCGAGGCGGCCATGCGCATGGTGGAAGGCTCTGCCCGCTCGATGGGCATCGAGGTCGGGGAGTAGCGGCCATGGTTCATCTCGGAAAGCGAACCGTTCAATTGCGCGAGGGCGTCGATCGCACCAGGCTTTATCCGCTCGAGGAGGCGGTGAAGATGGTCAAGGAGCGCGCCAAGGCCAAGTTCGACGAGACCATCGAGGTGTCGATGAATCTCGGCGTCGATCCACGCCATGCTGATCAGATGGTGCGCGGCGTCGTCAGTCTGCCGAACGGCTCCGGCCGCAGCGTCCGGGTCGCGGTTTTCGCGCGCGGCGCCAAGGCGGAGGAGGCCAAGGCCGCCGGCGCGGACGTCATCGGCGCGGAGGATCTGGTCGAGAAGGTGCAGGGGGGCAATATCGACTTCGACCGCTGCATCGCCACTCCCGACATGATGGGTCTGGTCGGGCGGCTCGGCAAGGTGCTCGGCCCTCGCGGGATGATGCCCAACCCGCGAGTGGGCACGGTCACCATGGACGTCACCACCGCCGTGAAGGGCGCCAAGGGGGGCTCGGTCGAGTTCCGCGTGGAGAAGGCCGGGATCGTCCAGGCCGGTATCGGCAAGGCGTCGTTCTCCGAGGACCAATTGGTGCAGAATATCAAGGCTTTCGCCGACGCAGTTCAGAAGGCCAAGCCGGCCGGCGCCAAGGGCACCTTCATCAACCGGGTCGCCATCTCGTCGACCATGGGCCCGGGAGTGAAGGTCGAGCCGGGCTCGCTGTTCGGGACATAGCACCCGGGCGGCGGGCCGGGAAGGACAGGGTGGGCGTAGCCCTGTCACCGAACCTCCGGTTCACACATGAATCCATTCACTTTGGCCGAAGCTGCCGACTAGCCTGGATTTCCACGCCACGGAATTAGCCTAACATTTCAGGTTTTGCGAGAGCTACCGCACCAAACGGAGGCGGTGGCCGTTCCACCATGGGACGGCGATGGGTTTATCGATGAGGCCGGAGGCGAGGACGATCGGGAGGTGAGCGCGACGGTGGAAGCGCACCCTGATTTCGCTATCGGTGATGGCGACCTCGGCCGGCATGTCGATGAGGTCGCGGAAGATCTGGCGCGCCTGAGCGTCATCATAACCGCGCATGCGGCGGGCCATCAGGCGATAGAGGCATGAAGCAAGGACGAGGAGCGCCATGTCGAAGTCGACCTTGAAGCCGACCGATGACGAGAGCGCGTCGATGTGGAAGAAGCGCACGGCGTCGGCGAGCGCGTTCTCGATGAGCATGCGCTTGGCGTAGCGGGTGACGAGGCTTCGTGCGGTGGATGTTGCGTCGTTGGTGAGCAGGATGGTGGGCTCATCGTGACCGAGATCGGTGATGAAGAACTGGCGGTAGGTGCGCTCGTGCGGACGCGCCTTCTGCTCGAAGACACGTGGCTTGCGGTATTTGCGGTGGGGCACGTCGAGGGTGACGGTGCGCCAGGCAGATGGCGGCAGGTTCTCGACCTCGGCGAGGAGGCTGGGCGAGCGCCGACGCAAGGTGATGAAGGTGATGCCGGCGGCATCGAGCCGGTCGAGCCCCTCGTAGGTGGTGAGCTTGGAATCGAAGCCGAGGTGCTGCGGCAGCTTGCCGTACCGGCGCCTCCAGAATTCGATGAAGCGGAAGACCTCCTCGGCCTCCTCACCCTTGCGGATATCGACATTGGAGTAGCAGAACACCTGGGCATCGGCATCCTGCGCCAGGAAGGTGAGGATGCTGGGCTGCCGGCGACTTCGCTTGGATAAATAGTGGGATTCGACGAGCGGATGCTCGCCGAAGTAGGGCACCGAGTGGAAGTCGAGATTGAGCGACTGGCCGGTGAAGAGATTCTGTCCGGTGAGTTGCGCGTGCCAGCCGGCGAGCAGGCGGGAGACCTGCTGCGGGGTGATGCGCGAGGAATATTCCGACAGGAAGCTCTTCTTCGGCATGGCATTGAGGCCGCAGAACAAGGCGAGCCCCTGGTCGGCGACGAGCGCCATGACGTGGCTCTTGCGTTCGATCGACCACAGCTTGAGCGCCAGCGAGGCGCGCAGCGCGTGTGCGGCTGGGATCATGTTCGAGCCCGGCAGCTTGGCGCCGCGTGCGAGGGTGTTGTCGCCGTCGAGGCGCACCAGATCGGGAACGAACAGGAACAGCCCTCCCACCCTGGTGGTGAACTCCCGCTTGGTGAGGACGAAGTCCTGGACGTTGGCGACCGCCTCCACGTTGGGGCCGACGCGGAAGGGGCGTTCCTCGTCGAGCCGGCGCGGCAGCGGTGCGAAGCCTTCCTCGACCAGCACCTCGCGTACCGCGGTGGCGCTCAGCGGCGTTCCCTGCTCCTTGAGCGCCCGACTGATCTCGTAGACCGAATAGTTGCGCTTGCGCAGCGCGACGATCTGCTCGTGAGCGCGGCTCTTCTTGGGCTGCGTGCGCGGGCCCGGATGCGCGGTGGCGAAGAATTCCGGAAGGTCGCCGTGCCGGAAGGCATGGCACAGCACGCGGAAGGCGCCGGGCGAATAGCCGAAACGGCGTGCGACCTCGGCCGAGGGCAACTCCTGCAGGTAAAAAGCGCGCAAGGCCTCGTACTGGCGCTGGCGCACCGTCTCCGGCACCACAAAGAAGCGGCGGCATTTTGTTATGCTATATGGTGCGCTGATAGGCACATATGCGCAATGTCACATACCAGATCTGGTGTCAAGCCGTAATTGCACCGCAAATGTTGCGATTGCACGAAAACCCGCATGCCACAGTGGTTTTTGCCCTCCAAACGATGGAAGTCGGTTTCACGGAGCATTTTCGAGAAAGCGCAAGTGACAGCGCGCAATTCGGCTATCAGCGTACTATTTCGGATAACGATCGGCGCCAAATTCCCGAGTCAAATGAATCCCTTGAGCCAATCCGACGTTAGTGGAATCCTTAGCCGTGGAAATCCAGGCTAGGGTAATCTTATCCCGGCATCCCGGATCACCTTGCTCATGCGCTCGGTGTCGGCGGCGATCAGCCTCGAAAATTCCTCCGGGGTGGTGAGCAGCATGTCGGTCGCCTGGATTGCAACAATGCGCTGGATGTCCGGGCTGCGCGCCGCCTTGACGAACTCCTCGTTGAGCTTCCTCACGATCGGGGCTGGCGTGCCCGCCGGCGCCACCATTCCGTGCCACATCTCCATCTCCAGGCCGGGAAAGCCGGCCTCCGCCATGGTCGGCACCGCGGGTGCAGCGTCGGAGCGCTTGGTTCCGGCGATGGCGAGAATGCGGACCTGTCCGCTTTGTGCCTGCTCGCCGGCGGAAATGTAGGAAGTAAACAGGAAATCCATCCGGCCGCCCATCACATCGGTGACGGCGGGAGCGGCACCTCGATAGGGCACGTGCACCATCGGCGCGCCGACCCTGCCCCGGAACATCTCTCCCAGAATCTGCCCTCCGGATCCGACGCCCTGGGATGCGAAGCTCAATCCGCCGGGCTTCGACTTTGCGAGCGCGGCGAGCTCGGCGACCGATCTCGCCGGACTGTCGGCGGGGACGATCAGGATGTGGGGGAAAGAAATGATCGGCGTGATCGGTTGGAAGTCCTTGACCGGGTCGAAGCGCAGGTCCGAGTACAGGCTCGGATTGACCGCCAGCGTGCCCATGTTGCCGAGGAACAAGGTGTAGCCGTCGGGCGCGGCCTGCTTGGTGGCAAGGGCGGCGACGTTTCCACCGGCGCCGGCACGGTTGTCGATCACGATGGTCTGTTTGACGCTCTCGGCCACCTTCTGCGCAACCGGCCGGATCACCGTATCGGCGCTTCCGCCGGGCGGGAAGGGAACGAGGATGGTGATCGTGCGTGCCGGATAGGTCTCGGTCTGCGCCGCAGAGCCTGCCATCAGACCGAGCGACACCAGCACGACGCCCAGCACACTCGTGCAAGCACATCCGAGGACCGAACGGGACTCGCCGTCGCCTGTCATAGCGTCCTCCACCCAGCAGCACCGACGCCAAACGTTACAGCCTTCGCAAACGAATGGGAACGCGTGTGGCCGAGAGCGCGGCGAGCGTCAGGCTGCCGACCGGCGTCCCCACAATTCCTGCGTGGCGATGCGCGCGCCCTCGGCGAGCGACTTGAGCTTCGCCCACATGATGGTGGGATGAACGCGTTGCGCGAACGGCGATTGGGCAAAGCCGCAATCGGTGCCGCCCATCACATTCTCGCGCCCGACCAGCTTGGCGAGACGAATGATGCGTTGCGCCACCAGTTCGGGATGCTCGACGATGTTGGTGGCGTGACTGATGACGCCGGGGATCAGGACCTTGCCGGGCGGCAGCTTCACCGATTGCCACACCACCCATTCGTGCTCGTGGCGCGGGTTGGCGGCCTCGAACTGGTAGGCGCCGACGTTGACCTGCAGCATGAGATCGACGATGGCCTTCATCGGCACGTCGAAGGCATGCGGCCCGTTCCAACTGCCCCAGCAGATGTGATAGCGCGAGTGCTCGCGCGGGATCCCCTCGAGTGCGCGGTTGAGGGCGTCGATGCGCATCTGCGCCCAAGCGCGATATTGGGCCTCGGTCATCGGCGGCACCAACTTTTCGTGCATGTAGGGCAGAAAGGCGTCGTCGATCTGCACGTAGAGCCCGGCATCCACGATCGCTTTGTATTCCCGGTGCAGACAGTCGGCGAGCGCGAGCAGCAGACTCTGGTCGTCGGGATAGTGCTCGTTCTTGGCGACCGGCAGCGCGCTCGCCGGCGCAACCACCGGCAGGAACGCGGCAACTGCGCTGGCCTTGGAGGTGGCCGCCTCGAGGTTGGCGATGTCGAGCTTGACCTGCGTATCCGAGTAGGTCAGGGCGCCATCGACCACGAAGCGCGAGCCGAGCCGCCGGCTCAGGCCGGTAGCCTTGTCGTACTCGGCGTAGAACTCGGGAAAGGCGGCACGATCCTGGCCGCCACCCGGCGATGCCATCGGGTCCTTCGCCTCGTCCTCGGTGAGCGGTCGGGTGGTGATGCCGCTGAGCCGATCGTGGACGTAGAACGCCCAGTTGCGGCCTTTGCTGAATTCGCCGTCGCTGACGATGTCGATGCCGGCCTCGACCTGCCGGCGGACCACCTCTTGGATGGACTCCTTCAGGCAAGCCTCATAGGCAGCCTGCTCGTAAGGCTGCTTGTCCTCGATCTTGTGCAGGAACTCGACCAGCTTGGGCGGGCGCACCAGGCTGCCGACGTGCGTTGTCAGGATGCGATCGGAGCTGTCGGCCATTGGCTTTCTCCTTGTCCTACTCGGGTATTCTCATCGTCCCGGCCTCGCCGGCACGAGCGGCGCGCGCGTCGATTCGGTCCCGCAGGCTGAATTGCGCGCTTTCCTCCGTTGCGTAGCGCGCGTGCTTCATAATCGAGCTTGCCGAATGCGGCCTGGTCAATGTCCGCTTTCCCCATGGCGGTCAAATAGCAATCCTTTCCGATTGGTAGGGAACCTAATGGTCGTTACGGGGAGCGCAGGGTGGTTACAGGATCAAGCCCGGGACGGCTGTACCGTGAACGATCTCCACGATTGCGCGGTCCGTGGCATGCTACCTACGGTGCGAACTTCCCGGACCTGTGGCGACGCGCTGCCGAGTTTGTCGACAAAATTCTTCGCGGGGCGAAACCGGCCGACATCCCGGTCGAGCAGCCGACCAAGTTCGATCTCATCATCAATCTCGCGACCGCCAGGGCACTCGGCCTCGAGGTGCCGGCGACGGTGCTCGCGCGCGCCGATCAGATTATTGAATGAGAAGATCGGCGAAAACCACGTCGCCTTCAGACAGCTCGCATCGATAGGCTTCGGTGCAAATGCGTCCACGCCCCGATCAGCTCAGCGCCTCGTCGATCTTGTCGTAGTACTTCTTGACCAGATCGATATTGCTGGGAAATTGAATAGGGTCGGCGGCCTTGAGAGCTTCGTTGAGCTCTTCGAGCATTTGTTTCTTTTCATCGTCCGGGATCGACTTGTCGGCGGTGACGGTCTCGATCTCCTTCTTGATCGAGACCGACGGCTCGGTGAATGCCTTGGTCTTGGGATCGATGCCGGCCATCACCATGGATATATTCTCGACGACCTCGTCATACTCGGCGAAGTCCTTGAAGCCATGCCTCCTGGCGACCGTCTCGAGCTCGGCCTGAAGCTCCGGGGGAAGCTGTTCCATGGTCGCCCCCTGGATCTTTCCGAGCGTCACCGACATGTCCTTCTGGGCGACGATGAAGCCAAGGACCTGTTTCTCGGTGAGCCGGATCTGCTTGACGACGGGCTGAACCGCCGATTGCGCTGTGGTGGCCGCGGTGGACAGCGGCACCAGCATGAAGGCCAAGACGGCCGCGTACGCGGCGCAAAGCATGGGCGGCATGACACGGACCTCGCTCGTTGGCTCGGAACGGCTGGCGACGGCTGGCCTGCTAGGCGCCGTCGATGACGAAAGTTGGACCGGCGGGCGCAAGGTTCGCCTGAAGGGGACAACGTCCACGCGATAGAGAAATAGTCGACCGCGATTTTCGATTTTCACTTGGCAAGGGTGGGGGAAGTCTCTACATAGGGGCCAGGGCGTGCCGGCCCGGTGTGTCGGCGCGCTTTTGTGCGCTTCATGGAAAACCTGACAGCTGGGACCTTATTCCTTTTGGACCATATCTGAAGGGATCCGGGACCGATCGTGTTTTTTGTTAGAGCGCCAGGGCTTTCCGGCTTTTTCCGGAAGTCCGTCCTGTCCGAGACTGCAGGCGCCGGGTCCCGGCTTAATGCTCAAGGCCTGCACAGACGGGGAAAGACCGTTTCTGGGGCGGCAAGCCTCGCGACCGGTTCGACCCTCGAGGAGGAACCCGGGTCGGCATCCGCCGCGTCCGGGGGGCAGGATCACGAGGAGCGCCGTCCTGCCCGGGTTCGCGCAACGCCAGGACGGACGGCAGGTCGCAACCGGCGGCTCCCGCTTGTGACGGCGGGCCGCCAACCGGAAAGAGCTTGCAGTGGATCGAGCGGCCAAGAAGGAACTCGTCGCGACGCTCAACGGTGTCTTCAAGGACACCAACGTCGTGGTGGTTGCTCACTATTCCGGCCTCAACGTCGTCCAGATGCAAACTCTGCGCAAGCAGATGAAGCACGCGGGTGCGACGGTGAAGGTCGCGAAGAACCGTCTCGCCAAGATTGCTCTCGAAGGCACCGATGCAGCCGTGATCGTGCCCCTGCTCAGGGGACCGACCCTGATCGCCTATTCCGGCGATCCGGTGGCTGCACCCAAGGTGGCCGCCGACTTCGCCAAGGGGCACGACAAGTTCGTGATCCTCGGCGGGGCGATGGGAAAGACCGCCCTCGATGCCGATGGTGTCAGGGCGCTTGCTTCGCTGCCGTCGCTCGACGAGCTGCGCGCCAAGATCATCGGCCTCGTCCAGGCGCCGGCGACCAAGATCGCGCAGGTCGTCAATGCGCCTGCGGCCAAGGTCGCCCGCGTGGTGCAGGCCTATGCCAAGAAGAGCGAGGCGGCGTGACACGCTTCGCAAGCTCGACCGGTCCGAACCGATAAGGAAATCCAATGGCTGATCTGCAGAAACTCGTCGACGACCTTTCGCAACTCACGGTGCTAGAGGCCGCCGATCTCGCGAAAATGCTGGAAGAAAAATGGGGAGTGTCGGCAGCCGCAGCGGTGGCCGTCGCCGCCGCACCCGGTGCCGGTGCCGGCGCGGCACCGGTCGAGGAGAAAACCGAGTTTACGGTGATCCTGGCCGCGTACGGCGAAAAGAAGATCGAGGTGATCAAGGAGGTCCGTGCGCTCACCGGGCTCGGCCTGAAAGAGGCCAAGGACCTGGTAGAAGGCGCGCCCAAGGCGGTGAAGGAGGGCGTGAGCAAGGACGAGGCCGAAAAAGTCAAGGCCGCCCTGGAGAAGGCCGGCGCCAAGGTCGAGCTCAAGTAAACAAAGGTCGATGGTACCCGCAACTCGGGCCGCCCCCCGGGTGCGCGGGGCCAGGAGCCCTCATCTGGACGATCCGGTCCCCAGCGACGGACCGGGAGGAGAACAAAAAACGGTGATTTCCGGTCTGTTCCCCGGAAATCGCCCATATCTCCGCCTAGCGGCGGCAATCGACGCGGCGGTTCGGAGGCAGCCCGAATCGCATAAGAACGGGTCTCGACGCCTGTCCCGACGGTCGCGATGGATGGCGGCCTTCCGGAGAGTCGTCCCGGGCCCGGCGGTTCGACAACGAAAGAGATAGAGATGGCGCAGACATTTACCGGTCGCAAGCGCGTTCGCAAGTTTTTCGGGAAAATTCAGGAAGTCGCGGAAATGCCGAACCTCATCGAGGTTCAAAAGGCATCCTACGACCAGTTCCTGCTGGTGCGGGAACCCATCGGCGGGCGGCCCGACGAGGGGCTGCAGGCCGTGTTCAAATCCGTGTTCCCGATCTCGGACTTTTCCAACACGTCGATGCTCGAGTTCGTCAAGTATGAATTCGAGGCGCCCAAGTACGACGTCGACGAATGCCGCCAGCGCGGCATGACCTATGCCGCCCCGCTCAAGGTGACGCTGCGTCTGATCGTGTTCGATATCGACGAGGAGACCGGCGCCAAGTCGGTCAAGGACATCAAGGAGCAGGATGTCTACATGGGCGACATTCCGCTCATGACCAACAACGGCACGTTCGTCGTCAACGGCACCGAGCGCGTCATCGTCTCGCAGATGCACCGTTCTCCCGGCGTGTTCTTCGACCACGACAAGGGCAAGACCCACTCGTCCGGCAAGCTGCTGTTCGCCGCACGCATCATTCCCTATCGCGGGTCCTGGCTCGACATCGAGTTCGACGCCAAGGACATCGTCCATGCGCGAATCGACCGGCGCCGCAAGATCCCGGTGACCTCGCTGCTCTATGCGCTCGGCATCGATCCCGAGGAAATCCTCAATACCTTCTACCGCAAGGTGATCCACAAGCGACAGAAGGATGGATGGCGTGTTCCGTTCGATGCCAATCGTTTCCGTGGCTACAAGGCCATCAACGACCTCGTCGATGCCGATTCCGGCAAGGTCGTGCTGGAGGCGGGCAAGAAGCTCACGGTTCGCCAGGCGCGCCAGCTCGCCGAGAAGGGCCTCAAGGCGCTGCGGATGAGCGATCAGGAGCTGGTCGGGCATTACCTCGCCGAGGATCTGGTCAATCCGAAGACCGGCGAGATCTATGCGGAAGCGGGCGAGGAGATCACCGAGAAGAATCTCAAAGTCCTCAACGAGGCCGGCTACAAGGAGCTGCCGCTCCTCGACATCGACCACGTCAATGTGGGCGCCTATATCCGCAATACGCTCAGCGTCGACAAGAACATGACGCGCGAGGATGCGCTGTTCGACATCTATCGCGTCATGCGTCCGGGCGAGCCCCCGACGCTCGACACGGCGCAGAACATGTTCCAGTCCCTGTTCTTCGATCCGGAGCGCTACGACCTCTCGGCCGTCGGCCGCGTCAAGATGAACATGCGGCTCGACCTCGACGCGCCCGACACCATGCGGGTGCTGCGCAAGGACGACATCATCGCGGTGATCCGCACGCTGGTCGACCTGCGCGACGGAAAGGGCGAGATCGACGACATCGACCATCTCGGCAACCGCCGTGTGCGCTCGGTCGGCGAGCTGATGGAGAACCAGTATCGCATCGGCTTGCTGCGCATGGAGCGTGCCATCAAGGAGCGGATGTCGTCGGTGGATATCGACACGGTGATGCCGCAGGATCTGATCAACGCCAAGCCGGCGGCGGCGGCGGTGCGCGAGTTCTTCGGCTCCTCGCAGCTCAGCCAGTTCATGGACCAGACCAATCCGCTGTCCGAGATCACCCACAAGCGCCGGCTGTCGGCGCTGGGGCCCGGCGGCCTCACGCGCGAGCGTGCTGGCTTCGAGGTGCGCGACGTGCACCCGACCCACTACGGACGCATCTGCCCGATCGAGACCCCCGAGGGTCCCAACATCGGCTTGATCAACTCGCTCGCCACCTATGCGCGCGTGAACAAGTACGGCTTCGTGGAGACGCCCTATCGAAAGGTGAAGGACGGCCGCGTCAGCGACGAAGTGATCTACCTGTCGGCGATGGAGGAGGGCCGCTACACGGTCGCGCAGGCGAACGTCCCGATCGACAACCGCGGACGCTTCACCGAGGATATGATCGTGTGCCGCCACGCCGGCGACGTTCAGATGGTTCCGGCCGACAAGGTCGACTTCATGGATGTGTCGCCCAAGCAGCTGGTCTCGGTCGCCGCTGCGCTCATCCCGTTCCTCGAGAATGACGATGCCAACCGAGCACTGATGGGCTCGAACATGCAGCGTCAAGCGGTGCCGCTGGTCCGATCCGAGGCGCCGTTCGTCGGCACCGGCATGGAGGGTGTGGTGGCGCGCGATTCGGGCGCTTCCATTGCCGCGCGGCGCACCGGCATCGTCGATCAGGTCGACGCCACGCGTATCGTCGTGCGCGCCACCGAGGAGCCCGACCCGACCAAGCCGGGGGTCGACATCTATCGGCTGATGAAGTTCCAGCGCTCGAACCAGAACACCTGCATCAACCAGCGCCCGCTCGTGAAGGTGGGTGACCAGGTGCGCAAGGGCGACATCATCGCCGATGGTCCCTCGACCGAGCTCGGCGAGCTCGCGCTGGGCAGGAACGTGCTCGTCGCGTTCATGCCGTGGAATGGCTACAACTTCGAGGACTCGATCCTGCTCTCGGAGCGCATCGTCAAGGACGACGTGTTCTCCTCGATCCACATCGAGGAATTCGAGGTGATGGCGCGCGACACCAAGCTCGGCCCGGAGGAGATCACGCGCGACATTCCCAACGTCTCGGAGGAGGCGCTGAAGAACCTGGACGAGGCGGGCATCGTCTATATCGGCGCCGAGGTGCGTGCCGGCGACATCCTGTGCGGCAAGATCACGCCAAAGGGCGAGAGCCCGATGACGCCGGAGGAGAAGCTGCTGCGCGCGATCTTCGGCGAAAAGGCCTCCGACGTGCGCGACACCTCGTTGCGGGTGCCGCCGGGAGTGCAGGGCACCGTGGTCGAGGTGAGGGTGTTCAATCGCCACGGCGTCGAGAAGGACGAGCGCGCGCTCGCCATCGAGCGCGAGGAGATCGAGCGGCTCGCCAAGGATCGCGACGACGAGCAGGCGATCCTCGACCGCAACGTCTACGGCCGGCTGGCCGAGTTGCTGGAGGGCCGCCAGGGCATCGCGGGCCCCAAGGGTTTCAAGAAGGATTCCAAGATCACCCGTGCCGTGCTCGAGGAATATCCGCGCTCGCAATGGTGGCAGTTCGCTTCCCCGAACGACCGGCTGATGGCCGAGATCGAGGCCATCCGCAAGCAATACGACGAGTCGAAGAAGGGTCTCGAGCAGCGTTTCCTCGACAAGGTCGAGAAGCTGCAGCGCGGCGACGAGCTGCCGCCCGGCGTGATGAAGATGGTCAAGGTCTTCGTCGCGGTGAAGCGCAAGATCCAGCCCGGCGACAAGATGGCCGGCCGCCACGGCAACAAGGGCGTGGTGTCGAAGATCGTGCCGCTCGAGGACATGCCGTTCCTCGGTGACGGCACCCCGGTCGACATCGTGCTCAACCCTCTGGGCGTGCCGAGCCGGATGAACGTCGGCCAGATCCTGGAGACCCATCTCGGCTGGGCTTGCGCCGGCCTCGGCTTGCGCATCGGACAGGCGATCGATGCCTACAACGCCAAGCACGACACCAAGCCACTCAAGGATATGCTGAAGAAGATCTACGGCGACGACGAGACCATCAAGTCGCTTGGTGAGAAAGACCTGGTAGAGCTCGGCACCAACCTTCGCCACGGCGTGCCGATCGCGACGCCGGTCTTCGATGGCGCCAAGGAGGCCGACATCGAGCACATGCTCGATCTCGCAGGTCTGGAGCATTCCGGTCAGGTGACCCTGTACGACGGCCGCACCGGCGAGCCGTTCGATCGCAAGGTGACGGTGGGCTACATCTACATGCTCAAGCTCCATCACCTGGTCGACGACAAGATCCATGCCCGCTCGATCGGTCCCTACAGCCTGGTCACCCAGCAGCCGCTGGGCGGCAAGGCGCAGTTCGGAGGCCAGCGTTTCGGCGAGATGGAGGTGTGGGCGCTGGAAGCCTACGGTGCCGCTTATACCCTGCAGGAGATGTTGACCGTGAAATCGGACGACGTGGCCGGCCGCACCAAGGTCTACGAGGCCATCGTGCGCGGCGACGATACGTTCGAGGCCGGAATTCCGGAATCATTCAACGTCTTGGTCAAGGAGATGCGTTCGCTCGGCCTCAACGTCGACCTGCACAATTCGAAGCAGCAACGCACCGGCCCGGGCGGTGAGACCGCGGAGGCGGCGGAATAGTCACCTCATGGCCGGGGACGTCCCCGCCATCCACGCCTTCCCAGCGGAAGGCTCTCAGAGGTGGGCGCTCGAGAGGCGCTCCCTGACGCGACGACGCAGAGAGATACGGCGGCGGTCGGCAAATCGGGACCGACTGCGTGCCGCAAACGGAGAATGCGATGAACCAAGAGCTCATGAATCTTTTCAGCCCGCAGATCCCGGCTCAGGTCTTCGACCAGATCCGGATCTCGATCGCGAGCCCGGACAAGATTCTGTCGTGGTCCTATGGCGAGATCAAGAAGCCGGAGACCATCAACTATCGCACCTTCAAGCCGGAGCGCGACGGCTTGTTCTGCGCGCGCGTCTTCGGTCCGATCAAGGACTACGAGTGCTTGTGCGGCAAGTACAAGCGCATGAAGTACAAGGGGATCATCTGCGAGAAGTGCTCGGTCGAGGTCACGCTCTCGCGGGTGCGGCGCGAGCGCATGGGCCACATCGAGCTGGCCGCGCCGGTCGCCCACATCTGGTTCCTCAAGTCGCTGCCTTCGCGCATCGGCCTCCTGCTCGACATGACGCTCAAGGCACTCGAGCGCATCCTCTATTTCGAGAGCTACGTGGTGCTCGAGCCCGGATTGACCCCGCTCGAGGACCGCCAGCTGCTCAGCGAGGACGAGTATCTCAAGGCGCAGGAGCAGTTCGGCGGCGACAGCTTCACCGCCGCCATCGGCGCCGAAGCCATTCGCGAGATGCTCAAGGCGCTCGATCTCGACAAGATGCAGGCGGATCTGCGGGCGGAGATCGCGGGCTCGGATTCCGACGCCAAGAAGAAGAAGATCGCCAAGCGGCTCAAGATCGTCGAGGCGTTCCAGCAATCCGGCAACAAGCCGGAATGGATGATCCTGACCCAGGTGCCGGTGATCCCGCCCGATTTGCGGCCGCTGGTGCCGCTCGACGGCGGGCGCTTCGCCACCTCCGATCTCAACGACCTTTATCGCCGCGTGATCAACCGCAACAATCGGCTGAAGCGCCTCATCGAGTTACGCGCTCCAGACATCATCATCCGCAATGAGAAGCGGATGCTGCAGGAGGCGGTCGACGCGCTGTTCGACAACGGTCGGCGCGGTCGCGTCATCACCGGCGCCAACAAGCGGCCGCTCAAGTCGCTCGCCGACATGCTCAAGGGCAAGCAGGGCCGCTTCCGGCAGAACCTGCTCGGCAAGCGCGTCGACTATTCCGGCCGTTCGGTGATCGTGGTCGGTCCCGAGCTCAGGCTGCATCAGTGCGGCCTGCCCAAGAAGATGGCGCTCGAGCTGTTCAAGCCGTTCATCTACTCGCGGCTGGACGCCAAGGGACTTTCGACCACGGTGAAGCAGGCCAAGAAACTGGTCGAGAAGGAGAAGCCCGAGGTCTGGGACATCCTCGACGAGGTCATCCGCGAGCATCCCGTTTTGCTGAACCGCGCCCCGACGCTGCACCGTCTGGGCATCCAGGCCTTCGAGCCGGTTCTGATCGAGGGCAAGGCGATCCAGCTTCATCCGCTGGTGTGCGCCGCGTTCAACGCCGACTTCGACGGCGACCAGATGGCCGTGCACGTGCCGCTCTCGCTCGAGGCCCAGCTCGAGGCCCGGGTGCTGATGATGTCGACCAACAACATCCTGCATCCGGCCAACGGCTCGCCGATCATCGTGCCGTCGCAGGACATCGTGCTCGGCCTCTATTACCTCTCCATCATGCGCGAGGGCGAGGAGAGGTTGCAGAAGCACCCCAAGGTGTACGGCGACATGGCCGAGATCGAGCATGCGCTGCACTCGAAGGTCATCGACCTGCATACCCGGATCAAGTGGCGCTGGGTGGGCGTCGACGAAAAAGGCGACGCGCTCCGCAAGCGGTACGACACCACGCCCGGCCGCGTGATACTCGGGCAGGTGCTGCCGAAAAGCGCGAAGATTTCCTTCGACGTCGTGAACAAGCTCATGACCAAGCGGGAAATTTCCAGCATGATCGACCAGGTCTACCGCCACTGCGGGCAGAAGGAGACGGTGATCTTCTGCGACCGGATCATGGCGCTCGGATTCCATCACGCCTTCAAGGCGGGCATCTCGTTCGGCAAGGACGACATGGTGGTGCCGAGCACCAAGTGGAAAATCATCGATCAGACCCGCACGCTCGCCAAGGAGTTCGAGCAGCAGTACAACGACGGCCTGATCACCCAGGGCGAAAAGTACAACAAGGTGGTCGATGCCTGGTCGAAGGCCACCGACCAGATCGCCGACGAGATGATGCGCCAGATCTCGTCGGTGGAGAAGGTCGAGGGTGGACGCTCGGCCGAGGTCAACTCGATCTACATGATGTCCCATTCCGGCGCGCGCGGCTCGCCGGCACAGATGCGGCAGCTCGCCGGAATGCGCGGCCTGATGGCCAAGCCCTCGGGCGAGATCATCGAGAGCCCGATCATCTCGAACTTCAAGGAAGGGCTTTCCGTGCTCGAATACTTCAATTCGACGCACGGCGCGCGCAAGGGTCTGGCCGATACCGCGCTCAAGACCGCGAATTCGGGCTACCTCACCCGACGGCTGGTCGACGTCGCGCAGGACTGCATCATCACGTCGGAGGACTGCGGCACGACGTCGGGCATCAAGGTGCGCGCGATCATCGATGCCGGCAACGTGGTGGCGTCGCTCGCCAGCCGGAGTCCTCGGTCGCACGACCGCCGAAGACGTCCGCGATCCGTCGTCGCACCAGGTGATCGTCAAGGGCAGCACGTTGCTCGAGGAGCCCCAGGTCGATGCGATCATGGCCGCCGGCGTGCAGGAGTTGCGCATCCGCTCGGTGCTCACCTGCGACACGACCAACGGTGTCTGCGCCAAGTGCTACGGACGCGATCTCGCGCGCGGAACGCCGGTCAACATGGGTGAGGCGGTGGGCGTCATCGCTGCGCAGTCGATCGGCGAGCCGGGGACACAGCTCACCATGCGCACGTTCCACATCGGCGGAGCCGCCCAGATCTCCGAGCAATCCTTCATCGAGTCGAACTTCGACGGCAAGATCAGGATCAAGAATCGCAGCATCGTCAAGAACTCCGACGGGCAGAATGTCGCCATGGTGCGCAACATGGTGGTGGCGGTGCTCGATCCCGACGGCACCGAGCGCGCGGTGCATCGGATTCAGTACGGCGCCCGCATGCTGGTCGACGAAGGTGACAAGATCAGACGCGGGCAGCGGATCGCGGAGTGGGATCCGTATACCCGACCCATCCTCACCGAGGTCGAAGGTGCGGTCGGCTTCGAGGACCTGGTCGAGGGCCAGTCGATGACGGAGACGCTCGACGAATCGACCGGCATCGCCAAGCGGGTGGTGACGGATTGGCGCACCGCCCGCGGCGTGGATCTGCGGCCGGCGATCGTGATCAAGGACAAGGGCGGCAAGATCATGAAGCTCGCCCGCGGCGGCGAGGCGCGCTATCAGCTCGCCGTCGATGCCATCATCTCGGTCGATCCCGGCGCGGCGGTGAAGGCGGGAGACGTGATCGCGCGCATTCCGACCGAAAGCGCCAAGACCCGCGACATCACCGGCGGTCTGCCGCGGGTGGCGGAGCTGTTCGAGGCGCGGCGCCCGAAGGAAGCCGCCATCATCGCGGAGGCCTCGGGCACGATCCGCTTCGGACGCGACTACAAGAACAAGCGCCGCATCATCATCGAGCCCAACAGCAAGGAAGAGGAGCCCAAGGAATACCTCATCCCCAAGGGCAAGCACATCCACCTGCAGGATGGCGACGTGATCGAGAAGGGCGATGCCATCGTGGAGGGTAACCCGGCCCCGCACGACATCCTGGCGATCAAGGGCGTCGAGGAGCTCGCCGCCTACCTGGTCAACGAGATCCAGGAGGTCTACCGGCTGCAGGGCGTCGCCATCAACGACAAGCACATCGAGGTGATCGTTCGCCAGATGTTGCAGAAGGTCGAGATCGACGATGCCGGCGAGACCGATCTGATCCAGGGCGAGCAGATCGACAAGATCGAGATGGACGAGATCAACGCCCGCGCTCGCGACGACGGCAAGAAGGAGGCGGCGGGCCATCCGGTGTTGCTCGGCATCACCAAGGCCTCGCTGCAGACCCGCTCGTTCATCTCGGCGGCCTCGTTCCAGGAAACCACGCGCGTCCTCACCGAGGCCGCCGTCAACGGCAAGGTGGACACGCTGGAAGGCCTCAAGGAGAACGTCATCGTCGGCCGCCTCATTCCGGCGGGAACCGGCGCCATGATGAACCTGGTGCGCGAGGTCGCCGGCAAACGCGATGCGCTCATCCTGGAGGAGCGTGAGCGCGAAGCGGCCGCCAAGGCCGCTGCCGCGGAGGTGCCGCAGCCGGCGCAACTGCCGGCGGCGGAGTGATTTGCGGCGGCGCGCGAGCGGCCGGGCATCGAGGGCATCGGAGCCGCTTGCGGCGATCTCGACGGCCCGACCGGTCGCCGGGTCGATGCTCTTCATGCCGTGGTGGAGCCGGCATTTTGCCGACCTCGCCCGCGCAAGCTCCGACGGCTGCGAGCCGCCCGGTTACGTGGCTCGAGATCGTCGGCGCCCCTGCGATGATTTGCAGTTGGGGGCTCGAGTGGCCCTGCGGAAGCAATCCAATCAAGTGCAACTTACCATTGTTTCAGAGGGATATTTCCCGGGAATAATCGATTTTGTGCGATTGTTTCCTGAAGAGTGCGGCGAAGGCGACCAGTGTCGAAAGGGATACACTCGCGAATATATTCTCTGGCGTCTGGAACTGGCTCCCCAAAAAGCCATTTTATGACGATGACTTAATGTGAGGGTTGCTCTCGCCTGTTCGACCTTCCGCGAAGGCCCGATGGAACCGATTCTCGTCAAGATTTTCGCCACCGCGCTGGCGCTCAGCCAGGTGACGACCGCGCCCGATGCGGTGAGCACGGGGTTCGACCGCGCCGGCGACCAGCAGCAGGTCGCGCAGCTGTTGCGCGCGGGCTGCACCCACATGCTCAAGGCCTTCGACATCGAGAACATCAATCTCGACGAGCTCATCACTACCGCGCTCGACGATCCGCAACCGATCGGCGAGAGCAAGGCGTTCCGCGGCATCAGTTTCGCCGATTTGCACACCGCGTACCGGCAGTTCTGCAAGAACGAGAAGGTGGCGGTCCCGGCGGTCGATCTCGGCGAGGTCATCGACTTCTACAACAAGGCCGTCGCCCAGCTGCCGGGTCACGACAAGCTCAAGGGTCTCAAGCTTCCCGGCGCCAGCATCGTGCTCGACCGCAAAGGCGAGCGATTCGCGGAGGTATTCGAGGAGAATCAACGACGGGTATGGGTGGTGCTCGCAGACATCCCCGAGCACGTGCAGAAAGCCTTCATCGCGGCCGAGGACCGGCGGTTTTATCAGCACAAGGGTATCGACGAGCGTGGGTTGATTCGCGCCTTCATCGGCAATCTCGCCGCCTCCGGCCGCCCGCAGGGCGGCTCGACCATCACGCAGCAGATCGTCAAGAACCTCCTGGTGGGCGAAGATCTCACCTATGAGCGCAAGATCCGCGAGATGATCGTCGCCTCTCGCGTCGAACGCTCGCTGAGCAAGGCGGAGATCCTCGAGCTCTATCTCAATTCCGTCTTTCTTGGTCGCGGCTCCTGGGGCATCGAGCTTGCGGCACGCAGCTATTTCGGAAAGCCGGCGAAGGCGCTGGCGCTGGAAGAAGGCGCACTGCTCGCCGGTCTCACCAAGGGGCCGAATTTCTACAATCCCGACCGGCATCCGGGACGGGCGCAGGAGCGATTAGCCTATGTGCTGAGCCGCCTGCAGGAGGACGGGACCGTCTCCACGCAGCTGCCCGCCCGCGGCCTGCCGGCCCTGCCTACGATGGTGGCTTACGAACGGCCGCGCCGCGACATCGGCTTCCACTTCGTCGACCAGGTGGCGCGCGAGGCCAAGGCGGTGGCGGGCATCGATGCCATCACGGCCAACTCGTACACGGTGCGCTCGACCATCCACCCGCAACTGCAGCGCGCGGTGGAGACTGCGCTGCAAGAGGGGCTTTGGCGCTATGAGCGGAGCTCCGGCCGCCTGCAGTTCCGGGCGGCCGAAGCCAATCTGGCGCAGGCGATCAAGCGCATCGAATCCGACAAGGATGCGGCGAAGAAGGCAGCGGACAAGCGGCCATTCTGGCAGCAGGCGCTCGCCGGGGCGCGACTCGCGCTCTACGACGTGCACTGGACGCCGGCGGTGGTGATCGAGAAACCCACGGGCAAGAAGGGCGAAGTCTGGCGCGTCGGCCTGGCCGACGGGCGAGTCCTGCCCTTCGCGATCGACAACGCTGCCGCCCAGCGCAAGCTTGTCCTTCACGACGTGGTTTTCGTCCGCGTCGGCGAGAGCAAGGGCAAGACAGCGCGCGCCGAATTGCGCGTCCGTCCGCTGGTGCAGGGCACGGTGGTGGTCATGGAGAACAAGACCGGCCGGATCCTCGCCATGACCGGCGGCTTCTCCTATCCGCTGAGCCAGCTCAATCGGGCGACGCAGTCCGTGCGCCAGCCCGGCTCCGCCATCAAGCCGCTGTCCTACCTTGCGGCGCTCCGCAAGGGCCTGCAGCCCAATACGCTGGTCAGCGACGGACCTATCACCCTCCCGCCCATCGGGCGAAGCCGTGCCCGCGAACAGGACTATTGGACCCCAAAGAACTACGACGGCGGGGGTGGCGGAATTCTCACCTTGCGCCGCGCGCTCGAGAACTCGCGCAATCTCGCCACCGTTCATCTGCTGGATGGCGGTATCGAGGACAGCCCGGAGGCGAGCCTCGAGCGCCTGTGCGGGCTGGCGATGGAGGCGCAGATCTACCGCGAGTGCGCGCGCTACTATCCCTTCGTGCTGGGCGCCCAGCCGGTGCGCCCGATCGATCTTGCCGCCTTTTATGCGGCGATCGCCAATGAGGGCGTGCGGCCGTCTCCCTACGTCATCGACACCATCGAGCGGGATGGTCTCATCGTCTACCGACACGATCCCAAATCAGCCGTCCGCATCGGGTCGGTCGACCGCGCCGCCTTCTATCAGCTCAAGACCATGTTGCAGGGCGTGCTCTCACGCGGCACCGCACGATCGATCGGCAGCCTTGCACCCTTTGTCGCGGGCAAGACCGGAACCTCGGACCAGGAGAACGACGCCTGGTTCGTCGGCTTCAGCAACGACGTCACCGTGGCAGTGTGGATCGGCTACGACAATGCCGACGGCAAGCGTCGCACCCTCGGCGGCGGTGCGACCGGCGGCGGGGTCGCCGTGCCGATCTTCGAGCCGGTGATGCAGGCCGTGTGGGCGAATGTCGCGCCCAGAACCGCTCTTGCTCCTCCTTCTCCCGAAGCCAAGCGCCAACTCGCTTGCAAGTCGATCGATCTCGACTCCGGCGAGACGGCGCAGACCGGCGGACGCGCCATCACCGAGTGCTTCCGTATCGATCGCTATGGACGGGTGATCGATACCCAGTACCAGCTGGTATCGCGCGAGGACGCCTATATCGCGAAACGGGTCGCGCGGCTACTTCACCGTGGCGCCGAATCCCGGTTCATTCTTCGGCTGGGGCGGATTCTACGAGCAGCGCCCGGGGTACTATTACGATAATCGCGGGCGCTACTATCAGGACAACAGCAGGCGCTACCAAGAGGACACCACGCGCCACCAGCAGGACAACACCGGGCGGTACCAGCAGGACAACGGCCATCCCTACTATCAGGATAACAATGGGCGCTATGTACCGGCGCCGCGCGAAGCGCAGCCTCAGCCTCAGCCCGGTTACGGGCAACCCGGGCCCAACGGGCGCAATCAGCGGGCTCAGGATCCGCGGGTACAGGCGCAGCCGCACGCGCGATCCGTATGCTCGCGAATATCAGACACCGCAGCGTATCGATCCCGGCCATGTCTGGGGCAACCGGCGATACTACTGAAAGACCTCATCATGCTGCTTCCCAAGACAGCTGCGCTGCTGGCGGCATCGTTCGCTCTTGCCGGTGGTATCCGTGTCGCTGCGGTCGCTGCCCAGGAATTCCGTATCGAGGAAGTCGTCTCGGCCGCGGCGCTCGTGGTCGATCAGCTCAAGCCGAAAACGATCAAGTTCGTCGATCGGCCGAGCGACGAAATGATCGATCCCGATGCCGGGCTCATCCGCTTCGAGGATTGGGCGCAGAGCAAGCCGGTCGAGAAGCAATTCCTGTCTCCTTATCCCAGTTATCTCGAGCCCATGTCGAGGTCACCGTCGACGGCGTGCGCAGACGATTCAAGGAAAAGCTGCACATGTACGTCGGCGAGGCGCGCTTTTCGCTGTCACGGCCGCCGGGCTCGATCGATCTCGCGAGCTTCGTGTCGCTTCCCTTCATCGAGCGGATCGACCCCGCGATCAAGCACAGCCTGATCACGTCGGCCGAGGCCGTCGATCCGAAGGACCCGCGTACCGTGCACAACCAGCACCCACTGCGTCGCTGGTGCGAGGTGAGGCCGGTTACCATCTGCATTCGCTCGCGTTATCAGTTCGAAGGCAAGCTGCCGATCGGCATCCAGATCGCCAACAAGCTGCGTGATGCGCCGAAGAAAATCGCCGACCACCTGGAGTTCGAGAGCGAGCTGACGCTGCGGCCGCCCGCGGAGGTGACGGAGATGGACTTCGCAAAGCTGACCGGGCTCGACGCGCAGCCGATCGGTGCGCTCGAGCAGAACATCTTCTACGTCAACCAGGTCATGCAGTTCGGCAAATTGCTCGCGATCTTTCAGCACCATCCCAGCGATGCGAGCCAGAGCGTCGTGACCGTGTTCATGACGCTCGCCGTCGAGTTCGAGCCTATTGGGGAAGAAGAAGGAATTCATGAAGGTTCCGGTGCTGCGAAATCTGGTGCCCGCCCAGGTGCTGGCCGGCAAGAGCTCCTTCAATACCGGCAATTCCATCAGCGCCGGCCTGCCGGTTTATGCGCGCAACCAGGTCAAGTCGATCGCGGCGCTGCTCGAGCGGAAGTGAAACTCGGCTGCGTCTGCGGGTGAAGCGTCCGGCGTCCGGCATATGGATCGATCGTCGCACTCCGTCTAATCCAACATCGAGGCTCCGCTCGAGAGGGAGCCGAAATCGACCTGCTCAAAGGAGCCAAGCATGGGTGTACTCGTCGACGGGACGTGGCGCGACGAGGAGCTTCCGGAGGAGACCGGTCGTTCCGGCGAGTTCCGACGTGCCGACAGTCGTTTTCGCGACCGGATTACCGCTGACAATTCGTCCGGCTTCAAGGCGGAGCAGGGCAGATATCACCTCTACGTCGCGCACGGCTGTCCCTGGGCGCATCGGACGCTGATCTATCGAGCCTTGAAGAAGCTCGAAGGCGCAATCTCGGTCGCGTACTCGATTCCCGGTCTGAGGGAGCAAGGCTGGACGTTCGAAAACAGTCCGGCATTCCCCGATTGCACGCCGGACGAAGTCAACGGCTTCCACTATCTGCACCAGGCTTATACCGCGACCGATCCCCGTTACACCGGCAAGGTCACGGTGCCGACGCTTTGGGACAAGGCGACCAAGCGTGTGGTCAACAACGAATCGTCCGAGATCATCCGCATGCTCGATAGCGAGTTCAAGGAGATTGCCGGCGACGATACCGATTTCTATCCGGCTCCCTTGCGCACGGAGATCGACCGCATCAACGCGCTCGTCTATGCCAATGTGAATAACGGTGTCTATCGCTGCGGATTTGCACGCTCTCAGGCGGCCTACGAAGCCGCATTCGATGCGCTGTTCGAGACGCTGGATGAGCTCGAGGCGCGTCTCGGGCGTCAGCGCTACCTGGTCGGGCGCCAGATCACCGAGGCCGACTGGCGCCTGTTCCCGACGCTGGTGCGCTTCGATGTCGCTTATTTCTCCCTCTTCAAGTGCAACAAGAAACGCATCGCGGACTATTCGAACCTCTTGAACTACATGCGCGAGCTCTACCAGCTGCCCGGCATCGCAGCGACGGTGACCCCGCGCTACTACGTGATCAATTATTGGTCGATCAGAAGAGTCAATCCGACCGGCGTCATTCCCAAGGGAACCCCCGTCGCCTATTCCGAGCCGCATGATCGGGCGCGGCTGGCGGCATGAGATTGGCGCGCGTCCAAGGCCGGAATTTCCGACTTTTGACGACAGCGTCAGTTCCACGCCTGGAACTCGGTTCCAAATCCCCACTTTCACTGGGCCTTCTCAAATTCGCCGCGATTGAGGCGTATTGAATTCGCTGCACTGCTACTCCGATGCCTCAACCATCGGGCGCGACCCGAGGACAGGTATCGGAACGAGGGGCGGCCGATGCATGGGGCATCGGGCCAGTACCGACGCCGCAAGACCCCGGCGGCGCCGGAGATATCGATCTGTCGACGATATCACTCGAGCATCCCGGTGGTTCATCCGGCCGCTGGGCCGGCGCTGGTACGCTGCGGCCGGCGGGATCAATTCGTGCGCGGGTCGCAGCGCATGCGGCGGCACCTTCAGGCAGCGCGCGCGCGCTCGACTGGTTCACATTCTTCCTGGCGGATATCCAGACCGGCTTCGGCCCGTTCGTCGCAATCTATCTCACCGCCCATCACTGGGCGCAGTTCGATATCGGTCTGGTTCTTACCGCCGGCGGCATGATGGCCTTGGCGGCGCAGATGCCCGCCGGCGCGCTGGTTGATGCGGTGCGCTCGGCGCGGTTGATTGCTGCGCTGGCGGTGGCGGCGGTCGGCCTGAGCGCGCTGGCCATTGCCTTGTGGCCGACCTTCTCGGTGGTCATTGCCGCGCGAATGATGCATGCGGCCGCCAGCTGCGTGCTGGGGCCGGTCATCGCCGCGCTCAGCCTGGCGCTCGTCGGCCACGCGGCATTGGGAGCGCGATTGGGCCGGAACGCCCGCTTCGCCTCGATTGGCAACGGTGTCGCCGCCGCGGCAATGGGAGCATGCGGCTTCTTGATCTCCAACCAGGCCGTGTTCCTCCTGACAGCGGTGCTCGCGGTGCCCGCCATCCTGGCGCTCAGGCGGATACGCTCGACCGATCTCGAGCCTCCGCCGTACGCGACCACCGGAGCCGCAACAGCCGGCTTGCGCGAGCGTGTTGAGCGATCGACGCCTGCTCGTCTTCGCCGGCTGCATCCTGCTCTTTCAGCTTGCCAACGCCGCGATGCTCCCGCTCATGGGTGCCATCTTGACCGTGAGATCGCCGGCATGGGCCACGACATTGATCGGTGCCTGCATCGTCGTACCGCAACTCATCGTCGCCCTGTTCGCTCCTTGGGTCGGCAGGGTAGCCGATCGATGGGGGCGGCGCCCACTCTTGAAATTCTGTTTCGGGGCGTTGGCCATCAGGGGGGTCCTGTTCATCTTCATCACCGATCCCTATCTGGTTGTTGCCGTGCAAACCCTCGACGGCGTCTGCGCCGCCGTGCTCGGCGTGACGCTTCCGCTCGTGGTGGCCGATATCACCCGCGGCACGGGCCGGTTCAACCTCGGGCTCGGCATCGTCGGCAGCGCGGTGGGCATCGGCGCCGCGTTGAGCACAACGCTTGCCGGATTTGCCTTCGATCATTTCGGTAGCGGCGCTGCGTTCCTGGGCCTTGCCTCGATTGCCGGTGGCGGCCTGTTGCTGGTCTGGTTTATGCTGCCCGAGACCGGGCGCGCCCCCGGCTGAGCATCTCAGGCCGCGGCATCAGCCGCGGCGTCATATGCGATGCATAAGTCAGGTGCGGTGCATGGTACCGTCGCGCCCCAGGGTCGACCTGCATTGGCGACATGACTGCCATTCCGGAACTCCCGGCACTCGCAACCGGGCCTCGCAAACATGCGATTGGCGGGTTCCCCTCCGAAACCGGATGCCGATTCCGGCGTTGCAATACATCCGCAATCGGAAAGGGGGGTCACTCTCCGCATGAAAGATGCCTGTGGGTATGCCGATCGTCCGCTCCCATTCGTGATGCGTTACGTGAGGGCGCGGCCTGTCGCGCATGCTGTTATTGTGACTGCGGTGGTCGCTGCCGTCGGTTGCTCCGTAGGGGCGCAATTTGCCGTCAAGCTTCTTGTCGACGGCCTGGCCGGGGGAATTACAGCGAGCCACGCCCATGTCTGGATGGGGTTTCTGCTGCTGGCCACGCTGATCGCCGGGGACAACCTGCTTTGGCGGCTCGCCGGGTGGATCGCGAGCTTCACTCTTGTTGCAGTTACCGGTGACCTTCGGCGTGATCTGTTCCGACATCTCACCGGACATTCGCCCAGCTATTTTGTCGATCGAATGCCGGGCACGTTGACCAGCCGGATCACGGCCACCTCGAATGCCGTATATACGCTCGAGAACATGTTCATCTGGAACGTGCTGCCGCCGTGCATGGCGACGCTCGCAGCAATCGCTTTCGTCGTCACGGTGAGCCTGCCGATGGCGGCCTCGCTTACGATGCTCGCGGGTTTATTGGTGTTCGTCATGTGCCGCCTTGCTGCCGCCGGTTGGCCGCTGCACCACGAGTTTGCCGACAGGGCTGCTGCGGTCGATGGGGAGATGGTGGACGTGGTCGGCAATATGCCCCTGGTCTGGACCTATTGCGGGATCGGCCGCGAGCACCGGAGGCTCGATGCCACCATCGATCGGGAATTGGCGGCACGGCGGCGCAGCCTGTTCTACCTGGAGAAGCTGCGGCTGTTCCACGCCGGGGTAACGGTGCTGTTGACGATCGCATTGCTGGCCTGGGCCATCCTGCTCTGGCAGGACGGCGCCGCCACGGCCGGCGACGTTGTGCTGGTGTGCACGCTGGGGCTATCCATCCTGCATGCAACACGGGATCTCGCGGTCGCACTTGTGGATGTCACCCAGCATGTCGCGCGGCTCGCGGAAGCGCTGGCAACTCTGCTCGTGCCGCACCGTCTGCGCGACCACCCCGAGGCCAAGCCGCTCGCACAGTCCGGCCGCGCGGTGTCGTTCGAGAACGTCGCCTTCAGCTATCCGGACGGCCAACACGTGTTCACGGACTTCAGCCTTCGGATCCTGCCGGGCCAGCGCGTGGGCCTGGTCGGTCCCTCCGGTTGCGGCAAGTCGACCCTCTTCGTCCTGCTGCAGCGCTTCTACGATGTTCAAGGCGGCCGCATCCTGCTTGGCCGCCAGGACATCGCGCGGGTGACACAGGAGAGCCTGCGCGCCGCCATTGCGGTCGTTCCGCAGGATATTTCGCTGTTTCACCGCTCGATCATCGAGAATGTCCGCTACGGCCGCCCGGAAGCTTCCGATGCCGAGGTGAGGGAGGCGATCGTCGCGGCCAATTGCGATTCCTTCATTGCGTCCCTGCCGGACCGGGGCGCGACCATCGTCGGCGACCGCGGCGTCAAGCTCTCCCCCGGCCAGCGCCAGCGCATCGGAATTGCCAGGGCCTTTCTCAAGGATGCGCCCATTCTTCTGCTCGACGAGGCGACCTCGGCGCTCGACGGCGATGCGGAGGAGGCCGTACGGCAGGCACTGGACCGTCTCATGGGCGGCCGCACCGTCGTCGCCATCGCTCATCGGCTTTCGAGCTTGCGCAGCTTCGATCGGATCGTGGTCTTGCAGGCGGGGCAGATCGGTGAGGATGGATCACCGCTGGCGCTCATGCGCAGCAACGGCATTTACAGTCGGCTGATCCATCGGGAGGTGGCACGGCTCCCGAAGAAGGCGGCGTAGCATCGAGCACACGGGAAAGCCCCGATTTTTCGGCCCTCCCGCGCCTTGACTTCGCCGCGGCCCACCGATACATACCGCCCACTTTTCGGCAGGCGGTGAGCTTCGCTTGCTCGGAACGGCGTGCCCGGTGTCCGTAAACCGTTGAGATCATTGGTCTCCATCGCCTGCGGACGGGCGTCACCAGCCTCGAGGATTGAAGCTCAGACGCTGCCTCTGACGACTGTCAGATGAGTAGGGCATGACCGCTCGCGGCAGCGCCGGCGGTCCTCTGTGAGACGGGTGAGCGCCGAACGCACCGGATGGCGCTCCTCCGTTTTGCGCGTTGGGACGAAGGATTGCAGTCGAGATGCCGACGATCAACCAGCTCATCCGCAAGCCGCGCATCACGCAGCACGCGAAGAAGAAGGTGCCGGCGCTTCAGCAGAGTCCGCAGAAGCGTGGCGTGTGCACCCGCGTCTACACCACGACGCCCAAGAAGCCGAACTCCGCCTTGCGCAAGGTCGCCAAAGTACGTCTGACCAATGGTTTCGAGGTGATCGGTTACATCCCGGGCGAAGGCCATAATCTGCAGGAGCACTCGGTGGTGATGATCCGCGGCGGTCGCGTCAAGGACCTGCCGGGGGTGCGCTATCACATTCTGCGCGGCGTGCTCGACACCCAGGGCGTTAAGAACCGCAAGCAGAGGCGCTCCAAGTATGGAGCAAAACGACCCAAGTGATTGGGTCGTTTTGCATGAAGCCGGTCGCGCAAGCCTCCGGGAAGTGTAGGCGTCCAAGCCGGCTCGATCCGGCAGCGAGAGACAGAGACTGGATGGCCGGCGTAAGCCGGCCGTGACGAAAGAAAGCAGACTGATGTCGCGCCGTCACAGTGCCGAGAAACGAGAGATCAATCCGGACCCCAAATATGGGAACCTGGTGGTCTCGAAGTTCATGAACTCGATCATGCGAGCCGGCAAGAAGTCGGTGGCGGAGAGCATCGTGTACGGCGCGCTCGAGATCATCGAGGGCAAGACCAAGCAGAGTCCGATCGCGGTCTTCGAGCAGGCGCTCGACAACGTCATGCCCTCGATCGAGGTGCGCTCGCGACGCGTCGGCGGCGCCACCTATCAGGTGCCGGTCGAGGTGCGCACCACCCGCCGCCAGGCGCTCGGCATCCGCTGGATCATTGCAGCGGCACGCGAGCGCAACGAAAAGACGATGACGGAGCGGCTCTCGGCGGAGCTGCTCGATGCTTCGAACAGTCGGGGGAACGCGGTCAAGAAGCGCGAGGACACGCACCGTATGGCCGAGGCCAATCGGGCATTTTCGCACTACCGTTGGTGACGGCGAGAAATCAGGATCGGAAACGAGAATGCCCCGCAGTCATCCCATCGAGGACTACCGCAATTTCGGCATCATGGCCCACATCGATGCCGGAAAGACGACGACCACCGAGCGGATCCTTTACTACACCGGAAAGAGCCACAAGATCGGCGAGGTCCATGAGGGCGCCGCCACCATGGACTGGATGGAGCAGGAGCAAGAGCGCGGCATCACGATCACGTCGGCCGCGACGACTGCGATCTGGAACGGCAAGCGGCTCAATATCATCGACACGCCTGGTCACGTCGACTTCACGATCGAGGTGGAGCGCAGCCTGCGCGTGCTCGACGGCGCCGTCTGCGTCCTCGACAGCAATCAGGGAGTGGAGCCACAGACCGAGACGGTCTGGCGGCAGGGCGACAAGTACAAGGTCCCGCGTATCGTCTTCTGCAACAAGATGGATAAGGTCGGCGCCGATTTCTTCCAGTGCCTGAAGGACATCGTCGAGCGGCTCGGAGCAAGGCCGGTGGCCGTCCAACTGCCGATCGGGGCCGAGCAGCAGTTCAAGGGCATCGTCGATCTCGTCCGCATGAAAGGCGTGGTGTGGGACGACGAGTCGCTCGGGGCCAAGTATCACGACGTCGAGATACCCGCCGATCTGCTCGAGCAGGCCAAGGAATACCGCGAGAAAATGATCGAGGCCGCCGTCGAGCTCGACGACGACGCCATGACGGCGTATCTCGAGGGCGAGGAGCCCGACGAGGCCACCCTCAAGCGCCTCATCCGCAGGGCAGTCATCACCGGCGCGTTTTTCCCGGTCCTGTGCGGCTCCGCATTCAAGAACAAGGGCGTACAGCCGCTGCTCGACGCCGTGGTCGACTTCCTGCCGTCGCCGCTCGACGTGCCGCCTATCAAGGGCATCGACAACAAGGGCAACGAGGTTGTTCGCAAGCCATCGGACGGTGAACCGCTCGCCTTGCTTGCCTTCAAGATCATGGACGACCCTTTCGTCGGCACGATAACGTTCTGTCGCATCTATTCCGGACGACTCGAAAGCGGCACCGGCGTCATCAATTCCACGAAGGACCGTAAGGAACGAATTGGGCGCATGCTTCTGATGCATGCGAACAATCGCGAGGACATCAAGGAGGCCTATGCCGGCGACATAGTGGCGCTTGCGGGGCTCAAGGAAGTACGCACCGGCGATACGCTGTGTGATCCTCAGAAACCGGTGATCCTGGAAATGATGGAATTCCCCGATCCGGTCATCGAGATCGCTATAGAGCCGAAGTCGAAGGCGGATCAGGAGAAGCTCGGCGTGGCGCTCGCCAAGCTGGTGGCGGAGGACCCGTCGTTCCGGGTCACGACCGATCAGGAGTCGGGCCAGACCATCCTCAAGGGCATGGGCGAGCTCCATCTCGACATCAAGGTCGACATTCTCAAGCGCAGCTACAAGGTCGAGGCCAATATCGGTGCGCCGCAGGTGGCCTATCGCGAAAGGATCACCAAGCCGGTGACCGTCGAGCATACCCACAAAAAGCAGACCGGCGGCTCCGGTCAGTTCGCGCAGGTCAAGATCGTCGTCGAGCCGCTGCCGGCAGGCGGCGGCTTCGCATTCGAGAACGAAGTCGTGGGCGGGACGGTGCCGAAGGAATACATCCCCGGGGTCGAGAAAGGTCTCGAATCGGTGCTCGGCTCCGGGGTATTGGCGGGCTTCCCGGTGGTGGATCTCAAGGCGACCCTGATCGACGGCAAATACCACGACGTCGACTCGTCGGCGCTCGCCTTCGAGATCTGCGCACGCGCGGCATTGCGCGAGGCGCTGCAGAAGGGGGCACCGGCCCTTCTCGAGCCAATCATGAAAGTCGAAGTAGTGACACCCGAGGAATATACCGGGTCGGTCATCGGCGATCTCAATTCGCGTCGTGGGCAGATCCAGGGGCAGGACATGCGCGGCAACGCCAACGTCGTCAATGCGATGGTGCCGCTCGCCAACATGTTCGGCTACGTGAGCAATCTGCGATCCATGTCGCAGGGACGCGCCACCTTCACAATGCAATTCGACCACTATGCGGAAGTGCCGCGGGCGGTCGCCGAAGAAATCCAAGCAAAATTCGCCTGAGTGCCTAGAAGCGAAAGACGGAGAGTTCCATGGCCAAGCAGAAGTTCGAGCGCACCAAGCCGCACTGCAATGTGGGGACGATTGGGCACGTGGACCACGGCAAGACGACCTTGACGGCGGCGCTGACGAAGGTGTCGGCGGACAAGGGCTGGACGTCGAATTTCGTTTCGTATGACCAGGTCGCCAAGGCGTCGGAGAGCCAGGGTCGGCGCGATGCGACCAAGATCCTGACCATTGCGACCAGCCACGTCGAGTACTCCACCGACAAGCGCCACTACGCGCATGTCGACTGCCCCGGCCATGCCGACTACGTCAAGAACATGATCACCGGGGCGGCGCAGATGGACGGCGCCATCCTGGTGGTATCGGCGGCGGATGGTCCGATGCCGCAGACCCGCGAGCACATCCTGCTGGCGCGCCAGGTCGGGGTTCCCTACATCGTGGTGTTCCTCAACAAGGTCGACGTGGTGGACGACCCCGAGCTGCTCGACCTGGTCGAGCTGGAGGTGCGCGAGCTTCTGACCAAGTACCAGTTTCCCGGCGACAACGCGCCGGTGATCCGCGGCTCGGCGATCAAGGCCCTCAACGGGGAGAAGGGTGAGACGGCGGACCAGGCGATCCTCAAGCTGTACGAGGCGCTGGACACCTTCGTGCCGCTGCCGGAGCGTCCGATCGACCAGCCGTTCCTGATGCCGATCGAGGACGTGTTCTCGATCTCGGGGCGGGGCACGGTTGTGACCGGTCGCATCGAGCGCGGCAAGATCAAGGTGGGGGAGGAAGTGGAGATCGTGGGGCTTCGCGACACCCAGAAGTCGGTGGTGACCGGGGTGGAGATGTTCCGCAAGCTGCTGGACGAGGGGGTTGCGGGCGACAATGTGGGCTGCCTGCTGCGCGGGATCGACAAGGACGCGGTGGAGCGCGGGCAGGTGCTGTGCAAACCCGGCTCGGTGAAGCCGCACAAGAAGTTCAAGGCCGAGGCCTATATCCTGACCAAGGAGGAGGGCGGCCGGCACACGCCGTTCTTCAACAACTACCGTCCGCAGTTCTACTTCCGCACCACCGACGTGACCGGGCAGTGCACGCTGCCGGAGGGGACCGAGATGATCATGCCGGGCGACAACGCCACCATGGATGTGGAGCTGATCACGCCGATCGCCATGGAGGAGAAGCAGCGCTTCGCCATCCGCGAGGGCGGCAAGACCGTCGGCGCCGGCGTGGTGGTGACCATAACCGAGTGACGCAGGAGGGAACGACGGAGAACGGATCATAGGGCGAGCAACGAGCGACCCGCGAGCCGAGCAAGGCAAGCGCGGGTGGCCGAAGGCGCACAGCCGAGCCAAGGGCCGCGCGGCTGGCGAGTTGGACCTGCCCTATCCGTCGTCGGAGAGAACATGAACGGTCAGAATATCCGGATCCGGCTCAAGGCGTTCGATCACCGCATCCTCGATGCGTCGACGCGCGAGATCGTTGCGACCGCCAAACGTACCGGCGCCCAGGTGCGCGGCCCGATCCCGCTGCCGACCAGGATCGAGAAATTCACCGTCAACCGTTCGCCGCATGTCGACAAGAAGAGCCGCGAGCAATTCGAGATGCGTACGCACAAGCGCCTTCTCGATATCGTCGATCCAACGCCGCAGACGGTGGACGCGCTGATGAAGCTCGATCTCGCCGCCGGCGTCGACGTCGAGATCAAGCTCTGAACCGTTCGGGACGAGGAATACGAGGACAGCGCACATGCGTTCCGGGGTGATCGCACAGAAGGTCGGGATGACCCGCGTCTTTACCGATGGCGGCGAGCATGTACCGGTGACGGTGCTGCGCCTCGCCAATTGCCAGGTCGTCGCTCACCGCACCAAGGACAAGAACGGCTACGTGGCACTGCAGCTTGGTGCCGGCACGCGCAAGCCCAAGAACTTGACCAAGGCCGACCGCGGCCATTTCGCAGTCGCCAAGGTCGAGCCCAAGCGCAAGCTCGCCGAGTTTCGCGTGGCGGAGGCCGATCTGATCCCGGTCGGGGCCGAGATCACGGCCGACCATTTCGTCGTCGGCCAGTTCGTCGACGTGACCGGGACGTCGATCGGCAAGGGCTTCGCCGGCGGAATGAAACGGTGGAACTTCGCCGGGTTGCGCGCCTCGCATGGTGTCTCGATCTCACATCGCTCGATCGGTTCGACCGGCGGCCGCCAGGATCCGGGAAAGACCTTCAAGAACAAGAAAATGCCGGGTCACATGGGTGTCGAGCGGGTCACCACGCTCAATCTGAAGGTGGTGCAGACCGACGCCGAGCGAGGCCTCGTCCTGGTCGAGGGGGCCGTCCCGGGCGCCAAGGGCGGTTGGATCACGCTCCGGGATGCGGTGAAGAAGAAGTTGCCGGAGGATGCGCCCAAGCCCGGCAAGTTCCGGCTGCCCGAGTCCGCGACCGGCACGGTCGAGGCGACACCGCCCGAAACCGCGTCCGCCGCGGCCGAGCAGGGGGGCGCGTGACATGGAGGTGAAGGTCAAGTCGCTCGATGGCGAGGATACCGGCTCGGTCGAGCTGCCGGATGCGATCTTCGGCCTCGAGCCGAGGGTGGATATCCTGCACCGCTGCGTGCGCTGGCAGCTCGCGAAGCGCCAGCGCGGTACTCACGACGTCAAGAACCGCAGCGAGATCAACCGTACGGGCAAGAAGATTTATCGGCAGAAGGGCACCGGCTCGGCCCGACATGGTCCTGCCCGGGTCAATCTGTTTCGCGGCGGCGGTCGATCATTCGGTCCGACACCGCGCAGCCACGCGATCGGTCTTCCGAAGAAGGTACGTGCGCTCGCCCTCAAGCACGCCTTGTCGGCCAAGGCGAAGGACGGCGGCATCATCGTGCTCGACAGGGCCAGCGTGAAGGACGGGAAGACGAAGGTGTTGCAGCAGAATCTCGCCAAGCTCGGGCTCACCAGCGCGCTGATCATCGACGGCGCCGCAATCGAGGCCAGTTTCGCCTTGGCCGCGCGCAACATTCCCAACATCGACGTGCTGCCGGTTCAGGGCATCAACGTCTACGACATCCTGCGGCGGCAAGTGCTGGTTCTGACCAAATCCGCATTGGAAGCGTTGGAGGCGCGGTTCAAATGACCACCACCGATCCGCGCCACTACGACCTGATAATTTCCCCGGTCATCACCGAGAAGGCGACCATCGGATCGGAGCGCAACCAGGTGATGTTCAAGGTCGCCATGCATGCGACCAAGCCGCAGATCAAAGAGGCGGTGGAGAAGCTCTTCGACGTCAAGGTCAAGAGCGTCAACACCCACGTACGCAAGGGGAAGATCAAGGCGTTCAAGGGAACCGTGGGCGAGCAGGTGCAAGTCAAGCGTGCGATCGTCACCCTCGAAGAGGGCCACCGGATCGACGTGACCACGGGCCTATGAGGAAACGGCGCAATGGCACTCAAGTCCTATAACCCGGTCACGCCGAGTCAGCGCCAGCTGGTGCTGGTCGATCGCGCCGGCCTGCACCGTGGCGCGCCGGTCAAATCGCTGACCGAAGGCAAGAGCTCGAGCGGCGGGCGCAACAACAACGGCCGCATCACGGTGCGCTTCCGCGGCGGCGGCCACAAGAAGGCATACCGAAGGATCGACTTCAAGCGCCGCAAGTTCGATGTCTCGGCCAAGGTCGAGCGCATCGAGCATGATCCCAATCGCACCGGCTTTATTGCCCTGATCAAGTACGATGACGGCGAGCTCGCCTACATTCTGGCTCCGCAGCGCTTGGCGGCGGGCGATACGGTCGTCGCCGGCGAGCACGCCGACGTCAAGCCGGGCAACGCGATGCCGGTCGGTAATATTCCCATCGGCACCATCGTGCACAATATCGAGATCAAGATCGGCAAGGGCGGACAGATCGCGCGCTCGGCGGGCACCTACGCTCAGATCGTCGGCCGCGACGGTGACTACGTCATCCTGCGGCTCAACTCCGCGGAGCAGCGGCTCGTGCATGGCCGTTGCATGGCGACCATCGGCGCGGTGTCGAATCCGGACAATATGAATGTGTCGATCGGCAAGGCCGGTCGCAAGCGCTGGATGGGCCGCATGCCGCACAACCGTGGTGTGTCGATGAATCCGATCGATCACCCGCATGGTGGCGGCGAAGGCCGCACCTCGGGCGGCCGCCACCCCGTGACTCCTTGGGGCTTTCCCACCAAGGGCAAGAAGACCCGCAGGAACAAGTCCACTACCAAGTTCATCGTTTCGAGCCGCCACGCGCGGAAGCGGTAGGCAGACAAGGACGAAATCATGGCGCGTTCGGTTTGGAAGGGCCCGTTCGTCGACGGTTATCTGCTGAAGAAGGCGGAGGTATCGCGCGCGTCGGGACGCCACGAGATGATCCGAATCTGGAGCCGGCGGTCGACCATCCTCCCGCAATTCGTCGGGCTGACATTCGGTGTCTACAACGGCCAGAAGCACGTTCCGGTGCTGGTGACCGAGGAGATGGTCGGACACAAGTTCGGCGAATTCTCGCCGACACGAACGTTCTACGGCCATTCCTCGGACCGCAAGGCGAAGCGCTCGGCCGGTCCGGTCGTTGCGGGGGCGCCGGCAGCGGCAACGCCCGCCGCGCCCGCCAGCGGCGGCACCTAGGGCGAGGGGCGCATATGAGCAAGAAGACACGCGAGCGCGCGCTTGCCGAGAACGAGGCGAAGGCCGTCGCCCGTATGCTGCGGGTCAGCCCGCAGAAGCTCAATCTCGTCGCGCAACTCATTCGCGGCAAGAAGGTGGCGACCGCACTCGCCGACCTCGAGTTCTCACGCAAACGCATCGCCGGTGACGTACGCAAGTGCCTGGAATCGGCGATCGCCAACGCCGAGAACAACCACGATCTCGATGTCGACGAGCTCGTGGTCGCCGAGGCGCATGTCGGCAAGGCGCTCGTGATCAAGCGCTTTCATCCACGCGGCCGCGGCCGCATGGGACGAATCATGAAACCGTTCGCAAACCTGACCATCGTGGTTCGTCAGGTCGAGGCTGCTTGAGGAGTAGACGATGGGTCAGAAGGTCAATCCGCTCGGATTACGGCTCGGTATCAACCGCACCTGGGATTCGCGCTGGTATTCCGGCAAGGGCGAGTATGGGCAGTTGCTCCACGAGGACATGAAGATCCGCGAGGAATTGATGAAGGATCTCAAGCAGGCCGCCGTATCGAAGATCGTGATCGAGCGCCCGCACAAGAAGTGCCGCGTAACCGTCCAATCGGCGCGGCCGGGCGTCGTCATCGGCAAGAAGGGTGCCGATATCGAGAAGCTTCGCAGGAAGGTCACCAAGCTCACGAAGTCGGATGTCGTGATCAACATCGTCGAGATCCGCAAGCCGGAGCTCGACGCCCAGCTGGTCGCAGAATCGATCGCGCAGCAGCTCGAGCGCCGTGTCGCATTCCGTCGCGCCATGAAACGTGCCGTGCAATCGGCGATGCGGCTGGGTGCCGGCGGAATCCGCATCAACTGCTCGGGGCGCCTGGGCGGGGCGGAGATCGCGCGCATGGAATGGTATCGCGAAGGTCGCGTGCCGCTTCACACGCTGCGCGCCGACGTCGATTACGGCGTCGCCACCGCCTTCACCACCTACGGAACCTGCGGCGTGAAAGTGTGGATCTTCAAGGGCGAGATCATGGAGCACGATCCGATGGCGCAGGACAAGAAGATGGCGGAAGGCGAGACGGGACGTCCGCGGCGCGACGCCTCCTGAGCGAGCCATCCAGAAGGATCGAGAAAGCGCAAAGCCATGCTGCAACCGATGCGCACCAAGTTCCGCAAGGCACACAAAGGCCGCATCAAAGGAATTGCGACCTCGGGTGCCCAGCTCGCGTTCGGCCAGTTCGGCCTCAAGGCGCTGGAGCCGGAACGCGTCACCGCGCGCCAGATCGAAGCTGCCCGCCGTGCGCTCACCCGTCACATGAAGCGCGCCGGCCGGGTCTGGATCAGGATCTATCCCGATGTGCCGGTGTCGAAAAAGCCGCTCGAAGTGCGCATGGGTTCGGGCAAGGGCGCTCCCGAATTCTGGGTCGCCCGGGTCAAGCCGGGACGCATTCTGTTCGAGGTCGACGGGGTGTCGGAGGGGCTTGCCCGCGAGGCCCTCGATCTCGCGGCCGCCAAGCTGCCGATCAAGACACGTTTCATCGAGCGCATCGCAGAATAGGTTTGGAGTACAGAATGAAACCGGGCGATCTCCGGACCATGACCGTCGACCAGCTCGACGACGAGGTTCTCAAGCTCAAGAAGGAGCGTTTCAACCTGCGCTTCCAGCGGGCGACCGGTCAGCTCGAGAATACCGCGCGCGTGCGTCAGGTCCGTCGTGACATCGCGCGCATCAAGACGATCGCGGCGCAGAAGCGGGCCGGCCAGGCCGGACCGCAGGCAAAGTCGACAACCAAGCCGAAGCGCGCCGCGCGCTCGAGGGCCAAGTCGGAGTAGTCAAAGATGCCGAAGCGCACACTCCAGGGAGTCGTGGTGAGCGACAAGCAGGACAAGACCGTTGTCGTGCGCGTCGAGCGCCGCTTCACGCATCCGGTCATGAAGAAGACGGTGCGGCGCACGAAGAAGTACTACGCCCACGACGAGACCAACGAGTATCACGTGGACGATATCGTGTGGATCGAGGAACGTCGCCCGCTTTCCAGGCTCAAGCGGTGGGAAGTGATTCGCGGCGAGAAGAAGAAGGTCGTGTAAGCGTAATGCGCGCGGCAAGCGAGAGGACGACGGTGGCGTCATGATACAGATGCAGACCAACCTCGACGTGGCGGACAATTCCGGCGCGCGTCGCGTCATGTGCATCAAGGTCCTGGGTGGCTCCAAGCGAAAATATGCCACCATCGGCGACGTGATCGTCGTTTCGGTGAAGGAGGCCATTCCGCGCGGCCGGGTCAAGAAGGGCGAGGTGATGAAGGCCGTGGTGGTGCGGATCTCGAAGGACATCAAGCGTCCCGACGGATCGATCATCCGGTTCGACCGCAATGCAGCGGTGCTGATCAGTCCGCAGATGGAGCCGGTCGGCACGCGCATCTTCGGACCGGTTCCGCGCGAGCTTCGCGCCAAGAATCACATGAAGATCATCTCGCTGGCGCCGGAGGTGCTGTGATGGCGGCGAAAATCCGCAAGGGTGACAAGGTGATCGTGCTCGCCGGTCGCGACAAGGGCCGCACCGGCGAGGTGATCGAGGTGCACACCGACGCCGGGCGCGCCCTCGTGCGCGGCGTCAATCTGGTCAAGCGCCACCAGAAGCAGTCCGCCCAGCAGGAGGGCGGAATCATTTCCAAGGAAGCGAGCGTGCATCTCTCCAGTCTCGCGCTGGCGGATCCCAAGGACGGCAAGCCGACCCGTGTGGGTTTCAAGTTCGTCGGCGAAGGTGACGGTCGCCGCAAGGTGCGCGTCGCCAGGCGTTCGGGAGTCGAGATCGATGGCTGATACCGAATCCAAGGGCAAGTCCGGCAAGAGCGCGAAGTCGGAGAAGGCGCCGCGCCCCGACAAGGGCGACAAGGCGCCGCCAGAGCCGCAAGCGCAAAAAGCGCAAAAGGCGCAGAAGGGGCCGAAGCCCGACAAGGGTGGCAAGGCCGAAGGCGCGGAGCAGGCTCCGAAGGCGAGCAGGCCGGAGGAGCGTGTGACGCCGCGGCTGAAGACTCATTTCGAGGACGTGGTGCGCAAGAAGCTGTCCGAGGAGTTCGGTTACAAGAACCGCCTGCAAGTGCCGGTGATCGAGAAAATCGTCATCAATATGGGCATCGGTGAAGGCGTCGCCGACCGCAAGAAGGTGGAGTCGGCCGCGAGCGACCTTGGCCTGATCGCAGGCCAGAAGGCGGTGATCACCAAGGCGAGGAAGTCGATCGCCACCTTCAAGGTGCGTGATGGTCAGCCGATCGGCTGCAAGGTGACGCTGCGCAAGGCGCGCATGTACGAGTTCATGGATCGGCTGATCAACATCGCGCTGCCGCGGGTGCGCGACTTTCGCGGGCTTTCGCCGAAGAGCTTCGACGGCGGGGGCAACTATACCATCGGAATCAAGGAACACATCATCTTTCCCGAGATCGACTACGACAAGGCGGCCGATGTTTGGGGGATGGACGTAACGGTCTGCACCAGCGCGAAGACCGATGACGAGGCGCGCGCATTGCTGACCGCATTCAACTTCCCGTTCCGGCAGTGAGGGACGCCCTCAAACGCGGAAATCCAGGAGATATTGATGGCGAAGAAGAGCTCGATAGAGAAGAACAATCGGCGGCGCAGACTGAGCAAGAAGTACCGGGGCCGGCGCTCTCGGCTGAAGGCTATTGCGCGCGACAAGACCAAGCCGATGGAGGAACGGTTTGCAGCGACGCTGAAGCTCGCAGAGCTGCCGCGCAACGCGCTCGACCACACGCATCCGCAATCGTTGCGAAGTTTCGGGCCGGCCGCGGGGCTATTACCGAAAGCTCAGACTGTCGCGCATCGCGCTGCGGGACCTCGGCTCCAAGGGGTTGGTCCCGGGTCTGGTCAAGTCGAGCTGGTAAGGAGGTCGCAATGAACGATCCGCTCGGCGACATGATTGCGCGCATTCACAACGCGCAAATGCGCAACAAGTCGAAGGTGTCGACGCCATCGTCCAAGCTGCGTGCAAGTGTACTCGACGTGCTCAAGACCGAAGGTTTCATCCGCGGATATGCGGCGGTCGAGCATTCGGATGGGCGCAGGGAGATCGAGATCGAATTGAAGTATTTCGACGGCGCGCCGGTGATCCGCAAGATCGCGCGCGTGTCGAAGCCAGGCCGGCGTGTCTACACCTCCGTGCGAAGCCTGCCGCGCGTGAACAACGGTCTGGGAGTTGCGATTCTTTCGACGCCCAAGGGCGTGATGGCCGATCATGACGCGCGCGACAACAATGTGGGAGGAGAAATCCTCTGCACGGTATTCTGAGGCCGGCCGCGAACAACCGACAGCCAGGAAACCACCGCCATGTCTCGTGTTGGAAGAAAACCCGTTCCGATCCCATCTGGCGTCACCGCCAGCGTGCGAAGGCCAGACGGTCAATGTGAAGGGCCCGAAGGGCGCACTTTCGCTCGTTCTGCATGGCGACGTCGAGGCCAAGGTGGACAAGGGCGAGGTCAGGGTCGATCCGCGCGGCGACAGCAAACGCGCGCGTGCCATGTGGGGCACCTACCGCTCGCTGGTTGCGAATGCGGTCGAGGGCGTGACCAAGGGCTTCGAGCGGCGGCTCGAGATCACCGGTGTCGGCTACCGCGCCGCATTACAGGGCAAGAACCTGCAGGTTCAGCTCGGCTACAGCCATGACATCGTC
This sequence comes from uncultured Alphaproteobacteria bacterium, assembly GCA_963840535.1. Lineage (GTDB taxonomy): Bacteria > Pseudomonadota > Alphaproteobacteria > Rhizobiales > Xanthobacteraceae > VAZQ01. The sequence continues at coordinate 59,986 of CAWIZJ010000043.1, forward strand.
TACCCGATCCCGGAGGGGATCACCATCGCGGTGCCAAGGCCGACTGAAATCGTCGTCACCGGCATCGATGGCCAGAAGGTCGGCCACGTTGCTGCCGAGATCCGTGCCTTCCGCAAGCCGGAGCCCTACAAGGGCAAAGGCGTCAAGTACTCGAACGAATACATCTTCCGCAAGGAAGGCAAGAAGAAGTGATGGGAGCCTGCGATGGCGACAGTTGCTGATCGGACGATACGGCGCACGGCGAAGGTGCGGCGGAACGTCCGCCGAGCCGCCGGCGGTCGGGCACGGCTATCGATCTTCCGATCGTCGAAGCACATCTATGCGCAGGTGATCGACGACGGCAGCGGCGAGACGATTGCATGTGCCTCCTCGCTGGAGAAGGACATGCGCGCTGCGCTCGACACCGGAGCGAATATCGCGGCAGCGAAGGTGGTGGGAAAACTGGTCGCCGAACGGGCAACGGCCAAGGGCATCAAGGATGTGGTTTTCGACCGCGGTGGCTACCACTATCACGGCCGCGTCAAGGCGTTGGCCGATGCCGCGCGCGAAGGCGGTCTCAATTTCTGAAGGTCGACGGAGGACGGACGACAAATGACGTGCTGCGACGCCCGACGCCATCCGGTTCGTCGTCCACCATCCGTCCTGCATCCTCTCAACACGAGAAACGAGAAAGAGCTGGAACAAGGTCATGGCACGTGAACCGCGCGAGCGACGCGACCGGGATGAGCGCGACAGCGAATTCACCGACAAGCTGGTCCACATCAATCGTGTGGCGAAGGTGGTGAAGGGCGGACGCCGCTTCGGCTTCGCAGCGCTCGTCGTCGTGGGCGACGAGAAGGGGCGGGTCGGCTTCGGCCACGGCAAGGCGCGCGAGGTGCCGGAGGCGATCCGCAAGGCGACCGATGCCGCCAAGCGCACCCTCATCCGCGTGCCGTTGCGCGAAGGGCGCACCCTGCACCACGACGTCGCTGGTCGTCACGGCGCCGGGAAGGTCTACCTGCGAGCGGCACCGCCGGGGACCGGCATCATCGCCGGTGGTCCGATGCGTGCGGTGTTCGAAACGCTGGGCATGCAGGATGTCGTGGCGAAATCGCTCGGTTCGTCGAACCCCTACAACATGGTGCGGGCGACCTTCGATGCCCTCAAGCGACAGGACAGCCCGCGTTCGGTGGCCTCGCGGCGCAACGTCAAGGTATCGACGCTGCAGGCCCGCCGCCGCGAGATCGGCGAGAGCGAGCAGGTCGCCGACTGAGCTTGATCCGGGGCGCCGGGAGACGGAAATGAGCAGGATCGACAAAACCATCAGGATCGAACAGATCGGCAGTCCGATACGCCGGCATCAGTCCCAACGCGCGACCTTGATCGGGCTCGGCCTCAACCGCATCGGCCGTGTGGCGGAGGTTCCCGACACGCCGCAGATCCGCGGCATGGTCGCCAAGGTCAGGCATCTGATCCGGGTCGTGGACGCCAAGGGAGAGAACCGATGAAGCTCCACCAGCTTGCCGACCGTCCGGGTGCCCGCAAGAAGCGGGTCCGCATCGGCCGTGGCATTGGTTCCGGCGTGGGCAAGACCGGCGGCCGCGGCGGCAAGGGCCAGACCGCCCGCTCGGGCGTTCGCATCAAGGGCTTCGAGGGTGGCCAGATGCCCATGCATCGGCGCCTGCCGAAGCGCGGCTTCAACAATACTTCGTTCGCCCCCCGCCTCAACGAGGTCAATCTCGATAAGGTTCAGGCCGCGATCGATGCCGGAAAGCTCGATCCCGGCGTGACCGTCGACGCCGAGGCCCTGGTCAGCGCCGGCGTGCTCAGGCGGGCCAAGGATGGCGTTCGGCTGCTCGGTGCAGGCGAGATCAAGACCAAGGTCGCATTTTCGGTCTGGGGCGCCTCCAAGTCGGCGGTTGCGGCGGTGGAGAAAGCGGGCGGTACGGTCACGATTCTGATGCCGAAACGCGAGACGGGCGAGCAGGCCGCCTGATCCCCATATAGGTCGGGCGCGCGCACCCTTCCGAAGGGCAGGCAACCGGAGCTTCAAGCCGATGGTTTCTGCAGCAGAACAACTGGCCGCCAATCTCAATTTCTCGGCGCTTGCCAAGGCCGACGAGCTCAAGAAGCGCATCTGGTTCACGCTCGGAGCGCTGCTGGTCTACCGGCTGGGCACCTATATCCCGCTGCCGGGCATCGATCCTTCCGCATGGGACCAGATCTTCCGTTCGCAGGCCGGCGGCATCCTGGGCATGTTCAACATGTTTTCCGGGGGCGGAATTCAGCGCATGGCGATCTTCGCGCTGAATATCATGCCGTACATCTCGGCCTCGATCATCATCCAGTTGATGACCACCGTCTCGCCTACGCTCGAGCAGCTCAAGAAGGAGGGCGAGCAGGGCCGCAAGGTGATGAACCAGTACACCAGGTATCTGACCGTGGTGCTGGCGGCGTTCCAGTCCTATGGCATTGCGATCGGGCTCGAAGGGGCCGGCAACGTCATCAGCGACCCGGGCTGGTTCTTCCGCATTTCTACGGTGATCACCCTGACCGGTGGAACCATGTTCCTGATGTGGCTCGGCGAGCAGGTTACGTCACGCGGGATCGGCAACGGCATTTCGCTGATCATTCTCGCGGGAATCGTCGCGGAGCTGCCGTCCGCGATCGCCGGCACACTCGAGCTCGGTCGCCAGGGCGCGCTGTCGACCGGATTGATCCTGGTGGTCCTGGCGATGTCGGTGGCGGTCATCGCGTTCATCGTATTCATGGAGCGGGCGCAACGCAGGCTCCTGATCCAATATCCCAAGCGCCAGGTCGGCAATCGCATGTTCGAGGGCCAGTCCTCGCATCTGCCGCTCAAGCTCAACACTTCGGGCGTGATCCCGCCGATCTTCGCCTCCTCGCTGCTGCTGCTTCCTACCACGGTGGCCAACTTCAATGCCGGGCAGCTGCCGGACTGGGCCTCGGGCATCGTAGCGCAACTCAGCCATGGACGGCCGCTCTTTCTCCTCCTCTATATGGCCCTCATCGTGTTCTTCGCCTTCTTCTACACGGCGATCGTGTTCAACCCGACGGAGACCGCCGATAACCTGAAGAAGCACGGTGGATTCATACCGGGTATCCGGCCGGGCGAGCGGACTGCCGAATACATCGACTACGTCCTGTCCCGCATCACCGTTGTCGGTGCGATCTACCTTGCGCTCGTCTGCCTGCTGCCGGAAATGCTCATTTCCTATGCGGCCGTGCCGTTCTATTTCGGCGGCACCTCGCTGCTGATCGTGGTCAGTGTGACGATGGACACGGTGGCGCAGATCCAGGGCTACCTCCTGGCGCATCAGTACGAGGGCCTGATCAAGCGATCGAAGCTGCGGGGACGGCGCCGATGAGATTGATCCTGCTCGGTCCGCCCGGGGCCGGCAAAGGCACTCAATCCCAACGCCTCGTCGCCAAATACGGGCTCGTGCAGCTTTCGACCGGCGACATGTTGCGTGCGGCGATCAATGCCGGGACGTCGGTCGGGTTGCGGGCCAAGGACATCATGGCTCGCGGCGAGCTCGTGCCCGACGAAGTGGTGGTGTCGATCGTCTCCGATCGCATCGATCAGCCGGATGCGCGCAACGGCTTCATCCTCGACGGGTTTCCGCGCACGGTGCCGCAGGCGCATGCGCTCGACCGGATGCTCAAGGAGAAGGGCCTGAGGCTCGACGCAGTGGTCGAGCTCAGGGTGGACGAGAACGTGCTGCTCGAGCGCATCAAGAAACGAATCGCCGAAACGAAAGTGCGCGGCGAGACATTGCGTCCCGACGACGATCCGGACGTGCTGCGGCGAAGGCTCGCGGCCCATCGCGACCACACGGCGCCCCTGACGGCCTACTATCAGCTTCAGAGCGTGCTGCGCGCCGTCGACGGGATGGTACCGATTCGGCAGGTTTCGCGCGCCATCGACGCGGTGCTGGCCGGTGCGGCGTCGAAGGAATCGAGAGGAAGATCCGATGGAAAAAACCGGGTGGCCGCGAAATCCCGAGTGCGACCTCGGGGCGAACCCGGATCCGTCAAGAGAAAGGCCAGCAAGACCAAGTCCATAGCCGCCAAAACTGCGGGAGACGCAACGCGCCGGCCCCCGCCCGCAACCAAGAGCAAGGCCATCGAGCCGTCGCGCCGCAGCAAGGTCGGACGAAAGGGCACCTCAGGCAAGTTCGGTCGCCAGCAGAGGTTGACGAAACGCCAATGAATCCATTAATAACCCGCATCCAAGTCGAGCGGTCGGACGATACCGGGCCCCGGGGAACGGGGAGGGTGTCGCGTTATCGTTTGCAGACCGATTTGCCGGCTCCTGATCGGACCGGCTACAGGAGAGCAGCCGTGGCCCGTATCGCCGGCGTCAACATCCCGACCAACAAGCGCGTCGCTATTGCGTTGCAATACATCCATGGGATCGGGCCAAAAAAAGCCAATGAAATCATGGCAAAAGTCGGAATCCCGGAGGCCCGCCGCGTGGCTCAGTTGACCGACCAGGAGGTGCTGCAGATCCGCGAGGTCATCGACCGCGACTACCTGGTCGAGGGCGACCTGCGGCGCGAGGTGGCCATGAACATCAAGCGGCTGATGGATCTCGGCTGCTATCGTGGGTTGCGCCATCGGCGCGGACTGCCGGTTCGCGGTCAGCGCACCCACACCAACGCCCGCACCCGCAAGGGACCGTCCAGGCCGATCGCGGGCAAGAAAAAGTAAGTCCGAGTTCGAGGCACCCAGGGCCAGGTCATCGGCCGGCGATCAGCGCCGCCGCGAGAGGATCGAGAATGGGCAAAGAAGCCACCCGCGTCCGCCGACGCGAACGCAAGAATATCGCTTCCGGAGTTGCGCATGTGAACGCGAGCTTCAACAATACAATGATCACGATTACGGACGCACAAGGAAACACCATCGCCTGGTCGTCTGCGGGCACCATGGGCTTCAAGGGGTCGCGCAAATCGACACCCTATGCTGCGCAGGTGGCCGCCGAGGACGCCGCCAAGAAGGCCCAGGAGCACGGCATGCACACCCTCGAAGTCCAGGTGGCAGGGCCGGGGTCGGGTCGCGAATCGGCGTTGCGTTCGTTGCAGTCGGCCGGCTTCACCATCACCTCCATCCGGGACGTCACGCCGATCCCACACAACGGCTGTCGTCCCCGCAAGAGGCGCCGAGTATGACAGACGACATTCTCATCCGGCGGACCCAGGAAGGGTCCGTCGTTGCTGAAATTCCCACGGTACGGAGTGGGGTGCGCGGCCCGCTGCCGCACCGCTCAACGCGATGGGTGCCAACGTGACGATCCAGAAGAACTGGCAGGAACTGATTCGACCCAACAAGCTGCAGGTGGCCGCAGGCCTCGATCCCAAGCGCGAGGCGACCGTCGTCGCCGAGCCGCTCGAGCGCGGTTTCGGAGTGACGTTGGGCAATGCGCTGCGACGTATCCTCCTGTCGTCGCTGCAGGGCGCGGCCGTCCAGTCGGTGCATATCGACGGCGTATTGCACGAATTCTCGTCGATTCCCGGCGTGCGCGAGGATGTGACCGACATCGTGCTCAACATCAAGGACATCGCCATCAAGATGCAGGGCGACGGGCCCAAGCGGATGGTTGTGAAGAAGCAGGGTCCGGGCACGGTCACCGCCGGCGACATCCAGACGGTAGGCGACATCGTCGTGCTCAATCCCGAGCTCATCCTGTGCACGCTCGATGAGGGTGCCGAGATCCGCATGGAATTCACGGTCAACACCGGCAAGGGCTACGTGCCGACCGAGCGCAACCGTCCGGAGGACGCGCCGATCGGCCTGATCCCGGTGGACAGTCTCTACTCGCCGGTTCGCAAGGTTTCCTACAAGGTCGAGAATACTCGCGAGGGTCAGATCCTCGACTTCGACAAGCTGACCATGCAGATCGAAACGAATGGCGCGCTCAGCCCCGACGACGCGGTGGCGTACGCAGCGCGCATTCTGCAGGACCAGCTCAACGTCTTCGTCAACTTCGAGGAGCCGCGCAAGGAGGTGATCGCCGAAGCGATTCCGGACCTCGAGTTCAACCCGGCCTTCCTCAAGAAAGTCGACGAGCTCGAGCTTTCGGTGCGCTCGGCCAACTGCCTGAAGAACGACAACATCGTCTATATCGGCGACCTCGTCCAGAAGACCGAGGCAGAGATGCTGCGCACACCGAATTTCGGTCGCAAATCGCTCAACGAGATCAAGGAAGTGCTGGCCCAGATGGGGCTCCATCTCGGCATGGAAGTGCCGGGCTGGCCGCCCGACAATATCGACGAGCTGGCCAAGCGTTTCGAGGATCATTACTGAGGACCGGATGAGCGGAGGACGAACGGTGGATTGGCGTTGATCCTTCTTGTTCTCCCTTGCCCGTTGGCTGGAGTCCGACATGCGTCACGGTAACGCCCATCGCAAGCTCAACCGCAAGCACGAGCATCGCCGCGCGATGTTTGCCAATATGGCGGCAGCCTTGATCAAGCACGAGCAGATCGTGACCACGCTGCCGAAGGCAAAGGACCTGCGTCCGATCGTCGAGAAGCTGGTCACGCTCGGCAAGCGCGGCGATCTTCACGCCCGCCGCCGGGCGATCGCCGAGATGCGGGACGTTGCCATGGTCAAGAAGCTGTTCGAGGTGCTCGGTCCTCGCTACAAGGAGCGCAACGGCGGCTACACCCGCGTGCTCAAAGCCGGCTTCCGCTACGGCGATTCCGCCCCCGTGGCGGTGATCGAGTTCGTCGACCGCGATGTCACGGCAAAAGGCAAGGATTCCGGCCCGGTGTCAGGCAAAAACCGGAGTCCGAGGCGCAAGCTGCAGCGCCGGCGTGAGCGGGCAGCCCGCCATCGAACCCGGGAGGAAGGCGAGGGCGGCTTCGGCCGTCCTTTTGCTTGCGTCCGCGTTCATGCTCGCCCTGCCTGGGCTGGGTGCACTACTTGCTCTGTGCCAACCGGCAGCGGCCCAGGACACGCTGGTGTCGGCCGCCGAGCGCGGCGAGCTTCTGGTGGTCCGTCGGCTGCTGGCCGAAGGGGTTAGCGTCAATTTCCGCGACGGCCGTGGCCGCACCGCCTTGCTGGCTGCGACGCAGCGCAATCACGTCGACGTGGCCCGTCTGCTGATCACCGAAGGCGCCGACGTCAATGCCAGGGATTTCATTCAGGACACCCCGTTTCTGGTTGCCGGAGCAGAAGGCCGAGCCGACATCCTCAAGCTGATGCTGCTGGCGGATCCCGATCTCAATAGCCTCAATCGGTTCGGCGGAACCGCCCTCATCCCGGCCTGCCACCGCGGCCACGTCGAGACGGTGAAGGTGCTGCTTACCACCGGGATCGATCGGGATCATGTCAACAATCTCGGCTGGACAGCGCTCATGGAAGCGGTGGTGCTGGGTGACGGCGGTTCCAACCATACCGAGATCGTGCGCTTGCTCGTGCAGGCCGGGGCCAACGTCGACATTCCCGACCGGGATGGTGTCAGTGCACTCGCTCACGCCCGGCAGCGGGGTTATGCGGCCATAGTCGAAATTCTCCGCGCCGCGGGGGCTCGCTGATACTGCACCCCGGAGGCTCACCTGCGCCTGCGCGGGTCCTTGCCGATCACGTCGTAGACATCGGCCGGGGCGAAATCGTCGGTGATGACATCGCCTTTTGCAGCCTGCGATTGGAGCTTGTCCATGCGCCGTTGCAGAATTTGCGGCAGCGCAAATCGGAAGCCGTGGAGGCGTTGCAGGTGCGTCGCCTTGCGCTCCAGGGTCTCGCTTGTCGAGCGGTGAACTGGTCGCAACCGCAATGGTCTCGCCGAGCCCGGTCGGATAGAGGTCGAGCGCCGGAAAGACCTCGCCCAGCGTCCTCATCGTCGAAACGTAGAGCTTGGTGCCGTCATGGACATTGAAGGCGGCGGCGCCTCCAGGAGTGAGCCGCTGCTTGACCAGCGAATAGAACTCGCGCGTGAGCAAATGGAACGGCACGTAGCCGCCGCGATAGGCATCGAGGAGGATGAGGTCGTAAGGCTCGCTGTTGCGAGTGAGGAACACCCGCCCGTCGCCGGCATGATAGCGCATGCGCTCGGTCTCCCGCAGGCCAAAATAGGTCTTGGCAGCGGTGATCACGCCGGGATCGATCTCCACCGTGGTGATCGTGGCCTCCGGCACGAAGCGGCCGAGATAGGTCGAGATCGACCCGCCGCCCAGCCCCAGCATCAGGATCCTTCTCGGCGTCTGTGGATAGACGATCGCAATGGTCATCACCTGCGCATACCTCAGCGGCAAGTCGTCGACGTCGAGCAGATTGGCAACCGATTCGGTATAGTCCCAGCCCTTGATCTGGAACGACATCACCAGCTGGTTTTGGCGCTTGGTGATGAAGATGTCGTTGTATTCGGTCTCGATATGCGCGATGCGGCCGTTTGCACGCTTGAGCAGGCTTGCACGTACGCCTTCGTCGATCAGCTCGTGCGCCCGGCAGTCGGGCATCGCGAGCGCGGTCAGCGCAACGGCGACAAGGGCGGCCGAATGGCGGCGACCGAGGCGCGTCAGCGTCAGCAGCGCCAGCCCCGAGAGCAAGCCGAGGGCGCCGAGCGTCAGCGTGATGTTTCGCGAACCCATGACTGGAATCAGAAAGAAGGTGGTGCCCAGCGTGCCCACGATCGATCCTGCGGTGGAGATGCCGTAGACGGCACCCGACACGCGGCCGGAATGCCGCGCCGAGCGCAGCAGCAACCTGATCGCGAACGGCGAATACATGCCGAGCATGGTCACTGGAAAGGACATCAGCGCAAACGACGAGATCAGGCTTCCGGCCCGGATGTCGTCGATGCTCCTCAACACCAGCTCGAGAACCGGCTGTGCAAAGCTCGGCAGCGCCACGAGATAGATCGACCCGGCCAGCACGGTCGCCGCGAGCACGGCCGGGGAGGGGGCTCGGTCGGCGAGATTGCCGCCGAGGAAATAGCCGGCAGTCAGCGCGAACAGCACCGTCGAGATCAACGAGGCCCAGGTATAGATACCGCTGCCGAAATACGGGTTGAGATAGCGCGATCCCAGCATTTCGAAACCCATCACGATCGCCCCGGTGACGAAAGCGACCGAGTAGATGACCGCCGCGTCGGTCGCGCTCGCGGGGCGGTCTGCCGGTTCGGCGGAGGATTGGTGCACGTGCGGCCTCGGAGGGGGAAGGGTCGGAGCGGCCCGCCGGTTCGGGATTGACGGCCAGGGCTTGTCCACAGCCGGACACGCCCTTCAATTGCCGCAGCCTTGGCCTTATATCTGACCGCGTCAATTCGGGGTTGACCATGTCTGGCCGCCAGACCGTCATCGCGACCGCCATGCTCGTCGTTCTCGCAACGACGACGTTCGCCGCCTTTGCGCAGGAGCGGCGGGTCCCGACCTCGCCGGCCGAGCTTCGCCTGTCCTACGCGCCCGTGGTTCAGCGCGCGGCGCCCGCAGTGGTCAATGTTTATGCCGCCAAGATGGTCAGCGTTCGCAACCCGCTGTTCGATGATCCGATCTTCCGGCGCTTCTTCGGCACCCCCGGGGGTCCAGGCGGCCCGCGCGACCAGGTCCAGCGCTCGCTGGGCTCCGGGGTCATCGTCGATCCCTCGGGCCTGGTGGTCACCAACCATCATGTGATCGAGGGCGCGGATCAGGTGAAGGTCTCCCTCGCCGACAAGCGCGAGTTCGAGGCCGAGATCGTGCTCAAGGATGCGCGCTCGGATCTCGCGGTGCTGCGCGTCAAGGCCCAGAACGAGCGCTTTCCCGCGCTCGAATTCACGGACTCCGATGCCTTGCAGGTGGGCGACGTGGTGCTCGCCATCGGCAATCCGTTTGCGGTGGGCCAGACCGTGACCCATGGCATCGTGTCGGCGGTGGCCCGTACCCAGGTCGGCATCACCGACTACCAGTTCTTCATCCAGACCGACGCGGCCATCAATCCAGGCAATTCGGGCGGAGCGCTGGTGGATCTCGGTGCGCGGATCGTGGGCATCAACACTGCGATCTTCTCGCGCTCCGGTGGCTCGCAGGGTATCGGATTCGCAATTCCCGCCAACATGGTGAAGGTGGTCGTGGCTTCGGCGAAGAGCGGCGGTTCCACGGTCATGCGGCCGTGGCTTGGCGCCCGCCTGCAGGCGGTGACCCCCGACATCTCCGAGGGTCTTGGTCTGAAGCGCCCGTCCGGCGCGCTGATCGCCGCCGTGACGAGCGCGAGCCCGGCGGTGCGAGCCGGGCTGAAAACGGGTGACTTGATCGTCGCCATCGACGGACAGCCGGTCGAGGACCCGAACGCGTTCGACTACCAATTCGCCACGAAGGGGATCGGCGGTAGCGCACGCGTCGGCATCATGCGGGCTGGCAAGGAGATGACGCTGAACGTGGCGCTGCAGGCGGCGCCGGAGACGTCGCACGACGAGCTGCTGATCGACACGCCCTCGCCGTTCCAGGGTGCAAAAGTATCGAACTTGTCGCCCGCGTTGGCCGACAGCTTGCGGATCGACCCAACCATGCAGGGCGTCGTGATCGTCGACGTCGCCGGCGGCTCGCCGGCGCAAAACCTCGGCTTCAAGCGGGGCGATCTCGTCGTTTCCGTCAACAATGCCAAGATCGCCAAGACCCGGGATCTCGAACGGATCACGGGGCAGCAGAATAGGCGCTGGAGCATCACCATCAAACGCGGCGGGCAACAGATGTCCCTGGAGCTGCGTGGATGATGACCCGCGCCGGGCCTGGGGGGACCAGCCTGTTCGCAGCGGCGGGGCTCGAGCAGGGGGTACCACGTCCGCTGGCCGACCGACTGCGGCCGACACGATTGTCGGAGGTGATGGGCCAGGATCACCTGCTCGGCCCCGACGGTGCGCTGTCGCGCTTGCTCGACACCCGCACGCTCGGCTCGCTGATATTCTGGGGCCCCCCGGGAACCGGCAAAACGACCGTGGCCCGATTGCTCGCGGGCGCGACCGAACTGCACTACGAGCAGATCTCTGCGATCTTTTCCGGCGTCGCCGATCTAAAGAAAGTTTTCGACGGTGCGCGCGCGCGGCGCGAGACCGGCAGGGGAACCCTGCTCTTCGTCGACGAGATTCATCGTTTCAACCGTGCGCAACAGGATTCGTTCTTGCCTGTCATGGAGGACGGCACCATCGTCCTTATCGGTGCCACGACCGAGAATCCATCGTTCGAGCTGATCGCGCCGCTCCTGTCGCGGGCACGCGTATTGGTCTTTCGGCCGCTCGATGCCGATGCGATCGGGAAACTGCTCGCGCGCGCGGAAACGATCGAGGGCCGACTGCTTCCGCTCGACCCCGAAGCGCGTCGCTCGTTGATCCAGATGGCGGATGGCGACGGCCGCGCCGCGTTGACGCTGGCCGAGGAGGTGTGGCGAGCGGCGAGAGACGAGGAGATCTTCGATCCGGCCAAATTGCTGGAGGTGGTCCAGCGTCGCGCCCCGATCTACGACAAGAGTCAGGATGGCCACTACAACCTGATCAGCGCCCTGCACAAATCGGTGCGCGGATCGGATCCCGACGCCGCTCTGTACTACCTCTGCCGCATGCTGGACGCGGGCGAGGACCCGCTCTATATCGCCCGCCGGGTCGTTCGCATGGCGGTCGAAGATATCGGACTGGCCGACCCGCAAGCGCTGGTGATCTGCAACGCCGCCAAGGATGCCTACGACTTCCTGGGAAGCCCGGAGGGTGAATTGGCGATTGCGCAGGCGGTGATCTACGTGGCCACCGCGCCCAAATCGAATGCCGCTTACGCCGCATTCGGAGCGGCCATGCGCACCGCGCAGGAGGCGGGCTCACTGCTGCCGCCCAAGCATATCCTCAACGCGCCGACCAGGCTGATGCGGTCCGAAGGCTACGGCGCCAATTACGAGTACGATCACGACGGGCCCGACGCTTTTTCGGGCCAGAACTACTTCCCTGAGCAACTCGGCCGGCAGATGTTCTACGATCCGCCCGAGCGGGGATTCGAGCGTGAGATCAGGAGACGGCTGGAGCATTGGGCGAAGCTCAGGCGGGAGCGCGGGCAGCGATGATGCGAGCCGTGCTACTGGCGCGCTCGCTTTGCCTGCGTCCACACGGGCTGCTGATTCGTTCGACGGCCGTTGGGCGGGCGATGTGCGGAAGCTGCCGGAACGAGCCGGGTTCCGGGCCGGTGCTGGTGGTCACCCCGCTTTCGTTGCGGTGGCGCGAGGCCGCTTGTGTGGTCCGGACGAGCTACCTCGTGCGCGATACCCGGCATATCGATGCGCGCTGCTGGGCGGATGGCGCCGCGGGAAACGTTGCGATCAAGCTGCAGAAGCAGAGGGAGCAACTCGTGCTCGACTGGTCGGGTGCGCCGCCGGAAGTCCTGTGGCGCTGTCCGTGACCGTCGCTACGCGGCAGTGGATGTGCAGGCGTGCAAGCAGCGATGACTGGAGGCCGAGTTGAGGCGAGGCGGTCCGAGACAGCCCGGCGGAGGACGGCAGATCGCCGGCCCGCGGCAACATGGCCGACCGGCGCACCCCATCGCGGCGCGGCGCGCCGACACCGGCGGCCGCGCCGCCGATGCAGAGCGAGGACGGCCGCCGCGCCCGCAACCACGCCGGCAGCGAACCAGCGGAGAGCCACGGCGTGCAGACCCTCGCGGTCGGTCCGGACGAAGCCGGGATGCGCGTCGACCGGTTTCTCGAGGCGCGTTTTCCGGGACTTTCATTCTCCCACATCCAGCGCATCGTCCGGAAGGGCGAGTTGCGGGTGAACGGCCGACGCGCACAGTCGAAGCAACGCCTCATCGCCGGTCAGGCGGTGCGCATCCCGCCGCTGCGCTTGGACGAAACGATGCCGCGGACGATCGGGAGGCGACGCCGATACCGAGATCCGGGAGTTTCTGCGCTCGATCACGCTGCACGAGGATGCCGACGTATTGGTGCTCGACAAGCCGATGGGACTGGCGGTCCAGGGCGGCTCCGGCACCACGCGCCACCTCGACGGGATGCTCGAGGCGTTGCGGGACGAGCAGGGCCAGCGCCCGCGTCTGGTGCATCGGCTCGACAAGGACACGGCCGGCTGCCTCCTGGTCGCCAAGACGCGCTTTGCGGCCTCGGCGCTGGCGAAGACCTTCCGCTCACGCTCGGCCCGGAAAATCTACTGGGCACTGGTCGCCGGCGTGCCCAAGCCGCGCCAGGGCAAGATCTCAACGTTCCTTGCCAAGGAGGAACGCGAGGACGATTCGTTCATGCGCATTGCTCGTCACGGCGAGGAGGGCGCCAGCCACGCAGTGACGTACTACGCGGTGGTGGATACCGCGGCACGTCAGCTCGCCTGGCTGTCGCTCAAGCCGGTGACCGGCCGCACCCACCAGCTGCGCGCCCACATGGCGCATATCGGGCATCCCATCGTGGGCGATCCCAAGTACTTCACGAAGGAGAACTGGCAGTTGCCGGGAGGCATGCAGAATCGTCTGCATCTCCTGGCGCGTCGCATCGTGGCGCCGCACCCGCGCGGCGGGTCGATCGACGTGACCGCGCCATTGCCTGCGCACATGCGGCAATCGTGGAATCTGATCGGGTTCGACGACAACCGCTACGATCCGATCGTCGATGCGCCGGATCAATAGGGCTGGCAAAGACAACCTTCGACTGTCCGGGCGGAAATCGCGTCAAGCCGGGCTGGCAGGCTGGCGTAGCAGCTAGCGCAGGCTGGCGTTGATCCTTTCCAGCGCCGTCGAGCCCGGGCACAGCTCCTTCTCGGTGAGCGAGTTGAGGGGTGCATCCACCGTATTGAAATGCCGATGCAGATCCTCGGGCTCGCGATCGACGTAGAGCAGCCCGGTGACCACCTGCCCCTTGGCCGCATGCCGTTGCAGGAAGTTCATCGCTCCGAGCCTGTCGTGAGGATCATAGTCGGCAGCCACCTTCTTGAGCACGAGCTTGGAACCGTCGTGCTGCTCGACGATCTCGACCGAGCCAGGCTCGTAGCTGACCGTGATCGGTGTCCGCCCGGTGATGAAGTCGAGCCGGTTAACCGCCTCGTTGTGCTCGCGCACATAGTCGAAGCTCTTGGTCGAACCCTCGTGATTGTTGAACGCGACACAGGGTGAGATCACGTCGATGAATGCCGCTCCCTGGTGCTCGATCGCCGCCTTGATGATCGGCACCAGCTGGCTCTTGTCACCCGAGAAGCCGCGCGCGACGTATGTCGCCCCGAGCTGCAGCGCCATAGCGACCAGATCGATCGAGCTGTCGGCGTTGATCACGCCGCGCTTCGATTTCGAGCCGCGATCGGCGGTGGCGGAGAACTGACCCTTCGTGAGACCATAGACTCCGTTGTTCTCGACGACGTACACCATGTTCACGCCCCGCCGCATGGCATGAGCGAACTGGCCCAGTCCGATCGAGGCCGAATCGCCGTCGCCGGACACGCCGAGATAGATCAGGTCTCGATTTGCGAGGTTGGCGCCCGTGAGCACCGAGGGCATGCGGCCATGCACCGAATTGAAGCCGTGCGAGGCGTTGAGAAAGTAGTCGGGGGTCTTGGACGAACAGCCGATCCCGGAAATCTTGGCGACGCGGTGCGGCTCGATCGACAGCTCGAAGCACGCCTCGATGATCGCTGCGGTGATCGAAATCGTGGCCGCAGCCGGCACACAGCGTGGAAATCTTGCCTTCGTAGTCGCGGTGGGTGTAGCCGAGCGCGTTCTTCGGCAGGCTGGGATGGTGGAATTTCGGCTTGGCGATATAGGTCATGATACCACCTTGCGCAACGGGGTGACCTTCATGGCGTCTAGGCGGTCACCGATCGCGCCTGCAATGAACCGGGCGGTGATGGGCGTGCCGTCGAAGTGGAGTATCGGCACCAGCCGCGCGGGATCGATGGCGCATTCGTTCATGATCAGCAGGCGAAGTTGCGCGTCGCGGTTCTGCTCGACCACGAATACGAAGTCATGGTCGGTGATGAAGTCGTCGACGGAGTGGTGGAACGGAAACGCGCGCACCCGCAACATGTCGAGATGATGCCCCTGAGCTTCGAGCATCTGGATCGCCTCGCTCATCGCCGGCGCGGTCGAGCCGAAATACATCACGCCGTAGCGGGTCGGCTTGCTGGAATTGCTGCGCAGCGGTCGCGGCACCAGGTCCTTCGCTGTCTCGAACTTGCGGACGAGCCGCTGCATGTTGTCGGCGTAGACCGCGCCTTCCTCGGAATAGCGGGCATAGCGGTCGCGCGATGTGCCGCGAGTGAAGAACGAGCCCTTGGTCGGATGGGTGCCGGGATAAGTGCGATAGGGTATGCCGTCGCCGTCGACGTCGAGATAGCGGCCGAAATCCCTGCCGGCATCGAGATCGGGGGCAGTCATCACCTTCCCGCGGTCGTACTTGCGGTCGTCGTTCCAGGCCAGCGGGCGACACAGGCGATGGTTCATGCCGATATCGAGATCGAGCATGACGAAGATGGGTGTCTGCAGCCGATCGGCAAGGTCGAACGCGTCGGCACCGAACTCGAACGCTTCGGCCGGGTCCTCCGGGAACAGCAGCACGTGCTTGGTGTCGCCGTGCGAGGCATAGGCGCACGAGATCAGGTCGCATTGCTGGGTGCGGGTCGGCATCCCGGTCGAAGGGCCGGCGCGCTGCACGTCGAACACGACTGCGGGAATTTCGGCGAAATAGGCCAAGCCGAGGAATTCCTGCATCAGCGAGATGCCCGGACCCGAAGTCGCCGTGAACGCGCGTGCGCCGTTCCAGGCGGCGCCGATCACGATGCCGATCGAGGCCAGCTCGTCCTCCCCCTGCACGATGGCGTATTTCGCCTTCCTGGTCGCAGGATCGATCCGCAGCCGCCGGCAATGGCCGGTGAAGGCGTCCGCCAGCGAGGAGGACGGCGTGATCGGATACCAGGCGCACACGGAGGCCCCGCCATAGACCGCGCCCAGCGCCGCGGCCGAGTTGCCCTCGACGAAAATGCGGTCTCCCACCTTGTCGGCGCGGCGCAACCGCAATCCGATCGGGCACTGCAGGTTCATCAGCGCCCAGTCGCGGCCGAGATGCAGCGCATGAACGTTGGCGCCGATCAGCTTCTCCTTCGATTTGAATTGCTCGCCGATGAGTTGCTCGATGGCCCCGAGATCCATGTCGAGCAACGCCGAGAGCGCGCCCACGTAGATGATGTTCTTGAACAGCTGGCGCTGGCGGGGATCGGTATATTCACGGTTGCAGATGGCGGTGAGGGGAATGCCGATGACGGTGATGTCGTTGCGGAACTTGGACTGCGGGAGAGGCTTTGTGGAATCGTAGAGCAAGTAGCCGCCCGGTTCGATCGCCCGCCACGTCCTTGTCCCAGGTCTGCGGGTTCATTGCGACCATGAGGTCGGTGCCGCCGCGCGCCCCCAGGTGACCGGCTTCCGAGATTCGCACCTCGTACCAGGTCGGCAAGCCTTGGATGTTGGACGGGAAGATGTTGCGCGGGGCCACCGGGACGCCCATGCGCAATACCGAGCGGGCGAACAGCTCGTTGGCGCTGGCGGAGCCCGAGCCGTTGACGTTGGCGAATCGGACGACGAAGTCGTTTACGCTGCTGATTGATGCTTTATGCGACATAGATCATCCGCATGCGTCATATCGATGAGATACTTCTTCATGTCCCATGCGCCGGTCGGACAGCGCTCGGCACATAGCCCGCAGTGCAGGCAGACGTCCTCGTCCTTGACCATGACGCGGCCGGTCTTCAAATCGTTGGCGACATAGAGATCCTGCGTGACGTTGGGGGCGGGCGCCTTCAGGCGCGTGCGCAGATCGGCCTCTTCTCCGTTGGACGTGAAGGTAATGCAGTCCATCGGGCAGATATCGACGCAGGCGTCGCACTCGATGCAGAGCGACGAGGTAAAGACGGTCTGCACATCGCAATTGAGGCAACGATAGGCCTCCTTGAGCGCAAGATCGACGTCATAACCGAGCTCGACCTCGGCCTTGATATCGCGCAGCGCCACGACCTTGTCGCGCAGGGGCACCCGGTAACGCCGGTCGACCACGATGTCGTTGTCGTAGCTCCATTCGTGGATACCCATCTTCTGGCTGACGATCTCGACCATCGGCAGCGGTCGGTCGTCGATGTCCTCGCCCGAGCAAATCTTGTCGATTGAAAGCGCGGCGTCGTGACCGTGGGCAACCGCCCAGATGATGTTCTTCGGTCCGAACGCCGCGTCGCCGCCGAAGAATACTCGCGGATGGGTCGAGGCCATGGTCTTGGGATCGACCTTGGGCATGTCCCACTTGTCGAACTCGATGCCGATGTCGCGCTCGATCCAGGGAAAGGCGTTCTCCTGGCCGACTGCGACCAGTACATCGTCGCAGGGGATGTGCTGATCAGGCTCGCCGGTTGGCACCAGGTTGCGCCGACCCTTGGCGTCGTATTCGGCCTTCACCTTCTCGAACACGACGCCGGTTAGCACGCCGTTGTCGTGGGTGAATTCCTTCGGCACGAGAAAATTGAGAATCGGAATGTCCTCGTGCATGGCATCCTCCTTCTCCCAGGGGGATGCCTTCATCTCCTCGAAGCCGGAGCGCACGATGACTTTCACGTCTTCGCCGCCGAGACGGCGCGAGGAACGGCAGCAATCCATCGCAGTGTTGCCGCCTCCGAGAACGATGACCCTCTTTCCGATCTTGGTGACGTGGCCGAAGGAGACGCTCGAGAGCCAATCGATACCGATATGAACGTGGGCGGCGGCCTCCTTGCGTCCGGGAATGTCGAGATCGCGGCCACGCGGCGCGCCCGACCCGACGAAAACGGCATCCCACCCCTGGGCAAGCAGCTCCTTCAGGCTGTCGATGCGCTTGCCGCCGCGAAACTCGACGCCGAGATCGAGGATGTAATCGCATTCCTCATCGATGATGGATTCCGGCAGCCGGAAGCGCGGAATTTGCGTGCGGATCATGCCCCCCGCCTGCGGATCCTGATCGAACACCACGCAGTGGTAGCCGAGCGGAGCGAGGTCGCGTGCGACGGTAAGCGAAGCCGGCCCGCCACCCACCAGCGCAACGCGCCTGCCGTTCCTCGCGGTCGGCGGCTTGGGCAGCCGGTCGCGGATATCATCCTTGAAATCGGCGGCGACCCGCTTCAGGCGGCAGATCGCAACCGGCTCTTTCTCGACGCGGCCACGCCGGCATGCCGGCTCGCACGGCCGGTCGCAGGTGCGCCCGAGGATCCCGGGGAACACGTTGGACTTCCAGTTGACCATGTAGGCATCGCCGTAGCGGCCTGCTGCGATCAAGCGGATGTATTCGGGGACCGGCGTGTGCGCCGGACACGCCCACTGGCAATCCACGACCTTGTGGAAGTAGTCGGGCGCCGAAATGTCGGTGGGTTTCATCTACTCCTCTGCACGCACGCCTGCTGCGCTCCTCAGAACCTGCGCGATCAAGCGTCGGCCGGTCTTCGGTCCTCCTCCGCGGTCCGGCGCTTGGGTCCGCCGAATCCGGCGCGGATAGTAGTGGAGCGTCCCTCGGAATTCCACCGGTACATTCGACATGACGCGGATTTGCGGTTTGCATCGCTATCGCGATGCAGCGTAGCCGCCCGTCGGGGAGTCAAAGTTCCGCACGATCGGTCGTATCTGGTAAGTAATTGATTTTGCGTCGTTATATTCGACTGCCGTTTGCTGCGATGCAAGATCGTGCGATCCAGTGCGACGGGTGCTGATGTGTCAGGGTGTTCAAACGCCGCGTGTTGCGAATTGCGCCGCAGGTGTTGGGTGCCTTGCTACAGGGCTTCAAATTGCTTCGAGCGCCGGCATGACCTCGCGCGTGAAAAGATCGACGGTGCGCATCACCTCGCTCGGCGTGAGGTCGCCAAACGCGAACTGTCCGACGAAATAGTTGGTGCCGGCCTCCTCCATCTGCGACTTGATCATGCGGATGACGGTCGCCGGCGAGCCTGCGATGCCGCGTCCGCCGTCCCTGATCTGGTCGAATTGCGGCGGCCGGTCGCCGCCGGCGGGACTGGTGCCGTGCATCCGAAAAAGGTGATGGAAGTGCCGATGCCACAGCGGATAGGCGCGCCGCGCGATGGTCAACGCTTCCTCGTCGCTCTCGCCCATGATCACGAAGCGCGCGAGGCCGAGGAAGGGGACGGCGTGCGGTTGCGACGTCTTGCAGGCCGCGCGATGGCGGTCGGTCATGACCCGGATCTGCGCGGTGAGTGCATTGGCCACCAGATTGAAGCCGTTGCGGCCCGCGGCTTCGGCGCCGTCCGGCGTACCGGCGCCTGCCCAGAACGGCGGATGCGGTTTCTGGAAGGGCTCGAGCTCCATCGGCACGTCGGCATAATCGTAGAATTCGCCGTGAAACGTGAGGGTCCGACCGGTCAATGCCCGACGCACGATCTCCAGCGCTTCAAGATACATTTTCTGCCGGTGATCCGGGTTGACGCCGAAATAGGCGGTCTCGATCGG
Organism: uncultured Alphaproteobacteria bacterium; assembly: GCA_963840535.1. GTDB lineage: Bacteria > Pseudomonadota > Alphaproteobacteria > Rhizobiales > Xanthobacteraceae > VAZQ01. The sequence goes on from CAWIZJ010000043.1 coordinate 79,398, forward strand.
CGAGATGCCGCGACCGACGCCCAGGTCGAAACGGCCACCGCTCATCTGGTCGAGCATGCAAATCTCTTCGACCACCCGTAGCGGATGGTGGAGCGGCAGCGTATAGACCAACGGCCCAAAGCGCAGGTTTTGCGTGCGCTGGGCGACCGCGGCCAGGAACACGCTGGGCGAGGCGGCGAGGCCGAGCGGCGTCGCATGATGCTCGGCGGTATGATACGAATAGAAACCGCCGCGATCGTAAACTTCGACCAGCTTCAGGCGCTGCTCGTAGAAGTCGTGCAAGGGAGCCTCGTTGCGATCGAGATGGTCGAAAACGCCGAATCTCATTCGTCCTCGCTCTGCCTTTCTATGTTCGGTGGACGTCATCATCCGCGAAAGCGATCGCTCCAACAAGGTCGGGTGCACAGCGGCTGGTGCACACCGCTGCTAGAAAGGCCCGTCGGCCAGCGAGGATCATTGCGGGATCGGCCGCCGCGATCCATGTTGAGGCTATGCGCGATCTGTTCGAGGACATTTTCGTAAGCCAGCCGCTCGATCCGGCCGAGGCGGTCCGCCGCGCCATGCGCCCACAATTGCGGCGACGTTTCTATCGGTGCGTTGGCGTCGAGGAGGGAGACGGCAGTTTTCGCGTCGTCGTCGACGGCCGTCCGGTCAAGACCCCCGCCCGTCGCACGCTGGCGGCACCGGAGCCGGCCTTGGCCGCGGCGCTGGCCGCCGAATGGGAGCAACAGTTGGAGTTCATCGATCCCGCGAGCATGCCGCTCACCCGGCTCGCCAACACCATCATCGACGGGGTGGCCGACGCGGCTTCGGCGGTCTCTGCGGAAATCGAAAAATACATCGCCTCGGACCTCGTCCTTTATCGCGCAGCCGGTCCCGATGGCTTGGTTGCACGGCAAGCCGACGCTTGGGACCCCGTCCTCGCCTTTGCGCAAGCTGCGTTCGGCGCACGTTTCATGCCGGCACAGGGGCTCATCTACCGGGCGCAGTCTCGACAGGCCCTCACAGCCGCCGGAGCGGCGATCCCGCGCCATCCCTGGCGCCTCGGCGCGCTCCACGCGGTCACCACGCTGACCGGCTCCGCCCTGATTGCGCTGGCATTCGCCGGCGGCGCCTTGTCGATCGACGAGGCCTGGGCCGCGGCGCACGTCGACGAGGACTGGAACATGGATCAGTGGGGGCGCGATCCGCTGGCGCTGGAGCGGCGCCGCTACCGCTTCGCGGAGATGCAGGCAGCGGCTCTGGTGCTGCAAACACACTCTAGCGCCCAGACCCGGCGAGGACGAGAAGTGCTCCCGCCGGCTTATTTCTTCTTCAGTGCCCCGTAGGCGACGACGGTCGTGTCCTGAAAGCTCCCGAACCACCCGACCGCCAGATCGTTGCCCTGCCGCGCGACGGTGATGGTACCGTCCGGACAACGGCCGCCCTTGTCGGCCTGGCCCTTGGTGATGACCTCGACGAAGAAGACGTAGGATTTCGACGAGCCGGTACGGGTGAGCTTCCCGACGCAGTCGAGGTCAGGATATTTGGTCTCCGCTCCTCGCGCGGTGATCGCGATCTCGAACTTGTAGGGCGTTTGGCTGCCGACCTGACTGAGCTCGCCGACCCAGGTCCCGGTCACGTTGGGCCCTGCCGCCGCAGCCCCCTTCTTGCCTTTCGGCGTCCCGGCCGGCGGGTCTTCGGGAGCGGGGGGGAATTGCGCGGTCGCAGGCACAATGGCTGCGACGACCGCGAGAGCCAGTGCGGCGACGAAGTAGCGGAATGCTTTGTAGCGGACACCCTTGGGCATGTCTTGCTCCCCTCGAAAACTCTTGCGCGGAGGAAAGAGTCAAGAGGAAATCTTAACCTCAAAAACCGATGCATGCTATGGATTTTGCGCCGGTGGTGAGCGGGTAGCGGGCGGCCATGAAGGACATTCTCGAAAGGCTCGAGGAACGCCGGTTGCGGGCGCGCAAGGGCGGCGGCGACGCCCGGATCGACGCCCAGCACAAGCGCGGCAAATTGACCGCGCGCGAGCGCCTCGAGCTGCTCATGGACAAGGGCTCGTTCGAGGAATTCGATACCTTTGTCGAGCATCGCTCGGCGGAGTTCGGCATGGAAAAGAGCCGGATACCGGGCGACGGGGTGGTCACCGGTTGGGGCACGGTCAATGGCCGCACCATATTCGCCTTTGCAAAGGATTTCACCGTATTCGGCGGCTCCCTCTCCGAGGCGCATGCCCAGAAGATCATCAAGATCCAGGACATGGCCATGAAGGGACGCGCCCCCATTGTCGGCCTGTTCGACGCCGGCGGCGCCCGCATCCAGGAAGGCGTGGCGGCGCTCGGCGGTTACGGGGAGGTTTTCAAGCGCAACGTCGTGGCTTCCGGCGTGATCCCGCAGATTTCCGTCATCATGGGGCCGTGCGCGGGAGGCGACGTCTACTCGCCGGCCATGACCGATTTCATCTTCATGGTGCGCGACACCAGCTACATGTTTGTCACCGGTCCCGACGTGGTGAAGACCGTCACCAACGAGGTGGTTACCGCCGAAGAGCTCGGCGGCGCCTTGGTGCACACGTCGAGATCCGGAATCGCCGATGGCTCCTACGAGAACGACGTCGAATGCCTGCTGCAGATGCGCCGGCTCATCGACTTCCTGCCCGCCAACAATGAAACCGGCGTGCCGGAATGGCCCTCGCACGACGATATCGACCGCGCGGAAAAATCGCTCGATACCCTGATCCCCGACCACCCCAACAAGCCCTACGACATCAAGGAGTTGATCCTCAAGGTCGTGGACGAGGGCGACTTCTTCGAGCTGCAGGAGGCGTTCGCCAAGAACATCGTCACCGGTTTCGGCCGACTTGCCGGTCGCACCGTGGGTTTTGTCGCCAACCAGCCGATGGTGCTGGCCGGCGTGCTCGACATCGATGCATCGCGCAAGGGGGCGCGCTTCGTGCGGTTTTGCGATGCGTTCGGCATTCCGATCGTCACCTTCGTGGACGTGCCGGGCTTCCTGCCCGGCACCAACCAGGAATACGGGGCGCTGATCAAGCATGGCGCCAAGCTGTTGTTCGCCTACAGCCAATGCACGGTGCCGCTCGTCACCGTGATCACCCGCAAGGCATTCGGCGGTGCCTATGACGTGATGGCATCGAAGCATGTCGGCGGCGACGTCAACTACGCGTGGCCGACCGCACAGATCGCGGTCATGGGTGCGAAGGGAGCGGTCGAGATCATCTTCCGCGCCGATCTCGGCGATGCCGAGAAGATCGCCGCCCGCACCAAGGAGTACGAGGACCGCTTCCTGTCGCCGTTCGTCGCCGCCGAGCGCGGCTACATCGACGACGTGATCAGGCCGCATGCCACGCGCGCCCGCATCATTCGCGCCCTCGCCATGTTGCGGGGCAAGCGGGTGGAGGTCGCGGCCCGCAAGCACGACAATCTGCCGCTGTGACGCGGCATCGGATCCCGGCATGGCGTTGCCGGTCAGCAGAAGGCTCGTCGGTCCGTCCGGAGGTTCACCCGCCGGTCATTCGCCAGATGAGGCGCACCAGGCTGGTGAGAGCGAGCGTCGCGACCACGACAGCGACCATGATCATGAGCGTGCGAGCCGGCAGAATGCGGCTGAGAATGCCCGCCAGCGGTGCCGCCAGTGCGCCGCCGACAATGAGGCCGAGAACCACGAGACCGTATGCGGATAGGTCGAGCGCAGTGAGGAATGCGAGTGAGATCGATATCGTGACGAGGAACTCCGCCAGTGACACCGACCCGATGCTGTGGCGTGGCTGATCACCACGCGCGATCAGCGAGGTGGTCACGATCGGCCCCCAGCCCCCGCCGCCCACCGCGTCGAGGAAGCCGCCACTGGCGCCGAGCGGGACGGTAGGGATCATCCGCTCCCGCTGGGCAGCGGTCTGCGTGCGCGCCTTCTTGCCGACCAGGATGCGCCGCGCGATCACGGCGGCCATGGTGAGGAGATAGACCGTGACGAAGGCCTTGACCACGTCCTCGGGAAGCTCGACCAGAACATAGGCGCCGAGCACCCCGCCGGCTATTCCGGCAGGCGCGAGCCGCTTGAACAAGGCCCAGTCGACGTTTCTGTTCCAGACGTGCGAAGCTCCGGCGAGCCCGGTGGTGACGATCTCGGCGGCATGAACGCTCGCGCTGGCGAGCGCCGGTGGCGTGCCGGTCGCAAGCAGCGCCGAGGTGGCGATCAAGCCGTAGGCCATGCCGAGCGCGCCATCGATCAATTGTGCGGCGAAGCCGAGCGCGACATAGAACAGGATCTCGGTCGAGAACATGTCGTGCTCGTTTCAGTGGACCGCCGCGGTATCGAAGTAGTTGCAAACGCGATGAAACTGAAACCTGATAGTATAACCTTCAGTTCCAGGAGGACCACATGAACCTTCTAGCGGCCGGTACTCGCAGGTTCCTTCGAGTCTGTGAAATGGCATGCGCGCTCGCCCTCTGCCTGCATTCGGTCGCGGCGCAAGACCGTCCGCCCTGGCCGTCCGGCGACGAGATCGGCATGGCCAATACGCTCGGCCCTGCCACCTGGCAGCGCTGTGCATCGCATCTCGTCCGCGCCGATGCGAAATCCTACGAGCTGTCGCACGTGCGTTCGAACACCATGCCGCAATCCCCGTTCGCAGTTCCGCTGCGGGAAAACGCCAGGCCGACCGTGGGCATCCAGGGCACCAGGCATGCTTTCAACGCGGACGAAACCGTCAGCGGCGATCCCGGCCAGCAGGGCACGCAGATGGACGCGCTCGGGCATTTCGCCGTGCTGCCGGAGCCATGGGACGGCAAGGGCGAGCTGCCGTCCGGCAATGCGACCTACTACGGCGGCTACAAGCAGAGCGACGTCAAGCCGACGCCGAGCTCTCCGCTGCGCAGGCTCGGCATCGACAAGGTACCTCCGATCGTCACCACGGGCGTTCTGCTCGATGCCAAGGCGCATGTCGGCGGGGGCAGTCCGATGCAGCCGGGTCAGTTGGTGACGGCGGCCGACATCGAGGCGATGCTCAAGGCGCAGGGCCTCGAAAGCCGAGGTCTCGTGGCCGGCGACGTGCTCTACATCTACACCGGCTGGGGCGATCACTGGAAAGACCCGGACACGGAGAAATTCTACTACACCAAGGGTCCCGGCCTTTCCTACGACGCGGCCAAGCTGATCGAGCAGAAGAGGATCGTGCTGGTGGCGCTCGACAATCCGTTTACCGATCCGGTGGCTGAAGGTTTCCTGCAAGGCAACGCGCCGCCGGCGGCGGGCACCCCCGCCGGCCTGCCGTTTGCAATCCACCACCACAATCTGACGGTGGCGGGCATTCACAATATCCAGAATGCCAATCTTGGCGCGCTTGCCGGCGACAAGGTCTGGCTGTCCTGCACGATCATCCTTCCGCTGCGGACGCAAGGCGGCTCGGGATCGCCGGTGCGGCCGGTCGCGATCGGCGCACCGGCGAGGTAGAACGGGACGCGGTCACCTCATTGCGTCGTAAGACGTCGTGAGTTGCGATGGAGGAGACGATGAAGAGAGCCATCTTTCTGCTGGCGGCTGCCGTCCTCGTTGGCTCCGCGCCCGTCGCATCGGCAGCCGACTATCCGACCAAGCCGATCACCCTGATGATCGGTTTCGCGCCCGGCGGTCCGAGCGACGTGATGGCGCGTATTCTGACCAGGAAAATGGAGCAGGTGCTCAAGCAGCCGCTCGTGATCGAGAACCGGGCGGGGGCGGGAGGCGGCATCGCCGGAACCGCGGTCGCGCGCGCGACGCCGGACGGCTACACCGTGCTTGTTGGGCACCGGCAGCCTGCTCGCGATCAACGTCAGCCTCTACAAGAACCTCGGTTATGACCCGGAAAAGGATTTCGAGCCGATCACCCTGATCGGGACGCAGACCAATGTGCTCTACGCGCACCCCTCGCTTCCGGCGAAGTCGATCGCCGAATTGATTGCACATGCGAAGGCCAATCCGGGGAAGCTCAGTTTCGGCTCGGGGGGAAATGGCACGCCGGCTCATCTCGCGGGCGAGCTCCTCAAGATCGAAGCCAAGATCGACATCACGCATGTTCCGTTCCGCGGCACCGGTCCGGCGTTGCAGGCCGTCATCGGCGGACACGTGCCGATGGCGTTCAATCCACCCTCGCCGCTGATCCCACACATTCAGAGTGGCGCGATCCGTCCGATTGCGATCACGACGCTCGCGCGCACCGCGGTGCTGCCGGAGGTCCCGACCATCGCCGAGTCGGGATTTCCGGGCTTCGAGGCGACGACCTGGCATGCCCTGGTGGTGCCGGCGGGCACGCCGAAGGAGGTGGTCGCCGCCCTTCATCGCGCCAGCACTGCGACGCTGAACGACTCCGGAAGTGCGCAAGGCGCTGACCGATCTCGGCATCGACGTCGTCGGCGGGACACCCGAGGAGCTCCGCGGCTATCTCAAGTCGGAGATTCCAAAGTGGGCGGTGCTGGTGAAAGCCTCCGGCGCCAAGGTCGACTGACCGGACAGGTGCGATGCATATCCTCATGCTCACGGTCGGCGGACTGATGCTGCTCGCGGTGTTCTATTTCGGCGCCGGTATCGTCGGGAGGACCGGGCCGGCCGGCGCCGCGATCTTCATCTGGTTCTGGCTCGTGCTCGCACTCGCCAATGGCGCAGTCGGCGTCCTGCACGCCGGCATTCCGATCGTCAACGAGATCGGCGCGCTCGTTCCGATCTTCGGCATCCCGGCCTTGGCGGCATGGTATCTCGCCTACCGGCATGGTCGTTGATCGCGCGTCGATCAACGCGCCGGCGGACCGGCTTTCGATTGCCAAGGCCGGGCCAAGGCGTATGTTCCGGGGGTGATGCCGCCAGCGACGACTTTGCCGACCCGCGACGTCGTGGTCGTTCACAGCTCTGATCTGCATGTGGATCATGACTATACGGCGCGCTTGCATGGAGGGGACGGCACGGCCGGCCTCGCCGGCGTATTGAGCGCGGCGGTGCGCGTCGGGGCGGATGCTGTCCTGCTTGCCGGCGATACCTTCGATTGTCATCGCCTGCCGATCGATCTGCTCGATCGGGCGGCCGCGGTCATTGCGGCGGCACCATTGCCGGTGGTGCTGTTGCCGGGCAATCACGATCCGGCAGTGCCGGACGCCGTCTATCGCCACGGCGCCTTGGCCGCGCTCGAAAATCTTCACGTGCTCGGCGTGACCCACGATGAAGCCATCGCCTTCCCGCATCTCGGTCTCGAGATCTGGGGGCGGCCGCACCTGGATTACGGGGATATGATTCCGTTCGAGCGACCGCGACCGCGCTCCACCCGTTGGCAGATCGCGATGGCGCACGGGCACTACGTGCCCGTTCCCGACCGAACGACCCGGTTGCGCCCTTCCTGGCTTATCGGCGACGACGAGCTCGCGGCTACCGCCGCTGATTATGTCGCCCTCGGGCACTGGAATCGGGCAGCCAAGGTGGGCAGCGTCGCCGCCTACTATTCGGGCTCGCCGGAATATTCCGGCACGGTCAACGTCGTCCGCCTGGGCGTTACCGGGAAGCGTCGCGGTCGTACGTGCCGAACTCGCCATCGCCCGGGAGCCCTCGGCGGTCGCGTAGCGGCTCGCTCGCCGGCTACGCGGCGTCGTCCAGGCCGCACATTCCGGTCGGGCACCCCGGTCGCTCCGCCCGGGGTACCGAAGTCGATGAGAGCCGCTACCTGCCGGGCGATGGCGGGACAGTGGGAGGGGTCGGCTTCGGCGCCATCCCGGTCGTCGCGGGCGGGCTGACATCGGTGCTGGTGGTGCGGGTGGCTTCGCTGCTGGTGAAAATCAGCGCCAGGATCGCGATGATGAACAAGGCGCCGGCAATCCATCCCCAAGGGGTAGGGGAATCCGTCCCGGGCTGGATTTCAGTCCTGTGCTCCAGGTTCATTCGTCGCTCGAAGTCTCGGGGGTCCGTCATGGTCATCTCCCGTTCTGCTTCCGTGCCCGGATAACCGATTGGGCCGCCCGCAGGTTCCTCGGCGTGGAGCTCGGGGATGGCGCCACCGCCGAGCCTCGACGGCCGGCGGCCGCCGCTGCTCAGTCCGCGCGATCGAAGATCAGCTGGGTCTGGGTCACGATGGCGGCAAGCTTGCCGTCGCCACGGGTGATGCGGGTCTCGAGCACGATGGTGGTGCGTCCGCGATGCAGCGGAATGCAGACGGCACGGGCCACATCGCCAAGTGGAACGGCGGCAAAGAAATTGGTCTTGCTCTCGATGGTCGCCGTGCGGCCGCCGGCAGGCAGGCTGCTACCCGCGGTCATGCCTCCGAGCGTATCGCCCAATGCCATGACGGCGCCGCCATGCAGCACGCCACCGCGGTTGCACAGCTCCTCGCGTACCGTAAGCTCGGCCTCGGTGCGCTCTGACGAGCGGTGGAGAACGTTCACTCCGAGCAGCCTGGTGAAGGATGGCAGGTCGGGAATTGCCATTGTAGCTCTCTTGTCGTTGGATCGACGTCATAGCATGTCGCGCGCGCCGCGCGCGCCGGGATGGCGGCCCTCGTTGCCTTGCATCCGGCAACCCTCGCTCGGGGCGATTTTCTCCCGCGCATTGGGTGGGGTCTCTTCCAAATTCGACGCCCGTTTGTATGCTGGCGCCATGCCCAACGGTGGAGGAATCGCAATGCGCTTCCCGGTGACTGCGGCGGCAATGCTGATGGCCGCGGTGACTTCGGCGTCAAACATTCCGGGCGCCTACGCCCAGAGCTGCCAACAATTGTGGGTTGAGAGAAACTCCTACTACAAAGCCCGCGGCTATTGCTTCAAGTCCGCACGCGCCATCGCCTATTTCGGTAATGGCGGCTGTTTCGTCGGCGACGAGCGTCACCTGCGATTGACGCCTGCCGAACGAACCCGCATCGCCCAGATCGGCCAGCTCGAGCGCGCCTATGGCTGCAACTGACAGGATCGCCGCGAGGATCGTGTGGCGCTCCAGCGGACTGGAGACGATTCGAGCAGGCTTGATTGCGTCCGCGAAATCGGCTTCCACTGCTGCGGCCTGCGCTGCGCTCGTAGCTCAGCTGGATAGAGCACCAGACTTCGAATCTGGGGGCCGGGGGTTCGAATCCCTCCGAGCGCGCCAATAAAATCAATGACTTAGCCGTTTTCGAATTTTCGAACGATAGGGCAGGGAGGCTAGGCTAACCACCGGCTAACGCGAGGCGAGGGTGCAATTAGTGATCAAGAAGAGGAAAGGCGGGCCGAGGCATTGGTCGACAAAATAACTGAGGTCGTAGTTGGAGAACTTGAGGATCTTGAGTCGCATCGCAGGCGTGGGTCGGACGCAGGCCGGGATCGGCTGATCGCATTGGCGGAAAAGCATTTAGCTGAACTGTATGAGCACAGGGGCGAGAAGTAAGAAGCCAAGGGTAATAAGCGGGGCGCTCTCGTTTGCAACCTCGCGCTGACACTTCTTCCAATTGCGGTCAGAACTCTTGGCCGGAGCTGGTGTGGCTGCTCCCTTCGTATGCTTTCGGCACTGTGCTATCATCTGGCCCCCATGTCGTTGAGTATGCGTAAGACCGGCCTGTCCTCCCCCGCCTATGCGGATTGGTTCGATTGCGTCGTCTACGAGGGCGGTCGTGACATCGGGCGCATCTACGAGGACCGGCACACGTTGCCCGAGCTCCGCTGGTACTGGTCCATCACGATCCTCGGCGCGTGTCATGCCGGGATCTCCACGAGCGGGCGTGCGCCGACGCTCGGCGAGGCCAAGGCGCAGTTTCAGACGAATTTTCGCAAGTGGCTGGTGTGGGCGAAGCTCGAGGAAGCGGGGTAGGTCATGTTTCAATTGTTCGCCGGGGCAGTTTTATTCGTCGCGTCCTTTGCCGGGTTGTGGTTCAGCCTCCCCGATCGCGATGGGCAGATGAAGTCCTTTGCCAAAGGAGGTGGCGATATCTGGATCGCAATTGCGGTCGCGGCCAGCGTCGGGCTCGGTGTCGGTTTCCTGATCTCGGGCATAACCGAGCTGGCGAACTGACGTGGCGCGCGACAAGACGACGACGAGCGCGAGAACGCCCACGCCGCCGACCTACGCCAGTTGGAAGGACGCGGCCGCTGCGGACCTGATCCAGCGGCACGGCATCAGGACGAACGTCCGCGAGCGCACGTGGCGCAATTTCTACATTCGAAAGCTGTCACCCACAGAAGCCGCCGATCGCGCCGCGGCCGACTACAACGCAACAAGGCCGCTGGTCGATCGCGCCGGACGTCGGAAGCGGTAGCGGCCAGAGAGCGCGTAGAGGGTTAAGTCGGTCGTGACGCTCACCCCTGAAGCACTGTACCTGCAGCTTGGTCAGCTAATCGCTGAAATGCCCGACCTAGCCAACGGCCCGATCACCGCAGACGTGAACAGATGGTGGGGGCGCGCAGCGGCACTACTCGGGGCGACAAACGATATCCACGGCGAGATTACAGTGAGGAACGCAGCGCAATACTTGGGATCAGCCAACCGCGAATTGAATGCTCAGATCATAGCGGCGTGCGTGCATCAAGCGTTCGCCAAGGCCGAACTAGCAGCGCCCGCGGCCGTGCAAGGGGCATTCATTTTAGCGGGCCACAGGTTCGACGTCTTCGCAGCGGTTGGCAAAGTACTGAGCACGGCGAAGTCGGACGTGCTCATGATTGACCCGTATGCCGATGCGAAAGTGCTGACGGACTACGCCCTGCTAGCACCCGAGCAGGTGAGCGTGCGGGTTCTCGCTGATCAGGCCTTCCCCCAGCCATCTCTTGAACCTGCGGCACGGCACTGGGCGAGCCAGTTTGGTCCGACCCGTCCATTGAGCGTGCGGATGGCGGCAGCCAGGACGCTGCATGATCGGGCGCTCTTGGTGGACCACACGACTGCGTGGACGCTGGGGCAGACGTTCAAAGACTTGGTGGCGCGCGCACACACCGCTTTAACCCGACTGGAGGCCGAGCCGGGTGCGCTCAAGATCGCCGCGTATGAGCAGATGTGGGCCGCTGCGACACCTTTGTGGCTTGGCGGCGCTGGTCCGGGATGGAGAGGACGATTCGGCAGGCTGTCGTGTTTTCCCGCACCTCGCGCGGAGTGTCTGATCCGTCTATGCTTTTCTGCCGCCCGAGCGCCCCGCACCTCGCGGCCTTTTATCTTGCCATCGCTCGGTTGGCGGTCTGCCTCCCGCCGTTCCTGCGCGGCCCTTCGCCAAACTGCGATCTGAAAAAAACAGACCACGCACCCCGGCAGCAGATTCCGCGCAGGTTCGTTGCAGTCGACATGCCGAATCTTTGGTGACCGCACGTGTGTCACGTGTCGCCAGATCGAGCGAAGCCAGGACGCAGGAGCTGCGGCGATGTGCCTGGTTCTTTGCAGATCGGGCGCAGGAAGGCGACAAGCAGACGGGTCTCGGTCGGACGTGGTAATGTCCGGTGTTGTGCATAGCGGACGAGAGAGCGGAAATGGCAATATCGACGCGAATGACCCCAACCGAGCCTCACAACGGCTCCGTGCAATGGATGGCCATTCAAAAAACATCCAGGTCGTGCCCAGCCACGACGTTGCCTTTGTACACCCGTCGAATCTCTTCGATCAGCACCTCCTCAAGGTCTATGGTTCCCGGCACTCCGCCGGCGTTGGACCGGTGATAGAGCACGAGCAAGCCCGGCTTCACCATATTGGCGATCTGTGCCAGCTCGACTGACGATGTGTGGGCGCGCCGGCGGTATTCCTGCCAGCGCGGCGAGACGCGATGGTAGGTCTCCATCGAATAGGCTTCGTGGACGAGGACATCGCAGCCGCGGCAGTGGTCGATGAGCGCCTGTGTGGGCGTGGTGTCGCCCGAGATCACGATCGTGCGGTCAGGCGCATCGAACCGGAAGCTGAAGGACTCGACCATGTCCTCATGCCGCGCGGGGAATGCCGAGACTGTGACGTTGCTGTCTTGGTAGACGACGCCGGGCGCGATCTCGTGTGCATTCACCTTGCAGCCAGTCGAAGTATGCTGATTGATGCCTTTAGTACGTACGTCGATGTCCACCTGCCAGGCCTTGAGGACGTGTTCGGTCATGGCCTTGAGCCCCTTCGGGCCATAGACCGCGAGCGGCTCCTTCCGGCCCATGACCCAGGACGTGAAGATGAGGTCAGGATAACCAACCGTGTGATCCGAATGCATATGGGTGAGGAACGCCGTCTTGATGTTGACGCCGCCGAAGCCGATCGCCGTCACGCCTTTCTCGAAAGCCGCCGTTGCGCGACGGATCACGCCCGGACCGAAGTCGATGAGGTAAGGCGTGTCATTGACGACGATGGCCGTAGCCGGCCCGGAGCGGTTCGGGTCGGGATGCGGCGTGCCGGTCCCGAGCATGACCACCTTCGTCGAGCCGTTTGCGCGCGACGTTTCTTGCGGTGTTTGCTGCTCAGACATGGCGGTCACCTGTCGAAGGGAGTCGCTCGACGCGATTGAGAAGGGCCCGATACGCACCTTCAGTCGAGGCGCATGTTGGCGGCCGCGACAACTTTCGCCCAGGCCGCCCGGTCGGTTTTGATCCGCGCCAAAACGTCCGGGCCGATGATTCCGGCCGGCGTCGTGTCCGTGGCGCGAAACCGCACGATGATGTCGGGATGCTTGAGTGCGGCCTGCACTTCACGCTCCAGCAGAGCCGCGATCTGATCGGGAAGCCCTGCGGGCGCCAGCAGGACATAATAGCTTTCGACCCTGAAACCGGGATAGCCTGACTCGACAACCGTCGGCACATCCGGCGCAAGCAGCGAGCGGCTGGCGCGCGATACGCCGAGGGCCCTCAGTCGCCCCGCCTGCACGTGATCCATCATGCCTTCGCTGGTGACGAAACCGGCCTTCACCTGCCCGGCCACGAGATCGACGACCATCGGCGCATTGCCGCGATAGGGCACATGGATCGCCTCGAACCCGGCGTGCAATCGGAAATTCTCCATCACCAGATGGCCGGGAGTTCCGATGCCGCCGCTGGCATAGGTGATGGGCTCCTTCCTTGCGGTAGCGGCCTTCGCGAAGGCGACGAACTCCGCCACCGAATTGACCGGAATGGACGGATGCACGATCAGCATATTCCCGAACGTGGTGACGATCGCGATCGGCCTGAAGTCCTTGTCCGGATCAAAAGGCAGCTTCTTGAAGAGGCTCGGGTTCACGGTTAGCGTCGTGCCGAGCACCATCCCCAGCGTATAGCCGTCGGGCGCAGCTCTCGCGATGACTTCGGTTCCAATGTTGCCGCCCGCGCCCGGCCGATTCTCGATCATCAATGGCTGCTTGAGGCTGCCCGACATCTTATCGGCAATGGCCCGCGCGGTGATGTCGAGTGGCCCACCGGCCGGGAATGGGACGACCAGCTTGATGAGGCGGTTCGGATAGGGCTCTGTGGCGGCTGCTCCGACCGACCATGGGCCGCATCCCAACGCCGCGAACGTCAGGAATACGCCGGCGAAATATGAGGATCGTTTCGCGATCATGTTTGCCTCTGTCGTCGCGGACACCAAGACCGTCGTGCATGCCCGCGGTTGCAACGTGCCCGCTTTCGCTGTAGCCCAATAGTTCTATTATTGTGCACCTAGTTAGCAATTTTGCTAGGGGATGACTCATGCGCTGGAACGACCGGATCGGGCGCCGGATCAAGCTGAGCGATCTGCATATCCTGCTCGCCGTGGCGCAATTCGGGAGCATGGCAAAGGCGGCCAACCAACTCGCCGTCTCTCACCCGGTGGTTTCGCGCTCGATCAGTGAACTGGAGCATACCCTCGGCGTGCGCCTCCTGGAGCGAAACCCGCGCGGCGTCGAGCTCACCGAATTCGGTCGCGCGATTCTCAGTCGCAGCCATGCCGCTTTCGACGAGCTCCGGCAGGGCGTGAAGGACATCGAGTTCCTGTCCGATCCGACCGCGGGCGAAGTCCGGATCGGAACCTCGCCTCCGCTCGCCGCGAGCTTTGTCTCCTCCGTCATCGATCGGCTCTCCCGGCGCCATCCGCGGATCGTATTTCAGATCGTGACCGAGACGGGTGAGGCGCAGCGGCGAAACCTGAGCGAGCGCCGCGTCGATCTCCTGATCTATCGAAAATTCAGTTACCTTGACGATGAACAATTGAGCTTCGAAGTTCTTTTCGAAAGCCCCTATGTCGTGGCGGCGGGCGCGAAAAATCCATGGGTCCGTCGGCGCCGCATTGCGCTTGGCGAATTGATGGATGAATTGTGGGCATTGCCCGCGCCGGACCAAACGTTTGGATCGTTTGTCGTAGAAGCTTTTCGCGCCAGCGGGCTCGCTTTCCCCCACGCGACCGTGGTCGCCACCGCCCTCGAAATGTGTGCCAATCTTCTGAAGACGGGTCGCTATCTCACGGTTCTTCCGGAGTTCTGGCTACAATTCCCGGAGAGGCATCCGTTCATCAGGAAATTGCCAGTCGACTTGCCGATCACCGGCGGGCCGATCGGTATCATCACGTTGAAGAACCGCGCGCCGAGCCCGGTGGTGCAGCGCTTCATCGACTGCGCCCGCGAGGTCGCGAAACCGCTTACCCGTCGCAATTAGTTCGCTGGAAGCAGCACGCAGAGTCTGCTTGGCGCATCACGTCAATCCCGGGATTGCTCGGCATGGCCGCTATCGAGGGGTAACCGGACCACCCTGCGAAATCGGAAAGAAAGCCGCCCCCCTGAGGCCGCGCGATGGGTGCTTCCTCGAAGTGGGGAGAAATTCCGTTGGACGCTCCGATACGGGAGCAACCAATGGAAATCTGGTTCTCCACGCCACGCGCCACGCTATACCTGCGGACCTATCCGCACCGGCAATATCCCGAGATCGGCGGGCTGATGAGTTACGGAGCCAATATTCCGGATGCTTGGCGTCAGGCGGGGAGTCTATGCCGGTCGTATCCTCAAAGGAGCGAAGCCCGCAGACTTGCCGGTCATGCAATCGACCAAGTTCGAGTTGGTCATCAACGCCGAAACCGCCGAAACCGTCAGGATGCTCGGCGTGACCGTGCCGGCTTCGCTGCTCGCGACCCCCTGACCAGGGATCGAATAACCGAGAAATCAGCCCGCTCGGAATGTTTCTTCCTGGCACACTGCTGCCGATTTGGAATGGCCGCACATCGGTCTTTTATCGGGGCAGCGGCCAGCTCGTTTCAGAACGATTCAGGTCGATCCCAAGGACCATAGGGGATGCTCGAGGGCACACTGCGGGCGTCAGACGGCCCATGCTTTGCCCGAACGGAGAAAACGATCATGATGTACCCCCATTCGCCAAGCCCCCGGCAGCTGGCAGTGCCGGGCATCGGTTTTCCGCAAAGTATCTCACTCGGTCCGAATGGGTCCTATCCGGAGGCATTGCGAGACTGGTCGGGGCCTGCGCAAGGCCGCAAGACGAACGATGCCCCGATGCAACTTATTGACTGCATCCCTTGGCTTTCGACATCGTGGCCGTGGCGCTCGGCTCGCTGGTGACATAATCGCTGTCGAAGGCGACCGGTACCCCGTCCTGCGATATCGGGGGGTCAGCAGCCCACGCGTAGCGCAAGATCGCAGGCGGTTGCAGATTTGCCGGTTGGGGCGCATGGCAGGCTCCGGCATCATGGTGCCACGACGAAGCAATAGTACCCATCTTCATCGTGGGTTACTGTTCCTACCGGAGACATGGGTGGCACTTTTCGTCCGAGGGAGTTCTCGGCATCGTAGAGCCGCTTGAGCTTGGCGTCGGGCTCGGACACACGCTTGCGCAATTGCGATATGCGTCGCTCGGCGTTCGGCGCGCTCCTCGCGGCGGGTCGAGCCACGGAGGACAGGATCCCTCGAGACGCTCGGGCTGCAGAAACCGGCGCGGACTCTTTGCGCATGTCGTCGACGCACCCTTCGGCTCCGGCGTCAGCGCGGCAGCACGCATGGAATGATCTGCCGGCCGTGCCGCCGATAAATGCGGAAATCGGCATCCGTAGTCAGCACCTTGGGATCGTTCAGCGTCTCGGTCATGCGAACAAGGCAAGCATCCGCGAAACTCATCGGCACGTCTGCATATTTCTCCAGCAACTTGAGCACAGCATCCATGTCATCGGCGAACCGATAGCCGCAGAGGAGGGCGCCTCGGCGAAGCAGTGACGCGAGGCTCCGGGTCCCGCGCCCTCCGAGCAAATGAGATGCCTCCGATAGCACTGCCTCGCAGGTCATCCAGGGAGGTGGGAAGCCTGGCGCCTGCGCAGCGGCCCAGCGATGATAGGCATCGCGGCGGCTGAGGAGCGCAACGAGAAAACCGGCATCAACGAGTACGCTTGTCGCCATAGCCGGTCGACTGCAGGTACTTTTTCGTCCGCGCGCTCAAGTCGGACGGCAGCCCATCGACCGAACCGATGATGTCGGCAATGGTGTCGAGCAACGCCGGCCGGCGGTGGCGCGACTTCTCTGTCCCCATCAGTCGCTCGCGCACCACGTCGGATTTCGATAGCTTGCGTCTCCGTGACTCGGCTTCAATTTGGGCGACCACGGCTTCAGGTAATCGAACTGTCAATGTCTTCATTGCGCCATCGTATTACATCGATGACATATGCGCAATACATCCCTCAATTACATCGACCCGGCCTGCCGCGAACGCAATTCGGGCTGTCCCATCCGATGCAGCCGCTCTTGGGCATAGTGCTTCCGACAAGTCGCGGGTAGCTTGGGATAACTTCGTGCCGATCGCAACAGTCGGTCACCCATGCCGTCGTGAGGCGACCGTTGTAATCATCGCTCACGCCCGCCCGTGATTGGTGTCTCCAAGCATTCCGGCATATGATCAGGGCAAGGTCATTCTCCCGGGCCGATCCCGCGCGATCCAGCTCGCCGCCGCGGTACCCTACCAATGGGCCGCCTAGGAAAGGACAGACACCATGCTTCGCAAAGCGCTCCTCGTCGTTGCCGCTGCGGCCGTCATGCTGACAGCGTCTTCCACGCTGCCGGCCGATGCAGCGAAGAAGGGAAAGAAGCGGTCCCCCGCGTATGTCCCTTCTTCGACCTCGCTCGACGGCCGCACATTGGGTCGGCCTCGGACCTGCGGGTTCGCCTATTATCAATACGATGCATGGGGGGTCCCGATGGGGCCTTACTGCCACTAGTTTTGTCGCGGGATTCCCTTACCGTTCCCGCTCGCCACGGCCGCATCGAAATCCGCACTCCCACCTACGGAAGGCTGACGCACGTCGCCGCTGTTCGCATCAAGTCTCCAATGCTGGGGTCGTCGGCGCGCCGGCGAACTGGCTCTGTGGGAATTTTGCAACGCTCGTGAAATTTCTTCGCTCAGCCATAGTGCCGGACGCATTTTCAATTCTCATGTCGTCGGCTGACCACAGCGGCGGGGGCGACATGGGCATCGATACGTTGATATTGATTCTGCTCCTCACGATCGGGGTTGCGTGCGTCTTGAACCGAATCGGGAGTGGCCGAAGGACGCGGCGCGTCGGCTAGCTGCCGGCGGGCGCGATTTCACATCCGGCCCTACACCGGAGCGTGCTCGCTCGCTGTGAGCGCATGTGCGCGTGGGAACGGAGGATTGCGCGACGCCCGAGTGTCGGACTTCGGTGAGCGCGAGTGTCGTCGCTCTGGGTCCGTAGGTACGAGCGTCCGGCCCGGTTACGGGCAAGCCGGCATTCGCGCGCAGCGCGTGTACTTGGTCGCCGGCTCACGGCCGTCGGGCGATTGCGCGGCAGAGCGCAGTCGCCGCTGTTTTTCACGCGCCAGATGGTAGAATGTTCGGGCAGGCCGGCGGGCCGTGCGTTGTTGTATGCTTCGTTAGCGGCGATGCAAGCATCGCCGCCCTCAAGGGAGTGCCTGGATGTCATCGTCGAGCGATTGGGAAATGCCGCTTGCCGACCAGCCGAAGCCGGAGAACTATGCCTATGACCTCGATGGGGCCTTGACCTCGTTGGTGGGGCTGAGGGCCATTGTCCCGGCAGACGCCTTCACCGCCGAGACGCTCGGAACCGAGCGCACCGGCAATGGGGTCTTGATCCGCGACGGGGTGGTGCTCACGATCGGCTATCTCATCACCGAGGCGGAGACCATCTGGCTGCACCTCGCGGATGGGCGCGCAGTCCAGGGGCACGTGCTCGCCTACGACCAGGAGACCGGATTTGGACTGGTGCAGGCGCTGGCGCAACTCGAGGTGCCGGCATTGCCCATCGGACAGTCGAAATCGGCGAAGGTCGGCGATCCAGTGGTGGTTGCCGGCGCCGGCGGGCGCAAACATTCGGTGGTGGCCCAAATCGCGGCCAAGCAGGAATTCGCAGGCAATTGGGAATACGTGCTCGACGAGGCGATCTTCACCACGCCTGCCCACCCGTTCTGGGGCGGTACCGCCATGATCGGCCGAACCGGCGAGCTTTTGGGTATCGGCTCGCTCCAGGTGCAGCAGGTGCGCGAGACCGGCACGCCCGAGCCGCTCAACATGATCGTTCCGATCGATATTCTCAAACCGATCCTCGACGACCTCATCACCATGGGGCGTCCGAACCATCCTCCGCGGCCCTGGCTCGGGCTCAATGCGACCGAGATCGACGACAAGGTCGTGGTCGCCCGTGTTTCCAGCGGCGGACCGGCACGCCGCGCCAATCTGCGCACCGGTGATATCGTGCTCGCGGTTGCCGGCGACGAGGTCAGTGAGCTGGCCGGTTTCTTCCGAAAGGTGTGGTCGCTGGGCAAGGCCGGCGTCGAGGTGCCGTTGACGATCTATCGCGACGGACGCACTTTCGAGGCGCGTGTCGCTTCCGGCGACCGCAATCGCTTTCTGAAAGGCCCGAGCCTGCACTGATGCCTCGGTGGCATCGGATCATCGGCGGAATGCACCACGGCGTCACGGTTGGATCGGCGCTGCGCCCGGATACGACGCCGGTTTGCCGGAAATCGCTGCAGTGCCGCGACCGTTGCTTCAGAATTCGTCCGGGCAGGGATCGACAATGGCCCAAAGTGCGGGGCCGTTCCTGACCTTCTTCATTTCATTGGTGAGCCCGCCGTTGCGGCTGATCCATTCCTTGACCGTTTCCGGATAAAAGGACACCAAGTCGGCGGTGCCGGCGTAGCTCGTGACCTTCACCCCGAAGGTGATGGCCGTGTCGTAATAGGCCAGATGGAAACCCAGGCTCGCACGCGGCGTCACGCATACGCGGTTGAGTGGAACGATACCGAGCACGAGCGTGCAGGCCGAATTGCAGACGCCGTCAATGACGACGCGCTCGCCGCGGTCGCGGATCGCGGCGTACTTGGTCTTGTACTGCTCGAGATCACCGCCGGGATCGCGCGTGATACGGTAATCGGCGAGGACCGGGGAGGTCTGCAGCGCGACCGACAGCCCCAACATCAACGCAGCGCAACGCATCGAGCCCCGACCCCCGCCACTCCCGACGCGGTGGATCACACGGCCGTCCGGCAAAAATTTGTCCGGGCTTTAACTGGATTTCGTTAATCCTCGAGAAGATGCCGCTTTGCTGCCGCAATTGGACGGGTCAGCAACCGGCCTGGGATCCGTGAATCGCAGGGGGCGCGGCAATCTCCCGCGCCCCCTCGAGCCGTCGATCAACGTCACGCTTTCGGCTGCGGCACGATGCGGATATAGGGCTTGGGCGCCTTCCAGCCTTGAGGATATTGCTTCTTCGCGTCCTCGTCGGTTACCGACCCGGCAATGATCACGTCGTCGCCATCTTTCCAGTTCACGGGCGTCGCCACCTTGTGCTTCGCGGTGAGCTGCAGGGAATCGATCACCCGCAGCACCTCGTCGAAGTTGCGTCCTGTAGTCATGGGATAGACCAGGACGAGCTTGATCTTCTTGTCGGGACCGATGACGAACACGTTGCGGACGGTTTGATTGTCGGCAGGTGTGCGCTTGGACGGATCGCCCGACACCGAGGCCGGAAGCATCCCGTAGAGCTTCGACACGTGGTAGTCGCTGTCGCCGATCATCGGATAGTTCGGGGCGTAGCCCTGCGTTTCCCTGATGTCGCTGGCCCAGCCGGTATGCCGGTCGACGGGATCGACCGAAAGTCCGATGATCTTGACGCCGCGTTTGTCGAACTCGGGCTTGATCTTGGCCATGTAGCCGAGCTCGGTGGTGCAGACAGGCGTGAAGTCCTTGGGATGGGAAAACAGTACCGCCCACTTGTCGCCGATCCAATCGTGAAATCGGATCTTGCCTTCGGTCGTTTGCGCTTCGAAATCGGGGGCAATGTCATTGATCGCGAGAGCCATGCTCACCTCCATCGCCGGAAAGTCATCAATGGAGATGGAATATAGGGATTGGCGCGTTTCACGGCCAGCGAAAGTAGGTATTCCGGCCCTCGAGTGCGGACCCTTCAATGGCGCCGCTCCGGGTTGCCCGGCCTCGCGGCGCCGTTGATGGCGGTACGCTTGCGGGGAGCCCATGTGTTGCGCCGCACACTCGGCCCGCGACGGTAGGCCCAATGGCTGGATGGGTGGTCGCGAAGATCGATAATTTCCTTGTGAACGGCGGGCTTTTTCCCGCAATGCCGCATCTTCGCCATCTCGGCACCGCGAGTTGACCCGGCTCGCGTGTCAAGGTGAGTCGAACCTGAACGGCGCGCGCTGCGACTAATATCCAGGGGAAGGAACCCACCCGTCCCGTCCAAAGTTGGTGTGTGTGTTGGTGTGTGTAATGAGTTCGCTTCAATCGCCAGGATTCAAGAAGTCCCGAAAAAGGGACGGGAGAGCGTCATGACGTCTCGGCCATCGGCTGGTGCCGAGCTGACCGTATTGCTGGCGGCATTAAGGCGCTCGCCCATCGTCGTGCGGCTGTCCTGCCACCTATTCGGGGCGCGGGAATGGGCCCGCGTTCGCCATTCGCCGCAAGTCGACGCCTACGTTCTTGCATGGATCGCGAGCCACCGGCACGACCGACGGCGTTTCCCGCGCCTGTTCATGTAGGTCCGGTCCCGCAGCGCGATCTCGAGCCTGCTGCCAGGCCGCCACATCATCACGGTGTTGACATTTGTGCTGCCCCGCAGCAAAGCGGGAGAAGCCGGCATGCGGGGTCCATCGCGGCATGTTCAAGCGAATCCTGATCGCCAATCGCGGCGAGATCGCCTGCCGCATCATCAAGACTGCGCGCCGCATGGGCATCGCGACCGCTGCGGTGTACTCCGAGGCCGACCGCGACGGCTTGCATGTGGAGATGGCGGATGAGGCGGTCCCGATCGGCCCGCCCGCCGCGTCCGAAAGCTATCTCGTCATCGAGAGGATCGTCGCGGCCTGCAAGCAGACCGGTGCCGATGCGGTACATCCGGGTTACGGCTTTTTGTCGGAGCGCGAGGCGTTTCCGCTGGCGCTCGCAGCAGCCGGCATCGCCTTCATCGGTCCCAATCCCCGGGCGATTGCCGCCATGGGCGACAAGATCGAAAGCAAGAAGGCGGCCGCGCGCGCGAAGGTCTCCACCGTGCCAGGGCATCTTGGCGTGATCGCCGACGACGCTGAGGCGGTGAGGATCGCCGACGAGATCGGTTACCCCGTCATGATCAAGGCATCGGCGGGAGGCGGCGGAAAGGGCCTGCGCATCGCCGCCTCCAGGACGGAGGTTGCCGAGGGATTCGCGCGCGCGCGCTCGGAGGCGAAGTCCTCGTTCGGCGACGACCGGGTATTCATCGAGAAGTTCATCGTCGATCCTCGCCACATCGAGATCCAGGTGCTCGGTGACAAGCACGGCAACGTTGTTCATCTCGGCGAGCGCGAATGCTCGATCCAGCGCCGCAATCAGAAGATCGTAGAGGAAGCCCCGTCACCGCTGCTCGATGCGACAACGCGCGCGAAGATGGGCGCGCAGGCGGTCGCGCTGGCCAAGGCGGTCGGCTACAACTCCGCCGGCACCGTCGAGTTCGTCGCGGCGCAGGACAAGAGCTTCTACTTCCTCGAGATGAACACGCGGCTGCAGGTCGAGCATCCGGTGACGGAGCTCGTCACCGGCATCGATCTCGTCGAGCAGATGATCCGCGTCGCGGCCGGCGAGAAGCTCACGCTGGCACAGAAGGATTTGAAGCTGGCGGGCTGGGCGGTCGAGACCCGGATCTATGCCGAGGACCCGGTGCGCAACTTCCTGCCTTCAATCGGCCGGCTGGTACGCTATCGCCCGCCCGCCGAAACGAGCTCGGGCGGCATCACCGTGCGCAACGATACCGGGGTCTACGAAGGCGGCGAGATCTCGCTCTACTACGATCCCATGGTCGCCAAGCTCATCACCCACGCACCGACGCGAGAGCAGGCGATCGCGGCGCAGGCCGACGCGCTCGATGCGTTCACCATCGACGGCTTCCGGCACAACATCTCCTTCCTCGCTGCGCTGATGCAGCACCCGCGCTGGCGGGCGGGTAGGCTGTCGACCGCGTTCCTTGCCGAGGAATTTCCTGACGGCTTCCGTCCGACCGCGCCGCAGCGCGAGATCATCCGTGTGCTGGCTGCGGTGGCGGCCGCCATAGATCACGTGCTGGGCGAGAGGAAGCGGCGCATCTCCGGTCAACAGCCGGGATCCGCGGTCACGCGCGAGCAGCATCGCTTGGTACGGATCGGTGACGACGAGGTTGCGCTCGTCATCGTGCGTGCGGGAGGCACGCTGATCGTGCGACTTGCGGAAGACGCCGGCGAAGCGCACCACGTGCTGGTCTCGGAATGGAAACCGGGCGATCCGCTGTGGTCCGGAACGATCGACGGCCGCGCGATCTCGGTGCAGGTGCGGCCTGCGCTCAACGGGTTCGATCTGACTGCATCGCGGGGTCGAGGCCCGCGCCCTGGTCTACACCCAGCGTGAGGCCAAGGCTGCGCGCCTGATGCCGGCGAAGAAGACCGCCGATTCCGGGAGGGCCGTGCGCTGCCCCATGCCCGGCCTGGTCGTCTCCATCGCGGTCACGGAAGGGCAGGAGGTGAAGGCCGGTGAGACCCTGGCCGTAGTCGAGGCCATGAAAATGGAGAACGTCCTGCGGGCGGAGCGCGACGGGGTGGTGAAGAAGATCCACGCCAGGAACGGCGATAGTCTCGCCGTCGATGCGATCATCCTGGAGTTCGCATAGGAGTTGCCACCTTCGCGCAAACCGCGCCGCGCCGGCACTGGCTTGCTCCGGCGTTTCTGGTAATCGAACGGCGTGACGCTGCACTTTGCCTATGGATCGAACATGAGCCGGGCGCTCATGAACGGGCGCTGCCCCGGCGCGCGGGCGCTCGGTGTTGCGAGTCTTGCGGGATGGCGGTTCGTCATCAATCCCGAAGGGTATGGCTCGCTTGCGCCGCAGCCGGGCGGCTGCGTGCACGGGGTGCTCTGGCGGCTGACCCCGCGCGATCTGGCCGCAGTCAATGCCTACGAGAGCATCGATTCCGGCCTTTATGTACGCCGGCGACTGGCGGTCCGTTCCGGCGCGCGGCGCTTGCTCGCGCTCATCTACATCACCGGCCGGAGAGGGGAGGGAATCCCGCGCCCGGGTTACATCCACCTGGTGGTGGAGGCGGCGCGCGAGTGGGAGCTGCCTGTGTCCTACATAAGGTCCCTCCAGCGCTGGTCGCCGACGCGTTGGTGCGGCGTCCGAGGGCACGACACCGGAGAGCTCGGATGAGCGCGCAAGCGATCTGCCGCGTCGTGATCCGCGGCCGCGTCCAGGGCGTGGGCTACCGCGCCTGGGTCGAATACACGGCGCTCGGCCACGGCCTCGAAGGCTGGGTGCGCAACCGAAGCGACGGGGCGGTGGAGGCGGTGTTCGCCGGCGCCGGCGAGACGGTCGCCGAGATGATCGAAGCCTGCCGCCGCGGTCCGCCGCTGGCGCGGGTGACCGCAATCGAGGAACAGGAGGCGGCGCCGGATCTGCTAAGGCGGCGCCGGCCGGGAGACGTGTTCTCGGTGCTGATCTAGCCGGCGCCGGCGTGCTGGAAGGCTGAACCCAACTCCGGCGGATCGCCGTGCTCGAGCCGGGTCCTTGCGAAACAGCGGCTCGAACTCGCGCCGCAGGACCATGTCGAGGCCCGGCATGCCGACCGGAACGCCGAGATCGACGAGGCTGGTGACGCCATGGCGCCGGTCCGACACCCCGCAAGGAACGATGCCGGCGTAATGGGAAAGGTCGCAGTCGACGTTGATCGCAAGGCCGTGCAGCGTGACCCAGTGCTGCACCCTGATGCCGATGGCTGCGATCTTGTCCTCGTGACCGGCACCCTTGTCGGGCCGCCGCACCCATACGCCGATGCGGCCCTCGCGGCGCTCCCCGGCGACGTCGAACATCGACAGGGTGCGGATGAGCCATTCCTCGAGCGTCGCGACGAAGCGGCGGATATCCGGCCCCCGGCGCTTGAGATCGATCATCACGTAGGCGATGCGTTGCCCCGGGCCATGATAGGTGAACTGTCCACCGCGGCCGGCCAAATGGACCGGAAAGCGCGCCTCGATCAGCTCTGCGGGCTTGGCGCTGGTGCCGGCGGTGTAGAGCGGCGGGTGCTCGATGAGCCAGACCAGCTCCGGCGCGCCTCCTTCGGCGATGGCTGCGGCGCGCGCCTTCATGACCGCAAGCGCGGCCTCGTAGCCGACGAGCCCGTCGCTGATCCGCCACTCGACTGCGGTCGACCGGGCCGCCCGGTCGAGACCGACCCTCATCTCACCGCGTGCGATGCCCACCGGTAGCCATCCGACGCTGACTTCGGGCGCCTGGAACCACGACGTGCGGGCCGTGGCGCCGGGCGCAGTCATGGCGAGCGGAAACCGCATGACGAGTGCGAAGTCAAGGAACTCATTTCGCGGAATAAAACGCGGCGCAGCAGGTCGCCGGCATGAGCCCGTCGCCGCGGGGCCCAAGGGAGCGAGCGGACCCCCTGGTGCCTACACCCCCGTGCGTGTTGCACCCTTGTTCCTGCGGGGTTCATTTGTTACATCGAGCGCGGCGCTTCGATGCGCAGCCCGCTGGGGTTGCGCTCATCCCATCTGCGGTCGTGGCGGAATTGGTAGACGCACTAGCTTGAGGTGCTAGCGGGGCGACCCGTGGAGGTTCGAGTCCTCTCGACCGCACCACTCATCGACATGGTCGGTATTCCGCGCAGGTGACCGCATCTAGGCGTGAGGCCTTCGCTCCGGCAACCGCGACCATGCCTGTTCCGCTCGATACATGCTCGATGCCACCGGGGCATTCCGGAGCCTGCCGTGACGCTGGCGCAGCGGTGACAATGAGGACTGCCCCGGGCCTGGGATGATCGTGTTACCGTCATGCTGGGCTGTCGAGCCGGGAAAGGTCGAGGATGCGACGACGGGAATTCATATCGCTGCTCGGCGGCGCAGCCATCGTGCGGCCGCTCGCCGCCGGCGCGCAGCCATCGGGCGCGATGCGGCGCATCGCCATACTCCTGCCCGCGACCGCGGACGATCCGCAATTTCAATACTGGGTCGGGGCGTTCCTGCAGGAACTGGCGCTGTTGGGCTGGACCATCGTCCGCAACGTTCGGATCGACATTCGCTGGACGACAGCCAATACCGCCGAGGTTCGCAGACATGTGGCGGAATTGGCCGCGCTCGCGCCCGACGTCGTCCTGGCCCACGGCGCCTCGGTCGTGGGCCCGTTGCTGCAGGCGACCCGCACCGTGCCGATCGTGTTCCCGGTCGCGATCGATCCGGTCGGCGCCGGCCTCGTCGACAGCCTGGCGCGGCCGGGCGGCAACGCCACCGGTTTCAGCGGGTTCGAATACAGCCTGGGCGGAAAATGGCCGGAATTGCTCAAGGAGATCGCGCCGGGCCTCACGCGAGCAGCGGTCCTTCGAGATTTCGCCATAACAGCCGGCATCGGCCTGTTCGGCGTCATCCAGGCGGTGGCGCCGTCACTCAGGATGGAGGTCAACCCGCTCAACATGCGCGACGCGCCCGAGATCGAGCGCGCCGTTGCTGATTTTGCGCGCTTTCCGAATGGTGGTCTGATCGTGACGGCGAGCGGCCTGGCGGTGGCTCATCGCGATCTGATCGTTGCGCTTGCGGCCAAGCACAAACTGCCCGCCGTCTACTACGAACGCTACCTTGTCGTTGCCGGCGGCCTGATCTCCTACGGGCCTGATTTCCTCGACCAGTACCGCCGCGCGGCCGGTTACGTCGACCGCATCCTCAAGGGCGAGAAACCCACCGACTTGCCGGTACAGGCACCGGTGAAGTACGAAACCGTGGTAAACCTGAAGACCGCCCGTGCGCTCGGTCTCGACATCCCGCCGACGCTGCTCGCGCGCGCTGACGAAGTCATTGAATGAAGGCGGGAGCGCGTGCTCACGCTCATCGGCGGCTCAACGCGTCCTGAGCGACACAGTGCGCGCGCGTACTGTCCCCGCTGCCGGCACGCGCGATGAGCGCTGTCGACCCTCTGCGCCTAGGTCAGCGCGGGTGCACCGTCGCTCCGCCCGGCGGGCGCGCCACGCTCAACTGATGGCCCACGGTGCGCGGCCGGTTGAGGGGAGCAAGCCCGAACAGGCTGCCGATCGTCTGCACCTGTTTCGGCTTGGCGCTGACAACGGCAACCACTGGAGGTTTCTTCGCCGCGATCCTGGTCGGGGCCGGGCTCGCCGCCGCGATTGGACGCACGTACCGGAAATTGTAGGCCGCCGGCACCGGCAGCGGGGTGACGTCGGGCGGCACCGAATTGGCCGCCAGGCGCGGCCACGGCGTGGTCGGCCGTAGCCCGTCGCCTTCGACCTTGCGCTCGAATGTCCGGGCCAGTGCCACCGTGATCGTGCGCTTGCCGAAATTCTCGATGCCGAAGCTGGCGGGACTTGGCGAACCCAGGACCGGCGCCGGCGCCTCCACCATCGTCACGAGAGTGCGCGGCCACAGCTTCTGCTGCGGCGCGACGGTGCGGCGCACCGCCCATTGCTCGGGCTCGGTTACGGTCTTCGGGCGATCGAGGGTGGACGGCACCACGTGCACGATCCTGAACCCGCGCGCCTTGAGCTCGCGCAGGATCTCCGGCAAGGCGAGGGCAGTGGCGGGCTGGATGTCGTGCAGAAGCAGTATGCCCTTGCCACGCGCCTCGACCCGGTTGACCGCGCGCCTCGCGACCTCTTGCGCGCTGATGCGCGTCCAGTCGTCGGCGGTGAAATCCACGCTCCACGTCATGTAGCCGTGCGAGATCAGATACTGCTCGACCGAGCTCTGGCGCAGCAGGCCGGGAATTCGGAAGAACGGAGCGACCGCCTTGGGGTCGCCGAGCACGGTCCGCAGCGACTCGAACCCGCCCTCGATCTCCAGCGACGCCTGGTCCACCGTCATCCGGTGGAAGGTGAAGGGGTGGTTCTGACTGTGATTCGCGACGGTGTGGCCTTCGTCGTAGATGCGCCGCACCAGCGAGGGATTGGCACGCACCATGCGACCGACCAGAAAGAACGTCGCCTTCACGCATTCGGAGGCGAGGGTGTCGAGGACACGGCTGGTGTAGGGCGGCAGCGGGCCATCGTCGAAGGTCAGCACGACCTCGCGATCTCGCAACGGCAGGCTCTCGCCGTATTGGAAGCTGCCGAGCAACGCGTGCTCGCTCGGATCGACGACGATGGTGCGGCCGACCCCGAGCGCATCCGCAGGGCATTCGGCGGCGCCTGCCGTCCCGATTCCGATCAAGGACGCCAGCAAGGCGTAGGCGGCAAAGGTGCTTCGCATGCCCCCCGTTTCAACCCCGACTGTTCGACAAACCGGAATACGCCCCAGGTCCGGCAGATAGAATCGTCACTTTACCGAAACCCTATCGAGAGGCAATTTAATGGCGCCTTAATCCACCGTTCTGCGGTCGAATTATCCGCCCCTGTGACGCGGACGACACGAAAGCCCGCGGCGATCACGCGCAATGGGTTGCATCAGCGGGCTGCCGGTATCACGTGCACGATACGATAGCCGCGGGACTTGAGCTCGCGCAGCAAGGCGGGAAGCATCGCTGCGGTTTGCGCCTTGGTGGCGTGAAACAGCACAATTCCGCCACGATTGCTTTCGAGGCGGCTCACGCAATTGACGCCGTGCCAGCTCCCGATGCACGAGCGCGCTGCGTCCCGACAGGAAGAACGAGGCACGCACGCATTCGCGCTGCAGTGCATCGAGCACGCGTGCTGTGGTGCCGGGCTCGGGACCATCGTCGAAGGTGAGAACCACCTCCTTGGGCGCGAGCGCCAGCGTGGAATGCTTGCGTCCGATCCTCGGCGTCGCGGCGGCATCGACCGGCAAGATGCGTGCGGTCCCGAGCGCATCGTCCCGGCAGGGCGTCGGCTCGCTGCGCGCCGCGGCGACGGTCAGCACCATGAGGAACAACGCGACGCCGAACGATCTCATCGCAAGGACCTGTGGCGTGACGACGCGACGGTTCCGTGGTCCGGCGTCGAGAGCGGGCGCGATTGCCAGTCTAGGGCACGCGGCGTACAAGCCCAACACATCCGCCTCTATGTTGCGGCAGGCCGGCATGCGCGAGGAAAAGGACGTGACCGCGGCGCCAGCCCCCCTCGCCTTGCGCGAGGAGGACGGAACGGTGCGCGAGGACTATGTCGAGCGTGTCGTGCAGGCCATCGGCGCCGGCAACTCGGCGGCATTGCGCGAGCTGATCGGGGAGTTGCACGAGGCCGATGTCGGCGACCTGATCGAAGCGCTCGACGCGGAGCTGCGTCCCCGGCTCGTCAAGCTGATGGGGCACGATTTCGACTTCACCGCATTGACCGAAGTCGATGACACGGTCCGCGAGGAGATACTGGAGGAATTGCCGGCTGAAACCGTGGCCGAGGGAGTGCGCGGGCTCGATTCGGACGATGCGGTCGCCATCCTCGAAGACCTGCCGCAGGACGAGCAGGCCGAGATCCTCGAGCAGCTTCCGGCATCCGAGCGGGTCGCGCTCGCGCGCAGCCTGCATTATCCCGAGAACTCGGCCGGCCGGCGCATGCAGACCGAGCTGATCGCGGTGCCGCCGTCGTGGACCGTGGGGCGGACCATCGACTACATGCGCGAGGCCCCCGACCTTCCGGACCGATTCTGGGAACTCTACGTCGTCGACCCCGACCGGAAGCTGACCGGCGCCGTAGCGCTCGATCGACTGTTGCGAACCAAGCGCCCGGTGCCGGTCGCGGAGCTCGTCGACGAGGACCTCAGGCCGGTACGGGTCAACGACGATCAGGAGGATGTGGCCCGCCTGTTCGAGCGCTATGATCTCGTTTCGGTGCCGGTCGTCGACGAGAACGAACGACTGGTCGGCGTCATCACCTTCGACGACATCGTCGACGTGATCGAGGAGGAGGCGGAGGAAGACATCCACGCCCTCGGCGGCGTCGGCCGCGAGGAGGAATTGTCCAATTCGGTCCTGACCATCGCCCGCGGCCGCTTTCCCTGGCTGTTCGCCAACCTGCTCACTGCGCTTCTGGCCTCGTGGGTGATCAGCACCTTCGAGAATTCGCTCGAGAAGATGGTGGCGCTCGCGGTGCTGATGCCGATCGTCGCCAGCATGGGCGGCAATGCCGGCACCCAGACCATGACGGTGACGGTGCGGGCGCTCGCGACTCGCGAGTTGTCGAGCGGCAATGCCTGGCGCATCGTGCAGCGGGAGCTCTGCGTCGGGGTGCTCAACGGCCTCGGCTTTGCTTTGATCATGGGGTTGATCGCGCGCGCCTGGTTTCAAATTCCGGATCTGGGCCTGGTGATCGCGCTCGCCATGGTGACGGTGCTCGTCGCGGCGGCCCTCGGCGGCATCCTGGTCCCATTGGTCCTGACCCGGCTGGGCGTCGACCCGGCGGTGTCCTCGGGTCCGTTCGTGACCACCATCACCGACGTGGTCGGGTTCTTCGCCTTCCTCGGAATTGCAACGCTGTGGTTCGGGTTGAGATGACGATCCAGGCGGGCTCTGTCATGCGCCGTGCCTGTGGGTGACGGGATCGGGACCCCGACGCTTACCGACCACTCCCTGACCTGGCCCGCGCGGCATGCTGGGCGACAAGCCGAATCGGTCAGTGGGCCGCGCTCAATCGCGCGGCCTCCTTGGACGATGCAAGGGAATCACATAGTCGTATGTCCGTCATGATGCGGGTCAGGTTGAAGGCCGACGGACGGATCGTCGAGATACTCCCCGACGGAAGCGAGCGGGCGTTGCCTGGCCAGGTCGCGACGGCGGTGGATCGGTCCGCTGCGGCTGCGCGGCCGGTCAATGGAGCACCGACCGCGGCCGAATACGCCCGCGGAGTGCGCGCCCGCACCAGGCTCACGCAGGCGGAGTTCGCCGCGCGCATCGGAGTGCCGATCGAGACCGTGCGAAACTGGGAGCAGGGCAAGCGCTCGCCGCGCGGCCCTGCGCGCGCATTGCTCAAGGTGATCGACAAGGCGCCCGACGTGGCGTTCGCGGTGCTGCGTACGGATGGTCCCCAGACGACCGACGGCAGATGACCGGACCGGCGGCGACAGCCGCCGCCAGCCAGGATCGCGCAGAGCCGGAGCAACGTCGGCCCGGATGCAGGCGATCTCGCCCACCCTGCGATCCACGCAGATCCGGAACGGACGACAGGCGGCGCCTCGCACTGTATGATCCTCCGCGGTCGTCCTTCCTCTGCCATCGGGTCCCAAGGAGTTTGCAATGAACGTCGTCGACGCCAAAGGCGCCAGAATTCCCGCGATCGGTCTCGGTACCATGACGCTCAAAGGCGATATTTGCGTCGAGGCGGTGAAGTCCGCACTGCGACTGGGATATCGTCATATCGACACTGCCGAGCGCTACGGCAACGAGGCCGAGGTCGGTGAGGGACTGCAGCAGGGCATCGCTGCCGCCGGGCTCGAGCGCAATGATGTTTTCGTGACCACCAAGGTCTATCATGACAAGCTCGCTGCCGCCGATTTCCAGCGCTCGTTCGACGAGAGCCTGCAGAAGCTCCGGTTGCCCTGGGTCGATCTCCTGCTGATCCACTGGCCCAACCCGAACGTGCCGCTGGCGGAGACGCTGGGCGTGCTCTGCAAGGCCAAGCGCGACGGCCGCACCAGGCATGTCGGCGTCGCCAATTTCACGACCGCTCTGCTCGCCGAAGCAACCAGGCTCGCCAGCGAACCCCTGGTGACCAACCAGATCGAGGTTCACCCCTTCATCGACCAGAGCAAGGTCCTCGCCGCTTGTCGTCAGCACGGACTGGCGGTCACTGCCTATTGCCCGATTTCGCGTGGCAAGGTGCCGGGCAACGAGGTGCTGGAGCGCATCGGAAAGGCGCATGGCAAGAGCTCCTCGCAAGTCGCGCTGCGCTATCTGGTGCAGCAGGGAATCATCCCGATTCCGCGCACCGCCACGCCCGACCATCAGGCCGCCAATCTTGCGGTATTCGATTTTGCCTTGACCGACGCGGAAATGGCGGAGATCGGCAAGCTCAAGAAGCCCGACGGTCGGGTCGTCAATCCACCGCACGCGCCCAAGTGGGACAGCTGAGCGCCATGGTGCCGGTCGTCGAAGCGCATGGTGCGCGGATCCCGCTGATCGGTCTCGGCACCTGGGACCTGCGCGGACGCAGCTGCGCACGCCTGGTCGAGCACGCCCTGCGTCTGGGTTACCGGCACGTCGATACCGCGGAAATGTACGGCAACGAGCGCGAGGTGGGAGAGGGGCTGCGCGCATCCGGCGTCGGGCGCGACGACGTGTTCGTCGTTACCAAGGTGTGGCCGTCGAATTTCGCCGCCGGCGATCTCGAACGGTCGGCCGAGCAGAGCCTGGCGCGGATGCGGCTCTCGCAGGTCGACCTGCTGCTGCTGCATTGGCCGAATCCGAAGATTCCGCTCAGCCGAGACGGTCGGCGCCCTGTGCCGGGTCAAGCGCCTGCGGGCTGGCTCGTCACATCGGGATCTCCAACTTCACCGTCGCGTTGATCGAGCAGGCGCTCGAGATCGCGGACGAGCCGCTGGCCTGCAACCAGATCGAGGTCCATGCCTTTCTCGACCAGTCCAAGGTGATCCCGGCCTGCCGCCGAAACGGCATGGCGGTCGTGGCCTACAGCCCCATTGCCCGCGGCGGGGTGAAGGATTCCGAGGTGCTCGTCGCGCATCGGCCGCTCGCGCGGCAAGACCGCGGCTCAGGTGGGCCTGCGCTATCTGGTCCAGCAGGATATCGCCGTCATTCCGCGCACCAGCCGGATCGAGCGGCTGGCGGAGAATTTCGCGATCTTCGACTTCGAGCTTTCGGATCAGGAGATGGTCGACATCGCGGCCTTGACCAACCGCGCGGGCGGATCGTCGACTACGCCTATTCGGGCTCGCCGAAATGGGACTGAGACGCATCGAGGGATTGAAATGCCATTGATCCGGCCGATCGGTGTGGTGCAGTCGGCGGTGATCGCAGCGACCACGCTGGGCGCGCCTGACAGGCGGTCATCCACTCCTGCCCCCCCTGGGCGGTCGCGACGATTGAGGCTTGCGCCACGACGATTTCGGCGGCTCATGACGAATGGAGCCGCGGACGCATAGTCCGCCTCGGCCCCGCTCCGTGGCCGAGGAGTCGTGAAAGACGAGCTCGATCCTTCCCGGAGGCATCCCATGGGTGCGGCGGCCTATGAAACGTTGCGCGGGGTCACCACCGCCACCATCACCACCATGCTGCTGAAGAAGGGCATTCGGCGCTGCTGGATGAATGGCCCGAAACCGCTTGCACCGGGCGGCCCGCGTCTGGTGGGACCTGCATTCACGCTGCGCTTCGTGCCCGTGCGCGAGGATCTCGCCACCCCGGAAAGCTGGGCCAAGCCGATCTCCACGCGCGGCGCGATCGAAGCGATGCCCGAAGGCTGCATCGCGGTCGCCGATGCCATGGGCGTGTCCTCGGCCGGCATCTTCGGCGACATTCTCACGATGCGCATGATGAAGCGCAACGTCACGGCGCTCGTTACCGACGGGGCGGTGCGCGACAAGTCGGGCGTGCTCGCCTCGAAACTGCCGGTCTGGTGCGCCGGCGTTGCGGCGCCGGCTTCCGTCAACGGGCTTACGTTCGTGGGCTGGCAGGAGCCGATCGCGTGCGGCGGCTGCGCCGTATTTCCCGGTGATATCATCGTTTGCGACGACGACGGTGCGGTGGTGATCCCGCACAATCTCGTCGATTTCGTCGCCGAGGAGGGAGCCGAGCACGAACGCATGGAGACCTGGATCGTCGGCGAGGTCGAGCGCGGAGCCGAGCTTCCCGGCCTCTATCCCATGAACGAGGAGACCAAGGCGCGCTACGCGGCGTGGAAGAAGAAGTAGAGCGCGGATGTTCTTCACTCTCTCCAAGATCCTCGGTTTTTTCGCGGCACCTTCGAATCTCGCGGTTTCGATCGGGATTTTCGGCCTCCTGCTGCTGACGACGCGGTTCGCGCGTACCGGACGGTGGCTCGCGTTCGCCAGCCTGGTCGCGCTGGCAATCCTCGGCCTTTCGCCCGTCGGCAATGCGCTGATCATTCCGCTCGAGCAGAGGTTTCCACCCTGGACGGCGGTGCGAGGGGCGCCGGATGGGATCATCGTGCTGGGTGGGGCGATCTCGCCCGACATTTCGGCGGCGCGTGAGGAGGTCGCGCTCAACGAAGCGGCCGAACGGGTGACGGTGGTGTCCGACCTTGCGCGCCTCTACCCCCGCTCCCGCATCCTGTTTACCGGCGGCAGTGCGGCTTTGTTGTGGAGTGACGGCACCGAGGCGGAGTTCGCGTTGCGGCTGTTCGAGCGCTTCGGGATTGCGCGCTCGCGCATCCTGCTCGAGGAGCGATCCCGCAACACCATCGAAAATGCGCTCTTCTCCAAGGCGCTCGCTGACCCGAAGCCCGGTGAACGCTGGCTGCTGGTCACCTCGGCGTTTCATTTGCCGCGGGCGGTCGGAGTTTTCCGCAAGGCCGGCTTCGAGGTCGAGCCCTATCCGGTCGACTGGCGTACGCGCGGTCTTGCTGATGTGTGGCGGCCGTTTCCGACCATGGCCGAGGGATTGCGCCGTACCGACATCGCCATACGCGAATGGGTCGGTCTCCCGGTCTATTGGCTCATCGGCAGGAGCTCGGAGCTATTTCCTGCTCCAGGTCTTCCTGCTCCAGGTCGCGAGCGCTGACGACGGGTCATTCGAGGCTGCCGCACACGTGTGTCACCCGATGGGAATTCATTAACCTGTCGTGCACCGATTGCGGCGACAATGCGAAGGCGGTGTGCAGAAAGTTTGTTCGGTCGGCGTCTGCAACAGATGCTTTTGCCCTGCTGATTCGTGACGTCGAAGTCGTGGGCCGACGGTTCAAGATGCAGTCGACGCGCATTCGTCTGGAAGAGGAGCTTGTGCAATGCGGGTCGATATTCGGCCAGCAGTTCCTGGCGTGGCGCCTCGGACATCGGAGGCCTGGGCCCGTCGCGATCGGCGGCTGCGGTGGATCGCAAACGCGGTCACGGCCGTCACGGCGGCAGTGGCGATCATGATCGTGGCGACGGCGGCGGTGATGCTCGGCATCACCTGAGCCACTTCCGGCTCGGCCACGGCCGACAGCGCGAGCGGCGACATAAGCGAGCGAGCCGGGCTTGACCCTGGCCGGGCGCTCGGGCCACATCGCTCGTGATCCGGGAGCGAGCCCATGGCCCAGAACATCACCACGCATGTCGATTCGCTCGTCGCGGCGGCCGAGCGCGTGATCGTGAGCCTGTCCGCCGACGAGGCCGTGAAGTTGCACGGCCGCGGCGATGTGGTGTTCGTCGACCTGCGCGACATCCGCGAGCTCAACCGCGAGGGGCGCGTGCCGGGCGCCTTCCATTGCCCGCGCGGGATGCTGGAGTTCTGGATCGATCCGGTCAGCAAGTATCACAAGCCTGAGTTCGCCGAAGACAAGCGCTTCGTTTTCTTCTGTGCCGCCGGCCAGCGTTCGGCGTTGGCGACGGAAACCGCACAGCGCATGGGCCTCAAACCGGTGGCACATGTCGCCGGCGGTTTCACCGCCTGGAAGGCGGCCGGCGGGCCGGTCGAGGCGACCGCCCGTCAAACCGAGGTCGTGAGGCCGATGCGGACTCGTCATCGGCAACAAGAACTATTCCTCGTGGTCATTGCGGCCATGGATCGCCATGAAGGTCGCGGGCATTCCTTTCGAGGAGGAGGTGATCTCGCTCGATGCCGGAGATTTCAAGGCAAGGGTCAACGAGATCTCGGGCACCGGCAAGGTGCCGGCACTGGCCGACGCGCAAGGTGCGGGTCTGGGAATCGCTCGCCATCCTCGAATATCTCGCTGAGAAGTTTCCCGCGGCCCGGCTTTGGCCTGCCGATCCGGCGGCGCGCGCTCATGCCCGTGCCGTTGCTGCCGAGATGCATGCTGGCTTCGTTCCACTGCGTCGCCACTTGCCGATGAACATGTGGCGGCCGGTCAAGCGACGCGACCTCACGCCCGAGGTCATGGCCAATGTCGCCCGCATCGACGCCATGTGGACGGATTGTCGCATGCGGTTCGGCGCCGGCGGCGCGTTCCTGTTCGGGCCGTTCGGTGCTGCCGATGCGATGTATGCGCCCGTCGTCTCGCGCTTTCATACCTACGGGGTCGAGGTCGGGGCCATCGCGCGTGCGCTACATGGATGCGGTGATGGCATTGCCGGCATGGGGCGAGTGGAGGGCCGCGGCGCTCGCCGAGCCCTGGGTGCTCGCCGAGGACGAGGTGGACTGGCCGAGGGTGGAGCGCGTATGACTGGCCAAACCGATGGATTGCCTAAGTTTAAGCTGCGCGATAGCGTACGAACCCAATATGACCTACGGCGCTGGCGGACCTTCGCGGGTGGCCTCGAGGCCAAAAAATGTCGGGGAGGTGTATTGATTCCCTCGCAGGAACGAAAGAAATACACGCCGTGCCCTGGCAACCTCGTTCGTTTCGGCGTGCCTGCCGAGCGAGATCGTTTAACAGCGGGTTCAAACCTCTTATCCGTCCTTGGAGCTGTCATCATGCGATATCGCGCTATCGCTCAGTTTTCGGCTGTGCTTTCGGCCCTCGTCCTCTTTTGCGCTGCAGCAAAGGCGGAGGAGGCCAAGAGCGACGTAAAAGGGCTCTTCCTGCTGACCGATTACCCGGCGGTGACGCTGCGACCGGGCACCAACTCGTCGATCAATCTCAAGCTGCAGAACTATGGGCTGCCTCCGGAGCGCCTGGCGCTCTCGGTGGGTGGCGTGCCCTCCGGGTGGACGGCGACGCTGATCGGCGGCGGTCAGCCGGTTTCGGCGGCCCTGCCTGCGACCAATTCGAGCGTCTCGCTCGAGCTTCGCCTCGACGTGCCCAAGGAAGCTCCGGTGGGCACCACCAACCTGACGGTGAATGCGAAGGGGTCGGGCGAGCGACCGCCTCGCTGCCGATCGAGGTGAGGCTTGCGACCGACCTGCCGGCGAAGCTCACGCTCAATCCGCAGTTGCCCGAGTTGCGCGGCACCTCGAAGTCGAGCTTCGAATTCCAGCTCGGGATCAAGAACGACAGCGGCAAGAAGGTCATCGCCAGTCTGTCGGCGCAGGCGCCACCGAACTTCGAGGCCACCTTTACCGAGCAGTACGGCAGCCAGGAGCTCAATGCGCTGCCGCTCGATCCGGGCCAGTCGAAGGACGTGAAGCTCAAGGTGCGCCCGCCGAACACCGTCGCTCCCAACAAATACAAGGTGGTGGCCAAGGTTGCGGCCGATGACGCCACCGCGACCTCCGATGTCGTTCTCGACATTACCGGTCAGCCCAAGATCGACATCACCGGGCGCGAAGGCCTGCTGAGCGCGCGGGCATCGGCCGGGACCGAGAGCTCGATTCCGATCGTGCTCACCAATTCGGGCACCGCGCCGGCGGAGCAGATCGAGCTGTCCGGCTCGGCTCCCACGGGCTGGAAGGTGAACTTCGAGCCCAAGACGGTGG
Organism: uncultured Alphaproteobacteria bacterium; assembly: GCA_963840535.1. Classification (GTDB taxonomy): domain Bacteria; phylum Pseudomonadota; class Alphaproteobacteria; order Rhizobiales; family Xanthobacteraceae; genus VAZQ01. The sequence goes on from CAWIZJ010000043.1 coordinate 116,187, forward strand.
ATCGCATCGCTCCCAACGAGAACAAGGAGGTGCAGGCGCTGATCACGCCGACCGCCAAGGCCATTGCCGGCGATTACGTCACCACGATGCGGGCGTCGTCGCGTGGCGAGAGCGCGTCGCAGACCTTCCGCGTCGCCGTCCAGACCTCCACCCAATGGGGCATCATCGGCGTAGCGATCGTCGGCATCGCGCTGCTGGTGCTGGTCGGCGCAGTGGCATGGTTCGGACGGCGATGAGCGACACCGTCATCGAGGCTCGAAACCTCACCAAGCGCTACAACCGGACCGCTGTCGTCAAAGGCATCTCGTTCACGGTCGCGCGCGGGGAGATTTTCGGCCTGCTCGGTCCCAACGGCGCGGGCAAGACCACCACCATCCTGATGTTGCTGGGGCTCACCGATATTTCCGGCGGCGAGGCCCGCGTGCTCGGACACGATCCGGTGCGCGAGCCGCTCGCGGTCAAGCGCCGGGTCGGCTACCTGCCCGACCAGGTCGGCTTCTACGACAATCTGACCGCCGCCGACAATCTGCGCTACACCGCACGGCTGATCGGCCTCGAGCCCGGCGAGCGCGAGGAGAAGATCAAGGCTTCGCTCGCGCATGTCGGGCTTCCCGATGTCGTCGACAAGCGGGTGGCGACCTTCTCGCGCGGCATGCGCCAGCGTCTCGGGCTCGCCGAGATCCTCATGAAGGATGCCCAGATTGCGATTCTCGACGAGCCGACCTCCGGCCTCGACCCGCAGGCCACCGTGGAACTGCTCGAGTTCATCCGCGATCTCAAGCAACGCGGCGTGTCGGTGCTGCTGTCGTCACATCTGCTCGATCGCGTGCAGAGCGTCTGCGACCGCGTCGCTCTGTTCAACGAAGGCAATATCGCCCTCATCGGTTCGGTGGCCGAGCTCGGCCGCCAGGTGCTCGGCGGCGGCTTCAACGTCGAGGTGGAGGCGGAAGGGCAGGGGCTCGCCGAACGGCTCGCGACCGTGCCCGGGGTTCAGAACGTCGAGAGCCGTGGGTCCGACCCGGCTGCGCCTCGCGGCCGACCGCGACGTACGGCCGGAGGCTGCGGCCGCGGTGGTTGCTGCCGGCGGCCGCCTGCTGCGGCTGTCGGTGGAGGTACCGAGCCTGGAGGCGATCTACACCGGCTACTTCCGGACGCACGAGGGAGGGCGCTATGCGGCGTGAGGGCTCGGCCCTGCACGGCCTCGGGGTCGTGCTCCTCAAGGAGCTCAACGATCATCTGACCAGCGTGCGCATGCGCGTGCTGGAGTGGCTGGTCGTGCTGTTCGCGTTCGTCGCACTCTACGGCGCAATCCAGCAGGTCAAGGAGGTGACGGCAGAGGACCCGTTCCTGTTCCTGCGATTGTTCACGACCGCGCGCGAGCCGCTGCCGTTCACCTTCGCCTCGTTCCTGAGCATTCTGGTCCCGCTGGTCGCCATAGGTCTCGGCTTCGATGCCATCAATGGCGAGCATAACCGCCGAACCCTCTCGCGCATCCTCTCGCAGCCGATCTATCGCGACGCGCTGCTGTTCGGAAAATTCCTCGCCGGGTTGCTGGTTCTGGCGATCAGCCTGCTGGCACTGTGGCTGCTGGTGATCGGACTTGGCCTCCTGCTGCTCGGCGTGCCTCCGAGCGCCGAAGAGGTGGCGCGTGCCTTCATCTTTCTGTTCGTGACCATTGCCTATGGCGGGGTGTGGCTTGCGCTTGCGCTCCTGTTCTCGATCGTATTCCGCTCGGCGGCAACGGCAGCTTTGATCACGCTCGGGCTATGGCTGTTCCTGACCTTCATCTGGCCGTTTCTCGCTCCGGCCATCGTCCTGGCGTTTCCGCCGAGCGACGAGGAGACACTGATCCTCGCCGCGCAATACCTCTCGCGGCTCTCGCCCAGCACGCTGTTCAGCGAGGTGATCCTGCCGATCTTAAACCCGGCAACGCGCTCGCTCGGTCCCCTCTACGTTCACCAATTGCAGGGGGTCATCCCCGGTGCTCCGTTGCCGCTCGGGGAAAGCCTGATTATTGCGTGGCCGCCGATGGTGGGGCTGGTGGCGGCTACGATCCTGCTGTTCGTGATCGGCTACCTGATCTTCCAGCGCCAGGAGGTGCGCGCCTGATCCCCGGTCATTCGGGTCAGGGATGCTTCCGGTAGGTGCGCGGACGGACCGATCAGCCGGTGATTCTCTTCCACCCCTCGCGCGCGAGACTGGTGACGGTGCCGAGATTTTTTGCGACCACGTCCCAGTTCACCATCGGCTTGGCCCCCGCGGTCGGCGGCGATACGGTGTCGGCGACATAGACGCCCCCGACTGTCAAAGCGCAGCCGATGATCAGCCCAAAAATGAAGCGCATATGGCCTCCCCTGCGGCTCCAGGCCGAAGCCCCCCTAGTTCATGAACACGGCATGATTGTGTTCCCACCGGCAGACAAGCATCCTGCCATTTCCACAATACCTTGTCAGCGTCCGCTTGTCCGCCGCCTCACCCGCGCTGACGGCATGGGCGCCATGAGCGTCAGGAAACGCTGAGGAACTCAATCGAAGATAGGTCTGCAAAACATTGAAATTACTGGTTATTGGGCTGCGATCGGCGCGCCGGAATGCAGCCTCCCGAAAAGCGGAATTTTTGAGGCAATCTAATTGGTGGGCTGCTATATTGCAGCGATCGGGGGAGTTTCAGTCGTTCGAGTCCAGGAGAACTGCGTTGAAAGAACACAAATACCAAATTGGCCAAACCGTGTACTTTGCGTCGCGGCCTACTGGCCATATGGCCGTGAACAGCACCTACCAGGTCGTGCGGCTGCTGCCCTCCGACGGGGCCGATTACCAATACCGCATCAAGAATGCGAGCGAAGCCTTCGAACGCGTGGCCAGGGAAAGCCAACTCGAATTCAGCTGACGGGGCAATCGTTTGCCAGCAACGCTGGCCGCTCGATTCCGGTTCGATCGCAGCTCTTCCGCCCCTTCAGCAAGGGGTGGTCACGCCTTGTTCCTTGCGCCATACTGCGCGGGGGCGGGGTCGAGATGGATCGCGTCGGATTCGGGAAGGTTCGGCGACTTGAACGGGGCACTATCGCTGCCGGAATGGGTTCTAGTGGTTCTGGCCACCTTCGCGATCGTGGCCGGGATCGTGGTGCGCATGCGCGGTGGCGCGGATGGTCGCAGCTGGTGGCCGCTGCAGATCGCACTGGCATTGATGGTGGCATTGATCGCGGGATGGGCACTCGATTATTTCGCCCGTCGCGAGCTCGCCGCCGAGCGACGAACCTTCGAGGCCCGTGCCATCGAGCTGGCGGCGCGCGCATTCACACCGGGCTCGGCCTTGGCGTGTCTCGAAGCCACTGCCGGCGAGGCGGTCGAGGAGGCCTGCGAGAGGGCCCTGTTCGCCACACCTGAAACCACCGCTGCGGCGGTATCGTACGTCGTCGCGCAACTCGACCTGCTCGCCTCCGCCCGAGATCTGGGACGCAGCGGCGACACCGATCTGCGCCGTACAACCCTGCGTCGCGCCATCGAGACCGATCGATTCGGCATCGTGGCACACGTGCTCGCGTTGCGAGGAGGCTGCACCCCGAACCGCTGCAGCGCATTCGCCTTGCTGCAGGATTCGAGCCGGGTGAAGACCAATCTCGTTCAGCGCCCGTTCGAGGCGCGGATGAGCTACCACTCGGCGGCTTGGCCGGCTGCGGGCAATCCACCGGTCTCGTCGGTTCCGGTCGTCCCCGAGGCGCCCGCAGTACCGACCGCTGCGGCGAAACCACCGAGCAATAACCTCTACTTTCCGTCCTCGAATTCGATCCCGCCCGTCAACATCATGACGTCGGAGCCGGCGGCGCGGCCACCCAACGACACCACCGGCACTTCCGAGGCGGCAACACCGACAGCTCAGCGCAAATCGCGTCAGGTCCCTGCGCAGCCGCTCCGCCAGGCGCCCGCCCCCGGCAGCAATTCGCCCGCTCCCGCTGCACCGCTCCAGATTGCTCCGACCGCCCAGTGATTTCGATTTGCGAGGATAAATCGCGCCGGCGATGGTGCCGTGCGCCGAGCGCGCTAAGATCACGCCGAACGCGGTAGGGCGATATCGGTCGTGGCTCTTCATCTGATCAAGCTTTGCGTCGGTTGCGACTCGGTCGAGGAGCTCGAGGATTGGATTCGCACGCGCCTCAAGGACCGCAAGAAACGCGGGCTGTCGCGCGAGCACATGCATCGGACCCGCATGATGCCCAAGCGCATCGACGAGCTTCTCGACGGCGGCTCGCTCTACTGGGTGATCCGCGGCGAGGTTTCGTGCCGGCAACGTCTCATCGACGTGCGCCCTTTTGTCGACAAGCAGGGCATCGGCCGTTGTCATCTGGTGCTGGAACCGCGGCCGGTGCTGGTGCAGCCACGGCCATGGCGGGCGTTTCAGGGGTGGCGCTATCTCGTGGACAAGGATTGCCCGCGTGACCTCGACCGCGTCGCCCCGGGCAGCAGGAACATGCCCGAGGCACTGCGTCGAGAGCTTCGCGAGCTCGGACTGCTGTAGGAAGGCCTATGGGTGCCTCCGCGCTGTACTCGACGCGCCACGGCGCTCAGCCCGCCCGACGGCCGGCACCCCGATATTGTCGATGAGCCGGATCTTGCCGATGCGTGCCGCGACCAGAAGCCGGATCGATTCCTGCGCGGCGGTCTCGACCTTCTCGAGCGTCTCGGCATCGCGGGCTTCGAGATAGTCGAGCATGAAGCCGGAGCGCTCGATCACCGCACCACCCTCCTGGAGCACCCGGGCGATCAATTCACCGCTGGCGATTCTGCCGGCGCATTCCTCGAGCACCCGGTGCAGCGTGGGGGCGACCTGCCGCTCACTCGCGGAGAGATAGGCGTTGCGCGAGGACAGCGCGAGGCCGTCCGCTTCGCGCACGGTCGCGACACCGGATATTTTCGCCTGCAAATCGAGGTCCTTGGCAAGCCGTGTAACCACCTTGAGCTGTTGATAATCCTTCTCGCCGAACATGGCGAAGTCGGGCTCGCATTGGATCAGGAGCTTGGCGACCACGGTGGTAACGCCGCCGAAGAAGTGCGGACGAAATCGGTCCTCGAGGCCGACCAAGGCCGGCCCCGCGGGCGCGATCCTGGTGGCGAAGCCAGGCGGGTACATCACCGCAGCCGGCGGCGCCCAGACGAGATCGACCGGCAATTCGGCAAGGGCCGCGAGATCGGCGTCGAAGGTCCGCGGATAGGTGGCGAGGTCCTCGTGCGGCGCGAATTGTGCGGGGTTGACGAAGATCGAGACGACGACCCGTCGCACCTTCCGACGCGCGGCCCGCACCAACGCGAAGTGGCCGGCGTGCAGCGCGCCCATTGTGGGCACCAAGGCGATCCGCTCGCCGCGGGCGCGCCACTGTCGGACGGTACGGCGCAAGCCCGGGACGGTGCTGACGACGCGCGGACGAGGCATGTGGGGAAAGGCGTCGCTTGGTTAAGAGGCTGGCCGCAACAACTACCAAAGCGGACGCGCCGACACCACCTGCACCACTAGCAGGCTGCTGAAAAACGATTTTGGAGCATCGAAACCGTCAGGACCACGCAAGATTGATTCGCGCGCCCCTTCCCCGACGCAACAATGATTCAAAAGTCCGAGCGCCTGGATTCGATTGTTGCGTGGCGATGATGCCCATGGGAGTTTTTCAGCAGCCTGCTAGACAGTAGTCGAGCCGGCGACCACCATCCCCTGGCAACCCTCTGGTGGTCCGCGATCCTGCCTTGCGCCGGCTCCTCAACATGGCCACTTTAGGGGCGTGGTAGGGCACCTGCCTAATCGATGCACCATGGCGGATGATGTCAACGACGGACGACCGACGGAGCGCGGCCGCGCGCCGGCGCCGGCATCGGGGCGCTTGGAGATCGACGCCTTCCTGGCCAAGGTGAAGGGGCTCGCCCCGTCCACCGAGCCGGGCCGGCGTGGACGATTGATATTCGCGCTCGATGCCACGATGAGCCGGCAGCCCACGTGGGATACCGCCTGCCACCTTCAGGCCGACATGTTCCGGGAAGCGGCGGCGATCGGCGGGCTCGACGTCCAGCTCGTCTATTACCGCGGCCTCGCTGAATGCCGCGCGTCGCGCTGGGTGTCGCAGGCGGAACGGCTGGCGGCGCTCATGGAAAGGATCGATTGCCGCGGCGGGCACACCCAGATCGGAAAGATCATCGCCCATGCCAGGCGCGAGACGCAAAGCAACAAGGTGCAGGCGCTGGTGTTCGTCGGCGATGCGATGGAAGAGAAGCTCGACGACCTCTGCCATGCAGCGGGCGAGCTCGGCCTGCTGGGGGTGCCGGCCTTCATGTTCCAGGAAGGAAACGACCCGATCACCGAGCAGGCATTCCGCGAGATCGCTCGCCTGACCCGCGGGGCCTTTTGCCGGTTCGATCCGGGCGCGGCGCACCAGTTGGCCGAGCTCCTGCGCGCTGCCGCCGCTTTTGCGGCGGGCGGGATGCGCGCGCTCGCCGATCTCTCGGCCCGGCGTTCCTCAGGCGCCATCAAGCTCCTCGAGCAGATGAGATAGCGATGGCCGCGATCCTTTTCGGCATCGTGCTGCTGGCCCTGGGCTTGCTGGCGCTCAGCGCCTTCACCAAGCTCAAGCCACACACTGCCGCCGTGGTCCTCAAGACCAGCGGCGGCCTCGGCGCCCTCGCGCTCGCCGGAGTATTCGGCGTGCGCGGCCGACTCGACATCGCGATTCCCCTCGGCGTGACCGGGTTGGGCCTGCTCGGATGGCTGCCGTGGAGCATTCCGGGCCTGGCCGATCGCATGCGCAGGAGCCCGGGACAGGTGTCGCGGGTACGCACCGCTTTCGTGGAGATGGAGCTCGATCACGATACCGGCGCGATGCGCGGACGCATCCTGGCCGGCCGGCACGACGGTGCCAACCTCGACACGCTCGACCTCGCAAGCCTCACCGGATTCCTCGCCGAGATCGACGAGGAGAGTCGGTCGCTACTGATGGCGTATCTTGACCGCCGGGAGCCCCGCTGGCGTGAGCACACGCAAGGTGATGCGGAATCGGGGAAGAGAGGTGCGGGCTGGAGCAGCGGCAAAATGACGGAGGAGGAGGCCTATCAGATCCTTGGCGTGAAACCGGGGGCGAGCGCCGAGGAGATCGGCCGCGCCCACCGCTCGTTGATGAAGAAACTGCATCCCGACCAAGGGGGGACGACGTATCTCGCGGCCCGCGTCAACGAAGCCAAAGAGGTTCTTTTGCGCCGCCATCGTTGAGCTCCCTCTGCTAGACGCAACAATCGGAGGCTCCTTTCCAACGCGGCTTCCTGTTGGTGATAGGCGTCATTCATTGTCGGCGGCAATCCGCCGGACGCTTCAGTTCTTGATCGTCACGCAGTCGACCTCGTTACGCTTGAGATACTTGCAGGCGGCTTCCGCCTGATCCTTGTCGAGCCCCGCGAATCGGGCGCGATAGTAGGTGGTACCGTCTTTTTCTACTGTTTCGGTAAATGGGTCGGCGTCGCCCAGTATTTTCGATGCCTTGCTCTGCACCGAGCTGAGGCGCTGCTTGGCGGTCTGCTCGGCGGGATAGGCACCGACTTGGATCATCCAGCCGTGGCGAGCCAATTGCTTGGTCGAGGCGGCGAGCGAAGGCCCAGGCTTCGCGGCGGGCGCGGCTGCGGCCACCAGCTCGACTTTGGCCGCGACCGCTGCAGCGAACGACGGGACCGGCTTTTCTGCCGACACCAGTGCAGGCGCAGCCTGCGGCTCGGTCCTGGCCACAGCGGCCGAAGCAGGCGAGGGGACGGGTTTTGCCGACGCCGCCACCGGCGCCGCCGCGGTCTGCGGTTGAGTCTTTCCCACCACCGCTGATACGGGCAACGGGACGAGCTTTGCGCCGGCAAACGTCAGCGCGGCGAACGCAGCGGTTGCCCTGGTCGGCTCGCTGGCGGACTGCGAGGGGGCGTGCGCGGGCTCGGCCTGCGGAGCGGCCCTGACCGTCAGGGTCTTCACCAACAGAGGCTTGATCGGTTCGGTCGATCCCGGCGTAACCCCCTGCAGTGCCCCGGTGGCCGCCGGGGCAGCCGCCGATTCGGCCCGCGCGGGGGACGACAGCAGCCGAACCGGCATGCTGGTCGGGCTGGCGACGGCAACCCGCTGCTCGGCCTTACCCTCGGCCTTCGGCTCCGGCGTCGAGCCGGGTCTGGGCTCGGCCTTGGCGACCGCGTTTTCGGTCTTCCGCCTCTCTGGCTTCGGCGATGATCGATGCGGTGCGCTTGGTGGAGGCCGCCGCGATCTTGTCGCTGATGAGCTCGCGCATACGCTCATCGCGGCTGCCGGCGCTACTGCCGCCCATGACCACCGCAACGAGGTGGCGATTCCCGCGTCGCACCGAGGTGACGAGGTTGAAGCCGGATGCGCGGATATAGCCCGTCTTGATCCCGTCGACACCATCGACACGTCCGAGCAGGCGATTGTGGTTGCCGATCGAGCGGCCGCGGAAGGTGAACGAGCGCATCGAGAAATACTTGTAGTATTGCGGAAAGCGTTCCTGGACCGCGCGTCCGAGGATGGATTGGTCTCGCGCGGTGGTGACCTGATCGCCGTCGGGCAGGCCGGATGCGTTGCGGTAGACGGTGCGAGTTCATGCCGAGCGCGAGTGCCTTGCGGGTCATCAGCTTGGCAAATTCGTCCTCGTCGTCCGCGATCGCCTCCGCGACGACGACCGCGGCATCGTTTGCGGACCGCGTGACGATGCCCTTGATCGCATCCTCGACCGAGATGGTGCTTCCGGGCTTGAGACCGAGCTTGGTCGGTGACTGATCGGCCGCTTCCTCGGACACTTTCAGTAGAGAGTCGAGCTTGAGCTTGCCGGCTTCGAGTCGCTCGAACAGCAGATAGAGCGTCATGATCTTGGTGAGCGATGCCGGATGCCGCCGTGCGTCCGGATTGGTGGAATGCAGCACCTTGCCGGAATTGGCATCCACCACGATGTCCGCGTAAGGCGCAGCGCGGCTGGAATTGCACGATAGCGAAAGAACAGCAGCCCAGGTGGCAAAACCGAACATGCCCCATCGAAGCCCGTGACGGGCTCCGGTCCGGATCCGCAGCATGGTATTCCCCCGTCCTCGTTCCCCTTAAGCGCTCTGAGCGGAGCGCCGACACCCCTGTCGTTCCGAGGTGGAATGATTGGACGGATCAAAAGAGGCAGTTTTCTGAATTTTTCCGGCCTTTTTTGGCGCCGTCCCATCCCAGCTACGGGCAGTTCGGCCTCGGTTTGAGGCTGTCGCGGCCCGTACAGCCACATCCACGACGCTAGTCCGCATCGATTGCAGAACCGTTAAACCGCAATCCAGGGCGGGCACGCCATATTGCGATGCAAAAAGACCTTGACATTTTTGTGCACTGCAACATATAGCGTCCGTGCCGGCAATTCTGACCGGTACGTGCAGGCAAGATCAGGACAAGCAATCGGCTAGGCTGCCGGGAAAAGGTCAGGACATGGTCAAGAACATCGATGATATGCAGCAACTTGGTAAGGACAATATGGATGCAACGCTGAAGTCCTTCGGCGCGCTCTCCAAGAGCATGCAGGCGATCGCAGTGGAGATGGCGGACTACTCGAAGAAGGTATTCGAGCAGAGCACCGCCGCGACCGAGAAGCTGATCGGCGCCAAGTCGCTGGATAAGGCATTCGAGGTGCAGAGCGACTACGTCAAGAGCTGCTACGAAGGCTTCGTCGCCCAGGCGACCAAGCTTGGCGAGCTCTACGCCGATCTCGCCAAGGAGGCCTACAGGCCGTTCGAAGGTCAGTTCGGCAAGTTTGCGTCGGTGAAGTAGTCGGCGACGCGACTGCGATTGCAGAAGAGCCCGGCTGCAAGGCCGGGCCGCACGATCGGCGAGCGGGTGATCGCCGCTAATTGACTATTCGCAGGTTCTTGGCGATCGAGGTGAACACGCTGTTGAGGACGTTCTGCACGTTCGCGCTCGGCGCGTTGTCCTGGATGTCATACGGGTCGGTGCGATCGCGCACATAGCTCTTCCCAGTGATTCTTCAGTTGGTGCTGTTGCAGCTGGTACCGCTCTGCGAGCGCGAGGCCATCTGCAGGCCAATGGTGACCTTGGTGTTGCCGCCGGCACCCATTGCATCGACCTTGGCGTTCGGCGCCGCCCATTCGGTGGACGGAGGCATCATCGCGGCCGGACACAGCCGCGGCTTGATGCACCCGGAATTTGATGGCCGGGCGCATGGGCACACCCGAATCGAGAGCATTTCGCGCAGGCGTCGATGCGGTCACGACCCCGGGCGCTGCGGAGCAACGCAACGGACCGAAGGAGCGCGATCGCGTCCGCCTTCGACCCGATCGGTGCACACAGATCGCGCTTCCGTTTCGACTTTGGGTTGCGGGGCGCGTGGTGCGGTGCCCGGACCCGCGCGGGCTGGCCAATTTCCAGTTTGGTGAAAGCAAATCCGCAAGTTTCCGATTGGATTGCCGCGATTTGTCCGCAATTGAGTCGCGATCGTTGGGCCGGACGGCACGGGATTTGCTCACAAAAACGTACGGGGATCCCCTCCTGATTCGGGGGATACTGCGATCTGGAACCGGGGCGATGCCGTCACTAAGATAGAGTGCCTGTATTGGCGTATCGCGCCCAAATGCTGCCATGCCCTGACCCGTAAAGTAACCATGAGCCGAAGATCGAGCCAGTCCACCGTCATCGCCGGAAGCCTTGATCCAGGCCGCGTCTGGGAGACGACACCAACAAGCGCCGGGGGCCGGGATCGCCCGGCACTGCGGTCATCACCAAGACGAAGCCGCAGACCAAGCGGCCGAGCCTCTATCGCGTGCTGCTGCTGAACGACGACTACACGCCGATGGAATTCGTGGTCCACGTACTGGAGCGGTTCTTCAACAAGGACCACGAAGCCGCCCATCGGATCATGATGCACGTGCACCAGCACGGCATCGGTGAGTGCGGGGTGTATACCTATGAAGTGGCGGAAACCAAGGTGACACAGGTCATGGACTTCGCCCGCAAGCACCAGCATCCTCTGCAGTGCGTGATGGAAAAAAAGTGACAACAGTGGAAAAGCGGGAACGTCGGGGCCATATCATGTGTTACCAAGAGACCTGAACATGCCCACTTTCTCGCGCAATCTCGAGCAGTCCCTCCATCGCGCGCTGGCGCTCGCCAACCAGCGCCACCACGAATACGCCACGCTCGAGCATCTGCTTTTGGCGCTACTCGACGATCAGGATGCCGCAGCGGTGATGCGTGCGTGCAACGTCGATCTGGACAAGCTGCGCCGCAGCCTCACCGCCTATCTCGAAAGCGAGCTCGAGAACCTGGTGAGCGACGGCAACGAGGACTCCAAGCCCACCGCCGGGTTCCAGCGGGTCATACAGCGCGCCGTCATACACGTTCAGTCATCGGGTCGCGAGGAGGTGACCGGCGCCAACGTGCTGGTCGCGATCTTCGCCGAACGGGAGAGCCATGCCGCCTACTTCCTGCAAGAGCAGGACATGACGCGCTACGATGCGGTCAATTACATCAGCCACGGCATCGCCAAACGTCCTGGCATGTCGGAGGCGCGTCCGGTGCGTGGCGCCGACGAGGATACCGACACCAAGACCGGGGACGAGTCCAAGAAGAAGGGCGACGCGCTCGAAGCCTATTGCATCAATCTCAACAAGAAGGCTCGCGAAGGGAAGATCGATCCGCTGATCGGGCGCGCAGCCGAGATCAACCGCACAATCCAGGTGCTGTGCCGACGGCAGAAGAACAATCCGCTGTTCGTGGGCGATGCCGGCGTCGGCAAGACCGCGATCGCCGAGGGGCTGGCCCGGCGCATCGTGCACGGCGAAGTACCGGACGTGCTCAAGAATGCCACCGTGTTCTCCCTCGACATGGGCACGCTGCTGGCCGGAACGCGCTATCGCGGCGACTTCGAGGAGCGCCTCAAGCAGGTGATCAAGGAGCTCGAAGCCTATCCCGGCGCGATCATGTTCATCGACGAGATCCACACCGTGATCGGGGCCGGCGCCACCTCGGGCGGGGCAATGGACGCCTCCAACCTGCTCAAGCCGGCGCTCGCCTCCGGCACGCTGCGCTGCATCGGCTCCACGACCTACAAGGAGTACCGGCAGTATTTCGAGAAGGACCGTGCGCTGGTGCGCCGGTTCCAGAAGATCGACGTCAACGAACCGACGGTTCCCGACGCGATCGAGATCCTCAAGGGCCTCAAGCCCTATTTCGAGGACTATCACAAGCTCAAGTACACCACCGAGGCAATCAAGGCGGCGGTGGAGCTGTCCGCGCGATACATCCACGATCGCAAGCTGCCCGACAAGGCGATCGACGTGATCGATGAATTGGGGGCGGCGCAAATGCTGCTGCCCGAGAGCCGGCGCAAGAAGACGATCGGCATCAAGGAGATCGAGACCACCATCGCCACCATGGCGCGGATCCCGCCGAAGACCGTGTCGAAGGACGACGCGGCGGTTCTGCAGCATCTCGAGCAGACGCTGAAGCAGGTGGTGTACGGCCAGGACAAGGCGATCCAGGCCCTGTCCGCCTCGATCAAGCTCGCACGCGCGGGCCTGCGCGAGCCGGAGAAGCCGATCGGCTGCTACCTGTTCTCGGGTCCCACCGGCGTCGGCAAGACCGAGGTCGCCAAGCAGCTCGCCACCGCGCTCGGGGTCGAGATGATCCGCTTCGACATGTCGGAATACATGGAGCGCCACACCGTGTCGCGGCTGATCGGCGCGCCGCCCGGCTACGTGGGCTTCGATCAGGGCGGCCTGCTCACCGACGGCGTCGACCAGCATCCGCACTGCGTCCTTCTTCTCGACGAAATCGAGAAGGCGCACCCGGACCTGTTCAACGTGCTGCTCCAGATCATGGACCACGGCAAGCTCACCGATCACAACGGCAAGCAGGTCGATTTCCGCAACGTGATCCTGATCATGACCACCAATGCCGGGGCCGCCGACCTGGCGCGGCAGGCCTACGGCTTCACCCGCATCAAGCGCGAGGGCGACGATCTCGAGGCGATCAACCGCCTGTTCGCGCCGGAGTTCCGCAACCGCCTCGATGCCATCATCACCTTCGCGCATCTCACGCCCGAGATCATCGCCAAGGTGGTGGAGAAATTCGTGCTCCAGCTCGAGGCCCAGCTCGGCGACCGCGACGTCACCATCGAGCTGTCGGAGGAGGCCACCAGGTGGCTGATCGAGCACGGCTACGACGAGCAGATGGGGGCCCGCCCCATGGCGAGGCTCATCCAGGAGAACATCAAGAAACCGCTCGCCGATGAGGTCCTGTTCGGCAAGCTCAAGACCGGCGGCCACGTGCGCGTCGTCGCGCTCCGCGACGAGGAAACCGGCTCGGAACGGCTCGGCTTCGAATATCTCGATGGTCCGGTGACGCCCAAGCCCGAGAAGATCCCCGAGACCAAGCCCAAGCGAAGGAGTCCACGCCGCAGGCCGTCCGGTCCCAAGGGCGACGGCGGCGCGCCGCCACCGCGTGGCTCGGTGCCGAAGGTGCCCTTGGTCAGGGTGTGAGCGGGCGGGCGGCCATGCCCGGCTTTCTGTGCGAGACATGCGGCAGCCAGTTCACGCCGTCGGATGAGCCGCCGCCGGAGTGCCCGATCTGCCGGGACGAGCGCCAGTTCGTGCCTCCCGGCGGCCAGCGCTGGACCACCCTCGATGCGCTGGCGCGCCGATTTTTCAACAGCTATCGGCAGCACGAGGCCGGCCTGATCGGTGATCGGGACCGAACCCAAGTTTTCCATTGGGCAACGCGCGCTGCTCGTGCGCACGCCGGGCGGCAACATCCTCTGGGATTGCATCCCGTTCATCGACGCCGCGACTGTCGAGATCGTGCGCGGGCTCGGCGGGCTCTCCGGCATCGCGATCTCGCACCCGCACTACTACGGCAGCATGGTGGAATGGAGCCACGCCTTCGGCGGTGCGCCGATCCACCTGCACGCTGCCGACCGGCAATGGATCATGCGCCCCGATGCGGTCATCAAGCTGTGGGACGGCGACAGCTTGCCGCTCGCGCAGGACGTGACGCTGATCCGCTGCGGCGGCCACTTCGCCGGCGGCACCGTGCTGCACTGGGCGGCGGGCGGGGAGGGACGCGGCGCGCTGCTGAGCGGCGACGTCGTGCAGCTCATCCCGGATCGCAACTACGTGAGCTTCATGCGCAGCTACCCCAATATCATTCCGCTGTCGGCCCCGGCGGTGGCGCGTATCGGCAACATGCTGGAGCCGTATGAGTTCGACGTGGTCTACGGCGCATTCTTCGACCGCGTGATCCCCCGCAGAGGCAAGGAGGCGGTGCGGCGTTCGGTGCGGCGTTATATCGCTGCTATCGAGGGTGACGGAACGGCGGAGCAGCATTGAGCAAAGGGGCGATTGCGTACCGGCTGCCTGTGGGGACAGGGATACGCTGATGCCGCCCGAATCCGTTCCCCCGCAACGCTCCGCTGCCGCGTTCCTGGCCGGCATTCTGGCGGCATGGCGGGCGGTGTTGGCCTATGTCCTGGTCGCGACTTATGTCGGCATCGCAGCACTTGCGCACGATCTCGGCTTCAGCCTGTGGTGGGTCCTGGCGTCGACCCTGTTGCTGTGGGTGGCGCCGGGGCAGGTGATCCTGATTTCGGCGCTCGGTTCAGGCGCCACTGCGGTAGAGACCGCGGTCGCCGTGGGACTGAGCAGCGTACGCCTGCTTCCCATGGTCGTGTCGCTGTTGCCATTGATCAGGCAGAAGGACACACCCGTTCGCCGGCTCCTGCTGCCTGCGCATCTCACCGCGGTCAGCATGTGGATCGAGGCGCTGCACCTGCTGCCGGGCCTGCCGCGCGAGAGCCGATTGCCGTTCGCGAACGGGCTCGGGGTCGGCTTCATGGGTGCCGCCCACCTCGGGACCCTCATCGGCTACTATCTCGTGGGCTCGTTGCCGCCGTTGTTGACGGCGGCGCTTCTTTTTCTCACGCCGATGTCGTTCCTCATCTCCACCACGCGCAATTGCCGTGTGCTGGCGGATTGGCTGGCGCTCGCCATCGGGGTGGTGCTGGGACCGCTGCTGGTGTGGTGGCAGGTGGGTTTCGACCTGCTTTGGACCGGGATCCTGGGCGGATCGGCGGCTTACGGCATTCACCGATTGCGCGAGGCGCTCAAGTGAGCGCCATGTCGGAGCTCAACGCCTACGTGCTGCTCGTTCTGGTCGGCTTCCTGCCGAACGAGATCTGGCGCATGCTCGGTCTTGTCGTCGCGCACGGAATCGACGAGGACTCGGAACTGTTCCGGTGGGCTCGGGCGGTGGCAATCGCGGTGCTCGCGGGCGTGATCGCCAAGATCGTCATCTTCGCGCCCGGTGCCCTCGCGGACGTGCCGGCGCCGATCAGGCTCGGTGCGATCGCCTGCGGCTTCGCCATTTTCTTGGCGGCGAGGCGCTCGGTGTTCGCGGGGGTGGTCGCCGGCGAGATCGCACTCCTGGTCGGCGCGCTGGTCCACGGTTCGTGAGGCTCCCGTGCCCGTGACCGACATAATAGCTTCGGTACACGCCAGCTCGGCGCAGTACGGCCGAGCGGAAGGCAACCATGTTCAGCCGGTCAGCGCCGCCGTGAGCCGCCTGGCCTGCTCGGTGAGGACGTCGGGCGCCTCCTTCACGCTCGCGGGCGGCTTGAGCGCGACCCCCGCCTTGCGCGGGATGACATGGACGTGGAGATGGAATACCACCTGGCCGCCCGCACTTTCGTTGAATTGCTGGATGGTGACCCCGTCGGCGCCGAACACCCGCACACTGACGCGGGCGATCATCTGCGCCACCTTGATCACATGGGCGAGGTCGTCGGGAGCGGCATCGAGGATGTTGCGGGCCGGTGCCTTCGGCAGCACCAGCGCATGTCCGGGCGCACGCGGCATGATGTCGAGGAAGGCGAGCGCCTTGTCGTCCTCGTACACCTTGTGGCAGGGCAGCTCGCCACGCAGAATCTTGGCGAATATGTTGTCGGGATCGTAGGCGGGCATCGGGTTCTCCTTCTCCCGTCCGATCTGGCAAGCAAGTCGTCGCAAACGTCAAGCCGGCAGGCAACGCGACCATCCGGCCGTGCGAGAGCCGAGACACTGCCGCCTCACCCCTTCCGGAACGGTGCTTCCGCCGTCAGCTCCTCGCCCGCTGCTGCCACATAGGCGCGCTCGCGCTCGAGAAAGTCGTCGATGGCGCGGCGAAGACCGGGGTCGTCGATGTAGTGCGCGGAATAGGTCGTGGTCGGCAGGTAGCCGCGCGCGATCTTGTGCTCGCCCTGCGCACCGGCCTCGACGCGAGCGAGCTTGCTCTCGATCGCGAACTGGATCGCCTGGTAGTAGCAGAGCTCGAAATGCAGGAACGGGTGATGCTCGATACAACCCCAGTGGCGGCCGAACAGGGTATCGGAGCCGATGAAGTTGATGGCGCCGGCAATCCAGAGCCCGTTGCGCCTCGCCATGACGAGCAGGATCCGGTCGCGCATCTTCTCGCCTACGATGGAATAGAACGCGCGGGTAAGATAGGGGCGACCCCATTTGCGCGAGCCGGTTTCCATGTAGAAGTTGAAGAAGGCGTCCCACACGCTCTCGGTGAGCTCCGCACCGGTCAACCAATGCACGCTGATGCCGTTGGCGAGCGCGTCGGCACGCTCGCGGCGGATGGTCTTGCGCTTGCGCGAAGCGAGCGCCGTCAGAAACGCGTCGAACGAATCGTAGCCGGCATTCTGCCAGTGAAACTGCTGGTGGGTCCGTTTGAGATAGCCGCGCTCCCCGAGCAGCTCCCATTCCTGGACAGTCGGGTAGGTGACGTGCACCGAGGATGCATCCGAGCGCCGGCAGATATCGATCAGCGCATCCGCGAGCGCGGCGCGCACGGCGTCGGCCTGCGGCCCAGGCCGCACCAGCAGCCGCCGGCCGGTTGCCGGGGTGAACGGCACCGAAACCTGCAGCTTCGGATAGTAGCTGCCGCCCGCGCGCTCGAAGGCCTCGGCCCAGCCGTGATCGAAAACATACTCGCCGCGCGAATGCGATTTCACATAGCAGGGAACGGCGCCGACGAGCGAACCGCCGGCGTCCTCGGCCAGCAGATGAATGGATTGCCATCCCGAGCGTGCGCGGACCGAGTCCGACGCCTCCAAAGCCGACAGAAAATCATGTGTTATAAACGGGTTATAGAGCGAATCCTGCGATTGCATCACAACTCTTCGCGGGGCCGACTGGATTGGCGCAGGCGTCCCAGGCCTCGGCAGTGATCTCGCCGATGGAGCTCGCCATGCGCAGCTTCAGCGTGATCGAGGCCATGAGAGGACTACATCCCGACGCCGTGACAAGGCAAATGCCGCGCCCGGTCAGTGATCGGAGGTTGGCGCAGCGCTCGGCTGCGCACCGGACATGGCGGCTGCGGCTCGTGATGCCGCCGCCACTTGTGCGATCCTCGATGGCGTAACGCCATAGCCGAAATTAGGCGACTTCGAACGCCGCTTCGACCTCGACTGCCGCATCAGCCGGCAGCACCGCGACGCCGACCGTCGTACGCGCATGTCGGCCCTTGTCACCGAATACCTCCACCATCAGGTCGGAGGCCCCGTTCATGACCTTGGGGCCGTCGAGAAACGAAGGGTCGGAGTTGATGAAACCGCCCAGGCGGACCACCTGCTTGACCTTGTCGAGATCGCCGAGTCGCCGCCTTGACCTGTGCCAGCACGTTGATCGCACAGGCGCGTGCCGCTTTTTGGCCGTCGTCCATTGATACGCTGCCCCCTAGCTTGCCTGTGGCGACCAGCTTGCCGCCGGCATCGAGACAGATCTGGCCGGAGACGAACAACAACGCGCCGACGCGCGTATAGGGGATGTAGTTGGCGACCGGGCTCGCCGGCGTTGGGAGAGCTATCCCGAGTTGCGCAAGCTTCCTCTCGACCGTTCCGGCCATGGATGATCTCCTGTGATGCGCGGTGCCCGAGGGCCACTCGACGCCTCCCGGCTTCACGCGTGATTTGTCTTCGCCGATCGGCCGGTCACATGCAAGCCGTGCCACGCGCCGCGAGATCGGCGGCATTGACGGCCAGCAGCCTCATTGCCGGGACAAAGCGGCATACCTATGTTGGCGGGAAGCAGGCAGGGCGAGGCAGGCTACCATGATGAAACTCGGTGCATCCTTGCTCTGCGCGTCGACGGCGATGGCGGCTGCGATGGCGCTGAGCGTCGGCTTCGAGCCGCGCCTTGCTGCGGCCGTCACGCCAGCCGGCGAGCTCGCATCACACCGTGCAATCTACGAGCTCAAGCTAGCGCACTCCCGCGCCATGTCCTCGACCGTGTCGGCACGCGGGCGCATCCTCTACGATTTCTCGGGCAATGCCTGCGACGGCTATGCGCTGCAATTGCGCCAGGTCTCCGAGCTCGACAATGGCGAAGGCAGGGTTACGCTCAGCGACCTGCGCTCCACGACCTGGGAGGACGGCGCCGCGAAGAGGTTCATCTACAAGTCGGAGAACTTTCTCAATCAGGCGCTGGTCGATAGCGTCGAGGGGCGGGCGGAGCGCGAAGGCGACAAGGTTGCGGTCAGCCTGTCCAAGCCGTCGGACAAGACGTTCGATCTCGAGCCCGTCACCTCGTTTCCGACCGACCATATGCGCCGGATCATCGAGGCGGCGCGCGGTGGGCAGACCATCTTGGAGCTTCCCGTCTACGACGGATCGGACAAGGGTGAAAAGGTCTACAACACCCTCAGCGTCATCGGTCGCGCGATCATGCCCGAGGAGCGAATTCCGACCGACGCTGCGGCCGGCCAGCAGGCACTCGCCGGTCTCAAGCGCTGGCCGGTCACGGTGAGCTATTTCGACAAGACCGCTCGGGGCGGCGACCAGGCGCCGATCTATTCGATCAAGTTCGAGGTCTACGAGAACGGGATCTCGCGCGCCCTGGTGCTGGACTACAACGATTTTGCCATCAGCGGCGAGCTGACCTCGTTGTCGATCCGGGAAACGAAGCCGTGCAGGTGACGCCCGCAGTCATTCCTCGTCCTCTGCTTCCTGATCGCTGTCGAGCGCGAGCCCTCTGATCACGGCCCCATCCCCGAACCTCCGGCGCAGGCGGTCGACGGCCTGCTCGGCCTCCGCAGTGCGGCGATCGATCAGGTCGGCAAAGTCGGCGCCGTCGGCATCGCTGAGTGTGGACATGCCGATGCCGATCAGGCGAAACATCGTGCCGTCGGTTTCGCGCGCCAGCAGGCCGCGGCCGACGGCGAAGATGCTCGCGGCGAGCTGGGTCGGATGTCCGAGCGACTGCGCCCGGGTCCGGATGCGGAAATCGGCGGTCTTGAGCTTGAGCGTGACCGTCGATCCGGCCAGCGCATTGCCCTTGAGGCGGGAGGAAACCTTCTCCGAGAGCCGCCAAAGGCGCAGCTCGAGGGGCCGGAACTCGGCGATGTCGCGATCGAAGGTAGTCTCGGCCGAGATGCTCTTGGTTTCGCGTGCGGCCTCGACCGGGCGATCGTCGAGACCGCGCGCGAGGCGTGCGAGCCTTGCCCCCTCGGTACCGTAGCGGCGGGACAAATCGATCTCGCCGGCGCGCTGCAGGTCGCCGATGGTGCGCACGCCGTCGCGTGCCAACCGTTGCGACGCCACCTTGCCGACACCGAAGATCAGCGTCACCGGTTTCGGCGCCAGGAAGGCCGCCGCCTCGCCGCCGCCGAGCACCGCGAAGCCGCGCGGCTTGTCGAGATCGGAAGCGATCTTGGCGAGGAACTTGTTGCAGGAGAGTCCGACCGACACCGTGATGGCGAGCTTGCGTTCGACGTCGGCGGCGAAGCGCGCGAGCGCCTTGGCCGGGCTCATCCCATGCAGGCGCATGGTGCCGGAGAGGTCCACGAATGCCTCGTCGATGGACACCGGCTCGACCAGCGGCGCGAGCTCGAGCATCAGGCCGCGGACCTCGCGGCCAACACGGGCATATTTCTCCATGTCCGGCGGAACCACGGTGGCGTGGGGACAGAGGCGGCGGGCCTCGAACATGGGCATCGCCGATCGCACGCCGTAGGTGCGTGCAACGTAGCAGGCGGTGAGCACAACGCCGCGTCGACGGCCGCCGACGATCACCGGCTTGTCCGCCAGCGAGGGGTCGTCGCGTTTCTCGATCGTGGCATAGAAGGCGTCGCAGTCGACGTGGGCGATCGCGAGCGTATCGAGCTCGGGATGGTGCAGCAGCCGCGGCGAGCCACACGCGGAACAGCGGCCGGCACGCTCCGGCACGTCACGGCGGCAGTCGCGGCAGAAGCCCGGCATCGTCCTTCGAGCCTGGAGCATTTCTCGGACGAGTGGGTACCGGCTTTCCGCAGAAAATACGACCCACCAGAGAACTCCGAGTCGTCAGCGGGGAGCGGACCATCCCATCCTATGGCTCATCACTCTCCCCGGTGGCCCCCCGGCGAGCAGGTCGCGGGCTCGAATGACCTCGCTCGGATCGATCCGCTTCTCGGCGGCCAGCTGCAGCAGCAGCCGCTCGTGACAGGCGAGATGATCGAGCACGCCGGCGAGAAACCGTGGCTCCCGCGCCGCCTCGCGCACGGACTGCGGACCAATTCCGGTCATGGCCAGGAAGCGGCGCAGTCGCTCGGGTTCGGCGGCGAGGAAGCCGAGCGCCGCGATCGCCAGCGCTTCGGCGCCATCGCGCAATTGCCCATCGTCGCGCGTGTGACTATCGGATTGGCGCAGGTTCATGCTTACGATCTCCGCGAGCCGCGATCATGATCCAGCCACGCGCGCACATCAGGAACCGCCGCGGCAAGTCCCGAAGCCATCTAGTGTCCCGCTTCCGACGTTCGCTTCACATTGCAGCACGCTCGAGTGCGAACGTCGGAAGCAAAGGGACACTAGCAAGTCTATGGTGCTAGTGCGGTTTTGTCTTTGACGTTCCGATGACGGAACCGCCGCGAGACTGATCGGAACGTCAAAGACACCGCACTAGCAGGCCGCGAATCGAGCGTCACTGATCATCAAGGAGATGCAGAATCAACTCCCTCGACGCAAGGGCCGGGATATGGGTAGGTGAGCAGGCGGGCATCGACGAGGAGATTCCCATGCGCAAGGGCGGTCTATCCATTGCCGGGCTGAGCGTCCTGTTCGCGCTCGGATTGGCCGCGTGGGAAGTATACTTCTTCTGGTTCGCCGGCAGCTTCAAGCATCTGGAAGGCTCGGTTGGAATCTTTACTCCCGACCGGCTGGGCTTCAACATGGCGTGGGTCGCCGCCATCTACCTGACCTTTCAGTTGCTCTCGGTTCCTTTCAGCCTGCCTTCGTCGGTCCACCGCTTTATTGGCGTGGTCGACGGCATGGCCTCGCTGGTTCCGCTCGCGGTCGTATTGATCGCGGCATTCGGCAAGCCGTACCTCATCGCCACGCCGCAGCGCTGGGAGGCGGCGATCCTGCTCATCTTCGTGACGCTGGTCGACTTGTTCGGCGGATATACCTTCAATCTCGCGCTCAGCCGCCGTACCATGGACGTAACGCCGGCGGCGCCCGCCTAGCTACTTCCCGGCGAGGAACGGGTCGCGAAATTCCTCATGATTTCGGCCAATTTCGAGGGCAGGTGGAATGCTCGGCTGGATGCTCATGTTTGCGTTTCCGTAACACATCGCCACTAGCTAGTGCTCACTCGCACATGATCGCCGGAGCGAGCAGCCTGCCGTGCCACCGGGTATAGGCTTCGGGCGCCGGGACTGTCGGAAGGTCGGGAGATGGCGAAGACCGTGATGATCGTGGAGGACAACGAGCTCAACATGAAGCTCTTCCACGACTTGTTGGAGGCGCACGGCTACCACACGGTCGGCACGCGCAACGGCATCGAGGCTCTCGATCTCGCCCGCCGGCATCATCCCGACTTGATCCTGATGGACATCCAGCTCCCCGAGGTCTCCGGGCTCGAAGTGACGAAGTGGCTCAAGGAGGATCCCGAGCTCAAGGCCATTCCGGTCGTCGCGGTCACCGCCTTTGCGATGAAGGGCGACGAGGAACGAATTCGCGAAGGCGGCTGCGAGGCCTACCTGTCGAAGCCCATTTCGGTGGGCAGGTTCATCGAAACCATTCGCCACTTTCTCGGGTCGGCCTGAGGAACCAAGCCGACGACCGCACACGTCCTCCGCCAACGTCAGCTGTTGGAGGCGCGGCTGCCGGCGGAATATTTCGACGTCGTCACCGCCACGAGCGGCAGCGAAGTGCTGGCGAGCCAAGCGTGACGGCCGCAACCGTGGGTTCCTGACGCGGCTCGAGGACGGTCTCGCGACGCGTGCGAGCGCCGAGCCCGCCACCGGCCGCGTGGACACCAGTCAACCCTAATGCTTTAGGTTGACCGAATTCTCTCCATTATCCACAACCTAATTTGTTGATTTCCAGGGCGGTTGGGCTAGCCTGCATGAGGCGGTGGAAAAAGGCCCTCGGCCGGGACCCGCAGGCGGCGGGCGTGGCCATAATACATCGCCCATGTAATTGATAACCCTGCGGAATGCTCAGGTCCGCCGCATCTCCTGGGTCCGTGGGGTTCGGCCGGTTCGGGGGCGGTACGAGTGGCCTCCTCAGGACACCGTCCCCGACCGGCCACCTTCTCTTCATCGAGAGCGCCTGCGGTTATTGCAGCCCGCGAGCGGAAAGCGAAAGGGCGCCCACAGATCGGGCGCCCTTCGGCTGCGATCGCGGTACCGCTACTTGATCTTGGATTCGCGGAACTCGACGTGCTTCTTCGCAACCGGGTCGTATTTCTTCTTCACCAGCTTGTCGGTCATGGTGCGCGAATTCTTTCGCGTCACATAGTAGAAACCGGTGTCGGCGCTCGATACGAGCTTCACTTTGATGGTGGTGGCCTTCGCCATGGCGGACCTCGATCGCGTTGATTGGCGCGGAACCTAACGGCTCGACCGGCAATGTCAAGGAACGCGGCGTTCCTCGGGCCGGTCCACAACCGGGCCTCCGCGTCTCGATCACAGCAGCTCGCGCCGGAAGCGCCCGCGCGGCATGCTGTAGAACGGGACCGGCAGGTCATGCCCGAAGCCATCGGCGATGCGGGCATCGAGCTCTTCGAGCATCACCCCGGTGACGGCCGGCATGTCGAGCTGCTTGGCCTCCGCAAGCGACATCCAGACCAGCTCGGTGAGCTCGGCATCGGGACCAGTCGCGCCTGCGACGCGATGGGCGATCGCGCTCGCGTCCATGGTGAAGAAGCGGGCGTCGAAGCGCCGCGGCCGGCCGGGCGGGGTTATTGCGCGTCCGATGAACCGCAGCTCGCCGAGGTCTGGCATGATCCCAACGTCGGAGAACGCCTTCCAGGGCGAGGGGACCTTCCCAGGCCCGATGCCGGGCACGCCGAGCAGGAGACCGGTTTCCTCGAAAGTCTCGCGTATTGCGGCAAGCGCGAACGCGCGTGCCTTGGCGGCGCTCGCGCGCTGCTGGCGTTTCATCAGGTGCGCTTGGGCATGGGGATCGAGCGGACGCGCCACCGGCATGAGCCGGTCGGCGGGATCTACCCGGCCGCCCGGAAACACGTAGCGACCCGGCATGAACTTGTGTCGCTGATGACGTTTGCCGAGCAGAACCCTCGGCATCGGCCCCGAGCGGTCCACCAGGATCAGGGTCGATGCATCCTTCGGGCGAACGTAAGCCGACGAGAGATCGCGCTCGACCTCGTTCATCCGCTCGACGAACCGGGTCATTCGTTCGGTACGGTCGGCGCAGGTGTTGCTCATTTCCGTCGCTTCTCGCTCGGTATCCTGCGCGACGTGGGACGCCTGTCGCGGGCCCGCCGCGGCCGTTCGTTATAGCGGCCCTCCGACAAAAGCTCGAACCGAAGCGCACCGGCGACCGGCGCCGCCTCGACCAGGCGCACGGTGACCTGGTCGCCGAGCCGATGAGACTCGCCGCTGCGATCGCCCACCAGGGCATGACGATCCTCCTGGTAGCGAAAGAATTCGTCGCCGCCGACGGTGCGCGCCGGAATGAACCCGTCGGCGCCGGTATCGTCGAGCTTGACGAACAGGCCGGCGCGGGTGACCCCGGAGATATGGCCCTCGAACGTCGCCCCGATGCGATCGACTAGGAAATGCGCGATCAGCCGGTCGAAGGTCTCGCGTTCCGCCTTCATGGCTCGCCGCTCGGTTGCGGAGATCTGGGCGCCGATGTCGCTCAACGCCGCCACGTCGCAATGGTCCGGCAATCCGCCGTCGCCGAGCTTCAATGCGCGGATGAGGCCGCGATGCACGACGAGATCGGCATAGCGGCGAATCGGGGAGGTGAAATGGGCGTAGCGGCGCAGGTTGAGACCGAAATGGCCGTAGTTCTCGGCAGCGTATTCGGCCTGCGCCTGCGTGCGCAGCACCACCTCGTTGACCAGCTTCTCGACATCGCGTCCCTTCACGCGCGCGAGGACGCGATTGAATTGCTCGGCCCGTAATGCGCCCGCCTTGGGCAGCGAAATGTCGAGGGTGTGCAGTAGCTCGCGCAGCGCATTCACCCGCTCCGGGTCCGGCTCGTCGTGCACTCGGTAGATCAGCGGCACGCGCGCCCTTTCCAGGGTTTCCGCCGCGGCCACGTTGGCGAGGATCATGAATTCCTCGATCAGGCGGTGGGCATCGAGGCGCTCGGGCGTCATGATGCGATCGACGGTATTGTGTGCGGTCAGCACGATCTTGCGCTCGGGAAGATCGAGATCGAGCGGCGCGCGTTGGTCGCGTGCGCGCTTGACGGCGCGATAGGCGACATAGAGCGGCTCGAGAACCGAGGCGAGCAGGGGACCTGTGGTTTCGTCCGGCCAGCCGTCGACCGCCGCCTGCGTCTGCATGTAGTCGAGCTTGGCGAACGAACGCAGCAGCACGCGATGGAACGTGTGGGAACGCTTGCGGCCGTCGGCGCCGATCACGATCCGCACCGCGAGCGCGGCGCGATCCTCGCCCGGCCGCAGCGAGCACAGATCGTTGGAGATGCGCTCCGGCAGCATCGGCACCACCCGGTCGGGGAAATAGACGGAATTGCCGCGGTGAAGAGCTTCGTGATCGAGCGCGGTGCCCGGCCGCACGTAGTGGGCCACGTCCGCGATGGCGACGCTGATTACGAAGCCCCCGCGGTTGCCCGGATCGCGATCGGGCGATGCGTGCACGGCATCGTCATGGTCCTTGGCGTCGGCTGGATCGATGGTGATCAGCGGCAGCGCCCGCCAGTCCTCGCGGCCGGCGATCCGCGCAGGCTCGGCCGCATGCGCCTCCGCAACCGCGGCGGCTGGAAAAACATGGGGGATCGAATGGGCATGGATGGCGATCAGGCTGACCGCGCGTTCGGTCACTTGCGAGCCGAGCCTTTCGCTGACCCGCGCCCTCGCGAGTCCCAGTCTCCCCACCCTCGGTTCGAGCTCGACCGCCACCAGGTCGCCGTCCTTCGCGCCCGCGGCGTCTGCGGATGGAATGGCAAGCTCCTGGCCGACCTGCCTCTTGTCGATCGGCAGCAGCCGTCCACCCCCGCCCGGGAGAGCGCGGAAAACACCCAGCACGCGCTGTCTGGCGCGATCGACGAGCCTGATGATGCGCCCGCTATGGCGGATCGGGTCCCCGCGCTCGCCGGTTTCCTCGACCTGCAGCAGCGCACGGTCGCCGATGCCCGCAAGCTCGCTCGGACGCGCCCGCCGCGAGAGCTGCACGCGGATTCGCGGGGCCCGGCCGTGGGCGGCCTCGTCCCATTCGGTCGGCGTGGCAACCAGCTCGCCATCGTCGTCGCGAGCCGAGATGTCGGCAAGGACGACGTGAGGCAGGGTTCCAGGGTGATGGAGCTTCTTGCGCCGCCGCTCGACCTTGCCGTCGGCGGCGAGCTCGCGCAGCATGCGCTTGAGCTCCGCGCGGTCGGCGTTCTTCATGCCGAAGGCGCGGGCAATCTCGCGGGTACCCACTTTTCCCGGCTGCGTGCCGACGAAGGCGAGGATATCGTCTTTGGACGGAAGGGAAGGTCTGGTATGGGGGCGCTTCACGAAGGCTTGGTCCGCCGATGACCCGCTCGAATTCTCATGCGGGAATGACCGGAGCAAAAGTCAGACGGCACCTGACCCCCGCTTTCTCGATCATTTCCCCGCCTTGGTCCTGCGGACCGGTTTCCTTTCGAGCGGCGGTGCTGCCGCCACGGCTTTCTCCTTGGCGGCGGCCGCGCCTGCCGCTTTGCGCGCTCGGACCGGTCGCTTCTTTTTTCCGCTGCGCGCCTCGAGGAGGTCGATCGCCTGGTCGAGGGTGATCGCGTCCGGCACGATGTCGGCGGGCAGCGTGGCGTTGACGCCGTCGTGGTTGACATAGGGGCCGTAGCGCCCGCTCCTGACCACGATCGCACCGCCCTTGACCGGATGATCGCCGAGCGCGCGGCCGGGCTCGGTGCCGAAACGTCCCCTGCGCGGCCCTTGCGCCTTCTTCTCCTCGATCAGCGTGACCGCACGGTTGAGACCGACCGCGAGCACGTCGTCGCCGGCGGTGAGATTGGCGTAGGTCTTGCCGTGATGGACATACGGACCGAAACGGCCGATGCCCGCCCGGATCGGGACGCCGTCCTCGGGATGCTTGCCGACCTCGCGCGGCAGCGAAAGCAGCCCGAGCGCGCGGGTCAGATCGACGTCCTCGGATGACACGCCCTTCGGCAAACCGGCGCGCTTGGGCTTCTCGTCGCCGACCACCTCGCCACGCTGCACATAGGGCCCGAAGCGTCCCGAGCGCACGGTCACATCGAGCCCGGTTTCCGGGTCCACGCCGAGTTTCTTGATGCCGCCGTCGGGGCCGCCGTTGCCTCCGTTACCGGGCGCCAGCTGGCGCGTGTAGCGGCACTCCGGATAGTTGCTGCAGCCGATGAAGCCACCGAACTTGCCGAGCTTGAGCGAGAGCCGGCCGTTGTCGCAAGTCGGACATTTGCGCGGATCGGGGCTGTCCTCGCGTTGCGGGAAGAGGTGCGGCGCGAGCATCTCGTCGAGCGCGTCGATGACCTCGGCGACGCGCAGCTCCTTGATGTCGCCGACCGCGGCCGTGAACTCGCGCCAGAAGTCGCGCAGGAGATCGCGCCATGCCATTTCGTTGTTGGAGATCCGGTCGAGCTGCTCTTCCAGCCCGGCGGTGAAATCATATTCGACGTAGCGGGCGAAGAAGCTCTCGAGAAAGGCGGTGAGCACCCGGCCCTTGTCCTCCGGAACCAGACGCTTCCTGTCGATGCGCACATAGCCACGATCCTTGAGCACCTGCAGGATCGAGGCATAGGTCGAAGGCCGGCCGATGCCGAGCTCCTCCATGCGCTTCACCAGCGAGGCTTCCGAATAGCGCGGCGGCGGCTCGGTGAAATGCCGGCTCGCATCGATCTTGCGCTTGGCGAGCCGTTCGCCGTCGCTCATTTCCGGCAGACGCCTGGTTTCGTCGTCGTCGACCGGGTCATCCATGTCTTCGTGATAGAGCGTCAGGAAGCCGTCGAACTTGATCACAGTGCCGGTCGCACGCAGCTCGATAAGACGGCTGCCGGCCTTGGCGGTGATGTCCGCCGTGGTGCGCTCGAGCTCCGCCAACTCCATCTGGCTGGCCACCGTGCGCAGCCAGATCAGCTCGTAGAGCCTGGACTGGTCGGCATTGAGGAAGGCCTTGCACTCGCGCGGCCGGCGCGCGAGGTCGGTCGGACGGATCGCTTCGTGCGCCTCCTGGGCGTTCTTGGCCTTGGATTGGTAGCCGCGCGCAGAGGCAGGCAGATAGCGCTCCCCGTAATCGCGGCCGATCAGGCGGCGGGTGGCGGCGATCGCCTCATCCGCGATCTGCACTCCGTCGGTGCGCATGTACGTGATCAGACCGATGGTGTCACCATCCACGTCGACACCCTCGTAGAGCCGCTGCGCGATGCGCATGGTGTGGGCGGGTGCGAAGCCGAGCTTGCGGCTCGCCTCCTGCTGCAAAGTCGAGGTGGTGAAAGGCGGGGGCGGGTTGCGCCTGGCCGGCTTGGCTTCGACGTTGGCAACGACGAACGACGCGTTCTCGAGCGCCTGCTTGAAAGTCTCGGCCTCGGCTCCGGTGCCGATGTCGAGACGCTGGATCTTGCGGCCGTCCGCGCCGACGAGGCGGGCCTCGAACTCCTCACCGCGCGGGGTGGCCAACGTCGCCACCAGCGACCAATACTCGCGCGG
Source organism: uncultured Alphaproteobacteria bacterium (assembly GCA_963840535.1). Classification (GTDB taxonomy): domain Bacteria; phylum Pseudomonadota; class Alphaproteobacteria; order Rhizobiales; family Xanthobacteraceae; genus VAZQ01. The sequence continues at coordinate 144,347 of CAWIZJ010000043.1, forward strand.
AACGAATTTCTCGATTTCCAGCTCGCGGTCGCAGACCAGGCGCAGCGCCACGGATTGCACGCGGCCGGCCGAGCGCGCCCCCGGCAGCTTGCGCCACAGCACCGGCGAGAGCGTGAAGCCCACCAGATAGTCGAGCGCGCGGCGGGCAAGATAGGCGTCGACCAGGGCGCCATCGATCTTGCGCGGGTGCTTCATCGCATCGAGCACCGCCTGCTTGGTGATGGCGTTGAAGACCACCCTCTCGACTGCCTGCTTCTTGAGCGCATTCTTCTGCTTGAGGACCTCGAGCACATGCCAGGAAATCGCCTCGCCTTCGCGGTCCGGGTCGGTGGCGAGGATCAGCTTGCTTGCACCCTTCACGGCGCGGGCGATGTCGTTCAGACGCTTCTGGGACTTGTCGTCGACCTCCCAGATCATGCGGAAATCGTGCTCCGGATCCACCGAGCCATCCTTGGCCGGCAGGTCCCGTACATGGCCGAACGAGGCCAGCACCTCGTAGCCGGAGCCAAGATACTTGTTGATGGTCTTGGCCTTGGCCGGCAACTCAACGACGACGATATTCATGAAATTCCAATATGTTAGAGGCGAAGCGCCAGCCCGTAGAGCGGCGGCGGTCGCGGTTTGTCGCGGCCAAAGATGGGGATGTCAACCCTCGCTGTCAAACCAGGGTGCCCGGCGGAAGCGCGCCGGCAGCGCCGCTCCCCGACCTGGAATGGCGAAGGCCGTCGGCCCGTTTCGATAGGAAACTCAGTTTGTTGACTGTGTATATCAATATTACAGTTGAATGAGGCTCGGGCGTGCCTGCCGCACGCGGCGCCGCGGCGACGTTTCACCCGCGCGCCCGGCGCGCAAATGTGATAGGAGGAAGTCGGTGATCCCTTGCACACCCCCCGATATCCCCCGCAATGGATCGCTGGGCCCCGGGTGGCCGCGTGCCTCCGGGGCCCTTGCATTGCGCTTCACAGCAGCGACACCAGTCCGCCGCCATGACGTTCCAGGCGGCCGGCGAGGTCGAGCTCCAGCAGGACTGTGCGCACGATGGCGGGCGAGCTCCCCGCAAGCCGCACGAGATCGTCGACCAATACCGGCGTCGGACCGAGCAGGCCGATGATGCGCGAAGCGCTGATCGTCACCGACCTCGCCTGCGAAGGGAGATCTCGTCGTCTCCGGCTCTTCGACATCGCATTCGACGGCTTGGCCGAGGATCGGGCGCAGCACCGTCACTACGTCGGCAGCGGCCGTCACCGGCGTTGCACCCTCCTTGAGCAGCTCGTTCGAACCCTCGGCGCGCGGATCGAGTGGGGAACCCGGAACCGCGAACACCTCGCGGCCTTGCTCGAGTGCACAGCGCGCGGTGATCCGCGAGCCCGAGCGCTTCGCCGCCTCGACGATCACCACGCCCGCCGCCAGCCCCGAGATGAGCCGGTTGCGGCGGGGAAAGTCACGCGCACGCGGCTCCCAGCTGAGCGGCATTTCCGACACGAGCGCACCATCCACTGCGATGGTCCGCGCGAGCTCGACGTGCTCGGGCGGATAGACATGCGCATGTCCTCCTGCAAGCACCGCCACGGTGCCGGTCGAAAGCGACCCGCGATGGGCGGCGCCGTCGATGCCGCGGGCAAGGCCCGAGGTGATGGCGAAGCCGGCCTCCCCGAGATCGCGCGCGAGCCGCTCCGCAAAGCGGATCCCTGCCGCCGAGGCGTTGCGCGAGCCTACGATCGCCACCATTGGACGTGCCAGCGCCGCGACATTGCCCCGCACCGCAAGCAGCGGCGGCGCATCGTCGATCATGCGCAGTCGCGGCGGATACTCGGCCTCGTTCAGGCCAATCAACTTCACACCGAGCAACCGGGCTGCTTCGAGCTCCTGCTCGGCATCCCGGCGTGGACAGATCCGCAGCGGGCGAGTGACACCGCCGCGGCGCGCCAGCTCGGGAAGCGCCGTCAGCGCCTCCGCAGCGTCGCCATAGCGGCGGACCAAGACTCGGAACGTGCTTGGGCCCACGCTTTCGCTACGAATGAGGCGCAGCCAGTCGAGCCGCTGCTCGTCCGTCAACCTGTCACTGGTCTGGTTCACGTCGCCACCGCCCCGTCACCAGAGGGAAGCATCGCCGATGACCGCGCAAGCAACAACCGCAGAGCGCCTGCCTTTAGCGGGAAAAGGGGGTCTCTCGGCACGAAATCGACCGTTTCCGCCGAAATTTCGCTTTTCCAAAAATACCGCCCGACGGCTTGAACCCTACCGGGATCGGTAGCGACTAACGGTCATAAGTCGCGCTCGACGGCCGGCCCCCAGCCCCCCGATCCCCTCGGCCGCCCTGCGTGCATTATGAAAACCCCGCTCTCCCCGGCGGGGTTTTCTTTTTGTGTGCTTTTCTGGGTTGGTCCTGCAATCACCGGCTGTCGAAATGCCGTGGTGCTCCTAGCGTCGGTTGCTGCTGCCGGACGACCCGTTGAAACTTTACGCGGCAGGGGTGGATTTGGCACCGATCTTGTCCTCCGTCCCCTCGATCAGCCGCCTGATGTTGGCGCGATGCATGACCCACAACAGGGCTGTAAGCAGCGTGAACAGCATCGCTTCGCCGGAATGCCCGATCGCCCACAACAAGAGCGGCGTTGCCGCACTGGCGACGAGCGCGGCAAGCGACGAGTAGCGGCTCACGGCGGCGACGGCGAGCCAGATCACGCAGAACGTGACCGCCGCTGGCCACGCGAGCGCCAGCAGGATCCCGATATAGGTCGCCACCCCTTTGCCGCCCTTGAAACCGAGCCAGATCGGAAACAGGTGGCCCAGGAAGGCCCCGAGCGCGGCCGGGATCGCCAGGTCGCGAGCGAAGTAGCGAAACTCGGGGCCGAAGTACCAATAGACCAGGAGCACCGCGAGGGTGCCCTTGAGCGCGTCGCCGAGCAGCGTTGCGGCCGCGAGCCCTTTGCGTCCGGTGCGCAGCACGTTGGTGGCGCCGATATTGCCCGATCCGATCGAGCGGATGTCCGCGGTGCCGGCGAGACGCGTCAGGATCAGCCCGAACGGAATCGAGCCGCAAAGATACCCGAAGGCGAGCGCCGCCACGTAGGCGGGCAACAGCGACAAGGTGAGGGGTGGGAGCATCGACGCTCGCGTCGCGACCCGAGCGGTCAGACGGATTCGTACACGGTGCGCCCCGCGACGATGGTGCGCACCACGCGCCCCTCGAGCCGGGCCTCGTCGAACGGCGTGTTCTTGCATTTCGACTTGAGCTCGGCGGGATCGAGCACCCAGGGCACGTCAAGATCGACCACGATCACGTCGGCCGGGCTTCCCGGCCGCAGCGTTCCGCCGGCGAGCCCCAGGAGCTCCGCGGGCCGGCTCGACATCGCCTTGAGCAAGGTCATGATCGGCACATCACCCGCGTGCACGAGGCGCAAACCGGCAACCAGCATGGTCTCGAGCCCGATGGCGCCGTGGGTCGCTTCGGCGAACGGCAGGCGCTTGCCCTCCACGTCCTGCGGGTTGTGGTCCGACATCACCACGTCGATCAGGCCGCTGGCGAGCGCCGCGACCAGGGCGACACGGTCCTCCTCGCTGCGCAACGGCGGGGTGAGCTTCAGAAATGTGCGATAGGGCCCGACATCGATCTCGTTGAGGGTGAGATGATTGATGGAGGCCGAGGCGGTGACCTGGAGCCCCTGCTCCTTGGCGCGCCCCAGCACCTCGAGCGCCTCCGCGCAGGTGATCGAGGCGGCATGATAGCGGCTGCGAGTGAGCGCGACGAGCCGCATGTCGCGCTCGAGCATGATGGTCTCGGCCGCGGTCGGCACGCCGGCCAGACCGAGGCGCGCCGCAAACTCGCCCTCGTTCATCACGCCCTCGCCGACGATGTCGGGGTCCTCGGTATGATGGACGATGAGTGCGTCGAAATCGCGCGCATAGGTCAGCGTCCGGCGCATGACCTGTGCGTTGGTCACGCTCCTGGCGCCGTCGGTGAAGGCGATGGCGCCGGCCGCCTTCAGCAATCCGATCTCGGCCATCTCTTCGCCGCGCAGCCCCTTGGTCAGTGCGGCCATCGGCTGCACGTGCACGATCGAGGTGTCGCGTGCGCGCCGCAGCACGAAGTCGACGATTGCCGGATCATCGATCACCGGCGAGGTGTCGGGCTGGCACACGATGGTGGTGACCCCGCCGGCGGCCGCCGCCTGGCTCGCCGAGGCGATGGTCTCGCGGTATTCGGCGCCGGGCTCGCCCACGAACGCGCGCATGTCGACGAGACCGGGCGTCACCAGCCTGCCCTTGCAGTCGATCACCTCGGTGCCTTCGGGCACGCCGGCGGCACCGATGCCGCGCCTGGCCTCGCGGATCACGCCCTCGGCGATGAGCAGATCGCCCTCGGTGTCCAGGTTGCGCGACGGATCGATGATGCGGGCATGGGCGAGCAGCATTGGACGGCGGTCGGTGAGCATCACGGCCGATCGCACCCGAAACCGGCGCGCACCACGCCGTGCATTCGCCAACGGGGGTGGTGAAAGGGAGGAGTTGCGGCACCCATCTCAGGCATTGGGCAAGTTCCGCGACAGTGCCTCGAGCACCGCCATGCGTACGGCTACGCCCATCTCCACCTGCTCGCGGATCAGCGACTGGGCCCCGTCGGCCACGGCGGTGTCGATCTCGACCCCGCGATTCATCGGCCCGGGATGCATGACCAGGGCATCCGGCTTGGCGTAACCGAGCTTCTTCTGGTCGAGGCCGAAGTAGTGGAAGTATTCCTGGGAGGAGGGCACGAACGAACCGTTCATGCGCTCGCGCTGCAGACGCAGCATCATCACGATATCGGCGTCGTGCAGGCCCTCGCGCATGTCGCGCATCACTTCGACGCCGAAGCGCTCGATGCCGGGCGGCAGCAGGGTCGACGGCGCCACCACCCGCACCCGCGCACCCAGGGCATTGAGCAGAATGATGTTCGAGCGCGCGACGCGCGAATGCAGGATGTCGCCGCAGATGGTGACGATCAGCCGCTCGATGCGGCCCTTGTTGCGGCGGATGGTGAGCGCGTCGAGCAGCGCCTGGGTCGGATGCTCATGCGAGCCGTCGCCGGCGTTGATCACCGAGCAGTCGACCTTGCGGGCGAGCAGCTCGACCGCGCCGGAGGCATGATGGCGTACCACGATCAGGTCGGGGTGCATGGCGTTGAGCGTGACCGCGGTATCGATCAGGGTCTCGCCCTTGCGCATGGAGGAGCTGCCGACCGACATGTTCATCACATCGGCGCCCAGCCGCTTGCCGGCGAGCTCGAACGAGGCCTGGGTGCGGGTGGAGACCTCGAAGAACAGGTTGATCAACGTGCGCCCGCGCAGCGACGCCTGCTTCTTCTCGATTTGGCGGTTGAGCTCGACGAAATACTCGGCGAGGTCGAGCAGACCGAGAATCTCCTCGCGCGAAACCCCTTCGATCCCCAACAGGTGGCGCCGGTTGAGGACGAATGTGGACTTTTGAGCGATGTTCATCAAAGCCGGTTCTATAGGCGCATGCGCCGGTGCGGGCAAGGCCGCAGCCCCGCCCACCCCCGTCTACCAACACCTAATTGTCGTGCGCGGCCGGCCAATTCCGGTCACTCGATCCTGATCGCGGCCTGGCGCACGACCTTGCTCCAAGTCTCGCTGTCGGCCTTGATCCGCGCCGCGAACTCATCGGGTGTGCTGCCGACCGGTTCGTAGCCGAGCGTCTTGAGCCGCTCTTGAATGTCGGGCAGCTTCAGGATCGCCACGATCCGGCGATTGAGCAATTCGACGACCTCCCCCGGTATTCCTGCCGGCGCCACCACGCCCATGATGAATTCGGTGCGAAAGCCCGGGAGGCCGGATTCGGCCAGCGTCGGCACATCGGGAAGGGCGGGTGCGCGGCTGCCGCCGGTCAGCGCGATCGCGCGCAGCTTGCCGTCCTTGACGTGCGGCGTCAGCGCCGGCATGGCCATATGCACCAACGATGTATGGCCCGCGATCGTCGAGGTAATGGCGGGCGCTGCGCCCGGGAACGGGACGTGCACGACCTCGAGGCCGTGTGTCACCCGATAGAGCCACTCGCCGCCGAGGTGCGGCGGCGAGCCCACCCCCGGCGTGGCATAGGTGTGCTTGCCGGGGTTGGCTTTGAGCAGCGCGATCAGCTCGGCCAGGTTGCGTGCCGGCAGCGACGGATTGGCTGCGATCATTTCCGGCGCCGCCGCCACCAGGGTAATGGGTGCAAAGGCCTTGATCGCGTCATAGGGGGGTCTTGCCTTCACGACCGGCTGGACGATGAAGTCCGGCGTCACGAACAGGAGCGTGTAGCCATCGGCGGGCGGCACTGGCTACCGCGCTGGTCCCGATGGCGCCTGCGGCGCCGGCATGGTTCTCCACGTAGAACTGCTGGCCCAACGCTTCCCCGAGCCGTTGTCCCACCAGGCGCGCCATCACGTCGGTCGGCCCGCCGGCGGGATAGGCTACGACGATGCGCACGCTCCGATTCGGATAGGATTGCGCGTTGCTCTCGCCGGCGACCACGAGCGTTGCGAGGCAGGCGGCAGCGCGAAGTGCGTTCATGGCTCCCTCCCGGTGTCGGCACAGTGCTGGAGCACGCAGGTCATGCGGGCCCGAACTCATGTTACGATCGGCCGGGAGGAACCGCCATGGCCGACTCTGCGGCGTCTCGAAACCCACGAGGTCCCCAATCAGTCGCCGCCTTACGTGGACGTCGATCTCTTCGCCAGTGATGCTCCGCTGCAGGCCGCGGTCGCGGCCAATGGCGGAACCGACGGTGCAGCCGGGCTGTCGGCCTTCGGGCGCCGCTGGGGCAGCGCCGAGATGCTGGAGCTCGGACAGGTGGCGAACGAGAATCCGCCGCGGTTGCGAACCGTCGACCCCAAGGGGTTTCGCCGCGACGTCGTCGAGTTCCACCCGGCCTATCACCGGTTCATGACCGAGAGCATTGCCGCCGGCCTGCACGCCTCCACCTGGTGCGATGATGCGACGCCCGCGCCGGCACCGGAGCAGGTCCTGCGTACGGCGCGCTTCTATATGGCTGCACAGGTCGAGACCGGACATCTGTGCCCGATCACCATGACGCGCGCGGCGGTGGCGGCGGTGGCGATCGAGCCCGAGCTCGCGGCCGCATTCATGCCCAGGATCCTCTCGCGTGAGTACGACCCGCAGTTCCGTCCGTGGCGCGAGAAGGCCGGCATGACGCTCGGCATGGGCTTGACCGAGCGCCAGGGCGGCACCGACGTGCGCACCAATACGACGCGCGCGACGCCCGTGGACGAGTGTTATGCGGTGACCGGTCACAAGTGGTTCATGTCGGCGCCCATGTGCGACGCATTCCTGGTGCTGGCACAGGCCCCGGGCGGGCTCACCTGCTTTCTGATGCCGCGCTTTCGCCCTGACGGATCGGTCAACGGACTTGCGTTCCAGCGTCTCAAGGACAAGCTCGGCAACCGGTCGAACGCCTCGTCCGAGGTCGAGTTCGCCGACGCGTTGGCATGGCGCATCGGCGAGGAGGGTAGGGGCGTGCGCACCATCATCGGCATGGTGCAGCTCACCCGTCTCGACTGTGCGATCGCCTCGGCCGGCATCATGCGGATGGCGTTGGCGCAGGCGATCCACCACGCGCGCCATCGCACCGTGTTTCAGAGGCATCTCGCCGATCAGCCGATGATGCGGGCCGTGCTCGCGGATATGGCGCTCGAGGCCGAAGCCGCGATCGCCCTGGTCGTGCGGCTGGCCCGTTCGTTCGACCTCGCCGGTGCCGATCCGCAAGAGGCGGCGCGCGCGCGTTTGCTCACGCCGGCGGTGAAATACTGGGTCTGCAAGAGCGCGCCCGCATTCGCCTGCGAGGCGATGGAGTGTCTCGGCGGCAACGGCTACGTCGAGGAAAGCGTGCTGCCGCGCCTCTATCGCGAGGCGCCGGTCAATGCGATCTGGGAAGGCTCGGGCAACGTGATGTGCCTCGACGTGCTGCGTGCGGTCAGCCGCGAAGGCGACGCCGGGCGCGCCGTGCTGGCGGCGCTCGCCGGCGAAACCAGGGAGCTCACGGGCGCGCGCGAGGCTGCGGATTTCATTGCCGCGGCGCTGTCGGCGCCCGACGCCGAGACGCGGGCGCGCGGCGCGGTAGAACGTCTGGCCGTTATCGCGGCCGCAGCCGCCCTGCAGGCCACGGCACCTGCAGTCGCCGAGCAATTCGCACGCGTGCGGCTGGGCGGCCGTCGAGGTGTGCTGCTCGGAACCGGCGACATCGGCGCCGAGCAGGCGCGCCGCCTGCTCGAGCGTGCGCTGCCGCCGGGGTGACGGGCGCGGGGCGCGCACGCCTTTGTGAAGCGCGGTCTCACATCCCGGGAACCGGCGGGGAACGGTGCCGACACCTGCGAGTTGTGAAGATGACGCATCCCCGCGAAATAAGAAGGAGATCAACCGCCATGATCAGGAAAGCAGCAGTCGTCGGCGGGCTTGCCGGAGCGCTGACCATCGCCGCGGCGGTTCCATCGCTCGCCCAATACGTGATCGTCTCTCCCGGTGGCGCATATGGCTACTATGGCGCGCCCTATGGGGCTTATGCATATGTCCCCGGGGGCTATGTCCATGTTCCCCGCTATCGCCACTGGAACGATCCTGCCGGCTACGATACGGGCGGCATGCCTTTCTCGTACGGTGAGCTCGGGTGGCAGCCGGGTCCGCCCACCGGCGCGCCCTACAACCCCTGCACTTTGGTCAGCGCTCGCAGAACCGCTGCTACGCGAGTATTTACCCGGTCGCGCGTGCCAGACGATCGAGCGCGCCCTGCAGAATGAATTCGGCCGCGTGTTGATCGATGACCTCGGCCCGCCGAGCGCGGCCCATATCGGCTGCGATCAAGCCGCGTTCCGCTGCCGCGGTGGATAGCCGCTCGTCCCAGAGCGCAATCGGCAGCTCGGTCAGGCGCGCCAGGTTGCGCGCGAAGGCGCGCGTCGATTGCGCGCGCGGACCCTCGCTGCCGTCCATGTTGACGGGAAGCCCGAGCACGAAGCCTGCGGCCTTGCGCTCGGCCGCGAGCGCCAGCACACGGGCGGAGTCGGTGGCAAAGTTTCGGCGTGCGATGGTCTCCACGCCGGTCGCCAGGCGACGGTCGGGATCGCTCGACGCCACTCCGATGGTCTTGGTGCCGAGGTCCAGACCGATCAGCGCCCCGCGCGCGGGCAGGTGGCGCGCCACCTCGGCGAGCGCGAGTATCAGTGCCGGCATCGGCGATGCCTAACATGGACCCACCCGCGCGCCAATGCGCTACCGAGCAGGCGCTCGAACTCAGGTCGACGGCGGCGGCGCAAAAAAACACCGGCGTGACCCGTCTGGCCGCATGCAGCGCCAGAATGCGCCATCGGGTGAAGGTTGCGCCTCGGCGAACGGAATCGTCTCCGCACCGTAGATCATGTAACCGTCCCCGGTCATGGTGACTTGCTCGCGCGGGATGGCGAAGCAGTCGCCTTGGCCGCAGCACCATTCGCCGGCGGCATTGCGATAGCCGCCGCCGTAGATCCAGCTGTCATGGGCGGGGCTGTCGACTGCCAGCAAGACCAGGGCAAAGGGCGTCGGACCATGCGAGAATCCTCCTTGTTGTCCCGGCACCGCGTTCGATCAGGTCAAGTTCGAGTGCCCCCGGTTTTTCCTCGTTGGCCGGTTGCAGACGCGCACGCGGCCTGGCCGCTGCAAGGGGTATCGTCCGCTCGCCGAATCAACCCGTTGATTTTTGAGACATAAACCAGAATTTGTGCATTGCACAGTCAAAATATTGCATTGCACCATTGCACGGCAGAAATCTGGGCTGGATATTGCCGAGGAGCCACAGCAGTTGATCGTTGGAAGGCTTGGGTCTATCCCGAAAATCGCTCGGAATGGGATGATCACTGCGCTCCCCGCAGCATGATCGCTCAACCATGGGAGGAATAGATGAGATTGACGTTGCTGAGCCTCGCCGTGGCGCTCATGGCGGCCGGTGTGCCGCGCGGTGCGCCGGCAGCGGAGATCAAGGTATTGACCGCCGGAGCGTTCAAGCAGGTGCTGCTCGCCCTGCTGCCGGAATTCGAGAAGCAGACCGGCCACAAGGTGACGGTCGAGAATGACACCGTCGGCGCACTCAGCAAGCGGATCGAAGGGGGCGAGGCCTTCGACGTCGCGGTGCTCACTCCCAGGGCGGTCGACGAGCTCATCGGCAAGCGCAGGTTCGTCGAAGGAAGCCGGACCAATCTCGCACGCGTCGGTGTCGGCGTCATGGTGCGCGCCGGCGCGCCGCAGCCCGACATCGGTTCGGTCGACGCTTTCAAGCGCACATTGCTTGCTGCGAAATCGGTCGCCTATATCGATCCCGCGAGCGGCGGCTCGAGCGGCATCTATGTTGCCGGCCTGCTCGACAGGCTCGGCATCGCCGATCAGGTGAAGCCCAAGGTCAAGCTCAAGCACGGCGGGCATGTCGCCGACCTCATCGTCAGCGGCGATGCGGAGCTCGGCATCCACCAGATCAGCGAGATCGTGCCGGTCAAGGAAGTGACGCTGGTTGGCCCGTTGCCCGCAGAAATTCAGAACTACACGGTCTACGCGGCCGGTCTCGGCACCAACGCCAAGGACGGCGATGCCGCCCGAGCCCTGATCAAGGCGCTCACCGGCGCGGGCGCCGCGGACGTGCTCAAATCGAAGGGCATGGAGGCGGCAGGCTCTTGAGACCGCCGACCGAGCGCAGCCAGCAGGAAAGACCGGCAAGGCCGAGAAGAAATGTCGCCGAAGGCGCTGTTCTTCGATGTGTTCGGGACACTGGTCGACTGGCGCTCCGGCGTTGCGCGTGAGGCGGAGGCCATCCTCGGACCGCTCGGCCACCGGCTCGACTGGGCGGCATTCGCGGACGCGTGGCGCAACGAATATCAGCCCGCGATGCAGGAGGTGCGCGACGGCCGCATCCCGTTCTGCAAGCTCGACGTGCTGCATCAGCGCAACCTCGAGCGCGTCCTGCCGCGGTTCGGCATTTCCGGGCTTCCGGATGCAGCGGCGCGCGAGCTGAACCTGGCTTGGCATCGGCTGGATGGCTGGCCCGACGCGGCGCCCGGGCTTGCCCGCCTCAGGCGTCGCTGCCTGCTGGCACCGGTCTCGAACGGCAACATCTCGCTGATGGTCGATCTTGCCCGGCGCAACGATTTCCCCTGGGACGCCATTCTGGGCGCCGAGACAGCCGGCGACTACAAGCCCAAACCGGGCGTCTATCTCGCGGCTTGCGCCGCGTTCGATCTGACGCCGGGCGAGTGCATGATGGTCGCCGCCCACACCGGTGATCTGCTCGCCGCCGGGCGATGCGGATTGCTTACCGCTCATGTCGCCCGGCCGGACGAGCACGGACCGGGCACCGGCGAAGCCGCTCCCAGGGCACCGGTCGACGTCGCGTCGACGAGCGTGGAAGATCTCGCCGCCCGGCTCCTGATGTAAGCGGCGGGGCTGCGAGGCGGCTTGCCGCAGGGCCCCCTCGATGAGGAAGACCATCATGTCCGAAACCGGTGTAGCCAAGATCTTCATGCACGGTCGAAGTCAGGCTGTGCGCTTGCCGTTGGCGTTCAGGTTGTCCGGCGATCGCGTAAGGGTGCGCCGGGTCGAGCGCGGCATCCTGCTCGAGCCGATGGTCACTGATATTGACGCGTGGTTCGCCGAGCTCGACCGGTATGCCGACGTACCGGGCCGCCGGCAGCCGCCCATGCCGGAGGCGGAGGACCTGTTCGCGTGAGCTACCTGCTCGACACCAACGCCGTCATCGCGCTGCTCGCGGCTCCGAGTGTTCTTGTCGGGAGGGATCGCGGTGAGCGCCTTCAGCGAGGAGGATGCGATGACTGCAGGTGATCTGCGCGCCTCACTGGACGCGGCAGGCACGCCGATCGGGCCTTACGATCTTCTGATTGCGGCCCAGGCACTGCGGATCAGTGCCACACTGGTAACCGCGAACGTCTCGGAATTCACTCGCGTACCCGGTCTTCAATGGCAGGATTGGACCGCCAAGGCCTGGGCGGCGTCATGACCCGCGTTGTGGGTCAATGCAGCACAGGTGGCGCCGCGCCACAGCATTTCTTGAATTTCTTGCCCGAACCGCAGGGGCATGGCTCGTTGCGGCCGACCTTCGTCGAGCGGACGGGCTGCGGCGGCGGGAGCCGTTGCTCAGGATCCCGCCAATAGCGGGCGATGCTTTGAAGAATGACCGGCAGATGCTCTACGATATCAGCGCGCATCTCCGGCAACTGCTCATCATCATCGTCCCAAGCAAGCGCCATGATCGGCGCGACGATCTCGACCGCGCGCTTGTCGTTGAGCATGGAATCCCAGCTCTCGCGGCCCAGGTCGATCCCCATCGCGAAGCCCTCGGCCCAGCCGCGCTCGGCGTCACGGAGTCCGACCACGAACGGGTCATGCAGGGCGTCCGCATTTCGGCGAGCCGCAATCGCGTTCCAGTGCCTCGCCAGCAGATCCAAGAAATATTGAGCCTGCTCGATGCTATCCCATTCGGGGCCGGCACCGTCGTCCGTACCCCAAACCGCGGGCATGTATTCGGAAGGCATGACCATCGCCGGGCCGATCACCAACGCGGTGAGCAGGCCGTCGAGCATCTCGAGCGTCATCGTGCTGTCGGGCACCTGACGGCTGACGAGGAAGTCGCCCAGCCAGTCCAGTTCTTCGTCAGTCAAACGAACGGCCCTGCCCGGGTCGTTGTCCTCGGTGTCGTCCTCCGCCTCGCGTTCGGCGCGCCACCCGGCGAACAGTTTTGCTCGCCGCTCGACCCAGGCGACTGCTTCGACCGGATCCTCGATGAGCCGCACATCTGCCTGGTCGAACACGCTGTGGTTTGTCGGGTCGGCCGCTGCCCGGTTCAGCCGCTCGAGGCTCTCGGCATGATCCCGTTCGTTGTGATGATCATAGGCGACTTTTGACCAGACGCGCCGGAGCGTCGGCTCGAGCTCCCTGATCCCAAGCCTGGTAACAGCGTCTTCCCAGCCCCACCAGACGATATCGCCGGGTTCGATCAGGTCCTCGCGCTCCAACCGGTCGAGGAAGGCTATGGTCCGTGCACGTGGGATACGGCCGTCGAAAGTCCGGCGGGCAAGCACATCGAACAGGGCCCATCTGGCGTCCACTGTCAAATCAGGGTGCTCGATCAGCTTGAACAGTGTATCGGCATCATCATCCCAGACGCTGAGCAACAACCGCGCCAGGCAGGTGGAAACGTGATCGGGAAATAGCCGCTCGAGATCGCTCTCGGGCTGCCCGGCGATCGTCACCAGATGATCGCGCAGCTCAGGGTGCCGTGCGGCCGCAAGTATGTGCAGACCATAGAAGAGGACCGCCTGTTCCTGCGGCAACAGGCAAACGCCACGACAGAACTTGTCGGCGATCGCGTACACGGTCGGCGCCAACTCATCGGCCTGGCCGAGGCCAGCCTTCAGGGCCGCCGATGGCGGAGCATCCGACGACCCGAGCGCGGAAGTGATCTCATCGGGGGTCATACGATGCTTCGCCTCAATTCGCAGTCGGGATGCCGGCCGTCCTGATCACCTTCGACCACTTGGCGATCTCGCTTTTCACGCGCGCTTCGAACGCGTCGGGAGTGCTTCCGACCGGATCGGCGCCTTCGCGCGCCATGCGCTCGCGCACCTCCGGCGTGTGGACGAAGCGGACCAATTCGCCGTTGATCTTGGCGATCGTGTCCTTCGGCGTCCCTGCCGGCGCGAACACGCCCTGCCACGAGCTGATCTCGTAGCCCGCAAAACCGCGCTCGCCGATGGTCGGCACCTCGGAGAGATAGGGCAGGCGCTGCTCGGTGGTGACCGCGATCGCCCGCAGTTTTCCGGCTTTGACATGCTGCAGGACTGCCGGGACCAGGGCGAAATAGATCTTCACGTGTCCTCCCAGGAAGGCGTTCATTGCCTCGGCGTTGCCCTTGAACGGGAGGTGGACCAGGTCGATTGCGGCCATGGACTTGAACATCTCGGCGGCCAGATGCGGCGAGGTGCCGACGCCGGAGGAGGCGAAGTCCCAGCCGCCCGGCCTCGACTTCGCCATCGCGATGAATTCCTCGAGATTGGTGGCGGGCACCGACGGATGGACCACCAGAACGAGCGGGAGCGAGGCGAGCTCGGTGATCGGGGCAAAATCCCTGATCGGGTCGAACGGCAGCTTCTGAATGGCCGCGGTGATCGCGAAGCTGATGGTGGTGACCAGCAGCGTGTGACCGTCGGGCGGTGCCTTGGCGACCACCTGGTGCCCGATGGTGCTGCCGGCGCCGGGGCGGTTGCTGACGATCACGGTCTGCGACCAAACCTCCGAGAAGCGCTGCGCAATGAGCCGGGCGATGTTGTCGGTGGTGCCGCCGGCGACGAACGGGACCACGATGTCGATCTGCTTGCGCGGATAGTCCTGCGCCGCGGCCGTCAATGCCGTTGCGAACACGATCGTCGACACGACAGCGGCGACGGACGTCGAAGGATTGCGCATTCGGATGTCCTCCGGTCGCGGTACCCATTTGCGCCGGCACCCGAGCCGTAGCGACGGCGCCCTCATGCGGATCAATACGGCCGCACCGTCCCTTTCACGGTGGTGCGCAGCATCAGCCGGCGCTCGGTGGAGGGAAATCGGTGCGCGCGTGCGACGAGCAGCGATTGTCCCAGTGCGGAGATCACCCACCCGCCAGACGTGCTCGTAGACGAATTCCCGCTTCTCGGCGTGGTCGAATACGGCATCGAGCAGTGGGGCGCTCTCCGCTTGCGCCATGTCGACGATGCCGACGGTCCCGGTCACGACGCCCATGACGGCTATGGCTGCTCCGCCGCGGCCGGCGCGTGGTGCACGCGCTTGCCGTGCTCGATCTCACCGCTCGCCAGGGCCGCGAGAATCTTTTCAACCAGCCGGCGTGCGGATTCGGCGCTGAGCTCGACCGCGACCCGCTCACGCCCGCCGTCAGCCTCGTTGATGAAATCGATGCCGAGCGCATGGTCGAGCTGCGCGTGATAGGGATGGTCGTAATAGACATTGGCGGTGTCGATCCGCATCCAGCCGTTGGCGCCCTTGGCGCTGCCATGGAGCGTGGCCTTCTCGACGATGTAAGAGCACATGGATGATCTCCTGTTTCAGGCGGCGCGCGCCACCGCCGGGGTGGCGAGGTGCCTGTGGAAGAACTCGAACACCTTGCCCCAGCCGTCGAGCGCCTGCTCCGGCCGATAGGCGATGCGCGCGGCATTGAAGAAGGCGTGGCCGGCGCCATCGTAGCGGTGGAACTCGAAGCTCTTGCCGAGCTTCCGGAGCACCGCTTCGGTACGGTTCACCTGGTCGCGGTTCGGATTCTCGTCGTCGTTGCCGAACAGCCCGAGCAAGGGGCAGCTCATTTTCTCGGTCAGATCGATCGGCGCGATCGGCCGCTTGGCGTTGAGCTGCTTGGGGTCGTCAACGATGACGTTGCCACCCCAGCAATCGACGGTCGCATCGACGCCGGCAACGGTGCAGGCGGCGAGGTAGGCATGGCGCCCGCCGGAGCAGAAGCCGATCACGCCCACCTTGCCGTTCGAATAGGGCTGGGCGCGCAGGAACGCCATGGCACCGGCGACGTCGCCCATGACCTGCGCGTCGGCGACACCGCCCGCGGCCCGCACGCGGGCACCGACGTCATCCGGGCTGCCGGGACCCTCGCGGAAATAGAGGTGCGGAGAGATGGTGGCAAAGCCGCGATAGGCCAGCGTGCGGGTCGCCTCCTTGATCCACCAGTCCCAGCCCGGCATGTGGTGGATCAGGACGATCCCGGGCCATGGCCCGCCACCGAGCGGGCGCGCGTAGTAGGCTTCACCGACGCCGTCGTTGTGCCCGGCAAAGGCGACGGTCTCGGCGAGCATGCTTTCGTAAGTCATGGGTGGCCACCCTCCGTTCACTCCGCTCCGGCTCGCGACCGATCAGTTCGCACACTTGTGAAGCACGGCCTTGTAGGTGTTGTCCTGGTCCGCGAAGTCGAGCGTATCGTCCGGCTTCATGGTGAAGTTGACGTCTCCGAGCATCGAGGCTCCGCCCGGACCCCTGCACTCGACCTGCGCGGAGATCCGGTTGCCGTCGCGCTTGCGTCCCTGGATCAGGCACAGGCCCAGGATCGGCGAATCGATGTCGCGGGCCGTGATCTTCACGCGCAGGACGCCGGCATCGGCTTCCGCGCACGGCTTGTTTTCCGTATAGGTGCCGACGATCGGAAAGTCGTCCTCGGCCCGCAGCCCGATCACCACGCTTCCCAACGTTGCGAACATGACCATGCCCACAATTCCAATTCCAGGCCTGAGCACTTTGCGCCCTCCCGCGCGACGACGTGACCGATCCGAGCCGTGCACGCTCTCAAGAATGTCGGTCGAGCGGCCTCTCGTCAATTCGAGCACCGGCTCCCGGTCGGCTCCCGGCACGGAGCAGGGGACGCGGTATACCGACTATTGCACCGACCGTGCGACCCATAGAATGAATGGCCTGCGTTGAAGGGAGCCGATGGCCAAGCTCGTCTCCATTCCGGTTTACGACGCCGGCGAGGGTGGGCCGGTCCGGCACGCCATCGATGGGAGCGCGCGCGCGCGTGCTCTGCGCGACGATTGCCTCGCTTGGCTGCCGCCGCCGCTGCGCAGCCTGCTTCCGGTCATGGATGCACTCACGCGCCGGTGGCTCCGGCGCTCGCGCTCCCCCTACGTGGCTGACGTGGAAGCGATCGCCGCGCAGCTCGGCTTTGCCGGCATTTGGTTCCTCAACGGCTCCTACGCCTGGAGCTGTACCGCGGCGGCGCGCGACGAGCACGGATCGCCCTGGCTCGCGCGCACGCTCGATTGGCCGTTTCCCGGGCTGGGGCGCGGTGTCGAGGTCGTGCGCATGCGCGGCGCTGCCGGTGATTTTCTCAACGTCACCTGGCCGGGCTATGTGGGGACGCTCACCGCGTCCGCGCCGGGACGTTTCGCGGCGGCCATCAATCAGGCTCCGCTCCGGCGCCGGACCCGCAAGCCGTGGCTGCGGCCCTTCGATCTTGCCGCCAACGCCGTGCACACGTGGCCGGACCGCTCCTGCCCGCCCGACCACCTGTTGCGCAACGTATTCGAGACCTGCCGCGATTTCGGCGACGCCAGGCATCGGCTGCAGACCGAGCCGATCGCGCGGCCGGCGATCTTCACGCTGGTCGGATGCGAGCGCGGCGAACGCTGCCTGATCGAGCGGACCGAAGCCGATTTCGCGAGCCACAGCGAGGACACGGCGGCGGCCAACGACTGGCTGCACGGCACCGAGCGTTGGGAAGCGCGGGTCGGCACCCGGCATCTGCTGACGCGGTCGTTCGAGGAAGCCGCCGAGCGCAGCCGCGCGCGGCGCGCGGCGTTGTGGTCGTGGCCGCGACCGTTCTCGCAGGGGAGCTTCGCCTGGGTGACGCCGCCGGTTCTCAATCCGTACACGCGCATCGCGGTGGAGATGTGCCCCGGCGAGCGGAGGTTGCGGATCATCGGCTACGAGCTGGCGCGGAACGCCGAATTGCCGGACCCGGTGACACAGGTCCGCGAGCTTTCGGATACGGCGCCTGCCAACGTTTCCCAAACAAAACGGTCGTGAGGACGCGGCGCCCTGCCCCTCTCCTGGACGAGGGACATCGGCTATGCTTCTTCGTCGAGGCACCGGGGGGCCATGCGCAGGCTGGCGGTCATTACTGCGGCTCTTGGAATGGTGACGTCGGCATGCGGGCGCCTCGACGCCATGCCGCTCGCGACAGCGGGCACGGTGCGCGCCGATACGGCGGCGCTTCTCCAGAAGGCTCAGCACTTTCATCTCGGCCGGCCGTATTGCTGGTACCCGTACGGTTGGGCAGGTCCCGGCTGGTACTGGTGCGGCTTCGGCACGCACGTGGGCATCGGCTGGGGCGGGGCCTACGGCTGGAACCGGTGGGTGGTGCCGCGCAATTATCGCATGGTGCGCGCGGTGCCCGGCCACCGCTTCCGGCGCTACCGCTGATCGCCCTCCGTCGAGCGTGGTCCGGCAGGGGTGCTCTCGCCCGCAAACAAGGCCGCGGGAAATTGTGCTGCATAACGCCGGCGCCTGGACGGGCGGAGGTATTGCTGGCGAGGTTTCGAATCGGGCGCGACCACCTTGCGATAGAGATGCCAGGTGGAATGGCCCAATACCGGCACCACAACGGCGAGGCCGAGGAGCAACGGCAGCGAGCCGATCGCCAGCAGCGCCGCGACGATCATTCCCCACACCGCCATGGTCAGCGGGTTCGCGGCAACCACCCGCACCGAGGTCAGCACCGCCTCGACTGCTCCGACGTCGCGGTCGAGCAGCAACGGAAACGAGACCACGCTGATGGTGAGCACCAGCACCGCGAACAGGAAACCCACGGCGTTGCCGACGACGATGAGCGACCAGCCGGCCGGCGTGGTCAAGACCCGGTTGACGAAATCCGGGATCGATGCGGCCGGCTCGTAGCCGAAATGCGCCACGTAGATTGCTTGCGCGACGGCGATCCAGATCGCGAAGATCAGCAGCAGCAGCAGGGCGAGCATGGCGATCGCGCCGCGGGACGGGGAATGAAAGACGTCGAAGGCATCTTCCCACGAGACTTCGAGATCCTGTTCGCGCCGCCGGCTCAACTCGTAGAAACCGATCGCTGCGAACGGGCCAACCAATGCAAAGCCCGCTGCCAGCGGGAACAACAGCGACAAGATGTCGTAGCCCAGAAGCAGTCGCGCGAGGACCAGCCCGACGATCGGATAGATCAGGCAGAGGAACACCGCGTGGGTCGGCATCGCCGCGAAATCGGCGACGCCGCGCGCGAGCGCGTCCCCAACGTCCGCCATCCCGATGCGCCGGACCCTCGGGCGGCTGTGGATCGATTCAGCTCCCATCAAGGCATGTACGAGCGCCATGGTCATCCTCCTCGAACCAGGAGCCGCGACGCAGGATTGACGGGGCCATTGGTCACGCCGTGCCGCACGGCCAATCTGGTTTCATCTGCGTCGTGCGTTGGCCCTCCCGGCGGGTTGCGCTCGACTGTCCGCTCGTGTCGCTCGAGCTCGATGAGTCCGTGTTCGAGAGATGCGCGCGCCCTGGCCCATGGGGATCTGCTGCAGTCGGCGGCGGATACCTCATTCTGCCTCAGAATGCGTCCCTTGGCGATCCCATCGGCAGGACATCCTCAGGAGATCCCCGGTCTGTTGGCGCACCAGCAGGACGCCCTTATGATGCGGCACGTTGCTCGCAGGAGGCCGCCGATGCCGCGTGACGTCACTCGCCGAGCGCAGGCCGCTCCCCTCATCAGCATGGTGGCGGTTGCGCTGGGTGCCGCGGCGCTCGGTGCCGTCGCGGTCGGCGCGCTCGCCATCGGCCGGCTCGCGGTCGCCAGGACGACGATCAAGAAGGCGCATTTCGGTAAGCTCGAGGTCGACGAGCTGACCGTGCGCCGGCTGCGTGTGCTCGAATACGACGATCCGTCGCGGGAAGCGGGAGCCGGCAGACGACAGCTGGGCACATGACACAACTGGCCCTTCGCATTCTTTATTTCGAGGACCTGTCGGTCGGAATGACCGAGACGCTGTCCAAGACCATCGCGGCCTCCGACGTGGTCGGGTTCGCCCAACTCACCGGCGACCGCAACCCCATCCATCTGTCGGAGCATTTCGCCGCCAAGACCCAGTTCGGAAGGCGGATCGCGCACGGTCTCTACACCGCCAGCCTGATCTCGGCGGTGCTGGGCACGCGCCTGCCGGGACCGGGCGCGATCTACATCTCGCAGACGCTCAATTTCCATGCCCCGGTCAAGCTCGGCGACCAGGTCGACGTCATCGTCACGGTCGCCGAGCTCATCCCCGAGCGTCAGCGTGCGCGCCTCGCCTGCATCTGCAAGGTTGCAGGCGAGATCGTGCTCGACGGCGAGGCGCTGGTGAAGGTGCCGTCCGCCGCCAAGTCGAAGCGGCCGTTGCCCCGGATTTGAACGGTCACGAGGCCCGGCGCAGCGTCTCCTCGCGCAGCCCCTCGAGGATCGACAACGCGCGTTGCATCGAGAAATCGCGCGTCGCCTGATGAAAGGCCTTCGTATTCCACCGCATCATGTAGCCGTGCAGCACGCCCGGAAAGATATGCACCTCGACGTTCGCCATGCGCGCTGGAACGCCGCGGTAGGCATCGAGCACCTCGGCGGGGGCGGCATGGTCCTGGTCGCCCCAGATGATGGAGACCGGTGCCGTCACGCCGTCGAGCTCGGAGATGAAGTCGAGCATCCGCGTACCGTGACATGAGATGCCGGCATGGTAGCCCAGTCGCTTCGGCCCCAGGATCGCGTAGGGGCCGCCGTAGCAGAAGCCCATCGCCGCCGCGCGCCCGTTGAACTGCGGCAGTCGGCGCAGATGCGCGAGCGTATCCGCCATGTCGGCCTCGCCGGCCTTGATCTTCTCGAGCCGCGGCTGCGAGCGCTCGGACGCACGCTTGTCGTCGCTTGCGAGCGGCCCCGGCAGCGAGCGCCAGAACAGGTCGGGCGCCGCCGCGATGTAGCCGTGCGCGGCGAACTCGTCGGCGAGATCGCGGACGTCCTTGTCGACCCCGTGCACGGCGGAAGCCAGCACGATGGCCGGCGCCTTGCCGTCGGTCGCCGGCACGGCCAGGTAGCAGTCGAGCTCGCCGTCGCCCGCGCTGGAGCGGATCCTGATGGTGCTGCCCGCCATCGTGCGTCTCCTCTTCGGTTGATGGGTAGTCCGCCGGCGCGAGCGTAGACGAGCGGCGGTACATTGGGCAACAGCGCGCATCGAAGGACCGGTCCCGTGCCCATCGATGCTGCTGGCGCGGACGGGTTGTGGTCGGCAACGCCGTAGGCGATGATGGGGCACAAATCTCGATGTCCTGCAAAGGTGGCGCGCCGTGACGACAGCAACCGTCGATGCCAAGACGCATCAATTCGACGTGGACGATATCGAGTACGTTCGCCACGGCGACCAGCCGCTGCACGCCCGCGTGTTCAGGCCGCATGGCGAAGGGCCGTTCCCGGCCCTGGTCGAGGTGCATGGCGGCGCCTGGTGCATGAGCGATCGCACCACCGAGTGCCTGCGCCACCAGGCCATGGCGGGACACGGTATCGTGTCGATCGCGCTCGATTTCCGCTCGGGTGACCAAGCCCCTTATCCGGCCTCGGTCGCGGACATCAATTATGCGGTGCGCTGGGCGAAGCTCAATGCGCGTGCGCTCAAGACCCGTCCGGATCTCGTCGGCCTCTCCGGCCAGTCGAGCGGCGGGCACCTGGCCATGCTCGTCGCCATGCGGCCGCACGACCCCCGCTATTCCGCGGTCGCGCTGCCTCCCGGCTCTCCGGCGCATGATGCGAGCGTCCGTTGCGTCGTGATGTCGTGGCCGGTCATCAATCCGCTCAGCCGCTACCGTTTCGCCAAACGGGAGCTCGCCGGCGCCAATCCGCCGCAATGGCCGAAGTCCATCATCGCGCGTCACGACGCCTATTGGCGAAGCGAAGCCAATATGGCGGAGGGCAACCCGATGCTCGCCCTCGAACGGGGCGAAGCCGTGCGGACCCCGCCGGCCGTCTGGTACCAGGGCCGCGGCGACGGGCTGCACGACTACAAGGACGCGGAATCGGATTTCCCGGGCAACGAGCCGCAGCGTTTCGTCGCCGGCTACCGCAAGGCCGGCGGCGAGATCACGCTCGAGTATATCGACGCCGAGCGGCACAGCGGCCACTCGCCGGACCTGTCGAAGACCGGCGACATGTTCGAGCGCATGGTGGCGTTCGTAGGCCGGCACATCGCGGTTGAGTGACGCTGCGCAGGCGTGGCGTCTACTCCGCCGCCTCCGTCCGCGCCTTTCGTTTCGCCTCCCGCCGTCCCAGCACCGGGGCCAGGAACCGGCCGGTATGGCTGCGCTCGAGCCTGGCGATGTCCTCCGGCGGGCCGGCGGCCACGATCTCGCCGCCGCCGTCGCCGCCTTCGGGGCCGAGGTCGATGATCCAGTCGGCGGTCTTGATCACGTCCAGATTGTGCTCGATCACCACCACGGTGTTGCCTTGCTCGACCAGCTCGTGCAGCACGTCGAGCAGCTTGGCCACGTCGTGGAAGTGCAGGCCGGTGGTGGGCTCGTCCAGGATGTAGAGCGTGCGGCCGGTGGCGCGCTTCGACAGTTCCTTGGCGAGCTTGACGCGCTGGGCCTCGCCGCCGGACAGCGTGGTGGCCTGCTGGCCGACGTGGATGTAGTCGAGCCCGACCCGGTGCAGGAGCTCGAGCACGCTGCGCACCCGCGGCACCGCCTTGAAGAATTCGAGCGCCTCCTCCACCGTCATGTCGAGCACGTCGGCGATCGATTTTCCCTTGAACAGCACCTCCAGCGTCTCGCGGTTGTAGCGCTTGCCCTTGCAGACGTCGCAGGTGACGTAGACGTCGGGCAGGAAGTGCATCTCGATCTTGATCACGCCGTCGCCCTGGCAGGCCTCGCAGCGCCCGCCCTTGACGTTGAACGAGAACCGTCCCGGCTCGTATCCGCGCGCGCGTGCCTCCGGCAGCGCCGCGAACCATTCGCGGATCGGCGTGAAGGCGCCCGTATAGGTGGCCGGGTTCGAGCGCGGCGTCCGTCCGATCGGCGACTGGTCGATGTCGATGACCTTGTCGAGGTGCTCGAGGCCCTCGACGCGGTCGTGCGGGGCAGGGGCCTCGCTGGCGCCGTTGAGCCTGCGTGCGATCGCCTTGTAGAGCGTGTCGACCAGCAGCGTCGACTTGCCGCCGCCGGACACGCCGGTGACACATGTGAACAGGCCGAGCGGGATCTCGGCATCGACGTTCTTGAGATTGTTGCCGCGCGCATTGAGGAGCCTGAGCGTGCGCCGCGGATTGCTCGGCCGGCGCTCCGGCACCGGCACGATGAGCTCGCCGGAAAGATACTTGCCGGTCAGGGACGCGGGCGTGGCGATGATGTCGTCGACCGCGCCTTGCGCGATGACGTGGCCGCCGTGGATGCCGGCGCCGGGGCCGATGTCGAGCACATGGTCGGCGGTGCGGATCGCGTCCTCGTCGTGCTCGACCACGATCACGGTGTTGCCGAGGTCGCGCAGCCGCTTCAGCGTCTCGAGCAGCCGCGCATTGTCGCGCTGGTGCAGCCCGATCGAGGGCTCGTCGAGCACGTAGAGCACGCCGGTGAGGCCGGAGCCGATCTGGGAGGCGAGGCGGATGCGCTGGCTCTCTCCGCCCGACAGCGTGCCGCTGGCGCGCGCGAGCGTAAGGTATTCGAGCCCGACGTCGACCAGGAACCTGAGCCGCTCGCGGATCTCCTTGAGCACCCGCGCCGCGATCTCGTTCTGCTTCGGGGTCAGCCGCTGGGGTAGCCCTGTGAACCACTGCCCTGCGCCTTTGACCGACATAGCGGCAACCTCGCCGATGTGCAGGCCGCCGACCTTCACGCACAGCGCCTCGGGCTTGAGCCGGTGGCCGGCGCAGGCGGCGCAGGGAATGTCGGTGAAATACCGCGCCATCTCCTCGCGCGCCCAGTCGCTTTCGGTCTCGCGCCAGCGCCGCTCGAGATTGGTCATCACGCCCTCGAAAGGCTTGGTGGTCTGGTACGACCGCATGCCGTCGTCGTAGGTGAACCTGACGGCATCCTCGCCCGAGCCGTGCAGGATCGCGTCCCGGGTCGCCTTGGGCAGATCCTTCCACTTGGTGTCGAGGGTGAACTTGTAGTGCCTGCCGAGCGCCTGCAGGGTCTGGATGTAGTAGGGGCTCGAGGACTTGGCCCACGGCGCGATGGCGCCGCCGCGCAAGGTTCTGTCCTTGTCGGGGACGACGAGCTCGGCGTCGATGCGCTGCTCGACGCCGAGGCCCCCGCAGGCGGGGCAGGCGCCGAACGGATTGTTGAACGAGAACAGCCGCGGCTCGATCTCGGGGATGGTGAAGCCGGAGACCGGGCAGGCGAATTTTTCCGAGAAGGTCAGCCGCTCCGGTCCGCTCTGGTCGTGGATTTTCGCGACTTTCTTCGCCGCGGGCTCGGCAGGGGGCTCGGCGAACTCGACAATCGCCAGGCCCTCCGCGAGCTTGAGCGCCGTCTCCAGGGAATCCGCCAGCCGGGTGGCGAGATCGGGCCGCACCACGATCCGGTCCACCACCACGTCGATGTCATGCTTGAGCTTCTTGTCGAGCGCCGGCGCCTCGGCAATCTCGTAGAACCGGCCGTCGATCTTCACGCGCTGGAAGCCGCGCTTCGTGAAATCGGCGAGCTCCTTGCGATACTCGCCCTTGCGCCCGCGCACCACCGGCGCCAGCAGGTAGAGGCGGGTTCCCTCCGTCAGCGCCATCACCCGGTCGACCATTTGCGAGATGGTCTGGGTCTCGATCGGCAGGCCGGTGGCGGGCGAATAGGGCACCCCGACCCGCGCCCACAACAGCCGCATGTAGTCGTAGATCTCGGTGACCGTGCCGACCGTGGAGCGCGGATTGCGCGAGGTGGTCTTCTGCTCGATCGAGATGGCGGGCGACAGGCCGTCGATCTGGTCGACGTCCGGCTTCTGCATCATCTCCAGAAACTGGCGCGCGTAGGCGGAGAGCGATTCCACGTAACGGCGCTGGCCCTCGGCATAGATGGTGTCGAAGGCGAGCGAGGATTTTCCCGAGCCCGACAGGCCGGTGAACACCACCAGCCGGTCGCGCGGGATCTCCACGTCGACGTTCTTGAGATTATGCTCGCGCGCGCCGCGGATCGCGATCACGCGCGCATCGGGACGACGCGGCCGGTTCTTGTCGAAGAGATCGTTCATGCGGTCAGCATGCGCAGTCATGACGGGCGCGCACCCCCAGGAAACGTAGTGAGAACGGGCTGCCTCTGCTAGTCCGCCTGCCGGCTGCCGCCATTCGGCCTCCTCCCGCTGTGGACAACGCCTGCGCCGGGGCGAAGGACCTGATCGTCGTTCCGCCTGACGCTGCGACGATCAGGACGCTACGGTACCGTTATCTTCGGTCCGTCGGATCGGAAATCGCCAAGCCCAATCGTTCGGCGATGCCATGGAGCCGCCGGTCGCGCGTCCAGAGCGCTGCTCCCGCGGTCAACCGAACCGCCGCCAGCAGATGGACATCAAGATACCCGATCCCACATCCAAACAACGCGTGGCGGTCGATGAAACGCAGCACCTCCGCGTCCGTTGCGACAACGGACTGCGGCAAGTCCGAGATGGCGCCAAGGATGACCCGGCGCTGCCGCAAGTTCCCGAGCGAAAGCTCGCCGATCACAAATGGGTGTGTCAGGACCGTTCCGGTGTCCAGCAGTTCCACCAGCGCCTCGTCGCCCGTCCGCAGGTGGTCGACCCAGACCGAGGTATCGACCAGGATCACGCCGGGCGCGGCCGTCGCCGCGCAGGCGCGGCCAGATCCGGTTCATGGCCGCCCAGACGGGCCAATCGCCGCGCGCTCTCGCGCGCGATCAAAGCCTTGAGCGCTTCTCGGACCAGGGCGGATTTCTCCTTGATACCGGTGAACGCCTGCGCCTTGGCCAGCAGTTCATCGTCGAGCGCCAAAGTCGTTCGCATCTGCGATGCCTGTTTTCTTGCAATCCTGCCCATTCCGGTCAGGCACGAATATATCACCGATTGATGGCCCCTCCAATGCCTCCGGTGCGGTACAGGACGGAGCATGACGGTTGAAACCAACGGAAGGCTATGCTAGAACAAACAGTGAACATGCGCCGCTCCCCGTCGGGCATTGCGCCTTGTGGAAAAGCGGGACGGCAATGGTCGCATGCGGGACGCGGGTCCCCACTTATGACAATGGTAACAGCGACAGCGGGAGACGGTCATGGCAGGCTCGGTCAACAAGGTGATCCTCGTCGGCAATCTCGGTCGGGATCCTGAGGTCAGGCGCACGCAGGATGGACGGCCGATCGTGAACTTCACCTTGGCGACGTCGGAGAACTGGCGCGACAAGGCGACCGGGGAGCGCCGCGAGAAGACGGAATGGCATCGCGTCGTCATCTTCAACGAGAACCTCTGCCGGATCGCCGAGCAGTACTTGAAGAAGGGCTCCAAGGTGTATCTCGAGGGCCAGTTGCAGACGCGAAAATGGCAGGATCAATCCGGCCAGGACAAGTACACCACCGAGGTCGTGCTGCAGTTCAACGGGCAGCTGACGATGCTCGACCGGGCCGGGGAGCGGGGCGGGGGTGACGTCGGCTCTTCCGACAATGGCGGCGATTTCGGCTCCTCCGGTCCGTCGTCGCGCGAGAAGCAACCGGCGCTGGCAGGCGCCGGCAAGCACGGCGACATGGATGACGAGATTCCGTTTTAGCGAGGCTCGTCCGGATCGCGCGGCGCGGCTCGCCGCGCAGTTCCGCAAGTCCCGCCAGCGCGCCGAAAGGTGACGCCGCGCGCGGGCGGATCTTGCGCCCGCGCTTGCAGGCACGACCGACCGAGCCATTTCGACCGTTGAGCTGCCGCGTCTGCGCGTCTACAGTCCGCTCCCGTTCGAGCCGCATCAGGGAGGGCGAAATGGCCGCGCGCCGTTGGCTGACGTCGGTGATCGCGTTGTGCGCGTGTCTGTCGGTCACCGCCGCGGCGGCCGCGACCAAGAAGCGGACGCGAGCGGAAGCGCCGGTCGCGCGCGGCTGCTCCCATCCGATCCCGCCGTTCTGCATGGGAGTCACCTCGGGAACGACGACCTACGCGCTGTTCGATGCCAATCCGTTCATTCCTCCGGGTACCGGCGTGACCGTCTGGGGCAGGGTCACCGGGGTGAGCCCATGCGGCACCGCGATTTCCGTTACCAGGTGGCAGAGAAACAAGCTCAAGTGCAGGGCCTGACGCTCTCGCCCCGGCGCCCACCGGTCGCACCGTCCGCTGCATGGTCGCGACTGGTCGCATGACGGGTTCGATCCACGCGGATCGGATCGTCGGATCGATAGTAAGCCACTGAATTCCCATCTGAAAATAGCTCTGATCCAATCCCTCGCGAGGGTGGCGCGGCCGCTTTGAATCGGCTAAGCAGTGCATTGCTCGCCACACGGATTAGTTCTCTTGGCAGACAACGACGACCATCCGCCGGAAAGCCCCGGTCCGTCCGATATCCGACCCGTCTCCATCGCGGAGGAGATGAAGCGCAGCTATCTCGATTACGCCATGAGCGTGATCGTGGCCCGCGCGCTGCCGGATGCTCGCGACGGCCTCAAGCCCGTGCACCGGCGCATTCTCTATTCCATGCACGAGAGCGGGCATACGCCCGACAAGAAGTACGTCAAGTCGGCGCGCGTGGTCGGCGACGTGATGGGCAAGTACCATCCGCACGGGGATCAGGCCATCTACGACGCGCTGGTGCGCATGGCGCAGGATTTCTCCATGCGCCTGCCGCTGATCGACGGGCAGGGCAATTTCGGCTCGGTCGACGGCGATCCGCCCGCGGCCATGCGCTACACCGAATGCCGCCTCGCCCGGCCGGCCGTGGAGCTGCTCGACGACATCGACAAGGACACCGTCGACTTCCAGCCGAACTACGACGGCAACGAGAAGGAACCGGTGGTGCTGCCGGCGCGCTTCCCGAACCTTCTCGTCAACGGGGCGGGCGGCATCGCGGTCGGCATGGCGACCAACATTCCCCCGCACAATCTCGGCGAGGTGATCGATGCCTGCATCGCGCTGATCGATAATCCGGAGCTCGGGCTCGACGACCTGATCGGCATCGTTCCCGGTCCCGATTTTCCGACCGGCGGCATCATTCTCGGCCGCGCCGGCATTCGCGCTGCCTACACCCATGGCCGCGGCTCGATCGTGATGCGCGGCAAGGTGGAGATCGAGACCCTGCGCGGCGATCGCGAGGCGATCATCGTCAGCGAGATTCCCTACCAGGTGAACAAGGCGGCGATGGTCGAGCGCATCGGCGAGCTGTGGCGGGAGAAGAAGATCGACGGCATCGCCGCGCTGCGCGACGAGTCCGACCGCGAAGGCTACCGCGTCGTCATCGAGCTGCGGCGCGACGCCATGCCCGACGTCGTGCTCAACCAGCTCTACCGCTACACCCCGCTGCAATCGACCTTCGGCGCCAACGTGGTCGCGCTCGACGGCGGGCGTCCGCTGGTGATGAACCTCAAGGACCTGCTGGCGTCCTTCATTCACTTCCGCGAAGACGTCGTCTCCCGGCGCACCAAGCACCTGCTCGGCAAGGCCCGCGACCGCGCCCATGTCCTGGTCGGGCTCGCCATCGCGGTGGCCAACATCGACGAGATCATCGCCCTCATTCGCGCCTCGCGGGACGCCAACGAGGCGCGCGAGGCCCTCATGGCCCGCGACTGGGCGGCGCGCGACGTCGAGGCCATGATCACGCTGATCGACGATCCCCGCCACAGGATGTCGGCGTCGGGCACCTACAAGCTCTCCGCCGAGCAGGCGAAGGCCATTCTCGACCTGCGCCTGCAGCGTCTCACGGCGCTCGGCCGCGACGAGATCAAGGCCGAGCTCGACAAGCTCGCCGAGGAGATCGCCGATTACCTCGATATCCTGCGCTCGCGCGCGCGCATCCAGTCGATCGTCAAGGACGAGCTCGGTGCGGTGCGGACCAAGTTCGCCACGCCGCGCCGCACCGTGATCCTCGACCAGGAGGGCGAGGTCGAGGACGAGGACCTGATCCACCGCGAGGACATGGTGGTGACGGTCTCCCATCTCGGCTACGTCAAGCGCGTCCCGCTCTCGACCTATCGCGCGCAACGGCGCGGCGGCAAGGGCCGTGCCGGCATGCAGACGCGCGACGAGGACTTCGTGTCGCGGCTGTTCGTCGCCTCGACCCATACGCCGGTCCTGTTCTTCTCCTCGCACGGGCGGGTGTACAAGGAGAAGGTCTGGCGGCTGCCGCAAGCAGCGCCGCAGGCGCGCGGCAAGTCGCTGATCAACATCCTGCCGCTGGGACAGGGCGAGCTCGTCACCACCGTGATGCCGCTTCCCGAGGACGAGTCGACGTGGGGCCAGCTCGACGTGATGTTCGCCACCACGCGCGGCACCGTGCGGCGCAACAAGCTCTCCGACTTCGTCGACGTGCGCCGCTCGGGAATCATCGCCATGAAGCTCGACGAGGGCGAGGGGATCGTCGACGTGCAGATCTGCACCGAGCGCGACGACGTGCTGCTCACCTCCGCCGGCGGCCAGTGCATCCGCTTCCCGGTCACCGACGTGCGCGTGTTCCAGGGCCGCACCTCCATGGGCGTGCGCGGTATCGCGCTGGCCGACGGCGACAAGCTGATCTCGCTTTCGATCCTGCGGCATGTCGATGCCAGTGCGGAGGAGCGCGTGGCCTATCTCAGGCGCGCCATCGCCGTGCGGCGAGGCCTCAACGGCGAGGCGGAGGAGGCGGCGGCGGTCGATGCCGAGGAGGCGCAGGAAGCGCAGGCCGCCGACACGATCGAGCTCGGGGAGCAGCGCTACGTGGACATGTCGGCGGCCGAGCAGTTCGTGCTCACCGTGTCCGAGCGCGGCTACGGCAAGCGCTCCTCCTCCTACGAGTATCGGATCACCGGGCGCGGCGGCAAAGGCATCGTCGCCATGGACGTGCGCGAGCGCGACGGCACCCCGCGCAGGAAGACCGGGACGCTGATCGCTTCCTTCCCGGTCGAGGACGGCGACCAGATCATGCTGGTCACCGACGGCGGCCAGCTCATCCGCACGCGCGTGGAAGGCATCCGCATCGCCGGGCGCTCGACCCAGGGTGTGATCGTGTTCGACACCGCGGAAGGCGAGCGCGTGGTCTCGGTCGAGCGCATCAGCGAGGAGGGCGAGGAGGCCGGTGGCTGAACCGGTTGATAAATAGTGCGAGTTCGCGTCTCCGGTGTCGATGCATGAATTGGGAATTGTTCGCAGCCTTTCTGTTGATCACCGCGGTGCTGGTAGTCACGCCCGGGCCGATCGTGACCTTTGTCATCGCGACCGGGGCAAGCCGCGGCATCCGTGCGGCGCTCACGGCGGTGGCGGGCACGACCCTCGGTAATGCCGTTCTCCTGGCGGGCATCGCGACAGGCCTGAGCTGGGTGGTCAGGAACGCGGCCGTGCTGTTCGAGATCCTGCGCTGGGTCGGCGCCGCCTACCTGATCTGGATCGGCATCCAGGCGTGGCGCCGCGCCGGCACGGGCGGCGACGGCGCCGCCCCGCGCGGGCGCGTGTATTTCCGGCGCGGCTTCGTCGTTGCGGTCTCGAACCCGAAGACGATCGCCTTCTTCACGGCCTTCCTGCCGCAGTTCGTCGATCCGAACCTTCCGGTCGAGCGCCAGCTTGCCGTGATGTGCGCCGTCAGCGTGATCCTGGCGGCGATCCTCGACGCCGTCTGGGGGGTCGCGGCCGGCCTGGGACGGGCCTGGTTCATGGCGTCCTGGCGCGCCAGGCTGCTCGACCGGGTATCCGGGCTGGCGCTGATCGGCGGCGGCATCTGGCTGTCGCTGGCGCGGCGGCCGGCTATAGGCACGACCGCAATGGCGACCGCCCGACGAGGACCAGCCGAAGCAGCGCAGCAACGTCGTTCGCCTGGGCACCGAGACCCTGTTCGCCATCGCCGACGAGCTGCGTCGGATGTACGACGCCGACCTTCGCAAGAAGCCGACGGACAGGCTCGAGCGGCTCATGCGCAGGATCGAGCGCGGCGAGGACA
The DNA here is from genome assembly GCA_963840535.1 of uncultured Alphaproteobacteria bacterium. Classification (GTDB taxonomy): domain Bacteria; phylum Pseudomonadota; class Alphaproteobacteria; order Rhizobiales; family Xanthobacteraceae; genus VAZQ01. The sequence continues at coordinate 174,966 of CAWIZJ010000043.1, forward strand.
TCGGCTAGCCATCCTACAGCGCCAGGTCCCAGTGCTCGCTGACGACATCGGTGCCGAAGCTGCGCCGCCGCTCGCTCGATGTCAGCCGGAAACCGGCGCGCTCGTAGACGTGGCGCGCCGCGGTGAGCACCTGATGCGTCCACAGCGTGACGCTTCGATACCCGAGCTTGCGGGCGAAGCGAATGCATTCGTCGGTCAGCCGGGTGCCGAGGCCGCGCCCGCGCGCAACCGGGTCCACCAGCAGAAGGCGCAGGCGCGCGACCGTCTCGGAATCCTTCACCAGGAACACCGATCCGACATTGCGGCCGTCCATCTCGGCAATCCAGCAGCGCTCGCGCTTCGGGTCGTACTTGGCGGCGAAATCAGCGACGATCTGCGCGCACAGCCCTTCGAACTCCTCCGCCCAGCCGTACTCCCGCGCGTAGAGCTCGGCGTGCCGGGCGACCACCCAGCCGAGATCGCCGGGGCGCGGCCGGCGCAGGATGATGTCGCTCTCAGCCTTCGGCTCCGGGCCCATCATCATCTCGATTGCCTGCATGGCCGCGACCAGACGGTCCCGTTCCGGCACGGTCAGCCGGCCGAGCAGCGCGCCGACCTGCCGCTCGCTCCGCGTCTCCAGCGGAGCGAACGCCTTGCGGCCACGCGCGGTCATCGACAGAAAGCTCTGCCGGCCGTCGTCCGACGAGACGTCCTTGCCGATCAGCCGTCCTTGTGAAACCGGCGCAGGATCCGGCTCAGGTAGCCGGCATCGAGATCGAGATCGCGGGCGATCTCGCTCGCCGTGGTGCGGCCGCGCTGCCTGATCTCGTACAGCACGCGCGCTTCGGTCAGCGAGAACGGGCTGTCGAGCCAGCCGTCCTGCAGCACGCCCAGATTCTGCGTGTAGAAGCGGTTGAAGCGACGCACTGCGGCAACACGGTGCGCGTCGCTCGGGGCCGGAGCTTTCCATGCCTGCAGCATCGGTCAATTAGTTGCCGGAGTCAAGTATCTGGCCGGGCGGCCGGCCGTGCCGCCTCTCAGCGCGCGCCGGCACGCTCCAGGATGCGCGCGATCTGCGAGTAGCCGCGACGGCGGGCATGTCCGAGCGCCGTGGTGCCGTGCCGATCGGGAACGGTGACGTCGGCGCCGGCCTTCACCAGGGCGTCGACCACCGCCGTATGATTGGCGCCGCCGTTGCCGAGCACCACCGCCTCCAGCAATGCGGTCCAGCCCAGATTGTTGACGTGATCGAGCGGCGCCTTGGCGGCGATCAGGGCTCGTACGATGTCGACGTGCCCGAGATGGGCGGCCGCGATCAGCGCGGTGCCCTCGTACGGACTGGTGATGGCGCGGGCGCTGCCGCCGCCCTCGAGCGCGATCCTCAGAATCTCGAGGTCGTCGTTGACGGCGGCAATGGTGAGGGCGTCGTAGCGCTGGGCGTCGAGCGCGTTCGGATCGGCGCCGAGCCGGATCAGCGCGCGCGCCGCCGCGTGCCGGCGCAGGAACACGGCTACGTGCAGGGGCGTGCGGCTGTTGGAGTCCTGGATGCTCGGCTTCTCGCCTGCGGCGATCAGCTTCTCGATCTCGTCGGTGGCGCCGCGCGCGGCGGCGTCGTGCAGCCCGGCATAGATGCGCAGGTCGCGCTCGCTCGGCGGCGTCTGCGCGGATGCGAGGCCGGCCGTGGCGGCGAGCAGTGCAGCCGCCGCCGGAATGCGCAGGGCGAGAGCGCTCCCTTTCGCGATCGCGGCACGGACGATGCGCATGATGTCGGCCCAGGAGCGCGCCGTCGCTGGAGCGCGCCCGGGACATCCTAAGCAGAATTGCGCAGCTTGACCAACGGACTGCCCTCGCGGCTCATGTCTGCACTCGGCGGAAGCGGACGTGCGGCCGCCAGGGAGGGGGACCGTTCATGACCCAGTGCCGACTCTGATGGCGTCGGCCGAGAGGTGGCGGGGTTGCGAAACGGCTCGTATGCCCGCTGACCGATCGCTTGGAATTCGATATCCTGCATCCAACCCTGGCTGGTAGGGAACCGAGTGCGATTCGATCAATTGAATCGACGCGAGTTCATCACCCTTGTTCGGCGGCGCGGCGGCTGCGTGGCCGCTCGCGGCGCACGCGCAGCAGCCAGTAATGCCGGTTATCGGCTTTTTGCACGGCGGGACGTCCGCGCCGTTCGTCGCGCAATTGGCCGCGTTCCAGCAGGGTCTCATGGAGGGCGGCTACGTCGTCGGCCAGAACGTCGCCATCGAATATCGCTGGGCCGAGGGCAAGGTCGATCGTCTGCCTGACCTGGCGGCGGACTTGGTGCGCCGCAAGGTCGCGTATCGCGGCGGCGGGCGGTCCACCATCCAACCTGGCGGCCAAGAACGCGACCACAACCATCCCGATGGTGTTCAACACCGGCGCCGATCCGGTGAAAATGGGCCTGGTCACGAACCTGCGCCAGCCTGGGGGCAACGTCACCGGCATCACCTTCATTTCCGAGGAGCTGGGGGCCAAGGCGCTCAGTCTGCTGCGCGAGCTGGTGCCGGGCGCCAAGACGATCGGGCTGATGATCAATCCCAGCAATCCGGAAACGCCGCGCCGCTCGGCCGACGCAATCGCGGCGGCGCGCACACTCGGGCTGGCGATGGAGGTCGTGCACGCCGCGACCGCTCCCGACATCGAAAAGGCGTTCGATTCGCTCAGCGAGCGCCGGGTCGGTGCGCTGCTGCTCGGCGCCGACGCGTTCTACGGCGGCCGCATCCAGCAGATCGTCTCGCTCGCCGCGCGTCACAAGATGCCGGCCATGTACTATCGGCGTGAGTTCGCCGAGGCCGGCAGTCTGGCAAGCTATGGAGCGAGCGTAGACGACGCCTATCGTCAAGCCGGCGTCTACGTCGCACGCGTTCTCAATGGCGACAAGCCCGGCGAGCTGCCGGTGATGCAGGCGGCCAAGTTTGAGTTCGTCCTCAACCTCAAGACCGCCAGGGCGTTGGGCATCGACGTACCGATGGCCTTCTCGGCCGCCGCCGACGAAATCATCGAATGTCCCGCGATGTCGCTGATTGGCACCCTTCTGCCGTTCGCGGCGATGCAATATCACGGCCGTAGTTGGGGTAGAGTCGAGATGTGGCGCGGTGGCTGTAGGCTGAACGTATCTGTTGCCGCCTCTTTCGTCTGGCGGTGCCTTAGTGGTTCAGCCATGGCTCCGTTTCCACACCCCGCTCATCGAACCGGACATGCAGATCTCCCGCATCCGGCTCTCGGACAAGACTTCACGCCTTCACCCACGGCACGTCGTGCCCAAGCCGGGACAGACGTACGAGCCCGAAGTGCCCGTAAAGGTGCGAGAGTGGATAAGCTCCGCCCTTGCGTCGCCTGACCTTGTGCTTGATGCGCAACCACCGGCGCAGCCGCACAGCGGTGTAGTTGTCGATCGCCCGATACGCTTTCGAGACGGTGCCTACTTCGAAGTAGTTCGCCCATCCGCGCAGCGTGCGGTTCAACTTCTTCACCAGCTCTGTGGTCTCTTGCCAAGTCCCCGATCGGGCAGTCTGCGCGTGGACATTCTCGACCATACGCTTGATGCTCTTCCGCGATGGCCGGTACCCCAGATACGCCTTTCCGGTTCTCGCTGAATACATCCGCCCAAACGTGTGTCCCAGGAAGTCGAACTCGCCTTCCGGTACCTTGCAGATTCGTGTCTTCTCCTCGTTGACCGTGAGCTTCAGCTTGCCCATGATCTCGCGCAGCCGCTGCAGCGCCTCTTCGGCTTTGCCCTTCTTGCACAAGATCACGAGATCGTCGGCGTAGGTCACGATGCGAGTGCCGAGGCTTCGCTCCAGCCCGAGCATCTTCCATCCCAGCACGAACCGGCGCATGTACAGATTCGCCAGCAATGGTGAGATGGGTGAACCTTGCGGAATGCCGCGCCGGTTGTCCCGGGCCTCGGTCGTGCGTGTCTTCCTTCCTCGATCGTCGGTTTCTTCCACGGGGCATTCCAGCCACATCTTGATCAGATGCAGCACGCGCCGATCAACGATTCGGCGCGCTACCGATTTCAGTAGCTCGGCATGGGGGATGCTCCCGAAGTAGTCCGCGAGGTCGGCGTCGACGACTTCCGGGTGGCCACGAAACAGTAGCGCTCCCACCTCGACCACTGCCTGTTGGGCGTTGCGCCCAGGACGGTAGGCGTACTGTTCTGGTGGAAGGTCGGCTTCGAAGATCGGTTCCAGCACCAGCATCGCTGCTGTCATGCAGACCCGATCCCGCAAGGTCGAGATGCCCAGCGGCCTGAGTTTGCCGTTGGCCTTCGGTATGAACACTCTTCTGATGGGGTCCGGTCGGTAAGTCTCCTGCCTGAGCGCAAGCGCCAGTTCGCCGAGCCACCGCTGCACCCCATACGCCTCGATGTCCGCGAAGTCCCGACCATCCACACCGGGTGCGCCCTTGTTGGAGCGGCACTGGGCATAGGCATGCGCCAGGATGTCCTCGCGGCTGATCTTGTCGTACAGGGCGTAGAAGCGATACCCGGCTTCTGCCTTCGCTTTCGCGTGCAACGCCTTCTGCAGTTTCTGAACACTCTTCGGAGTTGATAGGTTGCCCAATCTCCAGGTCCCTCACCACGTATTGCGTTCGTCTTGAACTGAGGTCCCTTCCCTCCACCGGCATTACCCGGCTTCAGCGGTACAACGAACCTCTCCGCCACCCCAGGGCGCCCGGCCTGTCCCTCGCGGGTGTCCGGTTCGTCATCCCTGATCACGCCTTGGGGTTTCCCGTGTTGCGTACGCTTTCCTTGTGTACATGCTGTCGCCACTACCCCGGCGCAGCGGCTGGGCGCACTGCTTCGCTCATTCACCCCAGCCGTATCAGCCTTCCCCGATAACCCTGTCGGGTCGGCCTGCGCATTGTCCTTTTCGAGGCTTGCTCGGCGTTCACTCGCGTTACGGCCTGCACACTCGCGCTGTCACCGTATATCGTGACACGCTATCCGAAGGCTTCAGCCACTTCGTCACCTCCATGACTGCTCCGGTTGCTTCCGGCTGGAGCGGTTGCCGGGCGGGACTTGCACCCACTGGAAAGCGCCGCCTTTCCACGGCGCACGGGTTAAGCGGACCAATTCGCGGGAATCTTGAACGACGTGGATGACCAGCGCCTACGCGAGGGGAAGGTGTGCTACCGTCTCGCCGGTCTGCCGAGCCGGGAGGGTTCGAGCATGAGGCGGCGCGAGTTCATTACGCTCCTTGGCGGCGCGGCTGCTGCTCGGCCGCTCGCGGCGCGCGCGCAGCAGCCGGCGAAGCGCTATCGGATTGGAATGCTGGAGACCGTATCGCCGGCGCTCAACGCCGCGCAGCTCGACGCCTTCCGCAGCGGCCTGCGGGAACTCGGTTACGTCGAAGGACAGACGTATGCAATGGAATATCGCTCCGCCGATGGATATGCCAACCGGTTTCCGGAGTTGGCGGCCGAGCTGGTCCGGCTCGGGGTTGACCTCATCGTGGTCAGAGGAACACCAGCGGCGATCGCCGCCAAGAATGCGACCGCGACGATTCCCGTCGTCATGGCGTCGGTGGGCGAACCGCTTCTGATCGTCGACAGCCTCGCGCGCCCGGGCCGCAACGTGACGGGGCTGAGCGCTTTCGTCAACGTAATGACCAGCAAACGTCTCGAGCTGATAAGAGAGCTTGTTCCGACCGTTTCGCGAATTGCACTGTTTGCCAATATGAGCAACGCGGTTGCTCCGCCACAATGGGAAGAAACGAAAACGGCGGCACGGTCCTTGGGTATCGAGGCCGAGCTTCTCGATGTGCGGAGGCTAGACGACGTGGGCCGCGCATTCGAGACGGCGGTCGGACGGCACGTCGACGCTCTCCTGGTATCTTTCGACGGCCTGTTCCAGGCAAATGCCCGAATGATCGTCGAATTGGTGGCACGCCACCGGCTGCCCGCCATCTACGTGGGAAGAGAGTTCATCGAGGCCGGCGGCTTGATGACCTACGGGGTGAGCTTCCCGCATCTGTATTTCCGCGCCGCGACCTATGTCGACAAGATTTTCAGGGGTGTGAAGCCTGCAGACCTGCCAATTGAGCAGCCAACCAAGTTCGAGCTGATCATCAACCTCAAGGCCGCCAAAGCACTCGGCCTCGACGTTCCGGCTACCCTGCTCGCCCGCGCCGACGAGGTGATCGAGTGAGCACCCGGCGCGAGTTCATCGGTCTGTTCGGCGGCGCGGCAGCCGCGTGGCCGCTCGTGGCGCGCGCGCAGCAGACGCGGAAAGTCCCGCGCATCGGCATCCTGGACTTTTTTCCATCGGCCGCTTCGGCGGATTCTATCGAGCCCTTCCAGCAAGGATTGCGCGAGCTTGGTTATGTCGATGGTCGTAACATCCACGTCGAGTACCATTCCGCCGAGCAGCGCAGCGACCTTGCCGCCACGCTTGCCGTCGACCTGGTGCGGCGCGAGGTCGACATTATTGTCGCTGTAGCGACTCCTGCAGCCCACGCCGCCAAGAACGCAACGGCAACGATCCCGATCGTCATTCAGGTCTCGGATCCGTTGGCAACCGGGCTGGTTGCAAGCCTCGCGCGGCCGGGAGGGAACCTCACCGGGGTCTCGAGCAGCGGCCCCGATCTGGCAGGCAAGCGACTGGAGCTGCTCCGGGAACTGCGCCCGGATCTTGCTCGGGTCGCCTTTCTAGGCGCCGCCAACGATCCCAACGCGCGCACCTTCCTCAATGAGACACAGGCAGCCGCCGCCTCGATCCGCGTGCGCCTGCAGCCGCTGCTCGTGACGGGACCTGAGGAATTCGACGCCGCCTTCGCGACTATGATCCAGGAACAGGCGCAAGGGCTGATTGTGCAGCCGCTCTTCGTCGGGCACCGGGCCAAGCTCGCCGAGCTCGCGGCGCGACATCGCCTGCCGATGGTGGCCGAGCAGCGCACGTTCGCGGTGGCCGGTGGTCTCGCAGCCTACGGGGTCAATCGGTCCGCGCTGTCTCGGCGCTGGGCATACTACGTTGACAAGATTCTTAAAGGCGCAAAACCAGCCGATCTTCCCGTCGAGCTGCCAACCACGTTCGAGCTGGTGATCAACCTCAAGACCGCCAAGGCGCTCGGCCTCGACGTGCCTTGGTTTCTCCAGCAACGCGCCGACGAAGTGATCGAGTGAGGTTGCTGCTTGCTGCCTGCTCTGTTCTACGAGACTCCAGTGATCGTCGAAAACGCAGACGAGAACGCCGCCACAGCCGTCTGAGGGGTTGCCCGGCTCTACCGTAGGGCTTGATCCCGCCGGCCGACATCCCCCATGGAGCAGCCGACCAAGTTCGATCTCGTCGTCAACCTGATCACCGCGAAGGCGCTCGGCCTCGACATGCCGCCAACGAAACTTGCTTAGCACGCGGCCTCCGGCGGGCGGCAGTTTGTCTGCCGGGCTGCGCCTTTCGCCGCCGGGCGACGGCACGCGGCTCAGTGCGGCATCCGCAGCACCGGCTTGATCGTGGTCCCCTGCGAGGAATCCTGCGCCGCCCGGTTGATCTCGGCCAGCGGGTAGAACGTCATCATGCGGCCGGCCGGCATGCTGCCTTGCATCAGGAAATCCACCAGCCGGGGGATGAGCTCCTGCGGGTGGCTTTCGCCCTGGATCACCCCGCGCACCGCGCGGCCGAACTGCAGGAACGGCATGTCGAAGCTCGCCTCGGTGCCCGCGCGGGCGCTGCCGAGAAGGATGCAGGTGCCGGCCGGCATCAGCGCCTCGATCGCCTCGCGCAAGACCGCCGGCTGCGCCGAGGTCTCGAGCGAGAAGCGCACGCCGTGGCCGGTGATGCCGCGGATCTCGGCGACCACGTCGTTGCGGCCGGCATGGTTGATCGCATGGGTGGCGCCCAGCTCGCGCGCGAGCGCGAGGCGATGCTCGCGCAGGTCGACTGCAATGATCGGATCGCAGCCCGCGATCCTGGCCGCCATCAGGCCGGAAAGCCCGACTGCGCCGACGCCGAATACCGCGATCGAATCGCCGGGCTCGGGACGCATCGAGTTGAGCACCGCCCCGGCGCCGGTCTGTCCGCTGCAGGCGAACGGTCCGACGAGCTCGAGCGGTGCGTCGCCCCGGACCTTCACCATCCAGCGCTCGTTGGCGATCGCATGGGTCGCGAACGACGATTGCTGGAAGAATGCGCTGTAGACCGGGGCACCGTTCCTGCGCATCAGCGTGGAGCCGTCGGGGCGCGTGCCCCGCATCTTGAGGTCGAAGCTGTTCATGCAATGGGACTGCATGTTGCGCCGGCAGTTCGGACAGGCTCCGCACCACGGAAACGAGATGACCACGTGGTCGCCGGGCGCGAATTTCGTCACGCTCATTCCAACCGCCTGCACGATGCCTGCGCCCTCGTGGCCGTACACGGCCGGGTAAGGGCCGTTGTAGTAGCCGTCGCGGCCGTGCAGGTCGGTCTGACACATGCCGCTCGCGACGATCCTGACCACCGCCTCGTCCGGGCGCGGGTCGTCCAACTCGAGCTCCTCGATCGTGAACGGGCCGTACCTTTCACGAGCGACGGCGGCTTGGATGGTGATCGGCATGAGGTCTCACGCTCAGGGGCGCAACGGCGAAGTGCATTGCGCCGGTGTTCAGGGTGGGCGGCGACGTGTCGGCGGACCGATTGTCCCCCTCCGGCCGGGTCCGGCTCTACTTCGCGAACGGCCCTTCGAGCTCGCCGTCCTTGAGCTCGGGCGGGTGCACGATGACCTGCCTGTTCCCGGTCATGTATTGCTCGAGCCCGCTGCCTTGCACATTCTGGAACTGCACCACCAGCATGCGCGCGGTCGCCCATTCGCCGAGCTCGTTGAAGCGGATCTCGCCGACGATGGTGTTGAAGGCGCTCTTGTGGATGTGCTCGGCGAGCCTGTCGTCGTTGAGGCTGCCGGTCGCCTTGATCGCCTGCTCCAGCACCTGCATGGCGGCATAGGCGAACGGCGGTTGGTAGAAGCCGAGCGGATCGGTGCCGGCCTCCTTGGCCTGCGCCTGGTACTTCTTGAGGAACGCCTCGATCCCCGGATAATTCATTTTCTTGCTCGGCACATAGAGGTGATAGTTGACAACCCGGTTCACCTTGTCGCCGAGCTGCTGCATGAGCGTCGCATATTGCATCCCGACCATTGCTCCGCCGAACAGCTGCGTTTTCAGGCCGATCTCGGTGGCGGCCCGTACGATGCCCACCGAATCCGGCGGGTAGGACGCAACCAGGACCACGTCCGGAGCGGTGGCTTGGATGGCGCGCACGATCGGCGTGTAGTCGACGGTCGCCGGCGGGTAGCTGCGATCGTAGACGATCCGCAGATCGAATTTCTTCGCGTTGGCGCGGGCGCCGATGAGCACGTTGTTGGAGAACTCGGCGTCGGCGCCCACCAGCGCCACCGTCTTCGGCTCCGGCTTGAGCGTCTTGGCGACCTGGAAGAAGTTGTCCGAAAGCACGCCCTTGGAATCAGGACCGAATGCGGCGCTCTGGAAGTAGCGCGAGTACTTGAATTCCGAATTGGAGCCGAGCGCCAGCAGCACCATGACCAGCTTCTTGCGCTCGATGATCAGCGGGATGGCGGCGACGATGAGATTGGTCGCGTGACCCATCAGCAGGTCGACCTTGTCGATGTCGAGCAGCTTGGCGTAGATGCCGGGAAGCGTGGCGGCGTTGGTCTGGTCGTCGTAATAGACGAGCCGGACCGGGCGTCCGAGCAGCCCACCCTTGGAATTGATCTCCTCGAGCCAGATCTGCTTGGACATCAGATGGGCCTTGCCCGAGGAGGCAAGCCCGCCGGTGAGCGACACGCTGAAGCCGATCTTGATCGGCTCCTGCGCATGGGCCGCAAAGCCCACGCTGGCCAGCACCAGCCCGAATGCGGCGAGCAAGGCGCGTGCCCGTGCCGATGCGATGCTCGTTCGTGTGCGGTGCATGATGTCCTCCCCGGACCGAGCTTCGAGATCGTTGCTTGCGGGCATCGGCGAATGACCGATGACCGCGATGCTAGTGCCGTGACTTCGACGCTTGCATCGCACGTGTCCCGGGCGCGGCGCAGCACGAAGTGGTGCGCTGCAGAACCGGGACCGTTACAAACTCCGCCGCTGGACGGTCTCGGCTCAGCGCTGCACCGCTCCGCAAGAGCTTCGCGCTGCATCGCAGCCGGGACAACGACCGTTAGAGACAGCACACTAGCGGCTTGCCGCCGCCGCAGGAAGCCGGTCCCCAGGGCCGGTCCCCAGGGCCTATCCAATGGCACCCCAGGGGCATCCGGCTGGCTTGCAACCGTTGGACGGGCGCGCTACAGCGCGCGTTCTGCGCCGCACCGGGTATGCGTTCACCGGAACACTCGACCATAGGACCCGTTCATGCCGCGGACCGCGCTGTTTGCGGGATCGTTCGACCCCGTCACCAACGGCCATCTGGACCTGGTGCGCCAGGCCGCCGGGCTCGCCGACCGTCTGGTGGTCGCGATCGGTACGCACCCCGGCAAGTCTCCGCTGTTCAACGCCGACGAGCGGCGCGCCATGCTCGAGGAGACCTGCGCACCGCTGGCGCGCGCGCGCGGATGTGACTTCTCCTGCATCACCTTCTCCGATCTGGTGGTCGCCGCCGCGCAGCGTGAAGGCGCCACCGTTCTGATCCGCGGGCTGCGCAGCGCCACCGATTTCGACTACGAGATGGAGATGGCGGGCATGAACGGGACCATGGCCCCTGCCGTGCAGACGGTTTTTCTGCCGGCCTCGCCCCTGGTCCGCCCGATCACCGCCACACTGGTGCGCCAGATCGCAGCCATGGGCGGCGATATCGCACCCTTCGTTCCGCCTGAAGTCGCGGCGCGCCTGCGAGCGAAATTCTCCCGCCGACCCGGCGCCTGACCACGGCGGGCTCTCGAACCAACACAAAGGACCCATCCTGATGCTCGTGCCCATTTTCGCATCCAGAACCCGCCCGGCCCCGTGCAGCGCCGGGACCGCCTTCGGGGTCGGGGCTGCATTGTCGGCGCTTTGCTGCGCGCTCATGGTGGGCGCGGCGCTCACGCCGGTCCTGGGCCAGGCGGACAGGCTCGCCAATCCTGCCGCGCTCACCGAGAAGGCGCCGGCCACCTACAAGGCCAGGTTCGATACCAGCAAGGGCGCGATCGTGATCGAGGTGCGCCGCGACTGGGCGCCCAACGGCGCCGATCGCTTCTACAATCTGGTGAAGAACGGATTCTACGACGATACCCGGTTCTTCCGGGTGATCAGCGGCTTCATGGTGCAGTTCGGGATCAATGGCGATCCGAGCGTATCGGCGCCGTGGCGGACGGCCACGATCAAGGACGATCCGGTCAAGCAGAGCAACAAGCGCGGAACCATCACCTTCGCGACCTCCGGGCCCGCACTCGCGCACCAGCCAGGTCTTCATCAACTTCGCGGACAACGGCAGCCTCGACGGCCAGGGCTTCTCGCCGTTCGGTCAGGTGGTCGTCAGGAATGAACATCGTCGACTCCCTGTTCAGCGGATACGGCGAGGGAGCGCCGCGCGGCCGAGGTCCCGACCAGGGCCGCATCCAGGGCGAAGGCAACGCCTATCTGAGCAGGGATTTCCCCAATCTCGACCACGTCAAGAAAGCCACGATCGAGAAGTGACGAACATGACCGACACCGACAACACCCTCGTCCTCGAGACCACCAGGGGCAACGTTTCCATCGTCATGCGGCCCGACCTTGCCCCCGGTCACGTCGCCCGCATCAAGGAGCTGGTGCGCGACGGGTTCTACGACGGGATCGTCTTTCACCGCGTGATCGAGGGCTTCATGGCGCAGACCGGCTGCCCGCAGGGCACCGGCACCGGCGGCTCGGGCAGGAAGCTCAAGGCGGAATTCAACAAGGAGCCGCATCGCCGCGGCACCGTGTCGATGGCGCGCGCCCAGTCGCCGGATTCCGGCGACAGCCAGTTCTTCATCTGCTTTGCCGATTCGCCCTTTCTCGACGGCCAGTACACGGTGTGGGGGAAGGTCAGCGAGGGCATGGAGAACGTCGACAAGATCAAGAAGGGATCGCAGGCGCAAAACGGCGCCGTGGTCGAGCCCGATCGCATCGTGTCGGCGAGGATGGCGGCGGACGCCCGATGACGGACGAACCCTTGCTTTGGTGCTACTGCGCAGGGCGCTGTGCGGTGTCTTTGACGTTCCGATCAGTCTCGCGGCGGTTCCGTCATCGGAACGTCAAAGACACCGCACTAGCACCATAGACTTGCTAGTGTCCCTTTGCTTCCGACGTTCGCACTCGAGCGTGCTGCAATGTGAAACGAACGTCGGAAGCGGGACACTGGATCAGGCCGCGGCCTCGAGCTTGTCGCCCGGTGATGCCGGGTCGGGTTCGCAGACCCAGGCGTCCTTGGCGAACCACTCGTGCTCGGCTTGGCAGATCGGGCACAGCACCCGGGCAAAGAATACCGGCGTCGCCTCGAAGCGGCGACGATCGGCGACGATGCCGGTCGGAATGTCACGTCCCGTCCGCGGGCATCTGACCATGACGGTGCCCATCGGCCGCTCCCTGTTTCGTTGATCGTTGAAAGCAAGGGTAGCGGCCAGGTACGAAGATTGTTTGACACGGCGACGACCATCTGACGCGAAATCATGCGTACCGATCTGTTCGACTTCGAGCTTCCGCGCGAGCGGATCGCGCTGCGCCCGCTCGCGCCGCGGGATGCCGCCCGGCTGCTGGTCGTACGTCCCGGCGCAAGCCCGGAGCTCGAGGATCGCGCGGTGCGGGATCTGCCGGAGCTGTTGCGGGCAGGCGATGCCGTGGTGGTCAACGACACCAAGGTCATTCCGGCGCGCCTGACCGGCCGGCGCCTCGGGCGCGGCGGCGTGCAGCCCGAGATCGAGGCGACGCTGCATCGTCGCCTCGACGGCGCACGCTGGCGCGCCTTCGTCAGGCCGGCCAGGCGGCTGGTGGCGGGCGACGTCCTGCGCTTCGGCGACGAGGGCAAGGTCTGCTTCCTCGGACAGCTCGACGCCACCGTGGAGGAAAAGGGGGAGGGCGGGGAGGTCACGCTCGCCTTCGCGTTTCACGGGCCGGTGCTCGACCAGGCGGTCGACGAGCGCGGCGCCATGCCGTTGCCGCCCTATATCGCGGCACGGCGCGCCCCCGACGCGCGCGACCGCGTCGACTACCAGACGATATTCGCGCAGGCGGAGGGATCGGTGGCGGCCCCCACCGCCGGGCTGCACTTCACCGATGCACTGACGGCGCGGCTGGCGGAGCGCGGCATCGGCCTGCACAAGGTGACCCTGCATGTCGGGGCGGGGACGTTCCTTCCGGTGCAGGCGGCCGACACCGCCGGGCACCGCATGCATCCGGAGCAGGGCAGCGTGAGCCGGGACGTGGCGGATGCGCTCAACCGCGCGCGTGCCGCGGGCGGCCGCATCGTGGCGGTGGGCTCGACCTCGCTGCGGCTCATCGAAAGCGCGAGCAGCGAGGCCGGCGTGGTCGGCCCGTTCGCGGGTGAGACCGGCTTGTTCATCACGCCGGGCTACCGCTTCCGCGCCGCCGACGTGGTGCTGACCAACTTCCACCTCCCGCGCTCGACCCTGTTCATGCTGGTGGCGGCGTTCTGCGGCCTCGATCTGGTCAAGCGCGCCTATGCCCATGCGATCGGGGCCGGCTACCGGTTCTATTCGTACGGCGATGCCTGCCTGCTGTTTCGCGGGTGAGGTCGCTCCGACGCTTGTTCGCACGTATCCCGGGCGCGGCGCAGCGCGCAGCGGTGCGCTGCAGACCCGGGACCCACGCAAAATCGCCGAGCCGGCGCGCATATCGGGGCCCATCCCGCCCGTGGCGTCCCCCTGGGTCCCGGCTCTCGCGCAAAAGAACGCGCTCGGCCGGGAAACGAGAACAGAGCCGACCGCACGCTCGCCTGGCCTTGTGTCGGGCATCGTCGCCGGTACAACAGCGGCAGAAACAGCATGGCCGCGGCATTCTCCTTTCGACTGATCGCCACCGACGGCGCTGCGCGGCGCGGGGAGATCGCCACCCCTCACGGAAGCGTGGCGACGCCCGCCTTCATGCCGGTCGGCACGCAGGCGACCGTAAAGGGGCTTACCCCGGAGACGGTGCGGGCGACGGGCGCGGACATCGTGCTCGCCAATACCTATCACCTGATGCTGCGCCCCGGCGCCGAGCGCATCGCGACGCTCGGCGGCCTGCACACCTTCATGAACTGGCCGGACGCCATCCTCACCGACTCGGGCGGCTTCCAGGTCATGTCGCTTTCCGAGCTGCGCAAGGTCGAGGACAAGGGCGTCGTCTTCCGCTCCCACCTCGACGGCACCACGATCGAGCTCACGCCGGAGCGCGCGATCGAGATCCAGGGCCTGCTCGGCGCCGACATCGCCATGCAGCTCGACGAATGCCTGCGACTGCCGGCGCCGCCGGCGGAGCTCGCGCGCGCGGTGCGGCTTTCGCTCGCCTGGGCCGAGCGCAGCAAGCGCGTCTTCGACGGGGCGCAGTCGGGGCGCGCGCTGTTCGGCATCGTGCAGGGCGGCGATGATGCGCGGTTGCGGGGCGAGAGCGCGCGCGCGCTCGCCGACATCGGCTTCTCCGGCTACGCCATCGGAGGCCTGGCCGTGGGCGAGCCGCAGGACGTGATGCTGCGCACGATCGAGGCGGTCATGCCGCTGCTTCCAGCCGACCAGCCGCGCTACCTCATGGGGGTCGGAACGCCGCCGGACATCATCGCGGCGGTCGCGCGCGGCATCGACATGTTCGATTGCGTGCTGCCGACCCGCAACGGCCGCCACGGGCTCGCCTTTACCCGTTTCGGACCGATCAACGTCAAGAATGCCCGCCACGCGCAGGATCCGCGTCCGCTCGATGCCGACAGCCCCTGTCCCGCCGCCCGCACTTATTCGCGCGCCTATCTCCATCATCTCGTCAAGGCCAACGAGATGCTCGGGGCCGTCCTGCTCACGACCATCAATCTCGCCTACTACCAGCAATTGATGGCCGGACTGCGCGGCGCCATCGCGGCGCGCCACTTCGACGCGTTCGTGGCGACGACCAGCGAAGGCTGGGCACGCGGCGACCTTCCGCCCCGCTAGTGCGGGCTTCGTCGGCATCGCAACCTCTCGACGCGTTGCCCCGATCGGCGCAAGATGAAGCGGACGAGGCGCTGACAGATTAAGAACGGTTGCCCGAGCGGAGGGACGCCATGAGGTGGAAGGCCTTTGCTGCGGTCCCGGTGCTGCTGGTGCTGTCGGCCTTCGCCGGCAACGCGCAGATTTGGGCGCAGACCTGGCCGGCGCGGCCGATCGAGGTGATCATCCCGTTCCCGGCCGGAGGCAGCAGCGACGTCATCGGACGCTCGGTCGCAGCCGCGCTCGCCGAGCTGCTCGGCCAGCAGGTGGTGGTGAGCAACCGGGACGGGGCCAGCGGAACGATCGGCTTCAACGCGCTGGCCACCGCTGCGCCGGATGGTCACACGATCGGATTCGGCCCCACGACGCCGATCGCGAACGCGCCCTATCTGGTGAAAGGCGTCCGCTACAATGTCGATTCGTTCGATTACCTGTGCCAGGTCTTCGAGAATCCATTCACGTTGTCGGTCACGTCGGGATCGAAGCTCAGGTCCGCGCGCGACCTGCTCGCCGCGGCCGGCGAAAATCCCGGCAAGCTGAGCTACGGCCACGCCGGCAACGGAACGATCCCCCATCTCGCCGTCGAGAACTTCGCCGATGCCTTGAAGCTGAAGCTCCAGGCGGTGCCGTTCCGGGGCGAGAGCGCCATCCTGCCGGTCCTGCTCAAGGGCGACCTCGATCTCGGTACGCTCGCCGTGGTCAGCCTGCGCGGCCAGACCTTTCGGCCGCTCCTGATCTTCGGTGCGCAACGTCATCCGGCGCTGCCCGACGTGCCGGCGGAGAAGGAGCTCGGCGTGAGCACCTCGGTGCCTCCCGGGCACCAGGGCTTGTTCGCACCCAAGGGGTTGCGGCCCGAGGTCCGCGCGGCGTTGGAACGCGCCTGCGCCGACGCGATGACGCGCGATGTCGTTCGTGCGGCGATCGCCAATGCCGGTCACAGCATCAGCTACCTGACCGGCGCGCAGTTCCGCGCGCAGACCGAAGCCGACTACAGGTTCAAGGGCGAGCTCATCCGCCGGCTTGGCCTCGCCGTCCAGTAACGGCCTCGGCTGCGCCGCCGCAGCGATCGGACCCGGTCCGCACCGGGGGCTCGGCGCTCGCCGGCGAGCATGAGCGCGGCGATGATGGCGCGGCGGATCATGGCCGCTCCCTATGTTGAAACCAGATCAAGGCGGCGCTCGATGCGCGACAGTCGCTCGTCGTGGCGGTCGAGACGACGGTTGATAACGGCCATCGTCTGCACCACGAGGCCGATGCCTTCCTCGATGCGGCTCACGCGCGCGGTGAGATCGTCGATGCGAATATCGACGGCGTCGAGCTTGGCGCGGATATGGCGCAAGTGCTCCAGGACGATGTTGTCGGAGGCGTCGCTCATGGGTGCCCGCCCGGCATGGCTAGCGCCGCATTGGACAGATGCTCAAACCAGTCGAGGAACCTGGCCGGGGCGGCGGTGTCGCGCCGGAACTTGCTCCTGACGCTCTCGCTCATGCCATGTCCTCCGCGATCGATGCGCTCGTCGGCCGAGCCGAGATCGAGCCGCTGTCCCCGGTTCCACGCTGGGCCACGAGGGGCGCAACGAGTCAGGAACCGTTAGCAAAAGTTAGCAGAAATTAGGGGCACTTGCTGGCAATCCGTTCCTTTCTGGCGGTCGGAAATCCGGGGCGGAATTTTCCGATTTTCGCCGTGGTTTCATTGACTTGATCAGGTCGGCCCGATTAGCTTTCGGACCATGGCCCAAATCCTCAAGGTCAACGCGGTGAGCCACTCGGTGGCGGCCGAGCCGGACACGCCGCTGCTCTACGTTCTGCGCAACGACCTCGAGCTCAACGGCGCCAAATACGGCTGCGGATTGTCGCAATGCGGCGCCTGCACGGTCCTGGTCGACGGCAAGGGCGTGCGTTCCTGCGTGACGCCGATCGGCGCGCTCGAGCAGAGCGAGATCACCACCATCGAGGCACTCGGCACGGTCGAGGCGCCGCATCCCCTGCAGCGGGCGTTCATCGACGAGCAGGCGGCGCAGTGCGGCTATTGCACCGCCGGCATGATCATGGCGGCCAAGGAGCTGCTCGACCGCAATCCGCGACCGACCGAAGCACAGGTGCGATCGGCGCTGGCCGGCAATCTCTGCCGCTGCGGGACCCACAACCGGATCGTTCGCGCGGTGCTGCGCGCCGCCGCGGCGAACGGGAGGAGCCGATCGTGAATCCTCCCGCTCTCGACCGTCGCGAATTCGCCGCCGGCCTCGGCGGCATCCTCGTCGCATTCTCCCTCGGCCCGCACGTCGCGCGCGGCCAGGAGCCGCCGCGTCTGCCCGGCAGCCTGCAGGGCAATCGCCGGCTCGGCGCCTGGATCCGCATCGATGCCGACGGCAGCGCGACGATCTTCACCGGCAAGGTCGAGCTCGGGCAGGGGATCCTCACCGCGCTCGCCCAGATCGCGGCCGAGGAGCTCGATCTCCCTCTCGATCGGATCAGGATGGTCTCCGGCGACACCGCGCGCACCCCCAATGAAGGCTTCACCGCCGGCAGCGTGTCGCTCGAGACGAGTGGTGCCGGCTTGCGCATGGCCGCCGCCGAGGTGCGCTCGGTGCTGGCCGCGCTCGCCGCCAGGCGGCTCGGCGTCGGCGCCGATACCCTCGTGCTTGCCGACGGCATTGCCCGCGCGCCCGACGGCCGCGAGATCGGTTATGGCGAGCTTGCCGCCGAGGCCGACCTGCAGCGCGACGCCGCCGCCAAGGTCGCACCGAAGCCCGCGGCACGCCACCGCATCGTCGGACGATCGGTCCCGCGCCTGGACATTCCCGCCAAGGTCACCGGCGGCATCGCCTTCGTGCAGGATATCCGGCCTCCCGGCATGCTGCACGGACGCGTGGTGCGTCCGCCGCGCTACGGCTCCAAGCTCGACCATTTCGACGACGCGGCGGTGAAGGTCATGAAGGGCGTCGTCGCCGTGGTGCGCGACGGCTCCTTTCTCGGCGTGGTGGCCGAGCGCGAGGAGCAGGCGATCAAGGCCCGCGCGGCGCTGCACGCCGGGGCAAAGTGGACCCTGGGACCCGAGTTGCCCGCGCCCGATCGCATCTTCGACATCATCAGGTCACTGCCGAGCAAGGACGAGACCATCGGCGTCAGGCAGGCGCCGCTGCCGGCGAGCGCCCGCACGGTCGAGGCGATGTACACCAAGCCCTATGTGGCGCATGCCGCGCTCGGCCCGTCCTGCGCCGTCGCCGCGCTCGAGGACGGCAGGATGACGGTGTGGACGCATTCGCAAGGCGTCTTTCCGTTGCGGGGCGAGCTCGCCAAGGCGCTGGAGCTGCCGGCGAGCCGCGATCCGCTGCGTGCACGTGGAGGGCGCCGGCTGCTACGGGCACAACGGTGCCGACGACGCCGCGGTCGATGCGGCGCTGCTCGCCCGCGCGGTGCCCGGCCGTCCGGTCCGCCTGCAATGGATGCGCGACGACGAGTTCAGGTGGGAGCCGTACGGCCCGGCGATGGTGATGCGGGCGAAGGCGTCGCTCGCCGACGGCCGGATCGCCGACTGGGAGTACGAGCTGTGGAGCAATACCCATTCGTCGCGTCCCGGCTCCACCAGCGGCACCAACGTGCTGGCGGCCTGGTATCTGGCGCAGCCGCAGCGGATGGGCCCGCCTACCACGCCGCGGCAGCCCTCCGGCGGCGCCGACCGCAACGCCATCCCGATCTACGACTTCCCGAGCCAGCGGGTGATCCACCACTTCGTCCAGGACATGCCGCTCCGCGTCTCGGCGCTGCGCGCGCTCGGCGCCTACGCCAACGTGTTCGCGCTCGAATCCTTCATGGACGAGCTGGCGGCCTCCGCCGGCGCCGATCCGCTCGCCTTCCGCCTCGCGCACCTAAAGGACACGCGCGCGCGGGCGGTGATCGAGGCGGCGGCGGCGAAGGCGGGCTGGAGGGCCGGAGAGCAGGGTGACGGCAGGCGCGGACGCGGCATCGGCTTCGCCAGATACAAGAACCTCGCCTGTTACGTCGCGGTGGTGGCGGAGGTGGAGGTCGATCGCGGCAGCGGTGCGGTGCGGGTTCCGCGCACCTTCGCGGCGGTCGATGCCGGGCTGATCGTCAATCCGGACGGGCTCGCCAACCAGATCGAGGGCGGCATCGTCCAGTCGGTGAGCTGGACGCTGATGGAGGAGGTGCGCTTCGACAGCGGCGGCATCCTGGCGCGCGACTTTGCGAGCTATCCGATCCTCGCCATGCCGGAGGCGCCGGCGGTTGCGATCGAGCTGATCGACCGTCCGGGCGAGCGTGCGCTCGGCGCCGGCGAAGGAGCGCAGGGTCCCGCGGCCGCCGCCGTCGCCAACGCCTTCGCCCACGCCACCGGCAGGCGCATCCGCGATCTGCCGCTTCACCCGGCGCGGGTGAAGGCGGCGCTCGGGATAGGGGATCGCGGCGCGCCGCAGCCGCGACAGCGGCGCCATGCGGGGTGGCCATGGCGCACTCGCCGCGCCCCCGGATCGCGCGAGGCCGAGCCAGTGGTCGCCTGAGTGGCGCCGGCAGTACGGAGGGCGACGCGGCTACATCCCGCCGTACAGCCAGGAAATGCCGTCGTAGGATTGCTCCGGCGTGCGCGGGCCGAGCATCATGTTGCGCAGCTCGGCGGCGGGTCCGCGGGCATGGTAGAAATCGCCATAGACGCGCGCCATGATCTGGACGCGGGCGGTGCGCAGATAGCGCTGCTGCGCGTAGCTGCGGAAGGCCGCCGGCAGGTCGTCCGGCGTCTCGCCGACCTTGTCGGCGAGACAGACCGCGTCCTCGGTCGCCATGCAGGCGCCTTGCGCCAGATATTGCAGCATCGGATGGGCGGCGTCGCCCAGCAGCGTCACCCGTCCCTTGCTCCAGTCCTTCACCGGCTCGCGGTCGCACAGCACCCACATGCGCCAGGTCTCGATGCACTCGAGCAGGCGCAGCACCTCGCGACGCTGGCCGCTGAAATGCGCCCACAGCTCGCCGGCATCGGCCTCCTCGTTCCAGCCTTCGACGTAGCGCTTGGAGTGGAACACGGCGACCAGGTTGTAGAGCTCGCCGCGGCGCAGCGGATAATGCACGAGATGCGTGCGCGGCCCCGCCCACAGGACCACGTCCGGGTGCCAGAGATCCTCCGGCACCTCGTCGCGCCGGAGCACGGCGCGGTAGGCGATATGGCCGGAGACCTGCGGCTTGCCGTCGCCGACGATCTTCTCGCGCACCTTCGACCACATGCCGTCGCAGCCGATCAGGGCGCGCCCGGCGATCCGCTCGCCCGACTGCAGGACCACGGTGACGCCGTCGCCGTCCTGCTCGAAGTCCTCGACCGTGCGGTTGGTCTCGAGCGCGATCAGATCGTCGTGCTGGCAAGCGTCGCAGGAAGACGGCGTGAATATCGTGCCGGTGGCTCACCGCGTAAGGCTGGTGGAACCTGGCGTGGAAGCGCGGATCGTCGAGCGGGATGTGGGTGACGCGGTCGCCGGACAGCGCGCAACGCATCTCCATTGCCGGAGGCCGGTGAACGTCGGCCAGCACCGCGTCCTCGAAGACCGATCCTTTCGAGCGCGCGAAAGATGTTGGGGCCGAGCTGGATGCCGGCGCCGACCTCGCGGAACTCGGGGGCCTGCTCCAGCACCCGCACCGGCAGCTCCTTGCGCGCCAGTGCGCAGGCGGCGGCAAGTCCGCCGATACCCCCGCCCGCAACCAGGATCGGCAGCTCGATCGCCATCTCGTTGATCCCGTCCCGACGGTTCTGCGTTGCATGTCGTGGCGCCGCCCCAAGCATGCAACGGGAGCGCACCATTTGCTATAAGCTCGGCCGCCGGCAATCCGCGGCAGCGCCACGAGGGAGACGGGCATGAGGAGGACGGGGCAGGGTGCGGTGGCGGGCGCGGCTCTCGTGCTCTGGATCTGCGCGCCCGTCGCCGCCGACGAGGCGGCGGATTTCTACAAGGGGCGAACCGTGTCGATCGTGATCGGCCATGAGGTCGGCACCGGCTTCGATATCTACGGCCGCGTGCTCGCCCGCCATCTCGGGCGCCACATCCCGGGCCATCCCAGCGTCGTGGTCCAGAACATGACGGGGGCGAGCGGCATCACCGCCGCCAACTGGCTCTACAACGTGGCGGCGCGCGACGGCACCGTGCTGGCGACCTTCGTGCATACGGTGCCGTTCGAGCCGCTGTTCGGCAACAATGCCGCGCGGTTCGATCCGGCGAAGCTCATCTGGATCGGCAACATGGAGGAAAGCCTCGGCACCTGCGGAGTATCGCCGGCGTCGGGCGTCGCCAGCTTCGAGGAGCTGCGGCAAAAGGAGGTGGTGTTCGGCGCCACCGGCGCGACCGGGCCGCTCGGCAAGTTCGCGCTCGCGGTCAGGAACCTGCTCGGCGCAAAAATCAAGCTGGTCTACGGCTACAAGGGCTCGGCCAGCGTGAAGATCGCGGTCCAGCGCGGCGAGGTGCACGGCGCGTGCGCGCTGCCGATCTCCACCCTCAAGTCGTTCTGGCGCGAGGAGCTCGAGTCCGGGCAGTTCAGGCCGATCATCCAGCTCAGCGGCAGGAAGAGCCCGGAGCTCGCGGGCATCCCGCATGTCGACGACTTCGCCAGGACCGAGGACGATCGCCAGCTGTTCGGACTGATCTTCGGGGCGCAGTCGCTCGGCCGCATCTACGCCTCGCCGCCGGAGATGCCGCCCGTGCGCGCGGCGGCGCTGCGCCGCGCCTTCATGGCGACCATGGAGGATGCGCAGTTCCTGGCCGAGGCCAAGACCGCCCAGATCGACATCGTCCCCAACACCGGCGAGGAGGTTTCGGCGCAGATCGCGCGCTATTCCGCGACCGGCAAGGACGTGGTGGAGCGGGCCAAGCGCGCGTTCGATCCGAACTGAGCGGGAGGGAAATGGTCAGCAAATCCCAGCGCAAGGCGACCCGTACCCACCGTCGTCCGCGGCGGCGCGGGGTCTGGTGCGCGTCGAGGTTCAGGCGCCGAAGAGGGATGCCATCCTGATCCGGGCGCTGGCCGAGACGCTGCGCGGCAGGGCCGCAAAAGCCGAGGCGCTTCGATCGACGCTGGCCGCAGTCCTGCTGCATCCCGAGGTGAAGACCGCCTTCGATATCTTTGGCTCGGAGCTTCCCGAGGAGGCCTTCACCGGCGTCTTCAACCAACCGCGGCAGCGGCAGTGGCGCGAGATTGATCTGTGAAATTCCTGCTGGATACACGCTCGAGGCGGCTGCGGAGAAGCGGTCGGCGGCGCGCGAGGATGCGGATCGGCAATGAGCGCGCACCGGCTCGGTGGGCGCCTGCATCATGTCGCGCCGTCCACCGTCTCCGCCACTCCGTCTCATCCTCGCTCAGGACGCGGCCGGCTGCCGCGCGCGAACCGCGAATGCCTCCTCGAGAGCCTTCTGAACGTTCGACACGAATTCCCGGTTGCGCGAGGTCAGAGCATCGACGTCGCCGCCGGACGTTCTCAACATCAGCACGTAGAGCCGCCCGGGCCAGGCCAGTTGCAGGAGAAAGGCCGCGATCATCGCGGAGATTCCCGCTACGGCCATGGAGAAGTAGTCGTCCGCAAGTCCGGTCGCGCGGGATGCCGCTATCGCGGCGACCAGCAGTCCCAGCCCGAGGAGAAAGAGGGCAACGGCCACCGGATTGCGCCGCTTGCGCCGTGCAATGTGAACATTGGCGATGTTCGCGATCTGATAGGAGGTGTCACCGAAGGTAGCGGTGTGCGGCGTGATGCGCACGCCGTTCATCTCGAACAGAAGCTCCATCGCATGTCCTCGTCTGCCGGCGCGGAGATGTGCGTCGGGCGCGCGCTCCGCCTCAGGGCAGCTGCGAGCGCTCCACGGCAGCGCCGCGCAGATAGACCGCCGAGATCCGCCGCGTGTTGGTGATGTCGTCGAGCGGATTGGCGTCGAGCACGATGAAATCGGCGCTCTTGCCCGCCTGCAGCGTGCCGGTGTCGGAGAGCCGAAGGAACTCGGCCGAGTTGCGGGTCGAGGCCACGATGACCTGCGACGGCGTCATTCCGGCGGCCACCATGTCCGCCATCTCCTCGTGCGGACCCCACGGCCTGTTGCCGTCGGTTCCCATCGTGATGCGCACGCCCGCAGCATTGAGCTTCGACAGGTTGCGCGCCTGGATCCCGTAGAGGTGCTGCGCCTGCGGCCGGTCGGTATTGGCCGCTTCGAGCTTCTCGAAGTCGGCGGCCGAGAAGCTCGCCCGCAGCCAGCTCACATCCGTCTTCACGCCCGGATCCGGCAGGTTCGGCGTAAGAATCAAGTTCGGGCGCTGCCTGAACATGGCCACCAGCTCGTCGTCGATGTCCTTGTCGCGAACGCCGTGCGCGAAGGCGTCGATCCCGGCGCGAATGAGCCCCTTGGCGTCCTCGAGGTCGAAGATGTGCGCGGTGACCCGCAGCCCGCGCTTGTGCGCCTCGTCGATGATCGCGCCGTAGATCTCGGGGGTCAGCTTTTTGTACTTGCCGTCGCGGGTGTCGACCCAGATCTTGACCATGTCGACCTGCCGGCCGGCGAGCTCCTCCACCGCCTTGCGACCTTCCGCCTCGGTGGTGATCCAGTGCGGCACCGTGATGCGGCCGGGCTCGGGCATGGTGATCCCGCGCCCGGCGCTGAGGAACCGCGCGGCACCCGGGATGGCCTGCCCGCGCATGTCGAGCAGCTCGTAATTGTCCGCGCCGAGGCTGAGCACGGCGCCCACGCCGTAGTAGGCGCGCCGTTTCAGGTCGCGCGTGACCAGCTCGCGCGTCGCCCCGAGATGGACGTGGGTGTCGACGAGCATCGGCATCACGGTCTTGCCGGCGAGGCTCACGCGCGCGGCGCCGGCCGGGACCGCAACGTCGGCCGCCCGTCCGGCCTGCACGATCCGGGCGCCTTCGACCACCAGGATCGCGTTCTCGATCGGTGTGCGCTCGTCGCCCACGATCAGCCGGGCGCCCTCGAACGCGGTGACGCCGCTCTGCGCGCGCGCCGGAACCGCTGCTCCCGAAACGATGGCCAGGGCAACGCCTGCCGCGACAACAACTGTAATCGATCGGCGCATCGAAACCTCCACAACTGCAACAGGACGACCCGATGGTAGCGCCTCGCGCGCCCGGCGGGGAGGGGGAGCGGCGGGGGATGGAGTTGGGCGGGCGGTCACCAGAATTGAATCGGCGAACGCTTGATGTTGAGCTTGAGCCCGAAGAACCCGTTGGGCTGCCAACCGGCGTAGAAGAGGACGCGCCCCGAGTAGCTGACGAACGGCAGCCGCAACCTGCCGAGCCGGATGACAGACCACTTCCAGCCGGTGCGCGGCGGCGAAACATCCTCCCACATGTGGGCCATGACCGGATACGGTCCGCGCACCTGGTAGTTGCGGTCGTGCACGCCGATGACGTAATGCCCGAAATTCTGCAGCGGGTTGCGCAGGTACCAGCGGATCGTGCGCAGCACGATGTGGTGCTCCGGGAAGTACCATCCGGGCGGCCACGGCTCCTCGTCGTTCATCGCCCACCACACCGGGTTGAGCTTATCGCGCAGCGGCCGGCGCGTACGTCCGGTGAGGGTGACGGCTTCGATTTGGGTCATCGGCGTCTTGGCTGATTGGCGAGCACGCAGGGAATGTCCGAACGCAACGACACGAGAACAACGATACGAGAATATGGTGTGCGAACCTGCTCGTTACCACTGCTGACCCGACGGCTCCCAGGGACTGGAGCCGACGACGAGCGCCTCGGCCTTGCCCCGATTCCCTCGAGGCAGCCCACCTTTGCCGCCACCATGATTGTCGCGGCGGTGACGGCACGCCGGTGCCTGTGGGGGCCGGAAGTGCGAGGCGTTCGGCCTGCTGTTGCCATCGATCTCGCTGCTCGCGCATGTCGGCGAGCACCTCCTTGAGATCAGCGAGCCGCGCCTCCGCGAGTTCGACACGGGCTCGGAGCACCATGGCCTCGATGTCCGTTTCCAGTCGATCACCCGCGACCACATTCCCGGTTTCCGCTCGATCACCGTTACTGGTTTCCGATCGAAATCGGTGACCGTTTACCTCGACGTAACGAGCCAGCTCGGCGCCGTCGATGTCGTAGCTGCCATCCTCGTGCCTATTCGCCGAAAGCTTGCCGGACTTGATCGCCTTTGAGATCGTGCCCTTGCTCACGCCACAATGTCGCGCCGCTTCGCCGAGGGTGAGCTGGCGGTATCCGATCGTGCAGATTGATCCGTCGGTGACGTTGCCTCGTAACGGTTAACAAGTCATGAAGGGCCCCGATGTTGCTTGCAACCATCACATGCGGGTCACCGATGGTTGGGCAGGTTGCACGGAGTGACGGCGCGACGCCGGTTCCAGGGCAGCAGCGTGGCCAGGTCAGTGATCTTGTGGTCGGCGATCCGGGCCAGCACGCCGGCAAGCCGAGCCGCCGTGCTAGTCGCCCGCTTCAACCAATTTGAAAGGATTTGGTAAGGATTTGGTGATTTGCTTTCATCGCCACTATTGGCGACGGAGGCAATCATGGCTGCGAAGGAGATTTCGGTAAAGACGTATGTGGTGAGGTTGAGCGGCGAGGAGCGCCAACGGCTTGAGACGCTGATTGGAAGGGGAAGAGCCCAGCAAAACGCCTGCTGAAGGCGCGGATCTTGTTGAAGGCCGATGTGTCGGAGGTGGGTGAAGGGTGGAGCGACAGCCGGATCATCGAGGCTCTGGATGCCAGCCCGTCCATGGTTTTACCGGGTGCGCAAGCAACTGGTGGAGAAGGGCTTCGAGGCTGTGTTGAGCCGCAAACAACGGGCAATGCCTGCCGTCGCGCCGATTTTTGACGGCGAGAAAGAGGCCAAGCTGATTGCCTTGGCATGCTCCAAACCTCCCAAGGGACGCGCGCGCTGGACCTTGCGGTTGTTGGAGAACAAAGTCGTGGAGCTCAACATTGTCGATCGTGCCAGTGACAGCACGATCGGGCGGGTTCTAAAAAAAACACGCTCCAGCCCCATCGCCGACGGCAATGGGTCATCCCACCGAAGGCCAACAGCGCGTTCGTAGCGGCGATGGAAGACGTGCTGGCCGTTTATACGCGGCCACGCGATCCCGATTGCCCGCTGGTTTGTCTGGACGAGACCTCAAAGCAGCTCATTGCCGAAACGAGTGTGCCGATCCCGATGAAAGCGGGACGCCCGGCCCGTTTCGATTACGAGTACGAGCGCAACGGGACCGCCAACCTCTTCATGATGTTTGCGCCGCTCGAAGGCTGGCGCCATGTTAAAGTCACGGATCGCCGCACCGCCGTGGATTATGCTCACGTCTTGAAAGATTTGGCCGATCTCCACTTCGCGAACGCCAAGACAATCGTTCTGGTCCAGGACAATCTCAACATTCACGGCAAGGCTTCGCTCTACGAAGCCTTTCCTGCCGCCGAAGCCAGGCGGCTGGTCGAGCGCTTCGAATGGCACTACACTCCAAAGCATGGCAGTTGGCTCGATCTGGCGGAGTCAGAACTCGGCGTCCTATCGTCCCAGTGCCTCGATCGCCGCATCCCCGACAAACAAACCCTCATCGACGAAACGGCCGCCTGGGAACACGACCGCAATGCCAACAACACCAAGGCCAACTGGCACTTCACAACCCCCAACGCACGCATCAAACTCAAGCATCTATACCCTTCAATCTGACTAAATCGGGCGACTAGCCCGGTTTGGCGTTATCCTCGATCATATCGAGCGCGGTCGTTTCTCGCCTTGGAAGTCGCGCTCGGTGTTGCGACCACCGCCTGGTCCCGATGGCGGTTTGCTGCTGTCCTTCGGCAGGAAACTCTTTATGCTGGCCCAGGCTGGGATCGTTGAGGAAATCAACTCGAGTTTTAAGAGCGTGCTAAGCCATGCTACCGTGGGGTGATGACAATACTCCATTGCGGGAAGGGGACCTTCGTATGCGCTTCTTCTGGATGGTCGTCTTTTGCGTCGCGTCCCTTTCCGCGCGAGCCGATATCAAGATCGAAGCAATCAACAATATCCTCAACGTTGCCATCAAGAACACAATAACGGAGCTCGACGCGAATGCCTTGCGGGAGGTTTCCGAGGAGGTGTTGGCGCGTTCGAATGTGTTCGTAGTGCTCGACAGCACGGGAGGGGACGTATCTGCGGCTATGCAAATCGGTAGGCTCATTCGCAAGCATGAGGCTACGACCGTGGTGATGGAGACCGGCAGCAAATGCCATGGCAGTTGCGCGCTGATTTTCATAGCGGGCGTCGTGAGATTGAATTTCGGAAGCATCGGACTGCATCGGCCATATCCCACGTCCGCTCCGAAAAACCGTCAGTCGTCAGAAACGCAAATTCCCCTCATGCAGTCCCAAATCAAGAGCTACGTGGCCGAGATGGGCATCACGGAAGATTTTTATCAGCGGATGGCCAACACGGAGCCCTCGCAAATGGCGATCTATTCATCGAGTGATGTCACGACAGTGGTGCCTGAAAAGGATCCCGTGTTCGATGAGGTCAATATTTCATACCAGGCCCGTCAGTACGGGATCCCCATCCCGGAAATGCGCCAAAGAGACAAGAACGCGGAGAGATGCCGCCAGTTGCGCCACCCCGCTTTTTTCGAGTGCGTGGAGGCTACACACTGGGGCCTAGTTGAAGATGTTTTTCGCGAGCGGTTCGACAGGAGCAGCAAGACATGCCTGCCAACCGACGAAGAAATGAACATCTTGAAGGGGCTCTCAAGAAAGGAATTTCGGGATCACCACCTCTATATCAAAAACGAAACTTGTCGGCGCAATATCATGCTGGGTCGATGATGAGCTTTTCCCGGAGGCGGCAAGCTTCGCAGCGATCTTCGCAAACCGTTCATCCAATCCGGTAACCAGCACGACACCCGAACCGATCGAAACCATCCCGCCACTGCATCCTGACCCGGCCAAGCGCGTGTTCAGGCGGCACGTCATGTCGGACCCGCTTGATCTGGCATGGCGCGTTCTGCGTTCGCAGCGGCTTCGCCCGATCCCACACTATGACTGGCCGCCTCGGTTTCGTGTCGGCGGTGCCATTCACCTGGTTGCCGTCGATTGCGAGGGCGTGATCGAGATCGAAGCTCGCCCGTGGCCCGCCGATGTTACGGGAAAGCCGATCGACCTCGAACCGGCCGAGCTTGTGGAGAGGCTTTGGATGCAGGCAAAGCGCGCGCCGATCGGCCCCGAGCGTGGCGCGACTGATCAGCTCGAATTTTCCCAAAGTGGATAATTCACCTCCTCGAATTGCTCGGCGGGAACTTGTAATCGATCCACCCGCGGCTGTCGGAGCCCTCGTGCAAGCACTCTGATGGCAGGGTCATCGCCTCACACCAGTCGCCGTCGTCACCTTGAAATCGGAAAGAAACCATTTCTGACATGACCCCTCTTGGCTATTTCCACAACTACCACGCCCGCAGCAGGATCTCACCCCGACGAGCTGCTCCAGCTCGGCCAGGAGCTCGAGGCGATCAGGAATCGTCTCGACGCGCTCGACATGAACGACCCAGCGGCCGATGCGCGGCTCGATCTGCAGGCGATTTCCTAGACCTAACGAGGCTCCGCCTCAGACCGACGAGGCGTGTGGATAGGTGGGTCTGAGGCGGAGCCTCGGGTCGGTGCTTCGCACCGATTTTCGCGTCAGTCCTCGGTGTGGATAGTGTGGCTCCGACCGGCGGTTCATGACGAGCTCTGGTAGAACCAGGCTCAGTTGGGACCGATCAACGGTCTAAACTAAACGCCTGCAAGAGGCATAACCGCACGACCGGAGCCGGGGGCATGATAGCACAAAGCATGGCCGAAATTCTTACCAATCATGTGAAGCTTTCGGTCGAGGGGATCGACCGCATTCCGCGACCACGAGAGCGGGACGGACCACGAGGGCCGCGTTTAGGCCGGCGGCTTGGACCTCTTGACGGTCAGCGGCGTGGATCCTTGCGGCCCTTGCCCTGCTCGATCCGCAGCAGCAGGCGCTCGGAATTGATGTCCGACACGTTCAGCGCCACCACCTCGGAGACCCGCAGCCCCACGCTGTAGGCGGCACTCAGCGCGGCCTTGTACTTCGGTCCGGGGGCAGCCTCCAACAACCGCGCGACCTCCTCGGGGCTCAACACCACCGGGAGCTTGCGCGGCTCACGCACGAAGGTGAGGTGTCGCGCCATCTCGGGTCGGGCGAGGGTGACGGTGAAGAAGAAGCGCAGCGCCACCACCGAACCGTTGATGCTCGGCGCACGCACGCCGGTCTGCGTCTGATGCAGCTGGAAACGACGAAGGTCCTCAGGCGCGGCAGTATCCGGTGAGCGGCAGAGGAAGGCTGTAAAGGTCCTGACGTGCCGGATATAGTCTTGCGCGTCTTCTCGACGAAGTTGCGCACGGTCATGTCTTCGATCATGCGCCCGCGCAGCGGGCTAATGGGCTTCTCACTCATCGGGGTGCTCCTGTCTTGAGTTGGGGTTGTCGACCCCTTGATCCTCAAGACGGGACGCCCGGCCTGTCACCCTATCTCACTGGGTCACTCCATCGGTGCCGCTGCTTTCTTCGTCACCTTGGCTTGAGGCTTAGCGCACAAGCGTTTGTTGTTCGCGCACACAAGACGCGTGCCGGGTACCCGCCCTCAGTCGCCTAATTCAGCAAAATTGAAGGGATCCGTACCTTGAGGAAAGTGCTGGCACCGAACCTCCCGGTCCACACATGAATCCATTCACTTTGGCCGAAGCTGCCGACTAGGCCGGAACAGCACCTCCATGCACAGCCGGTACCGCCGGCTGATGTCGTAGCGCAGCGGGTCGAAGCCGTGCTCGCGCATGAGGTTGTAGAGCCGCTCCCGGCTGAAGTTGTGGAAGTGCTCGAGCTCGCCCCAATATGGGTTCGCCTTAGCCGCGTCGAGATAGCGCCAGACGGGGCTGCCATAGTTCGGCATTGAGACGAGCAGGACGCCTGCAGGCGATAGCAAATTGCGGGCCGCAACTAGCGCCTTGCTCGGGTACGGCATGTGCTCCAGCACGTCGGCGAAGCTGATGACGCTGAGCGGTTCACGATAAGTGAAGTTAGTGAGGTCGACGCAGTGCGCCTCAACGCCGAAGCGGCGCATCGCCTCGACGCTGGTCGGCCGCAGGTCGATGCCGACCGGCCGGAAGCCGAACTCCGCCGCCGTGAGCAGCAGCGAGCCGTTGCCGAAGCCGACGTCGAGCCACGGCCCGCTCGACATGTATGGCACTACCTTGGCCACCATCGTCGCCGAGACGTCGCGCTGCTCCTCTATTCGGGAGCCGGGCTTCTGATGCTCGTGCGTCTTGGCGAAGATCGCGCTGGCGATCTCCGGCCGGAAGTATCCATCCGTGAAGACGTGCCCACAGCTACCGCAACACATCCACGTCATCACGGGTGGGATCACCGGCAGATAGAGTTGATGCTTCGAGCAGTTTGCTCTGCAAAGCTGTGCAATATCGCTGCTCTCGCAGAGCGGGCAGCGCTCGTACTTGATCCGGCCGGTATTGATCACGTTCTCCGACATTTCCGCCAACCAACGCGACTGGAAACGGGAAAGCTGCAAAGCATCGGCTCCAGACCAGAACATCGTATCGAGTTGCATATCTTGATCAACCGGTTGTGGCGGCATTTATCCTAATAGCCGCCTCCATATTCTTCA
The DNA here is from genome assembly GCA_963840535.1 of uncultured Alphaproteobacteria bacterium. GTDB lineage: Bacteria > Pseudomonadota > Alphaproteobacteria > Rhizobiales > Xanthobacteraceae > VAZQ01. Next base: position 205,701 of record CAWIZJ010000043.1, read on the forward strand.
TCGTGGTTTGGTTAGTTACTTCCCGGCGCAAAATTCGATTGTCTCGGCCTGAGTTCAGAATCGGCTAGTTGGCGGAAAACTGCAAGACTGGACGGACCGGCGCTTGAATTCGCGCAGTCGCCGCTGATTCATTCTAGTAAATGATTCGCAACCGAACCATTCGCACGCGCGACAAGCTTGTCGGCAAGCTGCCGGTCACCGGCGAGTTGCTGCGCGGCTCGTTGCTGGAGCGCACTGTCCGACACACCAAGGACTGCCCGAAATGCGCACGCGGTGAAGGACACCGGGTGTTCGTCCTAACCGTGACATACGCCGGCGGGCGCACGCAGCAGTTCAGCGTGCGTCGCGAGCGGGTGGCCGAGGTTCGCCGCTGGCTCGACAATTATCAGAAGCTGAAGCAGGCGATCGAAGGCATCTGCGAGTTCAATCATGAACTGCTGCGTCCGGAGCCACATCGAAGGCGCGCGGGGCGACGACATGATTGAGATGCGGCGGGCACAACTCAGCTTCGGCGACGGGTTGATCGCCGAGGAAGTGAGTGATCTGCGCGAAGACTGGATGCCGTACGCCGATCAGGTGCTGGCGGACGAGCAGATTGTGGCTGCGGTGTACGAAGCGCTGGCGAAGCGGTGGCCCAAGAGCCGCAGCCGCGGGCGGCGCGGCACGCCGGCCGAGGTGGTTCTGCGTCTGCTGGTTCTCAAGCACATCCGGAACCTGAGCTACGACGCTGTGGAGCGAGAGGTGCGCGCCAACCTCGTATATCGCGACTTCACCCACGTGGGCGGCGGCAAGATGCCGGACGCCAAGACCATGGGGCGGTGGGGCTTGGCGGTCGGACCCCAGGTGCTCAGGCAGATCCACGATCGGATGGTGAGAATAGCGCAGGACAACGGCGTCGTTGCGGGCCGGCGGATGCGCGTAGACACGACCGTGGTGGAGAGCAACATTCACTATCCGACCGACAGCACGTTGCTGGGAGACGGGGTGCGGGTGCTGATCCGCACCATGAGAAAGGTCACGGACATTGTCGGCGCGGTCGGAAGCAAGCTGCGCGACCGCAGCCGGAGCGTGAAGCTACGGCTGTTCGAGATCGCGCGAATAGCGCGCGCCAAAGGCCCGCTCAATCGGGACCGATTGCAGCAGCGCTATCGCCGATTGCTCGATACGACGAGCCGGGTTGTCGGGCAGGCGAAGCGGTTCTCGAAGGAAGTATCGGAAGGAGTCAAGCGTTCTGCCGACGTCTTGCAGCAGCTTGCGCTGGAGGGCCTGCGGGCGGAGCTCGACCGGATGGTGCCTCTGGTGCGGCGGGTGATGCAGCAAACCCGGGCGCGTGTCTTCCGTGGCGACACCCACTTCGAAGGCAAGATTGTCAGCGTGTTCGAGCCATCTGCCGAGGTCATTCGGAAGGGTAAAGCCGGCAAGCCCAACGAGTTCGGCAAGATGGTGAAGCTGCAAGAAGCCGAAAATCAAATCATCGTCGACTATGAAGTCTACGCCAGTCGTCCCAATGACGCCGACCTGTTGATCCCAGCGATCGCAGCCCACCAGGCCAAGCTGAGACGCGTTCCGCGACTGGTGGCGGCAGATGCCGCGTTCTATTCCGGCAGGAACGAGGCGGCGGCAAAAGCGATGGGTGTCAAGCGCGTGTGCGTTCCCAATCGCTCGAGCAAGAGCCCCGAGCGCAAACGCGAGCAGAAGAAACGCTGGTTCCGCAACGGCCAGAAATGGCGCACCGGATGCGAGGGACGCATCAGCGTGGTCAAGCGGCGACATGGGCTCAACCGCTGTCGGTACAAGACCGAGATCGGAATGCAGCGTTGGGTCGGGCTCGGCGTGATCTCCGATAATCTCGTCAACATCGGTCGGGTGATGAGCCGACGAGCTGCCCCGTAGACCTCGCACCCCGCCATCAGCTGCTTCAGCCCCCGCCGCTCATCGCGGCGGGTTTTGCTTTGCTGCGTGCCGTTGACCAAGGGCCCGAAAACATCAATTTTGCGCGGGAAAGTAGCAGCGAAGACGACGCATTTAAGGAGAAGCTGGCCAAGCTCGAAAGCGAGATTCAGCCCCTGATCAGTGCGGGTGCTACAGATGTTGCTGACAGGCTTTGACCACCTCGCTGATTGGGTCGATGGGACGTCGAGCAGCAAGATTTCGCGCCGCTTTCATCGCGGTCTCTTGCAAATGCCCGTCCTGCAGCAGCGACGAGATCAAATCGCGTATGCCCGTCCCAACCGCACCGGCCCTCGCTGGCCAGCTTTTTCCGACACCAGCCCGTTCCAGTACCGTCGCCGTGATTCTGTCCTCAAGGGTAAATGGCAGCACCAACTGCGGAACGCCTGCCAACAGCCCGGCACAAGCGGTGCCCAGGCCGCCATGATGGATGAGCAACGACGTGTTTGGCAGAACACGGGCGAGATCGGCCGGTTTGCTGTGAATGCGGACGGTTCGGCCGCAGTGTTTCGCCAATGCCTGCGCAGTCATCCTTGACACGTGGATGCTCGATGGAAGCTTGAGACCATTCAATGCGTAAATGACGCGCGGAAGAGCGGGGTGGACCGCTGGCAAATATACGAAAATTGGGGACCCACTACTCCGCTGATTAACGGGAGGCCCAAGCGGAACGTTGGGTATGTTGAGGGGCCATAAAGTCGGTCCACGGCGGAAGCGCCGGTACGGGTCAAATTCAGGCAACGTGCAGACGAAGGTGTACTCGCCGGAAAAAAGGTCAGAAAAAAAATCGATCGCCTCGCCGCCTAGCTGCGCGCGCACAACGTTCACCGCTGCCAGAAGGCGGCCCTCGTTGGCGCGGCTGAGGGCTGGAACGCCGGCTTCCCATGGCCTGATTGGGGGCAACAACTGACCTGGAGGAGGAACCGTATAACCGCTTCCAAGGACAACAAACGGCACTTTACCGCCGAGGGCCAGCCGAAGCGTGGGAGCGAAATCAGCGATGACGAGATGGGGCACCACCCCTTGGAGAACAGTATGCCATAGGGCCGTTTTAGCCGACAGTCTTCGATCGTCATCGAGTCCGAAGTTTGTACCGATTTCTGCAAATGTGTGTTGGTAGATCTTGCGCAAATTGGGGTCAATTAGCCGCCATCGAATCCCTTCCAACACGCGCGCCTTGTCACCAAAAGCTCGCCTAACGATCGGCTCGCCCAGCGCGCGATCCGGCAAAGCAAACACCCAGTTATGGTCACCCTGTAGCCGCTGGGCCACAGCGATCAGCCGGTTAAGGTGACCTAACCCACCTCCTAGCTCATACGTCAAGAGAATTGTCGACATAACAAATCAGCCGTCATTTCGCGCTCGCGATCTCGCTTTCTCTTAGCAGCGCGGGCGGCCCATTCCAGGGTGCAGCACAATTCCCTGATCTGAGCAGTCGCCTGGCGCCAGCGTAAACTCAGATTTCAATGTGTCGGCAATACCCAGCGATCGCGTTTGCGGGCAGCCGAGCATTAAGCAGGCTTCGATCGTGCCGATACCGCCACAATGGATTCAGAAGTCGCCTCGAGCAATTCAGTGACCGCGCCTATCGGCTCGAGCGCTTCCGCCGAAAACAATATCCAGAGATACGCGAGCGAGGAGCGAGGTCTGCAACTCGACATAGGCCTCGGTGCGTCAATGGGTCCCACGCTGCACCTCCTGCGCTGTTATAAACGATAGTTGGCGGAGAGAATATCTTGCCTGCACCCGGTTTGGTAGACACCATCCTAAGCTGATTGCGCCTGCATTTCGAACTCCGTCGGGCTGAGATAGCCGAGGGTCGAGTGATGCCGCTTCGGAATTGTAGAAGCGCTCGATGTAATCGAATACGTCGGCCCCGGCCTCATCCCGCGTATGATATGTCTTGCGCGCCGTTCGCTCCGTCTTCAGCGACGAGTGAAATCCGGTGCAGGTCAATCGCGGCAACAACTTCGCTATGTGCGGAAGTTTCGAGGCGATCCGGGTGCACAGAGAGCACAGCTGCTCTACCTTCAACAGCGGACCTATCCGAGGCGGGTGGCAACAGCTGTTGAGGTAGAGTCGAGGATGGGCGCGGTAGCTTGGGCCATGCGGCAACGCTCCGTTTCCCATCCCCGCTCATCGAACCGGACGTGCGGATTTCCCGCATCCGGCTCTCCGACTGGCTTCACCGTGAGGCACACGGAGAAATTACTGACCGCAAGCGTCATCTGCGCGGCGTGTTTTCTTCCTTCGCCTCACGATACAGCTTTCTCTGATGGACCCGGTGGTTTTCGGTGTTTGTAGGCATTTGCCAATCACCTTCACCTCGCCATCTTCGAAAGCACACCAGAAGTCAGGGTCCTTCCCTCCGCCGGCATTACCCAGCTTCAACGGTCGTATGACCCTGTCCGACTCCCGCCGATGCCGTCGCCCGAAGCGACATTGAGGCCGCTACCCTCACACCAAACGGGTCTCCCCCGATTACCCGAACCATCTTTCCGACGTGCCGAGCCCACTACCCCGGCGGATCGAGCGGGTGCTCATGTCGATTGCTTCCCCGCTCACGCGGCCTTCCCCAAATGGCAGGAGGGTCGGCATCCGCATTGTCACTTTCGAGGCCTGCTCAGGCTTCACTCACGTTACGGCCCGCCGGATCGCTCAGCCGCCCACAGGCGACCTTTGTCACGAGGCTCCAACCCGTGCGGTTACCCGCACGAGCCGCTCGTCAGCTACCGGATCAATCGACAACTCTCCGTGTGGAATTCTTCCTCCACTGATGATTCGCGCCTTCGGGGCGCACTGCCAAACCGTAACTCATGTGCTGCAACAACGATGGGCGCAAGAGTACTTATTCGATCACCTCGTCGGCGAGCGCGAGCAGAGTGGGCGGAACGTCAAGACCGATAGCCTTGGCGGCCCTGAGATTGAGGACGAGCTCGAACTCTCATGACGCAACACTCCACTTAAGTACTCGTCAGTTTAGCCTCACGAAGAAGCAGGGCAAGCGTCAGGGAACTGTGCGGCTACTAAAACGTACCATCTGCAGCGCGAGTTGCGTCGGGTGCGTTCGGATTTTTGATTTTCAGCCACGCCTTGGAAGGCCCCGACTTGTACGGCGCATCAAGCCTCTTTGAGACGATGCCCTCAAGGCCAAGTTTGCAGATGGCTTTGAACATTTCCACGCCGTCGCATTCGGTGTTCGAGATATTGAATGCCGGAGAACTTTCCTAGCGCTGCCTTGCGTTCCGAAAATGGTTTTCGCCGCAAGTCGTGACCATCGAGGGAGCCTCAAATCAAAGGCGAGGACTACAGCATTCTTGTCATTCATTCGGCTGTGAAGGGCATCGAAATCGGGCACACCATCTAATCCAAGCCAGACGACTTCAGCATCAAGGATTACGTTGCCGTTGATTTTGGCAGCAGCCTCGACAATGCGCGGGTAGCGCGTTTGGACCAGTCCGCACCAGTGATGGTGTAGAGCCGCACCCGACCATCGCGGACATGGATCTGCAGCCGATAGCCAGCGTAGACGCATCTAAATGCCGCTTGTGTGCGGTAGCAGCGACAAAAAAAGCCTCGCCTAACTTAGCTAGCTCTTCGGACGGCTCCTGCAATTTGTCCGGCTGTTTGCCGAACGGCAAAGGTGTTTTGCCTCGCTGGCTGCGGTATTCATCCACTATCGGCTAAGGCCGGATGGCGGCTATGAATGATTGTGACCGCGGTATTTCAAGAGACGACGGCGGTATTTCAAGAGACCTTCACTAACAGGCTGCTGAAAAACGATTTTGGAGCATCGAAACCGTCAGGACCACGCAAGATTGATTCGCGCGCCCCTTCCCCGACGCAACAATGATTCAAAAGTCCGAGCGCCTGGATTCGATTGTTGCGTGGCGATGATGCCCATGGGAGTTTTTCAGCAGCCTGCTAGGCTGAAGACACCGGTGCTCCGTTGCCAAAGTCCATGCGCCATAATTGCTGCGCGATCCGCTCGCGAGCAAATCGACGCGCCTCGTCCCGAATAGGCGAACACTGTGGGGTTAAGGGAACGATTTGCGGGTTGGTGTTGCGCCAGTATGCGACCGTGCTAGACGGCGTCCGCGCGCAGGCGACCAACGTCGGGGCAGGGCGCACCATCCCGGGATCGGTCGATGAGCTGGTCAAAGCATATCTCGACCCGTCGACCAGCTCGCCGTTCAAGACGGCAAGCCGGAGACACAGCGCACCCGTCGTAACATCCTCGAAAATTTTGCCGAGGCTCACGGCGACAAACCGCTCTAGCGCGTCACTCAAAACGGCCCGCGGATCATGCTGCTGACGCGCGAGCATGTGCAACGCATGGTCAACGCGAAGGCAAGCACGCCGTTCGCGCAGCGCAATTTTCTGAACACCCTGCGCGCCATGTTCAAGTGGGCACTGTCGCAAGGTCGGATCCCCGACGACCCGACACTCGGCGTCACGCGCATCAAGGTGAAGAGCGCCGGCTTCAAGACTTGGAGCGAGGGCCACATCGAGCGCATGGAGAAGAAGTATCCGATCGGGTCGAAGGGCAGGCTCGCGTTCGCGCTGATCCTCTACACCGGCCTGCGTCGCAGCGATGTCGTCAAGCTCGGCCGCCAGCACGTCCACAACGGCGTCATCACCATCGAGCAGGGCAAGACCGAGGGCAGTGAGGAAGCGCATCTCGAAATACCGATGCACCCCAGGCTCGCCGAGATCATCGAGGCCACGCCGATGGTCGGCATGAAGACATTCTTGGTAACGAGCTTCGGTAAGCCCTCACCGCGCCCGGCTTTGGCAACTGGTTCCGCGAGCTGGCTAACGCCGCCGGATGCTTCGACATCTCGGCGCACGGCGGCCGCAAGGCAACTGCTCATCGCCTCGCCGAACTGGGATGCAGCGCGATCAGATCGCAGCGATCACCGGCCACGCGACGCTCGCCGAGGTGCAGCGCTACTCCAAGGCGGCTGACAAGAAGCGCATGGCGCGCGAGGCGATGGCGAAGCTGGTCGAGGGCGGGTGGTGAACAAAACTTTGGCCAACCTATACCCGGTTGGACAAGAGTGGGAGCTAAGGCGTTGAAGTTTCAGAAGCCGGATTGACGGATGGTGAGCCCGGCGGGACTCGAACCCGCGACCCCATGATTAAAAGTCACGTAGGATAGGTTTCACATAGTTTTATTGTGTTTCATATTGTTGCCAGGTCAGCACACATACCCCTGGTTCCATGTATCTTTTTCGTTTCACCTTGTTTCAGGTGGTTTTTTCACGTATCACACGCATCTGCTGACCCGGTGCTGACCCGGCGACCACGTGACTTTTCGACCACGTGACTTTTCAAGGAGGATATTCCTGATGCGCAAGAAGCTCACCCAGGCATTCGTCAACACCGCAACCGCCGAGTCCGGGGCGAACCGCACGACCTACTGGGATGAGGCGATGCCCGGCTTCGGGCTGGTGGTGACCGAGACCGGCCACCGCAGCTACGTGGTGCAGTATCGCGCCGGCAAGCGCAGCCGCCGGATGACGATCGACGGCGTCCACACCCTCAACGACGCCCGCAAGAGGGGCCGCAAGCTCCTGTCCGCCGCCGACGACGGCGATCCGCTCGAGGACCGGCGCAAGGAGCGGGCCGAGGTCGAGCACACGCTCAGGGCGGTCGCCGAGACCTACCTGAAGCGCGAGGCCAAGAACGTGCGCAGCATGGATCAGCGCCGTGCGATGCTCGAGCGTCTCGGTGTTTCCCAAGCTCGGCGCCCGCTCGATCGCGGGCATCCAGCGCAGCGAGCTCGTCAAGCTGCTCGACAAGGTCGAGGACGAGCGCGGGCCGGTCATGGCCGACCGGGTGCTCGCCACCGTCCGGCGGATCATGACGTGGCACGCCAGCCGCGACGATCATTTCCGCTCGCCGATCGTGCGCGGCATGGCGCGGACGAAACCCGGAGAGCTGGCGCGCGAGCGCATCCTGTCGGACGACGAGATCAGGGCGCTGTGGGCCGCAGCGCTGCCCGCTGGTGCGCCCTTCGGGTCGCTCGTACGGTTTCTCCTGCTCACCGCCACGCGCCGCAACGAAGCAGCCGACATGACGCGCGACGAGCTCGACGGCGACCTATGGCTGATCCCGGCCGCGCGCATGAAGGGCAAGCGCGACCACCTCGTGCCGCTGTCGAAGATGGCGCTCGCGGTGCTGGCCGAGGTGCCGATGATCGGAAAGACCTTCGTGTTCACCACCAACGGCACCGACCCGATCAGCGGGTTCTCGAAGTGGAAGGCCGCTCTCGATGTGGCCTCCGGCGTCACCGGCTGGACGCTCCACGATCTCCGCCGGACCGCGAGGTCGCTCATGAGCAGGGCAGGGGTCGCGCCCGATATCGCCGAGCGTTGCCTTGGTCACGTCATCGGCGGCGTGAGGGGGGTCTACGATCGTCATGAGTTCAGGGCGGAGAAGGCCCGCGCCTTCGAGATGCTCGCCGCCCAGATCGAGCACATCCTCAGGCCGACAAGCAAAGTCGTTCCGCTGCGCGGGCGGTGAGCCCGTGCCGCGGCGAAGGAAGAAGGCCAAACCCAAGCGGCCGGTCAGACGCCCCCAGAAGCCGGTGAAACCCAAGCGGGCGCGCGGACGGCCTCGGGCATCTTCGGTGAGCGATCCAGCGTGGAAGATATTCGCCGCGCATCTCGATCATTACCCGAGTTCGCGTACCAAACCGATCAAGCAGATCGCGCGCGAGCGGCGCACAAGCCCAAGCCATGTGCGGAGAACCCTTCGACGCTGGTACGATAGAATTATCAAGGACGTGGCCACCGAAACGTGGAAAGAGCTAAATGAGGAATGGAAAGCAGAGGCCGACGCTAAGCCAAATACCTTTGAGAAGGGGTTTCGGGAATGGTCCGCCATGTCCCGGCGGGAGTTCTGGGACAGAGCCACACAAGCTGGGCCCGTACCGGGGCCCGTCCTTCAGCTGCTTGTCCGCCTTTTGCGGCAGGACGGCAAATCCGTGGACGAGATCGCCAGTAGATACGACCGAGATCCGGGTTTAATCCGGCGCCTTCTCCAAGAACAGGAATAGCCGACCTCCCCGCGAATTAGTGTCCCCCCACCGGGCTTAGAAACATGGCGCAACGCTCGGCAATGTCGAGCGGTCATCTGGAAACAGAGGGCGCCAATGTCAGATCCCGCCGAGTCACCGAAGTACCTCACCCGCAAGACGCTGATCGAGTTTGTGCGCACGCTGAACGGCGTGCCGCTGTCCGAAAGCCGTGTGGACAAGGACGGCCATAAGGGCGTGCTGCGCCCCGACGCCACGTTCGGCCGTCGACATCTGTACACCGAAGAGACTGCCGCCAAGTACGCGCGCAGGCTGATCGAGCCCCTCGCCTGACCTCCCACAACCAGCCCGCCCCTCGCGACCGGTCAAGAAAAAGCCCGGCGCGAGGCCGGGCCAAAAGGATTTGGACCAATGTCAGAAATACCTGGGCGCCCATCCAGGCGCAATAGCGACAGCAGCAACGTCGATCCCGCAACACGCTCCTGGCGCGACGTGCTGCCGATCCATCCGGCGGCTGAGCTGTTTCCGCTCATGAACGCGGACGAGCTGCGCGTGCTCGCCGAGGACATCAAGAAGAACGGGCTGAGGGTTCCCATCGTCATTGGTGCAGCTGACTGCAGGACGAGCACTGCCTGTGGGACGGGCGCAATCGCCTGGATGCGATTGAGCTTGCCGGCTTCAAGCCCATCAAACGGGGCAAGCTCGACAAATGTCTCGGGCTGCTCGATGTGCAGTCGTCGGGACAGATCGCCACGTTCAAAGTGGTCATCGCCGAGGACCCGTATGCATACGTCCTCTCCGCGAACGTCCATCGCCGACATCTGACGGGGGAGCAGAAGCGCGAGCTGATCGCCAAGCTGCTCAAAGCGCAGCCCGAGAAGTCCGACCGGCAGATCGCCGAGACGGTCAAGGCGAGCCCCACGACCGTCGGCACGGTACGCGCCAAGATGGAGTCAGCTGGCGACGTGTCCAAGTTGGGCACGAGGCAGGACACCAAGGGCCGCCAGCAGCCGGCGAACAAACCGAAGCCGCCGAGTGTCCCGGCCGCCAAGCCGTCCCCCCGTGACGATATCGGCCCCGTCAGCACCGGCGAGACCGACCGCCTGCGCGCTCGCAACGAAGAGCTTGGGCGCGAGAACCATCGGCTCGGGCGCGAGAACATCGCGTTGCGCTCCGAGGTCGAGGAAGCAAAGGCGCCGCGCAAGCCGCAGATCGCGCCTGATGGCAAGGCGATGCTCTACTGCTCATTCTGCGCCAAGAGCCAGCATGAGGTGAGCAGGCTCATTGCAGGGCGGGCCGTATTTATCTGCGACGAGTGCGTCGAGCTGTGCGTCGACATCATCAAGGAGAGCAAGGCCGCCGAGCAACGCAAGCCCGACGCGGAGGCTGCACCGCAGCCCGAGAAAAAGGCGCACGCATACGACGACGGCATCCCCAAGCGTAAGGGTGGGCGACCGAAGGGGAGCAAGAACAAGCCAAAGCCCGTTGCCAGGAAACCGGTCAAGAAACGTGTGCTTAAGGGTTCCGACGACGGAGGCGCGTCGTGAGCGCCGAGGTGATCCGGTTTCCGCCGCGGCGATCCGTCGTCATCGAGATCGTGCGCGAGGGGCCTGGATCTGGGTGGCTGATCCTGGCCGGCTCGCATGGCTGGTTGTGTGGAACGTGGCACGAAGCCTCCTGCGAGGCTTCGTGGATCGGGAACAACCTGGGGCTACCGGTGCGGGGGCGGCCATGAAACACGGCGCGCTCAAGCTCGAGAGGTGACCACAATGTTTGTGGGTGACGAGGCCGAAGTCGAGCGCATCGAGCAAAAACTACTCGCCGCAATCGACCATGAGACTGACAGCTTCGCGGACGTGCTCAACGCCATCGTCCACGTTCTTACGTTCCATATGGCGCTGGCGTGCCCTGGATGCCGCAAGAGCATCGCTCGCTCGCTGCGAAAGCGCGTGCCGCAAATACTGTCCGATGCCAATCAGATTGCAGCGAGCGCAGGCCCCCGCGAGCACATGCACCTGCAGTGAAAGCACAGACGCCATGATCGAGGTGTTGTCATGCCGGTGACGACTGCATTAGACGCCGCGCTGGGTTACATCCGGCGCGGCTGGGCTCCGGTGCCGGTGCCTTTCAGGCAGAAAGGCCCGGTGCTGCCGGACTGGCAGTCGCTGCGGATCAACGAGGCAACCGTCGCGCAATATTTCAACGGTGGGCCGCAAAACGTCGGGGTCATCCTGGGGCCAGCGTCCGGCAATCTCGCCGACGTGGATCTCGACTGCGGCGAGGCGATTGCAGTCGCCGGTCAACATGCTCCAACCCACGATCTGTTTCGGCCGCACGACGGCGCGCTGTGCGCATTGGCTCTACCGCGTAAGCGGCACGCCCGCCGGGACCAAGGCGGTCCTCAAGTTCGATGACCCGATCAAGCTGCGTAGCGACGCCAAGGCGGCGCGGCTGGTCGAGCTGCGCCTCGGCGGCGACGACAAGGGCGCGCAAACAATCTTCCCCGGCTCGGTGCACGAAAGCGGCGAGCCTATCCGTTGGGAAAACGACTGCGAGCGCCAGCCGCCGGCCGATATCGAAATGGAGCAGCTGCGCACATTGGTCGCCCGCGTTGCCGCCGCGGCGCTGCTGGTGCGCTACTGGCCACCGAAAGGCAATCGGCACGATCTCTCGCTGGCTCTCGGCGGCATGCTCGCCCGTGCCGGATGGGACGAGGCGGCCATCACGGCATTCGTCGACGTGATAGTGCGGACGGCGCAGGACCCGCGACCGAGTGACCGGGTGCGCTGTGCTCGCGACGCCGCGCAAGCCGTAGCCGACGGGCAGCCGGCTTACGGCTACCCGAAGCTGAAGGAGATCGTCGGCGACGCGGTCGCCGCGCACGTGGCCTCGTGGCTCGGCTTTGCGCCCGGCAGCGGCACCGCGCACGGCGGCCCGGCGATCCAGTGCGGCGCCGACCTCACCGCGATCGCGGAAGCCGCCGAGCGCGCATTGATCGGTGCCGGCCTGCCGCTGTTTCGGCGCGACACCTTGCTGGTCCGCCCCGTCATCCTCGAAGCCCGCAGCGCCGATGACCGCCCGATCCGCACCGTCGGACTGAGCACCGTCAATACCATCCTGATGCGAAGCTACATGGATCAGTCGGCGCGGTATGAGAGATACGACGCGCGGACGAAAGCCCTCGTCCGCTGCAAGCCGCCGGAAGATATTGCCGACCTGATCCTGTCGCGCGCCGGCTATTGGCCGTTCCCGGCGGTGCGCGGGGTGCTCGCCGCGCCGTCCCTGCGCCCGGACGGCTCGCTGCTGGAACACGCCGGCTACGATGCGGCAACCGGCATGTATCTCATGGACCCGCCACCCATGCCGGACATGCCGGAGCAGCCGACATGGCAGGAAGGCAAGCAGGCGCTCGATGTGCTCGACGGGCTTCTGGACGACTTTCCATGGGAGGACGACGACAGCCGCGCGGTCGGACTCAGTGCGCTCATCTCCCCGGTGGTGCGCGCGGCCCTGCCCACCGTGCCGCTGCACGCCATTTCGTCGCCCGAGGCCGGCACCGGCAAGAGCTACCTCACCCAGCTCGCCTCCGCGATCGCGACCGGCTTTCCGTGCCCGGTCATCTCCACCGGCAAGGACGAAGAGGAAATCGAGAAACGGCTGGGCGCTGCACTGCTCGCCGGGCATGTGCTGCTGTCGATCGACAATGTCAGCCGGCCGCTCGGCGGCGACCTGCTCTGTCAGCTGCTCGATCAACCGCTGATCAAGGTCCGCATCCTCGGGAAAACCGCGGGCCCGCTGGTCGAGCCTCGCCTGGTCGTCTTCGCCACCGGCAACAACCTGACCCTGTTCGGCGACATCGTGCGGCGCGCGGTGGTCGGACGCATGGACGCCGGCTGCGAGGATCCCTGGCAACGCCAGTTCACCGCCGACCCGCTGGCAAAAATCCTTGCCGATCGGGGCAAATACATCGCCGCCGCGCTCACGGTATGCCGTGCGTTTCTGGTTTCGGGCGAACCGCATTTGCCGCCGTTGGCATCGTTCGCCGCATGGTCGCGCATCGTGCGCTCGGCGGTGCAGGCATTCGGTTCCGGCGACCCGGTGCGGACAATGGCAGGCGCGACCGCCGAGGACCCCGACCGGCAAACCTTCGGCGCGCTGCTCGCGGCATGGTGGGAAACCATCGGCAACACCGAGACGCACCGTTGCCGAGCTGATTAGAACCGCCAGCAAGCGCGATCCGGCCGGCGAATATGCCAACAAGGACCTGCGCGATGCCCTGATGGCGGTGGCCGGCAGCAAAGGCGGGGAGATCAGCCCCAGCGGCTGGGCTACTGGCTGCGATCTCACCGGGATCGGGTGCTCGGGGGATACGTGCTGCCGCGCCAGGGTGCCGATCGCACCAGGACGGCGCACTGGTCCGTAACCAAGCGCTGACCCCACAAGGAGCCTAACGCCGCCCAGCCGCGATACCTGGAAAGCTCGTCGCAGGACCACAGTCGAAATGAAGTGCACGCAGCCACGCTCGTTCGTACCATCAAGACAGAGGAGAGGATCATGACGGAATTGGCATTCGCCGGATCGAACGCAAAAACACGGCGCCAGCTGAAGCGTCAGCAGAGGCAGCCGGCATCAAAGCCTAAATCGTACCATCGACAGGCAATCACGCCGATCGAGTACGGCGGACTGCAGGAGGCGTACGATCACTTCGGCAAGGACCTGTTCGGCAGCAAGTTGCCCGATGTCTTTATAACGTACCAACGAAAGGCGCATTCGTTCGGGTACTTCTCGCCCGACCGGTTCTCCGGCCGCGCCAACAAGTCCGGCAACCACGAGCTCGCGCTCAACCCGGATGGATTCATCAATCAAACAGACGAACAGGTGTGCCAGACCCTGGTGCACGAGATGACGCACGTCTGGCAGCACGCGCACGGCACACCGTCAAAGCGCGGCTACCACAACAAGGAATGGGCCGAGAAGATGAAGGGAATCGGCCTGCAGCCGTCATCGACCGGCATGGTCGGCGGCAAGGAGACGGGACAGCGCATGCTGGACTACATCGTCCCCGGCGGCACGTTCATGAAGTCCTACGCCAGGCTGGCCGCAACCGGATGGAAGCTGAACCTCAATCCGCACATCGGCCGGGACCGAAAGGCGGCGTGAACAGCAAAACCAAGTTCACGTGCGAGACGTGCCGGTTGAACATGTGGGGCAAGCCAGACGCCCGCTCGCTCTGCGAGCACTGTTTTCTCGAGAGGTACGCAGATCTCGAGCTCGACCTGGGCGGGGTAAGAATGCTGTCCGCTGATGCCATGACATCAGACGTCGCGGCTTCAAGTCCATCGTACGAAATAATCGAGCAGCTCGCCCGCACCCCACGAGCTGGTGCAGGTGATGGCCGATGATGCAGATGATTTTTCAACCCCAAGTACCTTTTTTGGCAGGAAGACAAAAAGGGTAAAAGGGAAGGAAACATCGTCTGCAACGCCTGCATCATCTGCAGGAGCCGGGGCCCACGCCTTGATATCTAATTCAAAGGAAATCGAGGGCCGGGCCGCTGAAATCAAACCGGCCGCCGAGGGGCCGCCTTGCCGGTGTCGCCCTTGGAGTCCATGGCCGGGTTTGCGTTGGACTGCCACGGAATCTGGCCGCGGTGCTGACCGTGTGCTGACCCGAAAGTCTTGCATTGCAGGATATGCCTTTGCCGCAGCGATTTGTGCTGATAGAGCACGTGATGGTGCATCACGTGATTCGCTGTGCTACGCTATACCGAGATGCGAACCATCGTGGGGTGGCCATGGCCAAGACACCGGACACTGACGATCGCGCCTTTCGCGGGATCTCTTTCCGCGCCCCGCCCGAGCTGATCGCGCACGCCGAGGCGACGGCCGCGGCCGAGGACACCACCCGATCCGCCGTTATTCGCCGTGCGCTGCGTCGCGACCTTGCGCGTGCGGACCTGGCGCGTGCGAACGTGGAGGCGACGTGATGGCGACGCCGTACCAGCTGCCGCGCGATCCGGCGGAGCTGCAGAAGCTGCTGGCGGCCCCCAGTCTTGAGGAGATCGAGTTCACGCTGAGGAACCACTCGGTCCGTGGCTACAAGGTCGATATCGAAACTTCCTCGACCGTGATGGGCAACGTTCAAGAGAACCAGGCCCAGATGAATTCGTTTCTGCAAGGCGCCTCGGCCTTTGCGCAGGCGGCTCCGGCCTTGGTGCAGCAGGGCATGGACCCCGCGGTCCTTCTGGATATCTTTGCCGGGTTCTCCAGGAACTACCGATTGGGCAAGGCCGCCGAGGATGGGCTGGATCAATTGGCCGCCCGTGCTCGCCAGAACAGTGGCCAGCAGAAGCCGCCGAGCCCGGAACAGCAGAAGGTTGTGCTCGCGCAGCAGCAGGCTGCACAGGAGATGGCGCTTGCGCGCGAGCAGGCGCAGATCGAGGCGGCGAAGACGCAGCAGACGATGGCGATCGAGCGCGAGCGGCATCAATTCGCGATGCAGGAGAAG
Organism: uncultured Alphaproteobacteria bacterium; assembly: GCA_963840535.1. GTDB lineage: Bacteria > Pseudomonadota > Alphaproteobacteria > Rhizobiales > Xanthobacteraceae > VAZQ01. Next base: position 221,200 of record CAWIZJ010000043.1, read on the forward strand.
ATGGCAGACGCCCGGATTGCGATGGCCGAGAAGGGCCTCGCGTCTCGCGGTGTCGGTGCGGATGGCCAAGAGGAGTTCGCGTCGCACGAGGACGTGCGGGTCGAGCGGCAGAACGCCGTGCTGCAGCAGATGGCGGATCAGCAAGCGGAGCTGACGCGCGCGAACCTTCGGGTGATGTCGGAGTTGGCTGGTGCGCTCGCGCAACTCGGTACGGCCATGGGTGAATTGGCGCGAGACATGAGAATGAACACCGCGGCGCGGACGGCACCGTCGTCCTACGAGATCGAGCGCGACCCGGATGGCAAGATGGCTGTCGTGCATACGAAGGTGCACTGATGGCGCGGACAACGATCAAGCGCATGGGCGTTCGCAAGCTCGGCATTTCGCGCAAGACGAAGCTGCAGCCGACCAGGCCGCCCCGATCGATTGCAGCCATGTCGAGTGCCCTGTCGCGGTCTGCGAAGGTTCGCGCCGTGAAGCCGATGGGTCGTTACGCGCGATTGAAACCGAGGTGAGCCATGACTGACGCATTGGGCCAAGAGTTGGGCGCCTCCTACGACGCGATCAACACCAACGTGGGTACGCCGGTCATAGACACTGGCGCCTCGATCACTCCCATAACAAACCGAATCCGCAGAGCGATCGTGCGCTGGACATTGCCGAGACGCGCCAGAAGGGCGATGAGCTCCACGACGAGCTCGGGCACCTGTTTGACAAGATCGATCACCGCGAGCGCAACCGGGAAGCCGGCGTGCCGCGGGTCATGGGCGACAACACGCACGAGACCACCGAGGCGGCGTGGGAGCTCGCCCAGCTATCGGCTGCGGAGAAGCGCCGGATCGGCTTTGCGCAGTCGTCGCTGGAGCAGAAGCTTGCCGTTGCCAAGCAGTTCAACATCGACGTGATGACGCCGGACGGCAAGATCGACGCCGGCAGGCTCGCGGGGCTCGAGCAGCTGGTGGCCGCCGGCGACAAGAAGGCCGACGGATCGCCGGACGCGCCGGTGTCGAGCGAGATGCTGCGCAAGGTTTTTCCCAACGCCAAGTCGATGTCCGAGGTCGAGCACGAGATCGCGTCGCGGGCGCCTGCGATCGCACGGTTCGAGCAGCTCGCGCATCACTACGGCCCCGCGGCTGCGGTGATGGATCTTGGCCAGCGGTACGGCCTGAATTTGGTTGATGCCGGCAACCCGCAGCATGTCGCGCATCTCGCCGCGCAGGTCGCCGCGCAGGCGCAGGGCCTGACGGTCGGGGAATATTTCGAGCGCGTCCTCGACATGGTGCCGCGCGAACAGGTGCAGGAGCAGATTGCGCAGAACGACGCCATGAACGCGATGGCCGAGTTCAAGCGGCGCAACCCGGATTTTGACGACATCCGCACCGACCTGGCCCGGTACATCCAGAACCCGCAGCTCCAGGTCGGCGAAGGCGAGAGCTATCTGCAGTTGCTCGAGCGGGTGGCGCCGGCGGTGCGTCGTGCACGTGAGCGACGTGGCCCCGGCAAGGACAAGATGGATCACGAGCTCGAGGCCCTCGCCGACAGGCACTACGGAAAGGCGGTCTCGCATGACCAAGCCCTGGACCGCCGAGATGCGCGCGGAGATGGCCCGCATCCTCGCCGGGGACGAGCCGCTCGCCGATCCTGTTCCCACCAAGGAGCTGACGCCCGAGCAAGTCGCGGACATGCATCGCATTGTCACGAGCGACCAGCCGATCACCGATCGCATCGCCGCGTTCGGCCAGGTGCTCGCCGAGCATGTGCAGGCCATCGCTGACGAATACGATCGAAAGCGGGAATCGCAGGCGACGGCACAGTGGGAGCTGCAGCACGCGAAGCCTAAACCGACGGTGCACTAGCGATGGACGGCATCGACAACACGAGTAGTCCCAGCGCGGCTCCGGCCAGCGATGGTGTGGCCGGCGGCGGCGGTGATTTCTCCTCAGCCGCCGCGCCGGCTGCTGCCGGTAACGAAACATTTCAGCCCGCGCAGACCACCCCGCCGCATTCATGGTCGCGGCACATGCACGAGCACTGGTCGGCAATTCCCGAGCCGGCGCGGCAGTACATCTCGCGCCGGGAGAGCGAGGCGCACAAGGCGATCACCGGCTATGGCGAGCAAGTTAAGCGATACGAAACGCTGGAGCCCGTGCTTGCCCAGCATCGACCGTATCTCGAGCAGCGCGGCATCGCGCCGGAGCAGGCGTTCGACCGCCTGGTGCGCGCTCAGATGTATTACGAGCAAAACCCGGAGCAGGCGGCGATGCAGTTGATGCCGCCAGAGCGGCGAGCGTACTACGGCAGCCTCGAGCAGCAGTACAACCAGGCGCAGACGTACGCGCGTGCTGTCGAGCAGGCCTACATCGCGCGCGAGCAGCAACTGGCTGTAGAGGCCAAGCGCGCCGAGGAGGCCAAGCACCAGGCGAAGGTCGCAGATGCGCTCAAAGCGGCAAGGCTGAACGTGAGATCCACTCCGGTGGCGCGAGAAAATCCGAAGACGATGGACGAAACCATTGCGGCGAGTTGGGACAAGATCCACGGGCTACAGGAGCTATGGGCGATGAGCGACGAACACGAAGCGGCGATCTCTCTCGACGAGCTGGCGGCGCGGCGCCGTAACGTCACGCGCCATATCCTGCACCGGCTGTGCCGCTCCGGGCGTCTCCCGTACACGACGGTCGACGGTCAGGAGCGTGTGAAGCCGAGCGACTACGACGCCTACGCCTTCGCGCTCAAGGAAACGCTCGCGATGCAGGCGGCCCAGCGCGATGAGTGACAGCGAGCAGCACGGGGCACAGCGATGAGCGGACACGGTGGACGACGGCCAGGCGCCGGACGGCCAAGTGGGGCGCGCAATCAGAAGACCATCGTGCGCCAGCAAATCGCCGAGCAGGCCGGCGAGGAGGGCGTCCTGCCGGTCACCGTGATGCTGCGGACCATGCGCAAGTTGTACGCCATAGGCACTCTCGAGGCCGATCTCGCCGCCTGCAAGATCGCCGACATGGCCGCTCCCTACGTGCATCCGCGGCTGTCAACCATCGAGCAGAACGTCAACAGCGGGCTCGTTGTCCAGGTGGTCCGATTCGGCGAGCTCCACACGGTCGAGGTTCCGGCGATCGAGGAGGAAGCCGCGCCCGTCAACGGCTCCGTCAATTGACCGAGATCATCACCCTTCCGCACAAGTGGCGGCCGCGGCCCTACCAGCATCGGCTGTGGAATTATCTCGAGGCCGGCGGCAAGCGCGCCATCGAGGTCGCACATCGCCGCTGGGGCAAGGACGACCTCGTCGCTGCACTGGGCCGCCTGCGCCGCCATGCAGCGGCCAGGATCGTACTGGCACCTCCTCCCGAGCTACTGCGCAGGCCCGCAAGGCGATCTGGACCGCGGTCAACCCGCACACCGGCATGCGCCGCATCGACGAGGCCTTCCCGAAGGAGATTCGCGACAGCACCAACGAGCAGGAGATGTTCCTGCGGCTTGCGCAACGGCTCCACCTGGCAGGTGATCGGCTCCGACAACTACGAGACGCTGGTCGGCACGCCGCCGTGCGGCATCGTGTTCTCGGAATGGGCGCGCGCCAATCCGGCGAGCTGGGCGTATCTCGCGCCGATTCTGATCGAGAACGACGGCTGGGCGGTGTTCATCACCACCCCGCTCGGCAACAACCACTGCCGCACCATGCTGGAGATGGCGAAGGCGAGCCCCGGCTGGTTCGCCGAGGTGTCGACCGTCACCGATACCGGCGCCATTCCGCTCGACGCCATCGAGCAGCAGCGGGTCGAGTACGGCGCGCTGTACGGCATCGACGGCGGCGATGCGCTGATCGAGCAGGAGTACTGGTGCAGCTTCGCCGCCGCCATCCTGGGCGCCTACTTCGCCAAGGAGATCGCCACCGCCGAGCGCGAGGGCCGCATCGGCAAGGTGGACGTCAATCCCGAGCTGCCGGTGCATGTGAGCTGGGATCTGGGCATCGCCGACGCCACCGCGCTGTGGTGCTTCCAGGTCGAGCCGCCCGGCATCGACAAGCCGATGCTGCGCATCGTGGACTATTACGAGGTCAGCGGCGAGGCCATGGGCCACTACGTCGACTGGCTCAACGCGCGCGGCTACAAGGGCACTGACATCCTGCCGCAGGACGGCAAGGTGCGCGAGTTCAGCACCGGCCGCACACGACTAGGGGCGCTCTACGCCATGGGCCGCAAGCCGCAGCTGGGCATGCCGCATTCGCTGGTCGACGGCATCAACGCCGCGCGCGTGACCATCGCAGCGGCGCACTTCGATGCCGGGCGCTGTGCCAAGGGCATCGAGGCATTGCGCCACTATCAGGCGGAATGGGACGAGGAGGCGCGGGTGTACCGCAAGACGCCGCGCCACGACTGGACATCCACGCCGCCGACAGCTTCCGCTATCTGGCGCTGGCCTGGCGCACGCCGATCGTACGAAACGACCGAGCCACGGCGCGAGCCCAAGGACTTCGTCCTGGTCGCGCAGCCCGATGGCTCGCTGCAAGGCGAACTACACGATGTGGGACGTGATCAACAGGAACATGCGCCGGAAGGGAATCCGGCCGGGCGGATATCGGGCATAGAGGCCGTAGAGAACGGAGGATCGGAAGCATTTAAGTCTTAGTTTACACTTCCGACGTGAACGACTCGCCTGCTCGATTTCATTGTGAGAGCATCAGCGCGGCTCGGCTTCGGACAAAGGGGAAAGGGGAATCCGAAACCACCTCCGCTGTACCTCAGCCCAAGGGAAAGCATCCAGGCCGAGCCAAACTCCTTCAGTCAAATTTCGCGGCTGGCTATCGCTTCCGTCGTCCGGCGCGATCGACAAGCGGGCGGGTGGCGTTGTAGTCGGACGCAGCGCGATCGGCGGCTTGGGCTGGCGTCGTATTCCGAATGTACCAGTCGCCCACTGGCTTGGACCAAAGTATATCGGCGTAACCCTTCATACAATGGACCGTTTCATCTCCCACTACGTAGCGGGCGGCCGGATCGCCCCCGACTCGTCTTACTGCGTCATCGAGCATGACATCAGCGTTGCGTGTGAAGCTGCGCGCACAACACGGCATGGTAGCGTGCGTGCGATCGCGACGATCAATCTGCAATGCATTGTTGCGATCGAGGTCGGGCTGTGACACTGGGCCCGGGTGGACGCGCGGGGTCGGTCACCACGGGAAGGGCAGGTTTCGTGACTACATTGAAGGAGGAGGAAAATGATGAGGGAGATCATCCCGTTCGGAGAAAAGGCAAATCCATAGGCCGCGATGCACAGCGTGCCGTGATGATGGAAACCGGGCCATCCGCGCCCCTCGTAGTGCCCGAGCCCAATTTCCTGCTTGAGCTCCTGGTAATCGCGCTCGATGCGCCAGCGCATTTTGGCGATGTCGACCAGACGTCGGAATGAAATCTTCTTGTCGAGGGTCGAGAGCCAATACTTGGTGGGCTCAACCTCGCCCTCCGGGCCATTCAATAGGCAGTGTCAGCTCCCTCCGTCAGCGCGCCTGATGGGCCCGTGCGCACCTGCACACGGGCAAAGCGTGAGCGCAGCCGTTTGTTCGAGCCTTCCCGCCATGTGATCGTGCGCCAGGCATGTTTCGGCAGGCCCAGCGCCAACTCCTTGACGCTTATGCGCTGCTCTGCCGCACCACGATCGGACACCACACGCACTTTGACCGTCGCTACGATGCCAGCCACATAGCTGAGCCCCAGCGCGCTGACGTTGGTGCGCAGCGCGCTGTTGGAAGCCGTTGGCGATCGATCAGCAGGACACCGCGCGGCACACCCGCGGCGCAGGCCTCGCGGATCTGCTCGAGCGCGATCAGCGGCTTGGTCTTGAACTTGATCGCGTTGGGAACATGCGCCTTCTTGCGACGGACCCCGTTGTTCGGCCGATTATCCTGCGGCAGTATGAGCCGATAGGCGATCGGCAGGCTGGCATGATGGCGATCGACAGCGTCACCACCACCTGACAATTGGCTTGCTTGCCGAGCTGACCACAATACTGATGATGCACGCCCACCGAGTGCCTGCCCTGCTCGGGAAGGTGATCGTGGATAATGGAGCTCTTCGATTGGACCGTGGCGCTCGATCTCCGGCACTACCATCTCGCGTACCTTGGCCAGCACCCGATCCGACCAGGGGCGTTGGCAACGAAATGCAGCAGCTTCTGATGTTGCGCCGAAACCCCGGCCGGGCGCCATCACCGCCGCCATCGGCTCTACGCTCTTGCGGCCCTCCGCCGCCCAGAAGTCTCACGCAATAATCTCTCAGCGGCACCGCTCGATCCGCGTGGCCGATCACGCTCGTCAACCCCTCGACATACGTGGCAAACCGCAATTCACTGGCCTACAAGAACTTGGCAATGATATCGACCCCCTATGCGCTAAAAGTGAATATCACCGGGAGTAACTGATTCTGATCGCCATTACCTGCGGTCATTACGTTAGATTGCATCGCGATAAGGTTGTGGGAACGCCAGTGGAAGAGGGACGGATAACGCGATTGTTCGGATTGATCCTCGGTGGGGTTTACTTTGCAGCCTCGTCCTCGACGCCTTGGCGTTCTAGCAGCAAAATTCGATAGCTGCCCCGCGGACACGATGGCTCGGATGCGATGACCGTGCTCTCGCGAGCTTGAGCGGTCGTGCCCCGGGATTGAAGAAGCGATCGGCCCTCGCAGGAGAAGCTTCCTGCAAGCGGCCTCGCGCTCCGCTGGCGCCGGTTCCTCGCCGGCAGCGATACACTGCTTCTGCAGGCATTCGGCGACGTGGCCGTAGATGTAGGCGGTGTGTTCCGCGGAGACCCCGGCTTCACGCGCTCACCGCTGTGCCGCCGCGACACGAAGAACATGAGCACGAGGCCGCCGATGATCGCGGTATCAAACCGAACGCGTCGCGCCATTAAGTACATCCAGGCGTCTCGAACGGGCCCCGTGCAAGAGCTACAACATCGGCGAACGTGCACAGCCGGCCATCACCCTGCGGCCCGCGCCGCCACGCGAAACGAAAATACGCCGTGACCAGCACCAGGCGGGCCACGGCGTGAAGTTCAAACATCATGGAAAGGATCCGCCTCCATCCGGTCGATCACCTCGATGCGGCGGCGAGACGGCCCGGTCAGCAGAAGCACCAGCAGCACCACCACGGGCGTGACCAGAAGGGACAACAGAAACGTCCCGATGAACCCCATGCGGCGGCGCACGCCGTGGAGGCCGGTGAGCAAACAGAACGCAATGTAGAAGAACACAAAGACCGCTATCGACACGCACCCTCCTCCTCCTGCCCGCGTTAAAATTCTCCGCTGCTGACCGGTTGCTTACCCGGAAGAATTTAACACAGAGAAACTGTGAGAAATCACATATAAGTCCTTGTTTTTGTTGGCGAGCCCGGCGGGACTCGAACCCGCGACCCCATGATTAAAAGTCACGTGCTCTACCGGCTGAGCTACGGGCTCTCACGACTGCGATGCGTTGCGGCCATGCGTTGCGCACACCCGCGTCACCTCGCGCGGTGTAGGGGGCGCGCCGGATGCGGTCAATAGGCGGGCAGCGCGCGGGGGCACGCTGCCGCAGCTTTGGCCTGTCCATCGGGCTCCGAGCCGCCTATGTTGCGATATCGCGAAGCCGCACCGCTGCGAGGAGATCAGGTCATGCCGATCGTCAACCGCGATTGCCGACCTGCACGGCGAGATCGCCGCGTGGCGGCGCGACATCCATGCCCATCCCGAGCTCCTCTACGACGTGCACCGCACCGCGGCCTCGGTCGCCGAGAAGCTGCAGCAGCTTCGGCTGCGACGAGGTGGTGACCGGGATCGGCCGCACCGGCGTGGTCGGCGTGATCCGCGGCAGCAAGGGGGCGGCGAGCCGGGTGATCGGGCTGCGCGCCGACATGGATGCGCTGCCGATCGAGGAGGCGAACGACATCCCCTACAAGTCGACGGTGCCCGGCAAGATGCATGCCTGCGGCCACGACGGCCATACCGCCATGCTGCTCGGCGCCGCGCGCTATCTCACCGAGACCCGCAACTTCGCCGGCACCGCGGTGGTGATCTTCCAGCCGGCCGAGGAGGGCGGCGCCGGCGGCAAGGCCATGGTCCAGGACGGCCTGATGGACCGCTTCCGCATCGGGGAAGTGTACGGCATGCACAACTATCCCGGCCTTCCGGTCGGCGAGTTCGCGCTGCGGCCGGGGCCGCTGATGGCGGCGGCCGACCGCATCACCATCGAGATCGAGGGTCGCGGCGGGCATGCGGCACGGCCGCATATCGCAGTCGACACGGTGCTGGTCGGCGCCCAGATCGTCAACCAGCTGCAATCGATCGTCGCCCGCAACGTCGATCCCCTGCATGCGGCGGTGATCTCGATCTGCGTGTTCCAGGCCGGCTCGACCGACAACGTCATCCCGCAGACCGCGCTCCTGCGCGGCACCGCGCGCAGCCTCACGCCCGAGGTGCGCGACCTTCTCGAGCGGCGCATGCACCGAGGTGGTGAGCGGAACGGCGCAGCTCTACGGCGCCACGGCCAAGCTCACCTATTGCCGCGACTATCCGGTGACCCGCAATCACGAGCGCCAGGCGGCGTTCGCGGCATCGGTCGCGGCCCAGGTGGTCGGCGAGCGAGCGGGTCGACGATGACGTCGCGCCGGTCATGGGGGCGGAGGATTTCTCGTTCATGCTGGAGGCGCGCCCGGGCGCCTTCATCTTCGTCGGCAACGGCGACAGCGCCGGCCTGCACCATCCGGCCTACGACTTCAACGACGAGGTGATCCCGATCGGCACGTCGTACTGGGTGACGCTGGTGGAGACGGCGCTGCGCAGCTGACGCGCCGGTGCGGCGCGGCGCGCCTATTGCGACGCTTCGATCCGGTTGTCGGCCGGGATCTGCGCCGGCACCTCGGCGCGCGGCCGGCCGCGGCAGGGTCTCCGCCACCTTGGTCTCGACGCTGCGCCAGTAGGCGAACTCGTTGAAGCGCGAGCCTTCGAGCGCGGCGATCGCGACCGCCGCCAGGAACGGCAGGCTCTGCACCACCAGCACGACCGCGAAGATGTTGACCTCGTGGATCTGCTTGTCGTTGGTGACCACCACCACACCGCGCCGATCAGCAGCAGCGCCGCCAGCACCGCCTCCCAGAAGGCCGGGAAGTTCGGCCCCTTGCGGGTTGCGCCGCCCTTGGCGGTGCGCGTGAAGGGGAGGCTCTCCTTCCAGATGCCGTAGCCGACCGCGCGCGCGACGGTCCATTGCACCGACATGGCGGCGATCACCGCGCCCGCCATCTGGCCGAGCGGAATCGCCACCCGCAGCCGATAGAGCGCAATGAAATGGACGAGCGTCACCACGAATGCGGCGAGGATCGGGACGGTCAGGATCTTGTCGGGGATGGCGATGCCGACGAACACGACCACCGGCACCCAGAGCAGGTTGAGGATCGCGACCACGACCCCGATCGCCTCGGCGCCGAGCCAGTTGAGCCAACCAAGCGCGAATTCGCGCTTCTGCTCGCGGGTGAGACCGGCGGCGCGCGGCAGCAGGCTCGCCAGTGCTTGCTGGAGAATTTGAAAGCCGCCATAGGCCCAGCGGTGGCGCTGCTTCTTGTAGGCCTCGAAGGTATCGGGCAGGAGGCCGTGGCCGTAGCGCCGGTTGGTGTAATGGATTTGCCAGCCCTGCTCGAGCACGTGAGGCCGAGATCGCAGTCCTCGACGATGGTGTCGCTCGACCAGCCGCCGGCAGAGACGAGCGCGGCGCGCCGGATCAGGCACATGGTGCCGTGCACGATGATGGCATTGGCCTCGTTGCGCTGGACCATGCCGATGTCGAAGAAGCCGGCATATTCGCCGTTCATGGCGTGGTGCATGACGCTGCGCTCGCCGTCGCGATGATCCTGCGGCGCCTGCACCATGCCGACCTTCGGATCGGCGAAGGCGGGCACCAGGTCCTTGAGCCAGTCCGGCCGCACCACATAGTCGGCATCGATGACGCCGATGATCTCGGCATCGGCGGCGGTGTGCGCGAGCGCCAGCCGCAACGCGCCCGCCTTGTAGCCGCTCACATTGTCTTCATTGACGAACTTGAAGCGCTCGCCGAGCGCGCGGCAATGGTCCTCGATCGGCCGCCAGAACGCCGGATCGGGCGTGTTGTTGATGACGACCACGCATTCGAAATTCGGATAGTCGAGCCGGGCGACCGCATCGAGCGTGGCCTTGAGCATCTCCGGCGGCTCGCGATGCGCCGGAATGTGGATCGACACCTTCGGCGCGAAGCCGTCGGCAGCGGGAGCCGTCGCAAGAATCAGCCGGCGCGGGGCTCGTCCGAACGCGATCGCGGCGATCTCCTCGATGCGCGCCAGCGCGATCACCACCAGCGGGATGAGCAGAACGATGCCGAGGCCGAGCGCGAAGGCTGCGCCGGGCACGAAATAGTGCGTCTGCCAGAAGGCGAACACGGTCGCGAACCAGGCGCCGACCGCATTGGCGGCGACCGCCAGCATGATCGCCTCGCCGGCGGTGGCGTGGCTGCGCGCCAGAGCGGCAGCGACAGCAGCAGCCCGAGCAGGAGCGCCAAGCCCGCCGACCTTCCAGTGGTCGGGATCGCTCGACCGGTCCGGTCCAGGTGAACTTGGCCTTGCGCGACGGCGTCGAACATGCCCCAGTACATGCCGACGCCGCCTTCGTTGGTCTTCCAGGGCTGGTCGAAGGCCTCGATGATGTTGTAGTCGATGCCGTAGGCCTCCGCGCGCGAGATGAAATCGCGCAGCACCGTCGCCTGCTCGATGCGGCCGGGATTGGCGCTTGAGCATGTTGTAGCCGGCGCTCGGCCAGCCGAACTCGGCGATCACGATGCGCTTGCCGGGATGCACGCGCCGCAGCTTGTCGTAGAACTGCATGGTCTGGTCGACCGTCTGACCGGCGGTGAACCCGTCCCAGTAGGGCAGGATGTGGGCGGCGATGAAGTCGACCGCCGAGGCGAGCTTGGGGTGATCGATCCAGACCGTCCAGATTTCGCCGGTCGTGACCGGCACCGGGCTCATGCCGCTTGACGCGCTGGACGAGCTTGATCAGCTCCTCGACGTTCTTTTCCGCCTTCACCTCCTCGACGGTCTTGCCCGGCTCCGCCCGGAATGTCGCGCCCTTGGGAAGCAGGTCGAGGCGCAGCGTCGTCTCGTTGCCGACCACGATCGCGTTGACGTTGCTGTAGCGCGTGCAAGCGCGATGGCGGCCTGGATTTCCCGCTCGTTGCGGGCCTCGTTCTTGTCGATCCAGATGCCGAGCGTGACCTTGAGGCCGAGCTCGGCGGCGATCGCCGGCACCAGCTCGACGCCGCCGGTCGAGCTGTAGGTGCGCATGGCGTGGGTGTAGGGACTGAGGATCTTCAGATCGGCGCGGATTTGCGCAGCGGTCGGACGATCGCCGTTGTCGGGATGCTGCGAACGCGCGTAGGGAGAGTAGGAGACGCTGGCGAGCGGAGCATCGAAATTGGCGACCGACTGTTGCCGCTGGAGCAGGGTCCACAAGCCGGCATGCACGCAGACGACGAGCGCCACCACAGCAACGACGGAGCGCATGGAAGGCCAACCACGCGGGGCAGAAGTCCGAGACCCGAACCCGTCCCCTAGGTTCAACGGAGGTCGTCGCTAACGTACCTTAGCGAGAGGCGATGCTAGCAAGTAGCGTGCAGTCATGGCGCATTCAAGGCCGACAACAAGTTCAACGAAAAAATGTTCCGCGATGATCTAAGCAGTCATTCCGAATATTCGTACGAGGCTCGGAACAGAAGTTTCTGAACGTTGTACAGATTAGCGGTTGGTCGTGCCGCTCGGCGCCGCGGCCGCCGCCCCCTTCGCCTCGCTGCTCGGATTGATCCAGCACGCGTGCACTCGGTCGTAGATCTCTCGGCCGCCTTCTGGTCGATGTCGCCCTGCCTGCACGACGCAGCGAAACGCCGCCTGGATATGGGCGGACGGGCAGCCGAACCGGTCGTAGAGGTCGAGATGGCGGAACGCGGTATCGAGATCGTCGCGTCCAGAGCAGGCTCACCACCCGCCGGCCGAACCACAGGCATTCGGGATTGGCGGCCGGCCCGCCCAGCAACTTCTCGGCTTCGGCGAATTCGTCGAGCTTCTTCGGCGCGTCCTTACCGTCGCCGGTTGCTGGCTTGTCCGGCCTTGGGATCGGCGCTCTGGGCGAGCGCCGGACCGGCCGCCGCCAACAACATCGCGCCGCCGAGGACAGCGGCGATGAGACGCAGACTTGAAATGCGCATGGTGGCTCTGGTTCTGTTCGTTGCCTCCCACATGCTGATCCGATTCGGTCAGCATTGCGGCGACCGTCTCCGCGGCTTCGCAGGCGCCCGATTAAAGCAGCCGCGGGCGGTGGCGCCAAGGCCGGAACCGACTGCAGCGGCAGAAAAATTGCCGCCCCGCGGCGACCCGACGATCGGCCGCAGTGGCAGCGCTTGGCACCGCCGCCGGCGCGCGATAAGCGAGGGCGGGAGCGGCGCCGGCGCCGGAACCGACACGATGGGACTCGCGACAGCGCTCTTCGCGCTTGCAGCATCGGCGATCGTCGCATGCCTGGGCCTGGCTCGGCGCCGCCGTCGCAGATGCCTCCGTCTCCGCTCGCTGCCGGCGAGAAGCTTCACTGCATCTCGTATGCCCCGTTTCGGGCCGCCCAGGATCCGTTCGGGCCCGACATCCCCATCGATCCCGGACAGATCGATGAGGATCTCGCCCAGCTCAAGCAGATCACCGACTGCGTGCGCACCTACTCCATCGATCACGGGCTCGATCGGATGCGGAGATCGCCGGGCGGCACGGTCTGAAGGTGCTGCAAGGTGTGTGGCTGTCGAGCCGGCCGGAGCTCAGCCGCCACCAGGTCGAGGCCGCCATCGTGCTCGCACAGCGGTTTCCCGATGTGATCGCGGCGGTCATCGTCGGCAACGAGGTCCTGCTGCGAGGCGAGATGTCTGCGCCCGAGCTCGCGCGCACCATCCGCGAGGTCAAGGCGCGGGTACCGATGCCGGTCACCTATGCCGACGTCTGGGAATTCTGGCTGCGCCACCGCGAGATCGCGGGGGCGGTGGATTTCATCACCATCCACATCCTGCCCTACTGGGAGGATTTCCCGATTCCGGCCAGGGACGCGGCGGCGCATGTCGACGCCATTCGCAAGCGGGTGGTCGGCGGCCTTCCCGGGCAAGGATGTCCTCGTCGGCGAGTTCGGATGGCCGAGCGCCGGCCGCATGCGCGAAGGGGCGTTGCCGGCACCGGTGAACCAGGCGCGGGCCGTGCACGAGGTGCTCGCGCAGGCCAAGCGCGAGGATTACCGGGTCAACCTGATCGAGGCCTATGACCAGCCCTGGAAGCGTGCGCTCGAAGGCACCGTCGGCGGCCACTGGGGGCTCTTCGACGCCTACCGGCGGGAGCCCAAATTCGCCTGGGGCGGCAGCGTCTCCGATCACCCTCTTTGGCGTTGGCAGGCGGCGGGCGGAGTGGCGCTGGCGGTCATCGTGTTCGCCGCGGCATTCGCCGCCGCGCGGCGCTCGAAGACGGTGGCGAGTGGCGGTGCGTGGCTGCGCGTCGCCGCCATCGCGCTCGTCTCGGGATGCCTCATCGGCTGGACGCTGCGCAGCGTGCCTCTCGAAAGCCTGACCACCGGCGATTGGATGCGCTCGCTGGCCTGGGCCGCCGTCGCTCTGGTCTCGCCCATCGCCGGCGCGGCGGCGGCGACGTCGGGGCGTACGCGCCCACGCTTCGCCGCGATCCTGGCGCGCCGCTCCGCGCGCCCCGCGACGCGCTGGTGCTCGATGCTCGGGGCGCTACTGGTCGTGCTCGCGGTGCTGTCGGTACAGGCGGCGCTGGGCCTCGTGTTCGATCCGCGTTATCGGGATTTTCCTTTCCCGCCGCTGATCGGTGCGGTGTTTCCGTTCCTGCTGCTGACGAGGTGGCGGCCGCGCCCGCAGGTTGCGATGGCGGAAGCGGTGACGGCCGCCACGCTGGCGGGCGCTGCGGCGTCTACATCGTCCTCAACGAAAGCCTCGCCAACTGGCAGGCGCTGTGGTTCTGCGTCGGCCTGATCGCGCTGTCGCTCATTCTGGTTCAGGCGCGGGCGCGCCAGGCTGAGGATGCAGCAACGCGGCCGCCAGACCGGCGAGCCCGGCATTGTGCAGCACCAGCCCGAACGCTGCGGCGGCGAGCGCGACTGTCACCAGGACGATCGAGGGACGAACCAGGTTGAGCAAGGCCGCGACCAGCGCCACGGCATCCGAATACGCGAATGGTTGTAGAGCACGATGGTCAGCCTGAAGGTGGCGCACAGCCAGGTATCGAGGCCGCCCTGGCACGCCAGCGATACCGGCGCATGCTCGATCGCCGAGATAGCGCAGATAGAGTGCCTGGCCGAGCGACAAGAAAGCCGACGATCAAGAGCCAACTGGCCTGGCGCGCGCTGGGTAGAAAGAGTGGGGCCTGCATGCACACGGCACTATGCCGGGACCGTCCTGTTCCCACAATCTCCCGCTCGAATTCGCAGCCACGGCGCGGCGCGGGGAGCGCTCGGGGGGCGCATTCCCGTCTTTTCCCTGCGATGCTGTCGGATATGACGGCGCCGACGCGCAGGACGCAGCCCGGAGGAATTCGTTGACGGGTGAACGCAGCTGCCTCGCCATCGTGCTCGCGGCCGGCGAGGGCACCCGCATGCTCTCGACACGGCCGAAGGTGCTGCATGTCCTCGGCGGCCGATCGCTGCTCGGCCATGTGCTCGATGCGGTGCTGGCGGCGGGCGGTACCGAGGCGGCGGTGGTGGTGGGGCCGGATGCCGACGCGGTGGCGACGGAGGCCAGGCGCGTGCTCCCGGCTGCGGAGATCTTCATCCAGGCCGAGCGGCTGGGAACCGCGCATGCGGTGCTGGCCGCGAAGGCCGCGCTCGCACGTGCGCCGGACGACGTCCTCGTCATCTTCGGCGACACGCCGCTGATCCGGCCGCAGACGTTGATGCGGATGCGCTCGGCGCTCGCCCAGGGCGCGGCGGTCGCCGTGCTCGGCTTCCGGCCGGACGACCCGACCGGTTACGGGCGCCTGGTGCTTCACGGGAGCGAGCTCGTCGCCATCCGCGAGGAGCTCGATGCCAGCCCGGCCGAGCGCGCAATCGCCCTCTGCAACGGCGGCATCATGGCGCTCGCCGGCACCGAGCGCGCTGGCGATCCTCGAGCGCATCGGCAACGACAATCGCAAGCGCGAGTACTACATCACCGACGCGATCGCGATCGCCCGCGCCATGGGGCGCAAGGCGGTCGTCATCGAAACCGAGGAGGACGACGTGCGCGGCATCAATACGAGGGCGCAGCTCGCCGACACCGAAGCCGCCCTGCAGCAACGCCTGCGGCGGGCAGCGATGGAGGCGGGCGCCACGCTCGTCGCCCCGGAGACGGTGTTTCTCTCCTCCGACACCAGGCTCGGCCGTGACGTGGTGGTCGAGCCGTTCGTGGTGTTCGGGCCCGGCGTCACCGTCGAGGACAATGCGGTGATCCGCTCGTTCTCCCACCTCGACCGGGCGCATGTGGGCAAGGGTGCGCTGGTCGGCCCCTATGCCCGGCTGCGCCCGGGGGCGCGACTGGCGGAGGACGTCCACATCGGCAATTTCGTCGAGGTCAAGGAGGCCGTCATCGAGGCCGGCGCCAAGGCCAATCACTTGAGCTATATCGGCGACGCCAGCGTCGGCGCCGGCGCCAATGTCGGCGCCGGCACCATCACCTGCAACTACGACGGGGTCGCCAAGCATCGCACCGAGATCGGCAAGCACGCCTTCATCGGCTCCAACTCGGCGCTGGTTGCACCGGTGAAGATCGGCGACGGCGCCTATGTGGGCTCGGGCTCGGTGATCACCGAGGACGTGCCCGCCGGCGCGCTGGCGATCGCGCGCGGGCGGCAGGCGGTCAAGGAGGGCTGGACGAAGCGGCTGCCGGAGCGCAAGGCCGCGCGGAGAAGAAAAAGTCCGCGACATCATGAGCCTAGGCGGCGATGTTAGCCTTAATTGTCACAAGTTGAGAGGGATATTGATTTCCGTTCGACGTTCACCGCGCATACATGGCCCACGCGGTATGATCCCTGCCCGCTAGGAGGCGGTTGCTCGCATGTGCGGAATTGTCGGCATTCTCGGGCGCGAGCCGGTCGCGGGCGCGCTGGTCGACGCGCTCAAGCGGCTCGAATACCGCGGCTATGACTCGGCCGGCATCGCCACGCTCGAAGATGGCCGGCTCGCCCGCCGGCGCGCCGAGGGCAAGCTGCGCAATCTCGAGGCGCGGCTGGCGCGCGAGCCGCTCAACGGCATCATCGGCATCGGCCATACCCGCTGGGCGACCCACGGCCGGCCGACCGAAAGCAATGCCCATCCTCACGCCACCGCCCGCCTCGCGGTCGTGCACAACGGCATCATCGAGAATTTTCGCGAGCTGCGTGACGAGCTGGAGGAGAAGGGCGCCGAATTCGGCTCGGAGACCGATACCGAGGTCGTTGCCCACCTCGTCACCCAGGAGATGGACGAGGGCCGCTCGCCGGTCGAGGCGGTGGAGGCGGCGCTGCCGCGGCTGCGCGGCGCATTCGCGCTCGCCTTCCTGTTCAGCGGCGAGGAGGACCTTCTGATCGGCGCGCGCAAGGGTTCCCCGCTCGCGATCGGCTGGGGTGACGGCGAGATGTATCTCGGCTCCGATGCCATCGCGCTCGCGCCTTTCACCGACACGGTTTCGTATCTCGAGGACGGCGACTCGGCCGTGCTCACGCGCAAGGGCGCCGAGGTCCACGATGCCCGCGGCAGCAAGGTCGAGCGCGCGGCGATGAAATCGCTGGCGTCGACCCTGCTGGTCGACAAGGGAAACTATCGCCACTTCATGGCGAAGGAGATCCACGAGCAGCCCGAGGTCGTCAGCCACACGCTGTCCCGTTATCTCGACATGGCGGCGGAATGCGTGCGGCTTCCCGCCGACCTGGCATTCGATTTCCGCACGCTCGAACGGGTGTCGATGTCGGCCTGCGGCACCGCCTATTACGCCGGCCTCACCGCCAGATACTGGTTCGAGCGTCTTGCGCGGCTGCCGGTGGATATCGACGTGGCGTCGGAGTTCCGCTATCGCGAGGCGCCGATGTCGCCCGGGGGGCTCGCGATCTTCGTCTCGCAGTCGGGCGAGACCGCCGATACGCTTGCGACGTTGCGTTATGCCAAGGAACACAGACAGCACGTCGTCGCGGTCGTCAATGTCCCGACCTCGACCATCGCACGCGAGAGCGACGTGGTGATGCCCACGCTCGCCGGTCCCGAGATCGGCGTCGCCTCGACCAAAGCTTTCACCTGCCAGCTCGCGGTGCTCGCGTGCCTCGCCATCGCCGCCGGCCGCGCCCGCGGCGTGCTGTCGGCCGAGGACGAGCACAAGCTGGTGCGCGCGCTGATCGAGGTTCCGCGCCTGATGACCGAGGCGCTCGCGCTCGAACCGCAGATCGAGCTCCTGGCGCACGATCTCCGCAATTGCCGCGACGTGCTCTATCTCGGCCGCGGCACCAGCTATCCGATTGCGCTCGAAGGCGCGCTCAAGCTCAAGGAGATCTCCTACATCCACGCCGAGGGCTATGCCGCCGGCGAGCTCAAGCATGGACCGATCGCGCTGATCGACGAGAACATGCCGGTGATCGTGATCGGTCCCTACGACCGCGTGTTCGAGAAGACCGTGTCGAACATGCAGGAGGTTGCCGCCCGCCGCGGCAGGATCATCATGGTGACGGATCCCCGGGGCGCGCACGAGGCGCGCGCGGATTCGCTGTTCAAGATCACGCTGCCGGCCATGTCTGCCACAGTGACGCCATTAGTCTACGCCATCCCGGTGCAGCTCATCGCATACCATACGGCGGTTGCGAAGGGCACCGACGTCGATCAGCCGCGGAACCTCGCCAAGTCGGTGACGGTGGAGTGATGATCGCGACCTCGTGGATGTGTCGCCGCGGCGCCGGCGCCGCATATTCTCCAATGAACCCGGCCTGAACGAGGCGATTGTTGTCGTATGAAAGAGCTCGATCGTAATCCTGCGGGCGCGGCGCCGACGCCGCTGGCGGCCGAAATCCAGTCCGCCGCCGAGCGGCCGCTGTCGTTCCACCCCGGCCCGGTCGGGCGGTTGCGCAACTATTTCCTCACCGGGCTGATCCTGGTCGGTCCGCTCTACATCACAGTCAGCCTGACCTGGTGGTTCATCAACTGGGTCGACGACCTGGTGCGGCCGTTCATTCCATTGGCATACCGGCCGGAGACCTATCTGCCGGTGAAGGTGCCAGGGATGGGCCTGATCGTTGCCTTGTTCGCACTGACGATGCTGGGCTTCCTGACCGCGAACTTCGTCGGCCGCAAGCTGATCGAGGCGAGCGAGAGCATGCTGAGCCGGATCCCGATGGTGCGGCCGATCTACAAGAGCCTGAAGCAGATCTTCGAGACGCTGTTCTCGAAGAGCGGCACCAGCTTCCGCCGCGTCGGCCTGGTCGAGTTCCCGTCGCCCGGAATGTGGTCGCTGGTGTTCCTGGCCAATCCGGCGAGCGCCGACATCGCGGCACGGCTGCCGGACACCGAGCATGTTGCCGCCTTCATGCCGTGCACGCCCAATCCGACCACCGGATTCTTCTTCTATGTACCGCGCCGCGACATCATCGATCTCGAGATTTCGGTGGAGCAGGCGATGACCCTGCTGATGTCGGCCGGCATGGTGCAGCCCGGCGGCAACGATCAGCAGAGAAAGCTCGCCGCTCTCGCCGAGACCGCGCGGCTCGCGCGCACGACGCCGGCGAGCCCAACCACGGCGCCGGCGCAGTAGCAAGCCGGTGCCGGCCCGGTTGGTCGAACGGATCGTCCTGCGCGCCCCTACCCGGCACGGATGAGCCGGATCGCCTCGTCGCGCTCGAACAGATAGAGCAGGTGCCGCAACGCCTGTCCGCGCTGGGAGGCGAGCTTGGGATCGCGCGCCAGCACCAGCGAGGCATCGTCGCGGGCGGGACCGATCAGCCTGCCGTGCACCTCGATGCGGGCGATGCGGAAGCCCGGCAGGCCCGATTGCCGCGTGCCGAGCACGTCGCCTTCGCCACGCAGCCGCAGGTCCTCCTCGGCGATCCGGAAGCCGTCCTCGGTCTCGCGCATGATGGCGAGCCGCGCCTTGGCGGTCGCACCGAGCGGCGTCCTGTAGAGCAGCAGGCAGCTCGAGTGCCCGCTGCCGCGTCCGATCCGCCCGCGCAGCTGGTGCAGCTGCGCCAGCCCGAAGCGCTCGGCATGCTCGATCACCATGGCGGTCGCCTCCGGCACGTCGACCCCCACCTCGATGACCGTGGTGGCGACCAGGAGCCGGGTCTCGCCGGCCGCAAAACCCGCCATCGCGCGATCCTTGTCGGCGCCCTTCATGCGGCCATGCACCAGACCAACAAGCGCGCCGAAGCGGGCCCGAAGCGCGGCGAAGCGCTCCTCGGCGGCGGCAAGATCGGTGTTCTCGGTGGCTTCGACCAGCGGGCAGACCCAGTACACCCGGCGGCCGTCGGCGAGCGCGCGCCCGACCGCCTCGACCACGTCCGCAAGCCGGTCGAGCGGGACCGTCCGGGTGTCGATCGGCTTGCGGCCGGCGGGTTTCTCGCGCAGCTCCGAGGCGTCCATGTCACCGAAATAGGTGAGCACCAGGGTCCGCGGGATCGGCGTTGCGGTCATCACCAGCACGTCGACCGCCTCGCCCTTTCTCGCCAGCGCGAGGCGTTGATGCACCCCGAAGCGGTGCTGCTCGTCGACCACCGCCAGCGCGAGGTCGCGGAACCCGACGTCTTCCTGGAACAGGGCGTGCGTGCCGATGAGCATCTGGATGTCGCCGCCGGCGAGCTTGCGCAGCAGCTCGCTGCGCTCGCGGCCGCGCTCGCGGCCGGTGAGGATGGCGACCTCGATGCCGGCCGCACCGGCAAGCGGCGCGATGGTGTCGAGATGCTGACGCGCCAGAAGCTCGGTCGGCGCCATCAGCGCGGCCTGGCGGCCGCTCTCGATCACGGTTGCCGCCGCGAGCAGCGCCACCACGGTCTTGCCCGATCCCACGTCGCCCTGGAGCAGCCGCAACATGCGTTCCGGCTTGGCGAGGTCGGCGACGATGTCGGCGACGACGCGCTGCTGCGAACGTGTGAGCGAAAAGGGCAGCGCCCGGATCAGCCGTTCCCGCAAGTGGCCGCTGCCCGACGTCGGCCGGCCGGCCGGCCGCCGCTGGTGTGCCCGCAGCAGCGCGAGCGCAAGCTGGCCGGCGAGCAGCTCGTCATAGGCGAGCCGCGACCACGCCGGTCCTTCGGGAAGCACGTCGGACGGCTCGGCCGGCCGATGCAGCGTCTGCAGCGCCTGTGCAAACGTTGGAAGACGCTCGCGCGCGATCCAGCTTTCGTCCTGCCATTCCGGCAGATGGGGCAGGCGGGCGAGCGCGGCGGCGGCGGCCTTGCCGACCGGGTTCAGGCCGAGCCCCTCGGTCAGCCGGTACACCGGCTCGACCAGCGGCAGCTTCGCCAGCTCCGCCTCCGCCACCACCCGGTCGGGATGCACCATCTGCCGCATGTGGTCGTAGAGCGAGATCATCCCGGAGACATAGACCCGCGCACCGACCGGGAGCAGCCGCCGCAGGTAGTCGCGATGCGCGCTGAAGAACGTCAGGACGAGGTCGCCGGTGTCGTCGCTGGTGTAGACCTGGTAGGGCGCCCGCGGCCGGTTGGGTGGCGGCGGGCGATGGCGGTCGACGGTGACCGCGACGGTCACGACGGTGTCGTAGAGCACATCGCGGAGCTTCGGTTGGGCCCGGCGGTCGATGGTGCCGGTCGGCAGATGAAGCAGGAGATCGACGATGCGCGGCGTGTGGTCGCGATCGAGCAGCTTGCGGTAGAGCTTCTCCATCCTCGGCCCGACGCCGGACAGTGTCGTGATCGCGGCGAACAACGGATCGAGCAGGCTCGGGCGCATTCGGGCATCCACGCTCGGTGGCCGCAGATGCTGCCGCCTGCGCGTCCGCTTGGCAATTTCTCCGGGGACCTCGAATTGAGAGGCGGATGACGGAGCTGACAGCGGCGGGCGGCCCAGATATAGAGGGCCTGCCCGGCTCGTCCGGGCTTTTGGCGTTGCGTGCTGGAACGCGAGGAGCCGATGACCGGCATCACCCGATCGAGCGAAGGACTGGATGCGCGCCGGCGCAGGCTCCTGTTCCGCGCCTGGCGTCGCGGCATGCGGGAAACCGACTTGATCACCGGGCGTTTCGCCGAGGCTGCGATCGAGCAGCTCAGCGAGGATGAGCTCACGGAGCTCGAGCACATGCTGGACGTCCCCGACCGCGAGCTGCTCGCCTGGGTCACCGGCGAGGCGGCGGTGCCGGTGCGCTATGACACGCCGCTGTTCCGCCGGCTGCGCGAGTTCAGCCGGCGCGGTCCGCTCCCCGACCCGCCTGCGCAGGCGGGATCCGGAAAGCGAGAAGCGTGAGGTGAGCGTGGCACGCGGTCCCGCCGAGCTGCTCGCGCCCTCCCGCCCGCTCGTCCTGGCGGAGGTCGCCGACGGCGCCGAAGGCCTGGTGGTGGGAGATCTCGCGCGCGCAGTGGCGGCGCGCCCCGATGCGGCGGCGACGAGCCTGGTGGTGATCTGCCGCGACGGGCCGCGCATGGCCGCGCTCGCCCGCGCGCTCGCTTTCTTCGCGCCCGATCTGATCGTGCTGGAGCTGCCGGCCTGGGACTGCCTGCCATACGATCGGGTGTCGCCCCATGCCGCCTTCGTTGCCCAGCGCATGACCACGCTGTCGCGGCTCGCGCACACCAAGGGCCACGAACGCGCCTCGGTTCTTCTCACCACCGTCAATGCCGCTCTCCAGCGTGTGCCGGCGCGGGAGTTCGTCGCCCGGCAGTCGCTGTCGGTCGCGCCCGGCAACGTGCTGGCCATGGACGGCATCACCCGCTGGCTCGAGCTCAACGGATTCGTGCGCGCCTCGACCGTGCGCGAGCCCGGCGACTATGCGGTGCGGGGGGGCATCATCGATCTCTATGCGCCGGGCATGGCCGATCCGGTGCGGCTCGATTTCTTCGGCGACTCGCTCGAGACCATCCGCAGCTTCGATCCCGAGAGCCAGCGCACCACCGATCAGCTGCGCGCGCTCGACCTGGTGCCCGTGGCCGAGTTTCAGCTCACCAGCGAGACCATCAAGCGCTTCCGCCTCGGCTATCTGGAGGCGTTCGGCGCACCCGCGCCCGACGACCTGCTGTACCAGGCGGTGAGCGAGGGCCGGCGCCATCCCGGCATGGAGCACTGGCTGCCGCTGTTCCACGATCGGCTCGACACGGTGCTCGACTACGTGCCGGGCTCGATCGTCGTCCTGGAGCCGCTGGTCGACGATGCCGCGCGCGAGCGCCTCGCCCAGATCAGGGACTACTACGACGCACGCCAGCAGGCGCTCAACCGGCGCGATGCCGGGCCGCCCTACAAGCCGCTGGCGCCCGAGCGGTTGCATCTCGGGGAAGACGAATGGCGCGCACGGCTCGACGCCGTCGCACTGGCGCGGCTCACCCCGTTCGCGGTGCCGGCGGGGCAGGGGCCGGCGATCGAGATCGGCACCCGGCAAGGGCGCAACTTCGCCGCCGAGCGCGCCGAACCCGGCCGCAACGTGTTCGAGGCGGTCACCCGCCACGTCGCCGCGCTGCAGGCCGCCGGCAAGCGCGTCGTCATCGCCCTGTGGAGCGAGGGCGCGCGCGAGCGCATGAGCCACGTGCTCGCCGACCATGCGCTCGCCAATCTCGCGCCGGTGGCATCGTGGCCGCAGGCGCTGGCGCTGCCCGCGCCGCAAGTCGGGCTCGCCGTGCTCGGCCTCGAGAGCGGATTCGAGACCGCCGACGCGGCGGTGATCGGCGAGCAGGACATCCTGGGCGACCGCCTGGTGCGCCCGCGCCGGGCTGCGCGCCGCGCCGAGAATTTCATCGCCGAGGTGACCAGCCTCGCCGCCGGCGATCTCGTGGTCCATGTCGATCACGGCATCGGGCGATTCGTGGGCCTGCGTGCCATCGAAGCCGCCGGCGCCCCGCACGACTGTCTCGAGATTCACTATGCCGGCGGCGACAAGCTGTTCCTTCCGGTCGAGAATATCGAGCTCCTGTCCCGCTACGGCTCGGAGGAGACCCAGGTCGATCTCGATCGGCTCGGCGGCGGTGCCTGGCAGGCGCGCAAGGCGCGCATGAAGAGCCGCATCCGCGAGATCGCCGGCGAGCTGATCAAGATCGCGGCCGAGCGGCAATTGCGGGAGGCGCCGCGCCTCGCGGTCGAGCTCGGGATGTATGACGAGTTCTGCGCCGGCTTTCCGTACGAGGAGACCGACGACCAGCGCGCCGTGATCGCGGTCGTGGTCGAGGAGCTGGCATCGGGTCGGCCGATGGACCGGCTCGTCTGCGGCGACGTCGGCTTCGGCAAGACCGAGGTGGCGTTGCGCGCTGCGTTCGTGACGGCGATGAACGGCAGGCAGGTCGCGCTGGTGGTTCCGACCACGCTGCTCGCCCGCCAGCACGCCAAGACCTTCGCGGATCGCTTCCGCGGCTTTCCGGTCCACATCGGCCAGGCCTCGCGCCTGGTGTCGGGCAAGGAATTGGCGCGGGTGAAGAAGGGTATCGCGGAGGGCGGCATCGATATCGTGATCGGCACCCATGCGCTGCTCGGCAGGACCATCAAGTTCAGGGATCTCGCCCTGCTCATCGTCGACGAGGAGCAGCACTTCGGCGTCGCCCACAAGGAGCGGCTCAAGCAGTTGCGCGCCGAGGTCCACGTCCTCACGCTGACCGCAACGCCGATCCCGCGCACGCTGCAGCTTGCCCTGTCGGGCGTGCGCGACCTGTCCATCATCGCCTCGCCGCCGGTCGACCGGCTGGCGGTTCGCACCTTCGTCTCGCCGTTCGATCCCGTGATCGTGCGCGAGGCGCTGCTGCGCGAGCGCTATCGCGGCGGGCAGTCCTTCTATGTGTGCCCGCGCATCGAGGATCTGGCGGGCGCCAAGACGTTCCTGGACAAGCACGTGCCGGAGGTGCGGGTCGCGGTGGCCCATGGACAAATGCCCGCGACCGCGCTCGAGGACATCATGTCCGCATTCTACGACGGCAAGTACGACCTGCTGCTGTCGACCGCGATCGTCGAATCCGGGCTCGACATTCCGACCGCCAACACGCTGGTCGTGCATCGTGCCGACCGCTTCGGGCTGTCGCAGCTCTATCAGCTGCGCGGGCGCGTCGGACGCTCGAAGCTGCGCGCCTATTCGCTGTTCACGCTGCCGGAGGCACGCAAGATCACGCCCCAGGCCGAGCGACGGCTGAAGGTGCTGCAGGCCCTCGACACGCTGGGC
Source organism: uncultured Alphaproteobacteria bacterium (assembly GCA_963840535.1). Classification (GTDB taxonomy): domain Bacteria; phylum Pseudomonadota; class Alphaproteobacteria; order Rhizobiales; family Xanthobacteraceae; genus VAZQ01. The sequence continues at coordinate 245,571 of CAWIZJ010000043.1, forward strand.
GCCGGTTTCCAGCTGGCGTCCCACGATCTCGACATCCGCGGCGCCGGCAATCTCCTGGGCGAGGAGCAGTCCGGCCACATCAAGGAGGTCGGCTTCGAGCTCTACCAGCAGATGCTGGAGGAGGCGGTGGCGAGCCTGAAGGCCGGCATCACCGCGCCGGTCGCCGACCGGTGGTCGCCGCAGATCACCATCGGCGCACCGGTCATGATCCCCGAGGACTATGTCGCCGACCTGCCGGTGCGGCTCGCGCTCTACCGCCGGCTTGCCGAGATCGAGGACGAGGGCGCGATCGAGGCGTTCGCCGCCGAGCTCGTCGACCGCTTCGGGCCGTTGCCACAGGAGGTCGAGCATCTGCTCCAGGTCGTCGCCATCAAGCTCCTGTGCCGGGAGGCCAACGTGGAGAAGATCGAAACCGGACCCAAGGGCGCGGTGGTGTCGTTCCGCGACAATACCTTTGCCGATCCGGAGCGGCTGGTCGCGTTCATTCGCGATCAGGGCTCCGCCGTGCGGGTGCGGCCCGACATGAAGGTGGTGTTCCTCGACGATTGGGAACTGCCGGAGCAGCGGTTGCGGGGAACCGCGTCGATCCTGCGCCGCCTGGTGACGCTGGCGCGGCCGGCCAAGGCGGCCTGAGGGAAGGAAAACCCATGCTCCGGATCTCGATCGCCGTGGTCCTCACGCTGATGATCGGCGCGCCGGCTGGCGCCCATACCGGCAGCGTGGCAGGCGGCTTTGCCGGAGGTTTGGCCCATCCGCTGTTCGGGGCGGACCACGTGGCGGCGATGGTGGCCGTGGGTTTGTGGGGCGCCTTTCTGGGAGCCCCAGCGATCTGGCTCCTCCCCATCGTGTTCCCGCTCGTCATGGCCGTCGGCGGCGTCGTCGCGATATTCGGCCTGCCGCTTCCCGGCGTCGAGGTCGGCATCGCACTGTCCGCCGTCGTGCTCGGGTCGATGGTGCTCATGGCGGCGCGGCCGCCGCTGTGGATCGCAGCCGTGCTGGTCGGTACCTTCGCGGTCTTTCACGGCTATGCCCACGGCGCCGAGTTGCCGCCGGGCGCGGACGCCGTCGCCTATTCCGCCGGCTTCGTGATCGCGACCGGGTTGCTGCACCTTTGCGGCATCTCCTTCGGTCTCCTGGCGCGCTGGCCCGCGGGACGCCTCGCCGTTCGCGCCGCCGGAGGTGCGATCGCGCTGGCCGGGGTCGCCTTCCTGAGCGGGTTCGGATGAACGGCTTCCTCACCGGACTGCTGCATCCGATGGCGGTGCCGACGCATGTCCTGGCGCTGATCGCAGCAGGCCTGCTCGTCGGGCAGCAAGGTGGCGGACGGATGCCGCTGCTGCTCGCGCTGTTCGCCGCGGGCGTGGCGGCGGGGCTGACCGCGCTGCGCGTTCGCCGCGCGACAGTGGTCGGCGGCCGATGCGCTGCTGGTCACGGCGGCCGTGTCGGGAGCCCTGGTTGCTCTTGCGCGTCCGCTGCCGGTCTTGGCCTGCGCGACGCTCGCCACCGCGACCGGCATTGCGCTGGGACTGGACTCGCCGCCCCGGGCGATCTCGCTGAACGTCGCCTTCCTGACGCTGATCGGCACCGGTCTCGGCGCAACGCTCGCGCTTGCGGTAGTCGCCACCGCTACCCGCATCCTCACGCGGGCATGGCAGAAGATCGGCGTGCGAATTCTGGGCTCGTGGATCGCAGCCAGCGCGGTGCTCGTGCTGGCGCTGCATCTCGCCCGCGGGCGACTTTTCTAGCAATGGCGATGTCCGGCAAACCGAGCAACCGCGTCAATTCGAGGGCATCACTCGGCCGCTACGCGCTTGGCGTGCTCGTCGGCGGCACGCTCGATCGCCTGCGCCAGATGCTCGGGCGACTGGGCGCCTTGCACGGCGATGCGGCCCGCGAAGATGAAGCAGGGCACGCCGTCGATGCCGGCATCCTTGGCGGAATCGGCTTCCTGCGCAACGCGCGCCACGTCCTGCTCGCTCGCCAGCCGCTCGCGCACGAGCGGCCCATCGAGGCCGCAATCGACCGCGGCCCTGATCAGCACCTCGCGGTCGGTGAGATCGCCCCCCTCGGTGAAATAGAGATCCATCAGCCGCTGCTTCATGCGCGCGGCATTGCCGCTCTCGCCCGCCCACAGGATCAGGCGATGGCAATCGAGCGTGTTGGGTTGTCGCTTGATCGAGTCGATCACGTAGGTCAGGCCCTCGCCGGCGGCGGCATGAGCGACGCGCTGCGCGATGGCGCGGTAGCGTTCCGGCGAGCCGAACTTGGTGGTCAGATACTCTTCCCGGCTGATGCCCTCACGCGGCACCCAGGGATTGAGGAAATAGGGCCGGAAACGGATCTCCACATCGATATCGGGCCTGAGCGCGATCGCCTTTTCGAGCCGACGCTTGCCGATGAAGCACCAGGGACAGACGACGTCGGACACCATGTCGATCGGAAGAGTCATGGCCGGCTCCCTTGCGAGGCGGCCACACTATGCGTGTCGGTCCCTCGTGGCAACCAAGGCGCCCGCTGCGGTGGCCTATGCGATCCGTTGCGATCGGCGCAACGACGTCGGCGCGCGATCCGCCTTCCGCGCGATCACTCGCCAGCGGCCTTCGGGCAGGCGCCCACCCGCGCCGCCAGCGTGCCGAGATTGTCGGTCGGCTTGAGGGTGGCGAGCGTGATGGTGGGCTTGATGCTGCGGTGGTCGGGGCCGGGCGAGAGCATGGTGTGCCGCAGCACACTGGCGATCCGGCGCGCGACCACGTGGGCGCTGCGCAGATCGGTCTCGGTGAATGCGGCGAGGATCGAGCCGTCCTGCTCGCTGCACGCAAAATCGATGTTGCGGACCAGGCGGGTGAACAATCGCGCGGCATCGATATGAGCGCGCCGTCCGCTCAATCCCTCGAACGAGAAGCGCGCGACGGTGAGCGCGCTGCCGGATCCCTCGGCCTCCTCCACCGCGCGCTCGAGATCACTCCAGAATGCCGCCGCGCCGAGGAGCCCGGTATCGGCATCGATGACACCCTTGGTCTCGAGCGATTTGAGCACACGTTCGAGCTGGCTTTCGAACACCTGCAGGCGCACGAACGGCAGCACCTGCTCGACCAGGCGCACCGGATCACCGGCGACCCGCACCAGGTTGGGCAGCCGCTCGTCATCGACGGCGGTATTGTTGAGCACGCCGACCGGAAGGTTGCGGAAGCGCGCATCCTCGGCGAGCACGGTGAGGAGGGCGCTGACGACCCGCATGCCCAGGCCATCGCCCACGATCACGCCGTCGATGTCCCGCGCCTTGAGATAGTGCGCCGCGGTTTCCACGGTGAGCGCGCCGATGAGGCCGACGCGCTCGCCGATGGCAACCGACAAGGCGGGATACGAGCCGCCGCGCCCGACGCACAGAACGGTGGCATGGTCGAGCACGTCGGGAGGGACGCCGGCCGGAATTCCCTCCTTCGCCCCCGCGGTGTGCGCGCGCCGCAGCACGGTGGCGTGCAGCGACCTGACCCGCAACGCCGAGCACAGCCTGGCAACCAGGCGGTCGGTGAAATCATCGAGCGCGATCGGCAGCGCACCGGGGATCGCGGGCGCACCATCACTATCGGAGAGCGCGATGACCGGCATGACCGGCCCGCCGCGCGTCTCGATGCAGCGGACGAGAGCGCGCAGGTGGCGTTCCGGCGGTGCAGCTTCCGGCTCGACGACGGCGAGCGCCACCGGCTGGATCTCGGCAATCGCCGCCGGTGCATCGGCCCAGCGCGTCTCGACGATCGGGAAGGCGCCGGCCTTGCCCAGCACATCGAGCAGATCGGCCGCCGAGGCTTCGGCGACCACGACCATCGGACCCAGGAGCGCCATGATCACGAGCCCGGTTTGAGCTGGCGAGAATGCGTCACCCTAGGCGAGGGCTGTTAACGAACCGCCAATGCTCTCGTCCGGCGTCGGAAGGCGACCGGCCATCCGCGAAAGCGATGCTCGATCGCCCGCGACTCGGTGGCGGACCCGGCGCGCGGATCGTCGAGGATCACGGACGCGGCCTCGCCTGATCGTTGCCGGGGGGATCCTGCCGCCACCAGGATTCGAACAAATAGCCATAGAGCGACGAGGTGGCGGGTCGGCCGGTCGTGGTCCAGCGCGCGATCCACTGCTCGGGCAGGTGAAACAGCGGTATCACGTAGAAGCCGGAGATCAGCACGCGGTCGAGGGCGCGCACCGCAGAAACGAAGTCCTCCCGGCGATCGGCCGCGAGCAGCGCTGCAATCATGGCGTCGACCGCCCGAACTCTTGACTCCCATGTAGTTGCGGGTGCCCGGCTGATCGGCGGCAGCCGAGCCCCAGTAGAATGCCTGCTCGTTGCCCGGCGAGAGCGACTGCTCCCAGCGGTTCTCGATCATGTCGAAGTCGTAGTTGAGGCGGCGTCCCTCGAATTGGACCGCATCGACCACGCGCACGCGCGCGGCAATTCCGGCGCGCTTGAGGCTTTGCGAGAACAGGAGCGCGAGCCGCTCTTCGTCGCGGGTCGTGACCATGATCTCGAAGGCGAAGCGGCGGCCGCTGCCACGCTCGGCGAGATCGGCGCCGCGCAATTCGTATCCGGCCGCTGCGAGCAGCTCGAGTGCGCGCCGCAGGTTCGTGCGGTCGCGGCCCGACCCATCGCTGACCGGCGGCGACCAGGTGCCTTCCAGGACGTCGGCACGCACGACGCCGGGAAAGGCTGACAGCAGCATGCGCTCGCGCTGGTCGGCGGGCCGGCCGTGCGAGGACAACTCGGAACCCGGGAAAAAGCTCGTCGTGCGCCGATAGAGGTCGAAGAAGTAGTTGTGGTTGATCCATTCGAAGTCGAGCAACAGCGAGAGCGCCTCGCGTACGCGAACGTCGCCGAAGATGGCGCGGCGGGTATTGAATACGAAGTAGGAGCTCAGCTTCGGCAGGCCGGTCGGTATCGTCTCCTTGATCACACGGCCCTCGCGCAACGCGGGAAAATCATAGGCCGTGCGCCAGCGGGTCGGATCGTGCTCGGCGCGCCAGTCGTAGAGGCCGCGCTTGAACGCCTCGAGATGGGCATTGGCCTCGCGGTAGAAGTCGAAACGGATCTCGTCGAAATTCCAAAAGCCGCGGTTGATCGGGAGGTCGCGGCCCCAGTAGCCCGGATTTCGCTTGAAGGTGACGCTCCTGCCGGGATCGACCTCGCCGACGACGTACGGGCCGCTTCCCAGCGGCGCCCGGAACGAGGTTTCCTCGAAGGCCTCGGGCTTGGTGGCGTGCCGGGCCAGCACGGGCATGAGGCCGAGGATGAGCGGAAGCTCGCGGTCGTTGGCGCCCGCGAGATCGAAACGCACCGCACGCTCGCCGACGCTCTCCGCCTTGACCACCTTGGCATAGTAGGAGCGATGGTTCGGCCGGCCCTTGTCGCGCAGCAGCTGCCACGAAAAGATGACATCCTCCGGGGTCACTGGGGTGCCGTCGGAGAAACGGGCTGCGGGGTCGAGGTCGAAGGTTACGTAGCTGCGCGCCGCATCGGTCTCGACCGTGCGGGCGACCAGACCGTAGAGCGTGAACGGCTCGTCGTAGCCGCGCGCCATCAGGCTTTCAACCACCAGGCTGCGCACCGACTGGACGGCGATGCCCCGAACGATCAGTGGGTTGAGACTGTCGAAGGTGCCGAGCACGCCTTGCACCAGGCGGCCGCCTCTGGGTGCACCCGGATCGGCATAGGGTAGCCGGGTGAAGCCGGCGGGCATGGCCGGTTCACCATGCATGGCGATCGCGTGCCGCGGCTCGGCAGCCTGCACCGCACCGAGGCAATCAAAGGCGATGGCCGCCAGCAGCGCACGGCGCCACAGCCCCGGATCGCTCGCCGACGGCCGAACCGGAAGGCCGCGGCGAAAACAAGCGGTCGTGGGGGCCATCACGGCTTGCAATCGAGACATGGGGAGGATTTCGAGAAGTATTTCCGACGAATAGGGCAAGCTTGGGTCTCGCTGGCGCGGGGCGAGCCAGGAGCGCGGGTTATAACCAATTTTCGCAACCTCGCGAGACGGCGATGCGTCGTCATAAGAAGCCCGAAATCTGCGTCTATGCTCGCAGCAGGGTCACGCTCTCGCCGCATTTGGTGCCGACACAGCCTAAGTATGGGGCAACCGTTCCGGCTGGGGGGCCGCCGGGAGCGGTAAGCAAGAGGATCGGTCATGGATCATCGGTTTCACGCGCCGGCGCGTCCGGCTGCACGGACGATTGCCGTGGCTGCGGCAACGACCATGCTCACCGCATTGATCGGTTCTGGCACCTTCGCGCAGGCACCTCCGGCACCACCCGCTCCGGCTCCGGCCGCACCGGCGCCGAAGGCAGCACCCAAGGCGGCACCCAAGGCGGCACCCAAGGCAGCGCCCGCGGCTCCCCACGCGCAGCAGCAGGCACCCGCCGCCGAGCAGCCGCAGCTGATCTTCTCGCCCTGGACCAAGTTCTGCCTCAAGGGCCAGGAAGCCACCGCCAAGCAGGTGTGCTTCACCGGCAAGGATGGCCGTGTCGAGTCCGGCATGCCGGTGGTCGCAGCGGTGCTGATCGAGCCCGAAAACGAGCCGAAGAAGATTCTTCGTGTCACCCTGCCGCTCGGCATGTCGCTCGCACCCGGCACGCGCGTGATCGTGGACAACGGGCAGCCCATGACCGGGCCCTACGTCATCTGCTTCAACAACGGCTGCATGGCCGACTACGAGGCGAGCGGTGAGCTCATCGGCAAGCTCAAGAAGGGACAGGGACTGGTCATCCAGGGCATCAACGGCTCCAACCAGCCGATCAGCCTGGTGGTCCCGCTCTCCGATTTCGCCAAGGCTTATGAAGGCCCACCCACCGATCCGAAAGTATTCGAGGAGCAGCAAAAGAAGCTGCAGGACGAGTTGCAGCGCCGGGCCGAGGAGGCGCGCAAGAAGCTCGAGGGCCAGCAGGCGGCGCCGACCCGATAGCTGCTCGGACTGCAAATGGGATGGGTAGGGGCGCGCCATAGGCGCGCCTCTTTCGTTACGGATCCTGGCGGGGCGGCTCGGCGGCAAGCGTATCCGGGGCAGCGCAGATGCAGGATTCGAGCGTCGTCGCAACGCCGAGTCGTCCGATCGTGGGATTTGCCGCGACCTTGATCGCCGCAACGATGGCAGCACCTGTCGTTTTGGCTCAGCAGCCGGTACCGAAAGCGGAGCCCAAGGCGCAGCCGAAGATGCAGCCGACGCCGAAGGGCGAACCGAAGGCGGCGCCGGCGCCGGGCCAGCTGCAAAAACCGGATGGCCAGCCGCAGGTCACCTATGTGCCCTGGACCAAGATCTGCCAGCCCGGCACGGAGGCCAATGCCGCAAAAGTTTGCCTGACCGGCAAGGACGGCCGCATCGAGTCCGGGATGCCGGTGGTGGCGACGGTGCTGATCGAGGCGGAGGGACAGGCCCGAAAGGTCCTGCGCGTGACGCTCCCGCTCGGGATGTCGCTGCGGCCGGGCACCCGCGTGATCGTCGACGGCGGACAGCCGGTGAACGCGCCCTATGTGACCTGCATACCCAACGGCTGCGTTGCCGACTACGAGGCCAGCGAAGAGATGATCGGCAACCTCAAGCGCGGGCGGAACCTGCACGTGCAAGGCATCAACGCAGCCGGCCAACCCATCACCATGTCCGTGCCGCTTGCCGATTTCGCCAAGGCCTATGACGGTCCGCCGACCGATCCGACGCAACTTCCTCCGCGATGAATCGTGTGGCGAGAGCGTGAACGGCAACTTTCGGCGACGTGCCGCTCGTCACGCGCTAATTCAGCATGGAATTGCGCGGACGGTAGCTGCCCTGCTCGTCGCGCTCGAACACCTCGGCCACCTGTGGATGGCGTACCGGCTCGCCCGACGTATCCGGCAGCAGGTTCTGCTCCGACACATAGGCGATGTATTCGGTCTCCGCGTTCTCGGCGAACAGGTGATAGAACGGCTGGTCCTTGCGCGGGCGCACCTCGGCGGGGATCGACTGGTACCATTCCTCGGTGTTGCTAAATTCAGGGTCGATGTCGAACACGACCCCGCGAAACGGAAAATGCCGGTGGCGAACCACTTGGCCGAGCTTGAACTTGGCGTTGCGCGTATTGCCCATGCTGCAACTCGACATAGTGCAGGATAGACGCGCGCGCTAGTGTCCCAATTCCGAAGTTCGCATCATTCCGCGGCACTCTCGTTTTGCGAACTTCGGAATTGGAGGACACCAGCAACTAATTGATCTAATGTGGCTTTGGTTCAGAAGTCCGCATGTCGGACTCGCGGCAAGAATGATGGTGCGGACTTCCGAACCCCACGCTAGTGCCCCGAACCCGAAGTTCGCACAACCGTGCCGCAAATCCGATTGCGAACTTCGGGTTCAAAAAGGGGCACTAAAATCATGGAGTTGCTAGTGTTCCTTGTTCCTTTGATTCCGAAGTTCGCTCAGAGTGTGCCGCGAGCGCTGGCGAACTTCGGAAATCGGGACACTAGTGGGCAGCTTCGGCCAAAGTGAATGGATTCATGTGTGGACCGGAGGTTCGGTGCCAGCACTTTCCTCAAGGTACGGATCCCTTCAATTTTGCTGAAATCAGGCGGCTAGTCGCCCGCTTCAACCAGTTTGAAAGGATTTGGTAAGGATTTGGTGATTCGCTTTCATCGCCACTATTGGCGACGGAGGCAATCATGGCTGCGAAGGAGATTTCGGTAAAGACGTATGTGGTGAGGTTGAGCGGCGAGGAGCGCCAACAGCTTGCGACGCTGATTCGGAAGGGGAAGAGCCCAGCAAAACGCCTGCTGAAGGCGCGGATCTTGTTGAAGGCCGATGTGTCGGAGGTGGGTGAAGGGTGGAGCGACAGCCGGATCATCGAGGCTCTGGATGCCAGCCCGTCCATGGTTTACGGGTGCGCAAGCAACTGGTGGAGGAGGGCTTCGAGGCTGTGTTGAGCCGCAAACAACGGGCAATGCCTGCCGTCGCGCCGATTTTTGACGGCGAGAAAGAGGCCAAGCTGATTGCCTTGGCATGCTCCAAACCTCCCAAGGGACGCGCGCGCTGGACCTTGCGGTTGTTGGAGAACAAAGTCGTGGAGCTCAACATTGTCGATCGTGCCAGTGACAGCACGATCGGGCGGGTTCTAAAAAAAACACGCTCCAGCCCCATCGCCGACAGCAATGGGTCATCCCACCGAAGGCCAACAGCGCGTTCGTAGCGGCGATGGAAGACGTGCTGGCCGTTTATACGCGGCCACGCGATCCCGATTGCCCGCTGGTTTGTCTGGACGAGACCTCAAAGCAGCTCATTGCCGAAACGAGTGTGCCGATCCCGATGAAAGCGGGACGCCCGGCCCGTTTCGATTACGAGTACGAGCGCAACGGGACCGCCAACCTCTTCATGATGTTTGCGCCGCTCGAAGGCTGGCGCCATGTTAAAGTCACGGATCGCCGCACCGCCGTGGATTATGCTCACGTCTTGAAAGATTTGGCCGATCTCCACTTCGCGAACGCCAAGACAATCGTTCTGGTCCAGGACAATCTCAACATTCACGGCAAGGCTTCGCTCTACGAAGCCTTTCCTGCCGCCGAAGCCAGGCGGCTGGTCGAGCGCTTCGAATGGCACTACACTCCAAAGCATGGCAGTTGGCTCGATCTGGCGGAGTCAGAACTCGGCGTCCTATCGTCCCAGTGCCTCGATCGCCGTATCCCCGACAAACAAACCCTCATCGACGAAACGGCCGCCTGGGAACACGACCGCAATGCCAACAACACCAAGGCCAACTGGCACTTCACAACCCCCAACGCACGCATCAAACTCAAGCATCTATACCCTTCAATCTGACTAAATCGGGCGACTAGTGGGTCAAAGCGCGTAGCACGGCTCGCGGTCCTTGGCGGCGACCAGGCGGGCGAGGTCGACGAGCACCTTGGCCTGCTTCCAGGTCGCATCGTCCTGCATCTTGCCGTCGATCATGACGGCGCCGGTGCCGTCCGGCATGGCGTCGAGGATCTTCTTTGCGAACGCGACATCGGCAGGATCGGGTGAGAACACCCGCTTTGCGATCGGAACCTGGCTCGGGTGCAGCGTCCAGGCACCGGCACAGCCCATGAGGAAGGCGTTGCGAAACTGCGCCTCGCAGGCCTGCGGGTCGCTGAAGTCGCCGAACGGGCCGTACAGCGGCTTGATGCCGGCGGCGGCGCAGGCGTCCACCATCTTGGCAATGGTGTAGTGCCAGAGATCCTGTTGAAACGCCGTGCGCGCAGCGCCACCTGGTGCCGGATCGGAGAGCACCCGATAGTCGGGATGCCCACCGCCGACCCGCGTGGTCTTCATCGCGCGCGAGGCGGCGAGATCGGCCGGACCCAGGCTGATGCCGTGCATGCGTGGCGATGCCGCCGCGATCGCCGCGACATTGTCGACGCCCTCGGCGGTCTCCAGGATGGCATGAATCAGGACCGGGCGCCCGATCACGTGGCGCGCCTCGAGCTGGGCGAGCAACTGGTCGAGATAGTGGATGTCCCAAGGGCCTTCGACCTTGGGCAACATGATGACGTCGAGCTTGTGCCCGACGGCGCCGACGATCTCGATCACATCGTCGAGCATCCAGGGAGAGTTGAGGGCATTGATGCGTGTCCATAGGCTGGTGGTGCCGAACTCGCTGGCTTGCGCCATGGCAATGAAGCCCGCGCGCGCCGCCTCCTTGGCATCGGCCGGGATCGCGTCCTCGAGATTGCCCAGCACCACGTCGACCTGCGCGATCAGCTCGGGCACTTTCGCACGCAGCTTCTCGATATGAGGCGGCACGAAATGGATCATGCGCTCGAGCCTGACCGGCAGCTCCGCAAGCGGCGCCGGCGCCCCGAGGGCGAGTGGCTTGAAGAAGTTGCGCGGGAGCTTCATCCTGTCGCCGAACGTGTCCGGACCATCGTGCTACGGTATGAGCATTCCACAGCCTTCGCCAAGCCGCTTTTCGCGGCAATCGCCACCGGGGCCAGGCATTCCTCAGGGAACCCGCACAGCCTGACCGCTTGGCGCCGAGCCGAAGGCGAGCCCCAGCCCATGTCGCCGGACCTGATTAGAGAGTTTCCCCGCGCATCAGACGCGGCTGCGAGGCCAACGGCATGATGCCTTCCCGCATCGCCGCCCGCCGCAGCGGCCCGATGCGGTCCATCAGAAAAAGGCCCAGGCCGCGGACACCCTGCAGCGGGAGAAAATCCGAGAGCAGGCTGCGGTTGAGCAGATCGATGGCGAGCGTGCGGCTGCCGACATCGGTGCGGCGCATGCTGTCGTAGCGCTCGGCCAGCGTCCCGACATCGCCGCCGCTCCTATGAGCGGCCACCACGAGCTCGCTGATGGTCGCGGCATCGCGCAGGCCGAGGTTGAGGCCTTGCGCGCCGATCGGTGGGACAACGTGGGCAGCTTCGCCGATCAGCACCACCCGTCGCGTGCCCAGCTGCGTCGCGGTCTCGACGGCGAGTGGAAATGCGCCGCGGCCGGGTTCGATCTCGACCTTGCCGAGGATCGAATGCGCTCGGCGCTCGATCTCGTCGGCAAGCTCGGTGTCCGAGAGCCTTCCGAGCTGGGGCGCTTGCACCGGGTCGACCACGAACACCAGGCTCGAGCGTCGGCCAGGCAACGGCACCAGCGTGAACGGGCCGGTCTCGGTGTGGAGCTCGGTCGAGGTTTGATGATGGGGCCGGCGATGCGCGAGATTGAAGGTGAGGGCGGTCTGCGGATAGCTGCTGCCTTCGGTCACGATGCCGGCAGCCGCCCGGCACAGGGACCGTCGGCCTTCGGCCCCGACTGCCAGGCGCGCCGACACCCTGTCGCCGCCCGCGAGCCTGACCGTCACGCCTGCGGGAGCGATCTCGACCGCATCCGCCTCCTCCTCGATCGCATGCAGCGCCGGAAGCTCGCGCAGGCCCGCTTCGAGACCGGCCATGAGAAAACGGTTCTCGATATTGTGTCCGAAGGCGGCGAGCCCGATCTCGCTGGCGGCAAACGAAACCTCCGGCGCGCGCAGCAGCCGCGTCGTGTCGTCGACGATCCGCATGACCTCGAGCGGTGCCGCTTGCTCCTGGCAGCGTCGCCATACCCCGAGCGTGTCGAGCGCGGTGACCGAGCCGGTCAGCAGGGCGGTGGTGCGGTTGTCGCTCGCGCGCCGCTTGCCGGTGACCAGGACCGTTTCGACGCCGGCCGCGGCCATCGCGATCGCCGCGGTCAGGCCGGCCGGGCCGCCGCCGATGATGACGACCTCGGCTGTGCTGGCATTCATGCGATCCTCGCTCTGGCCTGCCCAGGACGCGTCCCGACGATGTATAATGGCATCGCTCGGGCCGGGTCGAATTGTGCACGGGACCCTGCGATCATGATGCCGTTCCGGGCGCCGGACGATGCTGCCGCGAAGTGGAGCACGATTGTTGCCGACGCTCGCTCATTCCCGTGCTTTCGCGGTCCATGTTTTCACGGCCGCCGGCGCGGCGCTGGGGCTTGCGGCGCTCATATATGCGGTCCGCGGCCAGTGGGCGCCGATGTTTCTCTGCCTCGGGATCGCCCTCGTCGTCGACGGCGTCGACGGCACGATCGCGCGCCGGTTCCGCGTCGCCGAGTTGCTTCCGCGTTGGTCGGGCGACGTGCTCGATCTGGTGGTCGATTTCACGACCTACGTATTCGTTCCGTCCTACGCCGTGGCGACGGGCGGGCTGCTGCCGGAGCCGCTTGCGATCCCGGCCGGCGTGCTGATCGTGGTCACCGGGGCGCTCTATTTCGCCGATCGCAACATGAAGACCGAGGATCACTATTTTCGCGGTTTCCCGGCACTGTGGAACGCCGTGGCGTTCTATCTGTTCCTGCTACGGCCGGCGCCGTGGCTGGCGGCGGTCGCTGTCGTGACGCTGGCGGTGCTCACCTTCGTTCCCTTCAAGTTCGTTCATCCCATGCGGGTCCTGCGCTTTCGCACGCTCAACATCGTCGCCTTGACGGCCTGGTCGTTGCTGGCGCTGATTGCGATCATGCGTGGGCTCGAGCCCGGACCCTGGGTGGTGGGCGCCCTCGTCGTCATCGGGGTCTTTTTCATCGCTGTCGGGCTCAGCGACCAAACGGGCAAGCATGATTGAGCTACTGACCGATCCCAACGCCTGGGCCGCCCTGATCACCCTGACGGTGCTCGAGATCGTGCTCGGAATCGACAACGTCATTTTCATTTCCGTGCTGGTCTCGCGCTGCTCCGAGAAGGATGCCAAGCGCGCGCGTCAGATCGGGCTGTCGCTGGCGCTCATCTTCCGCATCATCCTGCTGTTCGCGCTCACCTGGCTGATGGGCCTGACCAAGCCGCTGGTGACTGTGCTCGACATGGGCATCTCCTGGCGTGACATCATCCTGATCGGCGGCGGGCTGTTCCTGATCGCCAAGGCCACCCACGAGATCCACGCCGAGGTCGAGGCCGGCGACGACGACGGCGCGCCCCAAGCGCCATCGAGCTTCCTCTGGGTCGTCATCGCAGCTCATCCTGATCGACCTGGTGTTCTCGCTCGAACTCGATCATCACCGCCATCGGCATGGCGAATGACATCGAGATCATGATAGCGGCGGTGGTAATCGCGATCATCGTGATGTATGCCGCCTCGGGGCCGGTCTCGCATTTCATTGCGGAAAACCCGACCACCAAGATGCTGGCGCTCGCCTTCCTGATGCTGATCGGCGTGGCGCTCATCGCCGACGGCTTCGACGTCCACATTCCGCGCGGTTACATCTACACCGCCATGGCATTCGCAGCCGGGGTCGAGTTCTTCAACGTGCTCGCCCGTCGCAATCGCCGGCGGCGGTCCAGCCTGCGCAAGCGGGTCAAGGGTTGAGAGCGTACATCTCGCCGCGGCGCCACGGTCGCGCTCGCAAGTCTTGCTTCCCGGCGGCCCGGACCTATGATCGCGCTCCCTGCGCGGCAGATCCGCGCATATTGCGAGCACGAAACATCCCGCCGGTGGCGAGCGAGAAGGGAGACATCCATGGTCGCAGCGGTGCGAGTACACAAGACGGGCGGACCCGAGGTCTTGACCTACGAGGACGTTCCGGTGCCGGCGCCCGGCCCGGGCCAGGTCAAGATCAGGAACCACGCCTGCGGCGTCAATTTCATCGATACCTATTTCCGTATGGGCATGTATCCCTCGCCGGTCGGGTTGCCGTTCGTCTCCGGCAACGAGGGGGCGGGCGAGGTGATCGCAGTCGGTCCGGGTGTGACCGATATCAAGGTCGGGGACCGGGTCGGCTACACGTCCGCGCTCGGGGCTTACGCGGCGGAGCGGCTGCTTCCGGCCGACCGGGCGGTGAGGCTGCCGGACAAGATCAGCTACGAGCAGGCTGCCGCCATGATGCTCAAGGGCATGACGACGCAGTATCTGCTGCGGCGGACCTACAAGGTGCAGAAGGGAGACAACGTTCTCATCCATGCCGCCGCCGGCGGGGTCGGCCTCATCGCCTGCCAATGGGCCAACCACCTCGGCGCCAATGTGATCGGCACCGTCGGCACGAAGGACAAGGCCGAGCTCGCCAGACAGAACGGCGCCCACCACGTCATCCTCTACCGCGACGAGGACTTCGTCGCCAAGGTAAAGGAGATCACCGGCGGCAAGCTGTGCGAGGTGGTCTACGACGGCGTCGGCAAGGCGACTTTCCCGGGCTCGCTGGATTGCATCAAGCCGCTCGGCATGTTCGTGAGCTTCGGCTCGGCGTCGGGGCAGATCGAGGCTTTCAACATCAACATCCTGCAGACCAAGGGTTCGCTGTTCGCCACCCGCCCCACCCTCAACACCTACGTCGCCAGGCGCGAGGACCTCGTCAAGACCGCCAACGACCTGTTCGACGTGGTGACGAGCGGAGCGGTCAGGATCCCGGTCAATCAGAAATATCCGCTCAAGGATGCGCAGAAGGCGCACCGCGATCTCGAAGGTCGCGGCACCACCGGGTCGAGCATCCTGGTGCCCTGAGCGCGCTCGCAATCCGGACGACGTGGGCGCGCGCGAGCGCGCTCGCCGGGGCGGCCACGAGATCGGGGGGAGGCAGCGCCCTGCCGCACGACGACGGTGCGGCTACAGCAAGGCGGCAATCCGCGCAAAGGCGGGATGCTCGGCCGCGCTCGGAGCAAGACGCGGAATTCCGACGACATCGATCGCATCCGCAAAGTGGGCGACGGTGGCGAGGGTGTCGGCGAGCGGAGCGGCACTGCCTTCGCTCTCGCTGACCACCACGACGGCAACGTCGAGGTTGCGCCGCGCCAGCACCTCGAGTGCGGTCAGGGTGTGGCTGATGGTGCCGACGTAGCTCCCCGCCACCAGGACGACCGGAATGCGCAGCACCGACATCAAGTCGAGCACGGTGCGCCGGTCGTCGAGCGGCACCATGATGCCGCCGACGCCCTCGATCAGGAGCAGGCCGCGGCGGGCGGCCATGGTGCGGCGGCAGAACTCCACTACCTCCTGGAATGCGATGGCGCGGCCCTCGCGTCTCGCCGCCATGTCCGGCGACAGCGGCGCCGCAAAGCGCCACGGCGAGATGCGCTCGAATTCGTTCGACGCCGGCGCACGCCCGAGCGCCGCCGCCAGCACTGCCGGATCGCTGTCCTGCCAGGCATCCGGCTCGAACCCGCTGACGATCGGCTTGACGGCGTCCACCTCGTGTCCGGATGAGCGCAGATGCCGGATCAGCCCCGCGCAGACGAAGGTCTTGCCGATGCCGGTCCCGGTCGCGGTGACGAAGACGGCGCTCATTGCGCGGGGATTGCCGCGGCCTCGGCGAGGATGCGCGTGCGCACGATCGTGGCGAGCCGCTCGATCTCGTCGTCGGGATGCTGCGCGGTGAACGTGAGCCGCAAGCGCGCGGTGCCCGAGGGCACGGTCGGCGGCCGGATGGCGGTGACCAGAAAGCCGTGTTCCTCGAGCAGCCGCGAGGCCGCGAGCGCCGTTTCCGCCTCGCCGAGCAGCACCGGGACGATGGGACTTTCCGGCTCCGGCAGCCCCGCACGGCGCGCGAACGCTTTTGCCTTTACGAGCGGCAGCGCGGCATAGTGCGGCTCGCGCTCGATCAGGTCGAGCGCCACGATCGCCGCTGCCGCCATCGCCGGCGGCAACCCGGTCGAATAGATCATGGTGCGGGCGCGGTTGCGGACGAGGTCGATCACCGCGGCAGAGGCGCAAAGGTAGCCGCCATAGGCTCCCACCGCCTTCGACAGCGTCCCCATCTGCAACGGAATATCCGCCTCGACCGCGTGCGCAAAGGACGAGCCCCGCCCGCCCCCGACCACGCCCAGCCCATGGGCGTCGTCCGACAGGAGCCAGGCATCGTGCTGCTGCGCCGTTGTCGCCAGCACAGGCAGCGGCGCGATGTCGCCGTCCATCGAGAACACGCCGTCGGTCGCGATCAGGGCACGCGCATGCCGCCGGCGCCGTTGCTCGAGCAGTGCCTCGGCGTGCCCGGCGTCGCCGTGGCGGAACGGAACCACGGTTGCACGTGCGAGCCGGGCACCGGCCCACAGGCAGGAATGGGCGAGCTCGTCGATGAGCACGAGGTCGTCGGCGCCGACCAGCGCCGGAATGATACCGAGATTGGCCAGATAGCCGGAGCCGAACACGCAGGCGGCTTCGGTCATCTTGAGGGCTGCCAGCCGCGCCTCCAGCTCGCCCAGGAGCGGATGGTTGCCGGTCACCAGTCGTGACGCACCGGCTCCGACCCCATGCACGCGCAGCGCCGCGATCGCCGCCGCCTTGAGCGCGGGGTGATGTGTCAGGTTGAGGTAATCGTTGCAGCAGAACGAGATGAGCGGGCGGCCGTTGCGCAGCATCCGGATCCCAGTCACGCGGGTGGTATCGATCAGCGTACGGCGTAGACTGGAGCGCTCGAGCTCGGACAGCTTGGTCTCGGCGAATTCGTCGAGTGAACGCATGCGCGACCTTACGTCAGATTTCGCGGCGCGGGAACGCCGACAATGACCAGCGAACGGAAGCGCTGAATGACCGCCGGTAAGGACGGCCGGCAGGGAACACCTGCCTGGTACGAGCACGGGCTCGACCATGTCTGGCTGCCCTATGCCCAGATGAAGACCGTGCGTCCGCCGCTCCCGGTCGTGCGCACGCAGGGCTGCCGCATCGTGCTTGCGGATGGCCGCGAGCTGATCGACGGCATAGCATCGTGGTGGACGGCCTGCCACGGCTACAATCATCCTCACATCCGTGCGGCGGTGGAGCGGCAGCTCGCCTCGATGCCTCACGTCATGCTCGGCGGGCTCGTTCACGAGCAGGCTCTTACGCTGGCGCGCCGGCTGGCGGCGCTGCTGCCCGGCGATCTCGAGCGGGTGTTCTTTTCCGAGTCGGGCTCGGTCGCGGTCGAGGTCGCCATGAAGATGGCGGTGCAGTTCCGGCTGAACCGGGGCGAGCGCCGCCGCAGGAAATTCGTGGCCTTCGCGGGCGGCTATCACGGCGATACCACCGGGGCGATGGCGGTCTGCGATCCCGAGGCCGGCATGCACGCGCTGTTTCGCGGCCTGTTGCCGGAGCATTACATGCTGGCGCTGCCGCGGGACGACGACACGAGTGCTGCCTTCCTGCAATTCCTGGAGCGTCATGCCGAGGAGCTCGCCGGCATCATCGTCGAGCCGCTGGTGCAGGGCGCCGGCGGCATGCGCTTTCACGACGCGGGTGTGCTGCGGCTTCTGCGCGAGGCCGCCGACCGCTACGAGCTGCTGCTGATCTTCGACGAGATCTTCACCGGCTTCGGCCGTACCGGCAGCCTGTTCGCCAGCGAGGATGCCGCCGTGGTGCCCGACATCGTCACCCTGTCGAAGGCCTTGACCGGCGGAACCCTGCCGCTGGCCGCCACCATCGCGCGCCGGAAAGTGTTCGAGGCATTCTGGTCGGACGACCCCATGCACGCTCTCATGCATGGGCCGACCTACATGGGCAATGCGCTCGCCTGCGCCGCTGCCAATGCCTCGCTCGATCTGTTCGAGTGGGAGCCCCGCCTGCAGCAGGTCGCCAATATCGCACATTCGCTCGAACGTGGGCTGGCGCCCTGCCGCGAGCTGCCGAGCGTCAGGGAGGTTCGCGTGAAGGGAGCGATCGGCGTGGTCGAGCTCGATCGTATCGATGACCTCGACGGCTTGCGGACACGTTTCGTGGGGGAGGGGGCGTTCATCCGCCCATTCGGCTCGATCGTCTATCTCACTCCGCCGTTCACCATCGAGCCGCACGAGCTCGGCACCTTGACGCGGACGATCGTGAAGGTGCTGGGCAGCCTGTAAGGACCGGATCAGAACCCTACGGCGATCCCGTGCAGATCGTACTGGTCGGCGCGCTCGATCCGCACGGTCGCGATCTCGCCCACCCGCAGCGGACGGCGGCTCGCCACATTGACCGCGCCGTCGATCTCGGGGGCGTCGCCGCGGCTGCGCCCCCTGGCCACCGTCGGACCCAGCCCGTCGATGATCACCTGCTGGCGGGAGCCGACCTTGCGCGCGAGCCGCCGCGTCGAGATCGCCTGCTGGCGGCGCATGAGCTCGTGCCAGCGTTCCTCCTTCACCTCCTCGGGCACGGCGGAGGCGAGCGCGTTGGCGGCCGCACCCGCAACCGGCTCGTAGCGGAAGCAGCCGACGCGGTCGAGCTCGGCGGCGTCGAGCCAATCGAGCAGAATGCGGAAGTCGTCCTCGCTCTCTCCGGGGAACCCGACGATGAAAGTCGACCGGATGGTGAGATCGGGGCAGAGCGCGCGCCAGCGGGCGATGCGCTCGAGCGTGCGCTCCTGCGCCGCCGGGCGCCGCATGCGCCGCAGCACGTCCGCGCTCGCATGCTGGAACGGGATGTCGAGATAGGGCAGCACCTTGCCCTCCGCCATCAGCGGGATCACCTCGTCCACGTGCGGATAGGGATAGACGTAGTGCAGCCGCACCCAGACGCCGAGCTCGCCGAGCGCGCGCGCGAGATCGAGGAACCTGGCCCGCACCGCCCGGCCGTTCCAGTCGCTCGCCGCATATCTGAGGTCCAGGCCGTAGGCGGAGGTGTCCTGCGAGATGACCAGGAGCTCCTTGACGCCGGCGGCCACCAGCCGCTCGGCCTCGCGCAGCACCTCGGCCGCCGGCCGCGAGACGAGATCGCCGCGCAGCTTCGGGATGATGCAGAAGCTGCAGCGGTTGTTGCAGCCTTCCGAGATCTTCAGATAGGCGTAGTGCCGGGGCGTGAGCTTGATGCCCTCGGGAGGAAGCAGGTCGAGGAACGGGTCATGGCGCGGCGGCGCGACCCGATGCACCGCCTCGATCACGCTCTCGTATTGCTGCGGCCCGGTGACCGCGAGCACCTGCGGGTAGTGCCTGGTGATGGTCTCGGGTTCGGCGCCCATGCAGCCGGTGACGATCACCTTGCCGTTCTCGTTGAGCGCCTTGCCGATGGCGGCGAGCGATTCCGCTTGTGCACTGCGCAGGAAGCCGCAGGTGTTGACCACCACCAGGTCGGCACCCTCGTGCTCGCGCGCAAGCTCGTAGCCTTCCGCGCGCAGGCGGGTGATGATGCGCTCGCTGTCGACCAGCGCCTTGGGACAGCCGAGCGAGACGAAGCTGACCTTCGGCGCCGATGTCGTCGCCGGGGCGGGAATCCGGTGGTCCATGGGCGAGGGCTAGCGGGGCGGGCGCATCGGCGCAAGCGCCCGACACCCGCGCCGGGCGATCGAAGTCACCCGCAGCGGCGTCGAGGCCCGCGCGCTGACTCGGGGCCGAATGCGGCGGACCCGCGCCATGCCATCAGTGACAGTAGGGCCCGACCGGGACCCCGCGCGTGTCGTAGAGAAAGTAGTCGTAGCCGCAGGTCCGGGGCTGACCGGTCGTGCGGCCATCGAGCGAGGTCGAGGAGCTGACGCGATATTGCTTCGCCTTCTTGGCACGCGCATCGGCGGGGGACGTGGAGAGCGTCGGCATCGCGATGGCGACGGCGGCAACGACAACGAGCCACTTGGGCATGGTTCGGTCCTTTCGAAAGAACTCTGCATCAGTAGACATGGGCAGCCGGTTCTTCTGCTGCAACGTGCAAACGGCAGTGTCGGACCAACGAGCCTCTTGGGCAGGAGGACCAAAATCGGGTGAACGGATTGAGACCCAGGGCAGTTGCGCTAGCCGCAGCGCTCCACTAGGTCCTGTTGACATTAAGGGGATTCCCCTCCTCCCCGTCATTGTGGATTTCAAGATCGCAACTTGATGATGAGGCGATATCTTGATTGGCGCGAACTCATCAATGTGCAGTGGGCGCGCATCGCGGAATTGGGTTCTGGGCAAGGAAGGAGACAGAGGTCGAGGTCGGCAAGGACAATCGACTATTTGACGATGCCGTTCTTTGGATGCTCTGCGCACGGGTGCGCCATGGCGCGATCGACCGCCGGAATTTGGCACATTGGAACAGCGTGTTCGTGCGCTTCAACCGCTGGTCGACAGAGAAGGGAGTTTGGTAAGAGTTTTTTCAAGGCTCTCAGCGAAGGATCCAGATTTCGAACACGTCATGATCGATGCCACCACGCGTGCGGGCGTACCGAGCATGCCGCCGGCGAAGTGGGGCTCAGAACGAGGCCATTGGCCGATCGCGCGGGCGGCCAGAGCACCAAGCATCCATATTGCCGTGGATGCGTACCGGTCATCCCTTGCGGATGATCCACGCTGCAGGACAGGTGCACGAGGCAACACAGGCCAACGCATTGGTTGAAGGCCGCACGCTCATCAGGCTGATCGCCGATAAGGGCTTCGACAACGATCTGCTCTTCGCGCCGAGCCTCGCGGCAGCTGAGGTCGATGTGGTGATCCCGCCCTTGGCAATCACGCACGGCTGAGATTGGCTTGACGACGAAACATCAGCCTATGGCCTGCGATACCTGATCGAGTGCTTCATCAAGAAAATCAAGCACTGATCGCAGGGTCGCAACGCGCTGGACGCCAGAAGACCGCGCGAAACTTTCAGTCGACGGTCACCCTCGCCGCCACGATGGTTTGGCTTCGAAGACTTGTTCAAATATCAACAGGACTAGTCGACCCGCAACTTGATGCATAGCGGCGCCTCGGAGTGCGTGGCGCACCAGTCGATCAGCGCGGCCTCGACCTCGGCGCGGCTGATGCCGCGTGGGTTGGGCTCGATCTCTGCGAGCGGGTTGCCGATTGGCGGCGGTGATGCGGGAGCGCGAGCGGCTGGAGGCGGTAGCTTGGCCGCCAGCGCTTCTGCCGCGCGCGGGATCAACATCAGCGCCGCACCTGCCAGGGCGCCCGCGATCGCTGCCCCGGGATCGGGTCGGTAATGGCGGGGCGCCGGCGCGTAGCGGCCGGGGGAGAAGTGGAGACGCACGCCGCGGTGCAGCACGTGGCCGCGGACCATGGGGGGCGCGTAGCGATATCCGGAAGGCCCGTGATACCGGAATTGGCCTGCATCGGCTTGGGTACAGGTGAGGTACACAATGCCCGCTGCCAAGGCGGTTGAAATACGGTTCATGGTTCCAGTGCTCCCGCCAACCGACGGATGTCCGTCGATGCGCCGGGGATGATCGTGGCGGTTCTGGTCATCGGCGGGCTGGCCCAAGTCGAGGCGTCGCGTGCCGTGCGGTAAGCGGCTCGACGCCTAAGCCCCCCGTAACGGTGGTTGTACGGCTTCGATCGTGACCCTGCAAGAAGCTCGACTATCCGATCCTGCTCCCTCACCTTCTTACCTGATCACGCTTGCCATGCCGTTCGCCCGGGTCGCTCCGGCCGAGGCTGAGCCGATGCCCTGCATCAAGACAGTCTGGTGTTCGTCCTGCTACGTGTACAGTGGGGCCTGCTGCACATCCCGAAGTCGGGCGGTCCGGTGCAGGCCGCCGTGCCTTGAGCTAGGTGCCAGTTGCCCGTGCGGATGGACGCAATCAGGCGGGGCATGTGAGCGAAGCCGTGGAAGTTTTTCGTTGATGCCGCCTCGCGCGACCTGCATTTGAAGAGCGTTGTAGGATTCGCTGGTGTTCCGGACGACGCGACAGCGGGATGCTATGAGCAAGGAATGTTCGCTCACAGGGCGACCGACATCATAGAGGATGATCTGCTGGCGCCGAGTGAGAACGAGGACTGTTTCGTCGCCAGCTCCAATCCGGCCGCGAGGCTGGATTTTCGAAGCAATCGCGCCGATCTAGGTACGTGATCTCTCGCCAGGGAAGGGTGGCCGAGCGGTTTAAGGCAGCGGTCTTGAAATACGCGACATATTGTAGTCCCTAATATTGTCCCGTCCGCTGCTGTGCGGATTTTCAGGCATTTTCGCCCAACACCGCTGGGCTTCGTGGTGTCCAGTAGTGCCCCGTAGGCTGCCCATTGGGTCCAAACTTGGGTCCAAGCCGCTCTCGCTCAACGTCATCGGACGGGACCGAGGCAACCATCAGCGTCCCGGTGCGTTCCCTGCTTGGGTGGAGCCCGCCGCCAGGAGGACGATGGCTCCAGAGGGTTTGCCCTCCTCCCTATCGTGCCCGACGGAAGACCCGGGACGACCCTATGACGACGGGCTCCGGCCAGAAGCCTATCACCCGGTCGAGCAACCGCTACGGGGAAGTTGGTGGAGCCCGCCGGTTCCTCACCTTTTGCGGGGATCGACGGGCTCCATGCCGAAGCTACGCTTGCGTCATCTGAGTCCGATGTGAAGACGAAAGAGCAGTCAGCGAACGGGATATTGCATCGGCCGTCGTGCCGCGATGTGATTGCCATCACACAAAAGGACGTTTCGGATCGGAAGCGGGAAGCCACGCCCGCCTAAAGGGGCGTGGCAGCGCATCCGCGGCCCGCTATCATGCGGCCATGTCGTTGAGTATGCGTAAGACCGGCCTGTCCTCCCCCGCCTATGCGGATTGGTTCGATTGCGTCGTCTACGATGGCGGCCGCGAGATCGGTCGCATCTACGAAGACCGGCACGCGCTCCCCGAGCTGCGCTGGTACTGGTGCTTCACCGTCCTCGGTGCTTGTCAATCCGGACCCGACCAGCGGGCGCGTCCCGACCCTCGAACAGGCGAAGGCGGAGCTTCAAACGAACTTCAAGAAATGGCTGGTTTGGGCGAAGCTCGAAGAGGCCTAGTCATGAAAGCGATCACCCACCGGAAAATACGATTGCGACCAAAACCAATGGAGGTCTGCGAATGACCCACACACTGAGCTGCGGTCTCGTATTGACTGCACTTGCGCTTGCCGCAAGCCCCGCTGCCGCCCAGTATGCGCCGTGGTGCTTTTACGAGAGCGGGCGCAACAGTAGCGGAGCTGTCACCTGCACGTTTTACAGCTTCGAGCAATGCATGGCGACCGCATGGGGAATCGGCGGCTCTTGTAGCGCGAACCCATATCCCGGGCAGGGACCGAATAGTCGCAAGCGGCCACGCAGAGCCACCACATAGGCTGGCGAACTAACGTGGCACGACTTCGTAATAATCCACGACCCGCAGCGTCGGCTTGTCGGTGCCAAGCGGCTCGACCTGGAAGCACCAGAGCGCAGTGGCGTCGGCAATGCCCAGGTCCCAACTCGTGTGCACCGGCAACTCGGGATTAACGTCCACCTTGCCGATGCGGCCATCACGCTCGGCGGTGGCGATCTCCTTCGCGAAGTACGCGCCCAGGATGGCGGCCGCAAAGCTGCACCAGTATTCCTGTTGGATTAACGCATCTCCACCGTCTTCACCGCACAAGGCGTGGTACTCGACCCGTTGCTGCTCGATGGCGTCGAGCGAAATGGCGCCGGTATCGGTGACGGTGGAGACCTCGGCAAACCAGCCCGGGCTCGCCTTGGCCATCTCCAGCATCGTCTTGCAGTGATTGTTGCCGAGCGGCGTAGTGATGAAGACGGCCCAGCCTTCGTTTTCGATAAGGATAGGTGCTAAGTAGGCCCAGCTTGCCGGATTGGCGCGCGCCCATTCCGAGAACACGATGCCACAGGGTGGTGTGCCGACAAGGGTTTCGTAGTTATCGCTACCAATGACCTGCCAAGTGGAGCCGTTGCGGAGGCGCAGAAACATCTCCTGCTCGGAGGTGCTCTCGCGGATTTCTTTCGGGAACGCCTCGTCAATGCGGCGCATCCCCGTGTGGGGGTTCACCGCTGTCCAGATTGCCTTGCGGGCTTGGCTGTAACTCGGCAGGAGGTGCCAGTAGGAACCCGGACGTTGCATGCAAGTGCATGGGTTCGATTACGTTAAATCGTTCGCCTGGCGGTGGGTCGAGCAAGAAGAGCGCGCGCCCGTAGGGAGGAGAAAAGCTGATTGGGTCCAACTTGGGTCCAAAGCCGCCAATGTTGCCAAGACGTTCTCGGTCGGATGATCGCTAACTATATGATGTTGCTAGCAGGGAAGGGTGGCCGAGCGGTTTAAGGCAGCGGTCTTGAAATTCGGTTGCGCCCGTTCTGCTCTGTCCTAATCAGTTCTAACCAGTATTGATTTGTCGGCATAATTACCACACAGCCGTCCTATTCCGTGCGGCCCTATACTGCCCTGTGCTAGCGAGTTGGGTCAGCGGAAAAAGATAACAAGACGTTCGATTCATGTTCGGCTCGCGAAAGAGCACCCCAGCGCCCGCCTGTGGGGGCGTGGCGAGCGGCTGTAAGCTGGGCTATGCATTCCGGCGTACCGTAGTTGGCAGGGAGGGAACGGCTTATGACGCGATACTGCTGCCGCGATGCCTGACGGTCGCGATTGCAGGTTCGGCAACGGAGCAGGACCCAAAGCGCATCAGGCAGGAGGGCACGCCGGCTGAGGCCATGCGCCAGCAGTGCCGGGAGCAGATCAAGGCCATCGGCATGCGCGGCGCTCAGGCCGAAAAGTGGCGCGCTTCGACAATGCGCCAGTGCATGAGGAACGGCGGGCGGCTGTAGCCGCGCTATTATGAGCGTATGTCGCTGAGTATGCGTAAGGCCGGCCTATCCCCCCGCCTATGCGGACTGGTTCGATTGCGTCGTCTACGATGACGGCCGCCCGATCGGGCGCGTCTGACGAAGCCCGGCATCCTTCTGCCCGAGCTGCGGGATAGCAGCTTGACCAGGTTCAGTCTTACAGGAGTTTTAAAATGCCCGCCGATGCAAATGATGACTGCTGCGTATATTGGGTCAATGACGAATTCTGTATCGATCCATTCGTCGATGGATATGTCGGGATAACCAAGCACTTCAAATCTCGATCGCGCGTCCATCTGGAACGGTTCCGGGGAGCTGCTGTGGTGGTTCTGTTTCGTGGCAACCGGATGGAATGCGCTGCAGTCGAGCAACGGTACCGCCCGCGCCCTAACATGGGTTGGAACAGTTCCAACGGTGGTGGGCGTTGGCGCAAGAATAATCACAACCCATCGGTTGTCCATCCGTCCGTCACCCAGGATTAGCAATCCCATTGGTATCGCCCTGACCCGCAATAGCCGCTGCTGCTGTGTCCTCCTGGCGGGCTGCTCCAGCCGAACCACCAGACCATTATGGGAAACACAAATATGAATGCCAGGATCACTACGAACCACGCGCCTTCGAGGCTGATACTGCGGTTGGCTATTGCACCGCAGATGGCGCCGCAGATGATGATGACGCCGATTATGGCCGAGTAACCAAAAAAGCCTCAAGCATCCTTCTGTCCTCCCTGATCAATGAATAGCCCGTTTCCTAGAAGAGCGAATATAACGGACCAGCAGTCCGCGCTGCGGCGTGGCGGGGCATCCGGCGGCGAGCTACCCTGAGAGGTAATCGCGCATCGTGGACTTGGCTGTCCGTGGGCGAGGGGCGAGAGGCGTGATCCAGCTCAGACTGGCACGAGCCCGACAAGTCATCCTGATCGGCCGGGTGGCCATCAAACTGCCGCGCCACCGACGCGGCCTCGCGTGCAATCGCTACGAACTAAACGTCTTTCGGAACGCGACGCCCCATCGCAGGAGCATGCTGTGCCCAATCCTGTGGGTCGCGCCCTGGGGTATCGTTCTAGTCATGCGGCGCGCGAAGCCGGTGACGCGCGCCGAATTCAAGGATATTTTGGATCGTACATTTCGCCACTCGCAGGGTGATTATTTCTTCGACACCGGTCCAGCTCTGCCCGACTGGGACCGCCGCGGTGCGGACGACCAGGAATCTCCTTTCGAGCCCAAGGCCGATGACTGGGGCTGGTTGGACGGGCGGCTCGTTGCAGTCGACTACTCCGTGCAGGCAGCTGTTCCGGACTTGCCCTCTTGACGGATGAAAGTCGCGCCGCGGCGGACTACAACGCCAGCCGCCCGCCGGTCGACCGCGCCGGACGACGGAAGCGGTAGCGGCCAGCGCTGGGGCGTGGGTTGATCGCACTGGACGACGGAAGCGATAACGCACACGGCCTTGGCCCGTCGTGGCGCGGACTTGGGATCGATCTTCGGCGCGTTCCGTGCTGCTAGCCTCGCGCCGTTCGTGTGGTTTTCCTTTCCAAGCGACCCATAACTCACGCCGTGGCCTGCTGACACTGGTCACGGCGTCTTTGTGTCGGGGATCGTGCCAGGAGCATAAAGTGGTGATTTGATGTGCCATCAGGTGGTCGGTGGGGCACCGAAAGCCAGCATCAGGATGGACGCAGATTGTCTTTCATCAGTTGCTTGAGACGGGCTTCCGCAAGCTCACCCGTCTCAGTGATGACACGGCTCGTGCGCAACTTCCGTCCTATATCGCGCCGAACATTTTGAAGAGCATCGGTGAAGTCGTCGGCGGCCATGCTGAGGCTCTCGGGCGAGGCTGCCATTTCCATCGCCTTCTGGTCCCATTCCTTGTTCAACTGTTTTGGCAAGCGCATAAACGACCGTGCGCCCCACACGTGAGATTCATTGTTCGCTCCGCGTGTTGTTTTGCGAGTGACCGCAGCATCTCGGGGTCTGTTGCGTCGGCGTATTCCGCTTCGAGTTGGGCCAGCATCTCCCCGATTGCGGGATACTGCATGTTGACGAATAACTGTCCTGCCTCCATGACAAAGCGGGCCGCCCGCCCCTTCAACCCCTTCTCCTCTATCTCATCATCTTCAGAAAGAGGGATAATTTCCGGTGCGCGTTCGAGATTTTTGAACATCTCGGCGCGCTTTGCGCCGGTCGGGAGGACCGCCAAGTCGATCGGATTCTTGTGGAGGCCCTCGCCGCCGCCGCCATTCGCCGCACCGCGACCAGGTCCAGCTGCTGCACCTGTGCCTGCCGATACGGCGGTGCTGCCGTGGTCCGTTACCTTAGGGCTTATTCGCTTGAACTCGCAGGTGCGTTCAAGAGGCTTTGAAGCTCATTGCGGATGTCATCGCTCGTTGCGCTGTCAGGCGCCAAAGAGCGAATGATTTCAATAAGCCACTCGGGCCGATTTTCCCGGACGAGATCTGCGAAGTCATTTGCCGACACGTGTGGCTGTTCGCCGTGGGCGTGGCGCAAAAACTGTCGATAGCCATCAGGCACCACCGCCTGGTTATCTGGAAGCTCGATGTGAACTGAAATGTGCTTTGCACCGAAGGGGATACCAAAGATGGGCGCATCGAAGGTCCAATTCCGGCTTTTACGCACATCATACATCTCGTCTTTATAAACGATTGCGCAGGTACTGACCGCCGAAGCGATGGCACCGCTGATGGACTTGTTGTGACCCGAACCGGTCGCCTTGTCGTAAGGCGCGTCATACAGATAGTGAATCTTAATTCCTTCCGGCGCTGCAACTGTCTGATGTTTTTCAAAAACATTGAGTCGAGCGGAGATGGGCAAAAATCGCCGCTTTCTGTCGAGTTTGTGGGTACCTTCGAGTAGGACAAGCCTGATATTATCAGGAAGACGATAAAAACGATGATAGAGGTAGGTCGCCAGCCATTGAGCGTCCTGATCAGGGTCGCCGTTGTAGGGGTCCCTTACGGTATCTTGGTCTATTTCGTTGCCCAACAAGATGACCTCTGTCCAGTCGTGTTCGAGCGTCCTCTCATCGGTCGCGATTTCGGTTACGTCGGCAACTTCAAAGTATTCGCCAGTTTCACGATGATAACGGCGTAAACGACCGTAAATTCCATCGCGCTTGCAAAGGATAACTTCATGAACGCGGCCCAACTTGCATGAGCGATAGCGCATCCCATGTTGATTGGACGGAAGCGACGCGACCTTAGCGCCCATACCACAGTAGCTACCTTGATCGCCGAGACGTTGCCGCGCGACGCCGCCTTTTCCAATTGTTCCATGCACTTCGAAAGAATGCGCGCGCGACCACAGGCAAGCTCATCGCGGAAATGCCGTCGCAGCGTGGACCGGTCGATGCCGATCAGCTTCGCAATTTCCTCCTCGGGAATGCTGCCAACCAATAGCTCGACTTTGCGCCGTTGGCGGTCATTTGGCTTGAAAGCTGGTGCCATTGCTACATTTTCCCTGTTTTGTGGCCCAAATCGCGCGCTGAATAAAAATCGCGTCCGTGGCGCCCCCGGTGGTCCTGGCCCCAAAACGCAAAAACCTTTCAAGCCCCCCCGCCCTCACGTGTCGCGCTGGTCCTTCCACGCTGCGAACGCACGGCGCATGGCGTCGAGAGCGCGATGATCGCGCACGCCATCCGCAATCACACGACCCCATCGCTCCCGTGAATTGGACGCCACCGAGCCGACTACTTCTTATTCAAAACGAGCCACAAGCGGGCGACGGCTTCGGTGGGGGTTTTCCCTTCCTTAATTTCAATGCTCGTTTTCCTATACCCATGACAAGTCCAAAGGTGTGGAAATCGATTGAGCGATGAGAAAGCGTCCCCACACGCCTCTATGAGTTCTTCGAGAGTGGGGATGTTACAACTCGACATCAAAAGAAGAATTTTCATATGTGTACATGTGGCCTCGTTCGTTGATGTAACATCGCTCTTCCCGCTGGCCACCAAGGTCTTGCGGAAACCCCGCCTCCTTCAATTCCCTTGCGAGTTCGTAGTTCATACCGCTCATCTTATCACGAACTTTTTTGCATGCTGGGCATCGCCGGAACAGCGATCGGCTGTGAGCCGATGCAGGGGCGATCTGGTCGGGGTTGGGTGCCAACATTGCTCGCCTCCTTGTGCTAGCTTCGCTGTCCACGCTCCTCTCCTGGGTCTTCGCTATCCCATGGTAAGGGCCAGCAGGAGCGGACGGAATGGGGGGCGAGCGGACCGGAAGCCCACTCGCCCCTCTCTCGCGTTCTCATCTTGAGCCACAGCCCGGTTTTCTTGTCGCGGCTAGCCTCACGCCATTTGCGATAACGCTCGATGTCCTCCCGAATGGCGGGTAGCCAGTCTCCATTAGCACTCGCCGCGCTTCAGCCTTCCGCTCGTTCCCGGTGTCCTCGTCGCTCATCGCTCACGTTTCCTCGTTTGCCGGTGCCCGATCGGCCAGCGCGGTGCCCGTGCTAGGCTCGCGCGCCGCCCGTGCTAGACTGCGCGCCTTCCTTCACTTGCCCGCTCGCCTTCGCGACCTCCCGCTCTAGCGCATCGAGCCAGTAGTACTCGCCGTCCTCCTCCAGCTTAGCCGCGAGGATCTGCTCCTGGATGTGCTCTATGGTGTCGTCGTCGTCGTCCATGGCTTGGTCCCGCCTAGTTTTCATCCGTTGGCTCCCTCAGCGCCCCGGTCGGCGCGGTGGTAGAAATTGGGCGAGCCACGGCAGGGCAGGGCATGCCCATGCACCGCATGCACTGCATGCCCTGCACTGCATGGGGGTATAAGGGGGAGGCAGTGCGACCCCATGCGGTACCCATGCGGTACCCATGCGGTGCCCATGCGGTGCCGGATGCGGTGCCGGGGTTATTGTCGGATCAGTCGCTGCCATTTACCCTTACCGTAGGTTTCAACCCGGATCTTGTTCGCGCTGAACAGGCGGTCCATGGCGGCGGCTAATTCCTTGCGCTTGCCCCTTCCTGCGGGGTCGCTGGCGAACATGGTGGGCGCATAGGTGTTGGAGGTTTTCTTGTGCGAGACGTTGCGGCCCTGCTCGTTGAAGCGGTCGAGCAGCTTGAGGAACAGCTCCTCGGCCGCCTGTTCGGCCGCCGCCTTGTCGAAGGCTCCCATGGACGCAGTCGGTAGGAACAAGCCGTTCGACCACCGAAGGGGCACGCTTTCGCCAACGGGGCCGTAGTTTGATTTCATGACTTCAAGCAGCCGCAGATCGGGGTCCGGCTCGTCGTCCTTGTCGGTGGTGACGCGCTTGAAGTACATCCGGCTGCGGACGGACGCGTTCCAGGCCGTCGAGCCGGACAGGCCGGTGCCGGTGTTCATGCCGGTGAGCGACGGGTGTGCTGTAAGCAGCACACCGGCGCTTGTCGCTATTGCCAGTCCGCGCAGGATGTTGACGAACTGGCGCACCTGTCCACGGTCGTTTTCCTTGCCGCCGAACACGTCGGCTGAATTGTCCAACACGATCAGCTTGGGCTTGATATCGCATGCGGCTTGCTTGAGCCGTGCGAACAGGGTTGTTGGCTGGATGATGTCAACCCGATCCGGCGTGCCGAGTAGGGCGTCGTCACCGGCTAGCGACATGGCGTGCAGGTCATTCAGATCCGAGAGCGGCGCGCCATAGTGTTCTGCGATCTGTGCGAAGCGTCGATGTAGCTCGTTGCTGTCGTCTTCCGCACATAGCACCAACGCCGGGCCGACAGTCCGGCATGGTGTGCAGCCAGTCACGGCCGAGCACGACGGCAACGGCTAGGTGTAGGGCGAGCACTGTTTTCCCAACACCACCGTCGCCGGAAAGCAGCGTCACGTTGCTGGCCGGAATGCGGTTGAGCACCGTCCACTCTCTCTGCGGCAGCGGTACGTCATGCAAAGTTGCAACACGGATCAATGGAAGCGGCTGCGTTTGCGCCGAGCCGTTGTGCGGTTTCGTTGCATGGGGTGTTGGCTGTGCTTGTGTTTCAAGTGGCATTGCTGGCGCGCGCGGATGCTGCCTGCCGCCGCGCAAGCCGCTTTCAACGGTCTTGACCACAGATTTTGCGCCGTCGTCTTTGATTAGTCCGCAGGTTTGTGCCGCGTCATAGAGCCGGTGGCGCACTTCTTTCTCGTCAAGCTCGCCGCTGGCAATCAATTGGCCGAGACTGAATGCCGCAGTATTGAGCGTGTCGTTGCGCGTTCCGGCGGTTGCGTTGGCGACCTTGGCACACTCGGCCTCTAGTGCGGCGGCACCATAGCCTTTTCCGTTGGACCGATACGCGGTACCGGCGGCGGCGAAATGAGCAAGGCTCGGCTCGGTGACCGGTTCCGGTTCCTTCATGGATGGATCCTGGGATCCATCCTCACAAAGCTGCGGTTCCTTGTCGGCGACGACGAGATCAATCAGCCACTGCGGTGCTTCGGCTGGCTCGCTGCAACCAATCAATGTCTCGTAATATTAGCCGTCCGAGCGTGCGGACGGCGGCAAGATCACATAGCCATCCTCGCCGCGAGTATCGATGCCTTGTGCGATTTTGCCTGCGCTGTTCTTGATGCCGTCGATCCATTTGAAGAACAGGTGACGGCCGCCGCGCGGCGTGCGAGTGGTAATGGTTTCGGGAATAGTCGCCTTTCCCTCCGCCAGCTTCGTAAACGCTACGACGCCATCGACGTTGCCTGCAACGTCAAGATCGATAACCCACACCCCGGATTGTGGGCCGGTGCGCATGCCGATGGTGGCACCCGGAAATAACGTCCACCATTGTCGGATCTGCTTTTCGTCGTTGGTGGCGTCGTGTAGGCCATGCTCGGTCACTGGCCGCTTGGTGGCGGGGTGGCAGGGAAACAGCAGCCAGCCCCGCGCAGCGTAGTCGAGTGCGGCTTGCAAGATTTCTAGATCGGTAGTTACTTGCACGCGCAGCGTCTCTTATTACCTGAAAAGTACCGTCGCGCCTGCGCCAAACTCGGCCGCGTCGTTAAAATGGAATCGCGTCCTCCATCTCGGACGCGAGCGACGGCTCGGCTTCGATCAATTCGATGTCGGGCCGTCCGCTCCAATCCACGATCTCGATCTTCGGCTTGTGCACGACACCGAAGCGCGGGTGGTCGTAACTCTCGCTGTCGAGGGTGACGATCGGATATTGGCCAGGATGCTTGCGACCCAACCACGCGTAGCGCTCCATGAGGCGATAGAGTGCCTGGGTGCCGCCGTCGGAAGACGTTGCGTAGGTGTACACCTCGTCGTCATCGACAGATTTGAACGGCGCATACATTGTGTAGATCCAGGGATCTTCCTTATTGCCGCTGAAACCCTTCGGCCAAAATTCCTCATTGGCGTCGCCGAGTGTCTCGCGCGGTGGCAGGACGAAGCCTTCGCAGATCTTACCGACGACGTGGCCTGTCGCCTTGCCGTCCTGCCAGCGCACGTAACCGCGCCGGAACTCCTTCATGAGACCGACGACCTGCGTTCCGCATACAAGCTCGCGCTTGTCTTCGCCGTAGACCCACACGCCTTTTTTGAAGCGCAACAGCGTTCCAAGAAATGACGCGCGCATGCCCTCGACTGCGGCTTGGTGAATGGCTTCAAGTTCGGCGGCAATGTCCGGCGGCAACGCCGGCACATGTTGCGACGTTGTCGTGACTTGTTGGCTTATCGAGTTCATTTTTGACATGCGAGTTTTTCCTTTCCTCTCTGTCTGTCTTGCCGCTGTGGTGGTCCGCTCGACGTGCGCGGCCGTTCGTCGAAATGCGGTGTTGTGGTGGTCGGTCATGATGCGGCACCCTTGGTCGCGGGCACGCGACGCAAGTAGTCGGGAATGTCGAGGCCATCATCAGCGGGCGGCAGTGCGGCCTTTGCCTCGCTCGCGCGCCCCGCCTCATCGATGAACTGTGCGCCGATGAAGCACAGGAAGCGGCGGCGATCGTCGGCAGAACATCGATACCAGGCATCGAGCAGCGCGCCGTAGGCGTTCGCGACGACGTCCTTGTTCGCGGCGGCCTCGCCTTCACAGATCGGGCGCTCGTCCTTGCGCGCAAGCTCGCCCATGCTCTTGTTGATGTCGTCGCGCGGCTGCCTCGGCTTGCCGCTCATAAGGCCGCGAATTTGCTCGGCGGCGGCAGCACGCTGTTGCAACACTTCGTCCGAGACTTGGGTCGGCGGCTCTGTCGCCTTCTTTTGGTTGGCAGTCTTCTTCGCCGGCTGCTGGCGTCCCTTGGTATCCCGCCTCGTGTCCAACTTGGACACGTCGCCAGTTGACTTCATCTTGGCGCGTACCGTGCCGACGGTCGTGGGGCTCGCCTTGACCGTCTCGGCGATCTGCCGGTCGGACTTCTCCAGCTGCGCCTTTAGCAGCTTGGCGATAACCTCGCGCTTCTGCGCGGCGGTTAGATGCCGCCTGTGGAGGTTGGCGCTAAGGACGTAGGGCAGCACTTGATCGGGATCGGTGATCTCCACCGGACGCGGCGGGTCATCGATCTCATCGGTCTCAATGTGCCAGTGACCGTCATTGTCGTT
Organism: uncultured Alphaproteobacteria bacterium; assembly: GCA_963840535.1. Classification (GTDB taxonomy): domain Bacteria; phylum Pseudomonadota; class Alphaproteobacteria; order Rhizobiales; family Xanthobacteraceae; genus VAZQ01. The sequence continues at coordinate 278,925 of CAWIZJ010000043.1, forward strand.
GTGGAACCTGAACCAAATGCCGACCTGCTCCAGGCCATCGAGCCTGCTCCGGCCATCGACTAGCTGGCACGTTTTGCTCTTGCGATCGACGAAGAGGGCGATCGGCGTCTTGAGCCCGTTCTCCGCGATGTCCTCCCCCAGCTTGAGCACCTCGGCGTCGGACATGAGCGGGAACAGCTCGGCCGCCGGATGGATCGGGTACTTGTCGCGCCAGCCGCGTGACGCGTTCGCGCCGGCTTCCGTTTGCGTAATCGAGGCGGGATGGCTATTTTGCGGAGACGGCTTCTCGCCCGAGAAGGTGTTTCCGCGATCGGCCGCGTTCGCTGCGCGGCCTTTCGCACGTCTGGAGGTCATTGATCACTTGACCTCCGGCGTCTTTCTGGGGGCCTCCTCCTCCAGCATCCGCTCGAATGCGGCCTTGGGCACCTTCAAGAGGCCACCGATCCGCAGAACGGGAAGCTGTCCCCGCCGGGCTGCTTCGTATGCGCTGCCGCGACTAAGACCGAGCATCGCGCCGGCCTCAGGCACTGTCAGCACGGCTTTTTCGACTTTGTCCCCCGAGGGCATTGTTGGGCTCGCGTTGTATGAGGTTACGCGGCCGTTCCGTCGACCGTTCTATTGGATTACGAAGTGTATGACAGTATATGACCCGGTACTTGACCGTGCCAAGCCATTCAAAGTACGATTTGTAAGACGGTTTTTTAAGAGGGAATGCATTGGATGGGACGACGTGGTCCAAAACCTGCGGGGCCTTACGAACACAAGACGACTGTGTTCAGCACCCGGATCCGACCGGACACGCGCGAGCGTCTAGCGAACGCCGCAGCCGCCAGGGGGCGTCCGCTATCTCAGGAGGTCGAACACAGGCTGAGAGCCAGCTTCGATCGCGATGACGATATCGTGCGCGTGTTCGGAACCGACGCCAATTACGCGGTGATGCGCGCGATCGCCGCCGGTATTGAAACGCTAAAGGGATCGGGACGGGCGCAAGGGTGACTGGCTGCGTGATCCGTACCTGTTCCACCAAGCACTCGACGTAATTGACGAGACGCTGGAACGGCTGCGCCCCGGCCCAAGGCCCAACGTGGAGCGGGATGAACATGCTGGAAAGTCTGTCAGCATCCCCGTCTACAAGCAGGGGCACGTAGTCGCCCGCAGCCTGTTGCGCGGCGTTGAAGCCGCCGACACGGCTCTGCCGATTAAGGGCACTCGGCGTGAACACCTTCTGGCCCGGCTGAAATCAGATCTTGGACGCGAATTGGTCGGGCGCCTGCAAACCCGGCTGACGTCGGGCGCTGAGGTGCGCACCGTACTCGGCGCCGTCGGCCGCGAGGTAAAGGCAAAGGGCAAGCAGAGGAAGAGCACACCATGAAGGGGCACATCCGAGAACGGTCACCGGGGCACTGGGCCATCGTTCTCGAAACGCGCGACCCACAAACGGGACAGGCGCAAACGCAAGTGGCATAGCTTCAACGGCACGAAGCGCGAGGCGCAGGTCAAGAAGGCCGAGCTGATCGCCTCGCTCAGCCAGGGCAGCTACGTCGAGCCTCCAAGATCACGGTCGCCGAATTCGTCGCGGCGCGCGTCGACCAGTGGGAGGCCGCCGGCGACATCTCGGCCCGACCGGCCAGCGCTACGGCAGATTGGTCGAGAACCAGATCGTGCCGCACATCGGCGCCAAGGCTGTGCAGAAGCTGACGCCGCTCGACATTGAGGGATGGCACACGACGCTGCGCAACGGCGGCGCTCTGCAGCCCGCACCATCGGCCATGCCCATCGCGTCCTCGTCCAAGGCGCTGCGCGACGCCGAGAGCGACGGCTTGGTCAGCCAAGAACGTCTGCAAGCTTCGAGGGCGCCCAAGGTCGCCGAAAGCGAAATGGTCATCGTGCAAGACGTGCCCGGCCTTCGTGGCCAAGCTGCGCGGCTCGCGCCTCTGCGTCCCAGCCATGGTGGCGCTGTTCACCGGCATGCGGCTGGGCGAGGTGCTCGCGCTCCGCTGGAACCGCGTCGATCTCGACGGCAAGGTCATCCAGGTCCGCGAGGCGCTGGAGCAGACCAAGGCACACGGCATCCGCTTCAAGGCGCCGAAGTCGAAGGCCGGCCGCCGCGACATCACCTTGCCCGATATCCTGGTCGATGCGCTGCGGGAGCATCGCAAGGCCGCGCTCGAACTGCGGATGCAGCTCGGGGCAGGGCGGCTGCCCGACGATGCGCTGCTGTTCGCGGACCTCGACGGCGAGCCGCTCTCAGCCAAACGCCGTCTCGGCGGCATGGGCCGACTTCGCCGAGCGCATCGGCATGCCGGAGGTGACGTTCCACGGGCTGCGCCACACCCACGCCAGCCAGCTCATCGATGCCGGCGTGGATATCGTCACCATCAGCAAGCGCTTGGGCCACGCCAAGCCGGACATCACCTTGCGCATCTATGCGCACATGTTCCGGAAGGACGACAGCAAGGCCGCCGCGGCGATCAACGCGGCTTTGAACCGCTAGGGTGGCAATTGGGTGGCAAAGGGTCCCAATTGTCCCGTTTTGTTCTTTTGACGAGCCTGCCTAAGTCGTTGATCTTATATGGAGGGAAGGGTGGCCGAGTGGTTTAAGGCAGCGGTCTTGAAAACCGCCAGGGGGTTAACGCTCCCTCGTGGGTTCGAATCCCACCCCTTCCGCCAATTTCATCCCTATCGCCGTCCTGCCCATGTCTACCGGCGTCCAGAAATATCCCCATCTGACACGCACTTTCGTACTGTCAGCGTCTACCTTTGGCGGACGAAGTCTGCTACCATCGGCGGCGTGGACATGGGCATGAATATGGGCAGGGAATGCTTGCTCGTTAGGCGGACGGTGCCGCTCTGATCGGGCAAGCGATCCGGCCATGAAACATGGGCCGGTATGGCGGAGAGATAGATGGCACGCACGCTCGGACGGCTCTCGGCGGTGAAGGTGCAGGGCATCAAGAAGCCCGGGTACTACGCGGACGGCGGCAACCTGTACCTCCGCGTCGCGGAGGGCGGCAGCAAGGGCTGGATGTTCCGGTACGCGATGCACGGCCGGACGCGCGACATGGGGCTCGGTGGATTTCCCGCCATCGGCCTTGCGAAGGCGCGCGAGCTTGCCCGCGACTGTCGCGGCATGGTCGCCATCGGGCTCGATCCTATAGAGGCGAGAGACGAGAAACGCGCGGCTGCGAGCGTCGAGGCCGCAAAGTCGATGACGTTCGACGAGTGCGCGAAGGCCTACATCGCGGCGCATGAAACAGCGTGGCGGAACCCGAAGCATCGGCAGCAATGGACGAACACCTTGAACACCTATGTGAGCCCGGTGGTCGGCAAGCTACCGGTGTCAGCGGTGGATACTGGCTTGGTGTTCAAGGTGATCGAGCCCATCTGGTCCAAGAAACCCGAGACGGCATCGCGCGTGCGCGGGCGCATTGAGGCTATTCTCGACTGGGCGAAAGTGCGAGGCTATCGCGACGGTGAAAACCCGGCGCGGTGGCGCGGCCACCTCGACCATCTGCTACCGGCCAAGTCGAAGGTCCGAAAGGTCGTACATCACGCCGCATTGCCCTATCGAAAAGTCGGCGCCTTCCTAGCGGCGTTGCGCCAGCAACCGAGCATTAGTGCCCGCGCTCTTGCGTTTCTCGTTCTCACGGCCGCGCGCACGGGTGAGGCGCTGGGCGCAACCTGGGATGAAATTGACATCAACGCGAAGGTATGGACTGTCCCGGCTTCCCGCATGAAGACCGGAAAAGAGCACCGCGTCCCGTTGTCCGATGCCGCGCTCACCGTGCTGGAGCAGATGCACGCCATTAGGCATAGCGACTACATCTTTCCCGGTGGTCGCGACCGCCGGCCGCTCTCCGAGATGGCATTGCTCATGTTGCTTCGGCGCATGAAGCACGGCGACATCACGGCGCACGGTTTCCGCAGCACGTTCCGTGACTGGGCGGCGGAGCGCACGACCTTCCCGCGCGAGGTAGCCGAGGCTGCGCTCGCGCACGCCATCCCCGATGCTGTCGAAGCCGCATATCGGCGCGGCGATTTGTTCGAGAAGCGTCGCAAGGTGATGGCCGCATGGGCGGAATTCTGCGGCAAGGTCGAGGCGAACGGCAAGACCACGGTGGTACCGCTCGCAGCGCGCAAGGGCTGACTGATGCCCCGGGGAGGGGAAATTCTTTGGTACCAATCAAAGCGATTTCGACTATCGCCTCATGTTCATGAGAGGCGGAGTTACTGCGGCGGGCACAGTAGCCGCCGGCCGCAGGTTTCGTCTCAAACCGAAAAGGTATGTGCACAGACATCCATCGTCATTTGGTGGACCGCTCTGGACGGCTCTTGACGGGGAACCGAGTTCGGTCCATTTAAGTTCGAAGCCTTAAGCCATATCGGGGCGTGAAATTGGCCACTCCTGCGTCAAAGCCCAAAGCCCATGCTCCCATGCATGGGCAAAGGAGAGCCAATGAATGCTTTTACCATCAAAGAATTTTGTGACGCCTATCGGCTGTGCCGCGAAAGTGCGTATCGACAGATACGTACCGGCAAGTTGCGCGCGGTCAAGCTCGGCCGACGCACCTTGATTCTCAGGTCTGATGCCGAGGCCTGGGCGGCGGCTCTGCCCGAGTTGCGGACCGGCGCTCGTGCGCAAGCGAGCGCATGACCTATGCCCCCCAGATATGGAGTGGGCGCCGCAGTCCTGGCCGACTGCGACGCCCAACGATGTGCTCTGGCTGGCGAGCGCGAGCACCTCGGCAATAGCATAGCCGACCCGGCCCCAGCAACGGCGGTGCCGGTCACGAACGATGCCAGCCGCGCGGACTGGAACGCCGTTATGCGGTCGCGCTTGTCGCTCGCACCGCCGACGCCCTGTCCCAGATGCGGCATCCCATACGGCCTCGTTGCTCTGCCACCGGCCTGCCCGACATGCGGCGCCGCGCCCTGCATCAATCCGTCGTTCTGCGCGGTGTGCCGGATCGCCGATAAGCGGAGGGCACGGCGATGACCGACCGTATCACCGAGGACGAGCTCGACCGCCGTGCATCGGCCGATGAGGCAAATGACGACGATATCGAGATAGGACGGCTCGCTAGGCTGTCACCGTTAGAGTATGACCGCGAGCGCGTCGATGCCGCCGCCAGGCTGGGCCTGCGGACTAGAACACTCGATGTACTCGTCGCCGATGCTAAGCGCGACAAGGTCGGTGTCGAGAAGCAGGGTCGCGCGCTGCTATTGCCGGAGCCGCAGCCGTGGCCCGAGCCCGTGAATGGAGCCGAATTGCTGGGCGAGGTGTCAGCAGGCATCCGGCACCATGTCGTCATGCCGGATCATGTCGCGGATGCTGCGGCGATTTGGGTGGTCCACACCTACCTCATCGAGTGCTTCGGCATCTCGCCCCGACTAGCGATCACCTCACCGGAGAAGGGGTGCGGCAAGACCACGTTGCTAGACGTGCTGTCACGGCTGGTATGGCGACCGCTTCCCACGGCAAACGCAACCGCAGCGGCGATCTTCCGAGTGGTCGAGATGCATCAGCCGACGCTGCTCATCGACGAGGCGGATACGTTCCTCCGCGACAACGAAGAACTGCGCGGGGTGCTCAACTCTGGTCACCGTCACGGTGGGTCGGTGCTGCGCACCGTCGGTGACGAGCACGAGCCGCGCCCGTTCGCGACCTTTTCGGCGTGCGTCATCGCCCTGATCGGCAAGCTGCCGGCGACGCTCGCGGACCGCTCGATCGCGATCGAGTTGCGCCGGCGGCTGGCCACAGAGCCGATCGAGCAATACCGGCACGACCGGACGCCACATCTCGACACGCTCGCGCGCAAGGCGGCACGCTGGATGACCGACAATGCGGATCGCATCCGCAACGCCGAGCCCGACATGCCGGCCGGCGTGTTCAACCGGGTTGCGGACAACTGGCGTCCGCTGCTCGCCATCGCTGATGCAGCCGGCGGCGAGTGGTCGGAGCGCGCGCGCCGGGCCCTGGCCGCGATGGCGGGTGCCGCCGATGATCAGTCCACTGGCGTGATGCTACTCGCCGATATCCGGGCGATCTTTGCCGATCGGGAAGGGGATCGGATGACCTCGACCGACCTAGCCGACGCGCTGGTTGCGATTGAGGGGCGCCCGTGGGCGGAGTGGCGCGGTGGCAAGGCAATCACTACCAACGGCCTCGCCCGCCTCCTGGCGCCGTTTGGCGTCGCGCCCGCTACGATCAGGGTCGGTGGCAAGACGGCGAAGGGCTACCGGCTGGCGGACTTTGCGGACGCCTTCGACCGCTACCTCGCGTCAGATACTCCAGATGGGGCTGTCGAACCGTCACACCGTAACAACGTCGATGGAATGGGCACTTCTGCGGCCTCCGCAACCGTAACACCGGATGGCATGTTACGGTCTGAGAAAGCCCAGAAACCCAATAACGACGGGCATTGTTACGGTGTTACGGTTGAAAAGGCCCGGAAGGGCGCGAGCGCACAGTCGAACCGGCGTTGCGATCACTGCGGCCAGCTCGGCGCGACCGGATGGTGGGAGTGGTCCGGATATCCCGACGGCATCTGGCTGCACTCGCGGTGTGAAGAGGTGTGGTTCGACAGCGACAGGCCTTCTCCGCCCACGCAACCCGGGCGGCATGCCGGACATTCCCGAGTTCTTGCGCAGAGACGGCGCGAGGAGCGCGTGAGGAGAATTTTTGGTGGCCCACGGCGGCGCCGACTATTGCCGCGCGGAGGCCCACTCCGAGGCAAGCCTCGATGAGCCCCCCTGAAAGGCTTTAGGTCATTAAATAGGTAAAAGGGGGAGGATCACCGGTCGCCTTACCCTGCCGCATCACCACGTACTGCGCTTCCCCGCCGCAGTCGCATCTGTAGATGCAATCGTCGAGGTTGACGTACTGGCTCGACGGCCTTTTGAGGGCCAGACGCATGTGACCACGGCCGCACGCTGGGCAAGTCGGCGCCCCAGAAAGTAGAACGGTGGGGCCGGATTCGCATGGGCAAGCGCCAACCAAAAGCATAAGCAATATCAATGGTATTTGGCGGACATCCCTTCCGCCAGATCACACGGGGTCCGTTCCGGACAGATGGGTTACGGTTCATACTTGAGACATTGGTAACACTTTATGGTCCGAAGGGATCTTCGAGGGGGTTCGAGCCTGCATGTCTCGTGGTCGAAGCGGCGGTCGGTTTCGCGGTCGCCGTCCCACTCAACCGTGCCCGCCAGTCGCCGCAGGCAGCGGCGGGTCACCGACGGCATGCAGCTTGAACGGGCTCCGGCTCCGGCACCAGCACCGGCCTCTTCCTGCGGGCTTCGACCCACTTGTCGATCTTCTTCTGGATCGCGCGCTTCGGCTTTTTGACCGCGGCGAGGTCGGACGACCGGAACAGTGCAAAGTCCTGCCGGAACATCCAGCACGCGATCTGGAATATGCCGTGGGTGATGAACAGCGCCGCTAGGGCCTGTCTTCGAGTTGAGCAGGATTGTAACTGCGGCTAGCTGCACTCCGGCAAGGAAATTTCTGGCGAGTTTGTCGTAACGTGTGGCGATGGCGCGGAAGTGCTTGAGCTGATTGAAGAAGCGCTCGACGAGGTTGCGTTCGCAATAGAGCGCGAAATCGCATGCCCGCTCGGTCTTACGGTTGGCCTCGGGTGGGATGACTGGAATGATTTTCCGTTGCGTGAGGGTATCGACGAACGAGTCGGCGTCGTATGCCTTGTCGCCGATCAAGGCATCTGGGTCGGCGTTCTCAATCAACAGTTCCGCGCACGCCAGATCATGAGCTTGTCCCGGTGTGAGCATCAGCTCGACGGGATTGCCGGGCGTCGACGAGCGCATGAATCTTGGTGGTCAGTCCGCCGCGTGATCGGCCGATCGCTTGCGGGCCGTTTTTCGCGCGCCAGCGCTGTGCTGATGAGCGCGCACGATGGTGGCGTCGATCATCATGTATTCGTTGTCGTGAATCGCTCGCCAACAACTTGAAAATTCGCTCGAAAACGCCGCTCTTCGCCCACCGGCTAAAGCGCTGGTGCACGATCTTCCAGTCGCCGAAACATGCCGGCGGATCACGCCAAGGGATTCCTGTTCGATATATATAAAGAAGCCGCATCAACGGAACAGCCGATTGTCCGCTGCAGTGCCGCCGACATGGCCTTCCCGTCCGGGCACGAAAATCCCTTGATCCACTCCCATTGATCGTCTCGCAATCCGAATCTCGCTGCATGGGTTTGGCCTCCTCGAAGCCGGACTGCCCATGAATTCACTGGACGAACTGATTTGGCGCAATCCTGAACATTACCCGACGGGCACTGCTTCATAGAACAATGTTCCGCGTTTGATTCTGATCCTGTTCTCGCGCAAACGCCGCCTAACTCGAAGGCAAGCCCTAGGCCCTGTCTTCAGTTTCAGCAGGATTGTAGACTGCGGCTAGCTGCACTCCGGCAAGGAAATTTCTGGCGAGTTTGTCGTAACGGTGTGGCGATGGCGCGGAAGTACTTGAGCTGGATTGAAGAAGCACTCGAGCGAGGTTGCGTTCGCAATAGAGCGCGAAATCGCATGCCCGCTCGGTCTTACAGGTGGCCTTGGGTGGGATGACTGAGATGATTTTCCGTTGCGTGAGGGTATCAACGGAGCGGAGTTGGGTCGTCGTATGCCTTGTCGCCGATGAAGGCATCTGGGTAGGCGTTCTCGATCAACGGTTCCGCGCACGCCAGATCATGAGCTTGTCCCGGTGTGAGCATCAGCTCGACGGGATTGCCCAGGGCGTCGACGAGCGCATGAATCTTGGTGGTCGAGTCCGCCGCGTGATCGGCCGATCGCTTGCGGGCCGTTTTTTTCGCGCGCCAGCGCTGTGCTGATGAGCGCGCACGATGGTGGCGTCGATCATCATGTATTCGTTGTGCCGAATCGCTCGCCAACAACTTGAAAATTCGCTCGAAAACGCCGCTCTTCGCCCACCGGCTAAAGCGCTGGTGCACGATCTTCCAGTCGCCGAAACGTGCCGGCAGATCACGCAAGGGATTCCCGTTCGATATCTGTAAAGAACCGCATCAACGAACAGCCGGTTGTCCGCTGCAGTGCCGCCGACATGGCCTTCCCGTCCGGGCACAGAATCCTTGATCCGCTCCCATTGATCGTCTCGCAATCCGAATCGCTGCATGGGTCGGCCTCCTCAAAGCCGACTGCCCATGAATCACTCGACAACTGATTTGGGAATCCCCGACGTACCGACGGCACTGCTTTATAGAACGATGTTCCGCGTTTGATTCTGATCCGTCTCGCGCAAACGCCGCCTAACTGAAGGCAAGCCCTAGCACGTCGATCGAATAGTGGTAGTGCCCGAGCAGCACGACCGCGCCGAAGAACACGGTGGCGGCCAGATAGAAATAGCGCCATTGCGGCATGTGCCAGAAGCACAGCGCGACCAGGAACGGCATGCCGGTGTGGCCGGAGAAGAACTGGTCGCTGCCGTAGAATATGGCATTGAGGAACGGCGCCGGCTTCTGCGGATCGATAGGCGACGGCGCGATGTGCGTCAGCGACACGAACACCGCGCGCACGACGAGGAACAGCGCGATCGCTTTCAGCGCAAACGGCAGCCGGTTCGGCCGAAATGCCAAGAGCGCAGCGGTGATCGCGAACACCGCAAAGGTGCCGTACACGAACCCGAACCGCATGTTGTAGGGGCCGACATTACTCAGCACGAGGTCGGCCACGTAATTGCTGGCATTGGTGGTGGCAAAGGTCACCGCGGCAAAGATCGCGATGAGACTAGCTGCGAGAAACGCGGCGCCTGCGACAGCGAGCGCACGTAGGCGCGGTTGGCGAACAGGTTACGGTAAAGAGCGAGCGTCGGCTCCATTGGCGAAGCCACTTCGAGGTGGTCTGCGGCGCCGGCGAACCTTCGGTTCCTGCCATGTGGCTGCCCATAGTGACGGTGAGGTATCGCGAAAACACGATTGCCTCCGTCCCCGATTGATGCTGGCAGAACAGAGGCAGACTCCACTACGGAATGTGAATCACTTCACACAACCCCGACCGATCCCCATACCATCCCCACTTTTCCCTGTTCCTCCATCCGAGATGGAGCGGGGTGGAAGCTCGTCGGGCAGCTACATCTCGGCTCCGGAGCGGACCGGAATCGATCGATGTATTCACGACCCGTATTTGATCGAACAGCCATAGGCGCGCGAGGCGGTGGCCGACACCGGCTTGCCCTGCACGATCTCGTTCAGTGCCTCGTCGACGAAATTCCTGGCGCCCTTGAGGTCCTTGAGCCGCGCCGTGGGCTGGTCGTCGATACCGCCCATGTAGACGAGCGCTCCTTCGCCGCTGATCACGTACATGTGCGGAGTGGTGCGGGCGCCGTACGCGCGCCCGACCTTGCCTGTGGGGTCGAACAGCACCGCGGTTGGCGCTGCGCCCCGGTCGGCCGTGAGCTTGTTCGCTTGCTGTGATGAGACATGCCCGGGCAGGCCGGGGGCCGACGAGATCACCGACAGCCATACCACGCCTTGCCCGGTCCATTTCTTCTGCAGCGCCTGCATGTTGTTGCCGCGATAGTGCTTGCCCACGTATGGGCAATCGTGACTGGTCCATTCGAGCACCACGGTCTTGCCCTTGAAGTCGGCAAGGGAGAGGGCGCGGTCGCTCGAGTCGGTCAGCGTGAAGGCCGGCGCTGGAGCGCCGATTCGCGCCTGTGCGGTCGCGGGCTGCATGCCCGCGCTCAGGGCGAGGATCGTCGTCGCGCAACAAAGGCCGATGGCCAACATCCGGCGTCGCTCGATGATGTTCATGGAAGGACACTCCTGGCGTGGGTTCCGGATCGTAGCAGGCGCGCGGCCTGCCGGATATCAGGGACCATGCCGAAGCGCCCGCCCATCATTCTCCTTTCCGGCCGAGCCTTGGCGACACCGCCAGACCGAGAAAGACCATCACCGCCTGATTGAGCCGGACCACATCCTCATCGTCGAGCCGCCCGATCCGCTCGCCGACCTTGGACTTCGGGACCGTGGTGATCTTGTCCACCATCAGCCGGGAAGGAGAGCGCAGTCCGTTGTGCTCGTTCGGCTCCACCGGAAGCCGGAACAGCGGCGCGTCGGTCTTGTCGGTGGTGAAGGCGCAGACGGTGATCGAATCCGTGGCGTCGAAGCTGTCGTCCTGCACGATGACGACCGGGCGGGGCTTGCCCGCATAGTCCCTGCCGCCGGAAACGGTCCAGACCTCGCCGCGCCTCATTCATCGCCCCACACCGACACCGCGTCGATGAACGCCTGATCCTCGGCCGCATGGGCGCTCGCGGCCACCGCAGCCGACTGCCGGTGCGCCTCGGACTTGAACGACGTGGCGCGCACGTCCGGCACCCAAATCTGGATGGGCCGCAGGCCCTGCGCCCGCAGCCGCTCACGATGCTCCTGCACCTTCACCCGCGTGGGCTTCGCGCTTCTTGCCGATGACATGACTCATTCTCCGCAACAGTTACATGTAACCTATCATGAATGGCGCGTCGTGACCAGCCCTTTCGCGATCTCCACCGATCTCCACGCGCTTGGCCAAGAGCCACGTTCCAGATTTTCCAGCCTGCCTGCGATGGGGATCGGATCACGAGTTCCGACGACCTATGAGGTGGATTTCGAGTTTCAAGACGATCGCCCGCAGTCGCCGCCGACGCCCCTTGCAGCAAACTCGGGCTTTGACGCGACCTACTCGCTGCGCCTCTCCAAGGGCGCTCCTGGCGGTGCTGGCAGGTCGTCGTTCAGGACCCGTATTATGGCGTCAGCGGCAGCCGCTGGCGCGTGTTGCGCAACGGTTAAGCCGGGCACCGCTGCCGCGGGCAAGCACTCATGCGCTACTGCGATGAGGGCGGTTCCGGCATCGACTCTCGCAGCGGCAAGTCGGCTTCCGCCCAGCCATCGGTGCCGTCCGGGTACCAGACGACGTCGGCGTACCCCATCCCCAGGATTCGTTTTGCCGCATTCCAAGACATCCAGCAGTCGCGCAGGCAATAGACCACGAGCGCCTTGGTCTGGTCGCGCCTCGTCACGCGCGCCAGATTGGTCCGCAAGTAATTCTCGGTCACCGGTGCGAGCGCCCCATATCCGGTATCGGGTAGCCAAACGCTGCCGGGAATATTCCGGCGCGGCTTTTCTCGCCAGATCATTTTGGGCGGCAAGTCGGCCGGGCGCGGCGCGCGGGGCAGGACATCGACAAAAACGGCGCTGCCCGTCCTCCAGATCTGCTCCGCCTGCACCGTCGTAACCACGCGTGCGCCCTTGAGAGTGGCTGGCGTTGGCGCAAGATAATCCTCTGTCCGGTAACCCTCTGGCTCGGACGTGTCCTGGCCAGACCCTGACACGGGCACCCATAGGAGTGCGCCAAGTAAGCACCGGACGATAAGGGTTGCGCGGATCGTCAGGCTCATTTCAACAAACGGAATGAATTCGGGTTCTGCCTCGGCTGATATCTCTGGACGACCTTGCTATGCCCATGCCATTGAAGGTGCAACTGAAATCAGAGATGACAGGTGTGCCTGAAAATCGGAAACGCATCCGCCTGCTGCTCGCGGACCGTTCGCCGATATTGCGACACTGTGAAGTGGCTCTGAAATTTGCATCTGCCTGGAGTGCACTCAGGATGCCTTGCCGCTCGGGCTATCGGAACGTCACCTCGCGCCTGGCCTTGGTAGCGACGCTCCTGGCTGCCATGCCGGCTGCTCGGCCAGCTGAAGCGGCCGAGTTCGCTGCCGGTAACCGAGGTCGCGTCCGGTCTTTATGCTCACATCGGCGCCATTGCGGTGATGACACCGCAGAACGAGGGTGCAATCGCCAACCTCGGATTCGTCGTTGGCAGCAACGCTGTCGCTGTGATTGACAGCGGCGGCAGCGTGCGCGAAGGGCGCCGCCTGCTTGCAGCCATCCGCGCCGTGACGTCGAAGCCGGTTCGATACGTCATCAATACCCATGCCCACCCCGATCACATCTTCGGGAACGCCGCTTTCGAAGGCGCGGTGGTCGTCGGCCACAAGAACCTCCCGCGAGCACTCGCCGCACGCGGTCAGTTCTATCTCGATGCCTTTCGACGAGTGCTGGGCGACGAACTGATGGCAGAGATCAAGATCATTCCGCCGGCGCGGGTCGTCGAGCACGAGACGCGGATCGATCTTGGCGACCGGGTCCTCGTGCTCAAGGCCTGGCGCGCCTCGCACACCGACAATGATCTTACGGTGCTGGACGAGGCCACCGGAACGCTTTTTGCCGGCGACCTGGTATTCCTGAGGCATATGCCGGTTCTCGATGGGAGCCTGAAGGGTTGGCTTGCCGCCATTGACGAGCTTGCAGCCATTCCAGCCAGGCGTGTCGTGCCGGGCCACGGTCCGATCGCGGCCTGGCCGACCGCCCTCGAGGACGAACGCAGGTATTTCCGGCGTTTGGCGCAGGATATCCGTGCCGCGATCAAGCGCGGTGAGACGATCACCGCCGCGTCGCGGAGCGCCGCAGAATCGGAGCGGACGGAGTGGGAACTGTTCGACGAGAGTAATGCCCGCAACGCCACGGCGGCCTTCTCGGAGCTAGAATGGGAATAGAATTGCTACTCCGTGCGGAGTATTGTGCTTTCGCTTTTCCGTGCCCGGAACGCAGGAGCGAGCGCAGATGGTCGGACACGCCTCGAGCCGCCTTCGTCCAACGGCTTTCCGCTGGACCTGGCTTTGTGTCGCAGGTCTTGCACTGGCGTTGCAGCTGGCGCCGGTTCGGCCTTCTGTCGCGGCAACCCCGGAACCCGAAGACACGTGGGCATCACTCGCCAACGACATCTTCAAGGGCCGCCCACTCGCCGACGGCACCGGGCTTGTGAGCATAGAGATGCCGACGCGCGCCGAGGACGCCGCCATCGTTCCCGTAACGATGCGTGTGACGCTCCCGCCGGGCGACATGCGCCGCCTCAAGGGGCTGACGCTGGTGATCGACGAAAATCCCGTGCCGGTCGCAGCGACCTTCACATTCGGTGACAACGCCGGAGTTTCGGCGATGTCGACGCGCGTGCGCGTCAATTCCTATACGAATGTGCGCGTTGTCGCCGAGTTGAGCGACGGCAAACTCTATGTCGTCAAGACCTATGTGAAGGCTTCGGGAGGTTGCTCCGCTCCTGCCGCGAAGAACACGGACGAGGCGATCGCAAACGTGGGTGAGATGAAGTTCAGGGTATTCGCCAAGCCGACCGCCGGGCCGGCCAGCACCCCGCGTGAGGCACAGATCATGATCCGTCACCCCAACAATTCGGGCCTGCAGCGCGATCAGGTGAGCCTGCTCTATATCCCGGCGAATTTCGTCGATGAGCTTCGCGTGTCGCACGGCGATGAATTGCTGTTCAGCATGGAAGCCGGGATCTCGCTATCGGAGAATCCGAACTTCCGCTTCACCTACGTTCCAAATGACACCGCCATGCTCAAAGTCGAGGCCCGGGACACGCAGGGCAGAGTGTTCCGGCGCGAGTGGCCGGCAAGCGGATCGGAGATGTAGCCGGTTTCCGCCCAAGATGAACGGCGACGAGAGCGCAACGTCCTGATCGTGTCGCTGCCGAGGCTGCGTTCATCGGGCCCGCGGCATCATCGAGCCCCATCTGGTTGATCTGTTTGATCGTCTTGCCCCGGCGAACAATGCTGATTGACTTGCCGCACGGAAACGCGAATTTTGCGCCGGGAACCGGGTCTGGTCCATGCCGGCGCCCGGTGCTCACCAACGAGGTCGGCGATGACCGTGCCCCTTCCGGAGCGCCTGCAGCAGCTCACCAGCCGGATGCTGCGAAAGAAGCTGTTCCTGGTGACGATGACCTCCGACGTGGCGCCGGACCGGCTGCTGCCCCATCTCGCCGATCATCTCGAATACATGACCGAGCTCGCCCGGCGCGGCGTGCTGTTCGCCTCCGGGCCATTCGTGACTGCGGACGGCGCACCGACCGGGGATGGAGTGAGCATATTCAATACGGCGAGCGCCGATGAAGCCCGCAGCCTTGCGGAGAAGGATCCGTTCTACGTTCATCGCCTGCGAAAGTTCGAGGTTAAGGAATGGATGCTGATGGAAGGCTCGATGACGGTCACGCTGAACTTCGCGGAGCGCACGCTCGATGTCGCATGAGGCTGCGAGCATCGATGCCGACAAGTCGGGAGGAACGCCAATGCAGACCATAGGATTGATAGGGGTCGGACGGGTCGGGACGGAGATCGCCAGGCTTCTCCTCGGCGGCGGGTATCGCGTGCTCGGCTACCGGCGCAGCTCGCTGGGGGACTTCGAGAAGATCGGCGGCACGCCGGCGCGGTCCCCGGCGCAAATCGGCGAGGAGGCCGATATTGTCCTGTCCTGCCTGCCCGGCGGCAATTCGCTCGATGAGGTCGTCAACGGACCGAACGGACTGGTTCACACGGCGAAGAAGGGCCAGATCGTCGCCGAGCTGGGTTCGCACCCGCTGCCTGCGAAGGAGCGGCAGGTCGAGCGGCTGCGCGCGAAAGGCGCGGTTTTTCTCGACGGCGAGGTGAGCGGAACACCGGGCATGGTGGCAGCGCGGAAAGCGCCCATCTATCTCGCGGGAGACGCCGAAGCCTGCAAGACCCTGGAGCCGGTCATCAAGGCTTTTGCGGACATCTACCTCTATCTCGGCGCGTTCGGCGCCGCGAGCAAGATCAAGTTCGTCAACAATCTGCTGGTGACCATCAATACTGCGGCCATCGGAGAGGCGGTATCGCTGGCGCTCAAGGCCGGCGTCGATCCCGACTCGATGATCAAGGCGATCACCAACGGCAGCGGCGGATCGGTCCTGTTCCCGATCCGGGCGCCGCGAATGGTGCAGAAGAACTATCTTCCGGCGCAGGGAACGTTCGAGATGCTGTCCCACTATTTCGAGTATATCGACGATCTCGCGGAGCGGGCCGGCGCACCCACCCCGCTGTTCGATCTCGCGGCGCAGCTCTATCGGCGGGGCATCGAGCGCGGCCTCGCCGAGCACGATGTGGCGGCCATCATCGAGGTGATCGGTGACAAGGCCCCCGCCAAAGCCGGTGCGATGTAGACCCGATCCGGCCGAGTGCGAACATCGGCGGCGTCTGTCGATTGCGGTCAGCGGAGCGAACCACCACCTGCATTCACGTAGTCGAAGGAAACGAGCATGAGCAATCCGCAGCCGTCCAATGCGCCGGCGATGTACTCCGGACCGTTCGGCGCCGTGAAGTCGTTGGGAATCGATCGCGCCAACTACATCGCCGTGCATTCGAATGATCCCGCGGCGGCGGCCCGCTTCGCCGTCGAGCACATGGGCTTCTTCCTCGTCCACGCCGACAAGGACGGTCGCCACTACCTCGGCGCCCACGGCCTCGATCCGTACTCGCTGGTCTATACGCCGGGCGAGCAGGGCGCCGTCGACCACATCTCGTATGTGGTCCGCAGCGCCGCCGATCTCGCCGGCGCGGAGGCCGTTCTCGACGGGTCCGGCGTCAAGACGGAGCGGGTCGAGCGATCTCCGCTCTGGCGCCATGGGCCGTCACTGCGCTTCAGGAATCCAAGCGGGCAGCTCATCGAGCTGACGCCCGGCGTCAACGTCGACGTGCCGATGGCGGCGCTGGTGGCGGAGCCCCGCTCGACGCCAGGGCCGATCTGTCTCGATCACGCGGTATTCCGCTCTGTCGATGTCGCGGCGGCGTTCGAGTTCGCGGCGCGCACGATGGGACTGAAGGAATCGGCCCGGATCGTTGCGCCCGACGGGATTCCGGTGCTCGGATTCTTTCGCTGTCACACCGTCTTCCACTGCTACGCGGTGGCTCGCTCGCAGTACAATGGCCTGCACCACATGCAATTCACCCTGAAGAACCCGCTCGCGGTGCATGCGGCCTTCGAGCAGATGCGGGACCGCGGCAAGGCGGAGATCATCTGGGGGCCGTTGCGGCACGGCGCCGGCCACAACATCGTGTTCTATTTCCGCGACTACACCGGCAACATCGTGGAGTTCTCGGCGGAGGAGGAGATCATCCTCAACGACGCGACCTATGTGCCCCGCGCCTGGCCGGTGACGGACCCGCGCGCCGGCGACGAGTGGAACCTGTCGCCGATACCTGCCGCGATGATGTAGATGGCGGCCTTCAGTCTCGCTACGCTACGCTACGGCGCCGAGAGCGCGACAGCCGATGCGCAGGTCCGGCGGCGCAAGTCGGCCATCGATGAGCCGGCTTGCGCGGCGATCGGATGCGACGGCCTATTTCTTGGCTGCGCTGTAGGGATAGACCAGGTCGCCGTTCTTGTGCGCCGGCGGCCATACCACCACCCATTTCTTGGGATCGGTGAGCTGTCCGAGATCGCTGCCGGTCAGGTTCTGCCACTGGGTCACGATCGAGCGCGGCTTTGCCCACTCGCCGTCCTTGCCGAAGGCCACCTCGCCGACGACGGTCGAGAAGGTGTTGCTGCGCAAGTAATCGGCGATCTTGCCGTGATCCAGGCTCTTGCTTCCCTCGACCGCCATCGTCAGGACCTGGGCCGCCGCGTATCCATACGGCACGAAGCCGTAGCCGAACGGATCGATCCCCTGGCCCTTGGCGCGCTCGTGGTACCGCTTCAGGAGATCCTGCACTCCGGGAAAGGCGAAGCTGGGGACCGGCACGTAGACTTCCGCGTTGTTGATGTAGCCGTTCATCAGCGGGCCCATTTGCATCTTGAGCGGCGTCGCGAGCAGCCCGATCAGGGTGCCGCCCATCATCTTCGGCGCCAGACCAACCTCGGCGGCGGCGCGAACGAAGCCGACCGTGTCCGGCGGATACGCGGCCGCGAACACGATGTCGGGGTCGGTGGCCTTGATGGCGCGCACCACCGGCGTAAGGTCGGTGATTGCCGGCGGATAGCGCTGATCGTAGACGATCGACAGCCCGGCCGCCTTGGCATTCGCGCGTGCGCCGTCGGTCGAGTTCTTGCCGAATTCGGCGTCGGCGCCGACGATCGCCACGGTCCGCGGCTTGGGATTCTGCGCCGTCGCCAGCTCGAAGAAACCGCGCGAGAACTCACGGACGGGGATCCTCGCCGAACGGAATCATGGAGAAGTAATTCTTGTAGCGAGCCTCGCCGTTGGCGGCGATGCCTAATATCCCGATCGTGGTGAGATTTCTCGCTGCCAGAACCGGGATGGCTGCCGAAATCTGGTTGGTGCCGTAGGGTCCCAACAGCAGGTCGACCTTATCCACGCCCACCAGCTTGGTGTAGATTCCGGGCTCATTGGGCGGCGCGGTCTGGTCGTCGTAGTAGACCAGCTCGACCGGCCGGCCCAGCAGGCCTCCCTTGGCGTTGATGTCGTCGCGCCACATCTCGATCGCGACCAGCAGCTGCTTGCCGTTTGGCGCATTGGCACCGGTGAGCCCCATGCTGAAGCCGACCTTGATCGGATCGGCCGCCTGGGCCCAATGGCCGGGCCACCCGAACAGCAGCGCCGCTGCCACCATCGCGGCTGCGGCACGCGCCCATCGATCGAAGCTGGTGCTGGCGGTCATCATTTTTCTCCGTTCCTGTCTTGGTTCGTCTCGGCCACCTCGCCGGGGCGGGGGCGGACCGAGGATCGGTGGGTGCACGCCGTTCGGCGTTCTCCGGGACGCGCTATCCAGTGTAGCCGGTTTTCGCATGTGGGCGCATATTTCGTGCTGGCCCGGCTTCCGTCGGGCGGATCTGACCAATGGAACAATACGCGACCCCGTCCGTTTGGCCTGCAATGACTTTGATCGCTGCTGTATCTATCATGCGTCTCACGAGGACATCGGCGGCTTCTCGCCGGCCGACTCCGGTTTTCGAAGTTGGCTTTGCCGACAGAACCAGGTACTGACGCGCCACGGTGTCGGAGCGCCATGTCCTGCCCCCCGCCCACATCGTCCGCTGCGATCGTGGACACCGATATCCCGGCACGCCTCGACCGACTGCCATGGGGCCGCTTCCATACCCTGGTGGTGGTGGCGCTCGGCGTCACCTGGATTCTCGACGGTCTCGAAGTGACCCTGACCGGCGCGATCGCACCGGCGTTGAAGGACAGCCCGCAGCTGCGCTTCTCCAACGCCGACGTCGGTATCGCGGCCAGCGCCTACCTGCTCGGGGCCGTGGCGGGCGCGCTGCTGTTCGGCTGGCTGACCGACAGGCTCGGTCGCAAGCGGCTGTTCTTCATCACGCTCGCAATCTACCTGATCGCCACGGCGGCAACCGGGCTGTCGTGGAACCTGGAAAGCTTCGTGCTGTTCCGATTCCTGACCGGCGCCGGCATCGGCGGCGAATACACCGCCATCAACTCGATCATCCAGGAGCTGGTGCCTGCGCGCTATCGCGGCTGGACCGATCTCGTCATCAACGGCAGCTTCTGGATCGGGGCCGCGCTCGGCGCCGCCGGTTCGATCCTGCTGCTCGATCCCGCACTGCTCGATCCCGACCTGGGCTGGCGCCTCGCCTTTCTCATCGGTGCGGCGCTCGGCCTCATCGTGTTTTTCATGCGGATGTGGCTGCCGGAATCGCCGCGCTGGCTGATGACGCACGGTCGTGTCGAGGAAGCGGAGCAGATCGTGGCGGAAATCGACGCCGCGTTTCACAGCCGCGGACATCGGCTGGAGACCGTGCAGCTGCCGCGCATGCGGCTCGTCGTGCGCAGCTCCACGCCGCTCGGCGAGGTCGCCGCGACGCTGTTTCACGCCCAGCGCCGGCGCACGCTCCTGGGGTTGAGCCTGATGGTGGCGCAGGCGTTCTTCTACAACGCAATCTTCTTCACCTATGCCCTGATCCTGACCGATTTCTACGGCATCCGCAGCGACCGTATCGGCTGGTACATCCTGCCGTTCGCGGCCGGCAACTTCCTCGGACCGGTTGTGCTGGGGCGGCTATTCGACACCATCGGCCGCCGACCGATGATCACCGCTACCTATGCGGTTTCCGGCCTCCTGCTTGCCGGGGCGGGCTACCTGTTCGCCATCGGGGTCCTGTCGGCAACGGGCCAGACGATCGCATGGATGGTGATCTTCTTCTTCGCGTCGGCGGCGGCGAGCTCGGCCTACCTCACGGTGAGCGAGATCTTTCCGCTGGAGGTCCGCGCGCTCGCCATCGCGTTCTTCTATGCCATCGGTACCGGCATCGGTGGCGTGGCCGCACCCTGGATTTTCGGATTGCTGATCGACACGGGCTCGCGCTGGAGCGTGTTCGGCGGCTATCTCATCGGTGCGGTCCTGATGCTGGCAGCGGCGGCGGTCGCCGCGCGCTGGGGCGTGGCCGCCGAACGCAAGCCGCTCGAGGCGGTGTGCCGCCCGCTCGCAGCCGCAGACTGACGCATGCCTCGCTTCGCCGCGGCAGAAATGATCGTCCTTCGACATCCGGGACGTATGGGGCCTGCGCAATCCCCGCGACGCAGCCAATTGCCGAGCGCATGGCTACCTATGCGGTTTCCGGCCTCCTGCTTGCCGGGGCGGGCTACCTGTTCGCCATCGGGGTCCTGTCGGCAACGGGCCAGACGATCGCATGGATGGTGATCTTCTTCTTCGCGTCGGCGGCGGCGAGCTCGGCCTACCTCACGGTGAGCGAGATCTTTCCGCTGGAGGTCCGCGCCCTCGCCATCGCGTTCTTCTATGCCATCGGTACCGGCATCGGTGGCGTGGCCGCACCCTGGATTTTCGGATTGCTGATCGACACGGGCTCGCGCTGGAGCGTGTTCGGCGGCTATCTCATCGGTGCGGTCCTGATGCTGGCTGCGGCGGCGGTCGCCGCGCGCTGGGGCGTGGCCGCCGAACGCAAGCCGCTCGAGGCGGTGTGCCGCCCGCTCGGCGGCCGCAGACTGACGCATGCCTCGCTTCGCCGCGGCAGAAATGATCGTCCTTCGACATCCGGGACGTATGGGGCCTGCGCAATCCCCGCGACGCAGCCAATTGCCGAGCGCATGGCTGGCCGCGCGGTTTCGGCTGCTGATCGCCGCGCGGACATCCCTGTGGGCAATTCTCCTGCCCCTATTGGGCTACAGGAGCGGTGAAACCTCTCGTGCGCCGGCCAAGATTACGATTGTCAACCGAGCCTGCGAAAAAACGCGAAAAGCCCGCCGGCAGCCTTGCGATTTTCGCATGATAAATTACGATCCGGCCGCCACCACCAGCTGGGAGAAGAATATGTATCGTATCGTCGTCGCATTGTTTGTTCTTGTCGCATCTGCCGCCGCCTCTTCGGCGCAAGGCTTGTTCCCGTCCGTCTGGATGGGGCAGGGAGGTTCGATCCTCAAGGTCTTGACAGTCGGTCCTGCGGGAAATTTCGCCGGCGTCTTTATCAGCAATCCGTCCCTCCCGTGTCCGGCCGTTCCCTACAATCTGGTAGGACGGACGCGGGGTCCCCTGGTCGCATTCCAGACGTCGAGAGACTGGACAGCGGATTGCAGGGTGACCACGGCCTGGTCCGGGCGTTATCTCAACCCGGGTACCGTCGCCGTAAGATGGGTCGCTACGCTCGTTGCCCCGAACGGCCGCCTGGTCAGGACGCGGGGCGCGGAGATTTTCCGGCGCATCTGAACGAGACCGGCGGGCTGCCGCTGCGCTCGGTCGCCCGTACGGCACGTCTTCACTGTGCTCCAGTGCGGTACTCTTCGAGTCCGGCGGCGTGGTGGCATAGACCACGCGGCCGCCGATCATGGTGAGCAGTGAGTGGATGCTGCCGATCTCGTGTACCGGAACCGTGAGGTAGTCCTTGCTCAGCACCGCGAGGTCGGCGAGCGTGCAGCGCGGCGCATGTCGTCGTGGGCGAACCACGCGCTTCCCTGCGTGTAGATCCGTCGTGCCTCGAGACGCGTCGGCGTCTCCTCGGGCGCGCGCATCGTCAGGCCGCCGACGGCGCAGCGCCCGACGGTCGCCTTCGGTGTCGCGCGCGGTCCGCCTACTTGGCCAGGGGATCCGGGCGCACCTGGATCTGCACGGCAAGCGGACGCGCACCCTTGCCCAGCTCGTTGAGCCAGGGCGTGCGGTCGCCGCTCGCGCTCCACAGGCCGCGGCCCTTCCAGCCCGCGTTCGGATCGTCGATGCGGCCGTCCAGTCCCTTGGCGTAGAAGCCCATGGGGTATGGAACGCGCATCAGGATCATGCGTCCGTCCTTGAAGCCGACGAACCCGTCCTGGAGGTTGGCGGTCGAGATCGGAACGTTCTCGCCGAGCCCGACCGTGTTGTGGTGATCGACCCAGGTGTAGTAGCTCGCCTCCGCGCTGGTGTTCTCGAAGCCCTCGAAGCCCGGGCCCGGATACTTGTGCAAGGCCCAGCCCTCTGGGCAATGATTGCCGGTCGCATTGGCTCCGTTGAGCGGGCCCGTGCACTTGCGCCGGTCGAAGCTGATGAGATGACCGGCGGACCCGGAGCCCCAGAGCACGCCGTCCTTGCCGATGTCGCCGCCGCGCAGGCCGATGCCCTCCTTTGGGACCGCATAGAATTCGCTGAGCTTCGTCTTCGGGTCGAAGCGCAGGAAACCGGGCGTGCCGCCGAACACGCCGGAGGTATACCAGACCGAGCCGTCGGTCGGATGCGGCATCACCGCATAGGGGCCCGAGCCGGTGTTGAAGCGCATGTCCTTGCCGCCCTCCGGCTTTCCCGGATCGGTGTATTCGTCGAGCTTGCCGTTGCCGTTGAGATCGAGCACGAACGGCGCCCAGCCCTGCGCCTTCGCCGCATCCCCGGTCTCGTCGAATACCTTGGTGTTGACCCAACCCGCCACCTGTCCGGTGCCGGACAGCCACAGCGTGTCGTCCGCATCGTAGCCGAACTGCGGGTGATGGGTTCCGAAGCAGGTGTCCACGAACGTGTACTGCATCGTCCTCGGATCGAGCATCGCTACCTGACGCGCCGACCGTTCGAGCGGGAACACCTTGGCGGAGGGATGCTCGGAGCCCTTCTTGCAGAACGCCGGATTGTCCATGCCGCGCACCGTCGCCGCGAGCCATAGGCGGCCCTTCTTGTCGAACATGGCGTTGTGCTGGTTGGCCCGCGTACTCCAGATCACCTCGTCGCCCCAGTAGGGCGAGGGCGCCGTCGGCTTGATTGTGGCGGCGTGCCCCGGTCCGAGCGATACCGGCATGTTCGGATCGGCCACCGGCATCTTGAAGAACGATACCTTGTGGGTCTTGGGGTCGAGGATCGGCATGTCGTCGGTCGAATATTCCGGCGCGCCGTAGAGCGGGCCGTTGGCATTGACCGTAGGGTTGCGCCGGTCCGACGAGATCAGATCGTGCAGGTACTTGTCGGGCGTCGACCACTCCCACGCGGTGACGATGACATTGCGCTCGACGCCTTGCGGCCGCGACGGCTTGTTCTTCGGCAGCTCGCCCTTGGCAACGCGTTCGGTCCAGTCGCCGAAGTACTTGTACGGCACGCCGCCGAGCTGGCCGGCGAGACGGTTCGTCATACCCTCGCCGATATTGGCCGGATGCGACGCGCCGAATCCACGCCTCGTCGTGCGACTTGAATTGCCCGAGCTGCGCCGGGATGGTTCGCGTCGATTCCTGGCCGAGCTGGTGACAGCCGATGCAATCGACGTTGCCCATGCGCTGGCGCCAGATGTCCTGGGTGATGTTCTTCGGGATGTCGGTCGACCCGCCGAAATCCTTCGCCGGCGGAATCTTCATCATCGTGTACCAGTAGATCGCGGGATAATAATGCGCTGCAGCCCTTTCACTCGGCGCCGGAACTGCGGTGTGGTCGAGAACCTGGCCCGGCTTCGCCCGCATCTTCGGGGAATCGACGAGGCCGTAGCCGCGCACCCAGACCTGGTAGTTGGCGACCGGCAGATCGGGAATGACATAGCGTCCCTGATCGTCGGTGACGACGCTTTTGATGTACCGGGTCGGCAGATCGGTGGTCTCGGCGATCACCCAGACGCCTGCCTCCGGCCCGTTCGGACCTCGCACCACGCCACCGATATCGTCGTTGTCGATGGCGACCGCGCTCTGCGCGCGCAACTGCGCCGGCGCCGCGGCGAGGAAGCAGGAAATCGTCGCCACGCCCAGATATAGTCGGTGTTTGTTTGTCATCGTTTCCTCTTTGATGGTCGGCGATCTCCGTCGCCGCGACACGCCATTTCAGCCCGATCAAAGTTGTCTTGGCAACCCTCACGCGACCTCCAATCTCGACATGTTGATCCCCCGCTGCAATCGGCAGCGTTGACCACAGGCTGCCCATGCCCTGGTTTCCCTATGGTCGCTAAGCCGTTCCGCGAGTAAGATCGCTTGCGAGTTCGTCGCGCCGTCCGGCTCGAGTGTCTTCGCAGCGGCGGCCGGCCACCATTCGAGCAGGAGCATTCATGCGCAACATCCGTCGCATCGACCGGATTGCGTCTTGGCCCACGCGATTGCTGGTCGTCGGCGTCACGGTGCTGGCCTGCGGGTCGGCAACCCTCGCCCAGAATTCCGGGACGCAGAGCGCCTGGGTCGAGGAGCTCGCTTCGGCGGTGGTGCGTATCAAGACGCACATCAATCCCGAGGGACGCACGGTCGCAGGGCTCGGCCGCGAACGCGAAGGTTCCGGTGTCGTGATCGACAACAGCGGATTGGTGTTGACCATCGGCTATCTCATGGTCGAGGCCTACGCCGCCGAGGTGGTCGACAATGGCGGCCGGACCTTGCCGGCAAACGTGGTCGGCTACGACCACGAGAGCGGTTTTGGCCTCCTGCGCACCATCGAGCCGCTCAAGCTCAAGCCAATGGCCTTCGGCAAGTCCGCCGACATCAAGGAACGCGATCCGGTGCTCATCGCAAGTTTCGGCGGCATCGACATGGTTGCACCCGCCTATGTCGTCGCCAGGCGCGAGTTTGCCGGCAACTGGGAATACATGCTCGACGATGCGTTGTTCACCGCGCCGCCGCATCCGGCCTGGAGCGGGGCAGCACTGATCAGCCGCGAAGGCAAGCTCGTCGGCATCGGCTCGCTCATCGTCGGGGACGCCGGCGGAGGAGGCGAGAGGACACCCGGGAACATGTTCGTTCCCATCGACCGGCTGCCCCCCATTCTGGGCGAGCTCATTGCGGGCGGCCGCGTTTCCGGGCCGGGGCGGCCATGGCTCGGCGTCAATGCCGAGGACTTGCAGGGGCGCCTGTTCGTGAGCCGGGTGACGCCCGGCAGTCCGGCGGAAAAGGCGGGCATCCAGCGCGGTGACCTGATCGTCGGCGTCAACGGCGAGAAGCCCAGGAACCTGGCAGACTTCTATCGCAAGGTTTGGGCGCAGGGTGACCGCCGGAGCGACCGTCCCGCTCGACGTGCTCCAGGACAGCCAGGTGCGCCGCATCGACGTCAAGTCGATGAACCGGCTCGACCACCTCAAGCTCAAGTCGAGCTTCTAAGGTCTCCCGCAACTCCCCGTTTACCACGTCAGGTGGCTAGACGCTGGCAGGCCCGCAATTCCTGCCGCGATTCGAGCGCCCTATGGAAGCGGGTGGCAGAGGGGCGCAGGGCAGGCCCCGGTTCCTGAGCGCGGCACAATTCGCACGTTCCGGCCAATTCTCTTATTTCGGACGGGCGTCTCCCGTCGCGGAAGCTGCACGGACGGGCTGCACGGAATCGAGGGGACCGCATGGCGCGTGCTTGCGCGCTCCTCGGCTGCCTTGTCCTCGCCCATTGCTCGGGCCCGCTCTCCGGGCCGAAATACAGCAAACGGGTGGTGGAAGAGGGCCAGCCGGTGCCCAAGGGCGGAGGCACCTATCGCGTCGGCCGACCCTACAGCGTCAATGGCCGCGTGTACGTGCCCCACGAGAATCCGATCTACCGCGCTGATGGCGTCGCATCATGGTACGGCCGCGATTTCCACGGGCGGCTCACCGCCAACGGCGAGGTCTACGACATGCACGGCATCTCCGCTGCCCATCCGACCCTGCCGTTGCCGAGCTACGCCCGCGTCACCAATCTGGATAACGGCCGATCCATCGTGGTGCGGGTCAACGATCGCGGCCCCTACACGCGCGAGCGCATCATCGACCTTTCGATCGGGACCGCCAAGGCGTTGCGTTTCTATGCCAGCGGGCTTGCCCGCGTGCGGGTCGAATATGTCGGCCGTGCGCCAATGGAAGGCAGCGACGATCGCATGCTGCTGGCGACGCTGCGCGATGGGTCGCCGGCGCCCGCGCCCTCGAAGGTCATGGTGGCGGCCGCCAAGCCCTTTCTTCGCGACCTGGGCGCGGCCGCGCCGTGATCCGCTGCCGGGCGAACGGCCTGTCGCGCTGGGCTCGCCATCGGGCCGCACCGCGCCTGCAGGCCAGACCGTCGACCTCGGCAACCGCGCAGCGACGCCGCCGCGATCCTCCGTTTCCGCCGCGGCGGACACCGCCCTCCAGCCAGCCTTGCCGTCCTCCGCTTCGCCCACGGTCTCGTTTGCCCCGACGGGTGGCTCCGCGACCGGCCTGATGAGCGGGCGTGGGCTCTACTGAATGAAAAAGGCGTCTTCGTGCAGTTCCCGCCCGGTATGGCACAACCGCCATCAAAACGGGGCGTCCGCCGTTGATTCCGCCCGGGTTGGCTTGCTAAGCAGGTGCCGGCAGGGAAGGGAGCGTGGATGATGATTCACGCGGAGCCTGCCACGCTCTCCATGAGAACGATCGCGATCAGCGGGTTTCCATCGGTGCGGGCTGCGCAGCGGAGCACCGTTTGGGGTCGCGTGGCGGTTCTTGCCTTTGCGTGCCTGGCGGGTCTCGCGCACGCCGCTCCCAACCCGATTGCGGGACCGAAATCCGGCGACGGGTTTCAGACCGCCGCCGCCCACGCCATCCTGATCGAGGCCGACACCGGCAGCGTGCTGTTCGAGAAGGGTGCCGATGACCTCATTCCGCCGGCCAGTCTGTCCAAACTGATGACGGCGGAAGTGGTCCTCAACGAGATCGCGCAAGGCCGCCTGAAGCCCACCACCGAGTTCAGCGTCAGCACCAACGCGTGGCGCCGGGGCGGTGCGCCGTCGCGCACCTCGGCCATGTTCCTTCCCATCCACAGCAAGGTGACGGTGGACGACCTGCTGCGCGGCGTGATCATTCAATCCGGCAACGACGCCTGCATCGTGCTGGCGGAGGGGATCTCCGGCAGCGAGCAGGAGTTCGCACAGTTGATGACCAAGCGGGCGCGCGAGCTTGGCTTGAAAAAGTCGACGTTTGGAAACTCCAACGGTCTTCCCGATCCGCGACAGCTGATGACCTCGCGCGAGCTCGCCAAGCTCGCCCGGCACATCATCCTCACCTATCCCGACTATTACAAATATTACGGCGAGCGCGAGTTCACCTGGAACAAGATCCGCCAGTACAACCGCAACCCGTTGCTGACGATGAATATCGGTGCCGACGGTCTCAAGACCGGTTACATCAAGGAGTCCGGCTATGGTCTGGTGGGGTCGGCCGAGCAGAATGGCTTGCGTCTGATCGTCGTCGTCAACGGCCTGAGGTCGGAAAAGGAGCGCGCCGACGAGGGCAAGAAGCTCCTGGAATGGGGCTTTCACCAGTTCCAATCGGGTCTTCTGTTCGCCGAGGGCCAGCACATCGCGCAGGCGAAGGTCTACGGCGGCGAAAGGAGACACGTGCCGCTGGTGGCGGGGAGGGCGGTGCGGCTGATGGTTCCGCGCGGCACGCGCGAGAAGATCCTGGCGCGCGTGGTGTACAGCGGCCCGGTGCGGGCACCGGTGTCGTCGGGTCAGAAGATCGGCATCCTCAAGGTCTGGCGCGGCGATTTTCTGGTCCTGGAGGCCCCGCTGCAGGCCGCCGAGGACGTGGGCACGGGCACTATGCCGCAACGCGCGTTCGACGCGGCCGCCGAGCTCTTTATCGGTCTGTTCCGCGCCGGCTTGCATCGGCTATAATCGGATCACGACGAGTGGTCGCAGAGCTCGCCACGCCGACCCCTTTCGTTCAACCATCTGCCTCTGTCATCGAAGTCATGCGCGGACGTTTTATCACCTTCGAAGGCGGCGAAGGCTCCGGCAAGTCGACGCACGCGCGCCTGCTGGCGGATCGGCTGAAGGCGCTCGGCATCGCGGTCGCGCTGACCCGCGAGCCCGGAGGATCGCCGGGCGCCGAAATGATCCGGCATGTATTGTTGGCAGGGGTGGCGAAGCCGTTCGGAGCGGAAGCCGAGGCTCTTCTGTTCGGTGCCGCCCGCGCCGACCACATCGAGCAGACGATCGAGCCGGCTTTGGCACGCGGCGCATGGGTGATTTGCGACCGTTTCATCGACTCGACCCGCGTCTACCAGGGCAGCCTCGGTCACGTAGATCCGAAGTTCATGCGCGCGCTCGAGCGGGTGACAGTCGGATCTCTCAAGCCCGACATGACCTTCATCCTCGATGTGCCGGCTGATGTCGGCATGGCGCGCGCGCGCAAGCGGAGGGGTCGGGAGAACGCCGATCGCTTCGAGGCGGAATCGCTCGCCTATCACGAGGACCTGCGGGAAGCCTTTCGTCTGCTGGTGGTCACCGAGCCCGGTCGTTGCGTGGTGATCGATGCCACCGAGCCCAAGCCGGCGGTCGCCGAACGCATCTGGAGGACCGTAACCGAGCGGCTCGATCCGGCGACCGCACCAATCCATCTCGCAAGCGTTGCATCGTGAGCGGCGACGACGACGGCATTCCGCTGCCGCGCGAGACCACAGTCATTTTCGGTCACGGCGAGGCGGAACGGACCCTGCTCGAAGCCTATCGCAGCGCCCGGCTGCCGCATGCCTGGCTCATCAGCGGTCCTGCAGGCATCGGCAAGGCGACGCTTGCATTCCGTATGGCTCGCTTCGTGCTCGCACATCCGGATCCGCGTGCGTCGGGGGTTCAAGCGGCAACCTCGCTTGCCGTCGATCCGCATCATCCGGTGGTCCGAACGGTGGCGGCACAGACCCACGGCGACCTCCTCGTGCTCGAGCGCACCATCAACGAGAAGACCAACAAGCTGCGGCAGGACATCCAAGTCGAGAATGTGCGCCGGACCGTCACGTTCTTCGGCTCGACGCCGGGAGGAGGAGGGTGGCGCGTCGCCATCGTCGATGCGGTGGACGAGCTCAACAGCGCGGGTGCCAACGCACTGCTGAAAGTCCTGGAGGAGCCGCCGCAGCGCGCGCTGCTGCTGCTGGTGAGCCACTCCGCCGCCCGCGTCCTGCCGACCATTCGATCCCGGTGTCGTCTCCTCGCCCTGCGACCGCTGCCCGTTGACGAACTCGCACGGGCAGCGGCAGCCGCGACCGGGAGGAACCCCGATGACGCCGACATCGTGGCTGCCGCCGCGGTCGCTGAGGGCAGCGTACGCCGCGCGCTCGCCCTTCTCGACGGCGATGCGCTCGAATTGCGCAGCCGCATCGTCGCGCTGCTCGATCGTCTGCCCGCGGTCGATCCGGGGGCGCTGCACGCGCTCGGCGACCGCCTCGCCGGCACCGATGCGGCGACGCTCGCCGCCTTCATCGACACCGTGAACGGCTGGCTCTCCGCCCGGCTGAGCGTCGTCGCCTCGGACGGCGCCCGCCTCGACCGCCTGGCTGCAGCCTGGGAGCAGGTCAATCAGGCCGCGCGCGAGCTCCGAAATGTACAATCTTGAACGAAAATCCCTGGTTTTCAGTACCTTCGGCTGGCTTGCCGACGGCCGCGCGCGGTTGATACCAATGATCCGTCATGGCCGGGCCTTGTCCCGGCCATCCACGTCTTTGACGGCAATGATCCAATGGCGTGGCTGCTCGCGACGAGCGGGCATCCCGAATTAGTGGTCGACGTTCTTCCGAGACCTCGGCGATGGCTGACCAGCCCCGTTACTACCTGACCACGGCCATTGCATATCCCAATGGCCCGCCTCACATCGGCCACGCCTACGAGGCGATCGCGACTGACGCGATCGCCCGCTTCATGCGGCTCGACGGCTATGACGTCTTCTTCCTCACCGGTACGGACGAGCACGGCCAGAAGATGCAGCAGACCGCGGTGCGCGAGAAGCTCTCCCCGCGCGAACTGGTCGAGCGCAACGTGCCCCGCTTCAGGGCCTTGGTCGAGCGAATGAATTGCTCGAACGATGCGTTCATTCGTACCACCGAGGAGCGCCACCATCGCGCCTCGGCGGGTATCTGGCAGCGGATGGAGGCGGCCGGCGATATCTATCTCGACAAGTATTCCGGCTGGTACTCGGTGCGCGACGAAGCCTATTACGACGAACAGGAAACCCGGACCGACGAGCGGGGCGAGCGGATCGGCCCGCAGGGCACACCGGTCGAATGGGTGGAAGAGGAGAGCTATTTCTTTCGTCTGTCCGCCTACCAGGACAAGTTGCTCGACCTCTATGCGCGCCATCCCGATTTCGTATTGCCGAGAGAGCGCCTCAACGAGGTCGCGAGCTTCGTCAAGAGCGGCCTGCGGGACCTTTCGGTGTCGCGCACGACTTTCGACTGGGGCGTCCGGGTTCCCGGCAATCCCAGACACATCATGTATGTGTGGGTCGACGCCCTGACCAACTACATTACCGCGGTCGATTATCCCGACATCGACAGTCCGCGCTTCCGTCGTTACTGGCCGGCGGATCTGCACGTCATCGGCAAGGATATCGTACGTTTCCACGCCGTCTATTGGCCTGCTTTCCTGATGTCGGCGGGCGTGGAGGTGCCTCGGCGCATCTTCTCCCACGGCTTCCTGTTCAACCGCGGGGAGAAAATGTCGAAGTCGGTCGGCAACGTGATCGATCCCTTCGCGCTGGCCGACGCCTATGGGGTGGACCAGCTGCGCTACTTCTTCCTGCGCGAGGTGCCGTTCGGACAGGACGGCAATTACAGCCACGAGGCGATCGTCAACCGCATCAATGCCGATCTCGCCAACGATCTCGGCAACCTGGCCCAGCGCTCGCTGTCGATGATCGCGCGCCAGCTCGACGGCGTGCTGGCGAGACCGGGCCCCTTGAGCGATGCGGACAGGTCGGTGCTGGCGCTTGCCGACGGAATGATCGGCAAGGCGCGCGAGGCGATGAAGACGCAGCAGCTGCACCAGGTGCTCGGTGCGGTCTGGGCGGTAGTGGCAGAGGCCAACCGCTACTTCGCCGGTGCGGCGCCCTGGGCGCTCGCAAAGAGCGATCCGCCGCGGCAGCGGACCGTGCTCTACGTCACCGCCGAGGTGATCCGTCAGGTTGCGATCCTGGCCCAGCCGTTCATGCCGGGCTCGGCCGCGAAACTGCTTGATCTTCTTGCGATCCCGGCGGAGGAACGAGGGTTCCGCAGGCTTGGTGGGGACCACCGGATCGCCGCGGGCCTCAAGATGCCGGTACCAACCCCCGTGTTTCCGCGCTATGTCGACAGCGAGGGGAGCGCACAGGCCTGATGCCGATCGGCTGGGCTGCGGCGGCTGCACTGGGAAGCGGGCGCTGGAGCCTGTATGTATCGAGGATCGCGAGCCTCACCAGCGGTGTCGCTTGCCGATCGAAAGGACGGCCATGTCGGATAGTTCGGAGTTCGAATGACGAGCGGCCGTGTCTGCATTGCCTGATCGCCGACGTGATCGACGACTTCTATGCGGAATACGGCAATTTGAGCGGCGAAAAAGACACCGTCGATATGGACGAGATCATTTCGGCGCTCGGCAAGGTCATCGCCGAAATGACCTATGGATCCGACGCGGCGGTACGCCAGCGCATCCTGGAAGACTTGACCAGCGAGATTGCCAAGTTCGAGGCCGAGTATGCAAATACGTCAGGTTCCGACATGCGCCATTGAACAGAGGTCCACTGACATCCGATGACCAATTACCGGGAACAATATGCTGATCGACAGCCATTGCCATCTCGACTTTCCCGATTTTGCGGGCGAACTCGACGCCGTGGTGGCGCGCGCGCAAGCGGCCGGCGTCGTGCGCGTCGTCACCATCTCCACGCGGGTCCGCCGCCACACCGAGGTGCTCGCCATCGCCGAGCGTTATCCGCCGGTCTATTGCTCGGTCGGCACCCATCCCCATAATGCCGAAGAGGAGCTCGATATCGATGCAGCCGAGCTCGTCGCCCGGGCGCGCCATCCCAAGGTTGTAGCGATCGGCGAGGCGGGGCTCGACTATTACTACGACAACAGTCCGCGCGCTGCGCAGGAGCGCGGCTTCCGCACCCACATCGCCGCGGCACGCGCCACCGGGCTGCCGCTGGTCATCCACTCGCGCGAGGCGGACGACGACATGGCGCAAATCCTGGAGCAGGAGACGGCGAAGGGCGCCTTCCCTGCAGTGCTGCATTGCTATACCGGCGGCCGCGATCTCGCGCAGCGGGCCATCGCACTTGGTCTCTTCATCTCGTTTACCGGCATTCTGACGTTCAAGAAGTCGGATGGATTGCGTTCGATCGCCGGCAGCCTGCCGTCCGATCGCATCCTGGTCGAGACCGATGCGCCGTACCTTGCTCCCGGACGTCATCGCGGCAAGCGCAACGAACCGGCTTTCGTGGTGGAGACGGCCCGCGTCCTGGCCGAGACGCGCGGCGTCAGCACCGCCGAGATCGCCCGGCAAACGACCGAGAACTTCTTTCGCCTGTTCGGCAAGGTTCCGCGTCGAACTGCCGCCGACGCGCACCAGCTCGGGCAGGCCGCGCAAGCGTGACCGCGCATGCCATGACGCGGAAGTTCACGATCCTCGGATGCGGTTCCTCTGGCGGCGTCCCGCGCCCTGCGCTCGGCTGGGGGGCCTGCAAACCCGCGGATCCCAGGAACCGCCGACGCCGGACCTCGCTGCTGCTCGAGCAGCGTAATGGCCGCGGCACCACGCGCGTGCTGATCGACACCTCGCCCGATTTGCGCGAGCAGTTGCTCGACGCCGACGTCGATTGGCTCGACGCTGTGTTGTTCACACATGAGCATGCCGACCACACCCATGGGATCGACGACCTGCGCGGTCTGTTCATAGGGCGCCGGAGGCGTGTCGACGTCTACCTCGACGAGCCGACCGCGAATGCGCTCAAGGCCCGCTTCGGCTACTGCTTTCAGAGCGAGCCCGGCAGCGATTATCCGCCGATCGTAAGCGAGCACCGGCTGCTGCAAGGCCGAGCCGTGACGATCGACGGGGAGGGTGGTCCGGTGGCCGTGCTGCCGGTCCTGCAGGAGCACGGCGACATCCCGTCGCTGGGCTTTCGCTTCGGAGGGCTCGCCTATTCCTGTGATCTCAGCAGCCTGCCGGACGAAAGCGTATCGGCCCTGTCGGGGCTCGACATCTGGATCGTTGATGCGCTGCGCTATACACCGCATCCGAGCCATTTCAGTGTCGACGACGCGTTGGCCTGGATCCGGCGGATCAAGCCCCGCCGCGCCGTTCTGACCAACCTCCACTCCGATCTCGACTTCGAGGAATTGCGGGGCAAGCTGCCGCCCCACGTCGAGCCGGCCTATGACGGACTTGAAATCAACCTGTGATCCCGGACGCGAACCAGGACATCCCCTGCAGCTTTTGAACCGGATTGCCGTCACGCTCGCCAAGGATCTGTGCGATTTGACTTTTTGCACGCTGACAAGATGGCTTACTGTCGCCGCCGGCGGCTCAAGAAAATATTCCATAATATGTCTTATGCGAATCAGGTCGCAGTTTGCCCGCGCGAACGAAACCGATAACGCGGTCGCCCGCGCCCCAAACCCCTGGTCACCTGTCATGCTCCCCTCCCACGATATCGCCCGGCTCATCGACCTCATGGCGGCACTGCGCACGCCCGGCACCGGCTGTCCCTGGGACCTGGAGCAGAATTTCACGACCATCGCCCCCTATACGATCGAGGAAGCCTACGAGGTCGCCGACGCCATTGCGCGCGGCGATCTCGACGAACTGCGCGACGAACTGGGCGATCTCCTCCTGCAGGTGGTCTTCCACGCCCGCATGGCGCAGGAGCAAGGCGCCTTCGAGTTCGGCGACGTGGTCTACGCCATCACCGAAAAGCTGCTGCGTCGCCATCCGCACGTCTTCGGCAGCGCGCCGAGGCTCAGCCCCGACGCGGTCAAGGGCTTATGGGAGCACATCAAGGCCGAGGAACGCGCTCGAAGGGAGCAGCGGACAACCCCCACGAACGAGCCCGACAAGGGTGCGGCGCTTGCCGGGGTACCGGTCGCGCTCCCTGCCCTTACCCGCGCCCTGAAGCTGCAGGCAAAGGCCAGCAAGGTTGGATTCGATTGGAACGATCCGATGGCCGTGCTTGCCAAGATCCGTGAGGAGACGGACGAGATCGAAGCCGAACTGGCACGCGGACGGCACGGCTCCGCCGGCGCCGAGGTCGGCGATCTCTTTTTTGCCGTCGTCAATCTCGCCCGCCACCTCGATGCCGATCCCGAGGCCGCCCTCCGGGCGACCAACCGAAAGTTCGAGCAGCGCTTCGCATCGATCGAGCGGGCGCTGGCCGAGCGGGGCAAAACCCCGCAGGACGCAACGCTCGCGGAGATGGACGAGCTCTGGAACGAGGCCAAGGCCGCCGAGCTCCCTTCCGACAGGTTCGGGTGACGGCACCTGCCTCCGGAGTGAACGTTCCCGAGCACTCGAAGCGGCATGCACGTCCGACACGGCTCGGCCGTGGTGGTCAAGGCGACGCTGCCGTAGGCGTAGGTCGGCCAAACCGCGCGCGCGCCTTTTCTGCGTTAGCCGGGTCGGCGCGGACCTTGACATCGAGCCGGCCATCGTCACGCAGGGCCCTTGCCATGACCTCGGTATGGCGGTGGAGCCAGCTCAGCCCCGCACCATCGGCGACATCCAACACGAGCTCGAGCGTCGTCCGTCGCGCGGCAAGCCGCGCTTCGATCTCGACCGCGAGGTAGGCCACCCCCTCCCCGCTGAGGGCCGACACCAGCACCGGCCGGCGCTGGGCGGCCCGACGGTCCGCAAGGTTGCGGACGCGCGCACGCGCTTCGTCGTCCAGCCGATCGATCTTGTTCCAGACCTCGATCAAGCGGGTGCTGTCCTGCGAGGCGATGCCGAGCTGGGAGAGCACATCCTCGACGTCGGACGACTGCGCCTCGCTGTCCTCGTGCGAGACGTCGCGCACATGCAGGATCAGGTCGGCCTCGATCACTTCCTCCAGCGTGGCTCGGAACGCCGCCACCAGCATGGTCGGCAGATCCGAGATGAAGCCCACGGTATCCGACAGGATCACCTTCAATCCATTCGGCAACGCGACGGCACGCAATGTCGGGTCGAGGGTCGCAAACAGCATATCGGCGGAGACCACGCTCGCCTTGGTCATGTGATTGAACAACGTGGACTTGCCGGCATTGGTGTAGCCCACCAACGCTGCGATCGGATATGGCACCCGCTGGCGGCTCGTGCGATGCAGCTTCCGGGTGCGCTTGACCCGCTCGAGCTCCGCCTCGATGCGTCCGATCCGTTCTTCGATCATGCGGCGATCGGACTCGATCTGGGTCTCACCCGGCCCGCCCAGGAAGCCGAAGCCACCGCGTTGGCGCTCGAGGTGAGTCCACGAGCGCACCAGACGGCTCTTCTGGTAGGTGAGATGTGCAAGCTCGACCTGCAGCGCTCCTTCACGCGTGCGCGCGCGCCGGCCGAAGATTTCCAGGATCAGCCCGGTACGGTCGAGCACCTTTGCACTCCAGGCCTTCTCCAGATTGCGCTGTTGCACCGGCGAGAGTGCGCAATCCATCACCACGATCCCGGCCGCCTCGCCTTTGACGAGACCGGCGATCTCCGCGACCTTGCCCTTCCCGAGGAACGTCGCCGGACGGATGTCGCCGAGCATGACGATGCCGGAGGAGACCACGTTGAGGTCGATGGCGCGGGCGAGGCCGACCGCCTCGTCCAGCTTGGCCTCGGGCGAGCGCAAGGCGGGCTGGATGCGCACGTCTGCGGGCGCCGGCCGCCGTCCCCGCAGGTGCGGCTCGATCACGACCGCGCGACCGGTCTCCGAGCCGCTGGTTGGGCTCAGGCGATCCGCGCGACTATCGAACCGTCGAGGCTCCAACTAGACCTTTTCCCCGACGGCAGCCGCTTCCTCGGCCCCTTCGAACAGCTGGATCGGGTGACCCGGCATGATCGTCGAGATGGCGTGCTTGTAGACCAGCTGCGAATGTCCGTCGCGACGCAGCAGCACGCAGAAATTATCGAACCAAGTCACCACGCCCTGCAGCTTCACTCCGTTGACCAGAAAGATCGTCAGCGGAGTCTTGTTCTTGCGGACATGGTTGAGAAAGGTGTCTTGGAGGTTTTGTGAGCGGTCGGCCGCCATTGTCGTTTTCCGTTTTTTGGCTCGCGGGCCCCTTCCCGCGAGCCTTATTGCCAAGTCGCTGTGCCCGTTTTCTGGCCTCGGAGCTAACGGGACCTGGACTTTGCCATTACAGGGCACGTCCGCGAGCGGCGCAAGCACAAGTTAGGGGCATGGGGATGCCAAGCTTGGCGCGCTTTCCGCCCGAACGACGCACGCCGAATAAGGCTGCCCGTGGCGGCTTCTCGACCAGTCGGGCAGCACGAGGCTTTGCTCGAACATATTTTTGTAACACATTGATTTATTTGAATTTACTTGGATATCAACGCGACAGGAGGGAGCGGCCGGTCGAAGGGGACCGACCGTCAACTGAACTCGGCGTGGCGGTGGAACTCGGCTCGAAGCGCCGTTGCCACCGATCCCGGAGCTCCGTTTCCGACCGGGCGATCGTCGATCCGCACCACCGGCATGACGATCTGGCTGGCCGAGGTAAGGAAGGCCTCGCGCGCGCCGTAGGCCTCCTCGACAGTGAACCGGCGCTCTTCGAGATCGAGCCCCTGCGCCCGAATCACCTTGAACAGCACGCTTCTGGTGATGCCGCGCAGGATCCCGCCGGAGTCCGCCGGCCGAGTCACGATGCTCCCGTCCCTGGTGACAATCCAGGCATTGCTCGACGATCCTTCGGTGACATGGCCATGACCGTCAACGAACCAAGCCTCCTTTGCTCCCCGCTCGCGCGCGGCCTGCTTGGCCAGCACGTTCGGGAGCAGTGAGATCGACTTGATGTCGACGCGGTCCCAGCGATTGTCGGGGACGGTGATCACGGCGACCCCCTCCGCCGCGCTGCGCTCGCCGGCGGCGGCATCGATGCTGCGGGCGGTCACCACCAGGCCGGGACTCGTTTCAGGCGGCGGGAAAGGGAAATCCCGCCGTGCCACTCCGCGCGTGACCTGCAGGTACACAATGCCGTCACTTACCCGGTTGCGGCGAATGCATTCGCGCAGTACGACCGCGAGCGCAGGCTCCGACATCGGCATGGCGATACGGAGCTCCGCGAGCGAGCGGACGAGACGCATCAGGTGCGCGCGCTCGTCGACGATGCGGCCTCCCCTCACCTCGCAGACCTCGTAGACACCATCGGAGAACTGGTAGCCACGATCCTCGATGTGCACCATGGCATCGCCGCGCGGCAAATACCGTCCATTGACGTAGGCAATGCGGGACAAGAAAGGCTCCGATATCGACGGGAGTTGCGCTCCGGTGGCGCACCCTGTTTCGTTACTCGCCCTGCGTCCTTCTCAGTCTATCCCCAGCGCCTTGAGCTTGCGGTGAAGCGCCGAGCGCTCCATTCCCACGAACTCGGCGGTGCGTGAGATGTTGCCGCCGAAGCGGCTGATCTGGGCGACGAGATACTCACGCTCGAACACCTCGCGTGCGTCGCGCAGCGGCAATCCCATCAGATGCTCGCCGCCGTCGCCACCCGGCATCGAAGGCACCATTGAGCCCACGTCCTGAGGCAGCATGTCGGCATTGATCACCGCCTCGGGATCCCCGCCGGCGAGGATCATCAGCCGCTCCACGTTGTTGCGCAGCTGGCGCACGTTTCCGGGCCAGTCGTGCGACTGCAGCACGGCCATGGCGTCCTCGCCGATCAGCCGCCGCGGCAGCCCGGTCGCCATCGATATCTGCTCCATGAAATAATCGATCAGATGCGGAATATCCTCGCGACGCTCGGCCAACGGAGGCACGCGCATCGGCACCACGGACAGGCGATGATAGAGGTCTTCGCGGAATTTGCCTGCAGCAATCTCCGCCTCGATGTTGCGCCCGGTCGATGAAATGATGCGCACGTCGACCTGGACCTTGTTGGTGCCGCTGACGCGCGTGAACGTCTGCTCGACCAGCACCCGCAGGATCTTGTTCTGGGTCTCGCGCGGCATGTCGGCGATCTCGTCGATGAACAGCGTGCCGCCGTGGGCCTCTTCCAAGGCGCCAACCTTGCGCCCCTGGCCGTCGACGGGCAACTCGACGCCGAACAGCTCGATCTCCATTCGTTCGGGCATCATCGCCGCGGCGTTGATCACGATGAACGGACCATTGTGACGCGCCGAATGGGAATGGATGGCGCGCGCAGCCAATTCCTTGCCGGCGCCCGCAGGTCCCACGATCAAGACCCGGCTGTTGGTGGGAGCGATTTTCTCCACGGTCTGGCGCAATTGGTTCATCGACGACGACTTGCCGACCAGTGTCGACGGCGCGAGCTGCTTGAGCGCCTTGACTTCGCGCTTGAGGCGCGAGGTCTCCAGCGCGCGCTGGGCGACCAGCACCAGTCGGTCGGCCTTGAACGGCTTCTCGATGAAGTCGTAGGCACCCTGTTTGATGGCGGCGACGGCAGTCTCGATATTGCCGTGGCCCGAAATCATGACGATCGGCAGCTCGGGGTGCTGGG
The DNA here is from genome assembly GCA_963840535.1 of uncultured Alphaproteobacteria bacterium. Classification (GTDB taxonomy): domain Bacteria; phylum Pseudomonadota; class Alphaproteobacteria; order Rhizobiales; family Xanthobacteraceae; genus VAZQ01. The sequence goes on from CAWIZJ010000043.1 coordinate 317,494, forward strand.
TCTTCATGGCATCGAGCAGTTGCAACCCATCGAGGCGACTGCCCTGCAGCCAGATGTCGAGAAAGACCAGGTTGGGCCGGCGGCTCGCAACATGTGCGAGTGCGTCGTCGCTGTCGCGCGCGGAGCGCGTGATGAAACCTTCGTCCTGCAGGATCCCCGAGACGAGCTCCCGGATGTCCGCTTCATCATCGACTATGAGGATGTCATCGGCCATGGCTCAAACATTCGTCACAAGTTGAGGGGTCTGAGGTTGGCGCCCGTGGTCGTGTCCACTCGCGGGCTCTGCCGCAAAGCGCAGCCGCATCCATGCTCCCCGTTGACCGGGTATCTTGCCGGAGGCATCGCCCAGCTCGATGCGCCCGCCGTGTTCCTCGAGGATCCGGCCCACGATGGCGAGACCTAGCCCGGTCCCCTTCTCGCGGGTCGTCACATAAGGCTCGAGCAGCCGGCTGCGGTTCTCCTTCGGAAGCCCGATCCCGTTGTCGATCACGTCGATGACGATGTCATCACCGTCGCGACCCGCCCACACCCGGATGTGCCCGCGGCCGAGTTCAGCCGGCGGCACCGCGGCGATGGCTTCCGTTGCGTTCTTGATGATGTTGGTGAGGCCTTGGGACACCAGCCTGCGGTCGAAGCGAGCCGGCATCGGGTCCTCTGCGATCTCGACGTCGATGTCGATGTCGGCGTTGCCGACACGCTGCAGGAACACGACCTGCCGCACCGTATCCGCCACGTCATCGGACGACATGACCGGCTTGGGCATGCGCGCGAAGCGCGAGAACTCGTCCACCATGCGCTTGATGTCGTCCACCTGGCGAACGATGGTGTCGGTGCACTGCTGGAAGACGCCGCCGTCCTCGTTGATCACAGCAGCATATTTGCGACGCAGCCGCTCGGCGGAAAGCTGGATCGGCGTGAGCGGATTCTTGATTTCGTGCGCGATGCGACGTGCGACGTCCGCCCATGCCGACGTGCGCTGGGCGCTTACCAACTCGGTGATGTCGTCGAGCGTCACTACGAACGCGCGCTCGGCGGCGCCGGACTGCTCGCCGCTTACCCGCACCGAAAGATTGCGCTCGCGGCCATTGCGGTTGATCGTGACCTGACCATGGACCATGCGCTGCGCGCCCGAGCGCGCCGCCGTGATCATATCGGTGAGCTCGGGAACGATATCGGTAAGCGGGCGCCCGAGCGCCTCGGCCTCGCTGCGCTCGATCAGCTTCTCGGCGGACCGGTTGAGTATGGTGATGCGACTTTCGGCATCGAAGCCGATGACACCCGCGCTGGCGCTCGCCAGCACAGCCTCGGTAAAGCGACGGCGGCTATCGATCAGGTCACGGGCGCGCACGATGTCGTCGTGTTGCGTGCGCAACTCCTGAGTCATCTTGTTGAAGGTCTCGCCGAGCTGGGCGAGATCGCCCTCGGAGCGCCTGGTCGGAACCTGGACGTAGAGATTGCCGGTCGACACCACCTGCGCTGCGGCAATCAGTCGTCGGATCGGCGCCACCAGATAGTTGGCGAAGTTGAGCCCAATCCAGACCGCCGACAGCAGCACGATCAGCGCGATCACCGTGTACATCAGCCCGAATGCGATCTGGATGCCAATTCGTCGCGCCGAGAGGTCGGCATATTGAGCGACACCCGCCTGCGTCGCTCGCAATTGCGCCAACACCCGCGGATCCAGCAGGCGCGCAATGTAGAGATAGGTATCGGTGTAGCCGCGCAGCTTCATGATGGCGGCGACATAGTTGGCTTCGAGGAACATCGCCACCTGCGGCTCGGTGTCGTTGATACCCGCGAGCACCTCGGGCGATGGCTTGATGAAGGTTTGGCCGACTTGCGCATCGACCTGATCGACGACTCCGAGATCCTTATCGAGCAGAATGACGACCGGCAGCCCGCGGATCGAAGCCTGCACGGTGAGGAACTGGTGGAACTGATCGCGGGACTGGTCGAACAGCGGCTTGGCGCGGGCGAGCTCGACGGCGATGGCGATCGAGTCGGCGCGGGCGAATTGCGCGTGCTCGCGCACATAAGCGTCGGCGACGATGAGCGAATTCTGGATCATCGACTGCGTCTGCTGGGAAAACAGCCGATCGAGCCCACGGTCGAGCGTCACGCTCGCTACCATCGCGACCACCACGGCCGGCACCGCAGCAATGATCGAAAACAGGGCGACGATGCGCACATGCAGCCGTGCCGCTGCGCGCCCGCGCCGGCGTGCCTGCACCACCCCCCAAACCTCCCGGGTGATCACCACGATCAGCAGCAGGACGGTGACCGCATTGGCGAGAAGCAGCGAGACCACCACCTCATGGGTTGGCGCGATCGGAGTGAGCCCTGCGAGGACGACAAAGGTCACGAATGCCGAAAGCAGTGCGGCCGCAACTGCAGCGAATCCCAGTGCTCGGCCGATCCATCCCGGCGCGGGCGTAGCCGCGGCGCTCGCCAGCTCGGCAGTCGCAGCTTGCCCCACAGTGATCATTAACCTCAGCCCTCGCCCAACGGGAATTTCTCGACGACCAAATAACCCCGGTTGGGACAATTTCCCCGTTAATCGAGCCTGTGTATGATGCTTTTATACAACATGTTGCCGAATTGCGACAATTCCGGGGCGCCAAGTTAGTCGCTGTGGCGGATTGGCATCATCGAAAAGGGGCCCCGCTCAGAATGGCTCCGCTCAGAAGATCGTGTAGATGAATGGTGCCACGATGCTCCCTTTCGTCATGGCAACCAGCCCTCCGAAAATGACCATCATGATGAGAACGGGGACGAGCCAGAACTTCTTGCGTGCCCGCATGAAGGCCAACAGTTCCGATAGAAACGACATCGCGGTTCTCGTTGAACGGTTTGCGGTTCTCGTTGAACGGTTTATTGGGAAGTCTGCCACGCCATTCACGTCGGAACCAGCCGAACTACAGCCTCCGCATGCGGCCGATCCTGTAGTCAATCGGGATCAAACGCGTCACGATAGTCGAGTAGTAGCTCGCGATTCTGCAATTCCTTCCGCAAGATGCAGTTTCCGATGACGAGCATCTCGATCTCCGTGCCCATCAGACAGCGGAACGCATCTTCAGGCGTGCAGGCGATGGGCTCGCCGCGCACATTGAAGCTGGTGTTCACCAGTACGGGGCAGCCGGTTCTCTCCTTGAACGTCCGCAGCAAGGCATGAAACCGCGGATTGGTCTCGCGGTGCACCGTCTGCACCCGCGCCGAGTAGTCGACGTGCGTGATCGCCGGCACGTCTGAACGCAAGATATCGAGTTTCTCGAATCCGAATGCCTTCTGCCGTGCTCCGCCGTTCTCGATGCGGTGCCTTTCGGCGATGTTCGCTACCAGCAGCATGTAGGGACTTGGCTCTCCGAGATCGAACCACTCCCGCACGTCTTCGGCAAGAACCGCAGGTGCGAACGGCCGGAAGCTTTCACGGTACTTCACCTTGAGATTGAGAACCTTCTGCATGTGTGGATTGCGGGCGTCGGCCAGTATCGATCGATTACCGAGCGCACGCGGCCCGAATTCCATGCGACCCTGAAACCAACCGACCGCACCGCCATCGGCGAGCGCCGCGGCGGTGCGCTCGAGCAGGACCTGCTCGTCGTCTATCACCTCGAAGCGTCCGCCTTCGGCCGTCAGCCGCTCGCGAATTTCGGTCTCGGAATACGACGGACCGAGATAGGACCCCGACATCGCATCCTCATGAGGCGATCCGTTCGTGCGGCGCCCCGCACCGGCAAAGTGATGATATCCCAGCAGCGCAGCTCCGATGGCTCCCCCGGCATCGCCTGCTGCCGGTTGTATCCAGATCTGCTCGAACCGGGCATCGCGCAAGATCTTGCCGTTGGCCACGCAATTGAGCGCCACGCCGCCGGCGAGACAGAGATTTCTCTGCCCGAGCTCGGCCGCCAGGCTACGGGTGAGGCGCAGCATCGCTTCTTCAACCACCGATTGGATCGAAGCGGCAATGTCCATGTGCATCTGGGTGAGTGGATCGTTTTCCCGACGGCACGGCATGCCGAACAACTCCTCGAATTTCCTGTTCGTCATGGTGAGGCCCGTGCAGTAGTTGAAATACGACATATCGAGCCTGAACGACCCGTCCGACTTCATGTCGATGAGGCTGCTCAAAATGAGCTCGCGAAAGCGCGGCTCGCCATAAGGGGCGAGCCCCATCAGCTTGTACTCGCCGGAGTTGACCCTGAATCCGATGTAATGGGTGAATGCGGAGTACAGCAGCCCCAGACTGTGCGGGAAGTGCATTTCCTTGAGAATCTCGATCGTATGTCCACGGCCAACCCCGGCCATCGTCGTACACCATTCCCCGACTCCGTCGATCGTCAGCACCAGTGCCTCATCGAAAGGCGAGGGATAGAATGCGCTGGCGGCATGGGAATGATGATGCTCCGCAAACAGGAGCCGCTCGCCGTCGAATGCCGGATCGATGCGCCGGAGTTCGTCGATCAAGAGTCTTTTCTGGAACAGCTTTTCACCCAGCCAGACCGGCATTGCCTTCAGAAACGAGCCGAACCCTCGCGGAGTGAATGCGAGATAGGTCTCCAGCAGACGCTCGAACTTGAGGAACGGCTTGTCATAGAAGACCACGTAGTCGACGTCGCGAAGTCGCATTCGTGCGTCGCCGAGGCAATATTCGACTGCGTGCCGTGGAAAGGCATCGTCGAATTTCTTGCGCGTGAAGCGTTCTTCCTGCGCAGCCGCAGTGACATATCCGTCCTGCACCAGGGCGGCGGCACTGTCGTGGTAGAATGCCGAAAGTCCGAGGATCCTCATGTCAAGTGCGCTTGCGGCCGATCATGATGTACGAGCCCCCGTCGATGCCGCCGCTCAGCAACATCTCGAGCTCGGTGGACAGCCGGTCCAGATACGTGCCTCGAGAGTGCTGCTCGAAAAGCTTCATTTCTGCCGAGAAATCGACATCGCCGATGGTCGGTATGCACGACACGAAGTCGAATCCGGCGTCGTCGAACCACTGCAGGACCTCGTCCATCGAGTGCTTGGTCTCGTGCGGATGCTTGTACTGATCCCTGAGCCATGCTCGCCGGCCGCCGCGATCGTGCTCGCGATGCATTCTGCTGTCTAGCAACGCCGCAGAGCCGCCGCACATTCCCATCAGCGAGCGTACCCATTGTGTCGGCATCCGGCCGAGCCAATTGTAGAGCCCGATGACGATGTGGCCGCCGGGCTTCACGAGACGCTGGATGGACGTGAAACCGGCGGCGGCGTCCCCGATATGGTGAAGCACACCGTTGCAAACGACGACATCGAAGCTCTGCTCGAGAAAGAACGGCTCCAGCAGGTTCATCTGTACGAAGTGAGCATTATTGATCGACATTCGATCCCGAAAGCGGGCGGCCAGCTTGAGTGAATTGAAGGAGATATCCGAGCCGACCACCGTTCGACCCCAGGCCATCGCCAGGAAATTGGTCATCTGGCCGGTTCCGCAGCCGATGTCGAGAATCAAGGCGCGGTTTGGAATCTGATCATTCAGCAATCGGGCGACGACGCTCGCGCGTACTTTGTTCCGCAGGCTGTCACGAGTGTCCAATCCGTCATAGTTCGGGAACGGCGTCTGCTCGTAGAACTCCTTCACGGTCCGGGTCACTTCGTCCGCGTCTGCATCGGATTTATTGCGGGTCACCAACAGCAGCGGTATGCCCTCGTCGATCGCATAGGCATGGTTGGCGTCTCTCAATTGGGTTGCGTCTCGATCCAACACCAGAGATTCGCCATCGATCGGACATCGCAGGAGCGGGACGATCGCAGAGCGGCTTCCCGACCGTGCTTCCGATGGGCCGTTCGGCGCCTGCGGACTACTGACCGGCACGTTCACCTCGTCCATGATCAACGGCGATCCACCAGCCGCATCTCGCTGTCAAGGCGGGGACCACGATCAGAACTGGTTCTTCAGTGATACCGGGCTCGGTCCCGGGGGATCGCGCTTGATCCAGTAGGAACGCGCGCCATCGTCAAACCGCAAGGAGAGCAACTCCTTCTTGAACAGGCGCGCCAACGAGCCGACCAGCAGAATCGAGAACACGTAGAGAAGTCCCAGGGTTATCGGGGTGATGAGGCGATGCAGCACGGAACCGAGCTTAAGCCAGCCCCGCTTCAACGGCGAGAGCAATCGCGGCATCACAACAGACACCGCAAGAAAAAGCGCCGCCAGCGAGAGCCAAGGAAGATATCCTTCTCGCGCGGCCCAATACCGGGCGCCGCCGACGAGCGTCAAGACAACCACGATCAGGAGACCAAAAGATCTGTTTGATGCTGATTTTGAACGCATCGCGACTACGGAGTTTCGGAGGAGCCTGCTCCGATATCAGGAATTTCCCGTCCGTTCAACAATGCCAATGCAGCGATCGGGCCGCCCGGACGTGCCCTCGGCATGCCGAAAACGCATCACGTCTGGAGTTCTTCCCCGTGAGCATGGTCGGATCCGGATAGCAACCGCCGCATGAAGCGCAACTCCATCACTGCATCGACGACCGCTGCATGACCGACGGCGCTCCAATGACCGTCACGTACGAATTCGAAATGCTCGCCGGTGCGGCGATGACGTTCAAAGAACGTCCGATCGAGGTCGATGGCGTGATAGCCGAGCGAGAGGGCCTTCTCCAATACGAACTCGACGCATGCGATCGAAATAGCCTCCGACTTGGGCCGCAGCGACAGCAGGATAACGAAATCCGTCTACCGTGAATTGAATCCGCGATGGCGGCAAACCCGCGTATTCGGGCAGGTCTCGGAAGAACGCATCGACCGCCGCGAGCGAATCGCGCATTTGCCGTTCGACCGGCGTTGCCATCGGCATTTTCGAGCGCCGCGCTCGCGGGTCGGTCGAGCAGAAACGATCTCAGCCCGACCCAGTGTGCGGTGACTTGCATGTTGAAGAGCAGATATCGGGCAAGCGCGCTCGCAACCACGACGTCACGCAGCCGCCCCGGGCGGTACTCGAACAGCCGAAGCCGCAGTGTCCCGTCCACATCGGGGACATAGTGCCAGAACCCCGGCGAAGTCTTGTACGCCGAATGGCTCTCGTCGAAATCATTGCCGACCACGTTGATGATGAGGGCCTGGGCTCCGTACTCGCGAACCGCATGGCGGGCCCAGATCAAGTATTGGCTGAGCGGAGCGCCGGCAGTGGCGAAGCTGTAGACCCGCAACTTGCCCGCCAGCAGCTCGGCAAGCCGACCCTGGAGCGTGTCGCGATACGGGACCATCGCTGCCTCGATCATGGAGTCGCCGATCACGGCTAGCAGCGGAAGCTCCCCGTCCTTCCGATAGTCCTGATCGTTGACGAAACCGGCGTTGTTCACATGGCCCCGATTGGCCAATGCCATATCCCAGTCACGCGAGTACACGAAGTCGCGGTTTGGGGCGAAGCGAAACACCGGATTCCGTGCGGTCACCGGGGCCGTGTACATCGCCGAGGCAACCGGCAGGAAACGAAGGACCAACTCGGCGAGCAAGAGACAGGTCGCAATCGTGAGGGCGACCGTCACGGTAGCCAGCAGCCATTCGCGCGGATTCCCCATGCCGCAAGTGCTCCCCGGCCCTCGGTGATGGGCGTCCGGCGAAATCTGCAAGCCGGCGACGGCACGGTCAAGTTCCGCGAGCGTCCTCTACCCGCTGCTGCGGAACACCTGAATGTCGAGATCTCGGATCTTCTTGCGCAAGGTATTGCGATTCACTCCGAGCAGATCCGCGGCGCGGATCTGGTTGCCGCGGGTGGCCGCGAGGGTGGCCGAAATGAGAGGGTGCTCGATCTCCCGCAGTACGCGGTGGTAGAGGCCCGGCGGCGGCAACTCATGGCCGAAGCTCGCAAAATAGCCGGCCAGGTGCCGCTCGACCGCGGCGCAGAGTCCTTCCTCAGCACGCGGATCCCCGTCGGCGGAAGTCATGGACGGCTGGGAGAGCTCGGCATCGATCACCGGAACCGAGATCATCTCCTGCGGATACAGCGCGGCGAGTCTGCGGGCGAGGTTCTCGAGCTCGCGCACATTGCCGGGCCAACGGTGTCGCTTGAGACGCTCGAACGCGGCTTGATCGAGCTGCTTTGCCGGCAGGCCCTCGCGCTCCACCAGCGCGAAGAAGTGCCGGATGAGGTCTGGCACGTCCTCGACGCGCTCGCGCAGCGGCGGCAGTCTGAGCGGTACGACGTTGAGGCGGAAGAACAGGTCCTCGCGGAACAGCCCCTGCTGGATGAGGATGCGCAGATCCTTGTTGGTGGCGGCGATGATGCGCACGTCGGCCTTGATCGGCGTACGACCGCCGACGGTGGTGTATTCGCCCTGCTGCAACACGCGCAGCAGCCGGGTCTGCGCCTCCATCGGCATGTCGCCGATCTCGTCGAGGAAGAGCGTCCCACCCTCCGCCTGCTCGAAGCGGCCAGAGCTGCGGGTGTTGGCGCCGGTGAAGGCGCCCTTCTCGTGACCGAACAACTCGGACTCGATGAGGTCGCGCGGGATCGCCGCCATGTTGATCGCGACCAATGGGCCGCTACGGCGCTTGCCGTAGTCGTGCAGCGCACGCGCCACCAACTCCTTGCCCGTACCGGACTCCCCGCTGATCATGACGGTGAGATCGGTCTGCATCAGGCGAGCGAGCACGCGATAGATTTCCTGCATCGCCGGCGATCGGCCTATCAAGGGGATCGATTCGAGATCCTCGGGCTTGGCCGCCGGCCTGCTGCGTTGGGTCGGCTCCGAAAGCGCGCGCCCGACGATGCCTATCAGCTCCTTGAGATCGAACGGCTTGGGCAGGTATTCGTAGGCGCCGCGCTCGGAGGCACGCACAGCCGTCATGAACGTGTTCTGCGCGCTCATGACGATGACCGGCAGCTCCGGCCGCATCTTCTTGATGCGCGGCAGGAGGTCGAAGGCGTTCTCGTCCGGCATCACCACGTCCGTGATGACGAGGTCACCCTCCCCCTGACTCACCCAGCGCCAGAGCGTCGCAGCATTGCTGGTCGAGCGGACCTCGTAACCTGCACGTGACAACGCTTGATTGAGCACTGTGCGGATCGCCGCATCGTCATCCGCCACCAGAATGCTTCCAGCAGGCATATTCTTCCTCTTCAGGCAGCGCCGCCCGGCTCGGCGACGTCACCCAGGAACATGGGCATGAGCACGCGAAAGGTGGTCCGTCGCGGTTGCGACTCGCATTCGACGATCCCGCCGTGGTCGCCGACGATCTTGGCGACCAGCGCGAGCCCGAGCCCCGACCCGGACACCTTGGTGGTCACGAACGGGTCGAAAAGATGGGGCAGCAGGTCCTCGGCGACGCCGGGCCCGTTGTCCTTGACGCAGAATTCGAGCGGCAGCGAGACCCGCGTCTTGCTGCCCGGACGCGACAAGCGCACACCCGGTCGGAACGCCGTGGTCAGCTGGATTTCCCCGTCGGTCGCGCCCTGCCCGATTGCCTCGGCGGCATTCTTGACGAGATTGAGGAATACCTGGATCAGCTGATCACGGTTGGCGAGTACCGGCGGCAGCGATGGATCATACTCCTCGACGAACCTGATGTGGCGCGCGAAGCCGGAATGCGTGAGCCGCTTGACGTGTTCGAGCACGGCGTGGATGTTGACCGGCGCCCGCTCGACCGGGCGCTCGTCGGTGAACACTTCCATGCGGTCGACCAGCTTCACGATGCGGTCGGCCTCCTCGCAGATGAGCCGAGTCAGGGTGCGATCGTCGTCGCCCGCCGATTGCTCGAGCAACTGCGCCGCTCCGCGAATGCCGGAAAGAGGATTCTTGATCTCGTGAGCCAGCATGGCAGCGAGCGCGATGACCGAGCGCGCAGCGCCGCGGTGGGTGAGTTGACGGTCCATCTTGTCCGCGATGGTGCGCTCCTGCAGCATCACGACGACGTGGTCGGGCCGCTCCGGCAGCGGCGCGACGTGCAGGTCCACCAAGCGCTCGCCGGGATTGCGCGGGGTTCCGAGATCGACCTTGTATTCGTTGACCGCAGCGCCTCGGCCGCGCACCTGGTCGATGAGGGACAGCAAGGGGCTGCCGAACGGCACCAGATCGCGCAACCGATGCCGACGCAGCAGGGGCAAAGAGGCTTCAAAGAAGGATTCAGCCGCGGAATTGCCGTTGGCGATGCGGCCGTCGGCCGCTACCAGGATCACGGGATGAGGCAGCGCATCGAGCACCGCGTCGGCGGTACCGGACGGGAGGGTGGGCATGGGCTCGAACCGGCTCATGCCGCCATCCTCCCGCTCGCGGCAAGCTCGCCAAAAACGTCATAGGCGGCCGCAAGATGGCGGCGGACCTGCACGGGATCGTCGGCGGTCAGCACGCGCATGCGATGGAACTGAAGTAGCGGCGCGGGCGCGCCTGCCGTCGCGGCCGCAGCATCGAGGGCCCAACCCAGATGCTTGCGAGCATGACGGCGCCCGACCGCTCGACCGTGATGGGCGAGCATCTCGCGGTAGAGCCCATCGATCAGAGCGTGTTGCACGGCAAGCGGGGGCGCGGCCTCGGGTCGGCCGCCGGCAAGGGCACGCGCCACCTGTCCGGGCAGCCAGGGCCGCCCGCGCGCGGCACGGCCGATCATCACCCCGTCCGCACCCGAGTTCGCAAGCGCGATGTCGGCATCGTGCACGCTGCCGATGTCGCCGTTGACGATGACCGGAATGGAGACGCGGTCCTTGACCGCGCGCACGGCGTTCCAGTCGGCGCGGCCGTTGTAGAACTGGCAGCGCGTGCGCCCATGCACGGTGACAAGGCGAATCCCTTCGAGCTCGGCGCGGCGGGCGAGCTCCGGCGCGTTGATCGAGCGATCATCCCAGCCCAGTCGCATCTTGAGCGTTACCGGCACCGAAACCGCGCGCACCGTGGCCTCGATCAAAGACATCGCCAGGCCAAGATCGCGCATGAGGGCTGAACCCGACTGTCCGCCGATCACGTGGCGCGCGGGACAACCCATATTGATATCGATGATGTCGGCACCGGCCGCTTCGGCAATGCGCGCGCCCTCGGCCATCCAGCGCGCCGCGCAACCCACGAGCTGGACCGCGTGAAAACCGAGCCCGCGTCCTTCGGCACGCAGCAACGCGTCCGGACGACCTCCCGCCAAGTCCTCGCTGGCGGTCATTTCCGATACCACCAGGGCGGCGCCGAGCCGCTCGACGCAGCGCCGAAAAGGACCGTCGGTTATGCCCGACATCGGCGCCAGAACGACCCCGATCGGCACCGTCACATTGCCGATCGGCCAACCGCACAGGCCTGGAAAGAGGCGCAACTGAAGCCACTTAGAGATCCTTGCCTAGGAATTAGGCGAAAGCTCATAGCTGCTTATAGTTTAACCAAGACGCGAGAAATGCGCAAGTGTTGCAATGCAAAAATAGCTCGTCGCTGGCGCTGCGGAGGGAGGAACGGGACTCTCGATTTTTGCGGTTCGCTTCGAGAACCGCTAGAGCCATCGAGGAACGGCACATTTTCGGCTCGTGGGAGCGCATTGCAAAATCTGGCAGGCAGGGTTGCAGCCATCGTCGTGGCAGCCGGTCGCGGGCTGCGCGCTGGCGGCACATTGCCCAAGCAGTATCGACAGCTCCTGGGCGAGCCCGTGCTCCGGCCAAGCCTCGCATCATTGACGGGACATGCCGGCATAGCTTGCGTCCAGCCGGTGATCCATCCCGACGATGCCGCCCTCTATCGAACCGCCGCCGAGGGTCTCGATCTCCGACCGCCGGTCGCAGGCGGCGCGACGCGGCAAGCCTCGGTGCGCGCGGGACTCGAGGCGCTGGAGCCCCAACGACCAGACATCGTCCTGGTGCACGACGCGGCTCGCCCGTTCGTTTCGCCTGCGCTGATCGATCGGGCGATCGCAGCGGCGCGGATCAGCGGTGCGGCCGTGCCGGCGATCGCGGTCGCCGACACCGTCAAGACCGTCGATGGGTCGGGGCGCGTGACCGGCACCATCGACCGCACCCATTTGCGCATGGTGCAGACCCCGCAAGCATTTCAATTCGTGGCGCTCATCGACGCGCACCGACGCGCCCGCGCCGAGGGGCGCGAGGACTTTACCGATGATGCTGCACTTGCCGAATGGGGCGGGCTCGAGGTCGCCACCTTCGAAGGCGAAGCAGCAAACGTGAAGCTCACCACCGACGACGATTTCACCCGCGCGGAGGCTGCCCAGCTCGCCGCCTTGAGCGACGTGCGCACCGGGTTCGGCTTTGACGTCCACCAGTTCGGCGCCGGCGACCACGTAATGCTCGGGGGGGTACGCATCCCCCACCGGGGCGGATTGGTAGGGCACTCCGACGCCGACGTGGTGCTCCACGCCGTGGTCGACGCAATCCTCGGCGCGCTGGCGGACGGCGATATCGGCGTCCATTTCCCGCCCGGCGATCCGCAATGGCGCGGCGCCTCCTCCGACCGCTTTCTCGCCTTTGCACTCGACCGGCTGCGCTCGCGCGGGGGCCGCATTGCTCTCCTCGACATCACCGTGGTCTGCGAGGCGCCGCGCATCGGCCCCTATCGTGATCCGATCCGAACGCGGATCGCCGAGATTGCGGGCATCGCCATCGAGCGCGTGGCCGTCAAGGCGACCACCAGCGAGAAACTGGGATTCATCGGACGCAGCGAAGGCATGGCGGCATTCGCCAATGCCACCGTGCGGCTGCCTTGGAGCCTGCGATGACCGACCGGGAGCTGATCGAACAGGCGGTTTACCTGCTCGATCTCTGCCGCGCCAAGAAACTCAGGATCGTGGCAGCGGAAAGTTGCACCGGCGGGCTGGTGGCGGCCACGCTTACGGAAGTTGCCGGCTCCTCGGACGTGTTCGAACGCGGCTTCGTGACCTACAGCAACGCGGCCAAGCAGGCGATGCTCGGTGTTCCGTCAGCCACGCTCGCGGACTTCGGCGCGGTGAGCCGCGAGACGGCCGAAGCCATGGCGCAGGGCGCGCTGATATACGCGCCCGCCGATCTCGCGGTGTCGGTCACCGGCATTGCCGGGCCTACCGGCGGCGTGGCCGGCAAGCCCGTGGGGCTCGTGCATTTCGCCGCCGCGACGCGCAGCGGAATGCTCGTGCACCACGAGTGCAGATATGGCGACGTCGGCCGCGAACGAGTGCGCCGCGCCTCAGTGGCGCAGGCCCTCGCGATGCTGCGTACGTTGGCGGAGAAGGAGGTCTAGCCTCCTTCTCCGCCGCTCCTTCACGCCTACGAGAAGGCCGAAGCCGCGCGCGGCATCATCGGTTGCGGCTGCTCGTCGCCCTTGTTGAGATCGGCAAGCTGTCTGCGATAGAAGTCGAGAACGAACAGGCAAATCGCCGAAGAGAGATTGCCGTGTCGGCGCTCGGAATCGATCGTAGCGACCAAATCCGACAAGGTAACATGGCGCCCGCCGGCAATCTCCTTCAGCCCTCTCCAGAACTCGTCCTCGAGACTGACGCTGGTCTTGTGGCCTGCAACGACAACTGAACGCTTGACTACCGGAGATTTCATGCCCACCCCCATCTGTTGTAGTAAATCCGTAACAAGGGAACAGAAAAAAAGTTCCTCACTATGGCCGTGGGACAATAAATCGAGAGCGTTGCAAAAATCACACAGTCGCGCATCTCGAATGCGTGCGACAAGGAAAACGTTCCACGCCGACACGAGACGAAGACGGAAATCGTTTTCAGCTGTGAAGGATTGAAACTCCCAGTCGTGCTCGAGCGGCCGAACCGCGAGTCTGAATCCATGCCTGCGAACTCCTCCAGGTCCACCAATGACTCATCAGGCCGCCGCTCGGGGCAGGTCGGAATTGTGGCGGCGGTCTCGATCGGTATCGGTGGAATGGTCGGAGCCGGTATCTTCTCGATCCTGGGCGTGGTGGCGCAGGCGGCCGGCAATGCCATGTGGATCGCCTTCGCTATCGGCGGCGTCGTGGCGCTGCTGTCCACCTATTCGTACGCCAGGCTCGGAGCGACGTTCCCGTCGGCGGGCGGCGCCGTGCATTTTCTGGTGAAGGGTCTGGGCGACGGCGTGCTGGCCGGCGGGCTGAACCTGTTCATGTGGATCGGCTACATCATCTCGCTCGCCTTGTACGCCACCGCCTTCGGCAGTTATGCCGCGACCTTCGTCCCCGCTGCATCCTCTCCGCTGCTGGTGAAATCGCTCGCCGTCGGCGCGGTCCTGGTGCTGACGGTGGTGAATGCCTTCGGTGCGGAACTCATGGGCCGCTGGGAGACCTTCATCGTGGCGGTCAAGGTCGCGATCCTGGTGCTGTTCGCGCTGGTGGGCCTATGGTTCATCAGACCGGGATACCTCTCGCCCGAATTGTGGCCCCCGGCCGAGTGGGTCTTGTTCGGAGCAGGCGTGCTGTTCATCGGCTACGAGGGCTTCGGGCTGGTCACCAACGCCGCGCGCGACATGCGCAACCCCGCAATCATGTTGCCGCGCGCGCTCTACATCAGCGTCATCCTGGTGATCATCATCTACCTTGCGGTTTCGCTCACCGTCACCGGCAACCTGTCGGATCACGAAATCGAGCGGGCCAAGGACTATGCGCTCGCCGAGGCCGCCCGGCCGTTCCTGGGCGAGTTCGGTTTCCGGTTGATCGCCATCGCGGCGTTGTTCTCCACCGCTTCGGCCATCAACGCCACCTTGTTCGGCTCGGCCAACGTCTGCTACATGATCGCGCGCGACGGTGAATTGCCGGCCGGGCTGTCACGCACCGCATGGAAGCAGGCGACCGGCGGACTCGTGCTCACCGCAGCCCTGGTCGTGGCGGTGATGCTGAGCTTCGATCTTTCCGGCATCGCCATGATGGGAAGCGCCGCCTTCCTCCTGGTCTATGCCGCGGTGAACGCCGCTCACTTGCGGGTGCTGAAGCAGACCGGGGCGAATGCAACACTGGTGTGGCTGTCGCTGCTGACCTGCCTCGCCATGTTCGGCGTGCTCATCGTGTACACGTATCGGCAGCAGCCCGCTGGCGATTGTCGCGCTGGTCGCCTTCGCCGCGGCATCGTTCGCAGCCGAATGGATATACCGGCGCTGGACCGGACGCAGCATCAAGGAGCCGGCATAGGCAGCAGCGCGTCGACAGCCGTCACGCACAAATGACATCGGCGCGCCGCTCGAATGCCGTGACAAAGCGACGGAAGGCGACGTCGAACATGGCGCCCATCAGCAGGCCCAGCGTTCGGCTCTTGAACTCGTAGGAGATGTAGAACTCCACCTCGCACGTCCGCTCCCCGGTCGGGTGAAAGGCCCAGCGGTTCTCGAGCCTGCTGAATGGGCCCTCGATATACTCGACGAGGATCTGCAGGTTGGGCCGGTCGAGGGTGATGCGGCTCGTCAAGGTCTCGCGCATGAAATTGTAGGCGACGGTCATGTCGGCGATCAGGACCTCTACCCCTTCCGGCTCGGAAACGCGCTTGCGTACTCTCAGCTCGCGGCACAGGGGCACGAATTCCGGATAGCGTTCGACATCGGCAACCAGGTCGAACATGTCACCGGCCGAGTGCCGGACGCGGCGTTTGGTGGAAAACCGCGGCATCAGCGCGCTCCGACCGGCCTCACGAATTCCTCGGATGCTCGATGCTCGTGTCGTTCCCGCCCACGATCCGGTCGGACGCGTCGCAATGGCGCACGGCCTGCTCGCTCATGTCCCGAGTTTTGCGATCCGCGCCGCCTTGAGTTCGCGCAAAGTCATCACCGGCATGGTGGGAGGAGCGCGTCAGCGGCGAGGACGAGACCATCGAGAATCCCTTGGCATAGGCGATTGTCTCGTAGGTCTTGAACTCCTCGGGCGGCAGGAAGCGCACCACCGCATGGTGCTTGCGGGTCGGCTGCAGGTACTGGCCGATGGTGAGGAAATCGACATTGGCGGCACGCAAGTCGTCCATGACCTGCAGGATCTCGTTTCGCTCCTCGCCCAGGCCGACCATGATCCCCGACTTGGTGAACAAGTCGGAGGAGATCTCCTTCGCCCGCTGCAGCAGGCGGACCGATGCGAAATAGCGCGCGCCCGGCCGCACGGTCAGGTATTTCGAGGGAACGGTCTCGAGATTGTGGTTGAACACGTCCGGCTCGGCCTCGACCACCTGCTCCAGCGCCCCCTCCTTGCGCAGGAAATCGGGTGTGAGCACCTCGATGGTGGTGCCCGGACATCGTGCGCGGATGGCACGGATCACCGCGCCGAAATGCCCGGCGCCGCCGTCGTCGAGATCGTCGCGATCGACCGAGGTCACCACCACGTGCGTGAGCCCCAGCTGCGCGGTCGCCTGCGCGACACGAGACGGCTCGTCGGGATCGAGGGGGCCGGGCTGCCCGGTCTTGACGTTGCAGAAAGCGCAGGCGCGGGTGCAGGTGTCACCCATGATCATGAAGGTCGCGTGCCTCTTCTCCCAGCACTCGCCGATATTGGGGCAGCCCGCTTCCTCGCACACCGTGTTGAGGCCGTGGGCGCGCACGATCGAGCGGGTCTCGGCAAATGCTTTCGAGACCGGCGCCTTGACCCTGATCCAATCGGGTTTCTTCGCGGCCGGCGCGTCCGGTCGATGCGCCTTCTCGGGATGGCGCGGCCGGTCCGCAATGTCGTGGATGACGGTCATGGCAACTCCGGGCACCCTGCCCTTCCCGTTACTTACGAGGCCGTCTCACCCGCTGCAAGGCCGTCTCGCGGCTGCACGACGGTATCACGGCAACACGCCCATCTTTGATCAAGCGTCGAGACAATTAAATTGCATGTCGAGGGGTTACCCTTCACTCTGCGCAAGCCGCTCTTTCAGGCGCGGCGTCGCGAAATCGAGAAATGCGCGCAGCTTCAGCGGCAACAGTCCCTGGCCCGCGTAAACGAAACTGGCCGGCCAGGGCATGGGCTCGAACTCTCGAAGTGCGAGGGCAAGCGTGCCTGCTCGGAGCGCGCTTGCGACTTGGTACGAGAGGACGCGCGTGATCCCGACTCCAGCAATGGCGGCATCGATGGCCGCTTCAGCAGTGTTGACGATGAGCCGCGAATGGATCGCGACAGACATGGTGGACTTGCCCACTGCAAATTTCCAGGCGTCTGGAGACGTCAGCCCCTCGAAAGTGATGCAGTCATGGGTGCCGAGCTCGCCGGGGCTCTTCGGCGTGCCTCGCTCGGCGAAATATGCTGGGCTCCCGCAGACCACACGGCCAATTGAGCCGACGCGTGACGCAACAAGGCTGCTGTCGGGCAAGTCGCCGATCCGGATGGCGAGATCGACATCGTCTTCCTGCAGGTTGACTATGCGGTCGGCGAGCACGACCCGAACGTCGATGTCCGGGTAGGCCTCGAGGAACTCGAGCGCGATGGGCAAGACATGCAGGCGGCCGAACACAATCGGCGCGGTAATGATCAGGTCGCCTCGCGGGGCAGTGTATTCGCCGGCAGCGGCGCGCTCGGCTTCACCGATGTCTTCGAGGATCCGCTTGCAAGCCGCCACATAGGACCGGCCGGCATCGGTGAGCGTGAGGCGTCGGCTGGTCCGATTGAGGAGCCGTGTCCGCAGGTGCCCCTCGAGTTCGGACACCTTCCGGCTGACGGTCGCGAGCGGCATCCCGAGCTTGCGGGACGCCGCCGAAAGGCTGCCACCTTCGACCGCCGCGAGCAACGCTGACATGGATTCGAGCCGGTCCATCTGACCTTCCAAAATATGGAATGATGACTCTAGAAACTACCGAATAGTCGCGGCCGGCGGAAGAGCGCACATACGGACCATCGGCCATCCGGCCGCCAACCAAAAGGAAAGCGCCATGTCCCGCATTCTAACTCCTGCTGCAATCAGCGACGCTCCCGCCGCTCGCAGCCGCCGCTCGAAGCCATCGCTGCAATGACGTTCCGGGCGGTGACGCGGCCATCCGTCTTTGAGCGATCGTACCGAGGCGATCATGAGCACCGCCCATACCTATTCAAGCGATGTTGCGTTCACATCGTCCGTCAAGGCGGTACAGAGCCGCAAGAGCTCACGCCACGCTTACCAACGCATGGAGGAACGAGGCTCCTGGCAGACCCGCATCACTCCCGATCTTGCGGAGTTCATCGGGGCGCAAACGAGCGTCTTTCTCGCGACCGTCAACGCCGAGGGGCAGCCCTATATTCAGCATCGCGGCGGGCCGGCCGGCTTCCTGCGAATACTCGACGACAAGACCATTGGTTTTGCCGACTTCACCGGCAACCGGCAATACATCACGCAGGGCAACCTGGCGGAGAATCCTAAGGCCCATCTCTTCCTGATTGACTATGCGCGCAGGAAGCGAGTGAAGATTTGGGGCGAGGCGCGCGTCGTCGAAAGCGACGGCCAGTTGACGGCACAGCTGATGCCGCACGGCTACAAGGCGCGCCCCGAGCAGGTGATCCTATTCACCGTTTCCGCCTGGGACGCGAACTGTCCGCAGCATATTCCGCAGCGGTTCGAGGCTGCCGATGTCGCCGTCGCGCTCGCCGAGCGCGACAAACGCATTGCAGCTTTGGAAGCCGAGGTGGCGCGACTGCGAGCGAATGCATCGCAGACACATCGTGCGGTGGCGAACTGAACCGCCATCTCCGCTCCTAACCTGAGGGCTCGCAGCGAGATGATCTCGTTCCGCGCCGGCTTTCCTCATTCAACGCGCCTGCGGCGTTGCCGCGTCATACCGACGCTGCAAGGTTGGCTGGACGATCTCCCTCGATCAGGTACCGCCCGCAATCTTCGTCACAACGGCCGCGCCTGCCTCCAGTGTTCGATGCACCGGACATTTGTTCGCGATCTCAACCAGCCTTTCGCGCACGGCTGCGTCGACGCTTCCTTCGACGCTGATCAGGCGCTCGAACCTGTCGATCTTGCCTGTCCGGCCTTCCACGGCTTTGCCGCAGTCTGCGCAGTGCTCGACCGGGACCTTTCCGTGATCGACACGCACGGTCAGCCGACCGAGCGGCAGTTGCTTGTGCACGCCGTAGAGGCGCAGCGTCATGGACGTGCAGGTAGCGAGCGCGATGGCCAGATAGTCATAGGGACTTGGACCGCTGTCGAGACCGCCGACCGACAAGGGTTCGTCTGCGAGAAGATGGTGAGAGCGGACGGTGACTGCGTTCTGAAACTTTCCCGCAAGCGTCTCTGAAACCAGAATGCCGGCGCTGGCGGTATCCGGGCTTTCCTTCTCGAAGGGAAGATAGCGCGACGCCCAAGCCACAATGACCTCGGCAACGTAAGCCGCGTCCCGTCGGTCGGTCAGGAGATGATTCGCACCATCGAGAGATACGAAGCTCTTCGGGTGCTTCGCCGCGCCGAAGATGACACTGGCATGGTCGATGCCGACGATTTGATCGGTGGGAGCGTGCATGACAAGCAGGGCTTTGCGCATGCCCGCAATCCGATCTTTGAGCGTTTGTCCTCGCGTATCGTCGACAAACTGCTTGGTGATCGTGAACGTGCGCCCGGACAGCGTCACTTCCGCCCTGCCGGCGCGTTCGATCTCTTCGACGTCCGCGCGGAAGTGCTGGAGCACATGGGCGACGTCCGAGGGAGCGGCAATCGTCGCTACCGCCTTCGTCTCCGGGATCCGGGCGGCGGCGGCGAGGACCGCAGCACCGCCGAGTGAGTGCCCGATGAGGAGCGATGGAGCGACGAAGTGCTGACGCAGATGGTCTGCGGCGCGCACAAGATCCTCGACGTTCGAAGAGAAGTTGGTGTTCTCGAACTCTCCCTCTGAGGACCCGAGCCCGGTGAAATCGAAACGCAACACGCCGATGCCGAGCGAGGCAAGCTTCCCTGCGATGTGCCGCGCAGCGATACTGTCCTTCGAGCAGGTAAAGCAGTGCGCGAACAGTGCGTACCCGCGCACCGCCCCTGGCGGAGCGTCCAGGCGAGCAGCGAGCTCATGACCAAGGCTCCCCTTGAAGGTGACGCGATCTGCGCTCACCATATCGGCACTCCTTTCAGGGTCGTATCGTGGACGCGCCCCCAATCACCGTCATTAAAACGCAGCGGCAACGCCGAGCGGATCGTGCTCCGAACGCGGCGAGCAGTGGGTGTGGATGTCGATGACGGGCATCAAATATTGAGCACGCGTCCATAGGCATCCAGCACCGCCTCTTTCATCATCTCGGACAGCGTCGGATGCGGGAATACCGTGTGCATCAACTCCTCTTCCGTCGTCTCCAGGTTCATCGCGATGACGTAGCCCTGGATCAGCTCGGTGACCTCGGCGCCCACCATGTGCGCGCCGACCAGCGCGCCGGTCTTCTTGTCGAAGATCACCTTGACGAGGCCTTGGTCCTCGCCGAGCGCAATCGCCTTGCCGTTGCCGACGAACGGGAACCGGCCGACCCGGACGTCGAGCTTCTTCTCCTTCGCCGCCTGCTCGGTCAACCCGACCGAGGCGATCTGCGGAGCGCAATAGGTGCATCCGGGAATGAGCTGTTTGTCCATTGGATGGGGCTCGAGCCCCTTGATCGAATTCGACGCAGATGACACCCTCGTGCTCGGCCTTGTGCGCGAGCAGCGGCGGACCCGCGACGTCGCCGATGGCGTAGATGCCGGGCACATTGGTGCGGTTGAGCGGATCGACCACTATTGCACCACGCTCGGTCTTTACGCCCACCTTCTCGAGGCCGAGATTCTCGATGTTGCCGACGACGCCGACGGCGGAGATCACTCGCTCGACCGTGAGCGTCCGGGTGCCACCCTTGCCGTCGTCGATGGCCGCGATCACGCTGTCGGCTTGCTTGTCGAGCCTGGTCACCTTGGCACCGGTGAAGATCTTGATGCCTTGCTTCTCGAACTGCTTGCGCGCGAACGCCGAGATCTCGGCGTCTTCGACGGGAAGGATCTGCGGCAGCACCTCGACCACCGCCACTTCCACACCGAAGGCTCGATAGAACGAGGCGAACTCGATGCCGATCGCGCCCGAGCCTATTACCAGCAGCGTTTTCGGCATCCGGTCCGGCGCCATGGCTTCGAAATACGTCCACACCAGCTTCTTGTCCGGCTCGATCCCCGGCAGCACGCGCGGCCGTGCGCCGGTTGCAATGATGATATGGTCGGCGCGATAGCTGCCGGGGCCGAGCGCGCCCTTCGGCGGCTCGCTTGCCCCGGCCTTCACCGTGACCTGGCCGGGTGCGTCGATCGCCGCCTCGCCCCAGACGACGGTCACCTTGTTCTTCTTCAGCAGGAAGCCGACGCCGTCGTTGAGCCGCTTCGATACCGCGCGTGACCGCTTGATCACCGCTGCCGCATCAAAGCCGATCCGCCCGGCCGCGAGCCCGTAATCTTCGGCATGCTGCATATAGTGGAAGATCTCCGCCGAGCGCAGCAGCGCCTTGGTCGGGATGCAGCCCCAGTTGAGACAGATGCCCCCAAGGAATTCGCGTTCGACGACGGCGGTCTTGAAGCCGAGCTGAGCGGCGCGGATCGCGGTGACGTAGCCGCCCGGGCCCGAGCCGATGATGATGATATCAAAGGCGGTATCAGCCATACCGTTCACTCTCAACGCCGCAGACAGACAGACGCTTCTACTGCACCACCAGCTGCAGCTCCTCCACCACCGGCCGGACCTGGGCGATCTGCTCGCGCAGCATCGCGCGCATCTCGGCCTGGGTCGAGCCGGACGGCTCGGCGCCCACGTCGGTCATGCGCTTGACCACGTCGGGGTGCCTCGCGGCGGCCGCGATCTCCTGCTGCAGACGCGCGACGATCGGCTCGGGCGTGCCTTTCGGGGCGAGAAAGCCGTTCCAACCCCGCAGCTCCAGATTGGGGAAACCCAATTCGCGCACTGTCGGAACGTTCGGCAGCGCGACCGATTTGGTGGCGACCGCGAGCGCCTTGAGCTGGCCCGTGCGTACCCGCTCGAGCGAGCTCGACAGCTGGTCGCCGCCGAACTGGATGCGCCCGGAGAGGAGCTCGGTGACCAGCGGGGCGGCGCCGCGAAACGGGACATGGTCCATCTTGATGCCGGTATCGCGTTTGAGCACCTCCGCCATCAGATGCAGGATGCTGCCGGGGCCGGTCGAACCGTAGAACAGCGGCGTGGTCGTCTCCTTGGCATAGGAGACGAATTCCTTGAGATTGTTCGCCGGCACGGATGGGTGGCCGAGCAGCAGCAGCGGCACGTAGGCGCCGACCGAGACCGGCACGAAGTCGTCGAAGTCGTGACGCGCGCGCTTGGCATAGAGCAGCGACGAGGTAGTAGTGGTGAAGGTGATATTGCCGAACAGGAGCGTGTGACCGTCCGGGCTGGCCTTTGCGACCTGGTCGGCTCCGATCGAACCGCCGCCGCCGCCGACGTTCTCGACCACGACGCTCTGTCCCATGGTCTCGGTCAGCCGTTGCGAAAACAGCCGCGCCAGCATGTCGGTGGTGGCGCCGGCCGGAAACGGCACGATAATGCGGATGGTACGGGTCGGAAATCGCTCCTGTGCGCGCACCGATGCCGGCATCGATGTCGCGGCAAAGGCGAGCGCGGCGGCGCCGAACAGCTCCCGCCGGGTCCTCGGCTGCGTCAATGAGCTTTTTTCGAATGCCCGCAGCGATCGTTTGTCACGGGATGCGTCCTTGGTCATGTTTTCCTTCCCTCGTTTGTCATGATCGCTGCAACCCGGCGCGGCACGGAGATCTCGTTCTCGATTGTGGCGAATCGATTCGTCCTTGCTCATAGCCGGCCGATCACACCACCATCATCACCGGATTCTCGATCAGCGCCTTGAAGGCACCGAGCAGCTCGGCGCCGAGCGCACCGTCGACGGCGCGGTGGTCCGTCGACAGCGTGACCGACATCATCCATTGCGCCTCGATCCTGCCACTCCTGACCACGGCGCGCTCCTCGCCGGCACCGACCGCAAGAATGGTGGCGTGCGGCGGATTGATCACCGCGGCGAAATCCTTGATCCCGTACATTCCCAGGTTCGACACCGCGCTGGTGCCGCCCAGATATTCCTCCGGCTTGAGCTTGCGCGTGCGCGCCCGCGCGGCGTAGTCCTTCATCTCGCTGGAGATGACCGAGAGCGGTTTGGTCTCGGCTTTGCGCACCACCGGCGTGATCAGTCCGCCCGGAATCGCGACGGCGACACCGATATCGGAATGCGCGTGCCTGAGCATGGCCGCCTCGGTCCAGGTCACGTTGGCCTCGGGTACCCGTTGGAGCGCCAATGCGAGCGCCTTGATGACGAAATCGTTGACCGAGATCTTGTAGACCGGATTGCCGTCCTTGGTCCTCGGGAGCTGCCGCGTTGATCTCCTCGCGGGCGGACAGGAGCTTGCCGATGCTGCAGTCGAGCGTGAGGTAGAAGTGCGGGATGGTGAGCTTGGCCTCGACCAGCCGCCTTGCGATCACCTTGCGGATGTTTTCATGCGGGACGAGCTCGTAGGAGCCGGGCTCGAACAGCGCGCGAATCTTTTCGTCGGCAGGCGCAGGAGAAGGCACGAAGCTCGGTGCAGGCGCGGTCGCGGGTGCGATCGGGCCCCTCCCCGACCTCGCTGCCTGCACGTCGCGTGCGATGACGCGGCCATGCGGCCCGGAGCCTTGAATGCGACCGATGTCGATGCCGGCTTCCTTCGCCAGACGGCGGGCGAGAGGCGATGAGAATATGCGGTTCGCTCCCCCTGGCCGCATTCGCTCGCCAGCCTCACGGCGGGGAGGCGGAACCGCTCGTTGAGAGGAAGGGGACTCTGTTGCGGTCGAAGCCGGGGATGGTCGTGGTTGTGCCGGCGGCGGCGGGCTTCCAGTTCCCCCTTTGGCTGGGGGCTGGGGTGAAGCGGCCGCAGCGGAAAGCATTTTTGCAACCGCACCCTTTTCGGCCGCCGCTGCCGTCGCGTTCACGTCCTCCCCCTCCTCCGCCAGCACCGCGATGAGCTGGTTGACGGCGATGTCCTGGGAACCTTCCGGCACCACGATCTTGGCGAGCGTGCCCTCGTCGATCGCCTCGTATTCCATGGTGGCCTTGTCGGTTTCGATCTCGGCGATCACGTCGCCCGGCCTGACCTTGTCGCCCTCCTTCTTGAGCCACTTGGCGAGGTTGCCCTTCTCCATGGTGGGCGAAAGCGCGGGCATGAGAATGTTGACCGGCATGGCAGGTTCTTGGCCGATTAGCTGATCGCGCTGGTGGTGCCGGCGTCGGTCGGCGCATCCATCTCGGCATCGAACATCGAGCGGATGCGCACGAGCGCTTCGTCCTCGGTCAGTCTGGTTTCCTTGGCGAAGATGCGTGACGCGTGCCTCGCAACGTCCGCGATCAGCACGCCCCAGGCCTGCGGGTCATCGAACGCACGGCGCAACGACACATGGAGAGCGCCCTCCACTATGGCTGCCCGCAACACTTCGACTCCGCCATGCTCCAGGGCGGACGGTGGAACGTGGAGCGCATCGAAGGTCGCCATGAAGTCCTCGCTCGTCATCGTTCTCGTCACTATGCACCAAGCGGACCGATCGAGCTCGTGACATCGGGCGGATTTTTCATGCCGGTCTCGAATGCGGAGCTGATGCGCGCGAGTGTGTCCGCCTCCGTGAAGCGCTTCTCGTGCGCATAGGCGCGCGCCACCTGGCGGGCGATCTCCGCGAACATGTGGCCCCAGCCGTTGGGCTCGCGGAACGCCGGCCGCAGGGTGAGATGGAGCTCGCCGTCGATGACGGCACAGCGCAGCACCTCGAGCCCGCCGCGATCGTTCGCGGCCGGTGGGATGTTCAACGCCTGGTACGGATTGCTCATTGTGATCCTCACCGGTAACAAACCGCCTTCGCCGCCTCGACCACCTCTGCGACCGAAGGCAGCGCGAGCTTTTCCAGATTGGCTGCGTAGGGCATCGGGACGTCCTTGCCGGTGACGCGCGTCACCGGCGCATCGAGCCAGTCGAACGCCTGCTCGGTCACGCTCGCCGCGATCTCCGCTCCGACACCCGATTGTCGCCAGCCCTCCTCGACCGTGACGATACGGCCGGTCTTCTTCACCGATTCGACGATGGTTTCTCCATCCATGGGCTTGAGCGTCCGCAGATCGATGACCTCGGCGCTGATATTGTCCTTGATGAGCTCGTCCGCCGCCTTGAGCGCATAGGTCATGCCTATCGACCAGGCGACGATGGTGACGTCGGTGCCGCTGCGCACGATCCTGGCCTTGCCGATCGGGACCAGATAGTCGTCGAGCTTCGGCACCGGAGAAGCTCTGGCCGTAGAGGATCTCGTTCTCGAGAAAGATGACCGGATTGGGATCGCGGATCGCCGATTTGAGAAGGCCCTTGGCATCGGCGGCAGCGAACGGTGCGATCACCTTGAGCCCGGGAATGTGCGAATACCAGGCGGTGTAGTCCTGGCTGTGCTGGGCGCCGACGCGCGCGGCCGGCCCGTTGGGGCCGCGAAAAACGAGCGATGTCCCGATCTGGCCGCCCGACATGTAGCGCGTTTTCGCGGCCGAGTTGATGAGGTGGTCCATGGCCTGCATGGCGAAATTGAACGTCATGAACTCGACGATCGGCTTGAGCCCGGCGAGCGCAGCGCCAACGCCGAGACCGGCGAAGCCGTGCTCGGTGATCGGAGTATCGATCACCCGCATGGGGCCGAACTCCTGCAGCAGGCCTTGGGTCACCTTGTAGGCACCTTGATACTCGGCCACCTCCTCGCCCATGACGAAGACGTCCTTGTCGCGTCGCATTTCCTCAGCCATGGCGTCGCGCAGCGCTTCGCGCACGGTCATGGACACCATCTCGGTGCCTTCCGGAACGTCCCGTTCGGCACGCGTCTGCGGCAGCGGTGGCGACGTGGCGGCGGCGGACGCGGGGGCGCGCAAGCGGCGTGCTGCTCGGGCCTCGCCGGCGGCGCGCTGCCCACGGCTTTCGGCTGACGCTTCGGCCCGTCCCCGAGCGCGGATGCGTCCTCGCCGTCCTCGAGGATCATCGCGATCGGCGTGTTGACCGCCACGTCGTTGGTTCCCTCCGGTACCAGGATCGCGCCGAGCGTACCCTCGTCGACGGCCTCCACCTCCATGGTCGCCTTGTCGGTTTCGATCTCGGCAATCACGTCGCCGGATTTGACGGTATCGCCCTCTTTCTTGTGCCACTTGGCGAGATTGCCCTTCTCCATGGTGGGCGAGAGCGCGGGCATCAGGACCTGGATCGGCATGAAGGATCACCCGTTGGCGGCCTAGCGGGAGACCCGCGCGAGATTGGTCGCCACCGACGTCGCGGCGACTGCGATGGTGAGGCAGGCGAAGAACGCGACCAGTGCCTTGTTCGCCTTGGCGGCGTGTGCCGCGGCCGCACCCTCCGGCCCGCCGGGCGCAAACGGCCACGAAACCATGGCGATGACGACTGTGAGCCACGCCGCGTATGACTGCCGTCGTTCCGCAGAACGCTTACGCAGCGCGCGCGCATGGAACCAGGCGCCCATGCCCCAGCTCGCAGCCGCGCCGGCGAACGCCAGACAGGCGACGATCGATGCAAACAGAACCATGTCCTACTCGGCGTAGACGTCGGTCCAGAGCTCGGAAGGGTCGGGTTCGGCATCATTGGTTGCGAACTCGGCCGCTTCGTTGACGATGGCGCGCACCTCGGCGTCGATCTTCTTGAGCGCGTTCTCGTCGGCAAGGCCCTTCTTCAACACCCGGCTTCGCACCTGCTCGATCGGATCGCGCTCGGTACGCATCCTGTCGACCTCTTCCTTGCTGCGGTACTTGGCCGGGTCGGACATCGAATGACCGCGATACCGGTAGGTGATCATCTCGAGAATGATGGGGCCATTGCCGTCGCGGCACCACTTGACCGCCTTGTCGCCGGCTGCCTTGACCGCGCGCACATCCATGCCGTCGATCCGTTCGCCCGGAATGTCGAACGACGATCCGCGATTGTGCAGGTCGATCGTCGCGGAGGCGCGCGCGACCGAGGTTCCCATTCCATATTGATTGTTCTCGATGACGTAGATGACGGGCAGCTTCCACAGCCTCGCCATATTGAAGCTCTCGTACACTTGTCCCTGGTTCGCGGCCCCGTCACCGAAATAGGTCAGCGACACGTTGTCATTGCCCCGGTACAGATTGGCAAAGGCAAGTCCGGTGCCGAGCGGAACCTGGGCACCGACGATCCCGTGACCACCGTAGAACCCCTCCTTCACCGAAAACATGTGCATCGAGCCGCCCTTGCCCTTGGAATAGCCCCCGCGGCGACCGGTGAGCTCCGCCATGACGCCTTTGGGATCCATGCCGCAGGCCAGCATGTGGCCATGGTCGCGATAGCCGGTGATGACCGCATCACCCGTCTTGATCGCCATCTGCATGCCGACGACGACCGCCTCCTGTCCGATATAGAGGTGGCAGAATCCGCCGATCAGCCCCATGCCGTAGAGCTGCCCGGCTTTCTCCTCGAAGCGGCGGATCAGCAGCATCCGGCGGTAGGCGGCAAGCTCCTGCTCCTTGCTGAAGTCTGGTACCCGCGTCGGATGCTCCGCCGACGCTTCCCGCAGTGCGACAGGCTCGACCGTTGATCTATTGCTGGCGACGGCCATTTTGCTCCTCGGGATGGGGGCTGGCACGGGTGGCGGGGCCGCTTCCCCAATAGCCGAAATCGCCGCACGGCGGAAGCGGAGGCGATGACCACGCATGCCTTCCGCTGCGGTGGCAGCTAGCCGGGTTCGCAAACGTGAGTTGGGGCGCCTCGCGCGCCGGGGCTCAGGGCTGCCGGAGGCGTAGGATGAGATCGCGCGGGTCGGCGTAGTTGAGCAGCGCCCGCGCCCGTTCGTCGAGCAGGTCTGGATCGATGCTTTCGGGCCTCAACAGCACGACGCTGTGCTCCCATCTGGAGCGCTCCGCCTTGACTGCATCGAGCTCGCCGTCGAGTTGGGCGATCTGGTGGTCGAGGTCCTGCTTGGCACGAAGACCGCGATTGCCGGTATAGGCATTGACGCTGAAATAGCCGATCACGAGCCCTGCGATCGAGTAGAGCGCTAGCGCATGGAGGAAGGTCCGAAACCGCCGGCGGGTGACCATACGACCAGCATGGCCAAGGGGTGGTTAAGGCCCCTTTAACGGGCCCGCCCGGTACTTGGGCATCCTGATCAACGCCGCAGGTACTGACGAATTTCGTTACCGACGAAATTTCCGATTCGCTTGCCGCGGTTGCGCAGCAGGCGCAGCAGCCCGGCGTCGACGAAATACGTGAGAAGGATCGAATCCCGCGTGGACACCTCCGGTCCGACCGTGTCGGCCGAATGCCAGGTGTCGTCACCGACAGCGAAGGCATAGCCGGTATTGGGCGCGAACCTCATCTGCACCCGCCGCGGCAAGCTGCCGTCCGGCAGCCGCGCATGGAAGATGGTGCCGATATGCGGCGTCGCCTCGTCGCGCGGCAGGTAGAGCTGGACGGTAATCCCTTTCCAGCGCGTATCGGTATGGGGCGGGATTTCGTACCCCGGAATGTCACGGGTAAGGACCGGGATCGGATACATGCCGATCCGCGCGAAGTCCGTCCCGAACCGCCGCTCGAGCCCGGGCGCGAGCTGGCGCACGAACGCCTGTTTCACGGCTTGCGAGCACAACGCACGGCCGACCACGTCCCACACCCCCCGCTTTTCAGCCGGCAGGGAGCGGATGTATTCGGGGAACAGATCGATCTTGACCCGGGTATGGGTCCCGTCCGCAAGGTCGTGGCCCTTGCTGCGTCCGGACATCGGCCGATAGTCGGCTGCGACCGGCATCGCCGTGAGCATGGCGGCATACACGTCGTCCGGAAATACGCGGTCGAAGACGAGGTGATGGAAAGGAGACCTCCCCGACGCGCGCCGTATCGATCGATCTCGTCACGAAGCGGCTCACGCTCTCGATCGACCGCCGGCGCTCCGCACCACTTCGGAAGGAAAGATGCTGTTCCATGCTGCTCTCGGTGGACGGTGAACGCTATACCGCCCCTGATCCCTCTGAGAAGTTCCGATAGCCCCAATTTACGGATTCGTTCGGCATATCTGGATTGCGTGACGGCCGGATCCGCGATGACCCGCCACTCAGCGCATCGCCTTCAGCGCCGCACGTCCGGCATATTGCGCCTGCGGCCCCAGCTCCTCTTCGATGCGCAACAACTGATTGTATTTTGCCGTGCGGTCGGAACGCGCCAGCGAACCGGTCTTGATCTGCCCGCAATTTGTGGCAACCGCAAGGTCGGCGATGGTCGCATCCTCGGTCTCGCCCGACCGATGCGACATGACGGCGGTGTATGCCGCCTTGTGCGCCATCTCGACCGCTGCGAGCGTCTCGGTGAGTGTACCGATCTGGTTCACCTTGATCAGGATCGAGTTGGCGATCCCGTTTCTGATGCCATCGGAGAGCCGCGTGACGTTCGTCACGAACAGATCGTCGCCGACCAGCTGACATTTGCTGCCGATCCGGTCGGTCAGCATCTTCCAGCCTCCCATATCGTCCTCGGCCATGCCGTCCTCGATCGAGACGATGGGATAGCGCGAAACCAGATCAGCAAGATATCCCGCCTGCTCCGGCTGCGAGCGCATCTTGCCCTCGCCTTCGTAGACATAGACGCCGTCCTTGAAGAATTCCGTGGCCGCGCAATCGAGCGCCAGTACGACGTCCTTGCCGCCGGCGTAGCCGGCTTTCTCGATTGCCGTCATGACGAAGTCGAGCGCCGCGTCGGCCGAGGGCAGGGCCGGGGCGAAGCCGCCCTCGTCTCCGACATTGGTGTTGTGACCGGCCTGCTTGAGCGCGCTGCGCAAGGTCTGGAAGATCTCGACGCCGGTGCGCAGACCCTCCGCAAAGGAGCTCGCACCCACCGGCATGATCATGAATTCCTGGAAATCGATCGGGTTGTCGGCATGCGCACCGCCATTGACGATGTTCATCATCGGTACCGGCAGGAGTCGGGCCGAGGTTCCCCCTACATAGCGATAGAGCGGCGCCGCATGGGCCGCGGCCGCGGCCTTCGCTGCCGCCAGCGACACGCCGAGAATGGCATTGGCGCCGAGCCGGCTCTTGTTGGGCGTGCCGTCGAGGGCGATGAGCGTCTCGTCGATCCTGGCCTGCGCCTCCGCGTCCATCCCGCCGATGGCGTCGAAAATCTCGCCATTGATTGCGTCGACCGCCTTGCGCACCCCCTTACCCAGATAGCGCTTGCCGCCGTCGCGTAGCTCGACCGCCTCGTGTGCTCCGGTGGAGGCGCCCGACGGCACGGCTGCACGCCCCCTGGTGCCATCCTCGAGCACGACATCGACCTCGACGGTCGGATTGCCGCGGCTGTCGAGAATTTCGCGGCCGATGATATCGACAATAGCGGTCATGGCTGCTCCCGGGATCACCGGCTGTCGCCGCGCTTCTACAGGATCGACAATGGGCTTGTCATATCCTCGCACCAAAAACACACCGCCGCGATAATGGCTGTGTTGTCAGGTAATTGCAGCGGGACGCGCCGGATTCGCCCCGCCGCAGGTCAACGATAAGTCAACGCCCCGTACCGTTCGGATACGCCGGGAAAGCCCCGCTGATGCATTCCCGCGTTGCGGGCTAGCACAACCCCGCCGGACGCGAAATAGCGCACCAGCGACGCCACGCCGCCCGCCGGCGGGCCTCCTGGCGCGCAGGGTCGCCTCGATCCCCGGCGCGTGCCGTGACTAACCTCTCGGCGCGCCGTCTCATGGAGATCCCATGAGGCGTGCTCCATTGATGCAATCCTTCACGCCGTGGCTCCCCTGGGTCACGGCGTCTTTTCGTTTCCCCGGAGCCTACGCCCGTGGTGGTGCTGCTGGTGCTTCTGCTGACCGGGCCGTCTCGCCGCCGCATCGAGGTGGTCGACCGGATGAGCGGCGAAGTGCTGGAGGCTGTTCCTTTCCATGGTTGAACCTCACGCCGTGGCCCCTGTGGTTGGTGGTCACGGCGTCTTTGTATCGGGATCGTGCTCCGGTAGTGCGTGCCCAATTCAGGCCGCCACCCGCAATCGCACACGATCCAGTCCGGTCCCGCCTCGATGAAGAAGCCCCGAAATCCACGGGTCCCCGATCGGGTCCGCGACGTGTGTTGGACGTGGTTGTGCGCGAAAGATACGATTGGAGGTCTTCGGGTCGTGGGGCTTCATTGTGACGTGGTCGTAAAAGACTTCCATGGCTCACCTACCGCTTGCGGCTGCTCACTTCGTGCTTGGCATTCAAACCGAATTGAACGCATGGCAAGTGATCACAAGCAACAAGCGCAGGATATCCACACATCTCTCGGCATATCGTGCTCATCACATCCGATCGATGCGCCCTGCCTACTCGATACTTGGTCCGCGGCTGCATCGGAGGGTCTACGCGGCGCTCGGTGCCGCCTTCTTGGCTGCCCGGTGCTTGCGCACGCGGGCGAGCGTCTTGGCGCGGCGTTGCTCGAGGGTCTGCTTGATGCCGAGATGATGACGCAAGCTTCTTATCTCGCGGCCGATCTCCATTCGCGCGAACCAACCGTCCTCGCTGGCGTCATCGGCATATGCCTTCGCCACCGCTTCCATGAATTCGAGCCACAACGCGCGCGTCTCGCGCAAGGCTCGCTCCTCAATAGCGCGCATCCCGCCCTGTTCGTAAAATTGTTCGAAGATCGCCTTAAGCTCGGCAGGCGTCGGCTCAACGGCCTTCTTGCGCTTCTTGCCCATCGCGTGTAACGCTGTAACGCCTCATCGGCCGTTACACGTTACGCGCCTTCCCACTCTCGACGCAAGGCCGCCAAGTGAACTCCAAACAAATCTTTGGCGTCCTTTAGCAAGTCAGTGCGCGCAATGCGGCCTAATGAGCAAGTTCCTCACTGATGCCCAGATGCCGAACGCAGCGGCTGGGTTGTGTGCAACGGTTTGGGGTCCATCGTCTGCGCCAGACCCCTGTCTCGTCCGGGGATGTGGAGGACCTACGCCGCATCCCCGGACAGCGTCGAAATGTCAGCCTATGGATGACGAAATCAGTGACAAACAAATGTTTGGCGGAAAGCAACAAGACTAACACGAGCATTTAATGCAACTTTTTGTGAACCCAAAAAGGGCCAGAGGGAAGTAATTGCAATGCGAACTACTATTGCGAGCCTATTCGCGATCTTGGTCCTGACAGTACTCGGTTCGTTTGCTGCAATAGATGCGGACAGTCGGCTACATCGAAGGGCGCGACTGTACCACTTCGGTTAGTTTCGGAGCACTCGATCTGAGGACGGCAACTATGCGTCTCCAAACGGCGCACGCCACCACGTGGACCTTGTTTTTGGCTGTCTCGATATTTCTGAGCTCCGCTGCTGCGCGGCTGAGAGCATCAACGCGAATTTGTGTGAAGCAGCTCTAGAATGCGGCGCGGCTGAACGAACTCTATCTTCGGCGGCAACCAGAGAACTGGTCAAGTATTTCGAAGGATTGAAGAAGGGATCATATGCCTTCGACTGGACAATCTCGGGCCATGACGCTGCGAAGCAGCTCCGGTTCGGACGTCGGTTTGCGGTCGACTTACGGCCAAGCGGTTGAGGAAGTACAGGCTCGACTGGCAAGCAAAAGCGCGCGTGAACATTGACGAGATCATCGAATATTTCAGTCGAATTCTCCGCGAGGAACAAGCTGTTGATCGTCTCGTGGGGGACAAAGACCGCCATTTTCCTGCGGTGGCCTATCTGCGGGCTTTGCAAGAAGGGGAGTGTTCGTTCCCGTATGTGCTTCGCGATACTCCAACCGCGCAGGCCATGATGAACCAGTTGGCTCTCGCGTATCCTGAGATCAAAAAAAGGTCTGTGAGCGAACCTTTCGCGAGCATCTACGATGCAACAGTTGCATATGGTCGTAATCAGATAAAGCAGAATGGAAGCGTCTCGATATACCGCCTAGATAGAGGAAATGCGGCGCGCAATCGTGCAGTCCGCAAACCCGAATGTAGCTGCGGGGCCATCTATCGCTCTGACCGGCCCTCAATGACGGCGCCGGTGCCGCAAACAAGCTCCAGCGGATCGGGCTTTTTCGTCACCCAGGCAGGGCACATGCTCACGAACGCACATGTCGTCGGCGATTGCACAACTATTTATGTCAAGGGAAATGACGGACAAACTGGCGTCGCACAGGTCATCGCGGCTGAACAAAATAACGATTTGGCACTTTTGAGGCTCGAGCGGCGGACCGAGATGACTGCCGCTTTCAGGACAGGGCGCCCCACGCGCGCCGGCGAGAGCGCGGTCGTGTTCGGATTTCCGCTCTCACAGCTTTTGTCATCCACTGGAAATGTAACCACTGGGGTCGTAACCGCTCTGGCCGGCCCGCGCGACGATCCTCATCAGATCCAGATCTCCGCCCCAGTGCAGCCGGGAAACAGCGGCGGTCCTGTTCTTGACGCGAGCGGACATCTGATTGGTGTCGTTGTGAGCAAGTTGAATGCGGTGCGCGGGGACGTGTCGCAAAATGTGAATTTTGCGATCAAGGCATCGACCGCTGCAAACTTTCTCGACGCACATGGCATCGCCTATCGGAGCGCGACTGGTGAGAAGGCATTGCCAATCCCAGATATAGTCGAGCAGGCGAGACGTTTTTCCGCTCAAGTCTTGTGTCAGGGCTAGGCGCCGGTTCGATGGTTTGGGTCACATGCTCAAGGCGCGGGTTCATCATCGCCGCCGCCATGCTGGCATCACTACCCGCCGCAGCGGCCGAGGTGCCGCCGCAATATCGCGGATTGTGGTGCGTCATCCCCGTGGGGGACGGGGACCTGTATCGTCGCTGCCGGCAACCGACGAGCGAAAACATCCTCGACATTCACCGTGGCCGCATCGGCATTTACATGGACCAAGGCTATTGCGACATTCGCGACGTGACGCCGGTCGGAAACGGCCACCGGATCACCCTACGCTGCGGGGCCGACCCGGAGGGGTTGGCCGGGATCAAATTGCAGATTGACGCCCGCGGCAGGCTGCGTGCGGACGTTGGCGCGGATTAGCGCGGCCCCATCGGCCTCTTGTTGGCGAGGGCCGTCGCCGCCACGGCCTCGATGTAGTCGAGGAACTTGGGGTTGATGGTGCGGGCGGCCTCCTCGATCTCCTCGTGGCGCTTGTTGTCGGTTTCGCTGGCCTCCACGTCCCGAAGTGCCGCAGCATCAGGGCGCGGGTGACGAGTTCGTTTTCCTTGTAGGAGAGCATAGGGAGCAACCCCCGCTCCTCCAGCATCATGAGGCCCGGTGGATGCACCATCCGGCCGTGCCGTCCCAGTCCCACCACACGACCCAGTTCAGACATTGGCGGCCCATCGCCAAAGGCTGACGGGTTGCAAAATCGCTCCAATACCTCCTGACTGACCGCGGCCAATTCGATGTCCTGCAATCCAGTCCTACTTGGCACGGGATCAAATGCACTTCGATCAACTAAGCCGGCGTTGTTCGGCGGCGCGGCAGCGTGGCCGCTTGCGGCGCGTGCGCAGCAACGAAACCGGGATGGGGGCTCAACAGGTAACGGCAGCCAGGTCACGGCAGGAACCGCAGGTCAATGCGGTTGGGCGCAGCGACGCCGTAGCCCAGGCGGCGCGGCGTGGGGTCTATTATAACCAGTGATTGATCAGAGCTTCCCGGCGCTCCCGCCGCTCCGAGAAGCGCGCGAGGCCGACAGGGCTGTTTCGTGGGCGATTACCGTTCGTCTTCGCAACATTTGGTCAACGCCTCCCTTTGCGAATGACCGAAAAGCAACACCTAACCGGATTTTTGAAAGGCGGCATCATGCTCCACAATTTTTGCGAATTTTTTCGCACAATCGCGGACACACGACGAACACAAATCCAGTCGAGGGTGTTTGTGATGCACGAATTGTTCGAAAGTGGAACTTCTGAGACTGCGCGCTACAAAGAATGGCTCGCAGTCGTGACTTCCATCGGGGCGGCCGCCCTGGTTTGGGCCGTCTTTTTCTCTCAGGGCGCTTCATAACAACTAAGCCCGACTACGTGCACGAGATCTCGACATGATCGCCCTGGTTCCTCCACGGGTAGCTTGTGGTTCCGGCAGTCACTTGTGCTCCATTGAATGCGAGCTGCCCGGGGGGCGTCGGACCTGTGTCGTGGCTCAAGTTGAGTGATACGGATCCGGCGATAATCGCCAGCGAGGCGCGGCCAGAGGTCAGCTCCATCATGCTAATTGCGCCCGAAAGACTCTATCTCGAACTCGGTCGGCTGATCGCCGAAATGCCCGAATTGGCTTCAGGCCCAATCACACCTGAACTGCAACGTTGGCTGGCACGTGCTGACTCACTCGTAAAATCGAGCGGCAGCATGGCGGAAGCCTTGCAGTTGACGGTGGCACGCGAAAATTTGGATGGTCCGCTGCGGGCTCGCAACGCTGAGACGATAACAAACAGTCTGCATCGTGTGCTTGCCAAAGCGGAACTGAATGCCCCGAGCGAATTGCGTGGGTCAGTCCTGCTGATCGGGGAAAATTTCGATGCCTATATGGCTATGCGCCAATTGTTGTCTACAGCAACAAACGATGCCCTCCTGGTAGAGCCTGATGCCGGCGGCAAAATCCTCGCTGATTATGCCATTCTGGCACCCGAGCGAGTGACAGTGTGGCTCTTAGCCGATGAAGCGCAATACAAATCGTCGCTCATCGCAGGTGTTCAACGATGGCAGCAACGGCTTGGCGGTCATCGAAACTTGATGGTGCGTTTGGCACCGGCAAACACGCTGCACGAACGCATAATCCTGTTGGATGGCGGGCGAGCGTGGGTATCGGGAGTGCCGTTTAGTAACTTGGCGAAGAGGACACACACGACTTTGGTTCGAATGCGTCCAGAGGAGGAAGCGCGCAAGACCGCAGTGTATGCGGAAATTTGGGAGGAGGCCGAGCCACTGTCACTGCTCAACTTAGGCGTCGACGTGCCCTTGCGGCATCACGTTTCTGGCCCTTCCTAATTGGGGGCGTTGGCCAGGTCC
This sequence comes from uncultured Alphaproteobacteria bacterium, assembly GCA_963840535.1. Taxonomy (GTDB): domain Bacteria; phylum Pseudomonadota; class Alphaproteobacteria; order Rhizobiales; family Xanthobacteraceae; genus VAZQ01. Next base: position 353,317 of record CAWIZJ010000043.1, read on the forward strand.
CTTCGAGACCAGCGGTGAACCTGGTCATGGCGTCGCCATAGCCTACTGACCCAGCCCGTCTGCCCGTGTATCTTGCTCTCGCGGGTCCATATCCTGCAATCGGCCCTGCCTGGCGGGGGACCGAATGCAATTCGACCAATTGAAACGGCGCGCGTTCATCACGTTTCTCGGCGGCGCGGCGGTGACGTGGCCACTCAAGGCGCACGCGCAGCAGCTCGGCAATGCCGGTGATCGGAATTCCTTAGGAATAACTTGATCGAGCGCTCCATGCACCTCGTACCGCATTCCGTAGGGGGTCTGAAAGAGGCTGGCTATACCGAGGGCCCGGAAGTACGTAATAGAATATCGCTCAGCCGAGGGTGAAGGCGTTGTTCGGCTGACGGAGCTGGCGACTCGATCTCGTTCGGCGCCGGGTTGACGTTTCGTCGCGACTGGAGGCTGGGCCCAGCACAGCGGTCGTTCAAGTCCTCCGCACCACTGATACCCGACCGAACGTGGTGCAGCCTTGCGATAAAGCCCGCGATGGAAGGACAACAAGACTTCGCCGCTCGATTGCTACCTCAAAGGCTGGGGCGAGGGGCGGCGAGCCAGCAGACACCAACTCGTTCCTATATCCGCTACGGGCTGAAGCTGGCACAGCGAACGCGGCTCGGCGGCGATGCGCTCAGCGAAAGAGTAATGCCCCCGGTCCTTCGGATGGACCGGGAGCAATATGCTCACGGCCCACACCTAACCGCTGATAAGGCTTGCCGCCGCGATCACGATTCCTGTTATGAACGCGGCCCCGCATGAAAGCAGAAGCAAGGTTTCGCCCATTGCAGTCCCCTAGGCCATGAACAGAGGCGAGTGTCCACTTTGTCGGGGCTGAATTCTGGCACGGCCTTCTGTCCCGCAATAAAGGTGCTGAGTGTTGCGCTGATGCCACAGCGTGGCCACCCTCGGCGAAGACCCGAAGCTGCGCGCAGCGGAAATCGACCCGAGCGGACAACGGCGGGGACGTCGGGATCCGCAATTTGTCCTGCTGCGGGACCACTTCCACCTGCATCTCGCCTCGTCCTTCGCAGCAGGGCCGAATTTCTGTTCCAGGGTCTCCATCCTTGGCTTGGCGAGCGTCCTCACCATTAGGCGGTGTGCCCGCTTTCCTGTTGGCCAGCCTCGCTAGTGTCCCGGCGCATCAGCTCGCGTAGCCGATCGGCCAGGGGCTTGGGGAAGGCTACATGCCCTCGCGCTTGACAGGCTCGATCGGGAATTACGGCGCGATCGGGACGTAGGGCGCTGCCGCCTTGGCCATGTGCCGACCATTGTCCGCAGTTTGGGGTAGACCGGGACTCAGTACGGACGATGCGGTTTGGGCTGTTCATGACCCCGAGCCGACATAAGCCGGGTCGAAATCCCGCAGCGCAGCAGTCTCCTGCCGTACCGAGGTGTGCTATCTTTCGGTCGGAAGCACGGGAGATACCGGCCAGTGAACCGGCGCGAGTTCATCACGCTGCTCGGCGGCGCAGCGGCCGCGTGGCCTCTCGCGGCGCGCGCGCAGCAGGCGACGAAGGTACCCACCATCGGGTTCTTGGGCGCGACCACGGCTTCGGTGCGCGGCCGTGGACTGCCGCTTTTGAGCAGAGACTTCGCGAACTCGGATGGATCGAGGGTCGCAACGTCACGATCGAATATCGATGGGCAGAGGGGCATGGCGAGCGGTTCGCCCAGATTGCCGCCGAGTTGGTCCGCCTGAAGGTCGATATCATTGTCACGGCGGCAACCGCACCCGCGCTCGCTGCGAAGCAGGCGACATCGACTGTCCCGATTGTTTTCGCGCTGGCAACGGACCCGATCGGCAGCGGCCTAGTCGCGAGCTTGGCGCGACCGGGTGGTAACGTCACTGGCCTGTCGATCCAAAATGTTGACCTTGTCGGCAAGCGAGTTCGAACTCTTGCGCGAGGTTGTTCCTGATCTCACTCGGCTGGCGATTATGGCCAACGTTGCTGCTCCTGACACCGCAACGGAGATGCGCGAGATCGAAGCAACCGCCCGTAGGCTCGGCCTTGATGTTGCCACGCTCGAAGTTCGGCGAGCGGAGGACATCACGGCTGCCTTTGCGGGGCTCAAGGACCGGGCAGGAGCCCTTCTCGTTGTCGGTGATCCGCTGACATTCACCCATCGGGTTGAGATAAACAAGTTGGCGCAGGGCTCGCGATTGCCGACGATGTCTGCCAACCGAGAGTTCGTTGCAGCGGGAAGCCTGCTCTCCTATGGGAACAAATTTCCCGGAGCTGTCGGCGCCGCTCCGCGGACTTGGTCGACAAGATACTGCGAGGAGCGAAGCCGGCTGACATTCCGGTCGAGCAGCCGACGAAATTTGACCTGATCGTTAATCTCAAGACCGCCAAGGCGCTCGGCCTCGAAGTGCCGCCGACGCTGCTCGCCCGCGCCGACGAGGTGATCGAATGAGGCAGGCGCGAGTTCATCACGCTGCTCGGCGGCGCGGCGGCGGCGTGGCCGCTCGCGGCGCGCGCGCAGCAGCCGGCGATGCCGGTGATCGGAACGCTGAAGGGCGTGTCGGCGGCGCAATGGGCGGACCGCATGGCCGGATTCCACCGGGGCTTGGGCGAGACGGGTTACGTCGAAGGCCGCAACGTTACTATCGAGTACCGCTGGGCGGACGGTCAGTTCGAGCGACTGCCAGCCATGGCGGCCGATCTCGTCGGCCGCAAGGTTTCGGTCATCTTCGCAAGCGCCGGCGACGTCGCCACCCGGGCGGCGATGGCGGCGACCAAGACCATCCCGATCGTCTTCATTACCGCCTCCGATCCGGTCGACGCGGGTTTCGTCCAGAGCCTCGGTCGGCCAGGAGGAAACGTCACAGGAATGGCCTTGCTTGGACACGAACTCATGGCCAAACGACTGGAACTGCTGCGTGACCTCATTCCCGGCGCAACCCGGATTGCGCTTGTCGTCAATCCGAACAATCCGGGCACGCCGATTGTCATCCAAGGCTCGGAGGCGGCGGCGCGCCGCCTCGGGCAGAGATTGTCGTCCTCAAGGCCGGGACCGAAAGCGAGATCGAAAGCGCAGTCACGACTGCCGTGCAACAAAAGGTCCGCGCTCTGAGTATCGGCTCCGATGCCTATCTCAATTCGCGTAACGGCAGATCGCCTTCTTCGCGCTGCGCCATGCGCTGCCCACGATCTCGAATACACGCGAGAACATCGAACTCCGGCGATATTGATGAGCTACGGCGCCAATCAGACGGACAGTTATCGGCAGGCTGGCCTCTATGTCGGCCGCATTCTCAAGGGCGAGAAACCGCGGACCTTCCGGTCCTGCAGCCGACCAAGTTCGAGCTGTTCATCAACCTCAAGACCGCTAAGGCGCTCGGCCTCGACCTGCCGCCGACGCTGCTCGCCCGCGCCGACGAGGTGATCGAATGAATAAGACGGCGCGAGTTCATCACGCTGCTCGGCGGCGCGGCAGCCGCATGGCCGCTCGCCGCGCGCGCGCAGCAGCCGGCGATGCCGGTGATCGGATATCTCGGCCCTGGTTCGCCCGACGCGTTCGCAAACCTCGTGGCGGCATTCCGCAAAGGACTAAACGAAATTGGCTATTTCGAGGGCCAGAACGTCGCGATCGAATACCGTTGGGCGCACAATAAATTCGATCGGCTCCCGGAATTGGCGGCCGATCTGGTCCGCCGCGCGGGTGGCCGTAATCGCCGGTGGGCGGCAACGATGCGGCACTGGCGGCAAAGGCGCGACCACGACGATACCGATCGTTTTCGCCTTCGGCGGGGACCCGGTCCAACTTGGCGTGGTCGCGAGCCTCAACCGGCCAGGCGGTAATGTCACCGGCGTTACCACCATTGGAGGGGAGCTTGCGGCGAAGCGGCTCGGGCTCCTCCACGAGCTGCGGCCGAAAGCGGCGCTCTTTGCCGTGCTCGTCGATGCCAACAGCCCTGATTATGAGTCCACGATCAGAGACCTGCAGGCAGCGGCTGTGGCCATTGGGCGGCAAATCGAAGTCCTTATCGCCGGCACCAATCGCGACATCGATACGGCTTTTGCGAGCCTTGTGCAAAAGCGGGCCGATGCGCTCCTGGTCAGCGCTGAACCGCTATTTCGCGATCGTCGCATACAACTCCTTACGCTGGCAGCACGTCATACAGTGCCCGCGATGTATCCCACTCGCGATTATGCCGAAGCCGGCGGGCTGATGAGCTACGGGTCGAACTTTACGGACGTAGTTCGTCAGTCCGGCATCTATGCCGGCCGCATCCTCAAGGGCGAGAAACCGGCCGACATGCCGGTGTCGCAAGCGACCAAGTTCGAGTTCGTCATCAACCTGCAAACCGCCAAGACGCTGGGCATCGAAATTCCGCCGACGCTGCTCGCCCGCGCCGACGAGGTGATCGAATGAGTACGCGGCGCGAGTTCATCACGCTGCTCGGCGGCGCGGCAGCGGCATGGCCGCTCGCGGCGCACGCGCAGCAGCCGGAGCGCATCGGCGCATCGGGGTGCTCCTGCCCGCAACCACGGACGATGCGGAATATCAGGCCCGCGTCGGGGCGTTCCTGCAGGCGTTGGCGCTCTTGGGCTGGAACATCGGCAGCAACTTGCGGATCGACACCCGCTGGGCCGGAGCCAAAGCCGCCGAAATTCGCAGACACGCGGAGGAATTGGCCTCGCTCGCGCCCGACGTCATCCTGGCTCATGGCTCCGGGCCCGTGCGGGCGTTGCTGCAGGCGACCCGCACCGTGCCGATCGTGTTTCCGGTCGCAGGCGATCCGGTCGGCGCCGGCTTGGTCGACAGCCTGGCGCGGCCGGGCGGCAACGCCACCGGTTTCATGCAGTTCGAATACAGCCTGAGCGGGAAATGGCTGGAGCTACTCAAAGAGATCGCGCCGGGCGTGACGCGGGTGGCGGTCCTTCGCGATCCCACCCTAGGCGCAGGAACCGGCCAGTTTGCGGCCATACAGGCCGTGGCGCCGTCGCTCAGGGTGGAGGTAAGCCCGGTCAACGTGGGCGACGCCGGCGAGATCGAGCGCGGCATCAGGGCATTCGCACGCGCTCCGAATGACGGTCTGATCGTGACGGCGGGTGCCAGGACGTACCTTGATCGCGATCTGATCATTACGCTGGCGGCCCGGCAAAAGATGCCTGCGGTCTACCCTGAACGCTTCTTCGTCGCCGCCGGCGGCTTGATCTCCTATGGGCCTGATCAGATCGATCAGTACCGCCGCGCGGCCGGCTACGTTGATCGCATCCTCAAGGGCGAGAAGCCCGCCGACCTGCCGGTGCAGGCGCCGACCAAGTACGATTGGTGATCAACCTCAAGACTGCAAAGGCGCTCGGCCTCGAAGTGCCGCCGACGCTGCTCGCCCGCGCCGACGAGGTGATCGAGTAGGCCGCTTCCTGCGGTGCAGAATCGTTGCATTGGCACTTTATGGCAAAGGCCGCTACACGGCAATGACTCGACCAGTCGGTCCGAAAGCTGAATAATGCCCGCAGTTGGGAGTTCAGCAATTCGGATCCTCGACCCGCACATGTCGACTTCGCGCCGTTCCATGACCTTTCCAGAGCAGAACTGGACCACTGCGCCAACCATCTCACAGGGCTGGCATCATATTCCTCCTATTTTAACGTCCTGTCGTTCTTGCAAATTTGGATATCCGACGTCGGTCTATGCTGCCTGGGAGCACCAAATGCAATTCGATCAGTCTAGCGGCGCGAATTCATTAGCTTGCTCGGCTGCTCGTGCGGTCGCATTGCCGCTCTGCGGCGCGCGCGCGCAAGCGATGCCGGCTGACGGCTATCTCGGACCCGGCGTGGGCTGTGCCGCCGTACCAGTGAGCAACCACCGCCAGGAAAAGTTTCTTGTCGCCGAGTTTCGCTCGGCCACGTCTCAGGATTGTGCCGGCAACCCGACTGCAACATTCGGATCCAATATCGTTGCGCTGAGGGAAAACTGACCGACTGCTTTCGGCGGACTGGCCAACGGAATCTGGACCGAGGCACTCGTCACGTAACGGTGATCCTCGCCCTCAGGCGGTACACCCACGGCGGCAGCGTCGCCGCAAAGCGACCGCCACTCGCGACCATCCGATCGAGATTTCAGCAGCGCGGCCAGATCCATCCGGGGCTGGTGTGACTCCTCCGCCAGAGCCTTCCACGACCGGGCGGAACGTGACCGGCGCTTATTATTTCAACACGGCGGCGCGAAACAGCATGGACTGTTGCGAGAACGGCCCAAGAGCTGAAGACAGATCGGACGCTGGCTCAGCCCGAGCAGCGGTGCATGCGCCATGCAACGACAACGAGGTGACGGGCGGCTTGAGCTTCCGGCGCCATACGAATCCAGATCGCCACGTCGTTCGGGCGTAGGAGCTCGCCCGGGCTGGAATGCGCGATTCGCGAGCGCGATTCGAAGCAGCGGCGTGAGGCCTTCTGGTCGGCGCCGACCGCGTGCTGATCGTATCAGCGAGCGCTTGGCGATCGTCATCGCAATCTGATTGTGGCGCTGGCGGAGCGGCACCGCTACCCGCCATCTACTTCGCGACGCTTATTATCCGGAAGTCGGGGCACGATCATCCGATCCGGGAAATCACTTGAACCGCAGTGAATTCGACGGGTCGCCGACCAACGCTCCATCGACATCCTCTAAGGGCGACAAGCCGGCCTGATCTGCCGGTCGAGCAGCCGCACACAGATCGACTCACGTCGATCCACCTGGCCAAAACGGCCAAGCCGCTCGACCTCCGAGATCCCGCCGATGCCGCTCTGCCCGCGCCGACGAGGCCATCGACAGCGGGTCGGGCGAACCGACGACTGTCCTTTGGTCACGTCGGACTACATCCGGGGCTACGGCTAGCGTGACCGACGCCCTCGGTAGGCCAACGTCCGCAATTTGGGGTAGAACCGGAATCGACCCCAACGATGCGGTCTGGGCCGTTCATGACCCAACTGAGACATTGGATGGCCAAATTTTGCTGTGATGCACAACTGCGCCTCCTTCGCGAATGTGATAGCCTACAATCCCTGAATCTTCGGCAGGGGCGAAAGCCCATGAGGCGGCGGGAGTTCATCACGCTTCTCGGCGGCGCGGCGGTAGCGTGGCCGCTCGCGGCGCGCGCGCAGCAAGCCGACCGGATGCGGCTTATTGGCGTGCTGATGGCCTATGCCGAGAGCGACCCGGAAGGACAGGCTTGGGTCGCTGCATTCCGCGAGCGGCTCCAGAAGCTCGGCTGGGCGGAGGGCCGCAACATCCGGATCGACACTCGCTGGGCGACGCCCGACGTGGAGGCGATGCAACGATTCGCGAAGGAACTCGTCGCGCTGCAGCCCGACCTCATTCTTTCGCAGAGCACACCCACCACTGCCGCGTTGCTGCAACATACGCGCACCATCCCCATCATTTTCGCGAACATTGCCGATCCGGTCGGCAGCGGCTTCGTCGCGAGCTTTCCGCGGCCGGGCGGCAACGTCACCGGATTCGTCCTGTTCGAGCCGACGATGGCCGGCAAGTGGCTGGAGCTGCTCAAGGAGATTGCGCCGCGCGTCAACCGGGTCGCCTTCCTGTTCAACCCGGCAACGGCGACATATTTTGAATATTACACGAACCCCTTCAAAGCCGCCGCTGCGTCCTTCGGCGTGGAGGCGATTGCAGCACCTGTTCACGACAGGTCCGAACTCGAATCCGCGTTTGCCGCACAGGCACGCGAGCCGAATGGCAGCCTTATCGTGATGCCGGATTCCTTCCTGAACGCCCATAGCGTGGAGATCACATCGCTGGCTGCTCGCTACCGTCTCCCTGCCGTCTATCCGTACCGTTTGTACATTAAAGTCGGTGGCCTCTTGTCCTACGGAAATGACGTGTTCGATAATTATCGGCGGGCGGCCGGCTACGTCGACCGCATCCTCAAGGGCGAGAAGCCGAGCCGACTGCCGGTGCAGGCGCCGACCAAGTTCGAGCTGGTGATCAACCTCAAGACCGCCAAGGCGCTCGGCCTCGACGTGCCGCCGACGCTGCTCGCCGCGCGCCGACGAGGTGATCGAATGAAGCGACGGAGTTCGCCGACCCTTCTGCTCTGCCGGTGGCTGCCGGGGAGCTGGCCGCGGAACGTAACGGCGCAGTCAGGGTAACCCGCATCGGCTGGCTGACCGCTCAGCAGGCAGAAGCCTCGCGCCGTACGCAGGCCATGCCATCCGCCCTGGCCGACCTCGGCTATGTCGAGGGCGAACATGGCAATCCAGTCCGTTACGGCGACGACGTGATCGAGCCGGTGCCGGACCTGGCGGCTGAGTTGGTACGCACTGCCGGTTGAGCTGATAGTCGGCGCAGGGTGCCGCCGCGTTCGAGGTCCGCGGACTGGGCCTGCCGGTGCCGGTCGTCTTCAGTATGAGCGGGGACCCGGTTTCGGCCGGTTTTACCGACAGCCTGGCGCGCCCGCGTGGCAACATGACCGGCGTCACCCTTATGGCGTTCGAGTTCGGGGGCTGAGCGGCTGGAATTGCTGCAGGAGATCGTGCCCGACCTGCGTCGGGTCGCCATTCTGGGCAATCCCGAGCATCCCGGTGCGCATCTCAAGCGTGCGTCTCGGATGAGACGGCACAACGGCTCGGCCTGTCTATCGACTATCGTCCGAGCCGGACACGGGAGGAAGTCGACGCGGCGTTCTCGACGCAATCTCAGTGCGTCCGCCGCAGGCGATTCGTTGCTCGCCGACGGCTTTGCCATCCAGAATCGGCAGATGATTTTCGATCTCTCCATGCGCGAGCGCGTGCCAGTTATTTCCGGCTGGCCGATCTTCGCCCGCAGCGGCGCGATCTGCAGCTGATGGGCCGCGCCAGAGCGGTTCGTACCGGCGGTCGGCGTACTACATCGACCGTATCTTAAAGGGAGCCAAGCCCGCCGACCTGCCGATCGAGCGACCGACTACATTCGAGTTCGTGATCAATCTGCGCATTGCGCGGGCGCTCGGCCTCACCATTCCGCCGTCGCTGCTGGTGCGCGCCGACGAGGTGATCGAGTGAGGCGGCGCGAGTTCATCACGCTGCTGGGCGGCGAACAGCTGCGTGGCCGCTGGCGGCGCGCGCGCAGCAAGCGAAGTTGCCGACCATTGGCTTTTTGGGGGCGACCACGCCGACGATCTGGAGTGCATTCGTCGGGGCTTTTCTGCAGCGCCTGCGTGAGCTCGGCTGGATCGATGGCCACAACATCGTAATCGAATATCGTTGGGCGGAAGGGCGGGATGACCGCTATGCCGCGTTCGCGGCCGAATTTGTTCAGCGCAGGGTCGATGTCATCGTCACGGCAGGCACCACGGCTACCATGTCCGTCAAGAAAGCGACGTCGACAATCCCAATCATTTTTGCTTCGGCCGGAGACCCGGTCCGAACCGGCCTGGTGGCTAGCCTGGCGCGGCCGGGCGGCAATGTCACCGGTCTGTCGAACCTGCAGACCGACCTTGGCGGCCTCAGGCTTGAGCTGTTGCGGGAAGTAGTACCCGCTCTCAATCGAGTGGGCGTCCTTGGCAATGTCGATAGCCCTCTCATCAGGTTGGAAATTGAGGGGGTTGAGGCGGCGGCGGCCAAGCTCGGCCTTGATGCACTCAGGCTCGAAATCAGAAAGCCGGAGGACATCATCCCAAGCATTGAGGCGGTCAAAGGCGACGCCAATGCGCTGTATGTTTGCAGTGATCCCTTCCTTACGACGCAGCGGGTTCGCATCAACACGTTGGCGGTCAGCGCCAGATTGGCCACCATGCATGCATTTCGAGAGCACGTTCAAGCTGGGGGCCTGATGTCCTACGGGCCGAACTTCCCGGACCTGTTCCGACGTGCAGGCGATTACGTCGACAAATTCTTCGCGGTTCGAAGCCCTCCGACATCCCCGTCGAGCAGCCGCTCAAGTTCGATCTCGTCATCAACAACACGACCGCGAAGGCGCTCGGCCTAACCATCCCCGAATCGTTTTTGGTGCGCGCCAACGAAGTGATCGAATAGGCTGGCGGATGTCGGCTTATGGCGCGCCGAGCGGCGGTTGAATGATCTCCCCTCCTTTGGTGCGCTTTCCCGGGGATAAAGCGGAAGTGTTGCAAGCGAGGATCAAATCGACGCTCCTGACCCGGACCGAAACCAGACTGGGTTGGCGGGTTGGGTGAAAAGCTCCGATACCACCTGACGCAGGCCTCGGCCGAATTCGATATCTTAGCGATCCGGGTTGGCTGACGGGGCATCGAATGCAATTCGATCAATTGAAGCGCCGCGAGTTCATCACGCTTCTCGGTAGCGCGGCGGTGATGGCCGCTCGCGGCACGCGCGCAAGAGCGTGTGCGGCGTGTCGGTGTACTGCTCGCGGCCTACACGGCGACCGATGAGCAGGCCAAGCGCGCATCGCAGTCTTCCGCAGCACATGCAAGGGCTGGGCTGGAGCGAAGACCGCAATATCCGGTTCGATTATCGCTGGAGTGGCGGCAATACCGCCAACGCGAAGATTTTGGCGGCGGACTTAGTGCAATCTGCGCCGGACGCGATCGTTGTCGCGGGCGATCCGGCGCTGACACAGCTTCATAAGTTCCCAAGCACGATCCCGATCGTATTCACTCAAGTCTCCGAGCCGGTCGACAGCGGATTCGTAGCCAGCCTGGCACGACCGGGCAGTCATATCACGGGCTTCCAGAATTTCGAGCCGGCAATGGGCGGCAAGTGGCTGGGCGTCTCAAGGAGATTGCGCCGAACTTGAAAAGGGCTGGCGCGATGTTCAGTTCGGATGCAGCGCCCCATGCATCATTCTTGCGCGCGGCCGAAGTGGTCGGACCGTCCTCGGGGTCACGTGGGTATCGTTGACCTCCAAAGAGTGCGGAATCGAGCGGTCGATCGCGGCGTTTGCCAGCCAGCCGGACGGAGGCTTGCTGGTTTTTCCACATCCAACCACGATTGCGAACCGTGCCTCCATCAATGCGCTCGCAGTCCGTCATCGACTGCCGGCAATCTATCCGTTCCGTTATTTCGCGACCGACGGCGGCCTTATTTCCTACGGCCCCGATCAGATTGATCAGTGGCGCGGGGCCGCACAATACATCGATCGCATCCTCAAGGGCGAGCACCCGGCCGATTGCCGGTGCAGGCGCCGACCAAGTTCGAGCTGGCCATCAACCTCAAGACCGCAAAGGCGCTTGGCCTCGAAGTGCCGCCGACGTTGCTCGCCCGCGCCGACGAGGTGATCGAATGAGGCGGCGCGAGTTCGTAACGCTTCTCGGCGGCGCGGCGGCGCGTGGCCGCTCGCGGCGAGTGCGCAACAGCGCGAGCGGATGCGGCGCATCGGCGTGCTCCTTCCGGCAGTCGTGGACGATCCAGCATGGCAGGCTCGCGTCGGGGCGTTCCTGCAGGCGCTGGCGCTATTGGGGTGGACCATCGGCCGCAATGTGCACGTCGACATCCGCTGGGCTACGTCCAATGCTTCCGAAATTCGCAAACACGCGGCGGAGTTGGCCGCGCTCGCGCCCGACGTCATTCTCGCCGGTGGCACTTCGCCCGCAGGGCCACTGCTGCAGGCAACGCGCACCGTGCCGGTCGTGTTCACGATCGTTAACGACCCCGTCGGTGCTGGCTTCGTCGATAGTTTGGCGCGGCCGGGTGGCAACGCCACTGGTTTCATGGCGTTCGAATTCAGCCTGAGCGTGAAATGGCTGGAGCTGCTCAAGCAGATCGCGCCGGGCGTGACGCGGGTAGCAGTCCTTCGGGACGCAAGCCAAGCCTCTGCCATGAGCATGTTCGCCGCCATTCAGGCGCTCGCACCGTCGCTCAGCGTGGAGGTGATCCCGATCAATATGCGAGACGCCCGCGAGATCGAGCAGCAAATCGAGACTTTCGCGCGCTCGCCGAATGGCGGTCTAATCCCGATGGCGAGCGCTGCCGCCGTACGTCATAGGGATCTGATCGTCGCGCTAGCTGCCCGACACAAACTGCCATCGGCCTATTGGGAGCGTTTCTTCGTCGCTGCCGGGGGCCTAATCTCTTATGGGCCCGATCTCGTGGACGAGTTCCGGCAAGCGGCCGGCTACGTCGACCGCATCCTCAAGGGCGAGAAGCCGGCCGACCTTCCGGTGCAAGCAGCCCGACCAAGTACGAGCTCGTGATCAACATGAAGACCGCCAAGGCGCTCGGCCTCGACGTGCCGCCGATGCTGCTCGCACGCGCCGACGAGGTGATCGAATGAGTGCGCCAGGCAAAGCTGGTGCGATCCTGCCGGTGAAAGTCCGGCCCAAGTAAGGAGTAGCGTCCGCTTGGTAGCGAGTGTTGCGTGGCCGCTGGCGACAGCGGCTGCGAAGCGTACACAGCGATTGCATGGGGTGTGGGATTGAGCCACGAAAGATCAGATATCGCAGGGGCCGAGAGTTTTTATTCGCTCGAAGGCAATATGTGCGGCACCGCTATGCGAGGTGCTGTCGCCCTGCCGGGGTCGAAGGCCACATCACGTGCAAAGGGATCGCATCGGAACCTGGGAGGTCTCATCTCTGACCCATTGGCCTTGTGCCTCAACGGTCCGCGTCGGGAAGGTGAGGAGCCAACGCCGGCGATGTACGGAGGTGAGAAGTCAGACCAAGCCATAGTAGCGATGAAGCTGCGAACAAAGCCGAGCGATCGGCGGCGGAGTGGGTGGAGCGAAGGGCGGGGGCCAAGGGGAATGCAATCCAACGCTACACGCGCGTCGGACACAGCGCCGGCGTAGGTGGACCAATCGTAGGACTGCATGCGGATCGTTGATCCGCCACTACCCAAGGTGGGAGCCGTATGCGGGAAAGCCGCACGTACGGTTCTGTGCGGGGGGCGCTCAGCAATGAGCGTCCCCTACCGCGATTGTGGAAACCGTGCGCCTCGATCGGAGAAAGTCGGAGTCGATTTCGGTCGCTATGCACCCGTGCCAATGGAAATAGATTGGCGTACAGTGTCGCGTTCTGGTTCGGTCGGTCAGGGCACGGCTGAACTAAATGTTGTGACAAAGAGATATCGTAGTTGGCAGCGACCGATGCGCAAAGGAGGAGCTGTACATGGGTATCCTTGACGAGTTACTTGGCGGCGGGACGGCAGAAAGAGTACCGGGATTTCGTTGATCGATACGAACAAGGAGATCCGTCCGAGGGCTACTCCGATCAGGAGGTTCTCAAGCGGTATAGTGATGTGTCACACGCCGTGCCGCCCAACCAGTACGCTCAGGCGGCGCAAGAGGCGTTAGCCAAGCTGTCGCCGGAAGAGCGGGCGGTCTTCGTGAAGATGCTGCAGGAGCGAGCCGCGGCGCGCGGCGTAGCACTGCCGCGACAAGTGGCACCCGAACCGAATGACCTGGGCAAGGTGCTGACCGATCTGCATGAGAAGCCCGGTCAGCTCCGGGATATCCTCGGCGGTGGCAATGCTCAGCCTCAGAAGCAAGCGCAAGGGTCGAACCCGATCATCGACATGCTAGCGTCCCCGCAGGCCAAGGCCGTGCTCGCGGGCATAGCGGCCACGCTGGCCAAGCGCGTCATGCAGGGTTCGAAGCGGTAGCAAACGGCCGAGCGCGTGCAGGCAAGACGCCGACGTTCTAAGGGCCGCTCGGTTACATGTGGCGGCGCTCTAGCTGTTCCTCGAGCGCCGCGGGGTCGATCATACCGGCCGCATCCAACTTTTCCACGACTGCCTCAAGCATCGCGCGATGCGCCGCAAGATCGCCGAGCGCTATGCCGCGGGGGAGACGGCTGAGCTGGCCCGCGACTATGGCTGCGGTGACGCGACGATCTGGCGGTCCGCGCGGCAGCCCTTCGACGGCGCCGCGGCGTGAGGCCAGATGATTTTCCGCGAGTAGCCTTGTCGAAGGTCTCTTGGTGGCACTTTTCTCCAGTTTGCCGCGATGCGGAGTTCGGCCGGAGTCGAGGGACAAGCGGACATATCGCGGATATGGTCAACCCGTCGAGATTGACGGGGCGGACGCGATCCTGATCGACGGCTACTCATCCGGGGAATGTCGGCTAATGTCCGTTTGAGCCAAAGAGGACGGCAGCAGTGAACGACGAAGATCGCTCTATAAAGCTCAGTTCATCAAACGAAGAACTCGTGGTTTTCGTAATTCGAATAGTTTGCCTTGGACTTTTGGGATACTGGTCGTTGATCCTGATCAGACCATTTTTGACGATCATTATCTGGAGCATCATCATTACCGTAGCGCTCTACCCAATCTTTGAGTGGCTCTCGACAAAACTTTATGGCCATCGCGTACTGGCCGCGGTTGCAATTACTGTTTTCACCTTTTTCGTAATGCTCGGTCCAGTGACGTGGCTCGCTCTGAGCTTGGCTGAAACTGTTCAGATGCTTCTTACTCGATTTGGCGATGGAAGTCTGGCAATTCCTCCTCCTTCCAAAGCGGTACAAGCTTGGCCGCTAATTGGGGAAAAGATCTATGAGAAGTGGCAGCTCGCATCGACCAACCTTCAGGCCACCTTCATCGAAGCGGCCCCATATCTTAAGCCCCTAGGTACTAGCTTGCTCAGCGCGGCAGGCAGCGTGGGTATAAACCTGCTCAAGTTCACCATTGCACTCGTTATTTCCGGTTTCCTTTTTATTCCGGGCCCGTCATTTATCCGTTCCATGAAAAATGTGCTCGGCCGCGTTGCAGCGGGGCGGGGCGAAGAGTTCGTCGATTTGGCGGGAGCAACAATCCGCAACATTTCACGCGGCATTATCGGCATCGCGATCTTGCAGGCGATATTGGCAGGCATCGGCTTGCTGTTCGCCGGAGTTCCCGCGGCCGGTTTGTTCAGCTTTTTGGTTCTATTGCTCGGAATAGTTCAAATCGGCCCATCGGTCATCATAGTTCCGCTGATCATATGGAGCTGGTTTGCGATGGATACGACCATGGCGATTCTGTTTACCCTCTACATGGTGCCGGTAAATCTGCTCGACAACGTATTACGACCGCTCGTGGCAAAAGGCCTGGGAACACCGATGCCAGTAATATTAATTGGGGTCCTCGGCGGCACGCTCCTGCATGGCATGATTGGTCTATTTGTCGGACCGATTGTGCTTTCGGTCGCCTGGCAGTTGCTTGTGGTCTGGACACACGACGCGCCGTAACGCATGGACGCGCCGACGTCCATACCGCGGAGGACAAAACGGAAATCTTTGCTCACGCCTTACCGGTTTGACCGAACTGCATCCTTGCTCGCTGCTCAGCTGCACCGCATATCGAACGTGGCGTCGCTCGGCGCGCGGGAGACTACGTCGACAAGATTATGCAGCGGGCGAGGCCGGGGGACCTCCCAGTTGAACAGCCAACCAAATTCGAGTTTGTTTTCAATCTGGACCGCGAAGGCGCTCGGACTTACATTGTCCCGACACTGCTCGCACGTGCCGACGAGGTGATCGAGTAGTTTGCGTGACCCCGATTGCTGCATCTGCTCACGGCAGCTCCTGGCACGTTTCACCCTTCGCGGCGACGCCGCATCACGGCAGCATTTGGGGGTCAAACTAAACTCAGTTCGGATGATGCCGCCAAGGCCCTGTTCGTAGAACGCGGGATGTGCGGCTACCAGATGACCCGCCGGGGCCGAACGGATTAAGTTTCAATTTCCTTGTCGAGTTCCACAGGAGGGCGATCGCTCCGCAACTCTGTCTTCTCCATCTGGCACTCCGCCGTCGGCGGGACTACCCCATACGCGAAAAGCCGGAGACCGCAGGCTTGCCCCGATCGCGTCTTGGCCAAGCGCAGGCTCGACAGCATCGGACCGTATTACGCGGATGATCGCCCGTCATCTTTTCGGCTGCGCCGGAACGGAATTGGCGCAGTCCTGTTCGCCAATAATCGTGGACCTCGCCGGTGCGCAGCCTGCGCTTTCGCGCATGTTGCGCGGTGGGTATAATCAAGATGCGATGCGGGTCGCCCGCGATGACACTCATTGATTCGACGACTTGCTGCCCCTCGGCCCCTTCGTAGGAGGGACGCCATCATCCGGCGACCATCCGAGGCTCGCAAATAATGCGCGCCGCCATGCGTCCCAGAGTTCGTCCTTTAGCATTGCAAAGGTCCGCCGCTGCATATTTTTCGGGCGTAGCGGCTGCTCACGCCAGCGATGCACGCCAAGCCGATCCATAAGCCTCTCGGCGCGTTCGCAATAACGTTCATTCGGCTTGAGATAGCTCGAACGGTAGGACAGGCTTAAGGCATGGCGCGAACGAAAATGCGTGTGGTTGGGGCCAAGGGGAAGATAGAGATCGCGCACCATCTTGCCGGTCTCGGGGCATTTGACGGCCCACCTCACGCCGCCTACCCGCATAGCGGTGCCGGCGAGCTTAAATGTTTGAGCGATTGGTTCTCCGTTGACTTGAAAGTCCAGGTGTACAAAGCCACGATCGCCATCGGTTGTAACGTGCACGCGAATTATGCTTTTGCTCGGCTGCCACTCACAGGTGCAGGAAAAACTCACGCGCTCCATTGGGGGCGAAGATCTCATAACTTGCTCGACTTCCAGCCGGAGTACGTCTTTCTCACGGAATGGGATGTGCCGGGTAAGCTGCGACTTCGGACGAGGAGGTCCGACCAATTCGACCGCCTCCTCCCTCCGCAATTCTCGTTGGAGCTTTGCCAGCGCCTGCAGCGCCCGATTGCGTCTCGAGATGGCGCGGCGTTCATAGCGCTCGCAGGTCATGAGGATCTGCGTCTTACCGGCGAACGCTAGTGCGGCGCGCTCACTGACGGACAACAAACGACCCTCCTCGTCGCGCAGATGCGCGTAGGTACGGTTGACCATGCTAACCTTGGCTTGCCGCACGCGTTCGATCTCAGCCTGCGCTTCTGCGGCCAGCGTCGCGAGCTCAAATTCGAGTGTACTCGGGAAATCCCTGGTCAAGGCAACGACTAGGTCTTCAATTCGATCCATGGCCACATGATCGAGGCTCGGCGGGGTAGAAAGTCCATGCCGAAACGCATTGCGGCGGGCGCGCGCCTTGCCGGCGACACTGCGCGGTCCGGTGCTGCGCTGAGCATTGCGCCGGTTGGCCGCAATCTTGGCCGGGGAGGTCATGCGCTAGCGACCGTCTCCGCCATCGATCGGCGCCGTCGGATGCCCTTCTTGCTCTATTTCCAAGATCTGATCCTGCGGCGCCTCGGGTTTTCGCGATGTTGTCCGCAGACGGTCGAGTTCAGCATAGGCGGCGATGCGTCTCTCCCACGCCGTCGTGGTCATTCGATCGATGTGAAGTTGCGACACGATGCGGTCGTCAAAGGCAGCAGCGATGATGAGGTCGACCGTCAGCTTGTGATGCTCGAGCAACGCTTCGAGCTGTTGCCGCGCCTTCGGATCGCCGTCCATAAAAGCCGCCACGTGCTCGCAAATCTTGGGCATCACCCCCCGATCGAGGGAGCGCATGCCGCGGGCCTCCAAGATCCGCGATTTGATCACGCGCGGCAGCACGGCGTGAAGGATGGCAGCCTTCATCCACCGCAGCCGACAAACCTCCCACTCGGCCTCCACGATGTCGCGCGCCAGCAACATCTCCCGCAGGCCGCGCGGCTTGATGTCGGACAAGACAAGTCGCTTTAACTTTTCGTACTGCGCCCGATTCTCGCTGGCCAGGATCGGCGGATTGCGAAAGGTCGAGCGGATGGCACGATCAATCTCTTGCGACATGCTGGGGACTCACAGAACTGCAAGATCGGCATCGCCCTCGAGGGATGATGGAAAAATACCTCGAGCGCTTCGGCCAAAGATGGGGAACGAAACCAAAACATGCAACGGCGCGTGGCGCTGGCGTCGGTATCGGTAAGCGCCCTCTTACAACTATAAGTTGTGTACAGATTCTGTCGCGTTGGCTAAACGAAGCCAAAAACTCTTTTATTCTCCGGCTGTTGATCTCCCGTCAGTCGGGCGTTGACTGATACCAAGCGAGAGCGCAGCACAAGATCACGACAGGATACGCAAGAGCCACTCGAACCATCGACGAGATTGTCGCCGGCGGCGGCAAACATAGTCTCGGCGCGGCGCGGGCCTTTGCGCTCGAGGCGAACGGTGCTTAACGAAGAGGAGGCAATGATGACTGACCGTGGTTATGTCGAGAAGGCTGCAGACGCGGGCGTCGGCAAGGTCAGCCTGCTGAAAGAAGATCCGTTACGCTACATGCTGCGTGCAGTCGGCGCAGGAATGGGCTTAACTCTGGTCGTGTTCGTGTACTGGGTATTGAAGCAAAATCTTCACGACATTTCCATGGGTGCGGTGATCGCATCGGCTTTTTTTGGCGTCGGCCTGATGATCATAGTCTTTACGAATACTGAGCTATTTACCAGCAACAATATGTACCTGACCGTGTCTTTTGCGGAAGGGCGCACAAGTTGGAGACAAGCTGCGCTGCTTTGGATTTCCTGCTATTTCGGAAATCTCGCTGGCGCGATCCTCCTGGCAGCACTGCTGGTCGGCGCTGGCTCCCTTGGCCAACTGCCCCCCGATCATGCACTGTTCGACGGCGCCTTGCACAAGGCACACCAGCCCGGGAGTGTAATCTTCTTCAAAGGAATTCTGGCCAACTGGATCGTCTGTCTGGCGGTACGGGTAGCGCTGCGCTGCAAGGAGGAAGTTGCCAAAATCCTGGTCCTGATTCTTATCGTGTTCATCTTCGTATATCTCGGCTTCGAACATTCAATCGCCAACATGGGGACGTTCTCGATGGCGATCCTTGGTGGAAGCACCCTGACCGTGAGCGACGCGCTGCACAACCTGCTGTACAGCACCGTTGGAAACGTGGTTGGGGGAGTATTGCTTGTTGGGTTGCCCTTCACTTATCTGAATCCACGCGAGCGTGAAGAGCAGCTGGTTCGTGTCGACTGAAGGCGATCGGACGTGAGATCCGTTTTGTAAACCTCAGGTCCCGGTGATGCTGTTTCGCAGCTTGAGCGGGCCCGCGATGGTCCGTAGCGTCTCCAGGCCTTCGCCGGTGCCCAGAATCTTCACGTTGCCATAGTCGAGCATGCGCCCGAGAATCGATTGATCGACCTGTACGCTCTCGACCTTGTCCATGTTCATCTCGTTGGTCTGCAGCCGGACGAGACCTTTCTTGTAGATGACGCGCCGGTTGGTGACTGCGATCTCGGTGATCCACCACTGGAACCACTCCTGGACCAGAAGACCGATCGCGACGAGCGCGAGCGCATATCCCGCATACAGCCAGACAATCGGCAGGAGCCGCGTTCCGCTGAACCACCAGACCGCCACCGCCAGGAGCGCAACCGCAACGCCGGGCCAGTACACGATCCAATGAATCGACGAGATGTGCCGGAGCTGCTCACCGGGTTGCAGGACGCGCTCGACGTAGCTCATGACAACGGGTCTCCTCCTGAGAGCATAACGAAATCCCCGAAGCCATGCCAAGCGACGCGCCTGTCCGGGGGTGACGAAACGATTTATATGTCGGGAGCGGAAGGGAATACTCTCCGGGCTTGACCAAGCCCACAACGGGGCAGCCTCCATGGGACTCCGACTGACAACCACTGATACATTCCTTCAAGGTCCTTAATAGCATGATGGGGGATTGCCGATGCGGTGGTGGCGCGGATCGATTGTGGGTCTGGCCTTTGTTCTTGCCCCGCCGACTCCAGGCGCCCACGCGGTGGACAAGGCGTGGTCGGTATTTGCGGGTACAGGCGGCAAATCCCTGAAACCTGCGCCGCCTGTTGCGGTGCGCAAGCCGGTGCGGCTGACAACGCATGGCATCGAGCGCATCGACGATTATGCCTGGCTGCGCGACCCGAACTGGCGTGAGGTGATCCGAAGACCATCGGCATTGTCGCGCGAGATTCTCGCGCACATCGAGGCCGAGAACCGCTACGCCAAGGCTGTGCTGGCGCCGCTTTCGGTCCTGCGCAAGCAGTTGCTCGCGGAGCTGAAAGGGCGTGTCGAGCCCGCCGCGTCCGTGGTTCCCCTGCCCGATGGTCCATTTGCCTATTGGCGAGAATATGCGCCCGGCGCCGAGCACCCTCGGATCGTGCGGACTCGCGTTGGCGGCGCCAAGGAGGTGCTGGCCGACGGCGCCGCGATCGCGGTGGGCAAGCCCCATTTCTCGTTCGGTGCCAGTCAGCACAGCCCGAACCATCGTCTCTATGCTTATCTGGTCGTTTTCACCGGCGACGAAAGATATCGCCTGCGCGTGCGCGATATCGTCTCGGGACGCGACCTGCCGCACGAAATTCCCGAGGTTACGAGCTTCGCGTGGGCGCCGGACTCTACGACATTGTTCTACGTTCGGCTCGATTCCGAGCATCGGCCACGCTTCGTTTACCGCCACCGGCTTGGCACGAACCCGAAAAAAGATGTGCTGATCTACGAAGAAAAGGACCCTGGCTTTGAAGTCTCGGTCCGTCTGACAAGCACGAAGCGGTTCATCGTGATCTCGACTGGCGGCCAGGACACGTCCGAAAGCTGGCTGATCGACGCTGCGCAGCCTGCAAGCGCTCCGATACTGGTTGCCGCCCGCGAGGCTGAAATCCAATACGTCGTGAGCGACTGGGGCGACCAACTCCTGATCCTGACCAACGCCGACGGTGCCGAAGATTTCAAGATCGTGACCGTTCTCGCATCGGCGCCTTGCCGCGAGAACTGGCGCGACCTGATCCCCTACAAGGAAGGCCGTCAGATTCTCTCGGTAGTCCCGTTTTCCAGGTATCTCGCCAGGCTCGAGCGCGAAGGCGACCTCCAGCGCATCGTGATCCGCAATTCAGACGGTGCCGAGCACACGGTCGGGTTCGAGGAGGAGGCGTATTCGGTCGAGCTCGTCAGACCCTTCGAGTTCGATGGGCGCAGACTGCGCTTTCTGTACAGGTCGCCGGCAACGCCGCAGCAGACCTTTGACTACGATATGGAGAGCCGCGAGCGTGTGCTGCTTGGGAACCAGCAGATACCGACCGGGCATGACCCCGCTGCCTACGTGGTGCGCCGGCTGTTCGCCCCGACCGCCGACAACGAACAGGTGCCGATCACGGTTCTCCACCGCAAAGGCGTTCCGATCGACGGCTCGGCACCGCTTTTTCTGGAAGGTTACGGCACCTACGGCGAACTCTTCGAAGCCAAGTTCGATTCCAATCTGTTCTCATTGGTCGACCGCGGCTTCGTCTACGCCATCGCCCACGTCCGCGGCGGGATCGAAAAGGGCAAACGTTGGCACAATGCGGGGCGCCGCGAGAACAAGATCAACACCTTCGAAGACTTCATCGCCGTCGCAGAATATCTGAGCAAGGCGGGCTACTCGGCGCCCGGGCGCATTGTGGCGAGCGGCGATTCCGCAGGCGGTATGCTGGTGGGTGCGGTTGCCAACATGCGGCCCGATCTGTTCGGCGGCATCGTCGCGCGCGTTCCCTATGTGGATGTCCTCAACACCTTGCTCGACCCGGACTTACCGCTGACCGCCATCGAGCGACCGGAATTCGGCGATCCGGCCCACCATCTCTCCGCCTATCGCATCATTGCCGGCTACTCGCCCTACGACAACGTGAAGTCTCAGCCTTACCCGCCCATGCTGGTCACAGCGGGACTGAGCGATCCGCGAACGCAATACTGGGAGCCGGCAAAATGGGTTGCCAAGCTGCGCGCGATGAAGACCGACGGTTCACGCATCGTGCTGATCACGCACATGAAGGCGGGGCATTTCGGCGCCACTGGCCGGTTCAAGACGCTCGAGGACGTGGCAACAATGCATGCTTTTGCTCTCGACGTGGCGGGCAAACGCTGACAAACGTCGGCCCCTCGGCTCAGCTCTGATCGCGCAAAGCGCTTGACACGATTTGAACGGCCTCCGGGGAACGTTCCCGTGGAGTTGGCAATCGATCATAAGCTGCGAACACGATCGACGGTACCATTCCTGTCACTCCACTCGTGGAGTAAGGTGGTTAACAGCGCCGGTGGGTCAAACGCGGGTAAGCCCACTGCTTCATGGCTGTCCGGAATTGGAGCTTAGGATGGGTGATAAACGCACCTGCGCGGCCTGCGAGAAGTCGGAGATCATTGATGGATCGATACACCAAGGCTATGCTGACAATCATCGGATTGGCCTTGCTTGCTTTGGCCATTCAAAATGGGCTGCAACGTGCCGCCGCGCAGTGGAATTGCGGTAGCTCACCGGATAATCCTTGTTACTTGAGGGTTCACCTCGACTGCGGCGGCAGCACATGCCCCGTGAGATTGGAGCACTAACTACGCCGGAACAGTCGCGGCGGCTGCTTGACCGGAATGTTCACCCGCTGCTGCGCCGTGACAACGCGTTGCGGCTGCCCCGGCATCTCTTCGAGAAATACGGTAGCTCGTTCAATTCGGGGAAGGGGTGCAGTCCTGATCGTGGAATCGGCAAACCGGTCCAAATTGGTCTGCATTTGACTCAGGTCAAAGCGCAATGCAAGCATTCAGTGTTACTATAATAGACGAAATGACGGAGGAAGTTAAATGCTGAAAGTCTTCGCGATATGCGTGGCTTTATCATTCCCGCTCGTCTCGAGCGCGATGGCACAATCGGGTGTCGGTGCCTGTGCGGCGGATATCAAGAAAGTCTGCGCCAACGTCGAACCTGGAAACCTCCGTATTGCCGCTTGCCTCAAGGAGCGTCTCACAGACCTTTCCGACGTGTGCAAGGCAAGGTTGGCCGAGGCCGCGGCGGCTGGAAAAACATGCCGGGCGGAGGTAGAGAAGCAATGCGGTACCGAACGTCGGCGCATCAAGAAAGTGGCTTGCATCGGGGATGCCCTCACCAATTTCGGCGACGATTGCAAGGCCGCAATAGCGGCGGTTGTCACCCGCAAGAAGTAGAAGTCGGCCATCCGAGGAGGACATCAAGACGGGGCACTAGAGGTAAGTGGTTCGAGTGAAGCAGGGCAAGGTCATTCTGCTCGGGGATGCGGCACGATGATCATCGAGTCGCCCCTGGACTTGATTTTTCGCGATTTGTTTTATCGCCTACCTGCTTTTGCAGGAAGCCACGACGTGTTTCTGAAGCTGGAGGGGTTCAACATAACCGGCTCGATCAAGGTAAAAACCGCGATAGGGCTGGTCGAGGATTTGGAGCAGCGGGGCATTGCCAGGCCGAACGAAACCGTAATCGTCGAATCGTCATCGGGAAATCTTGGACTGGCGCTCAGCTTGGTATGTGCCATCAAGGGCTACAAATTCGTATGCGTCACGGATCCGAACGCCAATCGGGCCACCAAAAGAGGTATGGAGCTCTACGGAGCAAAGGTAATCGTCGTTGAAGATCGCGACCCCGCAGGCGGTTTCCTGGGAAGCAGATTGAAGAAACTAGATCAAATACTGCAGTCGGAACCGAACGCGGTCTGGCTCAACCAATATGCCAACATTGCCAACAAGAATGTTCATGCCGGGCAAACGGCGAATGAGATCGCGCGTGAGTTCGACAAGGTCGACTGGGTTTTTGTGGGGACGGGCACGACCGGGACCCTCGCCGGAGTCTCGGAGCGACTTCGTCATGAATTCCCGGAGATCAAGGTTGTAGCCGTCGAGCCGGCCGGCTCGGTCACATTCGGAGGCGCGCCCGGGAAACGAAACATCCCCGGCATTGGTACAAGCGTCAGACCAAAGCTTGCAGACCTCGCCAATCCGGACGAGGTTGTAGAAGTGAGCGAAGAGAGAACCGTTGCAGCTTGTCTTTCTTTCGTCAGGGATTATCACTTGCTCGTCGGCGGAAGCACGGGAACCGTACTGGCTGCCGTGCAGCAGCTAGCTCCGGAGTTCGCGCTCGGAGATACTATCGTCGCCATATCCGCGGATCTCGGCGAAAGGTACTTGGACACAATTTACGACGCGGCCTGGGTAAAGAGCGTCATTGTGCCTGAAAAAGACGTAGTGCGAGCCGGCCATGACAGCGTTCCGACATCCTACGTTGTCATCCGACTCGACCGTTTGAGAGTGTAGTCGACGACGACAGGCACATGTTCGCAATTCCACAGAGGCTGCAAGACTTCCGAGCATGCGAGCATGTGAGCAGACCTCTTGGCAGTAATTCTTCTAACAGCCGCGTTTGCGGTTTTCCTGGCGCTGACGTTCGTGGCGTGGAAGCGATACCTTTGGGCGGCCGAGATTGTCCCGCAGGAGGCGGACACCTGCCGATACAGCCTGACGGATGTCTTCGGCGACCGCCACCTCGTGAACGTACCGCATCAGGAAGGAGTCCGCTGGCTCGCGGACGTCTTCGCCCGCTCTGCCGCCAGGTTCCCGGATCTCACGGCCTTGCAGATTCCCCACACCGGAGAGTCCCTGACCTTCGCCGAGCTCGACGCACGCGCCGAAAGCGTGGCCGCGGCCCTTTCTCCCTTCCTCACCGGCCCGGACCAGGTCGTGGCCGTGGCGATGGCGCAGGACAACTGGCAAATCGTGGCCGCTCACCTCGGCGTCCTCAAGGCCGGCGGCACCTTGATGTTTCTCGACACCTCCTTGCCCGACGCCCTGACCACCCACATGCTCGACGATGCGCAGCCGGTGGTCATTCTCACCCGCGGGCAAGCCAGGTTCCGCGACCTGCCGACGCTCGACGTCCTGACGTTGCCGGAGAGGACGCCTCGAAGAGAACCGCCGCCGTGGCTGGACGACCCCACGCAGCGTCTTGCGACCATCTTCTACACCAGCGGAACCACCGGGATGCCCAAGGGCGTGGAATGCCCGCACGCAGGTTACGTGAACCTGGCCCTTAGCTACGCCGATTACTTCGATCTTCTTCCGGGCATGGATGCGACCTCGCTCACGTCGTCGCTGGGCTACGACGGCAGCATCTCCGAAATGTACAGCGCCTGGGTGTCGGGCTGCGCCGTGGTCATGCTGACCAAGGAGCAGATCCGCTCCGG
Source organism: uncultured Alphaproteobacteria bacterium (assembly GCA_963840535.1). Taxonomy (GTDB): domain Bacteria; phylum Pseudomonadota; class Alphaproteobacteria; order Rhizobiales; family Xanthobacteraceae; genus VAZQ01. Next base: position 378,163 of record CAWIZJ010000043.1, read on the forward strand.
CCCGGACCTCGTCCCCATCCTCCGCGAAGCCGAGGTCACGGTGCTGTTCTGTCCGCCGGTGCTGCTGACGACCCTTACGTCATCCCCCGAGATGGATCTCCCCTATCCGCTGTGCCGCTACATCGTGCCGGCGGGCGAAGCCTTTCCCAGCGCGCTCGTGGAGCCCTGGACCCGAGGCCGACGGCAGGTCATCAACACCTACGGCCCGACCGAGGCGGGCACCGACACCAGCCGCCAGAGCCTGCGGCCGGGGGAGCCCATCACCATCGGCTCGCCGTTCGCCAATGTCAGCTACGTCATCCTCGAGGAGGGCCAGCTCCGTCCGCTGCCGCACGGGGCGGTTGGAGAGCTCTGCATCGGCGGGGTGCACGTTGCGCGCGGGTACCGCAACCTGCCGGAGGAGACCGCACAGAAGTTCATCACCCACCCTCGCTTCGGCCGCCTCTACCGCACCGGTGACAAATGCAGGATCGACATCAAGACACAGCGCGTGCACTTCCTCGGCCGGATCGACGCGCAGCTCAAGGTGCGCGGGCACCGCGTCGAGGCACAGGCCGTCGAGGACATCCTGCAGACGCAGTTCAGCGAGATCGAGGCTGCCGTCCTGGACTACCAGAACGAGGCGCTCGTCGCCTTCGTCGCCGCGCCTTCGATCTGCGAAGGAGAGATCCCGGGGGTTGCTCCGGCACCAGCGGGATGGGCTGCCCGGGTGACGGCGACCCTCGTCAAACAACTTCCGGCGCCGTCGGTCCCGTCGAGAATCTTCCTGGTCGATAAATTCGTCATGAAGCCCGTTTCGGGGAAGATCGACCGGAGCTGCCTGCCAAACCTGTCTGATCTGCTCAGTGACGCCGAGCCGGAAGCGGAGAACACCCGCAGGGGCGCACTTGCCGGCGCGTGCCACACGGGAGAAGGGGAAGCAAAACCACCTGATGCCGATGCGGACATCGATCCCGACTGTGAGGAGGTGCTGGCGATCTGTCGGGCCGCGCTCGAGACGCCGTTGGGATTGGACGATGGATTCACCGAGGCTGGCGGGCACTCGATCGCCATCGCACGGCTGGCGCAGCGACTGCAAGCTGCAGGATGGGGGGTACCGGTCCGGGCGCTGCTCAGCGATTGTAACACTGCACGCAAGGTGGCGATGCGCCCGCGAGCGCTCCGGCACGCCTCCTCGATCCCTGCTGCTCCTGTGGAGTTCGACGCCAACGGCGCCGCGCGCGACGAGGCCGCGGCCGCGGTGCTCCCCATCGGATGGTTCACCACTCTGCAGGTGCTGTTCCTGACTGTCCTGTACTCCCCGGGCGTGGTGGCCTTCGTCGCCGTCTTGAGCTTCGTCGAAGTCGGGACGTTCTTCACGAGCGCCAGCCTCTGGGCGTTCATCGTCGCCGGCTGCTTCCTGTACGTGCTGGCCCTCGTCACGCCCTTCGTCAGCCTGCTCTGGATCATGCTGATAAAGCTCTGCATGGGGGGCGACATCTACAAGAACAATGTGACCCCGGGTGCGTACCCCAAGTGGAGCGGGATGCACCTTCGAATCTGGTGCATCGGACGGCTGGAGAACATGGTGCTCCTGCCGCTGGCTGCGATGTATCGCAGCCCGCCGCTGATGGCTTTCGTGTTGCGGCAGCTCGGCGCGAACGTAGGCGCCAACCTTCAGTGCGCGCACGATGCTTCCCTGTCCGGCCCGCTCGACCTGATCTCCATCGCAGACAATGTCGCCATTCAGACCGGGGCGTACATACAAGCGACGAGGTGGTCGCCGCGGTCCCTGCAGGTCGGCCCCGTTCGTCTCGAAAGCGGCTGCAAGATCGGGATGCGGGCCGCCATCGCCCAAAATGTGACGGTAGGCCGCGGCACCTGGATCACTCCTTTCACACCTATCCTCCACAACGTGGGTTCGCAGGAAATGTGGGAAGGGGCTCCCGCGCGCCTCAGCGGCCGCTGCACGCAGCTCGAGCGCACGGCTGGCATCTGCCGGTACGCGCATCCGATCTGGCTGCTGGAGACCCTCAACGTTCTCATGCAGGTCGTCATTTTCCTCTGCCTCAGCGTGGTGCCCACCGCTGCGGTCTCGTGGTTCGCCCGCGACTTGATTCCAGCCGGAGAAGCCGAGCTTTCCGACGCGTATTTCCAGGTGGCGCCGCTGTTCGAGATCGTCTGGCACCTGATCCTCTACGTGTTCATCGTCACCTGGGTCACCGTCGTCGTGACCTCCCTGCTGGGATGCCTCTTCATCCGCTGGACGGCCGCTTCGCCGGGGCTCTACCCCTCGCGCGGGCTCAGGGGCGCCCTCCTCATGTACAGAATGAACATGATGAACCGCATCCAGAGACAGTGGACCTGGACCATCACCGGGCAGTACCTGCGGGCGCTCGCCGGCATGCGCTTCTCGCGGACGGGCGGCTCGGAATGCGACGTCATGTTCAACCTCGTCCCGGAGCTTGCCAGCGCCGACGCCCAGGTGTTCTGGTCCAACGGATGTTTCACGAACATGCTCGACCATGGCGCCGAGCATCTCGAGCTGCGCCGGCTCGACATGCCGCGGAATTTCTTCACCGGCAACAACTGCGTGGCGGAGTACGGGCAGTTCCCGTCCAACTTCCTCCTGGGTGTCTCCACGCCGGGCACCGATATGCGGTTCCGACGGCAGATGCGGTCGCGGCTCGGCGAGCCGATCACGGTGGCGGGAAACCCGCCCGTGAAATTCGCGAGCGCGTCATTCGAGGAGGAGAATGAAACCCACAAACTGCCAGGCTTCCACCTGTTCCTGACCCGGATCCTCCTGAACGACCTGTTCAGCATCGGCATGCTGCGCATCGCCGACGGGCTCATCCTCACGACTCTCTTCATTTGCTTGTTGCGGTTAGGCGCACACGAGGTTGCCAGCGCGGTCATTGCTTTGATCCTCACAGAGGTCAGCCTGATCCTGCTCTGCGTCGCGATAAAGAAGTTTCTCGTCGGCAGCGAATGGGGAGCCGATCACTCGACGCCGTTCTGGTCCTGGCGGCACTTCGCCTACTTCTTCTCGCAGGACTGCTTCTTCATCTGGTGCCGGGGGCTTCTGGGTTTTTGCACCGGGACGATCCTCTCGAATCCCATCCTGCGGTGGATGGGATGTCGGATCGGCCAACGGACAATCCTGATCCAGCCGATGCAGCACTTCGACTGGAACGCGATGAGCATCGGCAACGACTGTGTCATCGACGGCTTCCTGCAGCTTCACACCCTCGAGAACATGATGCTGAAGGTGAAGCGGACTCACATCCGGGACGGCTGCGTCATCACCTTCGGCGCCACGGTCATGGGGGGCGCCGTCATCGAGCGGGACACGACGCTGCTGCCGTTGTCTTTGGTCCTCAAGGAGATGAACCTGCCTACAGCGACCTACGAGGGGAGCCCCGCGGAGCCCATATGCGGCTCGACCTCGCCGGGCAAGAATGTCAACCCAGAATTGGACGACTCCGCGCATGCGGGGAGCGTACCTGATCGGAGGCTATACATTGCCTACGGTTGACCGCACCGACTGGCTGAAGACGGCCGCAATCATCTTCGTATCGGTTGACCACGTCGCCCATTTTTTCCTTGAAGACGATCTCTGGTGGAGCGTTTTCGGACGCTTGGCGGCTCCGACGTTCTTCTTCCTCTTGGGCTACGCTCAAAGCCGCACCGTCCCGATCCGCTGGATCTGGCTCGGTGTGATCCTGACCTTGCTCAGCAGCTGGAACGCCGACTGGACCTGGGTGGCGCCGAACATCCTTTTGAGCCTGGCGTTCGTCCGCTTTGCGCGGCCCTATGTACAACTCCTATTGCAACGTCACGGCTGGGTCGCCTTCGTCGGCCTGGTCTGCATACTTGTCGCGTTGGCGCCGATAGCGGCGAAGATCATCGATTACGGCTCGGAGGGATGGCTGTGGGCCCTGTTCGGCCTGTGCCAACGCATTTATTTCGACCGCCAGTCACCTACGCCAGGCGGCGCAGCCCAGAATGCAGCACCTCCCGCGCTTGCGACGATGGAGAATGCCAGCCTGATGCGCCTGCTGGCCTGCCTTGTCGCCGCGGTCGTCTACATCTGGCAGGAACAAGGGGAATACTCGTTCCCTGAGATGCAGTTCGCCGTGTTCACTCTTGGCGTCGGCATCTTGTCCGCTAGCCTGTATCTGTTCCGGCGTGGTCCGAGCCGCATCCAACCCCCGGAACCCATAGCCGGCGCGCTGCGATTCATCGGCCGGCACACTCTTGAAATTTATGCCATCCAGCTTGTCGGCTCCGAACTCACTGTAGCGTTGGTGCCCGATCTCGCCCCCTGAGCGCAGGACGGACCGATACGCCGATGCTGCAAATGGGACCCGATTTTATCCAAAGCGGTTGGAACCCAACGTGCCTGGCAGGCATGCCCAGTAGATCAGGACAAGCGTGCCGATGAACGTAGCCCCGATCAAGACCCACCAGCCGGTGCGATCGATATCGTGCAACCGTCGGACCGAGACGGCCAGGCTGGGCAGAATCAAAGCCAACACGACTGCGATGGTGACGTAGCTAAAGGAGCCCATCGCTAGCGGCCCCGGATAAAGCGCTTCATCGATTGCACCAACTACAATCAAAACGATGAATACGAAAAGAAACCAGTACCAATACTCCGAACGAACCGCCCGACCTGAGAAGTTGGCATAGTTGCGGAAGCATGAGCCGATCGCTTCTACAAAACTCATGAGATACCTCTTTTGTCTGGCCGTGGTTCGGCTGCGGCTTTCCGATTTCGCTCGACCGCCTGACGCAAGCTCGTAGCATGGGCACTGAGCCCGTCGGTCCCTCTGAAATCGGCTAGGGGGAGGGTAGGCCACCCCTTCTCCCGGCGGGCTCCACTGTCACCCTCCGCGGGACAACGGCTCGCCAGTGCCAGCACCGCAATGATGGTCACGCCACCAAACAACCCGATGGACAGCAGCTCTACTGCGATCCAGTCCATGTTTGTGACCCTCTAGGAGGGTAGAACGTCGGCGTCTTGCCGTGCTCCTGGTCGCGCATCCAATCGATGCCGCGGAGGGCGGCGTCCTCGTCGCACCGGCCGGAGTATCCACGCACGACCTCGGTGAGCTGCGCCAGCACCGTATCAGGCACCCGTAGCCGGTACTGCTGCCGGCTCGCGAGGTAATGCAACGCCTTGTCTCGGTCGACCTTCGAGACGGCGAGGCGGCGGGGGCGGAAACGCATGTCGTGTCGATCTCCGGTGAGGCCGGGTTCGTGAGTGTGCTGCATGGCGCATACGGCCGCCATGACACAGATCAAAAAGTAGACGGAAAAGATGCCTCGCCGATCAGCGCTTCCGTCGTCCGGTGCGATCGACGAGCGGGTGCGTCGCGTCATACTCGGCGGCGGCGCAATCGGCGGCCTCGGCGAGCGATAGCTTGCGGATGTAGAAATTGCGCCACCTCCGCTCGCGGACGTTTGCTTTGATGCCGTGGCGCTTGGCCAGTTCAGCAGCCGCCGCGTCCTTCCACGACTCGTATGTCAGAGGCGTGCTCGCGCTTGCCGTCTTTTGTCGCGTGCCATTTCCGGCGAGGCGGCAGGTGGCTTCTTTCGGGTACGCAACGACTGATCCTGGCAAATTCGGCAGGATTCTTGCTTGGTGCTCCCTTTGGCTACGTCACAATAGCGGTGTTGTCGTGTTGGCTTTGGATTCTGCCCATCCTGGCCGTCTCCGTCCGACGATTACATGATATCGATCGCACAGGCTGGTGGGTCGGGATCGGGGGTTAGGCATGCAGTGAATGTCTGATGTTGAGGGCAGACCAGAGATAATTTGCTCGATGTTGATCTGGGTCAATGATTATGGGTGAGCAAGAAATCATAGTACCTGTTTCAACAAGGCACGATGGAGACTGTTCATGAAAAAGCTCAGTGTGCTTGGAATTATCGGCGGTGCCGCGTTATTGACTGCGGCGCCCTGCTCGCTTCAATGGTCGCAAACGACCATGACGCTATCGCTTGACACTGCTGATGCCCGAGTAGCCCGAGTAGGACGCGTTGCAGGGGTTCAGCGACGGTCATATCGCCGCGCAGCTCGCAGCACGATCTACGCAGGCGCTGCTGGCGCTGTCGGTTACGGCGTTGGCGCGTACTATGGCGGCTATGGCTATCCCGCCTACGCCGCACCGTCTTACGGAACTGGCTACGGCTATGCGCCGTATTATGGCGGCAATAGCTACCCAGCTTACAGCTATCCGGCCTCCAACTCTCCCGGCTCCACTGGCTACGGCTATCCTGGCTACGGCTATCCCGGCTACGGCGGCGTCTATCCGGGTTATGGCTATGGCGACTACTCCCGGCCGGGCTATCGCGCCGTCCGCGGGATAGCCATCCGTCGCGCCCTCCGCTAGCACTGAGGCGGGAGCTTAAAAAAAGCCGCACCCGCGCGTGTCAATTGTTAGTGTGCGTCCGCCATCTGTCGATATTCGTCTCGGCAGGCTCGGCTCGCTTCTTCGGCAGATATCGTTTGCTCAGGAGGTCGCCGAACAGCTCAGGATCGGCACCATACGCGATGCCTAACATGTTGTACGCACGCTGCGCGGCCGCGCCATGCTCGTCAGCGAACTGCTCCAGCGAAAGCGGGGAAGTACGTTCCGCCTCGTTCCCGTAGGCGTATGCAGTGCCATGATCTGTCTTCGCGCCTTGGCCTCGCCGCACTGGAGATTGATGGAGGCCGCCACTGATCGGCCGCGTTTTCCTGGCGCCGAGCGCTCGGCTCGTTGAGGATGTCGAACAAGGCTTGCGCGGATTCGTGCAGGGAGGTGTCGAACAAGTGCCCGATGATCGTGTCGATCGGCGCTATGCAGATCGACGTCGCCCGCGGCTGTTCTTCCAAGGCGCTGATATGTTGGAGAAAATCGATGGTCATCGCCAAGAAGGCATCGGCCTCTCCGTCACACCCCGCTAACGACACTTTCAACGTCCTGGGAAGCCGGAACGGGCTGAGGAATCTTGCAGCCTCTCAAGCGCGCGGTGCTCCTTCAGTCGCTCGTATATCGGCTGATGTGCGGGATCCTTCGGAAGCACATACGTGACGCTGACCCGGTTGCTTTTCGAAGCGGCAAGCGCTGTTGTCGCCGTTGCGGTGACGAGAACCATGCCGGCAACGGCCAAAGCCAAGGCCGTTTTCATAGCGGACCCCTTCTTCTGCCGGTACGTAGTCCCTGCTGCGCGCGCGCCGCCAGCGGCCACGCGGCTGCCGCGCCGCCGAGCGTACCGGGAAATTCGCGTCGTCTCATGTGTCCACCCAGGGGTCGTAACGGAGAGAGACTATAACACTCTGAAAGGGCACGGGGTGCCTTCTCGACCATGTTGTTGCGTGAAGCGTCTCGTCGGCTGCGACAGGACGCATTCTCGGCCGCGCGCCGATACGGTCCATCGCTCGACGAGCTTGTGGTCAGACGCGAAACGGCGCACGCTGGCGATTGCAATACAGCGGAGGCTGGTTGAAAAGCAATGGCTCGGCGAGCGACGACCTGGGTCGGCGCGATACTCCTGTTCTTCGCTACGCTTGGTGCAGCCATAGCCGAGCCAAAGGGGATATTGCTGCTCCATTCCTTCGGCCGAGATTTCAAGCCCTGGAGCGATTTTGCAAAAGCCATCCGTGCGGAACTCGAACGGCAAACACCATGGCCGCTGGATATCTATGAGCATTCGCTCGTAACTGCACGCTCCAGCGATGAAAACCCGGAGGTCCCGTTTGTCGAGTACCTTCGTGCCCTATATTCCAAACGGCGGCTGGACCTGATTGTGAGCATCGGCGCACCCGCGGCCGCCTTTGTCCAGCGGCACCGGCAGCAGCTCTTTTCCACAACTCCAATGCTGTTGACAGTGGTGGAACAGCGCCGAGTTCAGTATTCCGTTCTTACCGCGAATGACGCCGTTGTCGCGGTCTCGATCAACTATTTTGGTGCCATCGAGAATATCCTGCGGGTGCTGCCGGACACTAAAAATGTGGCAGTGGTGGTCGGTAATTCTCCCATTGAAAAGTATTGGTTGGAGGAGATAGGGAAGGAGGTGAAGCCCTTCGCAAACCGCATTGCATTTACATGGTACAATGATTTGTCCTTTGAAGACATACTGAAACACGCCGCCGCGCTTCCGCCGCAGTCCGCGATCTTCTGGGAGCTGATGATCGTCGATGCGGCGGGTGTCGTGCACGAGGAAGGCAGAGCGTTAACAAGGCTTCATGCCGTCGCTAACGCCCCAATTTTCAGTTACACGGATGCCTTCTTCGGCCGTGAGATTGTTGGCGGCCCGCATGTCCCGGTGCTCGAAACGGGCCGACAGACAGCCGCGGTTGCTGTTCGCATCCTTGGGGGCGAGAAGGCGGGCGACATTAAAATACCGCCCGTCGGATTTGCAGCGCCGAAGTTCGATTGGAGAGAGCTGCAGCGCTGGGGCATCGGCGAAGGGCGTCTGCCGCCGGGAAGCGAGATTTACTTTCGCGTTCCGACCGCATGGGAGGAATACCGGGTGCCGATTCTGGTGACCTGTGCTGTACTTCTGCTGCAGGCTGCGATGATCGTTTGGCTGCTTTACGAGCAGCGGCGACGCCGTCGCTCGGAAGCCGCGGCGCACGAGCTGAGCGGCAGGCTCATCAACGCGCAGGAGGAGGAGCGCTCGCGCCTTGCCCGCGAGCTGCACGACGACGTGACGCAACGCCTGGCTTTGCTGGCGATCGATGCCGGTCGCGAAGAACGCAATTTACCAAGTCTTGCAGGCGGCACCGCGATGCGGACGATGCGAGAAGGCTTGGTTCGATTGAGCGAGGACGTGCATGCCTTGTCATATCGGCTCCATTCCTCGATCCTCGAAGACCTCGGCTTGATTGAAGCGTTGAAAGCCGAGTGCGAGCGGTTTTCGAACATCTGTTCAATTCGTCTCGAGGCGAACTCCGGGGAGTTTTCCGAGAGGCTGCCGCACGACGTGGCGCTCTGCCTATTTCGCATCGCGCAGGAGGCGTTGCGCAATATTGCACGCCACGCCGGAGCGAACCAGGCGGAGGTCAGCCTCCGGCACGTGGACGGCGGACTGCAGCTCGTCGTCAAGGACGATGGCGCCGGCTTCGATCGTGGGCGGGATCGCAGCAGGACGAGCCTCGGTCATGCAAGCATGCGGCAAAGAGCCTTTTTGCTCGGCGGCAAAGTCGACATCGATAGCGACCCCGGTCACGGTACGACAATCCGGGCCTGGATACCGATACCGTTCCAGGAGGAAGGCGCTGAAACGTCCGCACGTGCTGCTTTTGCTGCACAGCGGTCTCGGCCATGATCGCAGGCCTGCTGACCACCAAGCCGCAGGTCGAGGCCGGCACTCTGCGCGGGCTGGCGGTGAGCGGGCTCACGCGGGCTACGAAACGCTGCAATGGTACGGGCTCCTGGCGCCGGCAGGTCGCGCGCGCCGCCGGGATCGAGCCGCAGTAGCTATCCGCCGCCCTTGGTCTCGGCCAGGAGCTTGCGCACGTAGTCCAGCTGCTCGGGCGGGGCGCCGGCGATGCGCTCGATCGCCTGCAGCACCTCCGCCCCGCCGATCGGGCTCACGTCCACCCGCATGCGCGCGGCATCCTCCAGATATCGCGGATCGCCGTGCACGGCGAGGAAGGCGCGCTGCAGCGCTTGGGCGCGCTCCGGCGGCACGTCCGGGGGCGCGGCGAACGGCCGCGACAGTGCATAGGGCAGCTCGGCGAGCTCGATCAGCTTGCGTGCGGCCTCGTTCTTGGCGAGCTCGCGCGCGGTCGGCACGTCCGGGAAATCCGGATGACGGGTCGCGCGCGCGAACTGCAGGAGCACGCGGTAGCCGCCGTCGGGCTTGAGCCATTCCGGCTTGACCGACCGGACCGACGACAAGTCGACGGTGCGCCCGTGCACCTCGCCGCGCTCCATGGCGAGGAAGATGGCGCCGCTGTCGGGATAGCCGACCACCTGCTTGAGGTGCAGCCCGATGGTATCGCGCAGGATGATCGGCACGTCGTTGCCGGTGGCGCCTTCGGCGGTGCCGCCGAGCACGAGCGGCGGGAGGTCCTGCCGGCGCGCCTCCTCGATCGACTTCACCGGCGCATCCTTGCGAACGATCAGGATATAGGCGTCGTTGACGAAGCTCGAGGAGGAGCCGAGCCACGTCAACTTGCGGGGATTGAACAGGACATTGGGATTGCTGCCGAGCAGCCCGACGAGCGGCATGTTGCGCGAGAACATGGCGATCGCGGTGCCGTCGCGCGGAGCGATATTGTAGAGGTAGTTGACGGCGCGCAGGCTGCCGGCGCCCGGCATGTTCTGCACCACCACGTTCGGATTGCCGGGAATGAAGCGGGGAAGGTGGCGCGCCAGCAGGCGGGCATAGACGTCGTAGCCGCCGCCCGGGCCATAACCGACGATCAGATTGACCTGTCGGGGCCGGTAGAACTCGGCGACCGCATCCGCCCGCGCTGGCGCCCGCGGCCCCCGCGAGCGCCATCGCAGGGCGGCGATGACCGACATTGTCCGACGCGTCAACATTCGTCCTCCGGCCGGCACGGTAGCCGCTGCGCCGCGGATCAGCAATCATACACACCGAGTGCTACAGCCAACCGCGCAGGCGCACGACGGCGTAGGTCAGCGAGCGCCGAGAGCACCATCAATGCCAGCGCCCAGAGGTATCCCCAGGTCCATTCGAGCTCCGGCATGTGCCTGAAGTTCATGCCGTAGACGCTGGCCACCAGCACCGGCGGCGTCAGCAGCACGCCGACGATGGTCATGATGTTGATGGTGCGGCTCTGGAGGATGCCGATGAAGCCGACCGCGCCTTCCAGCATGAAGGCTGCGGTCGCGGACAGGTCCTCCTCGACCTGCGCCATCGCCCTCAGCTCGCGGTCGAACGACTTGAGCTTGGCGGCCGGGACGACTTCCGCTCACGCTCGCGCAACAGGGCGACATGCGGTGAAAGCTCGCGACACTGCGACGCAGCTTCAGCAGCACCTCGCGGCAATAGCCGAGCTCGGTGAGGATGCGCTCGAGCTGGCGGTTGCGGCGGCGCGGCGAGGCCTGGATCCGCGCCCGCAGCTGGCGCGCCACGCGGTGCTGGAACAGGGTTCCGTTCAGACGGTCGAGATTGCCGCCGACGCGATCGAGCGCGTCGGTGGTATGCTCGACGATCATATCGAGCAGAACCGGGAACGCATCGCGTCGAGCCCGCGCCGACGATCGTCCTCGCAGGCCGTGACCAGCCAGCCGAGGCCGCCGGCGCCGCCGTTGGTGACGGTGACGAGCGGTCCGCCGGTGACGAACGAGACGGTGACCAGCTGCGGCCGATGCTCGTCGAGCTCGGCGAGCAGCAGCGCGGTGAGCGTGAGCGAACCGGCGGATGTCCGCAGCGGGGTGGAGACCTGGAAGCGGGCCGGCGCCTCCGGAACGCGCAGCTCGATGCCGAGCGCCTGCTCGATCGCGGCCTGTTCCTCGGAGGTCGGCTCGTGCACGTCGATCCAGAAGGCGCCGGCGAGCGCCGCCGGGTCGGCGGATGCCGGCGCGAGCTTCCCGCCGGCGTTCGAATAGGCCTGCAGCACGGGATGCTCCCTGGGCGGAGGTCACCTCGATCGCAGCCCGAACATGGCCTCCGCGTTCTTGTGGCAGATCTTCTCCCGCTCCGCCGGCGAGAGATGATCGAGCAATTCCATCACCGCGATGGTCGAGCGGATATAGCCCCTGCCCTTCTCCTTGTCGAATGGGCAATCGGAGGCGAACAGCACGTGATCGGCGCCGAAGAACGAGATGCCGCAGATCGTGGGCGCGCGTGCGCCGGCGAGCGCGGTGTCGCCGTAGAAGTCCTTGAAGTAGTCGAACGGACGCTTGCGAAGCCGCTTGAGGATCGAGCGAATAGTCCTCGTCCGAGGTGCGCGCGCCGAGCTGGTCCCAGCTGTGCGCCACGCGACCCTCGAAATAGGGAATGATGCCGCCGAGATGGTGGGAGATCACCTTGAGGTCGGGGAACCGGTCCATGATGCCGGAGAACACCAGCCGCGCCAGCGCGGCGCCGGTCTCGAACGGCCAGCCGATCACGCTGCAGATCTCGTATTTCGACTTGTCCTCGGTGCGGTAGTCCGCCATCTCGCGGGTGCGGATCGGGTGCAGCAGGATCGGCCGGCCCGATTTCTCGATGATCTCGTAGATCGGCAGGAACCGGTCCTGATCGATCGGCGCCCCGTCGACATTGGTGTGCAGCTGGATGGCGTTGGCGCCGTTGGCGAGCACGCGCTCGGCTTCCCGGGCGGCCGCCTCCGGCGCATTCATCGGCAGCGAGGCGGCGTAGCCGACGAAGCGGTCCGGGATACCTCGCCACGATCTCCGCCAGGCCGTCATTGCCGAGCCGCGCCCACTCCGGCGCCTGCTCGGGACCGGTGAGCCGATCGATCGCGGGCATGCCGAGACAGATCACCTGCGTGTAGTCGGGAAAGGAATCGACCACCCGCAGCCGCTCCTCGATATCGTAGAGCGCCGGGATGCCGCGCATGCGCTTGCCGAGATCCTTCTGGCCGGCCGGCAAATCCAGCATCAGCTGGTAGATGCGCCGGGGAAAGAAATGATTGAATGCATCGATGTAGCGCATGGCACATGCGACTATCGCGACGGATCGATCAATGGTCTTCTGGAACAGCTCCTGCCACTTGCGGGCCTGGTCGAGCATCATCACCGGATCGATCAGCCGGAGCGAGGCATTGCGCAGCGGGTTCTCGATCTTGCGGCTGACCGTGACGAACTGCCGGCTGGCGAGCATGGGTTGCGCCTCGCCGATCAGGAAATCGTAGAACAGCACCGCCGCATGGGGATGCGGGGCGGTCCTCGCCAGTCCCGCAGCGAAGGCGCGGGCGATCGCAGGCGGTATCACGAAGGAATCGATCGGGGGGCCCTTGCGCTTGCCCTGCTCGGCGAGAAAGCCATACACGGTGAGCGCGAACGGAACCTCGCCTGCGGCCACCAGGTTGGTGAGCACGTTGTGCCCCTTGCGCACCGAGATGCCGTTGGTGGCGACGATCTCGCGGAACAGCCGCAGGCCCTGCGCCTCGCCCAGGTCCATGACCACCTGCGCGAACCAGTCGTAGTCCTCGGCCTCGATGGCGAGGCGGTCCCGCCATTCCGGCCGCAGCAGATCCTTCCAGGTCCTGGGCAGGCGATCCTTCGCGACCGCGTTGACGTTGTAGGCCTGCACGATGGTGTTGAGGAAGACCGCGGTCCACTGCCCGTGCGGGGAAAGCGCCTCCGGAACGAGATCGGCGAGCAGGGGCGATCTCACCTCCTGCAGCAGATCGTCGCGCGCGAGCGGCTCGAGCGCCGAGCTCGAGCCGGACATGATGTCGACCTCGGAGCGCCTCGCCTTGGCCTCTTTCAGCACGCGCTGCATGACGCTCTCGGAATCCGCCCGCCAGACCTTCACCTTCACGCCGTACTTGCGGTCGAAGGCGGCGACCAGGAGCGCGATGTCCTCGGGCGGCATCGAGGAATAGAGACGTGAGCTCCTTCTCCTTCTTGGCCCCCTCGATCAGCCGCTGCTCGCGATCGGGCCCCTGATAGGTGGCGATCTCCGCCACCCGGCTCGCCTGCGCGAGGGCAGACGGCGCCGCCGCAAGCAGCAGCACGATCGCCAGCGCCGCTCTCCGGCAGCACCCGATCATGCGGGCCTGTCTCGTGCCGACCATGCCGGTCCTGCCCTGCGGTTGGTGACTCGCGCGAACCATGACACAATTCCGCGCGCGTTGTCAGCCCGCGCGCGCGCGAGAAGGCGGACATGAAGATCGTCAAGCTGGAGGACTTCCATGCCGACGGCGGCTGGGACACCTATTCGTTCCTGAAGATCACCACCGACGAGGGGCTCTCCGGCTGGTCGGAGTACAACGAGAGCCGTCGTCGCGGGATGACCGCGCTGATCCACGGCCTGGGTGCGACCCTGATCGGCAAGGATCCGCGCGAGATCGCCAGGATCGAGGCATCGCTCTACGCCACCTCGCGGCCGACGGCGGGCGGGCTCTCGTCCCATGCCATCGCCGCGATCGTGAACGGCTGCCTCGACATCAAGGGCAAGGCGCTGGGCGTGCCGGTGTACGAGCTGCTTGGGGGGCGCCGTGCGCGAGCGCATGCCGGTCTACTGGTCGCGCTGCGGGGTGTTGCGGGCGCGCTGTGCCGACCTGTTCGACGGCAGGCTGATCGACCGGCCGGCGGTGCGCAGCCTCGACGACCTCGAGGGAGCCGCACGCGAGGCGCGCGAGCGCGGCTTCAAGGCGATCAAGACCAACCTCCTGCTGTTCGACGACAAGGGCGGCCGGATGTTCGCGCCGGGCATGACCGGCGCGGGGGCCGGCCATCCCGAGCTCAACCTCGGCGACGATATCCTGGATGCGTTGATCGCCCAGCTCTGCGCGCTGCGCGAGGGAGCGGGTCCGGGGGTGCGCCTGCTGGTCGATCTCAACTTCAACTACAAGCCCGAGGGGCTGCGCCGCATCGCCAAGGCGGTGGAGCCGTTCAATCTGCTCTGGCTGGAGATGGACCTGCACGAGCCCAAGGCGTTGAGCCTCGTCCGGCAATCCACCACCACGCCGATCGGCTCGCTGGAGACGATCCTCGGGCGCCGCAGCCTCAAGCCCTACCTGGAGAGCCATGCGGTCGACGTGGCCATCATCGACGCCCAGTGGAACGGCCTGACCGAAGTCGGTCAGGATGGCGGCCATGGCCGACGCCTACGAGGTCAACGTCGCCTCGCACAATTTCAACGGTCCGCTCGCCAACATCATGAGCGCCCATTTCTGCGCCGCGATCCCCAATTTCCGCATCATGGAGTTCGATGCCGACGAGGTGCCGTGGAAGGCGAAGCTGATCACCAACCCGTACGTGATCGAGAACGGCGAGATGCTGCTTCCCGCCGGGGCGGGCTGGGGCACGGTGGTGAACGAGGCGATGGTGCGCGCGCATCCCGCAAGGCGTGAAATCGCGACACGCCACGCGCGGGGATTCGCAGCCGCGGCCGCGAGACGTCAGCGGGCAATCGCTCTGGTCAAGATCGCACGGGTGGCGATGCGCTCGAACGACCTCGTTGTTCTCCATCGCCACCGTGCACTCGCCGCCGGACGGCTTCGCGGCAGCGCTCAGCACGCGCTGCCGCGCGCCGTCGAGATCGCTCGGATTGGCCACCCAGTGCGCTGCCCTTGCCGCCGCTCGCCACCACCAGGACCTTGGGCGTTGGCGCCGACAGATATTCCTCGACCAGGGGCCGCGCGGTGACGGATAGCTTGGCCCTGCTCAGCACCTGGTCGGCACGGGCGATATTGGTGTTCGGGAGCTGCTGAGCGCGCAGGAACAGATCGAGCGCACGCAGCCATCGCACGCGGCCGCCGAAATCGGCGAACAGGTTGTGTCCGTCGTGCACGATCGGCGGGACCATCCGCAGCTCCGCGCGCCCGCCGGCCTGCACATAGGCGCCGTGCATGCGGGTGACGAGCTCGGGAGGAAACAGGCTGTCGTTCTCCGCGTAGAGCCAGAGCGAGGGGACGGACGAGCGGGCGCCGAAGGCCGCCATCGCCGCCACCAATGGTTCGCTGGCGCACACGCTGCCGTCGCCGCCGCGTGCGCCAGACCCCGCCGGATACGTTGACGACGGCCAGCAGTCCCGGCCGGCCGGCGCGCCGCCAGCGCCAGCACGGCAGCCGCCGCCGAGCGACTGGCCGACCGCGATGGCGCGCGATCCGTCGGCGTCCGGCCGCAGGGCCACGGCCGCAGTGCGGCATCGAGATCCTCGGCCTCGAGGTCGAAGCCGCGCACCAGGTCGCCGTTCTCGCACGACATGTAGGCGGCGCCGCGCGAAACGCCGGGAATGCCGTCGGACTGGCCATAGCCGCGCCGGATCACCGCCACCGCCAGCCAGCCGCGGGCGGCAAGATCGCGCGCCTGCGGCAGCATCATGTCGGCACGCAACTGCTGGTTCTCCGTCGCCTTGGCGTTCTTGCCGTGGGTGATCAGCGCAACCGGCAGCGCCGCTCCGCATTGGCCGGCCGCACCACCAGCGCTTCCAGGCGGTAGGGTCCCTTGTCGCCGTGCACGGCGAGAAACGTCCGCTCCTCGATCAGGTCGTCGGCGGCGCGGCCGTCGCCGGGCGGTCCGGTCTCGTGCGCACCGGCGGCACAACCTCGATACGCGCTTCGGCCGGCGTTGCGCTCGGAGCGCGGTGGTCGCCGTCCGGCGTGGCGGCGGCGGCCTCGTTGCCGGCTCGGACGGCGCGAACGGATTGGCGGCCGGACGCCTGAGCGCCGCGAAGCAGGCATCGACCTCCGCCACCGCGAAGCCGAACGCGTCGACCGGAAGCTTGAACGTGGTCTGCGCCGTCCTTGACCTCGATCGCGCCCGCCGCGGCGAGCTTCTGCAGCAGCCCGACGGTCGGCGCCGAGCTCGATCACCACCACCTTGGTGGAGACGACGACGGCAGTCGCGTCGCTCGGAATGCCGGGGCGGCGATCAGCTCGACGGGAAAGGTCGTCTGCGGCTTGAGCTCCCAGGCGTCGGAGCCGAGGCCGAGCCGGTAACCCGGCGCGCCGCGCACGAGAATGAACTGCAGCGCCGCGCCGTTGCCCGCGGCGCCTGGCAACCGCGCGCTCGGCGGTGCAGAACGGCCCGTTGCCGTGGCTCCACCCGGTCACGGTCCACGGCCCGGCCGTCCTCGGCCCGGACGCGACGGTCGGCCGGCGCCGGCGCATTGGGCGCACCGGTCTGGGCGAGCACGGGGGCCGTCGGAAAGCGTGCATGCGAGGATCGCAGTCGCGGCGATCCCGCGGGTGAAGCTGCGATCCCTCGGTGACATGATTTCCTTCCCTGCCACAGGCCCTCGCCTGTTCCAGCAAGGATCGGTCATGCACCGTGCGCTTCGATGTGATTTGCGGTCACCGAACGGACGATTGCAGCGACCGGCGGGATGCGCACGGATCGTGATCGCCGTCACAGCGCGGGCGCTGCGCTTGACAGCGCCGCCGACCGGGCAAGGCGGCGGAAGCCGGCTACCGGCTCGCCGGGGGGAAGGCCGCCTCGGCCAGAAACCGCTCGAGCTCGGCGTAATCGGCGGGCGCAATCGGATATCTGGTGCTGCCGTCGAACGCGCCGGCGAGGGTGCCCACGACGTCGACCTGCACGAACGGGACCGTCCGGCGGCGAGCCGGCCTCGAGGCTGCAGGTCACGACCGGGTGCGGCCCGAACACGTCACCCTTGCAGACGATCTGCGAGGACGAGCGCAGATCTGATCCGGTAGAGCTTGTAGGAGTCCTGCTTTGCAGGAGCGTTGCGCTCGGGATCCTGGCCCTTGCGCCAGGACTTGATCCGGATCATCCCGCGGTCCGGCGCCGTCTTCTTCAACGTGATCTCGTAGTGCTTGCCGGCCGAGCTCTGCGAGCGGACGATCGCCGTCAGGTCCATGGGCTTCTCCGTGCAAGCGACGCCGATCACCGAAGGCTCGGGATCGTGCGTGCTCGCGATCGCCGGCTGAAGATGCCCGCGGAACACGGAGGCTACTTCGGCATGGTGTAGGCAGCGCGCACCTTCTCCAGCAGGTCCGGCGGAAGGCTGCTGACCTCGGCCACCAGCTTCTGCAGATCCTCGCCGCTGATCGGATTGACGGCGAGCCGGGTCTTCTCGACCTCGGCGCGGAACTCGGGGTCGTCATGGTGGCGTCGAAGGCGCGGCGCAGCGCCGCGAGCCGATCGGCCGGAATGCCGGGGGTGGTGAAGAAGGCGGTGCCGACCTCGCTCGCATTCATGACCGCGCGCAGGATGGCCCGTTCCTCGTCGTTGCGCGCGAGCTCGACCGCGGTCGGAACGTCCGGCAGCTCGGCATGGCGGCGCAGCGCGTATTGCACCAGGATCGCCACGCTCTTGTCGCGGATCCAGTCGGGATGCGCGACCTTGAGCGCCACCCAGGAGGTCGAGTGCCCCTCCACCTCGCCGCGCTCAACCGCCAGCATGGCCTCGTTCGATCCGCGATAGCCCATGATCAGCTTGAACTTGGTTGCCGAGCACATTGTTGGTGACGGTGGGATAGATCGCCACCGTCGAGCCGGCACCGGTTCCCGACAGCGTGGCCTCGCGCTGCTGGGCATCGGCGAACGTCTTCACCGGCGAGGTCTTCCACATGAACACCATGTTGACCAGGCTGTCGACCCGCCCGACCCAGTTGAGCTCGGCGGTCTTGAAGCGTACGCCCTGCGAGCCGAGCTTCTCGTCGAGCGCCATGGTGGGCGCGCCGATGCCGATGACGGTGCCGTCCTTGGGCAGGACGTTGAAGATCTGGTTCACCGCCAGGAAGCTGCCGGCGCCGGGCATGTTCTTCGGCACCACGCCCGGCTTGCCGGGAACGTGCCTGCCGAGGTGGCGGGCGAGCAGCCGGCCCCAGACGTCGTTGCTGCCGCCGGGCGGATAGCCGATCACGAAGTCGATGGTCTTGCCGCGGTAGAACTCCTCGGGCGTCTGCGCCGGGGCCTCGGTGGCCAGGATGGCGGCGCAGCCGACCGCGGCCAGGCTCGCGCGTCGAAGCAGCTGCAAGTTGGTTCTCCTCTTTCCTGTGCCCATGCTCCCGGCCCCGATGGACGCGGGAGCGGGCAGTATACGCAGTCCGCGCCGGCTTGGCTCCCCGCCCTCGTGTCCCGGGCGAGCGCAGCCCCTTCGTGTCCCGGGCGACCCCGGCGCCAGGCCGGGGGAGACCCGGGACCCCGTCCAAGTACGCACGAACGCGCGAGCGACGTGCATATCTCGGCCCCCAGGCCCGTGCCCGTAGCGTTGCCCTGGGTCCCGGCTCTCGCGCGCATAGCGCGTCGAAGACGCGCGTGAACGCGCTTTTGGCGCGCTCGGCCGGGAAACCCATGGATGCAGAATGTCCCATGAATTCGAAAGTCGGCCGGCGCGATCCTATTCCTGCTAACGATACGCGTGCGCATCATCTACCGCACCTGCGGAACAGTCGGGCGGCAGGAGTGCAGGAATGGGAGAACGCAGGCAGGCCGTCGTGGTGGGAGCGCTCGGCGTCATCGGGCACTACATCGTCGAACGGCTGCTTGCGGAGCCCGACTGGTCCGTGATCGGGCTGTCCCGCCGCGGGGCGGCCCCTGCTCCGCGCTATCGCCACGTCCGCGTCGACCTCCTCGACCGCAGCGGAACCGCCGACACGCTCACGGACCTCTCGCAGGCGACGCACATCTTCTACGCCGCCTTTCAGCCTTCGACCGGAGCGGCCGCCGGCTACGCCTCCAACGTCGCTCCCAATCGCGACATGCTGGTCAACGCCGTGACCGCGATCGATCGGGCCTCGCGCGTGTTGCGCCGCGTCGTGCTGGTGACGGGCACCAAGTACTACGGCGCGCATCTCGGACCGTTCAGGACACCGGTGCGCGAGAACGATCCTCGCCACTTGCCGCCCAACTACTATTTCGATCAGATCGACTGGCTCACCGGATACCAGCGCGGCAAGCGCTGGGACTGGGTGGAGCTGCGGCCGCAGACGCTTTGCGGTTTCGCGCCGGGCACGCCGATGAAGTTCCTCGCTCCGGCAATCGCGGTCTATGCCGCCGTCAGCAAGGAGCTCGGGCTGCCGCTGCGCTTCCCCGGCAAGCCGGGAGCCTACGGGTCGATCTACCAGGTCACGGAGTCCGCGCACTTCGCCAACGCCGCGCTGTGGGCGGTCACCGAGCCGCGCTGCGGCCTGGAAGCGTTCAACATCACCAACGGCGACTATTTCCGCTGGAGCAATCTGTGGCAGAAGCTCGCCGCTGTGTTCGACATGCCGGCGGGCGATCCGCAGACCATCAGCCTGACCGAGCATATGGCGGACAAGGAGCCGCTGTGGCGGGCCATGACGGAAAAATATGCGCTCGAGCCGCACGCCTACGATCGGCTGGCGGCCTGGCCGTTTGCCGACTACGTCTTCGGCTGCGACTGGGACGTGATGTCGGACGTCACGAAATCCCGCCGCTTCGGCTTCCACGACGTGGTCGACAGCGAGGAGATGCTCGTGCGGCTGCTGCGCCGGTTCCGCGCGGAGCGGATCGTGCCGAGCTCAACGTTTTCGCTTGGCCGATATCGTAGTCAATCCTTCGAGATAGTGGTCGAGGTCGGCCGGGGCGACTTCCGTGAATTCGCCCCGTTCAAGTGCGTCGACGCCCGCCTTGACCTGCATGCGCAACGACTTGAGCTTGAGCGCGTCTTCGCGCCGACGCTGCCGGAGAGCACGCAGCGCATCCCGCACGGCCTCGCTTGCGTTCTGGTATTCGCCCGATTTCACCGCCTTCTCGATGAAAGCGTCCTGTTCGGGCGTGAGGCTGACATTACGAGTTGGCATATCGATTTCTCCTCGGATTGTGCCCGAACCATAGCACCTGTGGCAAAATTTGCCAACACAGCCGATCCGCACGACGGCGCATACATTGCGGCAAAAAAAGTAGGGCAACCATGTCCCATCGTCTCGTCCGGACTAACGCCGGGGCGATCCGTCGGCGCTCATCTCCTGGAGGCGAGGCAGCCCGGACCTTCGTTCGATCGCTCAATGGTATCGCCCACCTGCGCCGGCTGGTGTAGCATGACCACCGTGCCTGTCCCGTGCGCGTCCGCGCCTCGCCGGCATTCGGAAAAAGAGAGAGCCGCCATGAAGCTTCCGCGTCGACAATTCCTGCAGTCTGGCGGCGGGCGCCGCCGCGCTCCCGGCCGTCTCGCGGATCGCGAGCGCGCAGACCTATCCGACCCGCACCATCACGCTCATCGTGCCGTTCCCGCCCGGCGGCAGCACGGACGTCGCCGCCCGCATCGCCGCCGACCACATGTCGCGCACGCTCGGCCAGCAGATCATCGTGCAGAACGTCTCGGGCGCCGGCGGCACCACCGGCTCGACCAGGGCGATGCGGGCCGATCCCGACGGCTACACCATCCTGATGGGCCAGATGGGAACGCACGCCGCCTCGGTCGCGCTCTATCCCAACCTCGCATACAAGCCCGATGTCGACTTCGAGCCGATCGGAATGGTCACGGCGTTTCCGTTGATCATCGCGGCAAGGAAGGACTTTCCGCCGCAGGACCTCAAGGAGTTCGTGGCCTATGTGAAGGCGAACTACGGCAAGCTCAACCAGGCGCATGCCGGCGTGGGCTCGATCTTCTTCACCACCTGCCTGCTGCTCAACTCGATCCTCGACGTGAAGCCGACGCTGGTGCCCTTCAACGGCGGAGCCCCGGCGATGAACGCGCTGGTGGCCGGCCAGGTCGACTACATGTGCGCCGATATCGTCACCGGCGGCCCGCAGCTCGAGCCCGGCAAGATCAAGGTTACGCAATCGCCTCGGCGCAACGCAACCCGGTGATGCCGAACGTGCCCACCACCACGGAAGCCGGGCTGTCCGCATTCCAGGCGTCGGCCTGGAACGGCTTGTTCGCTCCCAAGGGCACGCCGAAGCCGATCCTCGACCGGCTGGTCGACGCGCTCGACAAGGCGCTCGACGACGACGGCACGCGCAAGCGCATGCTGGTGCTCGGCAGCGACATTCCCGACCAGACGAGGCGCGGCCCGCAGGCGCTGCTGGCGCTGGTGCGGAGCGAGATCGCGCGCTGGACCCCGATCATCCAGAATGCGAACGTCAAGCTGGATTAGCCGCGCTACTCGATGACCTCGTCGGCGCGGGAGAGCAGCTCCGGCGCCACCGGATGGCCGATCGCCCTGGCGGCCTTCAGATTGAACACCAGCTGCAATCGCGTGGGGAGCTGAACGGGCAAGTCCGCCGGCTTCGCACCTTTCAGGATCTGGTCCACGTAGGTCGCGGCTTGCCGGCAATGGTCGGCAAAGCTCGGACCGTAGGATACGAGAAAGCCTGCCTCCACGTACTCGCGAATCGGGACCAAGGTCGGCAAGCCGGCCTTGGTGGGTGAGCTCCGCGAGCTGCGCACGGTTGGGAAACGTCACGGGGCTCGACAGAACGAAGAGCGCCTCTGCGCGCTCGCCCGCCATCGCGCCGAACGCGCCCGCGAGATCCTCGGGGGCGCGGATCTCGGCGGGAAGCAGCGTCAGGCCGAGCATGCGGCCGGCCATGCCGGCCTCGTTCAGCTCCAGCTTGTTGAAGGGATTGTCCGGATTCCAGAGGATGGCCACGCGTGACGCCGCGGGGACCACCTCCTTGAGCAGCTGGATGCGTTTCGCCGCCAGCTCCACCTCGGCCAGCGTGAGACCGGTGAGGTTGCCACCGGGGCGCGCGAGGCTCTTGACCAGGCCTGCCGCAACCGGGTCGCCGCCGCCGACGAAGACGATCGGGATCGTGCTCGTCGCCTTCGCGGCGGCGAGCGCCTGCGGCGGACCGATGGCGAAGATGACGTCGACGCCGAGGCGGACCAGCTCGGCGGCGAGCTGCGGGAGACGCTCCACGCGCCCTTCCGCATAGCGGCGCTCGATGAATACGTTTTCCCCTTCGACGTAACCGAGCTTGCGCAGGCCTTGCTGGAAAGCCGCGAGCAGATCGGGGCTGCTCGAGGGCGAGCCGGACTCGAGGTGCCCGATCTTGAAGGTCCGCCTCGCCTGCTGCGCGCGCGTTGGGAGCGGCCATGTTGCCGCCGCGGCACCGAGAAAGGCGATGAGCTCGCGCCGTCGCATGTTAGCCTCCCCACCCCGGGATCGGGGGATCACGGCCAAAACCGTAGCATCGTGCCGATCACGTCGCCATGGGTCGCCGACCCCACGTCCGGCTAGCGCGCATGCGCAAGCCGCGTGACGAACAACATGATCTCCGGTCGCTCACAAGGTCACGTTCCTGGCCTGGCGAACGTGTGGTAGCATGCGCGTGCCACCGGAGTGACAGCAAGGGTGAAAATATGAACCGTGCAAAAACAATCGTGATTGCAACGGTAGCGGTGCTCGCCGCTGCGCCGCTTGGCGCGATACCGGCCAACGCACAGCAGAGCCCCAATATTGTTTTCGTCTGGGGCGACGACATCGGTCTGTTCAACATCAGCGCCTACAACAACGGCATGATGGGCTACAGCACGCCCAACATCGACCGCATCGCCAAGGAAGGCGCGCTCTTCACGGATTACTACGGACAGCAGAGCTGCACGGCCGGACGTGCTGCTTTCATCACCGGCCAGTCACCCATTCGCACCGGCCTGACCAAGGTTGGTCTCCCGGGTGCACCGGAAGGAATGACCGACAAGGACCCGACGATCGCTACCTTGCTCAAGGCCAAGGGTTACATGACCGGTCAGTTCGGCAAGAATCATCTCGGCGACCGCAACGAGCATCTGCCGACGCTGCATGGCTTCGATGAATTCTTCGGCAACCTCTATCACCTCAACGCCGAGGAGGAGCCGGAAAACGTCGACTACCCGAAGGATCCGGCCTTCAAGGCGAAGTTCGGCCCGCGCGGCGTCCTGAAATGCGTTGCGACGGCGACCGAGACTCCGACAGAGGATCCGCGGTTCGGCAAGTGGGGCAGGCAGAAGTGCGAGGATACCGGGCCGCTGACCAGGAAGCGCATGGAGACGGCGGACGAGGAATTCCTCAACGCGTCGCTCGATTTCATCGACCGCGCGAACCGGGACAGGAAGCCGTTCATGCTGTGGTTCAATTCGACCCGCATGCACATCTGGACGCACCTGAAGAAGGAGTCCGAGGGCAAGACCGGTCTCGGCATCTATCCCGACGGCATGGTGGAGCATGACGGCCATGTCGGCCAGTTGCTGAAGAAGCTCGACGATCTCGGCATCGCCAACAACACGATCGTCGTCTATACGACCGACAACGGCGCCGAGGCGATGAGCTGGCCGGACGGCGGCACGCCGATGCACCGCGGCGAGAAGAACACCAACTGGGAGGGCGGCTATCGCGTCCCTGCCATGGTGCGCTGGCCGGGGCTGGTCAGACCCGGCACCGTGATCAACGACATCTTTGCGCACGAGGACTGGCTGACCACGGTGATGGCCGCGGTGGGCGAGCCCCAGATGGCGGACAAGCTGAAGAAGGGCGAGACCATCGGGGGGAAGACCTACAAGGCGCACCTCGACGGCTACGACCAGCGCGAGCTGCTCGCCAAGGGCAACGGCAATGGCAAGCGCAAGGAGTTCATCTACTTTACCGACGACGGCAACGTGGCTGCGCTGCGCTATAATCAATGGAAGATGGTGTTCATGGAACAGCGCAAGCACGGGTTCGACGTGTGGCAGGAGCCATTCGTTACGCTACGTCTCCCCAAGCTCTTCAACCTGCGGACGGATCCGTTCGAGCGCGCCGATCATGAAGGGATCGGATACTCGACCTGGCGCATCGATCGGGCCTTCCTCATCGCTCCGGCGGCGGGCTACGTGGGGCAATGGCTGCAGAGCTTCAGGGAGTTTCCCCCGCGCCAGAAGCCGGGCTCGTTCAACCTGAGCCACGTGATGGAAAAGCTGTCGAGCCCAAGGGGCAGCAACTGATGCCGGCTCCCGAGTGATCAGGCGCTGCGCCCGAGCACGTTGCCGAGGTCGTGATAGATGGTGTGCAGGTGCTGCGCCGCACCGTCCACCGAGCCCATCTCGATCACGAAGCCGTCGCCGATCACGCGATAGCCGAACGCCCGCTCCGGCGTGTTGGGGCCGTACCAGGCGAAATGCACGGCGTCGCGATCGCCGCTCGCCACGCGCGAGCGCTGCGCCGCGGCGAGCGCGGGCGACAGGTGATCGACCGCGTAGGTTTCGATCAGCTGCCACAACAGGTCGCGCTGCGGCGAGGACAGCGCGGCGGCGGCGATCCCGACCTTCTTCGCGTTGGCACGCTCGCGCCCGGCATAGGACAGGATGTTTCGCATCGCGCTGTCGGACACCCGCCCCTGCGCCTGCAGCGGCGGCGCGAGGTCGCCGACGAGGCGGCGCGCCAGCGCCTCCTCGTCCTTGAGCGTGACCAGGCCGGCGTGCCGTCCGGCGGTGACACGATTGGGGTTGGCCGAGAACGAGGACGGCGTGACCGCAACGATGGTGCCGTCGTGCACGGCGACCGACTGGGTCAGATGGTGACCTTCGAGGCGGAAGCCCCAGCTGCCGGTCTCGGCCGGCGTGCCGAAGAAGGCGAAGGAGAACCGTTCCGAGGAGCGCTCGCCGGCGCCGTCGCCGCGCGCCGCCAGCACATCCTGCAGCGTCATGACGTTCCTGGTCTTCTCGACACCGCGCGGCGACAGCAAGGCCGCGAGCAGATCCCACGCGGCGGCCTTCTGGGCGGCATTCATCTGCTCGAGCCGCAAACCCGGCTTGATGTAGCCGCCGACGCCGAAATAATTCCAGCCGTTCCATTCCGGCCCGTTCAACGCAAACGAGGCGGCCTTGCGCTGGTCGTCCGCGAGGCTCGCGAGCAGCCGGCGCGAGCCGGCGAGAAGATCCGCGCTCGGCGCGAGGCCGGCGGCATGCGGACGCAGCGGCCCCAGGCAGGGCGGCAAGCCCGACGAGCGCGGTGCCGCCGAGCACGACGCTGCGGCGATCGGGCCGTGCGGCATGGAAGCTCGAAAGATGTGACTTGGGCATAAGCGCCTCCATCGCTGCGCCGGCGCGGGCGCACCAGCATTGTGCGCCGGAAACGCGACCGACCCGGTACGCCGCCGAAGCGTTTCACGCGAACGTGATGGCGGCGGGAGCGCGCGATCGGCGGATCACAGCAAGCCGCGGCGCCCTCGACCGAGGGCGTGCTCTGGCCCAAGAACCCGATGGTCGGCAACTTGGCCGGCTGTTGCGCGCGCGCCGCGAGCGGCCACGCGGCCGCCGCGCCACCGAGCGCAGCGAGAAATTCGCGCCGTCTCATATCGGGAAGCATAAGTCTTCCGCTTTCGGGTGGAAAGCGATCGAACGTCGTTCGAGGTCGGCAAAGCAGTTCCCCTCGAGACCAGCGGCCATGCCGTGATTCAAACCTCCGAGAGTGCTATAGTCCAACGGTTAGGGTGCCTGGGGTGGACACGTGACACGACGCGAATTTCTCGGCGTGCTCGGCGGCGCGGCAGCCGCATGGCCGCTCGCGGCGCGCGCGCAGCAGCCCGGCGGAATGCGGCGCATCGGCGTGCTCATGGCCGTTGCCGAGGACGATCCGGAAACGAAGTCGCGCCTCGCAGCGTTCCGCCAGGGACTGGAACGACGCGGATGGTCGGAGGGTCGCAATGTCCACCTCGATTATCGCTTCACGGCCGCCAGGTCGGAGCGCATTCCGGCGTTCGCCAAGGAGCTTGTCGGCCTGCAGCCCGACGTGATCCTCGCACATTCGACCGGGGCCACCGCCGGGTTGCAGCGGGAGAGCCGCACGATCCCGATCGTATTCGTCAACGTCTCCGATCCGATTGGCACAGGCTTCATTGCGAGCATGGCGCGGCCGGGCGGCAATCTCACCGGCGTGCTCCACCTCGAGGCCAGCATTGTCGGCAAGTGGCTGGCGATGCTCAAGGAGATTGCGCCGCACCTTGCTCGCGCTGCGCTGATGGGGAACCGCAAGACGACCGCCTTTGACTACTTCCTGCAATCCGCACAAGCCCTATCCCCGTCGCTCGCGGTCGAACTGGTGCCCAGTCACGTCGAGAACCGCCGCCGACATCGAGCGGGCGATGGAAATCGTTGGCGCGCGTGCCCGATAGCGGCCTGATCTTCCCGCCGGATGCGATGACCATCGTCCAATCGCGATCTCGTCATCGCGCTGGCGGCCCGGCATCGCCTGCCGGCAGTCTATGCGCTCCAACTCTACGTCGCGGCCGGGGGTCTCATGTCCTACGGGACCGATCAGAACGAGATGTTTCGGCTGGCGGCGTCCTATGTCGACCGCATCCTGCGTGGCGACAAGCCGATCGACCTGCCGGTGCAGGCGCCGACGAAGTTCGAAACGGCCGTCAATCTCAAGACTGCCAAGGCCCTCGGCCTGACCGTGCCGCCCGGCCTGCTGGTGGCTGCCGACGAGGTGATCGAATAGAGATGCTGCTCCTGCGCCGAAAGCCATGCCAGGGGCGTCGATTGCGTGCGAGTTTTTTCAACGTTGCGCTTGAACGCTGCTCACCTTCGACGATTTTGCCGGGTTTGCGCGTATCGTCGCGCCGGGATCGTTGCGCACACCGAACTGACGCTTTTTTGCTTCCAATCCCGCCTCTTGCGCATTCTTCGTTTGCAATCCTGCCTTTTGCACACTAGTCCGGCCGCGCTTGTCGGCATATTCCTTGCCATCGATCGGCGCGACATGCGGCGGGTCTCGATCGAGATACGGGCGCCCGATCCCGAGCTCCTTCTCGTGCGCATCGATCCACTTCCACAGCTCTTGGCTCGAGGCGTATCGCTCCATACGGGTCTCGCCCTTGAGGCTCACGAGATCGGCCGCAAGCCCGTGGCCGTAGCCGCCGCGGCGACTCCCGCCATGGTATGAGCTGTCGCTCGCAGCCTTGTTGCCGCTTGCGATCGATTGCCGGTAATCATCACGGAATGCGCTGGTTATGCCCGGCACGAGCCCGGCGTCGTCCATGGCGCGAAGCGCGTGGTAGAGCTTCAGCTTGAAGCTACGATCCATGCCTCCGATCACGTAATCCTTGAGCGACATGCCGGCTTTTTGTGCCGCTATCGGATCCTTCCACGTGAAGTCCCCGACGACGTACTTGGTAATAGTTTTGGTGACTGTTCGCGTTTTGCCCTCCTTCTTGACTGTTGTCTTGATTTGCTCTGTTACCTTGTTCGTGTCGAACTTGGGCGTTCGTTCGTATAGGGACCAGAGGTACTCGTCGATGCAGATTTCGGCCACCAGGCATTCGTCGGGAGCTTCAACCGGGTGCGCGACTGCTTTCGGGTATTCCTTCACCTCCTTCAACGTGGACAGGGACGTGAGCTGCACGCGCGTTTCGGGCGCCGACTCGGGCAAAGGGGCCTCGAAGTCGGGCACCTCGGCGGCGGGTGGGTCTGGATCATCCATCGCCCCCTGACCAACGGACATGGCCGCGGGTGCAACCGCAGGCTCGGCCAGCTTGAGATGGGACATCGCCACGGCGGCTACGGAGGCCATTACGCTCGCTAGTGGTGCGTAAAGGGGCCTCCCGGCCTCAGCGCTCAAAGACGTTGCGCCGCGTGCCGGCCCGCGGTCCCCAATCGGCGCTGCGGCAATCTCCATGCCCGACGAATCGAAGATGCCGACCTCGGCAGCGCCCAAACCGGCGAGAGCAACCGTTCCGCACAATACCACTGATGCCACAAACTCCCGCGGTCTCATCCCCCTCTCCGCGCTCCATCTAAGACGGGCCGCATAGCCCAGCACACGATAGGGTCGATTGTTGGATCACGAACCCTTCGTGCAGGATAATAAAGCTGCGGGTACTCATTTTTCCGAAACGTGTTGCCCAAGTACAACGCGGGTCGATGGTGAAGACGATGCAAAAAACAATGCAATGCTCGAAGCGATCATTGCCGAGAATGGCGCGGCTGCCGGCGTAAGGATTGGTTACCGTCACACTCGCTCGTCACCAGCCCACAAGCTGTCATAGGCTGGATTGAAATCCCGCAGCGCAGCAGTCTCCTGCCGTGTCGAGGTATGCTATCCTTTCGGTTGGAAGTACGGGAGGAACCGGGCAGTGAATCGGCGCTCGCTCATCACGCTGCTTGGAGGTGCGGCCGCGGCTTGGCCGCTCGGGGGGCGCGCGCAGCAGCAGCGCAAGATCTGGCGTGTCGGGTTCCTTGCAATACCTGTGCGACCCGCGGTTCTCGAGTCCAGTAGATATGGTGCATTTGCGCGGGGTATGCGCGAGCTCGGTTATGTCGAGGGCGGCAATCTGGCAGTCGACTACCGGTTTGCAGAGGGCAAGGCGGAGCACCTTTCAAACCTTGTGGCCGACTTGTTAAAGCTGAAACCGGATGTTCTTGTGGTCGCTGGGACCCCGGCAATCAGAGCGGCGCAAGAAGCAACTACCAGCATTCCCATAGTCATGGGAACGGCGAGCGATCCAATCGGAAGCGGGTTCGTCCAAAGTCTCGCGCGGCCCGGAGGCAATATAACGGGTCTCTCGAACCTGAGTACCGATCTTAGCCCCAAACTGATGGAGATGCTGCGCAGTATCGGCCCGAAACTTTTCCGTGTCGCTATCCTGGTGAATCCTACCAATCAGTCCCACGCCCCGGTCGTGGCGAGCCTCCGGGTCGCGGCGCAGGAAGTCAACCTGGAGATCACGACCGTTGAGGCGGCAACTCCGCAGGAAATCGAGAGTGTCTTCTCGAGTATGATCCGGCAGAGCGCCGGGGCGGTCATCGTTGCGGCTGATGCATTTTTCATCCAACAGGGACAGCAGATCGCTGACCTTGCACGCAAACACCGGATGCCGTCGGTGTTCCCGTTCCGCGAGCAAGTGGACGCTGGTGGTTTGATGAGCTATGGCCAGCACCTCGCAGACAATTTTCGCCGGGCAGCGACGTACGTAGACAAGATTTTCAAAGGCGCCAAACCGGCCGACTTGCCGGTTGAGCAATCCACCAAACTCGAGTTGGTCATCAACCTCCGAACAGCCGCGGCGCTTGGCTTGACCGTGCCCCCTGAGCTGCTGGTGCTTGCTACCGAGCTAATCGAATGATGAAACGCCGCGAGTTCATCACGCTCTTCGGCGGTGCATGCGTCCGTTGTTGGCACGGGGCTGCCGTCCCGGAATGTCCGCCGTCACGGTGATCGGGTAGAGTCGAGATGTGGCGCGGTGGCTGTAGGCTGAACGTATCTGTTGCCGCCTCTTTCGTCTGGCGGTGCCTTAGTGGTTCAGCCATGGCTCCGTTTCCACACCCCGCTCATCGAACCGGACATGCAGATCTCCCGCATCCGGCTCTCGGACAAGACTTCACGCCTTCACCCACGGCACGTCGTGCCCAAGCCGGGACAGACGTACGAGCCCGAAGTGCCCGTAAAGGTGCGAGAGTGGATAAGCTCCGCCCTTGCGTCGCCTGACCTTGTGCTTGATGCGCAACCACCGGCGCA
Source organism: uncultured Alphaproteobacteria bacterium (assembly GCA_963840535.1). Taxonomy (GTDB): domain Bacteria; phylum Pseudomonadota; class Alphaproteobacteria; order Rhizobiales; family Xanthobacteraceae; genus VAZQ01. The sequence continues at coordinate 408,133 of CAWIZJ010000043.1, forward strand.
GCCGCACAGCGGTGTAGTTGTCGATCGCCCGATACGCTTTCGAGACGGTGCCTACTTCGAAGTAGTTCGCCCATCCGCGCAGCGTGCGGTTCAACTTCTTCACCAGCTCTGTGGTCTCTTGCCAAGTCCCCGATCGGGCAGTCTGCGCGTGGACATTCTCGACCATACGCTTGATGCTCTTCCGCGATGGCCGGTACCCCAGATACGCCTTTCCGGTTCTCGCTGAATACATCCGCCCAAACGTGTGTCCCAGGAAGTCGAACTCGCCTTCCGGTACCTTGCAGATTCGTGTCTTCTCCTCGTTGACCGTGAGCTTCAGCTTGCCCATGATCTCGCGCAGCCGCTGCAGCGCCTCTTCGGCTTTGCCCTTCTTGCACAAGATCACGAGATCGTCGGCGTAGGTCACGATGCGAGTGCCGAGGCTTCGCTCCAGCCCGAGCATCTTCCATCCCAGCACGAACCGGCGCATGTACAGATTCGCCAGCAATGGTGAGATGGGTGAACCTTGCGGAATGCCGCGCCGGTTGTCCCGGGCCTCGGTCGTGCGTGTCTTCCTTCCTCGATCGTCGGTTTCTTCCACGGGGCATTCCAGCCACATCTTGATCAGATGCAGCACGCGCCGATCAACAATTCGGCGCGCTACCGATTTCAGTAGCTCGGCATGGGGGATGCTCCCGAAGTAGTCCGCGAGGTCGGCGTCGACGACTTCCGGGTGGCCACGAAACAGTAGCGCTCCCACCTCGACCACTGCCTGTTGGGCGTTGCGCCCAGGACGGTAGGCGTACTGTTCTGGTGGAAGGTCGGCTTCGAAGATCGGTTCTAGCACCAGCATCGCTGCTGTCATGCAGACCCGATCCCGCAAGGTCGAGATGCCCAGCGGCCTGAGTTTGCCGTTGGCCTTCGGTATGAACACTCTTCTGATGGGGTCCGGTCGGTAAGTCTCCTGCCTGAGCGCAAGCGCCAGTTCGCCGAGCCACCGCTGCACCCCATACGCCTCGATGTCCGCGAAGTCCTGACCATCCACACCGGGTGCGCCCTTGTTGGAGCGGCACTGGGCATAGGCATGCGCCAGGATGTCCTCGCGGCTGATCTTGTCGTACAGGGCGTAGAAGCGATACCCGGCTTCTGCCTTCGCTTTCGCGTGCAACGCCTTCTGCAGTTTCTGAACACTCTTCGGAGTTGATAGGTTGCCCCAATCTCCAGGTCCCTCACCACGTATTGCGTTCGTCTTGAACTGAGGTCCCTTCCCTCCACCGGCATTACCCGGCTTCAGCGGTACAACGAACCTCTCCGCCACCCCAGGGCGCCCGGCCTGTCCCTCGCGGGTGTCCGGTTCGTCATCCCTGATCACGCCTTGGGGTTTCCCGTGTTGCGTACGCTTTCCTTGTGTACATGCTGTCGCCACTACCCCGGCGCAGCGGCTGGGCGCACTGCTTCGCTCATTCACCCCAGCCGTATCAGCCTTCCCCGATAACCCTGTCGGGTCGGCCTGCGCATTGTCCTTTTCGAGGCTTGCTCGGCGTTCACTCGCGTTACGGCCTGCACACTCGCGCTGTCACCGTATATCGTGACACGCTATCCGAAGGCTTCAGCCACTTCGTCACCTCCATGACTGCTCCGGTTGCTTCCGGCTGGAGCGGTTGCCGGGCGGGACTTGCACCCACTGGAAAAGCGCCGCCTTTCCACGGCGCACAGGGTAAGCAGACGTGTCGCGGACATTGCGAATCCGTAGTGGACGACCTCGAGAGACATTGGCCGCCGGGTCGGATGACGCGGCTCAGAGGCGAGCGCTGTTTCCCGGCGAACAGGTTGGCGGGCTAAGTCCCCAAGTCAAAGATGGGGGTGACTGAGTTCGGCCCTGATCAGTTCACCGGTCCGCCATGCCGACGGTCGCTATGTCGGGCTCCCCGGGCTCAAGGCCGGTGGCGCGGTTCACCAGCACGGTCACGACCCACAGCACGACGCCGATGGCGATCAGTATGCCGGCAATCGCGTACTGGACGGAAGCGCGGCTGGTCCATGGACCGGCCGGCGCCGCCGACCTGCTTCGCGACCTGGCCGGTGAGCGCGTAAAAATACCGGTGCCGAGAATGTCGCCGACAAACAGCTTCATCGCGGATTGGGACGCCAAGTTCACCTACAATTTCTGGCGGCCCGTGACCGCAATCCGGAACGGCGATCAGGACGGCAATGACACGACCGATCGGGACGCCGCATGGACTCCGCTGGTGCCAACACCGATGCATCCGGAATACCCGTCACAGGCGGCCATCAGCGCTGGCGTCATGATGGGAGTAATGGAGGCCTTGTTCGGGTCGAACCCGGCCGTACCGATCACGATCGCCGATCCTGCGGACCCGAAGCGAACACGCACCCTGAACGGCATTGCGCAGATGGCCGAGGAGCACAACAACGTGCGGGTCTGGGGCGGAATCCATTTCAGAAACTCGCTTGTGGTTGCCACTGAAATGGGTCGCAAGATCGCCGCTTACATTGTGGAAAACGCAATCAAGCCGACACGCTGAATGCCGCCGGACAATGCCCTCCATCGCGGGAGGTGAGCGGTGGCGCACCATCACAGCCGAAGTTGGGGGTAGCGCGGTCCCCGATCGCGAACACCGTAGGAAACGACGCGGATGACCCTGAGCAGACCGCTGGGTTGCACACCACCGCCGGAGCGGTTGCAAAACCGTACACACACCCGCTGACGGACCCCTACCAATTCGATATCCTACGTGCGGTCCTGGCTCGTGAGGGTCGGATGCAATTCGATCCATTAAGACGGCGCGAGTTCATCACCCTGCTCGGCGGCGCGGCTGTCGCGTGGCCGCTCTCGGCGCGCGCGCAGCAGCCGGCGATGCCGGTGATCGGGTTCCTCGACATAGGGACCCCGGAGGCGAACGTGCGCAAGGTGGCTGGGTTCCGACAGGGCCTCGCCGACGCCGGCTACGTTGAAGGCCGCAACATAGCGATCGAATTCCGCTGGGCGAATACTCAATTTGCGCAATTGCGGGCGATGGCCGACGATCTCGTCCGCCGCCAGGTGGCTGTGATCGTCGCAGCTGCCGCAGGCGGTTCGGCACTGGCTGCGAAGGCTGCTACTTCAACGATTCCGATCGTCATCGCGACCGCTGTTGATCCAGTGAAGTTTGGCCTGGTCGCGAGCCTGAACCGGCCGGGCGGTAACGTTACGGGATTGACCTTATGGCCAATGAGCTCGCGGGCAAGCGGCTCGATTTTCTGCACGAACTTGCGCCCGGTGTGACGACGGTCGCTTATCTTGCTGGCGGACAACAGTTTGCATCAGAGCAGGAGGACACCAGCAACCTCCTTGCGGCGGCACACGCACTCGAGCGGAAGGTTATTGTCTTGGAATGTCGCAGCGACGGCGACCTCGATGCGGCTTTGGCGACGCTGGCGCAACGCCGAGCGGGAGCGCTGATCGTCGGCCTCTTTCCACTTGCCTGGAACAATCGCCGCAGGATCGTAGCGGTGGCAGCGCGTCACAAAATTCCGGCAATATATCCTCAGGTCGGGTTCGTCCATGCCGGCGGACTAATGAGCTACGCGGCCGGCAGGGCCATCCTTCGCCAAGTGGCCTTTGATTATGTCGGCAAGATTCTCAAGGGCGCCAAGCCTGCCGATCTCCCTGTCCAGCGACCGACCAAATTCGAGCTTGTCGTCAACCTCGCGACTGCGAAGGCGCTCGGCATCGACATTCCGCCGACGATCCTCGCGATCGCCGACGAGGTGATCGAGTAACGGCGAGAGCCGCGCGACTCCGAGTGCGAATAGTTGCGCTGTGGAGGTGACTGTCATGTCCACGAGAAATCTGCACATGTTCGCGGCGGCCCTGATTGCGGCAGCCGTGTCCGTCAATCCCGCTCTAGGTAGGCTGTAGCCCTCCTGCGCAGCATCATACTCGTCGGCGCGCGGCAAACCTCGTACCGACCCTTGGTCGAACCACATACGCGCCCTGCGTCCTTGCGGCACCATTCGGCGCGCGCGCGAGCGAAAACTTCTCGGCTGCGTATGCAAGTTACCAGTGCGCAGCTGCACTCGTTATCGGATCAATCCCCACATTCGGTATTGTGCCCGGATTTGCACGTAGAGCGGCTAATACGTCTTTCGCCTTTACGCCGAGTTCTCGATATTGCACAGCGAGGTCGACACCGAAGCGCATGCTTTTGCCCGACTTGGGGTTTTCATCCTTGTAGCTGTCGAATGGATAACAAACTGCTTTCACCCCGGAGCTTCGTATTACATCGTTTAGTTCCCGTACCAATTGGTTTTTCTTGCTGGTGAAGAATGAATTGCTCGCTACGACGATTCCATCTGCCCCGTCATTGACGAGAAGGCGTATCGCGTCCCGAAACCTTATGCGGTCATTATCTTCATTCCTTCCAACTCCATGAACTGGGCCCCAGGCGACGCGGTTCCAGCTCTGGTCTTCCTCGCCGCCAATCCCGGCGTTGAGATTTACCAGCAGCCCCACTCTTGTTGCGTTATAACGTGGATCGCGAAGCTCATTAACGCGCTGCTGATGGTACGAAAGCATTTTCACAAGACGGCCACCCGATATGTTCGTATGCTGAATTGCCTTGTCGCCTAGGAAAACAATTGGAATTGCGATGCCCGTTTCATTGGCGGCCCGTACCGTGGCCTCAAGGGAGGTGAAGCCCCCTGTCGCCGCGATGACATCGACCTTATGAGGACCAACCATCAACTCCCTGGCGAGATCTACGAGCGTACGGTCTCCTCGCCCATACTTTCCATTCGCGTGCTTTGGAATGACATCGACGGCAACACCGAGGCCGAGACCATCTTTGAATGAGTTGTAAAACTTCTGCGCCTCTTGTTGGCTGACAGTACTGAGGAACCCAACTCTTTGCCGAGGAGGAGGGGGGCGAAAATTGATCTGAACCAGGACCAAATCGTTTGCCAGAAGCTTGTCATTTCAGCCTCCCTGTCGGCGTCAACGTCGATCGAGGAAATTATACCTCTGAACAAGGCGACTGTAACCCGCGTGCCGGTTTGCAGCCAGAAGTCATCGGCTAGCTACTTCCCGGCGCAAAATTCGATGGCCTTGGCTCTGCGCGCAGAATTGGCTAGTCGGCGGAAAACTGCAAGATCGAGACGGATTTGAGGGTTGACTTGCGCGGTCGTCGCTTGATTCATTCTTGTAAATGATTCGCGACCGAACCCTTCGCTCGCGCGACAAACTGGTCGGCAAGTTGCCGGTCACCGGCGAGTTGCTGCGCGGCTCGCTGTTGGAGCGCACTGTCCGACACACCAAGGACTGCCCGAAATGCGCACGCGGCGAAGGCCACCAGGTGTTCGTTTTGACGGTGACCTATGCCGGCGGGACGCACGCGTCAGTTCAGCGTGCGTCGCGAGCGGGTTGCCGAGGTACGCCGCTGGCTCGACAATTATCAGAAGCTGAAGGAGGCGATCGAGGCGATCTGCGAACTCAATCATGAACTGCTGCGTCCGGAGCCGCATCAAAGGCGCGCGGGGCGAGCGACATGATTGAGATGCGGCGGACGCAGCTCAGCTTCGGCGACGGGTTGATCGCCGAGGAAGTGAGCGATCTTCGCGAAGACTGGATGAAGCACGCCGATGCAGGTGCTGGCGGACGAGCAGATTGTCGCTGCCGTGTACGAAGCTCTGGCGAAGCGGCATCCCAAGAGCCGCAGCCGCGGCCGGCGGGGCGCGCCGGCCGAGATGGTGCTGCGCCTGCTGGTCCTCAAGCACATCCGCAACTGGAGCTATGACGGTGCTGGAGCGCGAGGTGCGCGCCAACCTGGTGTACCGCGACTTCACCCACGTGGGCGGCGGCAAGATGCCGGACGCCAAGACCATGGGGCGCTGGGGCTTGGCGGTCGGGCCGCAGGTGCTCAAGCAGATTCACGAGAGGATGGTGAAAATAGCTCGGGACCAGGGCGTGATCGCGGGACGGCGGATGCGCGTGGACACGACGGTGGTGGAGACCGACATCCACTCATCCGACCGACAGCACCTTGCTGGGCGACGGGGTGCGGGTGCTGACCCGCATCATGAAGAAGATCACAGAGATCGTGGGCGCGGTCGGAACCAAGCTGCGCGACCGCAGCCGGAGCGTGAAGCTCCGGCTGCTGGAGATCGCGCGGGTAGCGCGCGCCAAAGGCTCCGCTCAATCGGGACCGATTGAAGCAGCGCTATCGCCGCTTGCTCGATACGACGAGCCGGGTGGTCGGGCAGGCGAAGCGGTTCTCCGAAGGAGATCGCCGAAGGAGTGAAGCGGTCGGCCGACGTGGTGCAGCAGCTGGCGCTGGAAGGCCTGCGCGCAGGAGCTCGACGTGATGGTGCCGCGCGTGCAGGCAGGTGATGAAACAGACCAGGGCGCGCCTCTTCCGCGGCGACACGCGCAGCGAAGGCAAGCTCGTCAGCCTGTTCGAGCCATCGACCGAGGTCATCCGCAAGGGCAAGGCCGGCAAGCCCAACGAGTTCGGCAAGATGGTGAAGCTGCAGGAGGCAGAGAACCAGATCATCACCGACTATCGAAGTCTACGCTCGGCGGCCCCATGATTCCGACCTGCTGATCGCAGCCATCGCAGACCCATCAAGCCAATGCTGGGACGCACTCCGCGACTGGTGGCGGCAGACGCCGCCTTCTACTCCGCCAAGAACGAGGCGGCGGCGAAAGCGAAGGGTGTCAAGCGCGTCTGCATTCCCAATCGCTCGACCAAAAGCCCCGAGCGCAAACGCGAGCAGAAGAAGCGCTGGTTCCGCAACGGCCAGAAATGGCGCACCGGATGCGAGGGACGCATCAGCGTGGTCAAGCGGCGACACGGGCTCGACCGCTGCCGCTACAAGGGCGACGTCGGAATGCAGCGCTGGGTCGGGCTCGGCGTCATCGCCGACAATCTCGTCAACATCGGTCGCGCCATGGAGACGACAAGCGCCCCGTAGACCTCCCACCCAGCCATCAGCTGCTTCAGCCCCCGCCGCTCATCCCGGCGGGTTTTGCTTTGCTGCGCGCCATTGACCACAGTGCCCGAAAACATCAATTTTGCGCCGGGAAGTAGCTCGCCGTGCCGACGCGCGCCACGTTCGCGATCCGCGCCGGCACGCCGAACTCGCGGCGGCAGACTTCGGCGAGCGCGGCGATCCCTTCGCGAATGGCCTCGTTCGAGGGATGGGCGAAGCACAGCCGCAGGCGGCTGCGACCATGGGCCCTGTCGGTGGTCCATTCCGGGCCAGGATTGATGGCGATGCCGCAGGCGAGCGCGGCCTGAGCGAGCCGCAGGGTGTCGACCGCGTCGGGAAGCTTGACCCACAGATAGATGCCGCCCGCGGGGTCCTCGAACTCGGCCGCGGTTCCGAACTGCTCGGCGAGGGCGTCCATCAGCGTCTCGAGCTTGGCGCGCAGGCCGCGCGTCAGCTTGCGCACGTGCTCGTCGAAGCTCCCGGTACAGAACTCGGCCAGCACCATCTGCTCGAGCGCTCCGGAGCCGGCATCGGTCTTGATGGCGAGCATGCGGGACAGCACGTCCCAGCCCGCCACGACGTAGCCCACGCGCAGCGCCGGCGCGATCGAGTTGGAGAAGGACCCGATGTGGATGACCCCGCCGTGCCTGCTCATGGCGTGAAGGGCCGGCGGGCGCTCGCCGCTCCAGACCAGATCCGAGTAGCATTCGTCCTCGAAGATCGGCACGCCGTGATCGTGCGCCAGCCGCAACAGCTCGCCGCGGCGTTCCTCGCCCATGATGGTGCCGGTCGGATTGTGCACGGTCGGGATGGTGTAGATGTACTTGGGCCGGATGCGACGGCGCTCGAGGCCGGCGAGCGCGGCGGCCAGGGCATCCATCCGCATGCCGCCGGCGTCGAGCGGAACGCCCACCGCCTCGACACCCAGCCGCGCCAGGCGCGTCAGCGAGCCTTGATAGGTTTCCTGCTCGATCAGCACGGTGTCTCCGCGCGCCAGCAGAACTCCGTTGACGAGATCGATGGCCTGCAACGAGCCCGAGGTGACGAGGAGGTCGTCGGCGGAGCACGTGATGCCAGCGCTGCGGGCAAGCTTGGCGGCCAGGAACTCGCGCAGGCGACGATAACCCTGCGGACCGCTTTGCAGGCCGTAGGTCGCAAGCGTCGCGCCTTCGCGTTCCAACACTGCGACGGCGGCGGCGACGAGGTGGGCGACCGGAACCTGGTCCGCGTCGTTGTGACCGCCGGTGAAGTTGTAGCGGGGAAAGCCGGTCCACCTGGCGGCCGGCGGCGGCAGTCCGCCGGTCAGCAGGGGCGCGAAGTCGAATGCTGCGGAGGACATGTCGTGGTCTCGTGGTCCTGCTTCGGAAAGGTCGAGCCGGCTTGGGTCACTGCTGCGCAATGCCGGCGGCCTCGCGCACCTTGTTCCAGCGCACGAACTCGGCCTCCATGTGGCGGCCGAAATCGGCGGGAGTGGAGCCCTTCACCACCACGCCGGCCTTGGTCAGCCGCTCACGCACCACTTCCTCGGCGATGATCTCGTTGATGGTCTTGTTGAGCCTGGCGATGACGGCAGGCGGCGTGCCGCGCGGTGCGAAGAAACCGTACCATGTGGTGACGTCGAAGCCCGGCAGCGCGCCCGACTCGATCGCCGCCGGCACGTCGGGAACCGCCGGGAAGCGGTCGCGGCCGGTGACCGCCAGCGGTTTGAGCTGACCGGACTGGACTTGGCCCAGCACCGCCGAGACGGTATCGAACAGCACGTCCACCTGCTTGCCGAGCACCGCCGCTATCGCCTCCGGCGAGGTGCGGAACGGCACCTGCAGGACCTTGATGTCGGCCGTCTGCCGGAACAGCTCGCTGGTGAAATGCTGGGTGGCGCCGAAGCCCGGGCTCGCGAACGAGAGCTTGCCGGGATTGGCCCTGGCGGCCTCGACCAGCTCCCTGGCGTTGGCGGCGGGGAAATCCGGCCGCGTGACGATCAGCAGGCCCGCGGTCGCGACCTGCGACACCGGATCGAACGCGGTGAGGGTGTCGTAGCGAAGCGACTTGTTCATCACCGCCGCGATGATCTGGCCGGCAGTCATGATGCCGAGCGTGTAGCCGTCCTTCTCGGCGCGCGCCACCGCCTCGTTGCCGAGCGTGCCGGCGGCGCCCGGCCGGTTCTCGATTACCACCGGCTGGCCGAGCCGTTCCTGCAAGGACTGCCCGACGATGCGGCCGACGATATCGGTGCCGCCGCCGGGTCCGAACGCGACGATGACGCGGATCGGCTTCTGCGGCCACTCCTGCGCCTGCGCCAGCGTGGCGAGCGTCAGGCCGCAGGCGGCGGCAACGGCGAGCATCGGCTTGATCATGACGTCAGACCTCCCCCGACGATGGATCCTGATCCGGACGCGGTCATGTTCCTACCATGCCTGCCGCCCTGTTCGCACGTGCGGCGCACGAGCGCGTGCGTCGACGCACCGGTCCAGCCGAGAGCATCGAGATACGAGCGTAGACGGAAGGCGCTCTATTCCTCGGGCTCGGTCGTGAACAGCAGCGGGTAGCCCTTGCTGCGACCTGCATCGGTCGCCCGCGTCGCCTTGGTCTCGGCGACATCCTTGGCGTACACGGCGACCACGCAGACCCCACGCCGATGCGCGGTCATCATCACCCGATAGGCTTGATCCTCGTTCATGCGGAATTCCGCCTTCAGGACCGTGACCACGAACTCGCGCGGCGTGAAGTCGTCGTTGACGAGGATGACCTTGTGGAGACGCGGGCGTTGCGTCTTCAGCCGGACCTTGGTGCGTGGCTTGGTGGCGATGTTGCTCATCGCAGGAGCTGCTCCCGATGAAGGCGCGGCTGCGCAAGACGCAATCGGATAATTTTCGCACGTCCAGAACTTGCAGTCCATCCGGACCCTTCTTTCGCGGATTGCCCACGGTCACATGGTCGGATTGGCGTAGCGGCCGCCGAGGGCCAGGGATCCGTACGCCGCCCCGGCGATGTCGAAGTTGAACGAGAAGTGCTGGTTGATGGCCAGCACATCGCGCAGATGCCGCTGCAGCGGATCGCGGGTGTAGAGTCCCTGTGCGCCGTAGCACGACCACAGGGTCTCCACCGCTTCGCGTGCCTGCCCCACGGCGAAGGCCGAGTGCGCCCGGAACCGCAACTTGGTCTCGAGATCCGGTATCTCGTTGCGTTGCGCGGCGGCCTGAAGCTCGATCGCCGACCCGCGCAGAAAGGAGCGCGCCGCATCGATCAGGCAGCGAGCGCGCGCCACCTTGATCTGAACGGCCTGGAAATCGGCGACGCGGGCGCCGGTATACGTGCCCACTCGCCTGGTCATCGCATCGAGGAACAGCTCGTAGGCGCCCTCGGCGGCGCCGAGCGCCGCGGGTGCGATCGGGTGGCTGGAGGCGGCCACGATCGGGATGCGGAAGAGCGGGCCGGTGTTGAGCACCGCGCCGGGATGGTCGAGCCCGCCGCGACAGCGCACGAGCGCAAGCGCCCGGCGCTCGGGAACGAACAATTCGGTGACGGCGATGTCCTTGCTGCCGGTGGCCGCCATGCCCATGGCGTACCAGGTGTCGATGATCTCGTAGTCGCTCTTGGGCACCAGGCACAGCCGCCAATCGACCGGCGTCTTGCCGCCATCGTCGTAAATGGAGACGGCCAGCATGTTCCATTCCGAGTTGTCGACCGCCGACGAGAACGGCCAGCGGCCGCTGACGACGAATCCGCCGCTCGCCTTGCGCCCGCGGCCGGCAGCGAGCGCGATCGACGAGGCGATCAGCGCGTCCGGGTTCGCCTCCCATACCTCGCGCTGCGTATCGGGGTCGTAATATCCGAGGATCCAGTGATGGCAGGCCACGTTGCCGACGCTCCAGGCCGTGGACGGGCAGCCGCGGGCGAGCTCCGCCGGGATGTCCACCACCGCCACGAAGGGGAGCTCCATCCCGCCGAAGATCTTCGGCTGGTGAAATCGGAACAGCCCGCTCTCGTGCAGGAGCTGCTCGTTGGCGGCGATCAGCATGCGGGCGTCTTCGGCCTCTTGCGCGCGCCCGCGCAGGATCGGCACGATCTCCCGCGCCCGCCGCATCGCCTCGTCGTAGTCGACCGCGGAAAAATCGCGACGCACCGCCTGCGGCAGCGTACCCACCTGAACGGCCTTCTCGCGCGCGCTGGCCATGCCCGTCTCCGCTCAGACATCTCGACGCCCGTCCCGGACTTGCCGCACGTTGCACCTCCGGTGCAAGTCCTTTTCGGCGGGCACGATGCGCGCGAGCTAGTGTCCCGCTTCCGACGTTCGCTTCACATTGCAGCACGCTCGAGTGCGAACGTCGGAAGCAAAGGGACACTAGCAAGTCTATGGTGCTAGTGCGGTTTTGTCTTTGACGTTCCGATGACGGAACCGCCGCGAGACTGATCGGAACGTCAAAGACACCGCACTAGCGCTCTTTCCGGTCGACTTGAGGCACAAATCTGGGCGGTCATCATCCGCGTAAGCGGATGATCCAGTAGCCACCGCCGCTGAAGCAGGCCACGTGCGGTGATTACTGGATGCCCGCGTTCGCGGGCATGACGACGGGAGATCGGTTCAACCGAGCTTCTGCGCGAGCCGCCACTCCAGCATGTCGAGGCGGTCCTGTCCCCAGAACAGCTCTCCGTCGAAGACGTAGGTGGGCGCGCCGAACACGCCGAGCGCCATCGCCTCGTCCGTATTGGCCGCATATTCGGCGTGAACGGCGGCATTCTCGGTCGCCTCGAGCAGCGACGTGCCGTCCATGCCGCATTCGCCGGCGATCGCCGCCAGGGTCGGATGATCGGCAATGTTGCGCTCCTCGACCCAAACTGCGCGCAGCAACGCATGGCTGAGCTTCTCCCAATCCAGGCCCTGCTGCGTGGCCGCGATGGCGAGATAGCAGGCGCGCCGGTCGGCAACGGGATGGAACGCCGGTTCCACATTGCAGGGAATGTCCAGAAATTCGCGCCAGCGGCGCAGTTCCTGGTGCCGGTATGCCTGGCGCTGCCGGGCACGCTGCTTCAGGGGCAGGCCGCCCGAGACCGACCATACCTTCAGCAGGTCCATCGGCTTGTGACGCACGGCGAGGCCGAAACGGCGCGCCAGCGCGAGAAAACGCAAATGACCGAGATAGGTCCAGGGTGACGACATGGAATCGTAGTAGTCGATGACGCGTTCGGTCATGGCACTCTCCCGGCGGGAACGGGCGTGATGCCCAGATAAGCTTCCTTGACGAAGGGATCGGCGGCGAGATCCCCGGACCGGCCGCTGCGGACCACGCGCCCGGAATCCAGCACGAACGCGTGCTGCGACAGCTCCAAAGCCGTGATCACGTCCTGCTCGACCAACAGAATGGAAAGCCCGGTCGCGTTGATCTTCGCGAGCGCGGCTCCGAGCTCCTCGACGATGCGCGGCGCCAAGCCGAGCGAGAGCTCGTCGATCATCAACAGGCGCGGCGCCGCCATCAGCCCGCGCGCGATTGCGCACATCTGCTGCTCGCCACCGGACAAGGTCGAGGCGTCCTGGTTGCGCCGCTCGTGGAGGCGGGAGAACAAGCCGAATACGAAATCGAGGTCGCGTCGAACGGCCGCGCTGCCGTCACGCCGGTGATAGGCCCCCATCAGCAGGTTGTCGCGCACGTTCATGCCGGCGAACAGCCGTCGCCCTTCGGGCACGTGAATGACGCCGACGTCGACGATCCGGTCCGGGCTGACGGTCGATATTTCGATGCCCGCGAACACGATGCGGCCGGCGGTCGGCGTCAGGAGGCCGGAGATGGAGCGCAGCAGCGTGCTCTTGCCGGCCCCGTTGGAGCCGATCAGGGCCACGATCTGGCCCTCCTCGACCGCGAGGTCGACTCCCCACAGCACCTGCACGTCGCCGTAACCCGCGGCGAGCTTCTCGACCGCGAGCAGGCTCATGACGGCGCCGCTCCGTATCGGGCTGCGAACTTGGAACCGAGGTAGGCTTCGATCACGCGGGGGTCGCGCATCACATCGTCGGGCGGATCGTCGGCGATCAGCTCACCGTGATGCAGCACGATGACGCGCGTCGTCGCCTTGAGGACGACCTTCATCACATGCTCGATCAGCAGGATGGTGATGCCGCGTGCGGCGATGGCGCGGATCAGCTCCAGCGCCGCATCGATCTCCGTGGTGTTCAGGCCGGCATTGACCTCGTCGAGCAGCAACAGTCGCGGATTGGTCGCGAGGCTCTTGGCCAGCTCCAGCCGCTTGCGGTTGGCCAAGGTGAGCGCCGCCGCGGGGCGGTCGACGAGCGCAGCAAGGCCGGTGAACCGCAGATGCTCCAGGGCCCTGTCCCGGGCCTCGCGGATCGTCTTGGCGCCGCCGGCGAACAAGGCACCGCCGGCGACATTGTCCAACACCGTCATGCGCGGGAAAGGCTGCACGACCTGAAAGGTGCGGGCAATGCCGCGGCAGGCGATGCGGTCGGCCGGCAGCCGGTCGATGCGCTCGTTGCGATACCAGATTTCGCCGCCACTCGGGCGATGCACTCCGGTGATCAGATTGACCAGCGTGGTCTTGCCGGCACCGTTCGGGCCGATCAGGCCGACGATCTCGCCGGCCTCGAGCGCGAACGACACGTTGTTGACCGCCACCAGTCCGCCGAAACGCCGCGATACGTGCTTGAGCTCGAGCATCGCACTCATGGTGCGGCTCCTCCGGCACGCCTGCGCCGTGCGCCGAGCAGTGCCGCCCAGTCGAACCCGCGGATGCCCATGGGCAGGAACAGGACCAGGGCGACCACGATGATGCCGAGCAGCCCGGCGTGGAACTCGAGCAGGTTGCGCCACACCATCTCCTCCAGCAGCAGGAACAAGAAGGCGCCGTAGACCGCGCCCAGCACGGTGCCGGCGCCGCCCAGCAGCACCATGACGATGGGCTTCACCGACAACAGCACGTCGTAGACGTCGATCGGGTCGATGTAATTCACCCACGAGGCGTAGATGCCGCCGCACAGCCCCGGAAACACCGCCGACAGGACGAAGGCCGCCACCTTGTAGCGCCGGACGTTGACGCCGAGCACGATGGCGGCGTCCTCGTTCTGTTGGATGCAGCGCAGGCCGAAGCCGAGGCGGTTGCGGTCGACGAATGCCGTGGTCGCGAGCGCCGCCGCGGCGACAGCGAACATGGCGTAGTAGAACAACCGCGTCTGGCTGGTTACGTCCATTGCCAGCACCGGCAGGTTCAAGCCCATGCCGCCGCCGGTCAGATCGGTGGTCGAATTGGTGATCTCGCGCAGCACCTCGGCCACGACCAGACTGGCGATTGCGAAATAGTGCCCGCGCAAATGCAGGATGGCGCGCCCCAGTGCCGCCGCGAACACCGCCACGATGGCCCCGCCAAGGAGCCATGCCGCCGCCATGGGTATGCCCTTGGTCTGCAGCACCCCGCCCGCATAGGCGCCGAGCCCGAAGAAGGCGGCGGTGGCGAAGGACGGATATCCGGCGAAGCCGCCGATGAAGTTCCAGCCCAGCGCCAGGGAGCTGTACATCAGCATGGTGGTGACGACGCGCAAGACATAGTTGTCGGCGAGCGCCGGCAGCGCCAGCAGCACCAGGGCGGCAGCGATGAGGAGGATCCGGCTCATTCGAAGCCTCGCCGGCCCATGATTCCGGTCGGACGAAACATCAGCAGCAGAATCAAGAGCGTGAAGGAGACAGTGATGGAATGCTCGGGCCCGAACAACAAGGCCGCATAGCTCTCGATGATGCCGAGCGTCAGTCCGCCGACCACCACGCCCGGCACGCTGCCCAGCCCGCCCAGTATGCAGATGACGAAGGCCTTTCCCAGCAGCGGGTTCGCTGTTTCCGGTGATATCGGGAAGAGCACGCTGAAGAGGCTGCCGGCGGCGCCGGCCATCGCGGCGCCGAGCCCGAAGGTGATGGCGTAGATGCGCCCGACCTTGACGCCCATCAGCAGGGCAGCCTCGCGGTCCATGCGCACCGCCACGATGGCGCGGCCGATCCGCGATGCACGCAACAGGGCGTACAACAGGCCGACCAGCGCGAGTGCGAACGCCGTGCTGATCAGCCGATCAACCGGAACAACCACGCCCGCCACGTTGATCGACCCGAGCGGCGGCGACAGGGTCACCTTCCTGAAGTCGGCCTTGAAGGCCAGGATCATCAGATTGTACAGCACCAGATTCAGGCCGAAGGTGAGCGTCAGCGTGATCAGCACCGGGCTGCCCATGACCCGGTTGATGAAGACCAGCTGGATGGCGTAGCCGAGGCAGAACAACAGCGCCGCCGCCGCCGGTACGAACAGGAACGGATCGACGTGGAGATACTGGTAGGCGAAGAACGCGGTGTAGGATCCGAGGATGATCAGGGATCCGTGCAGGATGTTGATGATGTTGAGCACGCCCCAGACCAGCGAGAAGCCCACGGCGATGCAGCTGTAGAGGCCGCCCAGCACCAGCCCGTTCACCAGCACCTGGACGTACAGCACGCCGCGCCCCGTCAGAGGACAGACCACGGACAACGCAGACGGGCGAAATTCGTATCGCCCGTCCGCCTGATGTCCGGCGTCCGTCGCGCTTACCCCTATCCTAGTGTCCCGCTTCCGACGTTCGCTTCACATTGCAGCACGCTCGAGTGCGAACGTCGGAAGCAAAGGGACACTAGCAAGTCTATGGTGCTAGTGCGGTTTTGTCTTTGACGTTCCGATGACGGAACCGCCGCGAGACTGATCGGAACGTCAAAGACACCGCACTAGTTCCCGGCTACTGGCTGCAGGTCGGCCTGCTTGATCGGCTCCGGATAGATCACCACCACCTTCTTGTTCTGGATCTGGAAGATCGGCGGCGTGTAGGAATTGGCCTCGCCGTCCGCTCCGAACTTGATCGGCGCGAAGAAGGTCTTGAACTCGGTGTTGGCGAGCACACTGCGCACCTTGTCGCGGTCGAGCGTTCCCGCCTTCTCGATCGCCATTTGCAGAATCACGCCGATCGCGCTGCCGGAGGCCTGGGTGAAATCGGGGTCCGAGCGGTACTTGTCCCGGAAGGCCTTGACGAAGGTCTCGGTGTCGCCGAACAGATCGTCGGACTTGTAGCGCACCGAGGAATGAAACCAGCTCGCGGTGGTGACGCCGTTGCCCAAGTCGCCGACCGCATCGATCCATTCCTGGTACTGGGGACCGTTGATGCCGGTGATGACCCTGGCGGCGACCTTCTGATCGGCCATTTGCTTGCGGATCAAGATGAGATCATTGATGTAGCCGGTGGCGATGATCCAGTCGGGCTTGGCGGCGCCGATCTGGGTCACGGCGGCGGCATGATCGAGCGTGCCGATGGCGTATTTCTCGAAGTAGACGACCTGCAAACCGCGCGCTTCCGCGGATTTCTTGAATTCGTTGCCGAGCGCGAGCGGATAGAGATCGTTGCGCGCCAGAATGGCGACCCGCCTGACCTCGGGAAATTTGGCTTTGACGAGCTGGGAGATCGGCTCGCTGAGCGTGTCGTTCGGGGTATAGAGGCCGAACAGGTTCTTGTAATTTTGGTCGTAGACCTCTTTCGAGGAGGCGGTGGAGGCCATCATCGGCACCCCGTACTTCTCGGCCACCGAGCTCGCCGCCTTGATCGCGCCCGATCCGAACGGCGAGAACATGAAGTGGACCTTGTCGCTGGTGATCAGCCGCTCGACCAGCTGCACGGCGCGCGGCGTGGTCGACTGGTAGTCGGAATAGACCAGCTTGACCTTGTGCTTGACGCCGCCGACATCGATGCCGCCGCGCTTGTCGATCTCCTGCAGCCAGAGCTCGTAGCCGGCCCTGAGCTTTTCGCCCTCCGGCGACAGCGCACCGGTGAGCGGCAGGGGCGCGCCGATGGCGATCTCGCTTTGCGCGGAAGCAGGGCCTGCGGCAACCGCGAAGAGCGATAGCCCGACCAGTGTTGCGACGACGGCTCCGCGGCTGCCGCAAGGACTCATTGTCATCTCAGTCTCCCATCGTGCATGACCAGAATCGTTCGAAGCAAGCGCCTTCCTCCGTCATTCCGTTGCGAATGCCGTCCCTCCCGAGTTTTCTTATGTGCTTTCATCGCCGACTGTATCGGTAGCGGTCCGCTGCAGCAAGGCGGTGATGGGATGCACAACGGCGCATCCGGGTGGATCAACCGGCCGGAGGCAGGTAATCTCGGATCGAATGCCCGCAGCGCACGCTTGCGTCGCCTGCTCGATCACGAGGAGAGAAAAATTCCATGGGTGCAATCATTCACCATCTGCTGGATGCGGCTCCGGACCCGGTTGCGCCGTTCAGTCACGCGGTCGAGGTCGACGGCTGGGTGTTCGTCACCGGCCAGATCCCGGAGAACCCGGAACGCGAGGACGATCCGCTTCCGGTCGGCATCGAGGCGCAGACCCGGCGCGTGATGGACAATCTGAAGATCGTCCTTTCTGGGATCGGTTTGGGGCTGGAGCACGTCGTATCAGCGCGCGTCTTCGTCATCGACATGCGCGAATTCGAAACCATGAACAAGATCTATGCGTCGTATTTTCCGCCCAACAAGCGTCCGGCGCGGACCTGCATCGGGGTCACGGGACTGGCGAAGGGCGCGCGGGTGGAAATCGATTTCATTGCGCGGCGGCCGTAGAGGATGTCGTTCCGGTGACAGAGTGGCACCGCCGAACCGACCCCGCCCGCCACGCTCGATCCGTCGAGGTGGAATTCGACGCTGATCTGGCCGCTGCCGCTCGACGGGAAATAGGGGCAACGCGCGGCCGCCATATTCGTCCCAGCCGAGCAGGCCGAACAGCAGTGGGTATCCGCCATCATTCCCTCGCCGTTGCACTTGACCGAGTATTCCGGGAGCATCCGGCAGAACTCGGCGTAGCGGCGCCCGCGCCAGAGGTCGAGCACACGGCGGCCGGGTCTCGGTGGCAGAGCGGCAATATGCTTGGCGCATTCCTCCATCCGGGTTACACGCAGGCTGAGCCATCGAAGCGCGGAGGAAACCGGACATGCCCAAGCGTGAAGTGTCGACGGACAGAATCAGAAAGCCCAGCGGCGTGTTCTCGCAGGCCACCGTGGTGGAGGCGAAGGGGCGCCTGGTGTTCGTCTCGGGGATGACCGCACGGCGCCCGGACGGCTCGATCACCGGCATCGGCGACATCAGCGAGCAGACGCGCCAGGTGTGCGAGAACGTCAAGGCTGCGGTCGAAGCGGCCGGCGGCAGCATGGACGACGTATGCCGCGTCGATGTCCACGTGCGCAACATGGAGCACTTCGAGGCGATCCATAAGGTGCGCGGCCAGTACTTCCGGCCGCCGCTGCCGGCCTCGACCATGGTGGAAGTGACCAAGATGACGTCGCCGGACTGCCTGATCGAGATGAGCGCCATCGCCGTGGTGGCGGAATAGCAGGAAACCGAGTCGTCGCGAAAAGGGGTCGCCATCGCCATGTCGGACAGCCATGGACTCAAAGCCGCAGCGGAGCGCGGCATCGTGCTCGGCCAGGTCGGGCATCGAATCGTGCTGGAGAACGAGCACGTCCGGGTCTGGGAGGTGAGGCTCGAGCCGGGTGAGACCATCGGCTTCCACATCCACCACCATCCCTATCTCGTGGTCACGCTGAGCGGGGGCGAGAGCGAGCTCGAGACCATCTTCGGAGAGAAGCTCTCGGTGATCGAATCCCAGGGCTCGACCGGCTTCATCGACCAGATGCGTCCGGTGCACCGCCTGACCAACCGCTCGCAGGTGCTCTATCTCTCGCGGCTGGTCGAGCTCAAGCACATCACCTGGTCGGCGCAGGAGCCGGTCGGCAGCTGAGGGCGTAATTCCCAGTCAATCCAGACGGCAACGCGTCGGCAGACAGGCCTGCGACTCTGTCGCCCGAGCCGACGAAGTGATCGAGTGACAGACATGCTTCCCGAGGGCGCCCCCAAGCTCGACGAGATCCTGGTTCAATCCGAGGCGATGCCCTGGCGCGAGAAATCGCTCAAGGGCGTGCACGAGAAGATGCTGTGGCGCAACGAGGAGACCGGGGCCTCGATCGCACTGATCAAGTTCGACCGGGGAGCCGGCATTCCGCAACCCCATTCCCACGCCTCCAATCAGTTCATGTTCTGCCTGCAGGGGCGCTACGAGTACACCTCGACCGGCGTCACGCTCACCGCCGGATGCTTCTATTGCAACCCCAAGGGCAACGTGCACGGCCCGGCGATCGCGCACGAGGAGACCGTGGTGGTGGAGATCTACGACGGCCCGCACTATCCGCAGATGCCGTCCTGGTATTCCGACGAGCGCGATGCACGCTGAACGGCCGCGGCCAGCGCGAGGTCACGAACCTGTTGACACCGAGGCGTGCCCAGCCGCGTAATCCCGCCAATCGTGACGAGTTCCGGCATCACCACCGGGCCGGCAGGGCCAGGGAGAGAAACGTGGAAAGGCAACGTGTCGCGCGACGCGCGCGCTCGCTCCGTGCAACGCTTCTTGCCGCGGCCGTGCTCGCCGCCAGCGTCGCGGCGGCGCAGTCACCGGCCGACAAGTATCCGGAGAAACCGATCAAGATCATCGTGCCGTTCGCCCCCGGCGGCTCGACCGACATCCTGGCGCGCGTGATCGGACAGAAGCTGACCGAGAAGTGGAGCCAGCCGGTGATCGTCGAGACGCGGCCCGGTGCCGCCACCATGATCGGGACCCAGGCGGCGGCAAAGGCGGATCCCGACGGCTACACGCTCATCATCGTGGTGAGCAATCACACCACTAATCCGGCGCTGCACGCCACCATGCCGTACGATGCGCTGAAGGACTTCGAGCCGGTCAGCCTCTTGGGCCGCGCGCCGATGGTGCCCTATTCCAGTCCCTCCTTCACGGCCACCAATCTGAAGGAGCTGGTCGCGCTCGCGAAGGCCAAGCCCGGGACGATCAATTTCGGTTCCGCCGGACCCGCGAGCATGACCCACCTGACCGCCGAGCAGTTCAAGATCCTGGCCGGCATCGAGATGACCCACGTCAACTATCGCGGCGGCACCCCGGCGCTGAACGACGTGCTGGCGGGACAGATCCCGATGACCTGGGCCACGGTCACCCAGGCGCTGCCGCAGTACCAGTCCGGGCTGGTGCGCGCGCTCGGCGTGACCGGCGCCCAGCGGCACGCGTCGATCCCCGATGTCCCAACCTTCCGCGAGCAGGGGTTCGACCTGGTGGCGACGGAATGGTACGGATTGCTGGCGCCCGCAGGCACGCCCAAGCCGACCGTGGCGAAGCTCAACGCGGAGATGCGGCGGATCCTGGCGCTGCCGCTCGGCGAGCGGCTGGCGGCGATCGAGATGGTGGCGTCGTCGCCGGAGGAGCTGGGCAGCTTCATCCGCAGCGAGATCGATCGCTGGACGCCGGTGATCAAGAAGCTCGGACTGAAGCCGGAGTGAGCGCGCGATGAATGTCGTCAAGCCCGCCGGCGCCTTCGGCACGTCCAGCGCCGAAACGAAAGCGGACGTCGCAGGCGAGAGCGAGCGCTGGCGTACCGAGGCGTTCGAGCCGGCCCGCGCCGCGCCGCCCGCAGGCAGAACGTTCGTCACCGATACCGGGATCGTCGTCGATCCGCTCTACACGCCGGCACATCTCGACCGCATCGGGTTCGACTACCTGCGTGATCTCGGCTTCCCCGGCGAATTTCCGTTCACGCGCGGCGACCGCGCCGGCATGAACCGCACCGAACCGTTCGTGGTCTCGGCCTATTCCGGTTTCGGCGATGCCGAGGCGTGCAACCGCCGGTTCCGCAAGCTGATCGAGATCGGGGCGGAGCAGATCCTGGTCGCGCTCGATCTGCCGACCCAGTGCGGCTACAACTCCGACCACGAGATGGCGGCAGCCGAGGTCGGCAAGGTCGGCGTCGCGATCGACACGCTGGCCGACATGGAGCTCTTGTTCGCGGACCTTCCCGCCGACAGCATCAAGCGCATCGGGACGCTCGGCAACTCGATCGGGCCCATCGTGCTCGCGCTCCATGCCGCGCTCGGCGAGAGGCAGGGCATCCCCTGGAGCCGGTATACGGTCAACCTGCAGAACGATCCGCTCAAGGAATACATCGCGCGCGGCACCCAGATCCTGCCGCCGCGGCCGGCGGCGAAGCTGGCCAGCGATTGTGTCGCCTGGTGCGTCGAGCACGCGCCGAACTGGTCGCCGATGACGGTCTGTGTCAACCACATCAACGCCGGCGGCGCCGGCTCGAGCATGGGCACGGCGATCGCGCTCGCCAATGCGCGGCACTATATCGAGCTGCTGCTCGCGCGTGGGCTTTCCATCGACCAGGTGGCGCCGCTTCTGCACATGTTCCCGGACGAGCGGCACGACTTCTTCATCTCGATCGCGAACCTGCGGGCGCTGCGCCGGATCTGGGCGCGCATGATGAAGGAAGGCTACGGCGCGACCACCCCCGAGGCGATGGCCTGCCGCACCACCGTCTACGGTCACGGCCAGGAGGCCCTGGCGGAGCCGCTCAACAACATTCCGCGCACCGCCTTCGGCACGCTCGCCTATGTGCTCGGCGGCGCGAGCTACGTCTATCTCGCCGGCTACGACGAGGCGGTGTCGACGCCGAACGAGAATTCCGCTCGGGTGGCGTTGCGCACCCTGCAGATCATCGCCAACGAGCACGGCTTCGCCGACACGATCGACCCGCTGGGCGGATCCTACTACGTCGAGACCCTCACGGCGCAGGTGGAGCAGCAGATCCTCGACGCCATGGCGCAGGTCGAGCGCATCGGCGGCGCGCTCGCCGTCATCAGCACGGGTTTCGGCCGCCGGGTCATGACCGACGGCGCGGTGGGGCGCCAGCGCGCGATCGACCGCGGCGAGCGGCCGTGGGTCACCGTGAACATGTGGCCGCAGAAGCCGGACGTGCCGAACACCGCCTTCCGCGGCGATGCGCAGGCGACCGAGCGCCAGCTCGCACGGCTGGCACGGGTCAAGGCCGCCCGCGACCAGGCGCAGGTCGCCGCGGCACTGGCCGAGGTCGACCGCGCGGCGGCGGAGGACCGCAACGTGGTGCCGAGCGTGCTCGATGCCGTGCGCGCCAATGCCAGCGTCGGTGAGATCGTCGAGGTCTGGCGCCGCCGGTTCGGTAGCTTCGTGCCGTCGACGGACTTCTGATGAATGCGACTGCGCCGCAGGCGCCGCACCGCCGCAGGATCCGGGTATTGATCGCCAAGGTCGGGCTCGACGGCCACGACGTGGGCGCGCGGGTGGTGGCGCGCGGGCTGCTCGATGCCGGCATGGAGGTGATCTATACCGGACTGCGGCGCACCACCGAGGAGGTGGCGCGTGCGGCCATCGAAGAGGACGTCGACTGGATCGGGGTCAGCATCCTTTCGGGCGCGCATCTGACGCTGCTGCCGAAGCTCAGAGGCCTGCTCGACGAGAGCGGCGCGAGCGATATCCGCATCATCGCCGGCGGGATCGTCCCCCAGGAGGATATCCCGGAGCTGCAGGCCAAGGGCGTCGCGCAGGTCTTTCTGTCGGGCACATCGATCGACGAGATCGTCGACTATCTCACACGGGAATCCGCTAGGGTCCCGATTCCGAAGTTCGCCATCACTCGCGGCACACTCTGAGCGAACTTCGGAATCCAAGGGACACTAGCAACTCTATGATTCTTAGTGCCCCTTTTGAACCCGAAGTTCGCATTCGGATTTGCGGCACGGTTGTGCGAACTTCGGATTCGGGGCACTGGCGGCGCGTAGGCAGAGGGGCGTTGCATGACCGACCGCGACATCCGCGGCACCTGGCGTCTCGTGGAGACCAAGGCGCATGACGATGCCGGCAAGCCGCTGCCTGCGCCCTACGGACCGCAGCCGATGGGGGTGGTGGTGTTCCGGGCCGACGGACGCATGATGACGGTGCTGTGCGATGGCCGCGCGACCCTGCCGCCCGGCGAGCCGCGGCAGTACATGTCCTACGCCGGCAACTACCGGTTCGACGGCAGCACGCTGGTCACGCAGGTCGACGCCTCCTCGGATGCGAGCCGGGTCGGGGGCGAGCAGGTGCGCGAGGTTCGCTTCGAAGGCGGCCGGCTGGTGCTCAATCCGCCGCGCCGGCTGTGGGGCGGCCTCATGCAGCACCAGGAGCTCACCTGGGAGCGCGTGGCAGAGCCGGAATGATCCGATGGAGGCAGGCGAGCTGCGGCGCATCGCGCGGACCATCAGCATGGTCGAGAACCGCGCGGCCGGCTACGAGGACGTGCTGGCGCGCGCTTACCGGCGGCCGCGCGTCGAGGTGATCGGCATCACCGGCCCGCCGGGAGCCGGCAAGTCGACGCTGGTCGATGCGCTGACCGCGCGGTGGGCGGCGGGCGGGGAGCGCATCGCCATGCTCGCGGTCGATCCGTCGAGCCCCTATTCCGGCGGCGCGGTGCTGGGCGACCGCATCCGCCGTTCACGCAGCGCGAGTTGTGCCAACACCTATTTTCGCAGCCTCGCGGCGCGCGGCCATGTCGGCGGCCTCAACAATTCGGCGGCGGACCTCGTCGCCGTGCTGGGACTGTTCGAATTTCGCCGCGTCATCTTGGAGACCGTCGGCGCCGGCCAGGGCGACGTCGAGATCCAAGACACGGCGGACTGCACGGTGGTGATGACGGTGCCGGAACTCGGCGACGGCGTGCAGGCGTCGAAAGCCGGGTTGATGGAGATCGGCGACGTATTCGTTGTCAACAAGGCGGACCTGCCGGGCGCGGACGACGCTGCGCGCACGATCGAGCGCGCGCTGGCGGCCGCCTATGCCGGCGAGCCGGGAATCAACGTGCTGCGCGAGACGCCGCACGCACAGCCGCATCCCGCCCATGGGCGTAGCGCCAGTCCCGGACTTGCGGCGCTGCGCCGACGGCACGGCAGCGTCGGAGTGGACGCCGAGACCTGGGTTCCGCCGGTGCTCAGGATCGCCGCCACCGAGGACCAGGGCGTCGCTGAATTGGCGCAGGCGGTCGACACCTTCATCGCATGGAGCGATCGCACCGGCCGGCGGCAACAGCGGCGCCGCGAGCGCGCTCATGCACAGCTGATGCGCGCGCTCACGGCGCTGCTGCTTGCTCCCTATGCGTACGATCCCGGCACGCAGGAGCTTCCCGAGATCCTCGTGCCGCTCGTCGAGCGCGTGGCGCAGGGCGTGCAAAGCCCGCTCGAGGCCGCCCGGGCGCTGCTCGGCGCGGCGGCGGGTCGGGCGGATTGAGCACCGGACACGCCGGCTCCGACGCTTTACGTGAAGCGTCCCTCCGTATTGACATCCGCCACCGTCCGCGGAAATCGGCCGACAATTTCCGAACCGGGTGGGAGTTTTCCGCGCCGCGGGGGGTTATGCCTTGCATCGAGCTGCGACCGGTCCCGCGCTGCAGCGACCCGAACGCAGCCAGGCATCGAAGGGAGACCTGCAATGAGGATCGGAACGACATCTGCCCTGATCATGTCGGTCGCTCTCGTTTCCGTCGGCTTGACGGCGGGAGCGCAGGCGCAACAGCCGCCGCCGCAATCGCCCAACATGACCTTCTTCATCACCAGCACCGGGCCCGGCAAGGGCGGCGATCTCGGCGGTCTCGAGGGGGCGGACCGTCACTGCCAGGCGTTGGCGCAGGCGGCGGGCGCCGGCAACAGGACGTGGCGCGCCTACCTGAGCACCAATGCCGCCGCGCAGGGCGGTCCGGTCAATGCCCGCGACCGCATCGGGAGCGGCCCCTGGCAGAACTTCAAGGGCGAGGTCGTCGCGCAGAACGTCGACGATCTGCACGGCGACAATGCCAAGCTCGGCATGCAGACCTCGCTGACCGAGCGGGGCACCATGGTCGCCGGGGTCGGCTACACCCCCAACTACCACGACATCATGACCGGCTCGACGCCGGAGGGCCGGGCGTGGCCCGGCAACCTCAACGTGACCTGCAACAACTGGACGAGCAGCACCTTCGGCGCTGCCCTGGTCGGCCATACCGACCGGCGCGGCGGGCAAGACAATGTCTACCAGCGGTCCTGGAACTCGTCACATATGTCGCGCAGTTGCACCCCCGACGACCTGCGCGCGACCGGCGGCAACGGCTTGTTCTACTGCTTCGCGCAGTGACGATCGCACAAGACCGCATTCGAAGGAGAAATGCCGTGAACAGAACCGTGATCGTTTCCATGCTGGCAGCGCTGGCGTCGCTCGGCGTGCCGGCCGCTGCGCAGGCCCAACAGGGCCCGTTGTCCTTCTTCATCACCAGTGCCGGACCCGGCAAGGGCGGCGATCTCGGCGGGATCGCCGGCGCCGACGCGCACTGCCAGAACCTGGCGCAGGCGGCGGGGGCGGGCACCCGCACCTGGCGCGCCTATCTGAGCAATTTCGCCCCTCCGGGCGCCACCCCGATCAACGCCCGCGACCGCATCGGCAGCGGACCCTGGTACAATGCCAAAGGCGTGCTCATCGCGCAGAACGTCGATGACCTCCACGGACCCAACAACAAGCTCAACAAGGACACCGGGCTCACCGAGAAGGGCGAGGTGGTCACCGGCCGTGGCGACACCCCCAACAAGCACGACATCCTGACCGGATCCCAGCCGGACGGCCGCGTGTTCCCGGGGAACATCAACGTGACCTGCAACAACTGGACGAGCAGCTCGATCGGCAAGGCGCTGGTCGGCCACCATGACCGGCAGGGCCCCACCGATACCGAGTTCGCACGCTCCTGGAACTCCTCCCATATGTCGCGAGGCTGCAGCCAGGAGGACCTCGTCGCCACCGGCGGCGCCGGCTTGTTCTACTGCTTCGCGGCGGAGTGAATTCGCTACGTAAGACACAGGCGAGGTAAGTCTGCTTTCACCGCCGCCTTGGTTGCATTGTCGAAGATTCCTCGAAGCTTGATGACGTCATTCTCGGTGGCGCGTTCGGATGCGTTGCGCATAGCTGCGGGCTCCGACAATGCTCCTACTCATAAATCTCCTTGGCTTTAACCGACGTAATTTTCGCAACCTTGTACCCCTTGCGAAGCTCGGCCACGATCAGGCCTTCGCTCTCGAGATGGCGGAACACCTCACGAAGCAACGGACGGCTGACACCCAATAGCTCATAGATATTGCATTCGACGAGTTGCTCACCGGGCTCGAAATAGCCGTCGATAATTGCCTCACGCAGTTTTTTCAATGCCTCCTCGCGGAACGAGGTTTGGCGCTGGAATTCGAAGGTCGGCAGCTTTCATCTTGTTCTCGTCCTGACGCGTCGAGTCTCAAATCCGTCATCGTTCCTGATTGGATTTCTCGTCAGGCAGCACCGAACCTGCGCACCCTCTCGATATCGTCTTGGCTGCATCCTAACTCCTTGAGGATATCCTCGGTATGCTCTCCGTATGCCGGCAGGGGCGTGAGCGGTTGATCATTGCGACCGCCGTCGAAAAGGACTGGCCGGCGAACGCCCCTGATGTGGCCATGCTTGCTGTGACGGACGTCGAAGAAGCTGTCGAGGAAACCGATGTGCTCGTCCGCGAACACTTCGTCGACCGTATTGATCGGTGTGTACGGCACGTCGCGGTCGTCAAGTCGATCGATCCAGTACTTGCGAGGCTTGGTCTCTGCGACGAGGCCGATCATCTCGGAAAGCTTGCCGAAGCCCGATATGCGCTGTTCTCTTGTTTGAAATTGCAGATCGTCGATTAGCTGGACGCATTCCATCGCATTCGCAAATCGGGGCCAAAATTTTTCTTGAGACGAAACATGCACGGCGAGCAACTTCTGGTCCGCGCAGCAGAACGCAAACGACTGGGATGCACTCGAGCGCGTGGTCGGACCAACTACGAGATTTATCTGGTGATAATAGTGATACATCTCCGCCGCGAATGCCATCGTTGCTTCGAGCATGTTCACGTTTATGCGGCGTGCGATGCCCGTACGTTGCCGTTCGATCAACGCGCCGAGAATGCCATAGCAAGCCGTGTAGCCGGTGATGTTGTCCGATATGGTTGGACCGGTGAATTCGGTTGCCTGGCATCGACGAATTGACTTGCCAGACCGCTGGTGGCGAGGGCTACGGCGTCGTAGCAGGGGCGCTCCTTATGAGGTCCGGCGTCGCCGAAGCCGGAGATTGCGCAGTAGATGAGATCGGGTTGGCTGCTTGACCGTTTCGTACGAGAGCTTCAGCTGATCCATAACGCCCGTCGAAAGTTGACGATCATAATGTCAGAACGACGCACGAGATCCAGTGCGAGCTTGCACCCCAAATCCGATTTCAGGTCGAGAACGACACTTCGCTTGTTTCTGTTGTAGGCGCAGAAGTGGCGCTGTAATTCCCGCCACGAAAGCTCCGAAAGACGTCGCCCCCGCCCGGTCGTTCCACCTTGACGACATCCGCACCGAGATCCGAGAGCATCATGCCGGCTAGCGGGCCGGTGATCATTTCGGTCATTTCAAGAACGCGAATGCCGTCGAGCGGTCCAGCCATTGCTCAGCCTGTCAGCAAGAGCGCAGTCAGCAGTTGGATCGTTACTTTCGCGAGGGACCCGAAAGGCCGGGCCGAAAGGTCTTCTTGTCGAGGAATTGGTCGATGTCGCTTAGATCCAGCAGCCCGTAAGTTGCCCCTTCGGCGCGCGCCCATTTGCGCGACCTTGGCCGAGAGGTAATCATACGAGCCGATGACATCCATGTTATTAACCATTCGAACGGCCTGCTTGGTTGCGCGTAGGGCTTCTGGATCCTTTTCTAGAAGGATGCGAGCGAGTGCGACGGTTTCGTCGCGAAGCTTTGCGCGCCGGCACCGCCTTGTTGATCGAGCCCTTTTTCGGCGGCATCCATGCCGGTCATCGGAAGGCCGGTGCAGCACATCCACATCGCGTCTCTGTAGCCCAATGCTTCGCGCAGCGCCTTCGTTACTAGGCCGCCGGGCAATGCGCCGAAATTGATTTCGAAGCTCCGATCTTTGCGTCATCCGCCGCGATCGCGAAATCGCACGCGACAAGTTGCGTCAGGCCGCCACCGAAGCAGTGGCCGTTGACCATCGCGATGGTCGGCTTGTCGAACATGTAGAGGCGCTGCCAGCGCCACCGGTCACCGATTTCGGACGCGCGTTTGAATTCGCGTGGATTGTCCTTCAACTCGCGAAAAAACAAATCGAGGTCGCGGCCGGCGCAAAAAGCTTCGCCGGCTCCCGTTAGGACGACAACGCCGGTATCTGGATCGCATTCGAGATCACCTAGGATCTCGTCCGATCTCGGTGTCCATCTCCGAACTTCATCGCGTTGCGCTTCTCCGGACGATTCATGATGACCAGGTGATGCGGTCCTGTTTTTCGACGATCACATTCTTGTAGGTCTGCTTGCTCACTACGTTCGCCCTTTGGCTGCAATGTTGGCAACCCTACAAATTGTCAGGTGTATAGTGATCGAGCTGCTTACATGGGACACTCCCAATGGCCGCAAGGTTCATATCATGTTGGAGGAGTGTGGCCTTCCGTACCACATCACGACCGTGGACATTACCAACGGCGAGCAGCACGAACCCGGTTTGTCGCAATCAACCCGAATGCCGGATTCCAACGATCGTTGATCGGAATGGGCCTGGCCGCAAACCAATCACGGTATTCGAGTCCGGAGTGATCCTCATTTATCTTGCCGAGAAATCCCGTCAGTTCCTGCCGAACCGGCCCCGTGAACGCTCGGCAGTGCTTCAATGGCTGATGTGGCAGATGGGCAATTCGGTCCAATGCTGGGTCAGACTTACCATTTTCGTCGCTACGCGCCCACAAAGATGGCTTATGCCATTGAGCGCTATACGAACGAAACAAGCCGGCTGTATGGAGTGCTCGACAGGCAGCTCAGTCGAAACGAGTATGTGGCGGGGCGCTATTCCATAGCGGACATGGCGATATTTCCCTGGGCCCGGCTCTGGAAGATTTAAGGACAAGACATGGCATCATTTCCAAGCATTGTCCGCTGGATGGATGTCGTCGGCGCCCGTCCTGGAGTACAGCGTGGAACGCAGCTCCTATCGGGGCTGTGGAAGCGAGGACCGATGACCCCGCGAGAACGCGAAGCACTGTTCGGCAGTCAAGGTCGGATAGTCGCGCGCTGAGGACGGGCTTGTCGGGCAACCTGACGACCGAGGCGATCATTGCCAGTTTGCCGACACTGTCAGCTCGGGATTGCTTTTGATCTCGACGGTGTCGATCTCGAGCCATGATCGGGCTTGAAGTCGTATACAGTAGGTGGATACACCTCTAGAAACAGCAGAACGCAGAGTTTGTTTAGCCCGCCGGGAGGGACGCAAAACATGCTTTCACGCCGAACTTTCGCCATCCTGGCACTGGCGACGGCATTGCTCGCTCCCTCCTCTGCATTGATGCAAGCCGCCTACCCCACGAGACCTATCAGGCTGATCGTGCCGTTCCCACCGGGCGGCGGAAACGACTTGCTCGCTCGCGTACTTGCTGAACAGCTCTCCCCAATCGGCCAGCCTGTCATCGTCGATAACAGGCCCGGCGCAGGCGGCAACGTCGGTGCGGATGCAGTCGTGCGCGCACCGCCCGATGGCCACACCCTCCTTCTTGGTACCAATACGTTGGCTATCAATCCGCACATCAATAAGTCCATGCCTTTCGATGTCCGCAGGGATATCGCAGCGATTGCACGCTTGACGACCACGCCTTTCGTGCTGATCGTGCCGTCAAGCTCCCCGGCTCGTTCCGTCGGCGAGCTCATCGCCCGGGCCAAGGAGAATCCCGGTAAATTGTACTACGCGTCTGTTGGCGTTGGGACTTCACATCATCTCGGCATGGAGCTTCTCAAAGCTGCCACCAAGATCGACGTGACCCATGTGCCGTATCGAGGCTCAGGGCAGGCGTTGACCGATCTGTTCGCCGGCACGCACGGACCTGATGCTCCTCACCAGCAATGCGGCGGTGCCTTTGGCTCAACAGAAGGAGATCAGGATCCTTGGCGTCGCAGAGAGGCAGCGGCTCGCGGCTCTTCCTGATGTTCCGACATTGATTGAAGCAGGCGTGAAGGATGTCGAGGTCACAGCGTGGTATGGCCTGATGGTCGCCGCGGGCACGCCGGAGCCGATTGAACAAGAAACTGAGCGAGGCAGTCCTTGCCATTATCGAGATGCCTTATGTGAAGGAACGCCTCATCTCGATTGGTTTTGAGGTCACGCCTGCAGGACGGCCTGAAACCCAGCGCCTCCTGCTGGCCGAGTTTGAAAGTTGGGGCATGATCGTCCGCAAAGCCGGCATAGTTCCCGAATAGGAAGCATTTGCCGATGCTCGGTGATTTATTGCGGTTTCACGCCCACGTCCTCGATGACCTTCGCCCAGTTTCCGATGTCGCGACTGACTAATGCCGCGAATTCAGAAGCATTCGCAGGGGCAGACTCCAGACCGATGCGCTTGAGTTGCTCGCTGACCTCGCCGCTCGCGACGGCCTGAAGAATTCCCGCTTCGAGCTTGCGAACGACCTCGGGCGGTGTTCCTGCCGGAACAAACACACCCATCCATCCCACCAAGTCGAACTCATTGTAACCGGATTCGGAGACCGTCGGCAGGTTCGGCTGGGAGGCAGGCCGGCGAGCCGACATTGCTGCCAGCGCCCTCAACTGGCCGTTCTCAATGAATTGGGTCGCGCCACCCAGTGCGGCGACGGTGACTTGAATCTCGCCGCCCATCAGGCCTGCATACACGGGCGGCGAACTGCGATACGGCACCGCAAGAAGATCGATGCCCGCTTCGCGCTTGAACCATTCCATGGTGAGGTAGTGGGGAGCACCGACGCCAACGTGCCCGTAGCTCAAGCGGCCTGGGTTGGCTTTGGCATGCGCTACAAACTCCTTCAGCGTGGTGACCGGCAACGTGGATCGCACGATGAGCGCAAAGGGCAGTTCCGCGAGCTTCGCCACAGGAATGAGATTTAGCTCGGCATTGTAGCGGCGACCGGGCGACAGCGTCTCGTTGATCGAAAGCGCGGAGGACAGGATTGCCATGGTATAGCCGTCCGGCGCCGCGCGCGCGAGCAACTCGGTCGCGATCATCTCCGACGCTCCCGGTTTGTTTTCGATCACCACCGGCTGGCCCAGGATTTTCTGGAGGGTACTGGCGACCGCTCGTGCGATCAGATCCGAGCTACCACCGGCCAAATTGGGTACGAAAAATGTGATGGGCTTCGAAGGATAGGTTTGAGCAATTCCGCTTGTGGATAAAACAGATGCCGCCATCACGAAGCCAGCCGCCACCGAGGCACACTTGGTACGCATTTCGTTTCTCCGGCGCGCCGCGTGATTCCCTATTGTCTCCTCAGGTATGGAAACTCGCCGAGGTCGCGCTCCAGCCCCGCACCGAGGCGAGCGCGATGTCCTGTCCAGGTGATGCCGACAAGATCGTTCGATCCACTGAAATTGGAGAAATCCAGTAGGAATGAGAGTTGAGTTATGCGGCACAGGTTCAAATGGCTCGGCTACTCGAGAACGCCATCACCCCGATGCCGGCAGCCCATTGGGCAATCGGTTCGTACGCGATCACCTCGCCTTTTCCGCCCTGTATCGCCGCTGACAGTGCGACCCAACTCAGCAACTCTATGGTCCCGGCTCCCGCGGCCGCGAATTCCTCGACCGTATAGCTGGCGAGACGGTCGAGATCGCCGTGTTTCATGGCGTCGAGGAACGCCTGGTCGAAATCGCGATCAATGTAACCGTGATTGCGTTCGCCAGGGTCGTGGGACAGCCCCCCGGTTGCGATGACCCCTATACGTTTCGGGGACCGGCGCGCCACCTCGCCGACCACGCGTCCCAACGCCATGCAACGCTTCACGGAAGGTTGCGGGTCGGCGAGCGTATTGATCATGATGGGAACCACCGGCAAGTTCATCGCAGGCATGAGAAAGTGCAATGGGATCATCGTCCCGTGATCAAATTCCATCTCGTACGCATATCCCGGCTCAAGATCGTTCCGGTAGCATTCCTTGAGGATCTCCGTGGCCCGCTCGGGATTTCCTTTGATCTTCACCTTGTCGATCTTCAACCAAGGCTCGATTGGGCCCACGTACTCATCCGCTCGCCCGATGCAAAAAGGGCTGATGTGATTGAGGAAGAAATTTGCCCAGTGTTCAGAGGTGAACAATACGAGCTCTTCGGGCCGGGCGGCTTCCAACTCCCCACGCAGCAACTCGAAACCGGAAAATATCCGCTCTTTCTGCGCGACCGGCGCCGCGTCGGTCCAGGCCATGATGCCCGGGGCGTGACTCAAGGCGCCCGCGAATACGATTGCCATCTCAGTCGCCCTCACGAATGGCGTTCAGATAGTTCTCCTCCGAGACCGCATGGAGAATGGAGAAGGGCCGCAACAGGAGTCCGTGCACGCCCAGGCGGTACAGCTGCCCGTAATCCCGCTGTAGCAGCGCCGACTTCTCCTCGGGGGAAAGGGGATAAGCGGCCATCAGTTCATCCGGAGAATCGAAGAATTGTTTTCTCGCGGCCGGATTGCGGTTGACCTCGCGGATCAGCTTTTGCAATGCGTAACTCATTTGCTCACACCATTGCCGTCGTCGCGTCGGATGGAAGTCGATGGCGGGCGCATCAACCGGCAGCCGATGTAGCGTTGATCTGTTTCTCTGCTTCCGCCCGCATGTGGCGCCTGAGACGCACAACCCCGACGTCATGCTGATAGAGACGCTCTTGCGGCGGCCATGGCGGCATCGCCTCGATCGCTTCGCGATCCTGCTCGATCACTTCCCAGGCCAGACGGTCATAGATCATGTTGAACATAAATCGGTACATCGCTCCTTGCCAGCCGCTTATCTTCCGCAGACGCCACAGGGTGAACTGGCAGTTGTGCTCATCGACGGCAACGACCGTGGCAATGATGCGTAGATTCCCCCCGGGCCCGAGAGCAGGTGGCATCGACACGCTTACACGGGAGTAGAGCATCCCTGCATCGATAAATTGCATGCCCTCGACGTTGCTTGGATCGTTGCGCCGGGAGACGAGAAATCCATTGGGAGTCGGCTTGACGTCGACGACGTCCACTTCCTGATCAATTCCCATAGAATAGGAATCCTCATGCAGGAAGCGTGTGTGCATGATGTCGACGATGTTGTCGAAAACATACTGATAGTTGGCGTGCCAGGTATTCGAGACGATAAATCCCGTCCATTCGGGCGAGAGCAGTTCCTCGGGGATCTCAAGCGGGCACGGCTGAGGGTGCGCGTTATCGCCGAAATAGGCCCAAACACCTTGGAAATGCTCCTGCACGGGATATGATTTGATCAGCTTTTGGCCGACGAGATTGCAGTCCGGTTGCCCCGGAACCGCAATCACGACACCCTCACCGTCGACCTGAACTCCGTGGTAGCGACATGCGAGCTTTCCTTCGATCAATCGCCCGAGCGACAACGCCAGGCCGCGGTGAGGACATCGGTCCTCCACGAGGTTGAGCCTCCCCTCCTTGTCCCGCCATCCCACCAACGGCTCGCCCAACCGGGTCAGCGCGACGGGCTCGTCCTGGAACATGGCCGACGGACCGATGCACCACCAGCGATTCCGCAGGCCGGTCTTCAGCAGCTTATCGACTTCCGTGTTGGCCTTTGTCCTGTCCAGCATGGGGCTACCCTCCCTGGCTCGGCGACTTCGGTCGTTCGCTGGTCGATGCGCCGGCTGGAATTGCTCCCAATGCATGTGCGCCCAACGGCGCGCCGACGCTGTTCGGATAGGCGCCGAGGCGCTCCATCTCGGCGACAAACGTCTCCTCGGTCCACGTCCCGCCCGACTGTGACCCTACTTCCGTCTTGTTCAGCGCGGCAATGATGCCGGGCAGGTCGTGAATGCCCCTGCCGAGGATGCCGATCAGCGCTCTCGACAGAAGCTTCTCGTAATCGGAGGAGGACACGTTCAATGTCCGGTGTATGAAGCGCTCATAGTCGGCCATCGTCCACACTCTCTCTCATCTGAATTCGAGTTTCGGCTCACCGAATAATGTGGCCTGCGCCGGCGGCGATCATTCGGCGGCGACGCGCCTCGCGCCCTTCAACTCCATCGAGATGCGACCCTCGAAGAACCCGTCATCCGAATCCGGAAGCTGAAATCCCGAGGATGCGAGCCCGACGCGCAGTTGCCGCATCTGGTTCGGAGCGAGCCGCATCTGCGGCATACGCAGGAGCCCGCCGTTGAACCCCTGGAGCCAGCCCAGATATTTCCACCCTACCCGATGGATCAGGTTGGCGCCATTGAACGAGGCGTGGAACGCTCCCTTGGCCTCGCGCGCCGACTGATAGCTCCAGTAGAGCTCCATGGCGGCATCCCACTGCCCTTCGTGCAGCATGCGAAACCACCGCGGCACGCGGTCGCCGAAGGATTCATAGGCGCTGGTGCCCATCCACGGCATGCCATACCAGTCCACGAGCCCCGGCGCATATTGCTCGAGCGGGCATTCCACGATCACCCGATCGCCGCAGCGCCGCAACAAATCGGCGAGGCCCGAGATCATGCCGGGTGCGTTCGCCTCGTATTTGATTGCGGCCGAAGTTTCGAAACGAGCCATCGCGGCCAGCGCGTCGGGCGGGAATTGGCTCGCATGCAGGGCCCGGAAGCCCCATGTGGCAACGCCGAAAAGGATCTGAGCGATATCCGTGGCGTCGGCAATCTTCTGCGTGAACGAAACGATGTCCTGCGCGCTCTTGGGCCGGAACGACGGAGGATAGGAGAGCAGCGCCGCTTCGAAACCGAGCGCTTCGGCTGTCCGTGCAACCTCGATCATCTGATCCGGCCGATCGAAGCTGAGATGCGTGACCAGGGCGAAGCCCTTCGGCGCCGCCCCTGCGGCAATCTCCATGAATTCCCGATACTCGTCGAAGGTCGTGCCGCACTCCGCAGCAACGAGTGTGCCCCAATATCCCATCTTGGCAGCGAGCCGAACGTCGTGCTCGATGGCGTCGGCGTTCAGTCCGTCGAATGACGAGGTAAACGACGGCAACGTTACATTGCAGGCGCCTTTCCAGGTCGCGCGGCTGCGTTCCTTCACCTCAGACCTTCGATAGGGAAGTGCCATCATCGTTACTCCGTCGGAGAATGACGCCGCGAGGCATCCAGAATTCGACATTCTTTCGCTTTCAGTCTTAGCCACCAACGCCATCGTGATCAGGATGCCGCCGTCGTCACGACAGGCCGCAGGATCCCGGTCCGATGGTGAGGATTTTCTGAAAAAAATCGAGCGAGTAGATCGTGTCGGCTGACGTCAGCCCGCCGGTCGGACCGGTGCTGTACGACGCTCTCGCGATCTCCCCGCCGGGCCGCAACACGAATGCCGTCTTCTGTAGAAAGCGGTCGCCGGCCTCGTAGAAACATCCGATACGCGACGCGACCTCGAGCGCGTCGGCACCCCATGCAACCGGAAATGTGATCTTGCCGTGCTCCACCATCTTCCGCGCATCGGCGGCCGAATCCACTGAGACTGCCACCACCGCACACCGGCGTCGCTCGATTTCAGCGAGATTTCCTTGAAAATCGGTCAGCTGCCGCCGGCAATAGCCGCACCAGACACCCCGATAAAACAATACGACTCCCCATTTCTCGTTGAAATAGCTGGGGAGGGTAATTGTTCCGTGATCGAGCGTCGTAAACGTCGACCTTGGAAACTGGTCGCAGGTATCGAGCGGATGGACATTGGAAACATATGCCATTCTTGACGAGCCTCACCTGGAGCGCGATGGAGGATTGGGGGAAAGCCGCGGGGAAACCGGCGCGACGAACCGCAGCTTTCCTGCTGCCGAAACAACCGGCACCGATTGCGAAAAAACTTCAACGCTCCGGGCACCAGATCTCTGCATCTCGCAGCGTCTTCCGGGAATGCCCGGCTATCGGTCCTCGTGCCAGTTCACTTGCACTCCGAACTCATTGTCTCTAGTGTATACACTTATTGAGGTCGTTTGAAAATAATTTTGAGCTCGAATGGCAGGTTCAATTCGGGTTACGAAGCCGTCAGCTCGTGGATCGCAGAGGTCCGAATGCTCTCGCGATCTGGGTCTATTATGTGATGATAACGCTGATGCTCCTGGGAGTTCGGAGAGACGCGTGACGCTTCTGAACGATCGGAAATCAGGGCGACGCATGACGATGGGCGACGGCACGGTCGCTGCGAGAGCTGGTCTCATCAGCCCCAGAGGAGAAGACAGATGATACAGCCGAAGGCGTTGTGGTTTCTGGTGATCCTGTCGACTGTGTTCGGAGCGATTGGACAGAACGCTCCCGCCGCCGCGCAGGTCGGAAAGCCGGAAAAGCGTGACATTACCTTCGGCGTGTTGCCGATCACGAATTACGCCGTGGTCTATCTCGCCGTCAAGGAGGGCTTCTTCGAGGAGCAAGGCCTCAATGTAACGCCGCGCATGATAGGCAATGCTTCACCCGTCGCGGCCTTGGTCGGCGGCGACTTCGACATTGCGGGCATCACCTGGCCGGCCTTCCTTGTCGCGTACAACCGCGGGGTTCCGCTCGTGCCTGTGAGCGAAGCCGATCGCGGGACACCCGGCAATGCCAACTTCTTGGTCAAGGCCGACTTACCGTATCAGAAACCGGCAGACTTGCTGGGCAGAAAGGTCGGCGTCGTCACCGTCGGCGGAATTCTGCGACTTTGTCCTCAATGACAGCCTGCGTAGCCAGAATCTCGACTACAAGTCCGTCAGCTACACCCCGATCGGCATTCCCGACATGGCGCCAACGCTCCTGCGCGGGGGCATCGACGCGGCATGCGTTCCCGAGCCACTGCTGACGGCGGTCAAAGCCCAGGGCGGCCTGCGGCCTGTGATGGATCTCTTCACGGGTCAATACCGTGATTTGCCGCTCGTCGGCTTCCCGGTCACAGAAAAATTTTCGCAAGCGAACCCGAATACGGTCTCTGCCCTGCAGCGTGCGTTGGCGAAGGCTCTCAAAATTGCGCATGACAATCCCGATAAGCTTCGCGAAACATTTCCGACCTATACGACGCTCAAGCCGGAGCAGACGGCAAGAATCACGCTGTCATTCACTCCGGAAAGAAGCGATTTGACCCAGGTCAAGCGGGTCGCCGAGCTGATGGATCGTTTGAACATCCTGCCGACCAAGCTTAAGCTTCCGCCCAGCATCGAAGGGCGTTGATGACTGAAGCCGCCGACAACGTTCGGGGCGGGTCGGGCCGACCCATATTGACAATTCACCCGAACGTCCTGGGTCCGCTCGGAACATTCTTTCGGCTGACAGCCGGAGTTGTTTTGTTTTTTCTGTTGGCCGAGTTCCTCACCCGCATGGAAATAGTTCCACCGATCTACCTGCCGCGCGCATCGACCATCGTGCTGCGCATGGCGGAGTTGGCGCGTGATCCTGCATTCCTCGCAAATGTTGCCGCTACGCTGTACGCGTGGGCGCTCGGGATCGCCCTTGCCACGGCGATCAGCGTTCCTCTCGGCATCCTCATCGGCACATCCACCGTCGCCTATAAAATGGCAACTCCGCTCGTTGAGGTGATGCGCCCGATTCCTTCAGTGGCCTTGATTCCGCTTGCTATTCTGCTGTGGGGTCAGGGCCTGACCACGAAGGTTCTGCTGGTGGCCTATGCAACGACATGGCCGATCCTGTTCAACACGATCTCCGGCGTACACGATGTCGACCCCATCACCGTTCAGACCGCACGCTGCTTCGGGCTGGGACGACTTGCCATCCTGCGGCGTATCGACCTGCCGAGCGCTGCCCCGTTCATCTTCGTCGGGCTTCGGATCTCCGCGTCCATGGGACTGATCG
This sequence comes from uncultured Alphaproteobacteria bacterium, assembly GCA_963840535.1. GTDB lineage: Bacteria > Pseudomonadota > Alphaproteobacteria > Rhizobiales > Xanthobacteraceae > VAZQ01. The sequence goes on from CAWIZJ010000043.1 coordinate 445,817, forward strand.
TCGTCGTCGGAACCGAGCTTCTGGCGGGGGCGGATCGTGGGATCGGCTCATATATTCTGTTCGTGTCGGCCAACGGCGGAAACATGGACTCGGTGCTCGCAGGCGCCGCGATTGCGGGACTGGTAGGTCTAGGGATCAACAGCATTTTCGGGATGGTCGATCGCCGCGCGTTTGCCTGGCGGCATTTGGGCGTCGTCGATCGATGAGCTGGTCGGAAGCGGTTCAAGGTGTGCGGCGTGCGGTGGCGCACGCTCTGGGCTCGGTCATGGTACGCTATGGCTTGGGCATCACCCTCGTGCTCATTTGGCAGCTGGCGACGATGCGCGCGAGCTCGATTTTCTTCCCTACCCCGTGGGAGATTCTGCAGCGCGCAGGCGAATTGTGGTTGTCCGGGCCGGCCGGTCGGCTGTTCCTGGGTGACGGTGTCTTCAACGACATCCTGCCGAGCCTTGGGCGGCTGCTGGTCGGATGGACCGCCGCAGTGATCACGGGCGTCGTCGTCGGTGTTCTGATCGGACGCTCCCGCATTCTTTCCGACCTGCTTGATCCATCGCTCCAGTTCCTTCGCGCCGTTCCCGGCCCCGCGCTGATCCCGATCTTCATCATCCTGCTTGGTACCGAGACCACGATGCGGGTCATCTTGATTGCATACGGTTCGGTCTGGCCGGTGCTGCTGAATACGATCGAGGGGGTGCGGACGGTGGATCCGTTGCAGATCGACACCGCGCGGGCTTTCAAGCTTCCCCGCACTGCGCGACTGACCCGAGTGATCCTGCCTGCAGCCATGCCGAAGATTTTTGCCGGGGTGAGAATATCGCTCTCCCTCGCGATCATCCTCATGGTCGTGAGCGAGCTCGTCGCCAGCACCAATGGTATCGGCTACCGCATCTTGAACTCGCAGATCATGTTGCTGCTCACGGATATGTGGTGCGGCATTCTCCTGCTCGCACTGCTCGGTCTGGCGCTCAACGCGATATTCCAGCAGATCGAGCATTACGCTCTTCACTGGCATCGCGGCGTCCGTCAGCGTGCCGCAATATGACTCCGGACGCGACATGCTGACGGTCGAGCGGCTTCGACATGCGTATGCGCCCGATCGAGTCGCCATCACCGAGCTGACCTTCGAGGTCCATGCGGGGGAGATCGTAACGATCGTCGGCCCGTCGGGATGCGGCAAGACGACATTGCTGAAGGCGCTGGCCGGACTGCTGCGGCCCGCGGGCGGAACCATCCGCCTGCACGATCGGATCGTCGACGATGTTCCCAAGGGCCTTGCCGTCGTCTTTCAGGAATACGGTCGGTCGCTCCTTCCATGGGCGACGGTGGGCGGGAATGTCGAGCTGCCGCTTCGTTATCAATCGGTTGAGCCGGCAGTGGCGCGACAACGGGTAAGAGACAGCCTGTCTGCAGTGGGGCTCTCCGAAGTGGCAGATCGTTATCCATGGCAACTGTCGGGCGGAATGCAGCAGCGGGTCGCGATCGCACGCGCTTTGGCCTATCAGCCGACTTTACTCCTGATGGACGAGCCCTTCGCCTCGGTTGACGCGCAGACACGGGCTGACCTTGAAGACCTTGTGGCCGAGGTGCGGGACCGTTTCAACATTACCATCGTCTTGGTGACGCATGACATCGATGAGGCCGTCTATCTGTCGGACCGCGTGATTGCGCTGTCGGCGTCGCCGAGTCGCATTCTGGCGGAGATCCTCGTCCCGCTTCCACGCCCGCGCGATCAGATCGGAACACGTGCTTCGGAACAGTTCGTCGCAATTCGATCGGAAGTCGCGCAGCTGATCCGCCGGCCGTCCGCTTCGGCCGGTTCGGGTCAATCGATATGAGTTCTGCCTCGACGCCTCCACTGCCTTGGAACCGTGAGACGTGCGCCAGCGAAGGACGGAAAATGCGAAATCGGGATCGTTGCTGAAACAAACTTGCCCAGCGTGTCGTCTTGCCTGTCCGGACTATCGCGATTTTTGTCGGTCTTGGAGCGCTGCAAGCACAAGACGCTTCGTGTTTCCGATATGTTTCCGAATAAGGTAGCGCGCCTTGCGCAAGTCGCGTCGAGCAACTGCCTTCAGGATTGCCCGATGTTCAGCGCCCGCCTGGCTCTCCCGCATGGGGCCACCCCCGCGAAGCCGCAGGTAGCGCTCGACTTGTGAAGTTAGTTGCTCGACAAGCTCGGTCGTCAAATTGGAGCCCTGACTTTCCAGCAGTGTTCGATGAAACTGCCAATTCGCGACCAGCCACGCGCTATGGCTCGTCAACATGTCCATTTTGTCGCAAATCGCATAAAGCCGCTTGATTCGCTTGATATCCATGGTTCGAACTGCGCGCCCAAGACAGTGCGCCTCCAGCAACGCGCGCAATTCGAATATCTGGTCCACCCGTTCCGAGCTGAGAGCCTGAACGACTGCTCGATGGTGCGCACGTGCGGAAATCCAGCCCTCCGCTTCCAGGGCCCGCATCGCCTCGCGGACCGGAACACGTGAAACCCCGAAATGCTCGGCGAGCGCGACTTGGTTGAGTTCGCTGCCGTCTGGAAGGAGTCCGTTTTGGATGGCGGTACGGAGAGACGACGTAACGTTCACGGCCAATGTACGTCTCTCCTTGGATGCGGGCAGCATTGCTCGGAGGTCGAGTTGATCAAGCATGTTGTTGAACCCGTCATGATGTCATTCGATTGAAACCCAGCCTGTATACAGGTGCAGCGATCTTTCGCCAAGCAACATCGCCAGGCTTGACTAATCGCGGACCGACAGATGCGTCGGGGGTGCAGCGTCAGCTATCGTCAGCTGCGGACAAGCCGTCGTATCGGCCTGAGTCGCTGTCGGGGTCGGCGTTACTCGACGACGCTGGTCGCGAGGGCGAGCATCGACGGCGGAATCGTGATGTCGAGCGCCTTCGCCGTCTTGAGATTGATCATGAAGTCGTACTTGGTCGCCACCAGCACCGGCAGCTCCGCAGGCTTTTCGCCCTTCAGCACCCGACCCGTGTAGAGGCCAGCCTCGCGATAGGAATCCATCTGGTCGGGTCCGTAGCTCATCAAGCCGCCGGCGGTCACGTAGTCGCTGCTGGAAAAGCTCGTCGGCAACGCGTGGCGCGCCGCAAGCAGCACCAATTGCTGGATCCACATTCTGAAATCCGCCTGCGGCGCGACGAACAATGCCCCGATCCGCCGCTCGAGCAAAGCGCCAAAGCCGGCCTCGACGCCGCCATCGGCCGGAACCTTTTCGACATGCAGTGTGTGCTTGAGCGTTTGCGCCGCCGCCAGGGCGTCTCTCACATCTGTCTCGGTATTCGGATTGCGCTGCGCCGCCAACATGCCGATGGGCGCGCCCGCAGGCGTCACGGCGCTGAGCAGTTCGAGCCGTTTCGCAACGAGCTTATTGGACAGGAAGGTCACGCCGGTGACATTGGCGCCCGGCCGATTCATGCTGGCGACCAGGCCAACCTCGACCGGATCGACGCCGGTGACGAAGACGACGGGGATCGTCGAGGTCGCCGCCTTGGCGGCATACGCGGGCGGGGTGGTGTTGGCGAAAATCACGTTGACTTTGCGCTGGACCAGCTCGGCCGCCAGCGCCGGCAAGCGATCGTTGCGGCCGTCGGCAAAGCGGTGCTCGATGGTGACGTTGCGGCCGACGACAAAGCCAGCCTCCTGCAACCCCCGTTGGATCGCCGGCATCCTTCCGGCCTCCGAAGCTTGCGTCTGACTGTGGAGAACGCCGATCACCGGCATCGTCGGCTGCTGCGCGCGCGCCGCGAGCGGCCACGCCGCTGCCGCGCCGCCGAGCAGCATGACGAAATCGCGCCGTTGCATTAGCTTCTCCACCCCCGCGTTTGGCTTCAATTTTGATCATCAAAACACGAAAGGGCGTCGAGCGAAATGGGGACAGCGCGGCAATGTGCGCTGCCAAAACACTAAGCGGCCATGTCGAGTTGGTGAGGAGGAGCGACTGCCCGGTGAACTCGCGCACCGCCCCGCTCGAGAAGGACATTCGGTGCGCTGCCGGAGCACTGCCAACAAGGCCATAGACCCCCTGACCGAGACTTGTCATTTTAACTAGGATGCGACGCGGTTCTCTGACCGGCGGGGCACATGCGGATCACTCGCTTAAGACGACGCGAATTCGTAACCCTTCTCGGCGGCGCAGCGGCTTGGCCGCTCGCCGTGCGCGCGCAGCAGCCCGCGGTGCCTGTGATCGGATTCCTCGATGGCCAATCACCCGACAGGCACCTGATGACGGCATTCCGGCGAGCCTTGAAAGACGCCGGCTACGTCGAGGGCAGGAACGTGGCGATTGAATACCGCTCCGCGGATGGTCGAACCGATCGACTTCTGACCCTGGCTGGGGATCTGGTCGACCGGCGCGTGACCATGATCGTCGCGACGGGGGGCACCGCGGCGGCACTCGCCGCCCACGCGGCAACCACAACAATTCCAATTGTCTTCGCAAGCGGCGCCGATCCGGTCACATCTGGCCTGGTCATCAGCCTCAATCGGCCGGGCGGTAACGCTACCGGGGTGTACGTTTTCCAGCAAGTTCTCGAAGGAAAGCGACTAGGCCTCCTGCGCGAGCTGGTTCCGGCGGCTGCGTTGATCGCGGTGCTGCTCAATCCAACCAACGCGAATTTCCAAACTCAGTTGACGGGCGTTCAGGAGGCCGCACGCGCCGCCGGGCAACAATTGAATATCCTGAGCGCGAGTTCCGAACGCGACATCGACACGGCGTTCGCGACAATGACTGAATCACGCGCTGGAGCGCTGCTGGTCGGCTCCGACCCGTTCTTCAACAGCCGGCTCGATCAAATCGTTGCGCTGGCGGCGCGCCACGTTATTCCGGCAATTTATGAGGGACGTGATTTTGCCATGGCCGGCGGTCTGGCGAGCTATGGCACGAGCCTCGCCGACGCCTATCGTCAGGTCGGTATTTACACCGTCCGGATTCTCAAGGGCGAGAAGCCCGCCGACCTGCCGGTTGTGCAGCCGACCAAGTTCGAGTTCGTGATCAATCTGAAGACCGCGACGGCGCTCGGCCTCGACGTGCCGGCCGGGCTGTCGGCCAGCGCCGACGAGATCATCGAATGAGACCTTTGCGCGGTCGAGTTGTTCAGCGCGGCGCCTGATTTCTGGGACGTGGCAGCAAGGGCTTACTTTGCCTTCTCGTACGGATAGATCAAATTGCCCAACTCGTATTCGGCAGGCGCCACCACGACCTGGGTCGAGATGTCCTTGAACTGGGCGAGGTCATTGCTCTTGATGTTCTGGAATTGGACCTGCAGGAGGCGCGACTGCGTCAATTCGCCGTTGGCACCGAACC
>CAWIZJ010000044.1:0-114850 GCA_963840535.1 uncultured Alphaproteobacteria bacterium
AGAACCATTGCGATCCGGTCGTCACGCAATCCAGGTTCGCCGAACGAATTTGTAAATTCCGGCAATAAGGGAACTTCTCAGAGGATCAAGAGGGCGGATAGCGTTCACCGTCCACCGGCAGCAGCATGGAGCAGCATGAGGCCTCAGGGGGGCGCGGAGCGCAGGGCGGTCGATCGAGAGCTTGAGTGGCTTCGTGACGAGATCGATCGATAAAGTGCGCGCCGGGGAGGCTCCTTTTCATCACCTCGTCTTCGACCGCGTATTTCCGGATGATGTGTATGCCGCCATGCTCACGGCGATGCCGGTCGCAGCCGACTATCGGCCGACGTCCGGACGCAGCAAGGGCCACGACCTTGCAGACGGGACCCATACCCGGGTCAAGATCGATCTGTTCCCCGAATACATCCGCTCCCTGCGCAGCGGGGTGTGGGACGTGGTCGGCCGCGCGTTGTGCTCGCAAGCCGTGAAACAGGCGTTCGTGCGCCGGCTCGCGCCCGGGTCGAGCGGCGGTTCGGACGGGATTCGCGCGGATCGGCATGTATCCGATCCCGGTCATGGCCATGCCGATCCGCGCGAAGTCCGTCCCGAACCGCCGCTGGAGCCCGGGCGCGAGCCGGCGCACGAACGCCTGTTTCACGGCTTGCGAGCACAACGCGCGGCCGACCACGTCCCACACCCCCCGCTTTTCAACCGGCAGGGAGCGGATGTATTCGGGGAACAGATCGATCTTGACCCGGGTATGGGTCCCGTCTGCAAGGTCGTGGCCCTTGCTGCGTCCGGACATCGGCCGATAGTCGGCTGCGACCGGCATCGCCGTGAGCATGGCGGCATACACGTCGTCCGGAAATACGCGGTCGAAGACGAGGTGATGAAAAGGAGCCTCCCCGGCGCGCGCGGTATCGATCGATCTCGTCACGAAGCCGCTCAAGCTCTCGATCGACCGCCTGCGCTCCGCACCACTTCGGAAGGAAAGATGCTGTTCCATGCTGCTCTCGGTGGACGGTGAACGCTATACCGCCCCTGTACCTCGAGAAGTTCCTATTGCCCCAATTTACGGATTTGTTCGGCGAACCTGGATTGCGCTACGACCGGATCCGCGATGACCCGCCACTCAGCGCATCGCCTTCAGCGCCGCACGTCCGGCATATTGCGCCTGCGGCCCCAGCTCCTCTTCGATGCGCAACAACTGATTGTATTTTGCCGTGCGGTCGGAACGCGCCAGCGAACCGGTCTTGATCTGCCCGCAATTTGTGGCGACCGCAAGGTCGGCGATGGTCGCATCCTCGGTCTCGCCCGACCGATGCGACATGACGGCGGTGTACGCCGCCTTGTGCGCCATCTCGACCGCCGCGAGCGTCTCGGTGAGTGTTCCGATCTGGTTCACCTTGATCAGGATCGAGTTGGCGATCCCGTTCCTGATGCCATCGGAGAGCCGTGTGACGTTCGTCACGAACAGATCGTCGCCGACCAGCTGGCATTTGCTGCCGATCCGGTCGGTCAGCATCTTCCAGCCTCCCATATCGTCCTCGGCCATGCCGTCCTCGATCGAGACGATGGGATAGCGCGAAACCAGATCGGCGAGATATCCCGTCTGCTCCGGCTGCGAGCGCATCTTGCCCTCGCCTTCGTAGACATAGACGCCGTCCTTGAAGAATTCCGTGGCCGCGCAATCGAGCGCCAGTACGACGTCCTTGCCGCCGGCGTAGCCGGCCTTCTCGATTGCCGTCATGACGAAGTCGAGCGCCGCGTCGGCCGAGGGCAGGGCCGGGGCGAAGCCGCCCTCGTCTCCGACATTGGTGTTGTGGCCGGCCTGCTTGAGCGCGCTGCGCAAGGTCTGGAAGATCTCGACGCCGGTGCGCAGACCCTCCGCAAAGGAGCTCGCACCCACCGGCATGATCATGAATTCCTGGAAATCGATCGGGTTGTCGGCATGCGCCCCGCCATTGACGATGTTCATCATCGGTACCGGCAGGAGTCCGGGCCGCAGGTTCCCCCTACATAGCGATAGAGCGGCGCCGCATGGGCCGCGGCCGCGGCCTTCGCTGCCGCCAGCGAGACGCCGAGAATGGCATTGGCGCCGAGCCGGCTCTTGTTGGGCGTGCCGTCGAGGGCGATGAGCGTCTCGTCGATCTTGGCCTGCGCCTCCGCGTCCATCCCGCCGATGGCGTCGAAAATCTCGCCATTGATTGCGTCGACCGCCTTGCGCACCCCCTTACCCAGATAGCGCTTGCCGCCGTCGCGTAGCTCGACCGCCTCGTGGGCTCCGGTGGAGGCGCCCGACGGCACGGCGGCACGCCCTCTGGTGCCATCCTCGAGCACGACATCGACCTCGACGGTCGGATTGCCCGGCTGTCGAGAATTTCGCGGCCGATGATATCGACAATGGCGGTCATGGCTGCTCCCGGGATCACCGGCTGTCGCCGCGCTTCTACAGGATCGACAATGGGCTTGTCATGCCCCGCGCAAGCGAGGCATCCCGTAGTCGGGGAAAATGCGATAGTGACCCGGGGACGGAGCTTGGTCACTGCCTTGCGCGGATGGTTGACGGGGTAGAGAGAATGGCAAGAACGCTGCGTCATCTCGGCAAGCCGAGCCGTGTTCCCGCCTCGCCCGCGGACGCGGTGCTCGACCGCGTCGCAAACCCTCATCCCGACACCAGCTATGTCGCGCGCTTCACCGCTCCCGAATTCACCGTGCTCTGCCCGGTCACCGGCCAGCCTGATTTTGCGCATCTGGTGATCGACTATGTGCCGGGGAAATGGCTGGTCGAATTCGAAATCGTTCAAGCTCTTTCTCGGCAGCTTCCGCAATGTCGGAGGATTTCACGAGGACTGCACCGTCGCCATCGGCAAGAAGCTGGTCGGGCTGCTCAAGCCGAGATTCCTGCGCATCGGTGGTTATTGGTATCCGCGCGGCGGCATGCCGATCGACGTCTTCTGGCAGAGCGGGCAGGCTGCCGGGGGGCACGTGGCTGCCGGACCAGGGGGTCGCGCCCTATCGCGGGCGCGGCTGAGTCCGGCCGATGGAGGATCGAGCATCGATGCAAGCGCGCGATTTGGCGGCCGATCTTGGTGCGATGATCGAGCAGTTGCCGGCGCTCGTAAACAGCGACACCTCCCTCGTGCGTCGCGGCCGCACGCTGACGGCCGATGTCCTGCTCGAGATCGGCGCCGTCCCATACTACATATCGATCGACGGCGGCCGGATCGATCGGGTCGAGCGTGGCCCGCTCGTCATGCGGTCCTGGTCCTTCGCCATCCGCGGTGGCGAGCAGGCGTGGCGGCAGTTCTGGCGACCGCTCCCGCCTCCGCATTTCCACGATCTGTTTGCGCTCGCCAAGAGGGGCGAGTTCCGCATCGAAGGCAATCTCTATCCGTTGATGGCCCATCTGCTCTACTTCAAGGGCGTGCTGGCGGCGCCGCGGCGCGCGGCCGGGAGCGCACGCTGATGTCGCCGCCCATCGACCCGATGGTCGGGCGCTACCTCAACATGACGCTGCAGCAGCGGCCGCACCGCATCTATTTCGAGGAGGCCGGAACAGGCATTCCCCTCGTTTGCCTGCACACCGCCGGCTCCGACGGACGGCAGTTTCGCCACCTGATGGCTGATCCGGCGATCACGGAGCATTTCCGCGTGCTCGCCTTCGATCTGCCGTGGCACGGCAAGTCAACGCCGCCGCACGGATGGCACGACGAGGAGTACCGGCTCACAGCTGCGTCCTACACGGACGCGATCCGGGCCTTTTGCGCCGCGCTGGAGCTCGAGCGGCCGGTCGTGCTCGGCTGCTCGATCGGCGGGCGGATCGTGCTCAATCTCGCCGATCCATCATGCCGCCGAGTTCCGCGCGTTGATCGGGCTCGAGTCCGCCGCCTTTCAGCCGCCGTGGTACGACATGAGTTGGCTGCACCGGTCCGATGTGCACGGTGGCGAGGTGTGCGCCGGGCTGGTCTCCGGCCTGATGGCGCCACAAAGCCCGGAGACGGCGCGGTGGGAAACGCTCTGGCCCTACTTGCAGAGCGGGCCGGGCGTATTCAAGGGCGACCTCCACTTCTACCGTGTCGATGCGGACCTGCGCGCAGAGATCGAGAGGATCGACACCTCCGTGTGCCCATTGTTCCTGATGACCGGCGAGTACGATTTTTCCTGCACGCCGGAGGACACGATGCACACTGCCGAACGGATTTCCGGCGTCGAGGTGATCGTCATGAAGGAACTCGGCCATTTTCCGATGAGCGAGAACCCGCAGCAATTCCGTCGCTACATCCTGCCGGTGCTCGACCGGATCAGGACAGGCAGCCGGTAGGGCGTGTCAGGAATTGCGTGCCGCCCGGGCTTGCGCGAGCACGCTGAGCAATCCCCTCACCTCCTGGCCGGGACTGGCGGCGCGCATCACGGTGCCCATGACTGCGATGCCGGCCGGGCCGACCGCGAGCACTTCCGCAGCCCGCGTGGCATTGAGCCCGCCGATGGCGAGGATGGGAAGCGCCGCCGCGGCGGCGATCTCGGCCAGGCCCTTGCGACCGATCTCCGGCCCGTAGCCGGGCTTGCTCGGCGTCTCGAAAGCCGGTCCCGCAATGGCATAGTCGATCACGCCCGGGTCGAGGGTCTCGGCCTCGGTGACGGTGTGAATGGACACGCCGATCAGCTTGTCGGGTCCCAACAGGTTGCGTGCGGCCGACGGATCGCTCCCCGCCGGCAGATGGACGCCGTCGACACCGCACGACCTTGCCAGCGCGGCGTCGCCATGCAGCGTCAGGCACGCATCATGCCGGCGCGCGAGCGACAGCAACGTCGCGGCCAGTTCATGCTGGTCGTCCGTGGACAGGTCCTTTTCCCGCATGCTGACCCATCGGCACCCGGCAGCGAGCGCGGCCCCGACCACGTGGGTCAGCGGCGCCCGCGCCTGATGGCGGTCGGTAATGACGAGCAGCGGCGGCTCCGGAACGCGCTGGTTATCGGGCATGGGTTGCCTTCGGGTCGATCGGCACTGTCGAGCCTGCGGACGACCAGATTGGACTGCAGAGCCGGCGGTCGCGCGGTCGCGCGTCCTGCGCGGCCGTGAGGGCGCTGCCGGTCAGGTCCCCACCAGGCCGAATTGCGGGCTCGAAGGCTCGGCGTGAGCGAGCTTTGGAATCCGCCCCGCGAGGCGCGAGCAACGCCCGGCTTCCACCGCCGCACGCATGCTCGTCGCCATCATCACGGGGTCGCGCGCTTTCGACACGGCGGTATTGAGGAGCACCGCCGAGCAGCCCAGCTCCATGGCGAGGGCTGCATCGGATGCGGTTCCGATTCCTGCATCGAGCACCACCGGCACCGGCGAGCGGGCACAGACCAATTCGATGAGATGCGGATTGCAGATGCCGAGCCCCGAGCCGATCGGCGCCCCCAGCGGCATGACTGCCGCGGCCCCCGCATCGGCCAGCTTGCGGCAAACCACCGGATCCTCGGTGCAGTAGGGCAGCACCGTGAAGCCCTTCGCCACCAGCGTCTCCGTGGCGCGCACGAGCTCCTCGGTGTCGGGGTAGAGCAGCTCACGGTCGCCGATCACCTCGAGCTTGATCCAGTCGGTTTCCAGCGCCTCGCGCGCGAGCTCGGCGGTCAGCACCGCGTCCTTGGCGGTTTGGCACCCCGCCGTGTTGGGCAGAAAATGGACGTCTTTCGGGATGACATCGACGAGGCTCTCATCCTCGCCGGCCAGGCTGATTCGTCGAATCGAGGCGGTCACCATCTCGGTGCCGCTGGCCGCGATCGAATCGAGCATCAGCTTGCGGTTGGGATACCCGGCAGTTCCCAGAAACAGACGCGAGGCGAACTGGCGGCCGGCGATGAGCAATGGATCGGACATCCGCAGGTTCCTTCTCACCCTCCTTGACGGGCTCGCACGATCTCCACCTCGTCGCCCGGGCGCAGCGGCGTCCGCGACCAGGATGCGCGCGGAACGATGGCACCGTTGACCGCGACCGCAATTCCGCGCTGGCCGGTATCGATCGTCTTCTCCGCGAGCAGGGCCGCGAGCGTCGCCGCGGTCAGCGCCTCGGCCTGGCCATTGACCCGAATGCTCGCTTCGGAAGCGGTCTGTGCCATGGCGGTCTTTCTATTCCGCTGCAGCCGCCCACGCCGGCAGGAACCGCTCGATCCCGAAGGGCTGGATGATGGAGTGGGGCTCGCCCTCGAGAACCAGCTGCGCGATGGTGTCGGCGGTGATGGGCGTCAACAGAATTCCGTTTCGATGATGGCCGGTCGCGTAGATCAGCCCCGCGAGCGGGGCGGCGCCGAGGATCGGAGCGTCGTCGCGGCTACCCGGCCGGTGGCCGACCCACATCTCGTCGATCGGCAATTCCTCCACCGCAGGCACGGCCCGCCAGGCCGCTTCCAGCAGCGTCAGCACGCCGCCGGCCGTCAGCGAGGTGTCATAACCCTTTTCCTCGACCGTGGCCCCCACCAGCAGGCGGCCGTCCCGGCGCGGAACCAGATACGCGCCCGGCGCCCACAGCACGTGGTTCACCAGTGGCTGAGCCGGGTCCATGCGAAGCGCCAGCATCTGGCCCTTGATCGCCCGTACCGGCGGGCGCAGTTCCTGCGGGAGGCCGCCCAGGCCGCGAGACCATGCCCCGGCCGCAAGCACGACCACGTCGGCGCCAATCCGGGTGCCGTCCGCCAGCGCGATGCCGTGGACGCGCCCGCTGCTCGAGGAGATCGCCGCTACGGGAGAATGCTCGCGGACGGCGGCGCCGGCCGCCTCGGCGGCGATCCGCAACGCCGCCGCAAGCTTGCGATTGTCGACCTGATGGTCCTCCGGGCTGAACACGGCGCCGGCAAGCTTGCCTGCGAGATGCGGCTCCCGCCGCCGCGTCTCCGCGGCCGAGATCCACTGCAGCGGCAATCCGAGCCGGTGCTGGAACACGAGCTGGTGGTGGAGCCGAGCCTGGTCGTCCGCGGTCAGGGCAACGACCAGCGTTCCTTCCTGCCGCAGCTCGACGTCGATCCCGGAGGCGCGAAGCAGCCCCGCCGCAAATGCCGGCCAGCGCGCCTGGCTCTCGCGGCCGAGCGCCACCAGGGGTTCCTCGCCGGGCTCGGCCTCCGCGCAGGCTGCCAGCATGCCGGCCGCGGCATGACTGGCCCCGCCGCCGGCCGCCGCGCGATCGAACACCGTTACCGCCGCCCCCCGCGCCGCCAGCCGCCAGGCGATGCCGAGACCGATCACCCCGGCGCCGATGATGGCGACGCAGGGCTTGTCGACAATGGATGCGGGGCGGTCTGGCAACCGGCAGCTCCCTTCGCCGGAATGACCCGGACAGGTTCAGTGGGTTTGATCTCAGCCGCGTCGCCGCGGCACCCCAGGCCGTCCATCCTATAATGGGCACTCTCACCACCGTGCACAAGCCTGCCTGAGCTGCGGCCGGCGCGAACCCTGGCTCCGGCATGCGTTGACATGACGACTGGCCCTCCCTGCTCTGCTACCGTGCAACGACGATGAGCCGAAGCGAACTGATCATTCAGCTTTTCAAGGTGGCCCTCGGATTGGCGCTCGGCGCATACTTCGTATGGTGGAGCCTGGAGGTGCTGCACAGGCTACCGTCACAATAGCCGCGCGGACAATTTGCACGCGGCGTGGATGGTTGCGGCGCCCGCGCAGATCGCCAGCGGCTTCCCCGCGGACGCCCCGCCGGGGGAGACCAAAGCGTCACGTCGTCCGGTGACGCAGCAGATGTGCGCAGATCAGCCCTACCGCCAGCACGACCGCGGCCCCGACGAGAATGCTCGGTTGCGGCCCGGCGTGGGCGAAGCCGAAGCCGTACACCACCGGGCCGACCGCCTGGCCCATGTAGAAGGAGCACGAGTGCAGCGATGCCGCCGCCCCGCGCGCGGTCGGCGACAGCTCCGTTACGTGCACCTGGATGGAGCCGTGCAGAAGATAGAACCCGAAGCCGAACACGGCAGTAGATGGCCACCTGCCACATCCACGGGAATTGCAGAGCGACCAGGACGAGGCCGGCCGCCGCGAGCGCGCCACCGGCGATCATCAGCCGGCGCTCTGCAAAGCGGGTAACGAGAATGGGCACGGAGAGGGAATAGAAGACTCCGCCCATCGAAAAGGCGGCGATCAGGAATCCGGCCACCGACGCTCTGGTTTCGCCGATCAGCAGCAGCAGCAACGCGACGTAGGGAAACAGCCCGTGAATGAAGATCGCCTCGAGGAACACGGACGAGAAGCACACCTTGGCCCGCGGATCGGCGAAGATGCTGCGGAAGTTGGCGAGCACGGCGGCCCGATTGAATGGCGGCGGTGGCGGCGACGTTACGCCACGGAACGCGAAGAACGCGACGACCGCTACGACCAGTCCGAACAGTCCGAGCATTGCGAACACGGCGCGCCATCCGGCCAGGTCGCCGATCACGCCGGCGATCGACGAGCCGAGCAGGTTGCCGGTGAGGCCGACCGCGAGCAGCCGTCCGATCGCCACCTGCCGCTGGTTGACCGGCACCAGATCGGCGGTGAGCGCCATCGCCACCGGAAACACGCCCCCTGCCAGCAGCCCGCCTGCGATGCGCATCGCCACGATCAATGAGAAAGTCGTCGCCATGGCGCAGACCAGTGCGGTCACCGCGACCACCAGCAGGCTCAGGTTCATCAGGCGGGTCTTGCCGAGAAAGTCGGCGGCCACGCCGAGTCCCGGCTGCACCAGCGCATAGGGGAATGCGAACGCCGTGGTGAGCAGCGCGCCGGTTTGCAGGTCCACGCCGAGATCGGTCGCGATCATCGGGATCACCGGCTCGACTGCGCGCGTGAACAGCGTCTGCGCGAAAACGACGAGGCTGACAATTCTCAGGACCGGCGGAATGGGGAAACTCGCGTTGCTGGAGGCCTTTATCGTCAATTCTTGGCGAGCCGATCGAACTCCATGAGCCGGCGCAGCAGGCTTTCAATCTCGCCGAGGGGCAGCATGTTGGGACCGTCGGACGGAGCGTTGTCGGGGTCCTGATGAGTCTCGATGAACACGCCGGCCACGCCGACGGCAACGGCGGCACGCGCCAGCACCGGTACGAACTCGCGCTCGCCCCCGGACGAGGTATCCCGACCGCCTGGCTGCTGCACCGAGTGGGTGGCATCGAAGATCACCGGCGCGCCGGTCATGCGGGCGAGAATCGGCAATGCGCGCAGGTCGGAAACAAGCGTGTTGTAGCCGAACGAGGCGCCGCGCTCGGTCACCAGCACGTTGGCGATTGCCCGCGGCGGTGACCTTGGCGACGACATTGGCCATGTCCCAGGGCGCCAGGAACTGGCCCTTCTTGACGTTGACCACGCGGCCGGTCGCGGCCGCGGCATGCAGAAGATCGGTCTGGCGACAGAGGAACGCCGGGATCTGCAGCACGTCGACCACATCTGCAACCTGCGCGCATTGGTGCGTTTCATGCACGTCGGTGAGAACCGGTACGGCGAGCTTGTCGCGGATCTCCGCGAAGATCGGCAAGGCATGATCGAGCCCGATGCCACGATTGCTCCTGGCACTGGTGCGGTTCGCCTTGTCGAATGACGTCTTGTAGACGAGACCGAGCCCGACGCGTGCTGTGATCTCCTTGAGCGCTGCTGCCGTGTCGAGTGCATGGTCGCGACTTTCGAGCGCGCACGGTCCCGCGATCAGCGCCATCGGCAATGCATTGCCGAATCGCACCTTGCCGACGGACACGATCGGGTTGGGAGCAATTCGGCCGGCTTGCTCATGGTCCGTGGACCATGCTCTGAGCCTATCGAGCGGTCAACCGAGACGCGCGACGGACGGCTGCGGCTCTTCTTTCCTCGGGACTGGCCGCGCCGTAGGCGAGCTGACCTGCGATGTAGGTCGCGCGGACTGCGCGGTCGTCGCCCAGCGTGGCCAGCACCGCCAGCGTCTCCGTCAATCGACCGCGAACGGGCGTTGCGAAAGGTCAGGAGCGCGGTCGCGTTCGGGATCGAGCACCACGATGTCCGCCTCCCGACCGGGTGCCAGCGTGCCGATGCGGTCGTCGAGCGCGAGGGCGCGGGCACCACCGAGGGTGGCGAGAAAGAAAGCCTCCAGGATGCCGATCGGGCGTCCCTGCAGCTGCGCCACCTTGTAGGCTTCGCTCATGGTGGCGAGCAGCGAGAAGCTGGTGCCGGCGCCGATGTCGCTGCCCAGGCCGACATGGACGGGACGACGCGGATCGCGCGCCGCACTGAGCGGAAACAGGCCGCTGCCGAGAAACAGGTTGGAGGTCGGACAATGCGCGAGCGCCGTGCCGCTGGCATGACAGCGCTCGAAATCGCCGTCCTGAAGGTGAACGCCATGTGCCAGCACCGCGCGCCGCCCGGTGAGACCATAATGGTCGTAGACGTCGAGGTAGTCGCGTCGCTGCGGGAACAGCCGCTTCACCCAATCGATCTCGTCGCGGCTTTCCGCGATATGGGTCTGCACGAACACGCCGGGGTGCTCCCGCCACAGGCTGCCCGCGAGCTCCAGCTGCTCCGGCGTGCTGGTGGCTGCGAAGCGCGGGGTGATGGCGTAGAGGCAGCGGCCGCGGCCGTGCCATTTCCCGATCAGCGCCTTCGACTGGTCGTAGCCCGAACGCGCAGTGTCGGTGAGCGCGGCGGGCGCGTTACGGTCCATGAGCACCTTGCCGGCGACGAGCAGCATCCCGCGCCGCTCCGCCTCCGCAAACAGCGCATCGACCGAGCCGGCATGCACCGAGCAAAACACCAGCGCGGTGGTCGTGCCGTTGCGCAACAGCTCTTCGCAGAAGACGCGCGCGGTATGGCGGGCCACCGCCTCATCGGCGAAGGATTGCTCGGCGGCATAGGTGTAGTCGTTGAGCCAGTCGAGCAGCTGATGGCCCTGGGCGCCGATGATGCCGGTCTGCACATAGTGGACATGGGTGTCGATGAAGCCGGGTGCGATCAGGCAGCCGGAATGGTCGGCAATCGGCGTACCCGCGCGGCAACGAGGGCCGCAGCGATGCGAACGGCCCCACCGCCTCGATCGTGCCGCCGCGGCAGACGACGAGGCCATCGGGCTCGTGCACGAACGCCGTCGAACGATCGGTGAGAAACGGATCGCCACGGCAATAGACCAGGGTGCCGCGCAGCGCGCTGATCGAACCGTCGCTGGCGCCCGCAGGCATTGCTGCCGGCTACTCGAACACCAGCGTTGCGCCCATGGCGGCCTCCGGCGCAACCACTGTCGAGCCCGTGTGGAACGAAAACGCGACGCCTCCCTTGTTCAGAGCTGCCGCCAGCACGCTGCGGTCGCCAACCCGAAACCTCACCGCGGCGAGCCGCGGACCGCCCGAGATATCCGGCGGCTGGGTGCCGAAGTGGCTGCGGAAGGCTGTCGGGTCCATGATCCTGATGTCCCCGCGCGGCGTCGATGCGGCGACGCCGCTCGATGTGGCGGAGAGCTCGCGCACCCCGCTCAACGCCGACAGGAAGATATGATGGTCGCTCGGATTGTCGGCGACCAGGACGGCACCCGCAATGCCGGCGGCGCTGTTGGCATGCTGCTGGAAGGCGGGATTCCAGAAATTCTCCGGAAAGTGCTGCTGGCAGACCGCAAAACCGACGCCGTGCGCCTTTGGGTCGCGCGCGAAAGCGAGCGAGAAGCCGACCTTGACGGCGGCGCCGTCGGGTCGCTTGCCCTCCCGCTCGAATCTCAGCGCATCCGAAACGCCGATTCCGGCCGCGCGGAACTCGATCGCATCCGCCGCCGCGTCCGTGCTCTCGAGAATGAGCAGGGAGAGCCCTTCGTGGTCCGCGAGAAACCGACGGTTGAAGGTGCCGAACAGCGCGGAGAATCCGTCGGTGCCGAGCTTCTCCGGCTCCGCCACCGTCAGCAGCTCGACGAAGAACCCCGGCAATTGAACGATGTGATTGTGGGTGCCCCAGGCATGCTGGTTGCGCGCACCGACGGTGAAGCCGAGCCTGCGATAGAGCTCGGCTGCCGCGTCGAGATCGCGCACCGCATGGACGATGTGGTCGAGACCGCGGGGCACGTCCGGCGCATCACTTGACCGCCGAGAAGGCGGTCGGCTGCAGGAACATGTTCTTGATCGAGGCGACGATGGGGCCGTCGCGCTCGCTCTCGGCGCGCTTCGTGAGCCATTCCGGGTCGCTCGCAAACGCATTCCATTTGGTCTCGCGCTCCGCCATCGATTCCCATGCGAGGAGATAGTGCAGGTCCTGATTGCCGCCGTCCCCCACCAGCACGGTCCAGAAGCCGGCCTGTCTGATACCGTGCCGTTTCCAGAGCTCGAGCGTCGTGGTCTCGAATCGCTTGAGCAGGGTGGGCAGCCGTCCCGTGACGCAGTGGTAGATCCGCAATTCGTAGATCATTGTCGCCTCGCGTTGCGTGTGCCGAGAGGTCGGACGTTAGCCTTGTTGCGGAGAAAGGCAATCAGGCGAAGCTTGCGGCCGCGAGCCGCGCGGCGGACGGATATGGATCGAGCAGACGTTACACGAGCCGGCTCTGGTCCACCGCCGCCCCGATGAATGAGGAGAACAGCGGATGCGGCTCGAACGGCCGCGACTTGAGCTCGGGGTGGAACTGCACGCCGATGAACCAGGGGTGCTCCTGGTACTCGATCATCTCCGGCAACAGCCCGTCGGGGGACATGCCCGAGAACCGCATGCCCCGCTGCTCCAGGCGGCCCTTGTAGCGGGTATTGACCTCGTAGCGGTGACGGTGGCGCTCGGAGATCTCGGCCGCTCCGTCATAGATCTCGGATACGCGGCTGCCGCGCGCGAGGATGGCCGGATAGGCGCCGAGCCGCATGGTGCCGCCAAGGTCGCCGTCCACTCCGCGGATCTCCAGCTCGTTACCCTTCATCCATTCCGTCATCAGCCCGACCACCGGCTCGGAGGTAGCGCCGAACTCCGTCGAGTTCGCCTCCTCGATGCCGCAGAGGTTACGGGCGGCCTCGATGACCGCCATCTGCATGCCGAAGCAGATCCCGAAATAGGGCACCTGCCGCTCGCGCGCGAACTGCGCCGCCCGGATCTTGCCCTCGGTTCCGCGCTGGCCGAAGCCGCCCGGGACCAGGATGCCGTTCACGTGCTCGAGGAACGGCGCCGGGTCCTCGCGCTCGAACACTTCAGATTCGATCCAGTCCAGGTTGACCTGCACCTTGTTGGCGATCCCGCCGTGGGAAAGCGCCTCGATCAGCGATTTGTAGGCATCCTTGAGCCCGGTATATTTGCCCACCACCGCGATGGTGACGGCCCCTTCCGGATTGCGGATGCGCCCGTTGATGAGCCGCCAGCGGTCGAGGTCGGGCTCGCCCGTAGGCTCGATTCCGAACGCCGCCAGTACCTCGCGATCGAGCCCGGATGCGTGATAGGCCTCCGGCACGGCATAGATGTTGTCGACGTCGAGCGCCTCGATCACCGCGCTCTCGCGCACGTTGCAGAACAAGCCGAGCTTGCGGCGCTCCTCGCGGGGGATCGGCCGGTCGGAGCGGCACAACAGGATATCGGGCTGGATGCCGATCGAGCGCAGCTCCTTGACCGAGTGCTGGGTCGGCTTGGTCTTCAGCTCCCCCGCCCCGGTGATGAAGGGCAGCAGCGTGAGGTGGATATAGACCGCATGGTCGCGCGGCAGATCGTTGCCGAGCTGGCGGATTGCCTCGAAGAAGGGCAGGCCCTCGATGTCGCCGACAGTGCCCCCGATCTCGCACAGGACGAAATCGTACCCCTCGTTGCCCTCGCGGATGAAATCCTTGATGGCGTTGGTGACGTGCGGCACCACCTGGATGGTGGCGCCGAGGTAGTCGCCGCGTCGCTCCTTGATCAGGATCTCCTGGTAGATGCGCCCGGTGGTGATGTTGTCCTGACGAGTTGCCGGCCGTCCGGTGAAGCGCTCGTAATGACCGAGGTCGAGATCGGTCTCGGCGCCGTCATCCGTCACATACACCTCGCCGTGCTGATAGGGTGACATCGTTCCAGGGTCGACGTTGAGATAGGGGTCGAGCTTGCGCAGGCGCACCCGGTAGCCGCGCGCCTGCAGCAGCGCGCCGAGCGCCGCCGATGCGAGACCCTTGCCGAGGGAGGAGACCACGCCGCCCGTGATGAAAATGTAGCGCGCCATGGGACCTACCCTTTAGCGCCCAGGCGGCGATTCGACGAGGCCGCTGCTGCCACTCGCACCGGGCCCTCATGCGCAGCGCGCATATCGAAGGATCCCAGTGTTATCATGGAGGTATATGGGCCCGCCTTGATGTAATCCCTTAATTGGCCATTCGCCACTCGCATGGCTCCGATCGAGCGCCGACCCCCAAAAAACCGAAGGGCCGGTTTCCCGGCCCCGTTTGATTTGCCCTCACTGGGATCGCGGCACCTGCCCGGAGGGGGGTTGCTCGCTCTGGCGCAGCGTGTCGAGCAGGCCGCCACCCGGCACCGTCGGCGGGGCCCCGGGGGCTTGCGGAGCCGAGCCGCCCTTGATCACCGATGTCGGCTTGCGCTCGAGGCCCGCCAGGATCGACAGCACCAGGCTGGTGCAGAAGAACGTGACCGCCAGGATCGCGGTGGTGCGGGTGAGCACGTTGGAGGTGCCGCGGCTCGACAGGAAGCCGCCGGTCGAGCCGATGCCGAGACCGCCGCCTTCCGACTTCTGCAACAGGACGACGCCGATCATGGTCGCCACGACCATCAGGTGCACAACGATTACGACGGTCTGCATTTGCCTGCCCGTTTGTGGCGGGATCGCGCGCGTGCCCGTCCCGTAACCCATATAGGATGTCGCGGGGTCCTCTACACGATCCCCGGGGCGATTTCCACCGCCGGTCCCTCCTGCCAATCGGGCGTCTCGTGAACGATGCGTCCACCCACCATGGTCATGAGCGAGCGGATATCGGCGATGCTGCCTTCCTCCGCCGTGAGCGGATCGGCGCTCAGCACCGCGAGATCGGCAAGCTTTCCGGGTTCGAGCGAGCCCTTGCGGCCCTCGTCGAAGGTGAGCCAGGCGCCGTTGCTGGTGGCGCAGCGCAATGCGTCGGCGCGGCTCAGTGCCTCGCTCGGCGCCACGCGCTCCCTGGTGCCGAAGGTCTCGCGGGCAATGGCCTGCCAGATCGGCAGGAACGCCGAGACCGGCACGTTGTCGGTCGCCAACGAGACCTTCACTCCGGCCTCGGCCAGCGAGCGCAATGGATTGATCTCGCGGTGGCGCTCCGGCGGTAGCCGGCGCGCCAGATCCTCCAGTCCCTTGTAGAGATAGTTGTTGGTATGGGTGGTCGGGATGAGCCCCATGCGCGCGATCGTCTCGATCTCGCGGGGCGAGATCGTGCCGATATGGCTGATCACCCAGCGCCGTCCGGCGAGCGCAATCTCGCGATCGACCTCCTCGTACAATTCGAGATTGTGCGATCCGATCATGACCACGCGGATGTCGTTCCTCGCACAATGCAGCAGCAACTCCTTGACCCGAGCGCGCGGCAAACCGTGACCGTAGTTGAACCCGGCCCAGCCGGTGTAGGGCGCAACGCTCGCGCGCAGATCGTCCGCGGCCGTGCTGCCGGCATGAACGTAGAGCCCGCTCATCTTGAGCCAGTCGTCGCCGAAGCCCGGCTCGCCGAGCCATCCGACCCAGGCGTCGACGAACGCCTCGAGCGGCTCGGCACCTGCTGCCTTCCAGTTCGGGCTGAATGCGAGAGAGGCGCGCATAGTCAGCGCGCCGGCGCACCACGCTTCCTTGTAGACACGCATGACCTCGGTTGCGATCCCGTGGCCCTCGAATACGCTAGTGGTTCCAAAAGCGTGATAGGCGCGTGCCGACTCCGGCAGCGCCCGCAGGCGATCGGCATGAGTGAAGCGGGTGGCCTCGCGAAACCAGATCAACTCGGCGATCGGCTGCATCTCGTGCTCGACGATCACCCCGGTGGGATCGCCCTTCGCATCCTTCTCGACCGTGAGCGTCTCGACCGGTGCGACGGTGTCGCGGGTGATGCCCGCCCGCTCGAGAGCCTCGGTGTTGGCACACGACACCAGCGGAGGGGCGCCGCGCCAGAAGCCCCAGATCGAGCGGATATAGACCGGATTGGCGGGGGCGGCGGTGTCGAGCTCCTGCCGCGTCGGCCAGCGCTGCTCGGCAAGGCTGTCGGGCACACCGAGGTAGTAGGGAGGATCGCCGATCGGCATTGTCACGATCCATTCGCCCGGCGGCGTGGCACGGGCCAGCTCGGCGATGCGATCCTGGATATCGCGGATCGAGCGCACCGGCCCGAGCGCGGGAAAGACGTTCCGAAGCGCCTCGCGGTCCATGTGTGCGTGTCCGTCGTTGACGCCGGGAATGACGGGCTTGCCCTGAAGGTCGACGACGTGCGTCGTCGGCGCCGTATGCTCCGCCATCGCGGCATCCGCGCCGACCGCGATGATACGGTCGCCGGCAACAGCGATCGCCTGGGTGACGTTGAAGGCAGCGTCGACGGTGATGACCTTGCCATTCCTGAGAACGAAATCCGCCGGCCCGCGTGCGATGCCTGCGGGCATCGTTGCCCTCGGCGCTCGGCTCACCGGTACACGCCCGCGATCGCCAGAAACTCGCCGGCCTGCAGGCTCGCACCGCCGACCAGCGCGCCGTCGACCTCGGCGACGCCCAGGAGCTCGGCCGCGTTCGAGGGCTTCACCGAGCCGCCGTAGAGTATGCGGATGCCCTCCCCGGCGGCTCCGAAAAGCGCTCCGAGCCGCCGGCGCAGGAAGCCATGCATCTCGGCGACGTCGCTTGGTGTCGGCGTGAGCCCGGTGCCGATCGCCCAGACCGGCTCGTAGGCAACCACGAGGTTCTCGGCGGTTGCGCCTTCAGGCAACGAGCCGTCGAGCTGCGCACCCACGACGGGGAGTGCGCGGCCGGCTTCGCGCTCGGCCCGCGTCTCCCCGACGCAGACGATGGCGGAGAGACCGGCACGATGCGCCGCCACCGCCTTTGCCCGCACGTCGGCGTCGGCCTCCGCGTGGCGGCTGCGCCGCTCGGAATGCCCGACGATGACGGCGCTGGCACCGGCGTCCTTGAGCATCTCGGCCGCCAGGTCGCCGGTGAAGGCGCCGGCCGGTTCGGCGTGACAGTCCTGGGCTCCGATCCGAACCGGGCTGCCCTGGACCGCGGCCGCAAAGGCGGCAATGAGCGTGGCGGGCGGACAGACGATCACATCGACCGCCGGCAGCGCGCACGCTCCCTGCACGATCCGGGCAAGCTCGCCCGCGGCAGCCTTGAGGCCGTTCATCTTCCAGTTGCCCGCGACCAGCGGGCGACGTGGCGCGCTCGGCATGGTGGAAATCCCCGGATGCCCCTGCGGTTAGCAGAGCCGTCGAGAACGCGCCAGGGGCGCGGTCAGGACCTCCGCTCGATCCCCCTTCCCGGCCTCTTCCCGGCCGTGCATATGTTGCGACGTGGGGTGGCCATCCCTATGATGCGCGGCCCTTCTCGACCGGCGACCGGCTTTCTCAAACACGGATGGTTCATGCTTCGAGGTCTACGCACCGCCTCTCGCAACTGGCTCGGCAAGACGGTCATGGGCGTGGTCGTCGGCTTCCTGGTCATCAGCTTCGCGATCTGGGGGATCGGCGACGTCTTCCGCGGCTTCGGCCGCTCTACTGTCGCCAAGATCGGGCGCACCGAGATCACCGTCGACCAGTTCCGCACCATCTACAACGAGCGTCTGCAGCAGTATGCGAGGCAGCTCGGCCGCCCGATCGGCGCCGAGCAGGCGCGCGCGCTCGGGCTCGACCGCATGATCGTCGGGCAGATCGTCTCCGAGGCCATGCTCGACGAGCGCGCCCGTGCGCTGGGGCTTGCCGTCACCGATGCCGAGGTCTCCCGACAGATCACCACCGATCCCTCGTTCCTGGGGCCAAACGGCCAGTTCGACCGCTTCCGTTTCGAGCAGACCATTCGCAATGCCGGCTACACCGAAGCGCGCTTCGTTGCCGAGCAGCGCCGGCGGATGATCCGGCGCCAGCTCGCCGGCACGATCGCGTCCGGATTGGAGGCGCCGAAGGCCCTGGTCGAGGCCGCCATGCGTTACCAGAACGAGCAGCGCTCGGTGGAATACTTGCTCGTCGAGGGCGCCCAGGCCGGCGATATTCCTGCCCCCACGCCGGAGCAGCTCGCCAAGTATTTCGAGGAGCGCAAGCCGATGTTCCGGGCGCCGGAATACCGCAAGCTCGTGAGCGTCGCCCTGATTCCGAACGAGCTGGCGCGCTGGATCGAGACCTCCGATACGGACCTCAAGCGCATCTACGATGAGCGGCGCGC
Organism: uncultured Alphaproteobacteria bacterium; assembly: GCA_963840535.1. Classification (GTDB taxonomy): domain Bacteria; phylum Pseudomonadota; class Alphaproteobacteria; order Rhizobiales; family Xanthobacteraceae; genus VAZQ01. The sequence goes on from CAWIZJ010000044.1 coordinate 18,252, forward strand.
GCGCTACGTCACGCCCGAGCGCCGCCACGTCCTGCAGGTCGATTTTCCCAGCGCCGAGGTGGCGCGCGAGGCGGCGGAGCGGATCGCCAAGGGCACCACCTTCGCGGAGGTCGCCAGGCAGCTCGGAAAGACCGACAAGGACATCGACCTGGGCACCCTGTCCAAAGCCGCCATGATCGACCGCGCCGTGGCGGACGCCGCCTTCGTTCTCAAGGAGGGCGAGGTCAGCGCGCCGGTGCAAGGGCGGTTCGGAACGGTGCTGGTGCAGGTGCTCAAGATCGAGCCCGAGAAGGTCCGCTCGTTGGAGGAGATTTCCGGCGAGCTCAAGCAGGAGCTCGCGGCCGCACGCGCCAAGAGCGAGGTCCAGGACCTCTACAACAAGCTCGAGGACGCGCGTTCGGAGGGAAAGACGCTGGTCGAGGCGGCCGAGATGCTCAAGCTCGAGGCGCGTACTTTCGAGGCGGTCGACCGCTCCGGGCGCGATCCCGCCGGCCAGCTCGTCACCGGCCTGCCCGATCCGCAGCGCGTGCTGGCCGCGGCCTTTACGACCGAGATCGGCGTCGAGCGCGACCCGATGCAGCTGCAGGACGGCTTCGTCTGGTTCGACGTCGCCGCCATCACGCCCTCGCGCGAGCGCACGCTCGAGGAGGTGAAGGGGCAGGTCGAGCAGCGCTGGCGCGAGCAGGAGATCGCGACCCGCATCGAGGCCAAGGCGGGCGAGATCCTCGACAAGCTGAAGGCGGGATCCACCTTCGCCGAAGTTGCGACGGCCGACGGACTGAAGGTGGAAACCGCAACCGGGCTCAAGCGCGGCCAGGCCTCCGGACCATTCTCGGCGACCACGCTCGATGCGGTGTTCCGGGTCGCCAAGGACGCGGTCGGCAAGGCCGAGGCGGCTCAGGCGGGCGAGCAGGTCGTGTTCCGTGTCACCGATATCGTGGTGCCGGCGCTGGAGGGTGCCTCGGAAGACGCCAAGCGCCTTGCCGACACGCTCAATCGCGGCATCTCCGAGGACATGTTCGCGGAATACATCGCGCGGCTCGAAACCGAGATTGGTGTCACTTTCAATCAGAGCGCGCTGAACCAGGTCATCAGCGGCGGGGCGGTCGACACCAACTGATCAGCCATGCAGATCGAGCCGCAGCCATCCGCGTTCGGCAAGCGCTACGCGCGGGGTGAGGCCCAGGTGGTCTGGACCACGCTGGTCTCCGACCTCGAGACGCCGGTGTCGGCCTTCCTCAAGATCGCGGACGGGCGGCCGATGAGCATTCTACTGGAATCGGTCGAGGGTGGTGCGGTGCGCGGGCGCTACTCGATCATCGGGCTCAACCCCGATCTGATCTGGCGCACGGTCGCGGGACGGGCCGAGATCAATCGCCGGGCACTTCAGGCACGCGACGCCTTCACGCCCTGCAACGAGGCGCCGCTTATTGCGCTGCGCGACCTGATCGCGGAGAGCCGCATCGAGCTGCCCGACACGCTGCCGCCGATGGCGGCCGGCATTTTCGGGTATCTGGGCTACGACATGGTGCGGCTGATGGAGAAGCTGCCGACGCCCAATCCCGACCCGATCGGGATTCCGGACGCATTGCTGGTGCGGCCCACCATCGTCGTCGTCTTCGACGCGGTCAAGGATACCATCACGGTGGTCACGCCGGTGCGACCCGACAACGCGGTGTCTGCCGATACCGCCTTCATGCGTGCGGGCGAGCGGCTTTCCGCCGTCATCGACGCGCTCGACGCGCCGCTGGCGCACACGCCGCCCGGCACCAAGGCGGGGCCACTCACGGTGTGGCCCTCCTCCAACACGGCGCCGGCCGAATACGAACGCATGGTCAACGCCGCCAAGGAATACATTGCTGCCGGTGATGTGTTTCAAGTGGTATTGTCGCAGCGGTTCGAGGCGCCGTTCGACCTGCCGCCGTTCTCGCTCTACCGGGCGCTGCGGCGAGTCAATCCGGCGCCTTTCCTCTATTTTCTCGACCTCGGGGGCTTCTCCATCGCGGGCTCGAGCCCGGAGATCCTGGTTCGGGTGCGGGAGGGCACGGTGACCATCCGGCCGCTGGCCGGCACGCGGCCGCGTGGCGCAACCGCGCACGAGGACAAGGCGCTGGAGAGCGAGCTCCTCGCCGACGAGAAGGAGCGCGCCGAGCATCTCATGCTGCTCGACCTCGGCCGCAACGACGTGGGTCGGGTCTCGCGCATCGCCACGGTCAAGGTCACCGACCAGTTCCTCATCGAGCGCTTCAGCCAGGTGATGCACATCGTGTCCAATGTCGAGGGCAAGCTCGATACCAGGTACGACGCGCTCGATGCGCTCGCCGCGGGCTTTCCCGCCGGCACCGTCTCCGGCGCTCCCAAGGTGCGGGCGATGGAGATCATCGACGAGCTGGAGAAGGAGAAGCGCGGGCTCTATGCCGGCTCGGTCGGCTATTTCTCGGCAGCGGGCGAACTCGACAGCTGCATCGTGCTGCGCACCGCATTGATCAAGAACGGCATCATGTACGTGCAGGCCGGCGCCGGCATCGTCGCCGATTCCAATCCCAAGTCCGAGCAGCAGGAATGCGTCGATAAGGCCAAGGCCCTGTTTCGCGCCGCCGAGGAAGCCAAGCGCTTCGCGAGCGCGGTGCGGCGCGGACAGTAGCGCCGCCAGCCGGACGGCCGCCGCCGAAGCCGTCATGCTAGGCTGAGCCTGTCGGGCATCGTCGCCGCCCCCGTGGCAACACGGAAATGTTCATCTCATCGTGGGTGTCGAAGCGCCATGCCACGTCGGTTCCCCTGGGCCTCGCTTCCCGACGGAGAGCTCCTGCAGCTGCGCCTGAAGGACCTCAAGGTCACGCTCGAAGGCACCTGGCTCGAGCGCTGCCTCTCCGATCTCGACGAGGAGCTCGCGCAGCGGGGGCTGCGGGTGCAGCCGCACGCCTGGATCTCGAACGAGTGGTTCAGCCCCGACGACACACCGGGTATCGCCATTCCGTTCTACCTCGCGCATCCCCGCCTGATGCGGCTCGAGCGCAGGATGATCATCGACGTGGAAGGCGGCACGGTGCCGGAATGCATGCGCATCCTGCGCCACGAGGCCGGTCACGTGGTGCAGGTCGCCTACCAGCTGCAGCGCCGGCGGCGCTGGCAGGAGCTGTTCGGCCCCTCCTCCACGCGCTACCCCAGCTACTACCGCCCGAACCCGGCGAGCCGACGTTACGTCTATCACCTCCCGCTCTGGTACGCACAAAGCCACCCGGACGAGGATTTCGCCGAGACCTTCGCGGTCTGGCTGACGCCGCGCGCCAACTGGCGCCGGCGCTATGAAGGATGGCCGGCCCTGAAGAAGCTCGAATACGTCGACGAGCTGATGGCCGAGCTCGCCGGCAGGAGGCCGGTGGTGACCGACAGGCTGCGCGTCGACCCGCTGAGCAAGCTGACGCAGACGCTGGCCGAGCACTACGAGAGGAAGCGCGCGCACTACGCGGTCGAGCATCCCAGGATCTACGATCGCGACCTGCGCCGCATTTTCTCAGACGACACGCGGCATCGCAGGTCGCCGGCGGCATCCGCATTCCTGCGACGCAATCGCGCCAGGATCCGACGGATCGTCTCGAAATGGACGGGCGAGTATCAGCTGACACTCGACGCCGTCTTCGATGATATGATCGGGCGCTGCCGCGAGCTGAAGCTGCGTGCGGTCGGCTCCGAGCGGCAGTTGCGCATGGAGTTCATCGTCCTGCTGACCGCGAAGACGGTGCACTCGCTCTACAGTCCGTCGCGACGACAGTGGCTCGCGCTATGAAGCGTCTTCGCGTTCTCGTGCTGCTGCATCCGGAGCTGGTGCCGCCCGACTCGCTCGACGGCTTGGGCGAACGGGAAATCAACGAGGTGAAGACCGAATACGACGTGGTGAGCACGCTGCGCGCGGCCGGGCACGTCGTGCGGCCGCTCGGCGTGCAGCACGAGCTCAAGCCGATCCGCGACGAGGTGGAGAGCTGGAAGCCCGACGTGGTGTTCAACCTGCTCGAGCAGTTCCACGGCGAGGCCGTCTACGACCAGAACGTGGCGAGCCTCCTCGAGCTGCTGCGCATACCCTATACCGGCTGCAATCCGCGCGGGCTGGTGCTGGCGCGCGGCAAGGATCTCTCGAAGAAGCTGCTGACCTATCATCGCATTCCATTGCCGGCATTCGCCGTGTTCCCGATGCGGCGGAAGATCAGGCGCCCGCCGCGGCTCACCCTTCCGCTCATCGTCAAGAGTCTGAGCGAGGATGCGTCCTACGGGATCGCGCAGGCGTCGGTGGTCGACAGCGACGACAAGCTCGCCGAGCGCGTGACCTTCATCCACGAGAAGATCGGCACCGCGGCCATCGCCGAGCAGTACATCGAGGGCCGCGAGCTCTATGTCGGCGTGCTCGGCAACGAGCGGCTGCGCGTCTTCTCGATCTGGGAGCTCGATTTCGGGGCCATGGCGGAAGGCAACTGGCCGATCGCCACCGAGCGGGTCAAGCACAACGTCGAGTACCAGGAGCGCCGCGGCATCAATGTCGGGCCGGCAAAGGACCTCCCGCCGCAGCTCGCCGCCGCCATCAAGCGCGTCGCCAAGCGCATCTATCGCACCCTCGAGCTCGACGGCTATGCCCGCATCGACTTCCGTCTCTCGGCCGATGGCATCCCCTACTACATCGAGGCCAACCCCAATCCCGAGATCGCCCGTATCGAGGAGTTCGCCTCGGCCGCGCAGCACGACGGGTTGGGATATCCCGACCTGCTGAACCGGATCCTGGCGCTGGGCATCAGCCGGGCATCGCCGGCGGGACCCGTCTCGTAGTTTTCTTACGGTCCGCAGCAGTCGCAGCTCCCGGAGACCGTATGTGGAGGTTGTCACCTGTTTCGGGCGTCCCGGGCTGCTTGGGAATTCTTCGTTGCTTGTGACACGCTGCCGATCTTGCCGGGAGGCACCCTTGTTCGCCGCCGTTGACTTCGGCAGGGCACGCATGCCTTCGCTGGCGGTGTCACCGGTCGACGGCCGCGGAGGAAACTGAGCCGCCCGACGCATGGCCAGGGCGCGGCGTGCCGCTTCGACATGCACGGTCCGCGCCTCCAGCTTCTGTATGCGGCCGATCTCCTTGTTCACGCGCTTGAGCGCAGCGGCGAATATCTGTTTGCGCTGCAACGGATGCTCCGCTGTACCGGGAAAGCTTCCGCCTCTCGGCGCGCCTTTCCCGCGCATCTCCCGGCGCTTCTCGCGCGCGAGAGTGCGTTCCTTGTCGCGCATATCGCGCAGCCGCCGGCGCAGTTCCTTCAGGTCACCGAGCCCCATGCCATAAATCCCGGGATGGTGGCTGCAGAGGACCATCTCATGCTCGTCATGGCTGAGAATACTGCGCTCGAACTTGCAGGGTATGGACATGGGGCGACTCCTCCTGTCATCAGCCGGGGTCGGCGACCGCAGACTAGGTGGATGCGCGCGAAAGTCGATAGTCCTATTCCTCCGCTGATCGAACCATGCTGTAATATTTTGCTTTGCGCTTGCGACGTGATCGAATAGCTCACGCCTAGCCCGCATTCCGATCGACTTGAGGCACAAATCTGGGCGGTCATCATCCGCGTAAGAGTAGCCCCCACCGCCGAAGCATGCCACGTGCGGTGATTACTGGATGCCCGCGTTCGCGGGCATGACGACGGGAGATCGGTTCAATTCGACCGGAACGCGATGTAGCCCGCCCGTTGCTTCTATGCGCCCGGCCCCGGAATCGGCATACCCAGATTCTCGCGCAAGGTTCCGCCAGCGTAGTCCTTGCGAAACAGGCCCCGGCGCTGCAGCTCGGGCACCACGAAGCGCACGAAGTCCTCGTAGCTGCCCGGAACGTGGGTTGCGGATACGACGAAGCCGTCGCAGGCACGCTCGACGAACCATTGCTCCAGATGGTCGGCGATCTCGCGCGGGCCGCCGACCACCGGGTCGTGCACGCGGCCACGGCCGCTGAAGTCGATGAACTCGCGCACCGTCGGGTTCTTGTTGCCGCTCGCGCGCACCACCCGGTCGCGGATCGCCTGCAGCCCTGAGATCTGTGCCATCTCCTCGTCACTGAAGGGCTCGTCCATACCCTTCGACGCAAAATCGAAGTTGAGCGCTTCGGAGAGCAGCGACAGGGCATCGATCTCGAGAGCGAGCTTGTCGATCAGCGCCCACTTGTCCTCCGCCTCCGCCCTGGTGGCGCCGGCGACCGTATTGACCAGCTGGGTGATCACCACGTGCTCGGGATCGCGGCCGCATTGATCCACCGCAACCTTGAATTCCGCATAGTCGCGCTTGCCCGCCGCGACGTTGGGGTAGACCACGAAGATCAGCTCGCCCCACTGCGCGCCGAAGCGCCGCCCGCGCCCGCTCTGGCCGGCCTGGATGATGACGGGATGGCCCTGTGGCGACCGCGGCACGGTGAACGGCCCGCGCGAGCGGAAGAAGCGGCCGTCATGATCGAGACGACGGACCTTGTCCGGATGGGCGAACAGGCCGCTCGCCCTGTCCTGCACGATGGCACCGTTCTCCCAGCTGTCCCAATGCCCGAGCACGACCGTCATGAACTCGTCGGCACGATCGTAGCGCTCGTCGTGGGCGACGACCTGCGCGCGGCCCATGTTACGGGCCTCACCGTCGTTGAGCGAGGTGACGACATTCCAGGCCGCGCGTCCCGCGGTCATGAGGTCGAGCGTGGCGAACACACGCGCCACGTGGAACGGCTCGTAGTAGCTGGTCGAATAGGTGGCGCCCAGCCCGAGCCGCTCGGTCGCCATGCCCATGACCGTGAGCACGGTCACTGCGTCGAGCTTCACGCAGCGGATGCCATGCTTCACCGTGTGAGCGTGGTCGTGCCCGTAGATGTCCGGCATCGACAGCCGATCGTCGAAGAACCCGAGGTGGAATTTCCCTTCCTCCAGCACCCGGCCGACGTGCCGATAGTACTCTGCCGACCACGTGTCGGTGCGCGAGAGCGGGTGGCGCCATGAGCTCGGAAAGTTGGTGCAGTTCTGCGCCTGCAGAAAGGCGACCAGGGTCATCTGGCGCATGGGACGAAGATCCTTTGATGCATTCCGGCCAATCAACCACGTCGCTCGGATCGCATGATCTCGGCAATCGCTCCAGCCGAGAGCGGCATGCGGATCGACTTCGTCGAGCCGTATGCGTGCAAGAGGTTCGACCACGGATCGAACGCCGGCACTCCGGCCGAAACGAACTCGCTTGTATCGCGCGTGACGACCACCAAGTCTTCCAGTGCAGCAATTGCAGCAATGAGCAAATCCGGTTGTCCGAAAGTATGACCGCGCCTTTGTCCTTCGACCGCCATCGTCTTCCAACGAAGAATGGTGTCCTCTGTAACGGCGAGGACGCGCCCTGCAAAGAGCGGCCGCAGGATCCGATCGAGCCACAGGCGGATATCGGCACGCCGGACCGGGTCGTCGAGTTGCTCGATGCCAAATCGGATTTCAGCGAACGTAATTTCTGTGGTGAAGAGTGCGTCACCGGGTTGCGCGGCAACGAACTCGGCGACACTGGGCGTTGGCCTTGGTTTCCGCAACTCGGATACGACGTTGGTATCGAGGAGCCAACCTCTCACAGACCCGCGTCTCTTACCGGGGCCTTGATGGTCTTGCGCTCGAATTCCACATTGGCGAGCGGCGAGCCCGCCAGCGCGGCGACAATGTCGCGGCCAGAGATCGGCTTCTGCATGCGGTCGAATTCGTCTGCCCGCACCACCACGACTGCGTCCCGGCCATGCAGAGTGACCCGCTGCGGCCCGCGTTGTTGAGCTTGGCGCACGAGTTCACTCAACCGCGCCTTGGCCTCCTGCAGGCCCCAACTGTTCCCTTGCCGTGACCGACCAGCTTTCGCGCGTCTGTTCGACTTCATGTTCCTCAGGATTTCTAGTCGTTGTGACCATTTTATCCCCTAAGTTCGACTGGCGTCAATACTATTTGACTTGCGCACTAGAGCGCATTCCGATCGACTTGAGGCACAAATCTGGGCGGTCATCATCCGCGTAAGCGGATGATCCAATAGCCCCCGCCGCCGAAGCACGCCACGTGCGGTGATTACTGGATGCCCGCTTTCGCGGGCATGACGACGCCCGCGAGGTGATGCCGAAGCTGCGCCATCGTTTCGACGAGTGGGAGGACAAGTGGTGGCCGAAGGACACCCTCGCCGAGATTCGCAAGCCGACGCCGCTGGGCATTGCAGCGGAGTAGCGATCGCGCATGCTCCGCAGCGAGATGATCGCGCTCCACGGCGGCCGCAAGGTGGAGGTCCATCGGGCCGGTGAAGGCCCCACGATCGTGTGGCTGCACGGCCCGCATGGCGTGCGCCGAAACGATCCCGTCATCGCGGAGCTCGCCAGGCGCCATGTCGTGGTGGCGCCGGTCGCTCCCGGCTTCAACGACGTCGCCGAGCTCGACGACCTGCGCGACGTGCACGACCTCGCGCTGCACTACGACGACCTGCTCGAGGCGCTCGGGCTCGACGGCGTGGCGCTGGTCGGACATTCCTTCGGTGCCATGATCGCGGCCGAAGTGGCCGCGCACGTACCCAGGCGAGTTCGAGCGGCTGGTGCTGATCTCGCCGTTCGGGCTGTGGCGCGACGACCATCAGGTCGCCGATTTGTTCGCACGGCCTTACGCCACGATCGATCGCATCCTGTGGAAGACCGGCGCCGCCACCGGGGCGATGGCCGACCCGGCGAACTTTCCCAACGATCCGGTGGAGCAGGCGGTGGCGCTGAGCCAGGCGATGACCAGCATCGCCAAGTTCATCTGGCCGATCCCCGACAAGGGGCTGCGCCGCCGGTTGCCGCGGGTGAGCGCCGAGACGCTGGTCGTGTTCGGTGCCGACGACGCCTTCGTGCCGGCGATCTATGCCGACGAGTTCGCCGCCGCGATCCCGCGCGCACGCAAGGCCGTGATAGCGGACGCGGCGCACATGGTGCCTTACGAGAGGACGGCGGAGGTCGTGCGCCTCATCGAGCAGCAGCTCGAAAAGAAGATCCGCGCGGCCTGATCGACCGGCGTCCGCACGTTGCTGCTCTATCCGTCGGTCGCGGCGAGCTGGCGCGCCTCAATGCTCCGCATCATCCTCGTGCAGCGCCCCGCCCCGCATCAGGCGCTGCGCGACCTGGGCAGTCTGGTGGCCGCGCCCGCGTCGTCGGCGAATGGGCAGCGAGATAGCGCGCGGCCGCGATCAGGATCGGCGCCGCTTCCGCCTCGCCCTGCCAGGCGAGATACTGCCGCGCCGCCGCCTCCAAATTCTGCACCATGTGGAAGCCCGCATCCTCGCGCAGCAGTGCGTGGCCGATGAGCGCGACGAGATCGGCACCGGGATGACCGGCGGCGAGGTGGCACGCGGCGAGCCGGGCAGCTTCGGCGACCTGCTGCTGGCGGTCGAGGGTGTCGAGGAAGGCGTCCCGAATCTCCACCGGCGCCATGGCCGAGGCGCCGTCCGCGGACGGCAGGCGGGCGGGCGGGACATTGAGGTAGCGGTCGAGGTAGACCGCAAGCGCGCCATGGATCGCGGCGCGCAGGCACAGCGCCTCGGTTTCGAGGTCGATGGCAGCGCCGGTCGCGCGCGTGATCAGGCCGAAAGCGGCGTTGGCGTAGCTGAAGGCGTGGTGCGCGCTCTCCCAATCCGAGTGGTCGTTGCTGGTGGCGAAATGGGCGATGCGGAGGGCAGCGGCGAAGGCGACCGCGCGGGCCACGTCGGCGGGCGCGGCGCCGTCGCGGAGCGCGCCCACCAGCGCCTGCACGATCAATTGCGGGTCATCGCCGAGCACCTCACGTCCGAGCACGGCGTGCTCACGCCAGGAGCCGCGGCGCCTTCGGCCGGCCGCCAGCGCCTCCGGCAACTCGCGCAGTGCAGCCTCTGCGAGCGCGACCAGATCGGTCGGATGGCGCCAGCTGTCGGATTCCTCGCCGCCGGTCGAGCCGGCAAGAACAGGCACGATCGCCGGCAGTACGGCTTCGGCGTGTTGCCAGCCGACGAGGTCGGTGCCCTCGAACGCCTTGGCGAGGAAGTCGAGCGCATGGCCGCCGTCGGCGAAGTAACGGTCGGTGGCGGCGGTCAGCATGGCAGCGGCGAGCCATTGCGGCGTCGCGCCGACCGCGATCGCAGTGCGCAGCGTTCGTTCCGCGCCGCTGCGGTGGCGCACCCGAATCCAGTGCCGGAACCAGCGTTGCAGCGTCGCGAGCGGGACGGCGCCGCCCAGAGCTTCGCTCTGCGTGCGGGGGGCCTGCCCTTCGCAGTCGTCGGCGACTGCGGCAATGCCGTGGAACAGCGCGAGGTACCGGTCGTCCTCGTCGAGCCGCGGAACGAGATTGGCCAATGCGACGAGCGTGGTCAGCCCGGCGCCCCAGCGATCACGATGCGCCGCGCCGTAGAGCACGGCATCGCGCAGAAGCTCGGCGGCCGGCACGCCCGCGGCTGTGGCCCCCAGCACCGATTTGCCGATCACCAGGCTTATGTTGTGGGCGAGGCCATCCTGCAGGCGCCGCCGCCAATGCGAGGCTTCCTGGCGCGACCTCGGTTGAGCGGCGACCCAGACCTCGTCCCCGACGACGCGGACAGCACGCACCGGCACATCGTCGGCCCAGAGATCGAAGGTCGACCCGCTGCATAGATCGAAGCGGGCGTGATGCCAGTGACAGGTGAGGATGCCGTCCTCGATGCTGCCACGATGGAGCGGAAACCCCATGTGCGGACAGCGGTTGTCGAGCGCCACCACGTCGTCGCCATGGGCCACGACCAGCACCGCTCCGGTGGGCGTGCCGACCACAACGCGCCCCCGAGCGCGCAAATCGTCGAGGGCGCCGGCGCGAACGAAGCCCCCGCCCGGGTCGTTCATTGGATCGCTCCTGCAGAAGTGCCGACCGAACGTGCGCCGCGCCGCATGGCATTGCAAGGCGCCAGCTCGCGCACTCCCGGCATTCGCGCGTCAACTCCTTGTGCCCCGCAGGCATGGCGACGGGCACGGCGCGCACTCACCGCAGGTCCCCCGCAATCGGTATCCAGAGGTTCGTGAAAGTCAAACTCAATACGAATATTTCTATTGACTACATTTCGCGATGATAATAGGCTGCTGAAGGTGATGCGCTGCCGTTGCGGCGGCGGGCTGTTTGATATCGTGGACACGGAAAGGGCTCCCGCTGAAAAAACAGCGAAAATGCAGCAGGGCCGGTATCGCGGGCCTCGCCGGCCCTGACCAGTGAGAACCCGGGCGTCGACGAGGAAGAGACAGTTCGATGGCAGATGCGGAGATCGATGTCATCCGCGGGATGCTCGCCGCCCGCCCCCGTCCGCGCGAACTCGACGAGCGACGCAAGCGGCTCGACGCCCTGGGCGCCCACTATCCGCTTCCTGCGGATGTCCAGGTCGAGCCGGTCGCCGCGAACGGGGTGACCGCCGAATGGACCTCGACACCCGGCGTCGATCCCACCCGCGCGATCATGTTCCTGCACGGCGGCGGCTACATCTCGGGATCGCTCGACAGCCACCGACACATGATCGCGCAGGCCGGTCGCGAGGCCCGCGCGCGCACGCTGGCCCTCGCCTATCGACTGGCACCGGAGCATCCCTTTCCTGCGGCGCTCGAGGATGCCGTCGCCGGCTATCATTTCCTGCTGTCGAGGGGGCTCGAGCCGAGGCATATCGCCATTGCCGGCGAGAGCGCCGGCGGGGGACTGGCGGTCGCGACGATGGTGTCGCTGCGAGAGGCCGGCCTGGCGCTGCCGGCCTGCTGCTGGTTGAGCTCGCCCTGGGTCGACCTCGAGGTCACCAGCGAGAGCATGACGACGAAGGCGTCGATCGATCCTCTGATCCAGAAGGAATACCTCCTCGAGCTGGCGAGGGCCTATCTCGACGGCGCCGATCCGCGTACGGCGCTCGCCTCGCCGCTCTACGCCGACCTCGAGGGGCTGCCTCCGATGCTGATCCAGGTCGGCTCGGCCGAGACCCTGCTCGACGATGCGGTTCGATTGGCGCGCGTCGCCGGCACGGCGGACGTGAAGGTGACGCTGGAGATATGGCCGGACATGATTCATGCGTGGCACCTGTTCTATCAGCAGGTGGCAGCAGGCCGTCGCGCGCTGGCGGCGGTGGGCCAATTCATTCGCTGCGGGCTCGCGTGATCGAACGGTGCCGAAACGGCACGGGTTCTTCCGGTCTCTAGCGCACCTCGGCAGCCGTTCCGAGCTGGCCCGGTCTTTGCCTTGATTCCCTCAAGAGCCACGTCTAAGACCTTGAGCGGGCACGAAAACCATGATCGTCCTGATCGACAATTACGACAGCTTCACTTTCAATCTGTTCCACTACCTGGGCGGGTTGGGAGCGGACGTGGTCGTGCATCGCAACGACAAGATCGCGGTGGATCGGGTGATCGCCATGGACCCCGACGCGGTGGTGCTCTCGCCCGGGCCCTGCACGCCCAACGACGCCGGTATCTGCCTCGAGCTGATCGCCAAGGCGGCGCCCACCATCCCGATACTGGGAGTGTGCCTCGGCCATCAGGCGATCGGGCAGGCCTTCGGTGCCAGGGTCGTGCGCGCGCCGGTGCAGGTGCACGGCAAGCTTTCCGAGATCAGGCACAAGGGCGAGGGCGTGTTTCGCGGGATCAACGCGCCGTTCAAGGCCACTCGCTACCATTCGCTTGTGGTCGAGCGCTCGAGCCTGCCGGCGGTGCTCGACGTGAGCGCCGATGCCGACGACCGGCCTGATCATGGGGCTCGCGCATCGCGCCCTTGCGGTGCACGGGGTTCAATTCCATCCCGAGAGCATCGCCTCCGAGCACGGCCACCTGATCTTGCGCAACTTTCTCGACATCGCGACCGCGTGGAACGCCTCCACCGGCCGACGCCAGGCCGTGCTCAATGGCCGCGGCGACGGAGCTCACGGCTGGCATGGAGTGTGAGGCGCCTGTGACCGATGCATTCAAGGGACTGATCGCCAAGGCGGCGACCGGCGCCTCGCTCACACGCGACGAGGCGGCGCACGGTTTCGACACCATGATGTCCGGCGAAGCGACGCCCTCGCAGATGGGCGGACTGCTGATGGCGCTGCGCGTTCGCGGCGAGACCGTCGACGAGATCACCGGCGCGGTCACCGCCATGCGCGAGAAGATGCTGCGGGTTGAGGCTCCGGAGGATGCCATCGACGTGGTGGGCACCGGCGGCGACGCCTCGGGCTCCTATAACATCTCGACCTGCGCGGCCTTCATCGTGGCGGGCGCGGGCGTGCCGGTCGCCAAGCACGGCAACCGGGCACTGTCCTCGCGCTCGGGCGCTGCCGACGTGCTGGGCGCGCTCGGTGTCGATATCGAGCTCACGCCCGAGCGGGTCAGCCGGTGCATCAACGAGGCCGGCATCGGCTTCATGTTCGCGCCGGCGCATCATCCGGCGATGAAGAACGTCGGGCCCACGCGCGTCGAGCTCGGCACCCGTACCATCTTCAACCTGCTGGGTCCGCTCTCGAATCCGGCCGGGGTCAAGCGTCAGATGGTCGGGGTGTTCTCGCGGCAATGGATCGAGCCACTCGCCCAGGTCCTGAAGAACCTGGGCTCGGAGATCGGTCTGGGTGGTGCACGGCTCGGACGGCCTCGACGAGATCACGACCATCGGGCCCGACCCACGTGGCCGCGCTCGAGAATGGTGCGGTGCGGACCTTCGAGATCACGCCCGAGCAAGCCGGTCTGTCGCGGGTCAAGCCCGAAATGCTGCGGGGGGTGCGGCAAAGGAGAACGCGCAGGCGCTTCGCGACGTGCTCAAGGGCAAGCAGGGCCCCTTCCGCGATATCGCGATCCTCAACGCGGCGGCGGGATTGATCGTGGCCGGCCGCGCCAACGCGCTGGAGCAGGCGGTGGCGCTGGCCCGCAAATCAATCGATTCCGGCGCGGCCGATGGTCGGCTGCAGCGGCTGATCCAGGTGTCGAATGCGTGAGGACGGGAGGATGGATATCCTCGCCAGGATCGAAGCCTACAAGCGCGAGGAAATCGCGGCGGCCAAGCGTGCGCGGCCATCATTCGACGCCGAGGCCAAGGCGGCTGCGGCCCCTCGCGGATTTGCGCGCGCGATCGAGCGCGAGCTGTCGGCCGGCAACTACGCGCTCATTGCCGAGATCAAGAAGGCGAGCCCTTCGCGCGGCCTCATCCGCGCCGATTTTGATCCGCCGGCACTGGCGCGAGCCTACCAGAGCGGCGGCGCGGCCTGCCTCTCGGTGCTCACCGATGCACCCTCGTTTGCGGGCAAACCCGAGCATCTCGGCGCCGCGCGCGACGCGACGAGCCTGCCGGTGCTGCGCAAGGATTTCATGTACGACACCTATCAGGTGGCACAGGCGCGCGCCTGGGGCGCCGACTGCATCCTCATCATCATGGCGGCGGTGGATGACGCCGTTGCGCGCGATCTGGAGCAGGCGGCGAGCGACTTCGGCATGGATGTCCTTGTCGAGGTACACGACGAGCACGAGCTCGAGCGTGCGTTGCGGCTCGGCACGCGACTGATCGGCGTCAACAACCGCAACCTCAAGACCTTCGAGACCACGCTGGCGACCAGCAGGCAGCTGGCGCCGCGGATTCCGCGCGACCGCATCGCGGTCGGCGAGAGCGGAATTTTTTCACCCGCCGACCTCGAACAGCTGGCTGCGGTCGGGATCTTCACGTTCCTGGTGGGCGAGAGCCTGATGCGCGAGCGGGATGTCGAGACCGCCACACGCGCGTTGATCGCCCGCAAGGCGCAGCCGGCTCGGCGCCGCGGAGTAGCGCCGGTGGCGCGCAAGCTCAGCCATCTCGATCGCGGCGGCGAGGCGCGTATGGTCGACGTGTCGGCGAAGGCCGCGACCGAGCGGGAGGCCACGGCCGAAGGTCGCGTCGTGATGACCGAAACGACGCTCGACCTCGTGCTCGCCGGCAATGCCAAAAAGGGCGATGTGCTTGGTGCCGCCCGCATCGCCGGCATCATGGCGGCGAAGCGCACGCACGAGCTGATCCCGCTCTGCCATCCCCTGCCCGTCTCCCAGATCACTGTCGACATCGCACCCGACCGGACGCTGCCGGGACTTCGCGTGCGCTCGACCGTGAAGGTCACCGGCCAAACCGGTGTCGAGATGGAGGCGCTGACCGCAGTCTCGGTAGCCTGTCTCACCATCTACGACATGGTGAAGGCCGTGGAGCGGGGCATGCGCATCGATGCCGTTCGCGTGATCGAGAAGCGCGGCGGCAAGTCCGGACACCATCGGCTGGAGGAGTAGGCGTGGCGCTGATGCCGGTCGCGGAGGCGCTGGCGCGGGTGCTCGCAGGGGCCGATCCGCTCGCAGCCGAATTCGTGCCGCTCACCGAGGCGCACGACCGTGTGCTCGCTGCCGATGTCGCAGCGCTGCGTGATCAGCCGCCCGCCGACGTCTCCGCCATGGACGGGTATGCGGTGCGCTCGATCGACGTCGCGCAGGTGCCTGCACGGCTCAGGCTGATCGGCGAGGTGGCGGCCGGGCACCCGTTCCAGGGTTCGGTCGGTGCCGGAGAAGCCGCCCGAATCTTCACCGGCGGCGTCGTTCCGCCCGGCGCCGACGCCATCGTGGTGCAGGAGAACACGGCGCGGGAGGGCGACATCGTGGTCGTCCACAGAGGCACGGGCAAAGGCAAGCACATCCGCGTCGAGGGGCTCGATTTCGCCCGCGGCACCGTGCTCTTGGCTAAGGGCCGACGGCTCAGCGACCGCGACCTCGCTCTCGCCGCAGCCATGAACCATCCCAGGCTTCCGGTGCATCGCCGGCCCAAGCTCGCCGTGCTCGCGACTGGCGACGAGCTGGTGATGCCGGGCGACGTACCGGGTTTCGGCGAGATCGTGTATTCGAACGGCTACGCCACCATGGCGCTGGCACGGCGCGAAGGTTGCGAGGTCGTCGACCTCGGCATCGTGCCGGATCAGTTGCATGAGACCGCTCGAGCCGTGCGGCGCGCCCACGATCTCGGCGCCGATGTGCTGGTCACTTCAGGCGGCGCCTCGGTCGGCGACTACGATCTGGTGAAACAGGCACTGACAGTCGAGGGGCTCGAACTGTCGTTCTGGAAGGTGGCGTTGCGTCCGGGTCGGCCCATGATGCACGGCCGGCTCGGCGCCATGCACGTGCTCGGTCTCCCCGGCAATCCGGTTTCGGCCTATGTCTGCGCGGTGCTGTTCCTGGTGCCGCTGATCCGGCGGCTGTGCGGGCGGAGCGACGTCGAGCCGGCGACCGAGGTCGCGGTGCTGGGTCGCGAGCTTCCCGCCAACGACGAGCGCGCCGACTATCTGCGCGCCACGCTGGCGCCGGGCGCAGACGGCATCCCGGTCGCGACCGCTGCCCCGGTGCAGGACAGCTCGATGCTCACCCCGCTGGCCCGCGCCGACTGCCTGCTTCTGCGCGCGCCGCATGCACCGGCTTCCAAGTCGGGCGAAAGGTGCATGATCCTCAGGCTCTGACCTTCGGAACGAGCAGGGCGGCCGCGCTCTGCGAGTTCCATCGGGAGAGCGCCCACGGGGATCACCGAGTTCCATTTCTGTTTGATCCGGATCCCAGCGAGGCCAAGGCAACCATCGCGGGACAGCGCAGGGTTCCGAGCACGACACGTCGTTGCTGGTCAGCGTCGACCATTTGGTCGCCTTTCCGGAGCAAAGCCCAACGCGGACCATTCCTGCTGCGGCCAAAAGCTCAGGCGCGCATTCTCATTCCAGACATAGGCGGCGACCGTGCACCATGGCGTCAAGATCGGCGCCGGCCCTTCGAGAAAGAGCCCGTTGCCCTCGCCGATGAAGCCCTCGACGCGATAGGGATAGGCGCGCCCGCAGCCGAAGACATGGGCGAGGCCTTCGAAGCGGCCGCGACCGATCCAGCGGCCCTCGACGAGGACGGTGCCCGGGAAGACGCCGAAGGCACCGAGCCCGGGGCGCGGGATCTCATAGACGATGACGAGCCGGCCGTTGCGATCGTCAGCAAGCACGCGCATGAGCGAGCCGTTGTGCTCGACGAGCTGCTCGCCTGGCAGCAGCGGTTGCGCCTTTGCCTGCGCGACCAGCACGATCAGTGCTATGAAAGTGCCGACCGCAACGAGAACAGGCCAAGCGCTTCGCTTCTCGGGCGGCGTCTGATACTGCCACGTCGAGGACGCGGCGGGAGCTGCAGCAGCAACCAAAATGTTCATTCTCGGACCCTTTCTCATCCCTGTGACTTATCCCGTGCTGAGGCCGAGCGCGTTGCGCGCGACATTTGGGCTGATCTTGCGTGAGATCAGCAATCGCAGGAACCGGTCGACCACCGGCGGTACAGGGCGCTCGCCAGCGTCCAACGGCGGGACGTGCGGCCGTCGACGCCGAGCGGGTGGCCTCAAGCTGATGAGCACGAGCGCCTCGACGACCTGGCGATACTGATCCGCCCTCATCATGGAAGGCAAGTAGGACCGGGGGGCTGTCGGGATCTAGCCGTCCTATCCGGACCTTGCTGTATGTACCGTATCGTAGTACAATTTGCCCACAAAATGGGACATGAGCAGGCGCTTTATCAGGCCAGTGCTCGGACCGGCAACAAGATTGAGCCTCTCGCCCGAGACGGCAAGGCTACGTTTCGGGGGGCAGGACGACGCAAGTAGAGGTGTTCCGGTTTGCCGCTGAAGTTATGGGAGCGCAAACGTGGAATCCCATGTCAGGAGCACTTCCGGTTCGCGATGAACTCCAATGACTTCTACGTTTACGGCAATATACGCGACATCATGACTGGGGAAGCGATCCAGGCAGAAGCCCGCGTGCATGGCCAGCTCGCAGCGGTTGAGCCGACACCGTTCCGTCGCGGTTCTTCACGACCTTGTCTGGCGGGACCGCGATCCATGCGCCATTGACTTTGACCTCGTAATGGTCGCCAGCCACTCGGCCGGAGGTCGGACGGCAGTCTGAGAGACTGCAGCATGACACCTTGGTGTCGGGCCTCGCCAATTGCTGATAGAAATCCTGGTGCCATTTGTGATGGTCGTGGCCGATATGGCCTTCCTGCGCCAAGGCTCCTGTGGACAGAAAGACAAGAGGTAAGGATTGTCCGCACTGGAAGCAGGATGCCGGACTATGTCTCGGACCGCTGTGATGGCCATCACACAGTGACGCTCAGCCGAGAGCTTGTAAGCCTGACCCTTTGACCGGCGTGAGCGATATTGGCCTTAGGGGCAGTGAGGGCGAAACCACATTGCGCCCCGAAGCAAGGCCCTGGCTCGGATGTACGAATAAACCCATCGAAAATCGGCGAATCTACCTTCGTGTCTCAACCCTCGACCAGACCACCGCCAACCAGGAACGCGAGGTGCGCGAGATCGCCGGCCGCATGGGCTGCGAGATCGTCAAGGTCTACAAGGACCATGGCATCAGCGGCACGACGGGTCGGGACAAGCGCCCGGCTTTTAACGCTCTATGCCGCAATGCAACCAGGCGTCAGGTCGACATGGTTATGGCGTGGTCGGTTGATCAACCGGTCGCCCGCAACCGCCTCCACCACGACCTCCGCGGCGGCCGCGAATTCATTCTCAGCGCTTGCTCGCGCCAAGCATCGCGGTCGCGGCGCATATCTACGAGCGCACTCTGCAAGTCGGCGAGCCGGTCGTACAGCCGTTGCTCGGCCAGAGAAGCGCGTCGGCGCAATTCGACATCGTCAAGGTGGTGCAGCGTTGCATCAGTGACCGCCGCTGCGGCTTCACAGGGCATCGCATTGGAGCCATCTGCGGAGGGCAGTTCGTCACTGCGGGCTGCAGCGGATTGGACACATTGGGGTTGGGCGGGCTCTATTTGCTCGCCGAGTTCATTGGGTGCATAGGTCATGCCGTTGCTTACCGGTGCGCTGGTTGCTGTGCTGCGCTCGATCACGGTCCGCAGCTCGGCGACCAGTGTGTTCGTCACGGCATCCGGTGGTGTGTGAGGAGGCAACGCCTCGGTGCTTGCCGCGTCAGACGCAACGGGCGGGAATACTCTGTGCAGCTCGGCTGCCTCGACGTGCCAAGTCCCGCGGTCATCCTTGGTGCCGGAAATCCGGCCGTCCTTCACTGCGCACTTCACTGCGCTCTTGTTGACGCCGCACGCCTTCGCAGCCTCGGCAAGGGTATAGCTCATGGTGGTGCGTCTCACTGCAATGGACGAGGCGCGCACCATGGCAGCGCAATGGTTAACAGCGGCTTTCTTGCCTCGCGCCGCCGACCAGGCGAGACCGGCCCAGGCGACGATTGCCAAGCTCCCAGACCAACCTGGATTTCTGGATTTCTGGGGGCTAAGTAGTTGACCTCCCCTCCATTACTTGGCCTACCCGATTAACCTCAAATTAAATGGTTGCAGAACACATATCGAACATATAGGGTCTGTTCATGATTTGTTTCGGTGAGTCTTTTTTGCGACCGCCGCAACCGGGGAAACGCGAGATGCTGACGCGGAAACAGTTCGAACTGCTGCGCTTCATTCATGAGCGCCTGAAGGAGGCGGGCGTGCCGCCGTCCTTCGACGAGATGAAGGACGCGCTCGACCTGCGTTCGAAGTCCGGAATCCATCGCCTGATCACGGCACTCGAGGAGCGCGGCTTCATCCGGCGGCTGCCTAATCGGGCACGCGCGATCGAGGTGATCAAGCTTCCGGATTCGGTCGCGCACGGCATCGGCTCGACGCGCACGCGCGGTTTCACACCCAGCGTCATCGAAGGCAACCTCGGCCGCGTGCGCGCGACCTCCGAAGAGGAAGGTGGCCGGCCGGTCGCCGTCCCGGTCATGGGCCGCATCGCCGCCGGGACTCCGATCGAGGCGATCCAGACCAGGAGCCACATCATCAACATGCCCGCCGACGTGCTCTCGACCGGCGAGCATTTCGCGCTCGAAGTGCGCGGCGACAGCATGATCGAGGCCGGCATCCTCGACGGGGACATCGCGCTCATCAAGAAGACCGATGGTGCCGATACCGGCGATATCGTGGTCGCTTTGATCGACGACGAAGAGGCAACCCTCAAGCGCTTCCGCCGGCGCGGCGCCTCGATCGCGCTCGAGCCGGCCAACACCGCTTACGAGGTACGGATTCTCCCCCCCAATCGCGTGCGCATCCAGGGCAAGCTGGTGGGGTTGTTTCGCCGATACTGACGCTCACACCTGCTTCTCGTTGGCATGAATCGCAGCGAGCCCGGTTACCCATGGCAGCGCTGAACGGAACCAGTTTTGCCGTTTAGGCACGAACTGGTCGCGCTGGCGCAAGATTCCGACGCGCACCATGTAGGACGGCTGCGGACCGTCACCCGGCGTGGTGGAATAGATCGGCGAGCCGCAGCGGGGACAGAAAGCCTGAACGCGCGGATTGCCGCTGTCCGCCGTTGTCTTCAGGTAGGAGGTCGGTTCTCCTGACATTCTGAGCGTCGTGCCAGGGACAGGAACCGATACACGGAACGCCGAGCCCGTCCCTGCCTGGCAGTCGGTGCAATGGCAGACCGTCGTTTTCTCCGGATCGGCTTCGCCTTCGAGCGTGACGTAGCCGCAGTGGCATGCACCATCGATTTTCATTGCCTTGTCCCTTTTCCGCCTGGTTTGGCGCGATTGGCGTGGAGAGGGTATTCCGGCTCGGGTCGCGCCGGCAACGGATGACTCGAGCGCTGGCGCCGCTTCCAGGCGGCTCAATCGCCCAGCTCCAAGTCCTCCGCTCGCGGGGTGGCATCGCGCAGCTGTGGGCCTGCAGGTCGTGACGGGCTCGCCTGCGCCGCCTCGACGCGTGGCCGAATGGCTGGAGCCCATGGGCGGTCGTAGCCCGCGGGGCGCGCCGGCGTAATCTCGAAATTCTCCCCGACGCGCCGCAGGGACATCGCGCCCGAGCGCTGCAGAGTTTGGCGGTCCACCACCAGCGCGGCACAGTCCGGTGGGGCTTCGCGGGAGGTCACCACCAGAACGGCACGTCGGCAATCCTCTTCGAAGGCTTCGATCGTCTTTGCAAATGCGACCAGGGAGCCGTCGCGCAGCCGCCCAATGCAGCCCGCCGCGTCGCAGCGGATACCGTGGCCGAGGGAACCGTCCTTGGGCGTGCGCACATCGGCATCGGCGGCCAGCCATTCGCGGAACGCAAACGCATCGCTGCCGGTTCTGACCATGGACAGGCGACCGTCGGCGCCCCGCACCGCGACCGCGTTACCGTCGGCCGTGATCAGCACATCCGGCTGGGACGAGCGGATCATCAGCACCACGGCGGCGCCGATCAGGAACCCGCCCACGAGTCGCAGCGGCGTCCTGAGCAGGAAGAGCACCACCAGCCCGGCGGCACAGATCAGCAGCGGCCCCGCTCCGAACGCCGCCATGCGGCCGATCGCGCCCGGAAAGCTCGCGACCCAGAGCGCAACGGTCATCATCCACTCGACGCCATGGCCCATCAGGCGCCAGAACGTCCCGTCAACGCCAAAGGGCATGGTGAGCACGCCGAGAATGCCCATCGGCATGATCCAGGCCGATACCAGCGGCATGGTCAGGAGGTTCGAAACCAGGCCGTACGGAGATATGCGGTGGAAGTGATAGGCGATGAACGGAATGGTGGCGGTACCGGCGAGCAGGGACACCAGTGCCAGGCCGGTGATTTCCCGGCCGCCCCAAAGGGCGATGCGTACGCCGATCGGGGTCTCGCGCGCCCGGCTCATCCACGGCAGTCCGCCTTGGTATCCGGCGACGAGCGCCAGCGTCGCCGCAAACGACATCTGGAAGCCGGGATGAACAACCGCCTCGGGGGCCAACAGCAGGACGCAGAAGGCTGCGACCGTCAGTGTGCGCAGCGTCAGCGTCGGGCGATCGACCATCACGCCGACGAGCACGATGGCGATCATCACGAAGGAACGCTGGGTGGCAACCTCGGCGCCGGACAGGAGCAGATAGAAGGTGGCGGCGCCCAGTGCCACAAGAGCCGCCCATTTCTTTATGGAATGGCGGCTGGCGAACGCCGGCATCAAGGCGAACAGCGCGCGCAACACAAAGAACACGATCCCGGCAACCACAGCCATGTGGTAGCCGGAGATGGAAAGCACATGCGCGATGCCGGACACGTACATCGCCTCGCTCACCGGGGTCGAGATGGCATCGCGCTTGCCCGTGATCAACGCCGAGGCTATCGCCCCGCCGTCCCCGGGCACATCGGCGCGGATACGCTTGTCGATCGCCTCACGCATGCCGTCGATGGCCATAGCGTACCGCAGCCTCAGCGGTGGGGGCGCCGGAGGCTCGACCGTGCGGATGCGCCCGAGCACGAAGCCCGATGCGCCGATGCGCTGGAAGTAGAGGTCGCGCGCGAAGTCGTAGCCGCCCGGTCGCAAGGGCTCGAGCGGCGGCGACAACCGTGCCTTGAACTCGACGAAGCTGCCGATGGCCGGCGCCGTACCCTTGCGCACCGACACGCGCACCCGCTCGAGCTTCTCCTCCAGGCGCGGCCCGGTGATCCGCTCGACCCGCACGACGACACGGTCGGAGCGTTCGCGCTCTTCCCGCCCCTCGACGAAGCCGGCGACCTCGACGTTCCAGAGCGGGATCGTGAGCACCGGATGGGCGATGACGGCACGCTTGATGGTGCCGGCGGCAAAGCCCGCCGCCACCGCCGCCAGGCCCAGCGCGAGTGGAAAGGCGATTGGCCGCGCCCGGAGCTGGATCGAAGCTGCAATGGTGGCGACCAGCAGGAGCGCGGTTGCCCAGGGGTCGGGCTCCCGCTCGATGCCGAAATAGATGACGGCGCCGCTGCCGAATCCGATCGCAAGCCACGGCACCAGCCGACCGGGTCCTACCTCGATCGCCGCCCATGCACGCAACTGCTGGGCGATGCGGCGCACATGATCGGTGAGCCAGCTCGACCATGCCAGGGCAGGCCTGCGTCCAACCGCGGCCGGCCATTGGCGCCAAGTCTCGGCGCGTCCGCGTGCTCGGCCCGGCTTTGCCATCGCTCGCCCCCACCGCCCGCACCAGCTCTGCCGGCACTATCGCACACGAGAGCAGGACCTTGGAGTACCCACGCGGGCGTCCGCGAGACATGGTCGGACGCCGTCATCTCCCTGGTCGAGCCGACGGCGGAACCGTACTCCTTCCGCCTTGCACCTTGGCCCAGGTATCGCGCAGGCCGACCGTGCGATTGAACACCAGGTGGCCGGGCCGCGAGTCGGTGTCTAGGCAGAAATAACCCTGACGCTCGAATTGTACCGCTTCGCCCGTTCGAATCGTTGCCAGCACGGGTTCGACGCGGGCCTTGGCGAGGACCTCGCGTGAGCCGGCATTGAGGTCGTGAGCAAAGTCCGCAGCGTTCGGGTCGGGGCGCGCGAACAGCTGGTTGTACAGGCGGATCTCGGCAGGCACGGCATCGGAAGCCGATACCCAATGCAGCGTGCCCCGGACCTTGCGGCCATCAGGGGCGTTGCCGCCGCGGGTCGCTGGATCGTAGCTGCAGCGCAACTCGATCACTTCGCCGGCGGCATTCTTCACGACGTCGCGGCAGGTGACGAAATAGGCGTATCGCAGTCGCACCTCGCGCCCGGGAGACAGCCGAAAGAACTTCTTCGGCGGGTGCTCCATGAAGTCCTCGAGCTCCACATAGAGCTCTCGTCCGAACCGGATCTTCCGCGTGCCGGCCGTCGGATCGTCGGGGTGATTGACGGCCTCAAGCTCCTCGAACCGGCCTTCGGGGTAGTTCTCGAGCACGATCTTCAGCGGGCGAAGGACCGCCATCCGCCGCAACGCGGTCCTGTTCAGGACCTCGCGGACCGAGAAGTCGAGCATGGCGAGGTCGACCACACTGTTGGCCTTGGCAACACCGACGCGCTTGACCAGATCGCGAAGTGCCTCCGCGGGTACCCCGCGCCGGCGCAGACCGGCGAGCGTCGGCATGCGCGGATCGTCCCAACCCTCGACGTGACCGCCGCGCACCAGCTCGGTCAGCACGCGCTTTGAGAGGACGGTATATGTGAGGTTCAGGCGCGCGAACTCGTATTGCCGGGGCCGTGACGGAACCGGAAGATGGTCGAGCAGCCAGTCGTACAAGGGCCGGTGATCCTCGAATTCCAGCGTGCAGATGGAATGGGTAATGTGTTCGATGGCGTCCGACTGTCCGTGGGCGAAGTCGTAGCTCGGATAAATGCACCACTGCGTGCCGGTGCGCGGGTGGCTGACATGCAGGATGCGATAGAGTACCGGATCACGCAGATTGATGTTGCCGGACGCCATGTCGATCTTGGCGCGCAACACGCGAGCGCCGTTCGGAAACTCGCCCACCCGCATGCGCCTGAACAGGTCGAGGTTCTCCTCCACGGTTCGATCGCGATAGGGGCTGTTCCTTCCAGGCTCGGTCAGCGTGCCACGCGCGGCACGGATCTCGTCTTGCGACTGGTCGTCGACGTAGGCCTTGCCGGACCGGATCAGGTGCTCGGCCCACTGATAGAGCAGCTCGAAGTAGTCGGAAGCATGATAGAGGTGCGGCCCCCAGTCGAATCCAAGCCAGCGCACATCGCGCTCGATCGCTTCGATATACTCCTGCTCCTCCTTGACGGGATTGGTGTCGTCGAAACGCAGATGACAGCGGCCGCCGAACTCCTGCGCGATGCCGAAATTGAGACAGATCGCCTTGGCATGGCCGACATGGAGATAGCCGTTGGGCTCCGGCGGAAAGCGGGTCACCACCGTGTTGTGGCGCCGAGCATCCAGATCCGCCTGGACGATGTCGCGAATGAAATCGCGCCCCGGTTCTGCGACGGCGGTTTCAGTCACTGCCATGCTCCGCAAATCCTGAATTCACTTTTGCACGGCTGCGATCCAACCATGCCCTCCCCCCGACGTGACCGGCTCCCTTGCCGTAGCCGGTCGCACGCGCGTGAAGGCGCGGCCTACCAAATCTGCGGTTCAGCGCCAAGAGCGCAGGCCGGCCGCCCAAATGAAACCTTTGATCATCGATTGCCTTTCTGTGGTACAGGATTTTGCACGAGAGCAGGCTGTGGTCCTTCGCGGATATGAACGAGACCATCGTTACCCGTTTTGCGCCTTCGCCCACGGGCTTCCTTCACATCGGGGGCGCCCGCACTGCGCTGTTCAACTGGCTATACGCCCGGGGGCGCGGGGGCAAGATGCTGCTGCGGATCGAGGACACAGACCGCGAGCGATCGACGCAAGCCGCAATCGACGCCATCCTCGATGGACTCTCCTGGCTCGGCCTCGAGTGGGACGGCGAGACCATCTATCAATTCGCACGCTCGGCGCGCCATCGGGAGGTGGCGGAGGAGCTGCTGGCGTCTGGCCGCGCCTATCGTTGTTATGCGAGCCCGGAGGAGCTCGCAGCGATGCGCGAGAAGGCCCGCGCCGAGGGTCGCGCAAAGCTATATGACGGTCGCTGGCGCGAACGCGATCCGTCCGAGGCGGCACCGGGGGTCAAGCCGGTGATCCGGCTCAAGGCACCCCTGTCGGGCGAGACCACCCTCGACGACGAGGTGCAGGGCCTGATCACCTGGCAGAACGAAAATCTCGACGACATCGTGCTGCTGCGCTCGGACGGTACGCCGACCTATATGCTCGCGGTCGTAGTCGATGACCACGACATGAACGTGACCCACGTGATCCGAGGCGCTGACCACCTCACCAATGCTGCGCGTCAGACCCAAATCTACAACGCACTCGGCTGGAAAGTGCCGGTGATGGCGCACATACCGCTCATCCATGGACCGGATGGCTCCAAGCTGTCCAAGCGGCATGGCGCGCTCGGGGTCGATGCCTATCGGGCCATGGGGTATCTTCCATCCGCGATGCGCAACTATCTGGTGCGACTGGGCTGGAGCCACGGCGACCAGGAAATTTTTTCCACCGAGGAGATGATGGCGGCATTCGACCTTCCGCAGATCGGCCGCTCGCCCGCGCGCTTCGACTTGGTGAAGCTGGAAAGCCTCAACGGGCACTACATGCGCCAGTCCTCCAACGCCGATCTCCTGGCCGAGATCGAGCGGATGCTGCCGCACATCGCGGGCGGACCCGAGCTCGCCGTCAAGATCACTCCGGCGGTCCGCGGTCAGCTCATTGCCGCCATGCCGGGGCTCAAGGAACGCGCCAAGACTCTGGTCGAGCTAATCGAAGGGGCGCGCTTCATCGTGGCCGACCGCCCGCTGGCTCTCGACGACAAGGCAGCGGCCCTGCTGACATCCGAGGCGCGTCACCTGTTGGGAGATCTCTGGAGCGATCTGGACGAGGTCGAGCCATGGTCCGCTGAGGCAACAGAGCACGCCATCCGCGCCTTTGCCGAACGTAAACGGGTCAAGCTCGGAGCCGTCGCGCAGCCGCTGCGCGCTGCGCTCACCGGTCGCACCACATCACCTCCCATCTTCGATGTGCTGGCGGTGCTGGGGAAGCGCGAGAGTCTCGACCGCGTGCGCGATCAGTCCGCGTCGGCCGTCCCGCACTACTCGCCTTAGGCATCGATCGCCCGCAGGGGCGGTATCTTGCAGCGCACACAAGATTGCGCTACGCAACAGGCGGCTTGCCGACCATTCGACAGGCCAACCACCGCCCCTGATGGAGTGCGGTCCGCCGGGCGAAATAATCGAGGACTCGATCATGGATGCGAAGACCGGCGCCAACATCAAGACCGGAAAAATCGTCTTCGAAGGCAAGGAAAACTCGTTTCCCGTCTACGAGGGAACAATCGGTCCATCGGTCCTCGACATCAGCAAGCTCTACGCCGAGACCGGGATGTTCACCTACGATCCCGGCTACACGTCGACCGGTAGCTGTGAGTCAAAGATCACCTATATTGACGGCGACGAGGGTATCCTGCTCTATCGCGGCTATCCAATCGAGCAGCTGGCCGAGCACGGCGACTTCCTGGAGACCTGTTACCTCCTGCTCTACGGCGAGCTTCCCACCGCAGCTCAAAAGTCCGATTTCGACAATCGTGTCACCCGCCACACCATGGTGCACGAACAGATGAGTTGTTTCTACCAGGGATTCCGGCGGGATGCCCATCCTATGGCAGTGATGACCGGCTGCGTCGGTGCACTGTCGGCATTCTACCACAACTCCACCGACATTTCCGATCCCACTCAGCGGATGATTGCCTCGATCCGTATGATCGCGAAAATGCCGACCATGGCCGCGATGGCGTACAAGTATTCCATCGGTCAACCGTTCATCTATCCGAAGAACGATCTCGACTATGCGACCAACTTTCTGCGCATGTGTTTCGCGGTGCCTTGCGAGGACTACAAGCCCAATGCCGTTCTCGCCCGCGCCATGGATCGCATCTTCATCTTGCACGCAGATCACGAGCAGAACGCCTCGACCTCGACCGTTCGCCTCGCGGGCTCTTCCGGAGCTAATCCCTTCGCCTGCATCGCGGCCGGCTGTGCTTGCCTCTGGGGACCCGCGCACGGCGGAGCGAACGAGGCGGCACTCAACATGTTGCGCGAGATCGGTGCGCCCGAGCGAATACCGGAATATATCCGTCGCGCGAAGGACAAGAACGACAGCTTCCGCCTGATGGGCTTCGGCCATCGGGTCTACAAGCACTATGATCCGCGCGCCAAGATCATGCAGAAGACCTGCCACGAGGTACTCGGCGAGATCGGCATCAAGGACGATCCGCTGCTCGAAGTCGCCATCGAGCTCGAGCGCATCGCGCTGCACGATGATTATTTCATCGAGAAGAAGCTGTACCCCAACATCGACTTCTATTCCGGCATCACCCTCAAGGCGATGGGATTTCCCACAACGATGTTCACCGTGCTGTTTGCGGTGGCACGTACGGTCGGCTGGATTTCGCAATGGAAGGAGATGATCGAGGATCCGCAGCAGAAGATCGGCCGCCCGCGGCAGCTCTATACCGGCGCTTCGCAGCGCGACTACGTTCCGATCTCGCGGCGGAGGTGATAGGGGGGCCCCGATCGGCGGGACGCTCGCCGCAATCATGTCTGCGCGGGCGGAAGCGACTGATCGGCTGCCGGGTTACGGCTGGCGGCATCGAGCACGATTGCAGCCGCGCGCGCCGCAGGTATGCTCGAGCCTATTTGCATGATGGCGTCGAGCCGCAGGAATGCTTCGATTTGGCGCCGCCGCTGCGGGGTATCGCGCAGGAGCGGAAGCAAAGCAGTCGCCAGGTTTTCCGACGTGCACGCTTCCTGAATGTATTCCGGAACCACATTCTCCCCCAGCACCAGGTTTGCCAGGATCACTGACGGAACCTTGATCATACGGCGTCCGACCACTGCCTCGAGCCAGGAAACGCGATAGGCGGCGACCGTCGGAACGCCGGCAAGCGCCAGTTCGAGCGTGACCGTTCCGGACTTTGCAAGGGCGGCACAGGCGATGCGAAAGGCCGCCTGCTTGTCGCGATTCTCGACCACAATCCGTGGTCGTACGTGCCAGTCTTGCGTCGCCGTTGCGATCGGTTCGACAAGATGGGCAACGGCAGGCACCACAACCTCGAGCGGTCCAGCCCGTTCGCTGACGAGTGCGACCGTGTCGGAAAACACTCCGAGCAGCCGCTTCAACTCGCCGACCCTGCTGCCCGGCAGAACCAACAGGACCGGGGGCGCGGCTGATCGCCGGAGCGCCTCTTGCTCGTTCGGACGCAGATCATGCACCTCCTCGGTCAAGGGGTGCCCGACATAAGTGCAAGGCGGGCCGCCGAGGCGCCTGTGCACCTCGGGTTCGAAAGGCAGCAAAGCGAGAATATGATCGATATAGGCGCGCATGACGCGCGCTCGTCCCGGTCGCCACGCCCACACCGAGGGAGAGACATACTCGACGATCGGAATGCCGGGATCGGCGGCGCGCACCCGACGGGCAATACCCCGGTTGAATCCCGGACTGTCGATGACGACGAGGACGTCCGGCCGCCTCGCCACCACGGTTTTGGCGGTCAATCGCATCAGACGCAGGATCTTGGGAATGCGCCCCGGAATAGCGGTGAACCCGATGATGGGAAGGTCGTCGATGGGATAGAGGCTTGCAACCCCCTCAGCCGTCATTTCGCGGCCGCCGACACCGGCGAATCGCACCTGACCGCCGGTGCGCTCCCGCAGCGCCCGCATCAATGCGGCCCCCAGCCGATCACCGGATTCCTCGCCGGCGACGAGGAAGACTTCGAGCGTACCGGACCGCCACGGAGGTTGCGCAGTCATCTCGACTCGTCACGCACGCCGATCACGAAGATCCTGTCGCGATCCGCTGCCGCCACCATGTGTTCGGGTTCGGCTACGATCGTACTGCCGGCAACGACCGCAATACCCGCGAGCCCCGCCTGCTTGACGCCTTCGATCGTACGCGGGCCGATCGAGGGCAGGTCGATCCGTCGGTCCTGGCCCTGCTTGGCCGACTTGACCAACACGCCTCGATGCACCGGCGCCATTACCCGACCGCTGCTGCGGAGCTCCGAGATGCGGACGAGCATACGGTCGGTACCTTCCGCAGCCTCGACCGAGAGCACGTGCCCGTCGGCCACCACCACCGCTTGACCAACGTCGAAGGGACCGATCGCGCCCAGCAACGCAAGCCCCTTTTCGATGTCCAACCGGTCGCGATCGCTCGGACGCTCTCGCCCGAGCAGGCCCTCGGGCGCCAGAATTTCCGGTGCAACCTCGTGCGCCCCGATCAGCCGGAAGCCGTGCTCCTCGAAGATCTTCGCGATGCTGGAGAGCAAATGATCATCGCCACCGTAAAACAGTGCAAGCACTCGGGGCAGGAGCCGAAGGGTCGCGAAATCCGGTTTGATCCGCCAGATCGAGGGCCGCACCACCGACCCGATCATGACCACGTCGCAACAGCCTTCCTGCCTGGCAAGTCGGCAGAATCGGCCGAACTGGCCGAATGCCGCCCAATGGTGCGGGTAGCTGGCGACACGCTGCGGATCCGCCCAACCGCGAATGGCGAAAAGAACCACGCGGCGACCCCGCCTGCCAACGGCATCGGCGACCGTGAAAGGCAGGATACCGCCGCCGGAGATGATCGCCAATGGCGTATCCTCCGCCTTTGCGTCGAGCCGTTCGCCCATCGGTTCGCTCATGCATCCTCGCCGGTCGACGCGCGACGAACAGCCATGGTCAGCGGCCGCGTGCCGGACCGGATGAAGTCGATGACCTTGTCGACGTGGGGACCGTTGTCGGTTCGTGCCGCGAACGCATCCAACCGCTCGCGGAACGTACCGGTTCCGAAGAACAGCGTCCCATACGCCTGTCGCAGGCGATGGATATCCGACTTGCTGCATCCGCGCCGCCGCATGCCGACGACGTTGAGGCCTATCAAATCGGCAAGCGGCCCCTGCACCATGCCGAACGGGATCACGTCCGCACGCACTCCGCTCAGGCCCACCACCATCGCCCCCTCGCCGATGCGCACAAACTGGCGCACCGCTGCCTGTCCGCCGAAAACGACGAAATCACCGATGGTCACATGGCCGCCCAACACCACATTGTTGGCGAAGGTCACATCGCTTCCGACCTTGCAGTCGTGACCGACATGCGATCCGACCATCAGGAAGCAGCGATCTCCCACTTCGGTGACGCCGCGGTCGTCTTCCGTCCCCGTATTCATGGTGACGCCCTCTCGGATGTCGCAGTCGGCGCCAACCACGAGCCTGGTCGGTGCCGCCCCGATACTTGACCGACTGCGGCTGCGTGCCGAGCGATGCGAACGGATAGATCACAGTCCGCGAGCCGATGGTCGTGTGACCACCCACATGAACGTGGGCCTCCAACCGGCAGTCGTCCCCGATCACGGCATCGGGGCCGATCACACAATAGGGCCCGATCGTCACGCCCTGTCCGATCGTCGCTCCCGAAGCGATCCGGGCGGTTGGATCGATCGACGCCACCATCGCCCTCACGCGACCATGGCTCCCACTTCGACTTCGGCCACTAGTTTGCCCGCGACCCGTGCTTCGCCTCGGAACCACCACATGTTCCGCTTCCGGGCTTTTTTCCGCACGTGGTATTCGATCGTGTCGCCCGGCACGACCGGCTTGCGGAACTTGGCCTTGTCGATGGTGAGAAGATAAACCCGCCTGGGCTGATCGCTGCCCATTTGCGACAACACGCAGATCGCACCCGCCGTTTGTGCCACCCCTTCAATCAGGAGCACGCCCGGAAACACCGGATTGCCTGGAAAGTGACCAACGAATTGCGGCTCGTTGAAGGTGACATTTTTGATTCCGATGGCGAACTCGTCGCCACGCATGTTAATGATGCGGTCGACCATCAGGAATGGATAGCGGTGCGGAAGCGCCTTGAGGACGGCGGCAATATCGACTGCCTCGAGCGTCGTCGCCGGTTTGTTCATCCGCCCATGCCCTCAGCTTTCGTCATCGAGGGCGGAACGCCCGGCGGAACCTCCATCCACGGCGCCCCCAATCGGCGTTGCCTTCTCCTCGTTGGCCCACTGGCGCAATCGCGAAATGCTGCGAAGAAACTCCCGTCCGCGCATGGCGGGATAGCCGAGCCACTTTTCGCCGGCCGGGATGTCCGCCAGGACGCCGCTTCCCGCCCCTATAACCGCGCCTTCGCCGATCGTGACATTGTCTGCGAGCCCGACCTTGCCCGCAAGAACGACGCGATCCTCGATTACCGACACTCCCTGAGATGCCGCATTGAGAGACAATGATGCACTGACGACCGATCGAGACATTGTGTCCGATCTGCACGAGATTGTCGATCTTGGTGCCTTCGCCGATAACGGTATCGCGGTTGGCGCCGCGGTCGATAGTGGTGCCGGCGCCGATTTCCACATCGTCCTGGATGATGACGCGACCGATCTGCACGACCTTGCGGTGGCCGGCACCCCCCATGATGAAGCCGAATCCGTCCTGGCCTATGTGACAGCCTGGATGAATGATGACGCGGTCGCCGATCAGACTGTGCGTGATCGAAGAGTTGGACCCGATCGCGCACTGGCGCCCGATACGCACCTTGGGCCCGATCACCGCACCAGCGCCGATCACTGTGTTGGTTCCGATCTCGGCGAGTGGTCCGATCACGGCTCCAGGATCTACGGTGACGCCGCTTTCCATGCGGGCGGTCGGATGCACCAGCGCTCCCGCTGCGACCCCGCTCGCCTCGAACAGGGACGAAAGTCGCTCGGCACCTGGAAACAGCGCGCTTGTGATCTCCACAAAAGCGCGAAAGGGCTCTCGTACACAGAGCACGCTCATTTGCTCCGGCGCGCGGGCGGCATAACGTTCCACGGTCAGACACGCACCGGCCCCGCTCGACGCCAATTGCGCGGCATATTTGGGCTTGTCGAGAAAGGTGAGGTCATCGGGCGCCGCACGATCGATAGATGCAATGCCCGTGATGCGGCGGTCTAGATCGTCGCCGGAACGCGGCTCGGCACCGATCAGCGCAGCAATCTCGCGTACGGTGAGCCCGCGTCCCCGATCAAAAAAATAGGGCTCGGTCATGCCGTCCCAACCGTCACCCCTGACAGGGTTTCAGAATTTCGTGCCGCCACCGAAGCGGAACTGTTGGACGCGGTCGTAGGGCTCTTTCGTGAGCGGGAACGCGTAATCGAAGCGCAGCGGCCCGAACGGTGAGTCCCAAATCAATCCGACCCCAACCGAGGAACGAATATGCATGGCGTTGTCGACCGGGCACGGCGGGATTGCGCAAATCGAACCGGAAAGCACCTCGCCCGTCGCCGGGAAGGTCGTCGGGCCGACATAATTCCACAACGAGCCGGCATCGGCAAAGGCGGCCACTTTGACACCGGAATCCTTGGGAAGGAAGTAGAGCGGCGTCTGCAACTCGAGGCTTGCGCCCCAGAACATCGTGCCGCCGAGGGCATCATTCGTGGTCCCGACGGTCAGATCGCGGGGACCGATGCCCGCCGGCGCAAACCCGCGCACCAGACTTGGGCCCATCTGGAAATTGTCGAGCATCCGCAGCCCGCGGCCGCCCCAGCCGGCGATGTGGCCGCCTTGCAGATGCAGGAGACCCACGACGTCGGAGATCGCCTCGTGATAGGCGCGAACGTCGGCCGATGACCGAATGAAATTGACGTCGCCGCCGACGCCGGCAAAATCCTGCTTGAATTCCGTCAGGACACCCGCGGTCGGATTTCGATTGTTGTCGAGCGTATTGTACGCGAGCGTGTACCCTACGAGCGACGTGATGACGGCGCCCTGTGCGAGCTCGCGTTTCACGGCCAGCGACGCCTCGCCGTCGACGTAGCAGTTCGCGATGCCCGCGAAGCCCGGAGGCGGCGTCAGAGCCGCCGTCGTACCGACGGCACCGGCGGTCGGGAAGGTGGTCACGAAGTCCGGATTGATGTTGTTGCAATTCCTCAGGATGCTCGGCAGGTCGATCTCCTGACGATAGAGCGAATAGCGCAGCTGCAGTGCAAGATCCTCTCGCAGCGCGAACCCCAGCCGGCCCCCGACACCGACCGTCTGAGTCGAATAGGAAACGTAGCTCGTCGATTTCTGCTCCTTGGCGAACAGATCGAGGCCCAGCGCGACCCGATAGCCCATGAAATAGGGATCGACGAACGAAACCTGGAATCCGCGCGTATTTTGACCGTATGAAACAGACGCCTTTCCGTAGTAGCCACGACCGAGCAGATTGCGCTCGGCAATGCTGACCTCGGCGAGAAATCCATCCGCTGTCGAGTATCCGCCGGCCACCGAGAATTCGCCGGTCGAGGTTTCCTCCACGTCGACATTGAGAATGACACGATCGGGCGCGGAACCCGGTTCGGTCGTGATCTTCACGGACTTGAAGTAGGCGAGATTCTTCAGTCGTCGCTCCGCTCGATTGACGAGAGCCCGATTGTAGGCGTCGCCCTCCGAGAGGTCGAATTCGCGCCGGATAACGTAGTCGCGAGTACGCGTATTGCCGCGCACATTGATCCGCTCGATGTAGGTTCTCTGGGTCTCTTCGATTACGTAGACGAGATTGACCCTGCGGGTTTCCGCGTCGCGCACCGCCTGGGGGCGTACCGTTGCGAACGCGAATCCGCGCCTTGCTGCGTCGATGGTCATTTCCTCGACCGACTTCTCGACCGCCTCGGCGTTGTAAACGTCCCCGGGAAAGGTCCGCAGTCTCGGACGGCAACAGGGACGCCTCGAGCGGCCGCACGTTCGATACGACCTCGACCGTTCCAATCCGGTACTGCTCGCCTTCCTCGATCACGAAGGTGATGGCGAACCCACCACGGGCCGGATCGAATTCGCCGACCGCGGACACGATGCGAACGTCGATGAAACCGTGTTTCAGATAGAAGCGGCGCAGCAACTCGCGGTCCGCCTCCAGTCGATCGGGATCATAGATGTCGCCGGTCTGCAGGAACGAGAGCAGTCCAGTCACCGACGTCTTGATCACGTCTTTGAGCCGAAACGACGAGTAGGCGCGGTTGCCGATGAACTCGATGGATCTGACCCCGGTCTTGCCACCCTCGCTGACCTCGAACACCAAGTCGACCCGGTTGTTGGGCAGATCAATGACCTTCGGTTCGATATGGATATCGAAGCGGCCGCTGCGCCGATAGACTTCAACCAGACGCGCCACGTCGGCCTGCACAACAGGGCGCGAAAGCGTACCGCGCTCCTTCGATTGGATCTCGGCCCTGAGCTGCTCGTCCTTGACCTTCTTGTTGCCCTCGAAGGCAATACGATTGATGACCGGGTTCTCGATAACGGAAAGGACCAGCCTTCCACCCTGAATGCTCGGCTGGATCTTCCCGAAACAATCCGGTCGCATAGAGGGCCTTGACCCCTTCGTCGATCTGGAACGGGTCCAGCCGCCCGCCTGGCCCCGGTCGAAAGTATGAACGGATGGTTTCGGCCTCGACCCGCTGATTGCCCTGGACGACGATCGAGCTGACGGTAGGCGCCTGGGCATAGGCGGGCGGCGTCGCCAGCGTCGCCATGCCGGCAATCGACAACACCCCGCCGAGAACCAGGCAGGCTACGCCCAGTCCTCGCACCAGCCACCTGCAAATGTTCATCCCCTACACGCCCTTTGTCGTCCCCTTTGGGCACCCGAAACCCTGGCGCCCACGAGAAAGGTCGTCGCTATCCCCGACCCCCGCTTGTACAGATTTCCTCCCGCGGTGCAACCAAGTCTTGCTCCAAACCTTGCCCCTTTCATGCCCCCATGCCGCTTCTGGCTACGACGCCGTCCATTGGGCCGCCAGATGCAGGATGTCATTATAAGTTGCAAAAATCATGAGCATGAGCACGATTGCCAACCCGATCCGGAATCCCATTTCCTGGGCGCGCTCCGACAGCGGCTTTCCCCTGACTGCTTCAATCGCGTAGAACATAAGGTGACCGCCGTCGAGCAATGGTACCGGAAACAGGTTCAGCAGCCCGATCGATACCGAGAGGACCGCAGCGAGGCTGAACAGGGATGCAAGCCCTTCACTTGCTACTTGGCCCGAGACCTGCGCGATGCGGATCGGCCCACCCAGTTGATCGGCGGCCTCGCGTCCAGAGATGACGCCGCCAATGTACGACAGCGTACGCTCCACGACGAACCACGTCCGCTGCACGCCCAATCCAACCGCCTGCAGCGGACCAACTGGCTGGAAGTGCGTGTCATCGGGCGAGTTCGAACGTGTAATGCCCAGGATGCCCTGACGGTTCACATTGCCGAATCGATCCTTCACCTCCTTGAGCGCAGGGGTTGCCTTCAGCGTAACCACGGTACCGCTGCGATCGACTTCGAATACCAGGCCTTGGCCGGCGCTGGTGCTCACGATCTGCTGCATGTCGGGAAAGCTGTCGATCTTGCGCCCGTTGATCGTGAGGACCAGATCGCCCGGCCGGAACCCGGCCGTCGCCGCCGCGCTTCCGGGCTGCACGGTGTCAACCCGGGGCGACGTGCTGGGCTTGCCAAACATCATGAAGAGGCCGGCAAAAATCACTATGGCCAGAAGGAAATTAGCCAAAGGTCCCGCCACTACGATCGCAGCCCTGGGCCCGACGCGGCTGGTCGATGAAGCTCTGACTGCGCTCTTCTGCGGTCATGCCGGCAAGCGCCGACTGATCGGGAACACTCGCTGCGTTCTCATCGCCGAAAAATTTCACATAGCCGCCGAGCGGAACGGCGGAAACCTTCCACCGAGTTCCGTGTCGGTCGTTGAAGCCGAACAATTCCGGTCCGAACCCGACCGAGAAGACGAGGACCCTGACGCCACACCACCGAGCGACCAGGAAATGACCAAGCTCGTGAAAGAAGACGACGAGGGTGAGCACGAACAAAAAGGGTATGAGAACGCCCATTACGCTCGAACCCAGCATGTTGATTCCGGCCAGAAAATCGGGACCCATAGATCGCTTACCCCGCCCGTACCCGACACTCGCCCCAAGCCCGACCCTCTTAGGATGCCTTTGCGGCAATTTCGGGCAAAAGTGCACGTGCCAACAATCTTGTATCATGGTCAACCGCAAGTGCATCTTCGACGCTCTCGGGTTGTTCTGTCCAGTTTCGATACAGGGCGCTCTCGAGAGTTGCGGCAACCAGTGCCGATATACCCGCAAAGTTGAGCCTTCGTGCAAGGAACTCGGCCACCGCCACTTCGTTAGCGGCATTCAGGACGGTCGGCGCCGCCCCCCCGGCCTCAAGTGCACGCCGGGCAAGCACCAAGGCCGGGAAACGCGCAGTGTCTGGCTCTTCGAACGTCAAGGTGGCCGCATCCGCGAGGTTGAGCCGCGGAGCTGGCCCTTCAATTCTCTCCGGCCAAGCCAGGCAATAGGCGATGGGGATCCTCATATCGGGGCTGCCGAGCTGGGCCATGAGCGATCCGTCGCAGAACTCGACCAAGCTGTGGACAATCGACTGGGGGTGAACCAGCACATCGATCTGCTCCGACGGAAGCGCAAACAGATGATGCGCTTCGATGAGTTCCAGACCCTTGTTCATCAAGGTGGCCGAATCAATCGTCACCTTCGCCCCCATCGACCAATTGGGATGCTTGAGGGCTTGTTCGACCGTCGCCCTCCTGATCGCATCGGCACTCGCAACCCGAAACGGACCGCCGGAAGCGGTGAGGATGACGCGACGCACGTCCACGCGGCGGCTGCCACTCATTGCCTGGAACAAGGCGTTATGCTCGGAATCGACGGGAAGCACGGTCGCACCTGAAGCCGCAGCCCGCCGCATGAACAGATCGCCGGCGCAAACCAATGTTTCCTTGTTGGCGAGCGCGACGATGACGCCCCGATCGGCGGCAGCCAGTGTAGGCTTGAGCCCGGCGGCACCGGTGATCGCTCCGATCACCCAATCGGCGGGCCGCTGCGCCGCCTCGACCACGGCGGCATCGCCGGCGGCGACCTCGGTTCCGCTTCCCCAGAGCGCATCCTTGAGGTCGTGATAGGCCGCGGGATCGGCGATCGCCGCGAACCGTGCATCGAGCTCGCGCGCCACCAGAGCGAGCTGGGCGACGTTTCGGTTGGCGGTGACGGCTTCGACACGAAATCGCCGGCGCTGGCGCTTGAGCAGATCGACAGTGCTCGTTCCGATCGAACCGGTTGCACCGAGCAGCGTCACCGTGCGTTCGTCAAACGCCGACGCGACGTTGCGGAAATTCGCCACCGAACGGATCTGACTTCATCCAGTCACCACACCAGGAGGCCCCGTCCCGGGGTTTCGAAGCCGCCGCGCGCGAGACCGATCACCGCCGCCACCGCGCTTGCGCTCGCGAAGCCGTCGAGCCGGTCCATCAGGCCCCCATGGCCGGGGATGAGATGGCTTGAATCTTTCGCGCCGAACTTGCGCTTAACGAAGGATTCGAAGAGGTCACCAGATTGCGCAAAAAACGACAGCACAATCGCAAGAGCGACGACCGAGAACAAGCTCGTCGCAATGCTCGACTCGACAACGACGATTGCCGCGACAGTCGCCGCCAGCGTTCCGCCGATCGCTCCCGCCCACGTCTTCTTCGGACTCACCTTCGGCATGAGTTTGCGACCACCGATCGCGCGGCCCGCGAAATAGCCAACGATGTCGGTGGCCCACACGACCACGAACAGGAACATAACCGCCAGGAAGCCATCCCAATTGTCGGAGCGAAGGACGACCGGCGCAATCCCGATCGAACCGGCATAAGGGATGCCGCCGGCGACCCAGATTCGTCGTGCGGCAGGCGAGAGCGCCGCGGCAGCGAGCATCCCCATTGCCAGGACGCCGACTGCTGCCAGCACATACCCGCCGGCCACCAGCGCAATCGCGAGAGCAGTCGAGACCGCTCCAGTCACGAGCACCGGACCCCGATCGAAAGGCGCAATCAGGGTGGTCCATTCCCACAACACGAGCAAGGCGGCGACCGCCCAGAATCCGGCAAAAAGCCAACCACCGGCATATGCTACCCCGACAGCAATCGGTACCAGCACGAGTGCCGAGCAAATGCGCAGCGCAAGTTCGCTGCCGCGAGGCCGGAAGGAAGCGCGAGGAATCTGCAGGGTCCGAGCCCGCCACGGATTACGATCCGGTGCGCGCGATCAAGCCGCCGAAACGGCGCTCGCGCCTGCGGAACTCGGTGATCGCGCTTTCGAGCGCAACGCGATCGAAATCCGGCCAGTAGATCGGCATGAAAACCAGTTCGCTATAGGCTGCCTGCCACAGCAGGAAGTTCGAGAGCCGCTGCTCGCCGCTGGTGCGAATGATCAGGTCCGGATCGGGCAAATCCGGCGCATCGAGGTAACTGGCAAGCTTGGCGGCCGTCACCGCACCCACTGCCAAGTCTCCCGCCGCTACCGCTGCCGCCATGCGCTGGGCGGCTCGCGCTATTTCCTGGCGCGCGCCATAGTTGAATGCAACGACGAGGACCAGACGCTTGTTTTCCTTCGTCAGTTCCTCGGCTTCATCGAGCAGCGGCCGGATATCACCGTCGAGATTCTCACGTTCGCCGATCACCCGCACGCGCACGCCATTGCGGTGGAGATCTGCGAGATCATGACGAATGAAGCGACGCAGCAGCGCCATCAACTCGCGGATTTCCGACGGCGGCCGCGACCAGTTCTCGGCACTGAAAGAGAAAATCGTCAAGTATGCGATACCGAGATCCCCGGCAGCACGTACGGTGCGGCGCAATGCCTCCACTCCGCGCCGGTGACCTTCCACACGCGGCAGGCCGCGCGCCGCTGCCCATCGGCCGTTACCATCCATGATGATCGCAACGTGCCGCGGCACGGCAATATTGCCGATCTGGGCGGTGCGCAGCGATTCGTTCTTGGTCATTCCGTCTCGGGCCTCAGACTGTAAGGATTTCCTTTTCCTTGGTGGCGAGCATTCTATCAACCTCGGCGATCAATTCGTCAGTCGCTTTCTGCACCTGATCGGCTGAGCGCTTGCCGTCGTCCTCGCTGATCTTGTGATCTTTTTCGAGCTTCTTGAGCACATCAAGCCCGTCGCGTCGCACGTGGCGGACGGCAACGCGCGCCGCCTCGGCATATTTGTGAGCGACCTTGACCAACTCTTTGCGCCGTTCCTCATTGAGCTCCGGAATACGCAGCCGGAGCACCTGACCTTCCGTCGAGGGCGTGAGCCCGAGACTGGACGCAGCAATGGCCTTTTCCACTGCATGTACCATTGATCGGTCCCAAACCTGCACCGAAATCAGGCGAGGCTCGGGCACACTCACGGTGGCGACCTGATTGAGCGGCATATGTGTGCCATAAGCCTCGACGTGCACCGGCTCCAGCAGGCCTGCGGATGCCCGGCCGGTGCGCAGGCCACCCAGCTCCTGCCTCAGCAATTGGATTGCGCCCTGCATTCGGCGCTTGAGCTCGCTGATGTCATGTGTCGGGTTTGCCATGGCTACCCCTCGAATGCGTGGATCGACCCTGCGGACGTTTCGGAGCGAGGCCGCGCATAAGCCCCTCCATTCAATCGCTGACGATGGTGGAGCGTGCATTTCCGCGCAACACCGCGGCAATCGCGCCCTTTTCGCGGATCGAGAACACGATGATAGGCATACGATTTTCCCGGGCAAGCGCGAATGCGGTGGAATCCATAACCTTGAGGTTGCGCTCGATCGCCTCCTGGTGGGTCAGTCGCTCATATCGCCTGGCTTCCTTCTCCTTCTTCGGATCGGCGCTATAGACCCCATCGACATCGGTTGCCTTGAGCACGGCGTCGGCGCCGATCTCCGCGGCCCGCAGCACGGCGGTGGTATCAGTGGTGAAGAAGGGGTTGCCGGTGCCGGCGGCGAAAAGGACGATCCGCCCTTTCTCCAGATGGCGCAACGCACGCCGCCGCTCGTAGGTCTCGCAGACCTCAGGCATCGTCAGGGCCGACATGGTACGGGCGGCGACCCCCGCCTTCTCGATTGCGCACTCGAGTGCAAGCGCGTTC
Source organism: uncultured Alphaproteobacteria bacterium (assembly GCA_963840535.1). GTDB lineage: Bacteria > Pseudomonadota > Alphaproteobacteria > Rhizobiales > Xanthobacteraceae > VAZQ01. The sequence goes on from CAWIZJ010000044.1 coordinate 58,570, forward strand.
ATGACCGTGGCGAGAATACCCATCATGTCGGCGGTCACCCGCGGAACGCCCTGTGCGGATACAGTCAAACCGCGGACCAGGTTGCCGCCTCCCACCACGGTTCCGATCGAGACTCCGAGTGCGTGGGTGGCTGCCAGATCGGCGGCAATCCGCTCGAGCGTAGGCTGGTGGATGCCGAAGCCGCCGTGCCCAATGAGAGCCTCGCCCGACACTTTCACCACCACGCGTCGGTAGACGGGCTGGGTCATGCGGTCCCTGCGAGTTGCCGCGGCGTGCGGGCCGACGCGGTCTTTCGCACCGGCGAGATCGGATTACCGACGACGTTCAGTTGGGCTTGACGAGAGCAGCAACCTCACCGCCGAAATCACTGTCCGGCCGGTCGATGCCCTCGCCAAGCGCATATCGCACGAACCCAGTCACCTTGATCGGAGCGCCGACCTTGCCTTCGGCTTCCTTTACCGCCTGTCCGACGCTCTTGTCGGGCTCATGAATAAACGCCTGATCGAGCAGGCAGACTTCCTTGTAGAAGGTCTTGAGCCCCAATTCGACTATCTTTTCAATAATATTGGCAGGTTTTCCTTGCGTCCTGAACCTGTCCGCCAGCACCTCCTTCTCACGTCGGATCACATCTGGATCCAGGCCCGTGGAATCGATCGCCTGCGGATTGGAGGCGGCGATGTGCATTGCCATCATGCGACTGAAGCGCTTGAGCTCGTCGGCGTTCCCGCCCAATTCCAGCGCGACCAGAACGCCTATCTTGCCGAGATCCGGGTCCACGGAGTTGTGCACGTAGCTACCAATGACCCCTTTCCCGAGCGACAAGGCCGACGCCCGCCGCAACGACATGTTCTCGCCGATCTTGGCAACAGTATCGGCGATGGCATCGGCAATAGTGATGGTGCCCACCTTTGCCGACTTGATTTTCTCGACATCGGCGCCGAGGTCGAGGGCGGCGTTGGCGATCATCTTCACCAGGCCCTGGAACAGCTCGTTGCGGGCCACGAAGTCGGTCTCCGAATTGACCTCGACGACAACCCCCTTCAGCCCGTCGACCCTGAGACCGATGAGGCCCTCGGCGGCGATGCGGCCGGCCTTCTTGGCGGCCTTGGCGAGGCCCTTCTTGCGCAACAGGTCGACAGCCTGCTCCATGTCGCCGCTGGTCTCCTGCAGCGCCGCCTTGCAATCCATCATGCCCGCGCCGGTCCGTTCGCGGAGCTCCTTCACCATTTGCGCGGAGATATTGGCCATGTTCGATACCCTCCCGGCGGACTTATCGGCGAGGGACCGCCAGCCACCGTTCTAAGTCCACCCGGCGGTGCGAATTGCCGAGCGAATGCTGGACCACGACGCGCCACGCTACTCTGCGCTCAGTTGCTTGGCCTGCGCGATCCAGCCTTCCATGCGCCCGGGGAGCCCGACTTCCTCGCCAATCGCATGCGCCGCCTCACCTCCGAGCCCAGCCAATTGCCAATAGTGGAAGATACCAAGGTCGTTCAGTTTTTTCTCGATTGCCGGCGACATGTGATTGAGCTTCTTGAGATCGTCTGCGACCCCACGCGGTCCAGACAGGACCTCGTAGCCGGGTCCATCGACCACAGCTGGCAGCACTTCGGTCGCCGGCTCGTCCGCGGCACCGGTATCGATGCCGAGATCACCCTGTGCGCGGGAAATTCCGTCGATCGCGGCTTTGGCCACCAAGTCGCAATAGAGACTGATGGCACGGCTCGCATCGTCGTTGCCGGGGACCACAAAGGTGATTCCGTCGGGATCGCAGTTGGTGTCAACCACGGCCGCCACTGGCAGCCCGAGGCGTCGCGCCTCCTTGATGGCGATATCTTCCTTGTTGGTATCGATCACAAACAGCAGGTCGGGCAGACCACCCATGTCCTTGATACCGCCTAGAGAGCGGTCGAGCTTGTCACGTTCGCGCTGTAGCGTGAGCCGCTCCTTCTTCGTGTAGCCCTGGGATTCGCCGGAGGCGAGCATCTCGTCGAGCTTGCGCAGACGCGCGATGGATTGTGAGATCGTCTTCCAGTTAGTCAGCGTACCGCCGAGCCAGCGCGAGTTGACGTAGTATTGCGCACTCTTCTTGGCCGCGTTGGCAATGGCTTCCTGTGCCTGTCGTTTGGTGCCGACAAACAGGATACGCCCACCGTTCGCAACCGTATCGCTCACGGCTTGCAGCGCGCGATGCAGCATCGGTACGGATTGGGCGAGGTCGATGATATGGATGTTGTTGCGGGCACCGAAGATGTATTCCGACATCTTCGGATTCCAACGGTGGGCCTGATGCCCGAAGTGAACGCCAGCCTCCAAGAGCTGGCGCATGGAGAATTCGGGGAGCGACATGTCGTGTTCTCCGGTTGAACCGCCGCGAACCCGTGAGCTCTCCTCCTCTGCGGTCGGAAAGCCACCGGACGGCCGTGAGGCCAAGGTCCGCGTGTGAGATGCCGCGCTTATATAGGGACGTAACAGCCGATGCAAGGATCGCGGGTGCGCTGCCCCGCTCAATCCAGCTTGATATTCAGGCGCTTGATCAGGGGTGCCCAGGTCGCGCCGGTCTTGCGCATGATCGCCCTCGCTTCCTCCAGGGTGATCGCGGTCGGATCGAAGCCGATAGCGCCGAAACGCTCCTTCAGCGAAGGATCCCCGACGATCTTGTTGAGTTCCGCGTTGAGCTCGGACATCAGTTCCTTGGGCGTGGCGGCCGGAGCATACAGCATGAAGTGGACGCCGGAATCGAGCCCCGCCATTCCCTGCTCGTCGGTGGTCGGCACCTCGGGGAGAAGGGCCGAGCGACGCCCCTGAACGACCGCCAATGCCCTGAGTTGACCGGTCCGCACGAATTGGATCATGGAGCCGGCCGCAAAACTGCCGAAGTCGACACGGCCGGCCACTAGATCCGTGGAAGCCTGGGCGCCGCCCTTGTAGACGACGTGCACGAATTTGGCACCGGTACGCTGCGCCATCTCCTCTACCGCCAGGTGCTGCAGAAGCCCGTACCCAGCCGTGCTGTAATTGAGGCCATCGGGCCGCTGCCGGCTCAATTGCACCAGACCCTCGAGGTCCCCCACCGGCACTGTATTGGGGGCGACCACCAGGGTGGGGGTGATCCCGATCCCGCCCACGGGCGCCAAATCCCTGATCGGATCATAGGCGAGCTTGCTGAAGCTCGAGGGGAAGGTTGCCATCACGGCGGCGTTGACCAGCAAGGTGCAGCCGTCGGGTTTGGCGTTGACGACAGCGACCGTTCCGATATTGCCGGTGGCGCCGGGCCGATTTTCGACGACGAAGCTCTTTTTGGTGAGGACGCCTCAAACCGCTCGGAGATGAGGCGACCCGCCACGTCGGCGGCGCCGCCCGCCGGATAGGGCACGATCACCGTCGCGCGCGGGCACTCGTAGGCGGCGGCGAAAGAGGATGTCGCGAGGAGGACCGCCAAGGACGGCAGTACACGAAATCGTGGCCCGCCCTTCCCTCGAGCCACTCGATTGCGGCCAATCTCTGCCGCCTGGGGCGCCATGTCGAGCCATGCGGTCGTCATCGCTCCCTCCTTAGCAGGCACCCAGGTCACCGTTCGCTAGACGGTCTGCACCTCGATCACACCCGGTACCGCCTTGATAGCACCTGCAATCTGCGGCGAGACCTTGAAGCGGCCGGGAATCTTCACCTCGACCTCGGTGCCCTCAGCCAAGATCAGGACCAGGGTAATATCGCCGTTGTCGCCGGCCGAACGGGCGGCGGCCGAAACCTCGAGCCGTTTGGCCAAGCTTTCGATGGGCCTTTCGTCGCGAAGGAAGATGCGCAGCCCCTTCGCAAGCTTGGCTGCTGCCTGATCGAGGGGCTCAACCATTTGGATGCGGGCACGCACGTCGTCGCTCTGTATCTCGGCGGATAGCGTCAGCAGGACTGCCGCGCCGGGCTCCAGCAGATCGCGAAACTGTGCCAACCCCTCGGAGAATAGCACCGCCTCGTAATGTCCGGTCGGGTCCGAAAGCCCGATGATGCCCATCTTGCTTCCGGCGCGCGTTCGGCGCTCGGTGCGCGCCACCACCGTGCCGGCGACTCGTCCTGCGCTCGCGCCGGAGCGCACCGCGCGCGCAAACTCGGTCCAGGGCTGCACCCGCATGCGCTTGAGAGTGGCAGCATAATCGTCGAGCGGATGACCGGTGAGGAAAAAGCCCACGGCATCGAACTCTCGCTGCAGTCGCTCTGCTGGCGGCCATGGCGCGATGGTCGGCAACCGGATCGCTTCGTACGCCTCCGGCCCGCCGAAGGCGAATTGCAGCGCACCGCTTTCCGCGGCGTCGTGCTCGCGTTGCGCGGATGCAAGGATCGCATCCACGGCGGCGAATACACGAGCGCGATCGCTTTCGAGGTCGTCGAAAGCCCCCGAAGCGGCAAGGCTCTCCAGCACGCGCTTGTTCATGGCATGCGGATTGATGCGGCGGGCGAAATCGGAGAGGTCCGCGAACGGTCGCGTCCCGCGCGCCTCGACGATCGCCTCCACGGCCTGCCGGCCGACCCCTTTGAGAGCGGCGAGCGCATAGTGAATGGTATTGCCCTCGACCTCGAACGCCACGCCGGAGCGATTGATGGACGGCGGTTCGACCTTGACGCCGAGCCGTTGCGCTTCGGCGCGGAACTCCGAGAGCTTGTCGGTATTGCCCAGATCGAGAGTCATGGAAGCCGCCAGGAACTCGACTGGATAGTTGGCCTTCATATAGGCGGTCTGATAGGCGACGAGGGCATAGGCAGCAGCGTGGCTCTTGTTGAAGCCGTAGTCGGCGAAGCGCTCGAGCAACTCGAAGATGGTCTCCGCCTGCGCTCGATCGATATCGCGCTCGACGCAACCGGACACGAAGCGAGTGCGTTGCTGTTGCATCTCACTGCGAATCTTCTTGCCCATAGCGCGCCGCAACAGGTCGGCTTCTCCGAGCGAGTAGCCGGCCAGAATCTGCGCGGCCTGCATCACCTGCTCCTGATAGACGATGACGCCGAACGTCTCACGCAGCACCGGCTCGAGCTTGGGATGAATGTAATTGGGCTCCTCCATGCGGTGCTTGCGGGCGCAATAGGTCGGAATATTCGCCATCGGTCCCGGTCGGTAGAGCGCGACCAGCGCGATGATGTCCTCAAATCGGTCCGGTCGCATGTCGAGCAGAGCACGTCGCATGCCCTGGCTTTCCAACTGGAAGATGCCTACCGCCTCGGCGCGCGCCAGCATGGCATATGTTGAAACGTCGTCGAGGGGAACCGCCGCGATGTCGACCTCGATGCCGCGTCTGCGTACCAGCGCGACCGCGGTCTGCAGTACCGTGAGGGTCTTGAGGCCCAGAAAGTCGAATTTCACCAGGCCCGCCTGCTCGACCCACTTCATGTTGAACTGGGTCACCGGCATGTTGGACTTGGGATCACGATAGAGCGGCACCATTTCCGTCAGCGGCCGTTCCCCGATGACAATTCCGGCGGCGTGGGTCGAAGCATGCCGATGCAAGCCTTCGAGCTTTTGGGCGATGTCGAAGACGCGGGCGACCACCGGATCGCCGTCGCGGGCGACCTGCAGGCGCGGCTCATCGTCTATCGCACGCCCGAGCGTCACCGGATTGAGCGGGTTCTGCGGCACTAGCTTGCAGAACTTGTCGACCTGGCCGTACGGCATCTGCAGCACGCGGCCCACGTCACGCAACACGCCGCGCGCCTGCAACGTGCCGAATGTGATGATCTGCGCCACGCGGTCGCGGCCGTACCGGTCCTGTACGTAGTTGATCACCTCGTCGCGGCGGTCCTGGCAGAAGTCGATGTCGAAGTCGGGCATCGACACGCGCTCGGGATTGAGAAAACGCTCGAACAGGAGCCCGAAGCGCATCGGATCGAGATCCGTGATGGTGAGCGCGTAGGAAACGAGCGAGCCTGCACCGGAGCCGCGCCCGGGTCCGACTGCTATCTGATGCGCCTTCGCCCACTGAATGAAATCTGAGACGATGAGGAAATAGCCGGGATATTGCATGCGTCCGATCACGTCGAGCTCGAACGCCAGCCGCTCGCGGTAGTCCTCGAGAGTGCGACCTGGGGCAATCCCGTTGGCTTTTGATCCGGCGGTCGAGTCCGGCCTCGGCACGTTTTCGCAACTCCACCCCCTCGTCGACCGCGGCACCGCCCTCACCCACCGAGAACCTCGGCAGGATCGGCTGACGCACGCGCGGGCGGAAGGCACAACGCCGCGCGATCTCGACGGTGGAGGCGACCGCCTCGGGCAGATCGGCGAACCGCGCGATCATGTCGGCGCGCGTCTTGAACCAGTGCTCGGCGGAGAGTTGCCTACGGTCGGTTTCGACCAGCAGCCGGCCCTCCGCGATGCAGATCAGCGCGTCATGGGCCTCGTAGTCCCCCGGCGCCGCAAACAGCGGCTCGTTGGTCGCCACCAGCGGGATTCCACGGGCGTAAGCAAGCTCGATGAGCGCAGGCTCCACGGTGCGCTCGGCCGCGCTGCCATGCCGCTGCAGCTCGATATAGAGGCGGTCGCCGAACAGCCGCGCCAGTGTCTCGCAGCGCCCGTTTGCGAGATTGGCCTGACCGGCGAGGATAGCTGCATCGATGGGGCCGTCAGGCCCTCCGGTGAGGGCAATCAGTCCATCGGTCCCGCCGTCGAGCCATGCGAGTGCGAGGCGAGGCTGCTCATTGGGTGGCGTCTCCAGAAAGGCCCGCGAATTGAGCCGCATCAGGCTGCGATATCCGATCTCCCGTGCGGCCAGGAGAACGATGCGCGGACGCTGCAAGGCCGCAGCGCCTGCGGTTCGCGTCTCCTGATCACCGAAATCCACCGACAGTGCGCAGCCGACGATTGGCTGAATCCCCACGCCCGCCATTTTCTCGGAGAATTCGAGCACGCCGAACATGTTGTCGGTGTCGGTGAGTGCGAGCGCAGGCTGACGGTCAGCCTTTGCAAGTTCGGCAAGCCGGCCGATTGTCAACGCGCCTTCGAGCAGGGAATAAGAGGAGTGCACGTGCAGATGCACGAAGCCGGCCATTCCATCCTCGCAATTCTCGGGACCGACGTAATGGTGCGGATCACCATCCGTGCTGTCCACCGCGGCTATGGCTCGAGCCGATTCGGCTTGCCTTATCCCCAGATTTCAGGCTTGCCCAAGGGTCACGATGATCTGCGCCCACACGGCGATCGTGCTGAGAAAAAGGGCAAGCGAAGCCAGCGCTGCGGCTTCCTCGATGACAGCTCGGATCATTGCATATCCCCTGAACATACCATGAACAATATTCATGATATGTTCTATTCCGCGTGTCAAGGATATTTTTCGTAAGACGCGATGGATTTGGCCCGACCGCGGGGAACGTCCAATTCGGGCTCGCAGGTGCGTTTCAGTACTATCTGCGGCGGATCTGCACGCCCGGCCCCCCGGGAAGGCCGGGTTCGGGGCGCAATGACTCGAGCCGCCGGCACGCGCGGCCTGGCACTGCTCGAAGGTGTGGAATCCGCAATTGATCGGGCCGCCACTGAGGCTCGAGGTATCGTTGAAGCACCAGGCGCGCGCCTGAGCAGATGCGCATCCGGGACTGAGCGCTGCGACTGCGACATACGCCAGCGCGATTGTGATGGCCTTGATCATGGCGAAACCTCCGATTTCCTCTGGAACGGGTTCTGGGCGAGTTCGGGAATTTCCTGCGCGCGTTGACGGGCATCACACTTGGGCGATTACGGTCGTTGGAGGAGCCTACCGGCGTCGGGGCTGGCTTCCGTCGGAACGGTTCCCCGTGTAGTTGGGGTATTAGGGCTGCAATGGCTGGACCCGCCGGCCCGGGACGCCAAGCATTGCTCGAACGTATAAAAGCTGCATCTGGTCGGTGGGCCACTGGAGATCAGGCACCAAGCCTGCCCCTGCGCAACGGCAGGATCGATGCCGATCACCAGTGCGGCGACATATGCGAGCACGAACGTGAGCACCCTTGCCATTGCAGGCCTCCGGGAATGTGTACCGCGCGTTTTGGAACCGCTAGCGGCGACGAGTTCTGCTGTCGTCGGTAGCAGGCCTTCCGCTGAACGCCGGGCTCGGAACGCAGTGACTCGATCCGCCGGGCGCGACGCCTGGCATTGCCCGCAACTGATGGCGCCACCGCCGTCGCTCGCGGTTTCATGCAGGCACCACGACCGTTCCTGGGCAGCGGCGTGGTTAGCGCCGAGCGTAACGATCGCAGCAGCCGACCGTTGCCATGCCGTCCTTCGAGCATCCTGCTGGATCAACCCGCAGATGTCGCATGTATTCCATGCCAGATAACGGCAAGCACCGCGACCATCGGAGCGCCCGTGCGTCAAACCCATTTGTGATCATCGCCGGCGGCACTAGCAGGCTGCTGAAAAACGATTTTGGAGCATCGAAACCGTCAGGACCACGCAAGATTGATTCGCGCGCCCCTTCCCCGACGCAACAATCATTCAAAAGTCCGAGCGCCGCGGATTCGATCGTTGCGTGGCGATGATGCCCATGGGAGTTTTTCAGCAGCCTGTCTAGGGCTTGCCTTCAAGCCTTAGGCGGCGTTTGCGGCGACGGATCATGGATGCAAACGCGGCACATCGGTTCGATAAAGCAGTGCTCGTCGGTCATGTTGGGGATTCCCAAATCAGTTGTCGAGTGAATTCGATGGGCATTGTCGGCTTTGAGGAGGCCGACCCATGCAGCGATTCGGATTGCGAGCACGATCAATGGGAGCGGATCAAGGATTCTGTGCCCGGACGGGAAGGCCATGTCGGCGGCACTGTTCAGCAAGGGCTCGACACCGGCGTGTTCGTTGATCGCGGTTCTTAACAGATATACGAACGGGCCGATCCCTTGGCGTCGATCTGCCGGCACGTTTCGGAAGCGACTGGAAGCATCGTCCACCAGCGCTTTAGCCGGTGGGCGAAGAGGACGGCCGTTTTCGAGCGAATTTTCAAGTTGTTGGCGAGCAAGATCGGACAACGAATACATGATGATCGACGCCACCATCGTGCGCGCTCGATCGGCACAGCGGTGGCGCGCGATCAAAAAATCGGCCCGCAAGCGATCGGCCGATCACGGCGGCGGACGGACCGCCAAGATTAATGCGCTCGACGAAGCCCTGGGCAAGCCCGTCGATGCTGATGCTCACACCGGGACAAGCTCATGATCTGGCGTGCGCGTGAACCGTCTGATTGAGAACGCCGTACCCAGATGCATTGATCGGCAACAAGGCATACGACGCCAACTAGCTTCGTCGATACCCTCACGCAACGGAAAATCATTCCAGTCATCCCACCCAAGGCCAACCGTAAGACCGAGCGGGCATGCGATTCGCGCGTCTAATGCGAACGCAACCTCGTCGAGCGCTTCTTCAATCAGCTCAAGCACGGTTCCGCGCCAGCGCCACACGTTACGACAAACTCGCCAGAAATTTCCATTGCCGGAGTGCGAGCTAGCCTGCTAGATACAATCCTGCTCAGACTGAAGACAGGCCCTAGATGCAGTGTCTTTGACGTTCCGATCAGTCTCGCGGCGGTCCCGTCATCGGAACGTCATAAGACAAAACCGCACTAGCACCATAGACTTGCTAGCGTCCGTTTGCTTCCGACGTTCGCACTCGAGCGTGCTGCAATGTGAAGCGAACGTCGGAAGCGGGACACTAGCTCAGCTCGACGACCAGCCCGTCGCGGATGGTAACGCGGCGGTCCATGCGCGCGGCGATCTCCATGTTGTGGGTGGCGACCATGACCGCCAAACCAGAGGCTCGCACGAGTTGCGTGAGGGCGGAAAAGACGTGCTCGGACGTGCGCGGATCGAGATTTCCGGTCGGCTCGTCAGCGAGCAGAATACGGGGCGCATTGGCAACCGCGCGCGCGATCGCAACCCGCTGCTGCTCGCCGCCGGAAAGTTCGGCAGGACGATGTGTGAGGCGATCCTTCAACCCGAGATATGCGAGCAGGTCGGTTGCGCGCCGGTTCGCTTCGCTCCGCGGCAGGCCACGAATCATCTGCGGAAGGACGACGTTCTCGATTGCGGAGAATTCCATCAGCAGGTGATGGAATTGATAGACGAACCCGATCTCGACGCGGCGAATGCGGGTTCGCTCCGCGTCGGAAAGTTGCGAGGTCGCGACCTGATCCACGTAAACTTCGCCCGCATCCGGTTGCTCGAGCAACCCGGCGATATGCAGGAGCGTCGATTTTCCGGCGCCGGAGGGTGCCACCAGCGCCACCGACTGGCCCCGCCAGATCGCGAGCTCGGCACCCTTGAGAATTTCGAGCGTGACATCGCCTTGGCGATAGTGCCGATCGATGCCGTGCAGAAACAGTATCGGCGCATCTTCTGCGCCCGTCGCGGGGGCGATGTTGGCAGCCGGATCCTTCCCGGTTATTTCATTCATAGCGCAACGCCTCGACCGGATCGAGGCGTGCGGCGCGCCAGGCCGGATAGAGCGTCGCCAAAAGAGACAACGAGAGCGCCATCACCACCACCGCTGTGGTCTCGCCGGCGTCGAGATCGGCGGGCAGCTTGGAAAGGAAGTAGAGCTCGGGCGAGAACAGCTCGGTGTTGGTCAGCCACGAGAGGAACCGGCGGATCGATTCGATATTGAGACAGACCAGCAATGCCAGCAGGAATCCGACGAACGTGCCGACCACACCGACCGACGCGCCTGTCATCATGAACACCCGCATGATCGCACCTTGCGTGACCCCCATCGTGCGCAGAATGCCGATATCGCGACCCTTGTCCTTCACTAGCATGATCAAACCCGAGGTGATGTTGAAGGCGGCCACGATCACGATGATCGTCAGGATCAGAAACATCACGTTGCGCTCGACCTGCAGCGCGTTGAAGAAGGTGGAATTGCGCTGACGCCAGTCGATCATGAAGATCGGTCGCCCGGCAGTCTCGGTGATCAGCTTACGATAGCGGTCGACCTGATCCGGCTTGTCGACATAGACCTCGACGGCTGTAACGTCGCCCGCACGATTGAAATAGGCCTGCGCTTCCGCCATCGGCATGAACACGAAGGCGGTGTCGTATTCCGACATTCCGATCTCGAACACGGCGGCGATCTTGTAGGACTTGATGCGCGGCGTGGTGCCCATCGGCGTGACCGCCCCGCGCGGGGCAACGAGCGTGACATTGTCGCCCGCGCGAAGCGACAGCTGATCGGCGAGACGCCGGCCGATCGCGACCCCCTGTCCCTCGTCGAAACCCTCGAATGTGCCCTGGCGAACGTTGCTGGCTACCGAGGGCAGCTTGCCGAGGTCGGCTGCGCGCATGCCGCGCACCAACACGCCGGAGGCGTTGAATGGTGAAGACGAAAGCGCCTGGCCTTCGACTATTGGAGCGGCGAGTCTGACACCGTCGACCTTCGACACTCGCTCGACCACCTGCTGCCAGTCGGTTAACGGCTGCTCCAGCGGTTGGATCAGCAGGTGACCATTGAGGCCCAATATCTTCTCGAGCAGCTCCTTGCGGAAGCCGTTCATCACCGCCATCACTATGATCAGGGTAGCGACGCCGAGCATGATTCCGAGGAAGGAGAACCCGGCGTTCACGGAGATGAATCCCTCCTGCCGCCGCGCTCGCAGATAGCGCAGCGACAGCACGCACTCGAACGGGGCAAAGGGGCGGGTGGCGCTCGGCTCGCTCATCAAGATGCTCCCCACCGTTGATCTCACACGATTCTGACGGTTTCACGCAACGCATCGCACTCGATATCCCTCGATATCCCGCCTGCGATTACGCCACGAACCGCTGGACGGCATCGGCCGGGCTGAGCAACTCGCGGCTGCCGTCAGCCCGCCGCTTGATTTCGACCCTGCCCTCGGCGAGCCCCTTCGGTCCAACCAGGATCTGCCAGGGAATGCCGATCAGGTCGGCGCTTGCAAACTTTGCGCCTGGCCGCTGGTCGAGGTCGTCATACAGCACCTCGACGCCTTTGGCGGCGAGGTCGTGGTATAGCCGTTCGCAGGCGGCATCGGTACCGGCTTCGCCTTGCTTGAGATTGAGAATAGCGACCTCAAAGGGGGCCACCGCCTCCGGCCACTTGATACCGGCATCATCGTGAAACGCCTCGATGATGGCCGCAACAAGTCGCGAGGGGCCGATGCCGTAGGAGCCCATGTGGACAGGATGCTCACTACCGTCCGGCCCGGCGACGACTGCCTTCATGGGGACGGAATACTTGGTGCCGAAATAGAAGATATGTCCGACCTCGATCCCTCGGGCCGACACCTGTTTGTCGGCTGGCAGCTTTGCGAAGTCGGCCGGATTGTGTTTCTCGGAGGTCGCGGCATAGAGCGATATCCATTTGTCGACGATTTTCTGCAGGCCTCCGATATCATCAAAATCGACATCGACATCCGGCATCGGGAAATCCAGATAGTCACGGTGGCAATAGACTTCGCTCTCGCCCGTGGCGGCCAGGATGATGAACTCATGCGATAGATTACCGCCGATGGGACCGCTTTCTGCTACCATCGGTATCGACTTGAGGCCGAGCCGCGCGAAGGTGCGCAGATAGGCCACGAACATCTTGTTGTAGGCGTGCCGAGCGCCGACTTGATCGAGGTCGAAGGAATAGGCGTCCTTCATCAGGAACTCGCGTCCGCGCATTAGTCCGAAGCGTGGCCGCACCTCGTCCCGGAATTTCCACTGAATGTGGTAAAGATTGAGCGGCAGGTCCTTGTACGAATGGATGTAGGCGCGAAAGATTTCGGTGACCATCTCCTCGTTGGTCGGGCCGTAGAGCATGTCGCGTTCGTGGCGATCACGGATGCGCAGCATCTCCTTGCCGTAATCGTCGTAGCGCCCGCTCTCGCGCCAGAGTTCCGCCGACTGGATAGTCGGCATCAGCATCTCGATCGCTCCCGTACGGTCCTGCTCCTCGCGCACAATCTGCTCGATCTTCCTGAGCACCCGCAGGCCGAGCGGCAGGAACGCATAGATGCCCGCCGCCTCCTGCCGCAGCATGCCTGCCCGCAGCATGAGACGGTGGGAGACGATTTCCGCCTCCTTCGGAGTTTCGCGCAAGATGGGCAGGAAGTAGCGGGAGAGACGCATGTGCGCAGTTCGAGAATCGCTCCCTTCAGGGTCAGCCTGAGTGAAACCGGATCACCGTGGGAAACACAAGGGCTGTCAAAGTCTTCCGGCGATTAATTGCACGAAAACCCGGGCCGGGCGTGACGGTTCATGACGCAACGCAAAATCACGAGGATGTGTCAACAACTCGACGTTTCACTTTTCGGTGACAAGCCACGCGAGATCGGATAACGTCCCACGCGCGAGGTCAAGGCGGGGAAGCAACCGCTGCCCGATGGGCCCGCGGTCCAAGTCTTGGGAGGACAAGCCGGCGAAAAGAGCCGCAGGCGTCTCGATCGAGAACAGACAATTCGAGGCGAAGCGTAGCGTAACATGCTGTAGCGTCACATCCTGTAGCGTTGCGTCATTGCGAGCAAGGTCTCTCGGCCCTGCTCATCTTTTTTTGAACGAGGGTCCAGCAGATTGCCGCCTCAGGCAGGCGACCCGCTCATCTTCGGAGCGGTATCCGACGGGTATCGTGATCGCGCGATCGCCTGGATTGCCGAGGCCAGCGAATGGTCATTGCTCGTCGGCCCTTCCCTTGAGCGGCGTCGATGCGCGTGCCGACGGATCTTGGTGTACATCGAGAGCGGCCCCCTTGTTGGTTTCATTCCTATGCGCAACGTCTGATCAACCTTTCGGGACATTGGCGGAACTTCCACCCCGAACCCGAACTATCAGGCCAGCCACGCCCAGCGACTGCGCCAGCGTTACTTTTGTGGAGCCGATTGCTCGTGTCGGCGGCTAGCTCACATTACGGGCTTGCCGCTGGAATTGTTCGAGCTACCGCGGCACACCGATGATGGCTACGATATCATCGAGTGCGATGAGGCGGTAACGATAGACCACGTACCAGATCGCAAAAACGACGCCGGCAATGATCGTCGTCCAGACGAGCTTGCGCCTGAGCATCGGGAGAATTGGCGCACCCGGATCGGTGCCCTGTGCGATCGGACCGGCCTCGTGCTGGCTGCGAACACCCCACGGCAGCACGGCGAACAACACCACCCACCAGATGATGAAATAGATTGCAACGGAAGTCGCGATCGACATCGACTCGATTGCTCTTGGTTACCTGGACGGCAAGTACGCGGAAACGCGTCAGTGGATTAAGGTAAGGAGCAGTTCGAAACCGGTCATAGTGCAGCCTACTCCTACCGTACGTCGCCCACGCCTCTATCGGCCGCGCGTCGCCTTTCGTTACGCCGGTTATTCTTACTGCGTCATAGAGCATGACGTGCGTTCCGTGTGAAGCTGCGCGCGCAACACGGGCATCGTGGCAGCGTGCGTGCGATCGCGACGATCAATCTGCAATGCATTGTTGCGATCGAGGTGGGGACGTGACGCTGGGGCCGGATCGGGGGCGCCGCGGGGTCGGTCACCACCGGGAAGGGCAGGTTTCGTGATTCTCCTGGAGGAAGGAAGTCGTGAGGGGGGGATCGTCTCCCGTTCGGAGATCAGGAATCCATAGGCCGCGATGCACAGCGTGCCGTGATGATGGAAACCGGGCCATCCGCGCCCCTCGTAGTGCCCGAGCCCAATTTCCTGCTTGAGCTCCTGGTAATCGCGCTCGATGCGCCAGCGCATTTTGGCGATGTCGACCAGACGTCGGAATGAAATCTTCTTGTCGAGGGTCGAGAGCCAATACTTGGTGGGCTCAACCTCGCCCTCGGGCCATTCAATCAGCAGTGTCGCTTCCCTCCGTTCTGCAGCGCGCCTGATGGGCGCCGTGCGCACCTGCACACGGGCAAAGCGTGAGCGCAGCCGTTTGTTCGAGCCTTCCCGCCATGTGATCGTGCGCCAGGCATGTTTCGGCAGGCCCAGCGCCAACTCCTTGACGCTTATGCGCTGCTCTGCCGCACCACGATCGGACACCACACGCACTTTGACCGTCGCTACGATGCCAGCCACATAGCTGAGCCCCAGCGCGCTGACGTTGGTGCGCAGCGCGCTGTTGGAACCGTAGCTCGCATCCATCAGCAGGACACCGCGCGGCACGCCCGCCGCGCAGGCCTCGCGGATCTGCTCGAGCGCGATCAGCGGCTTGGTCTTGAACTTGATCGCCTTGGGAACATGCGCCTTCTTGCGACGGACCCCGTCCTCGGCCCATTCCTGCGGCAGATACAGCCGATAGGCGATCGGCAGGCTGGCATGATGATTGGCGATCGACAGCGTCACCACCACCTGACAATTGGCTTGCTTGCCGAGTTATCCGCACTACTTCGGCTCGCGCCGGCCGTTGAGGGCGCGTTACTGAGCCGCAGCACCAATCTCTTGGCCGTTGATTGCGGTCTTGTTAGGCCGGCTTCAGGCCTGCTCGATTTCAACCAGCGTCCCGCAAAAGTCCTTGGGATGCAGGAAAAGCACCGGCTTGCCGTGAGCGCCCATCTTCGGCTCGCCGTCGCCGAGCACCCGCGCCCCTTGTCCCTTGAGCCGTTCGCGTGCGGCTTCGATGTCGTCGACCTCATAGCAGACGTGGTGGATTCCGCCGTCCGGGTTACGGTCCAGAAATTTCGCGATCGGAGACGCATCGCCGAGCGGCTCTATCAATTCGATCTTGGTGTTGGGCAGCGAGATGAACACCGTAGTCACGCCATGGGCTGGCTGCGGCATGGGGTCGGACACCTGTGCGCCGAGCATCCGGCGATAGACGTCGACGGCCTTAGCGATGTCGCGAACCGCGATGGCGACGTGATTGAGTCGTCCGATCATGCTCTCTCCTAATTTCTGAACCGCGAACTGGACGGCTCGGGGCGCTCCCCAACCCGGTACGTCCGCAAAATCGAAGATGAGCGTGCCAGTGCGTCCTGGTCGCCAATGCCTCGCCTGCGCACGATCGCGATTACACCTCCAGCACGTGCACGTGGCACGTCGGCTTCTTGTTCCAGGCCGAACCGACCGCGGCGCGGGTTGCTCGGCGCACCGCCTCGGCCACCGCTTCCGGATCGCGCCGGCGGGCTCGCGGCATCGATTCGAAAGCTTCGAGCGCGGCATCATAGGCGATGTCCTCGATCAGGCGTCCCTGCCTATCGGTCTGCGGGATGCCGGTCAGCGTCACATCCGGATCGGCGAGCAGCTCGCCCCGGTCGCTGACGGCGAGCGAGACCGACACCACCCCGGCAAAACCGAGACGGCGGCGGTCCGCGACGATCCGTTCCTCGGCGCTGACCAGGAGCGAGCCATCCTTGTAGAGGCGCCCGGCCGGCACCTCGTCGATCTTTCCGGGCTCCCCCGGCGCCAGCCGCAGCAGCTCGCCGTCCCGGCAGACCAGAACCTGTCCCACCCCGCAGCGGCGCGCCAGTGCGGCATGCTCGGCCATGTGCAGTGGCTCCCCGTGCACCGGGAGCAGGATCCGCGGGCGCACCCAGTCGATTATTTCCGCGAGCTCCGCGATCCGCGGATGACCGGATACGTGCACGAGATGCGTGCGGTCAGTAATGACCTCAACGCCCTGCGAGACCAAGCCGTTTATCACCCGCATTACCGCCTTCTCGTTGCCGGGGATTGCGCGCGAGGAAAAGATCACGCGATCGCCGCGCGAGAACGCGACCTCGGGATGATTGTCCTGAGCGATGCGGGACAACGCCGCACGGGGCTCGCCTTGGCTGCCGGTGCACAGCGCCAACACCTTGTCCGGGGGGAGGTGCCCGTAGATGTCCATCGGCCGGAATTCTCGGATGCCGTCGAGATAGCCGGTCTCACGGGCGACCTGGGCGATGCGATCCATTGCCCGGCCTACCACGACCACCTCGCGCCCGCATTGAGCCGCCGCCTCGGCGACAGCGCGCAGCCGCGCCACGTTGGATGCAAACGTCGTCACCGCAACCCGCCCGCGTGCGGTACGGATGAGATCGGAAAGGCACTTCGCGACATCCGACTCGGAGGGTGAGCGGCCATCTCGGATCGCGTTGGTGGAGTCCCCGACCAGCGCCAGGCAGCCCTCCTGGCCAAGTGTGCGCAGCTTCGCTTCGTCTGTCGGCGGACCGATGACTGGGGTAGGATCGATCTTCCAATCGCCGGTATGCAGCACCGCTCCCAGCGGCGTGCGGATGATCAGTCCATTGGATTCCGGAATCGAATGGGCCATGGAAACCAGCTCGATATCGAACGGCCCGAGCGTGAAGCGACCACCGAGTGGCACGGTGTTGACTGGAATGTCGGGCGCACCCGGCTCGCTCGCGTGCTTGGCTTGCAACAGAGCGGCGGCGAACGCCGTGGCATACACCGGAAGTTCGAGCTGCGGCCACAAGTCTAACAGCGCGCCGAAATGGTCCTCGTGTGCGTGGGTGATCACGAGACCAAGCAGATTGCGGCGTTGCTCCACGAGGTAACGGATGTCCGGCAGGATCAGGTCGACGCCGGGCAACGCGTCGTCCGCAAAAGCCACGCCGAGATCGACGGCGATCCATCGTCGTTGGTACTCGTCACCGAACCCGTAAATCGCGAGATTCATGCCGATTTCGCCCGCCCCTCCAAGCGGCGCGAATACGAGCTCGGCAGAGCGATGCACCATCACCGACTCCGATCAACTCGATGTTGTGGGGACAGCTGTTCGACTCAGGAATACATCGCCGGATGCAATAGTCGTGACGGTGCCGTCGGAGAACCGCAACACCAGCCCACCTGTGGCATCGATCGTCTCGAAACGGCCGAATAGGTTGCGGTCGACAAGCCGAACCCGCACATCCTGGCCGAGACCGTCAACACGGGCGAGCCAGTCCGCGCGGATGGCGGAGAATCCCCTGCCGGCGTCCCATTGCGCGAGCCGTTCCAGCATCGCGGCTGAGAGCGCTGCAAACACCGCTTCGGGAGAAATCCCGGCGGCGGACAGATCGGTTGCGGGATGGTCGGTGTTTCGCGGGTGGCTCGCGCAATTGACCCCGATGCCGACCACGACCGCGCCGTGATCGCCTCCGTTTGCTCTTTCGACCTCGAGCAAGATACCGGCCAGCTTGGCGCCTTCGAGCAGAACATCGTTCGGCCATTTGATCGTGAGTTGCGGCTTTAGCTCTTTGGCGACCTGCACGACCGCGTCATGGATCGCAAGCGCCGCCGCGAACGACAATTGCGGCCAATGCTCGGTGGGAACCGACGGGGTCAGCAGCAGGCTGGCAGAGAGGTTGCCACGATCCGATATCCATACGCGACCGTGGCGGCCGCGACCAGCAGTCTGTCGGCGGGCTGTGATCCAGAGCGGGCCGCGTTCGCCCAGGCGCGCGACCTCGAGCGCCTCGGCATTGGTCGAGCCTAGCTCCTCGTGCGCTACAAGTCGTACGCCGGCAGCCGTCGCCCTGGGATCGAGCTTCATTGAGAACAAACTTTGCTCAGAACAGCGACTTCGCTGCCGCATTCGCCGCTTCGATCAGCGGTCCGGGATAGATGAAAAACAGGAGATTGAACAGGCCGGTAACGGCGAGCACGGCACGCAGCTCATGCGGCATTGGCTCGAAGGCTTCGGCGGGCTCGTCGAAGTACATGATCTTCACGATCGTCAGGTAGTAGTACGCACCCACGACGCTGGCGATGACGCCGATCACGGCGAGCGCGAACAGTCCCGCCTGGATCGCGGCCAGGAACACGTAGAACTTGGCGAAAAAGCCCGCCAGCGGCGGAATGCCGGCCAACGAGAACAGCAGCATGGCAAGGAAAAAGGCCATCGCTGGCCTCGTGCGTGCGAGGCCTGCGAGATCAACGATCTCCTCGACCATGCGCCCACCACGGCGCATCGAGAGGATGCAGGCGAAGGTCCCGAGCGTCATGGCTACATAGATCGCCATGTACACCAGTACCCCCTGCACCCCTTCCCGGGTGCCGGCAGCAAGCCCGACCAACGCAAACCCCATATGGCCGATGGAGGAATAGGCCATCAGGCGCTTGATGTTGCGCTGACCGATGGCGGCGAATGCGCCGAGTACCATGGAGGCGATGGCGACGAACACCACGATCTGCTGCCACTGCGACAAGATGCCGGGGAATGCGACGATGGTCGTACGCACGAACATCGCGATTCCAGCGACCTTGGGCGCGGCGGCGAAGAAGGCGGTGATCGGTGTCGGCGCCCCCTCGTAAACGTCGGGTGTCCACATATGGAACGGCACTGCCGAAACCTTGAAACAGAAGCCGGCGAACAGGAACACCAGTCCGACCACCAGCCCGAAGCTGCCCTGGCTCGCCCCCCTGGCGATACCTTCGAAGCTCACCGTCCCGGTAAACCCATAAATCAGCGATGCGCCGTACAGCAGCATGCCGGACGACAGGGCGCCGAGGACGAAGTACTTGAGCCCCGCCTCCGTCGAGCGCTCGGAGGTTCGATCGATCGCTGCAACCACGTAGAGCGAGAGGCTCATCAACTCGAGGCCGAGATAGAGCGCGATCAGATCGCTCGCCGAGATGAGCATCATCATTCCGGTAGTCGACAGCAGGATGAGGATCGAATACTCGAAACGCTCCTGCCTCTCGACCGCCAGGTACCTGCGCGACATGAGGACCGCCGCCGCCGAGCCGGTCAATGCCAGGAGCTTGAGGAAGCGTGCGAAGTCGTCGACTACGAAGCTGCCTTCGAAGCTCACGAGCCGCTCCGACGGCAGCCATGCCACGATGAGGCCGGCTACGATCAGCAGGAAAATCGCCGAATTGTCGATGCTTTTCGTCGCATGGTCGCCGCGGAAGGCTCCGATCATCAGGAGCAGCATGGCGCCGACCGCGATCACGATTTCCGGCAGAGCCGGAAGGAGCGCGGATAATTCGAAGGTATCGGGCATCTAGAAGAGACTCAGGGCGTCAACAACGCGGCAGCCTTGGCCGCACCGATTGCACGGTTGTAATTATCGAGCAGTTGCGCAACCGATGCAGCCGAAAGATCCAGCACCGGCTTCGGATAGACCCCGAACAAGATCGTCAGCGCGGCGAGCGGACCTAGGGTCATGATCTCGCGATAGTCGAGGTCCTTGATACCGGCGAGGTTGGGCTTGGTCAGCGCGCCGAAAACAACCTTGCGGTAGAGCCACAACGCATACGCGGCCGACAGGATCGTGCCGATGGTTGCCAGCGTTGCTACCAAGGCGTTCACCCGAAAGGTGCCGACGAGCGTCAGGAACTCGCCGATGAAGCCCGACGTTCCTGGGAGCGCGACGTTGGCGAGCGTAAAGACCATGAACGCGGCCGCATAGAGCGGCATACGGTTGACGAGACCACCATAGGCGGCGATCTCGCGTGTATGCATGCGGTCGTAGACCACGCCGACGCACAGAAACAGGGCCGCCGAAACGATGCCGTGGGAGATCATTTGGAAGATCCCGCCGGCGATACCCTGCGTCGTGGCGGCAAAAATACCCATGGTGACGAAGCCCATATGAGCGACAGAGGAATATGCAATGAGCTTCTTCATATCCTCCTGCACCAGGGCCACCAGCGAAGTGTAGACTACTGCGACGACCGAGAGCGCGAACACCAGCGGGGCAAGCTCCTGAGAGGCGGCCGGAAACATCGGTAGCGAGAACCTCAGAAAGCCGTACCCCCCCATTTTCAGGAGTATTGCGGCGAGGATGACCGATCCTGCGGTCGGCGCTTCGACATGCGCGTCGGGGAGCCAGGTGTGCACCGGCCACATCGGTAGCTTCACCGCGAAGGAGGCGAAGAACGCGAGCCACGCCCAAGTCTGCAATCCGTGTGGGAAGTCATGCCGCAACAGGGCCGGAATCTCGGTGGTGCCGGCATTCCAGTACATGGCCATGATGGCGAGCAGCATCAGTACCGAGCCGAGCAGCGTGTACAGAAAGAACTTGAAGCTCGCGTACACACGGCGTGGGCCGCCCCACACCCCGATAATCAGGAACATCGGAATGAGTCCGCCCTCGAAGAACAGGTAGAATACCACCAGGTCGAGCGCCGCGAATGTCCCGACCATCAATGTCTCGAGCACCAGGAACGCGACCATGAATTCCTTGACGCGCTGCTGGATCGGCCGCCAACTCGCGACGATGCAGAGCGGCATCAGCGCAGTGGTGAGGATGACGAAGGGCAGCGAGATGCCGTCGACGCCCATGTGATAGTTGATGCTTACCGCCGATCCACGGCCGCTTCTCGACGAATTGAAATTCGGCCGAAGCGGCATCGAAGCGGTAAATCAGGACCAGTGAGACGGCAAAGGTTATCAGCGTCGTCCAGAACGCAATCCAGCGGGCATTACGCTTCTCTGGATCGCCGTCGCTGCGCATCATCGTTATCAACAGTGCGCCGACGAGCGGCAGGAAGGTGACTACGGAGAGGATCGGCCAGCTCATTTTCAGCCTGCCCATCCGCCGAACATGAACCAGGTCACGAGCGCCGCAACGCCGATCAGCATCGCAAACGCATAATGGTAGAGATATCCGGTCTGCATCCGCATGGCGCCGCGCGTAACGTCGAGCACGCGGGCGGAAATTCCATCGGGTCCGAAACCGTCGATCAGCCAGCCGTCGCCACGCCTCCACAACAAGCGGCCGACCCAGAGGGTCGGGCGGACGACGAGCCAATCGTACATTTCATCGAAGTACCACTTGTTAAGTAGGAACTTGTAGAGCGGATCGTGCTGACGCGCGAGCTCGACCGGGAGCTCCGGACGCCGGATATAGAATTCCCATGCGACGACAAATCCTATCGCCATCATCAGCGTCGGCAACATGGCTATCAGATAGGGAACATGGTGCATGTCGTCGAGGACATGATTGTCGGCCGCGAACCTGAGCGAGTCGCGAAAGAACTCCGCGACGCCGTCGCCGACGAACAATTCCTTGAAGGGAAATCCGGAGGCGATCGAGCCTGCCGCCAGGAACCCAAGCGGAATGAGGACGACCATCGGGCTCTCGCGCGCCTCACTGTAATGATGCAGGTCGTGGGGGCTGCCGTGGAATGTCACGAAGATGAGCCGCCAGGAATAGAACGCGGTCAGCGCCGCCGCGATCACGGTCATCACAAAGGCGTAGAACGCCGCAGCATTCTTGCCGACGAATGCGGCCTCGATGATGGCGTCCTTTGAGAAGTATCCGGCAGTAAGCGGAAAACCGGTGAGCGCGAGCGTACCGATGACCATGGTCCAGTAGGTAATCGGAATCTTGTCCTTGAGGCCGCCCATGTGCTGGATGTCCTGCTCGTGGTGCATGGCCATGATCACCGAGCCGGAGCCGAGGAACAGCAGGGCCTTGAAGAAGGCATGCGTGAACAGATGAAACATGCCGATCGAATAGGCACCCACCCCCATGGCAACGAACATGTAGCCGAGCTGCGAACAGGTCGAATACGCGACGATCCGCTTGATGTCGTTCTGCACCAACCCGACCGTGGCCGCGAAGATTGCAGTCGTCGCACCGATAAAAGTCACGAAGGTCTGCGCGCTCGGCGAGAGCTCGAACAACGGCGACATCCGTGCCACCATGAACACCCCGGCGGTCACCATGGTGGCGGCATGAATGAGCGCGGAAACGGGCGTCGGCCCCTCCATGGCGTCCGGCAGCCAAGTGTGAAGCAGAAACTGTGCCGACTTGCCCATGGCCCCCATGAACAGCAGCAGGCAGATCAGCGTCAACACGTCCACGTCGACGCCCATCAAGTGGATGGTCTTTCCGGCGAGCGACGGAGCCTGTGCGAATATGGTGTCGAAATCGATTGCGCCTGCCATCGCGAAAACGGCGAAGATACCGATCGCAAAACCGAAATCGCCCACGCGATTGACGATGAAGGCCTTGATCGCGGCCGCATTTGCCTCCGGCTTACGGTACCAGAAGCCGATGAGCAGATAGCTCATCAGCCCGACCCCCTCCCAACCGAAGAACAACTGGACGAGATTGTCCGCCGTCACCAGCATCAACATGGCGAAGCTGAATAGCGACAGGTACGAGAAAAAGCGTGGACGATGCGGGTCCTCGGCCATGTAACCGATGGAATAGAGGTGCACGAAGGCCGAGATGGTGGTGACGACCACCAGCATGACCACGGTGAGCGTGTCGATTCGCAACGCCCACTCGATCTTGAGGTCGCCCGACACCATCCAGGGGAACAGTGCTACGCGCTTGTCGTGATGGCCGAAGCCGACGTCGACGAAAGCGACCCACGCCAGCAGCATGGAGGCGAACAACAGCACGGTGGTGACGAGCTCGGCAGCCCGCGAGCCTGCGGCGGCCGGCTGTTGCTCGTGATCCGTATCGATAACGGCGCCGACGGCGTGCGCCGACGGTGCTGCATGCGTGCTGTTCCGGTCGCCCACGTCGTGCGAATGGCTATCCGCCCCCGTGCCCGATGCCGCGCCGGAATGCCGAGCGCGTGCGCCGGCAAGCGAGATCAGCGCCGCGACCAAGGCCCCGAGCAACGGCAGGAACACGATTGCCTGGTACATGCCGCGCTCAACCCTTCATGAGATTGATGTCCTCGACCGCAATCGACCCGCGATTTCGGAAATAGGCGACCAGAATGGCAAGCCCGATTGCCGTCTCCGCCGCCGCCACCGTGAGCACGAGCAACGCGAAGACCTGACCCACCAGATCGCCGAGAAAGGCGGAAAACGCGACGAGATTGATGTTGACGGCGAGCAGGATCAGCTCGATCGACATGAGGATAATGATCACGTTCTTCCTGTTGAGGAAGATACCGAAAAAGCCGAGCGTGAATACGATCGCGGCGACCGTGAGGTAATGGCCGAGGCCGATGCTCATATGACGTCCCTAGAGTCCCTGGCCCGGCCGTACTTTGACGATCTCGATTGCGGTCGCCTTAGTGCGCGCGACCTGGTCGGGGATGTTCTGCCGCTTGACTTTCGGCTTGTGGTGCAGCGTGAGCACGATTGCGCCGATCATGGCGACCAGCAGCACGACGCCGGCCGCCTGGAAGAAGTAGACATAGCGGGTGTAGAGCACGTGCCCAAGCGCCTCGGTATTGAGCATCGTAGCGGCGGGTGGAATGGGCGTCGCAATCGACTTCTGCACCTCGGGGCCGATCGCCCAGGTGCCCACGACCAAAACGAGCTCGGTGAGAAGGATCACTCCGACGACAGCACCGACGGGCAAGTACTGCAGAAAGCCCTGCCGAAGTTCGGCAAAATCGACGTCGAGCATCATCACAACGAACAGAAACAAGACCGCAACCGCGCCCACATAGACAATGACGAGAATCATCGCCAGGAATTCGGCACCCATGAGCACGAACAGTCCCGCCGCGTTGACGAACGCCAGAATCAGAAAGAGTACGGAGTGAACGGGGTTTTTCGCGGCAATCACCATGAAGGCCGAGGCGATGCAGGTGCCGGCGAAGAGATAGAAGAACAATGCGGGGATCATTCCTCGATCCTCACCGGTACGGCGCATCGAGCGCCATGTTCTTCGCGATCTCACGCTCCCAACGGTCGCCGTTGGCCAACAGCCGCTCCTTGTCGAAATAGAGCTCTTCGCGCGTCTCGGTGGCAAACTCGAAGTTCGGCCCCTCTACGATGGCGTCGACCGGGCACGCCTCCTGGCAAAGACCACAATAGATACACTTCACCATATCGATGTCGTAGCGCGTGGTACGGCGCGTGCCGTCGTTCCGCCTCGGTCCGGCCTCGATGGTGATGGCCTGCGCCGGACAGATCGCCTCGCACAACTTGCAGGCAATGCAGCGTTCTTCGCCGTTGGGATAGCGGCGCAGCGCATGCTCGCCGCGAAAGCGCGGTGAGATGGGTCCTTTCTCGAATGGATAGTTGAGCGTAGGCTTCGGCTTGAAGAAGTAACGCATCGCCAGCCAGAACGCCGATACGAACTCCCAGAGGAACACTGCGCGGGCCGCCCTGTCGAGCCTCATGGCGCCATCCTTTCGGGCAAGGCGTGCCGCCATGCCGCTTCGATCAGCCTCCAATCGTCGCACCGAGCCAATAGCCGACACCGGCGAACAAGAAAAGGTCGGCCGCAAACACCACGCGAAGGAGCAAGCCGCGCTCGAGCGGATCGAGTTTTGCGGAATGGTCCGATCGGGCGAGCGCCGCGAGGCGGCGTTCGACCAGCGCCACGACCGGCCGGTAGACCAACGCGGCAATCATGGTCCCCACCACCGCCCCCAGAAGCCCGGCTGGAGAGATGTCCGGCATGCCACTTCACCGTCATTTCTGCACCAAGCCCCCGTACTGCAGAACGCCCGCAACGATCGCGACCATGGCGAGCGAAAGCGGCAGGAAAACCTTCCAGCCGAGCCGCATCAACTGGTCGTAGCGGTAGCGCGGGACGATCGCCTTCACCATCGCGAACAGGAAGAACATGAACAGGCACTTGAGGATGAACCAGATCACGCCTGGTACCCAGGTGAATGGCGCCACCGGATAGGGCGGCAGCCAGCCGCCGAGAAACAGGATGGTCGCCATCGCACACATGGTGAGGATTGCGATGTATTCCCCCAGAAAGAACAGCAGGAACGGGGTCGCGGAATATTCCACCGCAAAGCCGGCGACCAGCTCGGATTCGGCTTCCACGAGGTCGAACGGAGGCCGATTGGTTTCCGCCAATGCCGAGACGAAGAACACCACGAACATCGGAAACAGCGGCAGCAAGTACCAGTGGAGCAGTCCATACTTGCCGTCCTGGGCATCCACGATCGCAGTGAGATTGAGTGACCCCGCGCACAGCAGCACCGTGATGATGACGAATCCGATCGACACTTCGTAGGACACCATCTGGGCAGCCGATCGCAACGCCGCCAGAAACGGATACTTCGAGTTCGACGACCATCCGGCCATTATCACGCCGTAGACCATGAGCGAAGAGACCGCGAAGATATAGAGCACGCCGATATTGAGGTCCGCGATCACCCAATCGGCATTGACCGGCACGACCGCCCAGGCGGAGAGCGCAAGCACAGCGGTGACGAGCGGCGCCAGCAGGAATACGCCCTTGTTGGCCACGTCCGGGATGATGGGTTCCTTGACCACGAACTTGATGAGATCGGCGAAGGATTGCAGCAGGCCCCACGGCCCGACCACGTTCGGCCCGCGCCGGATCTGCACGGCTGCCCAGATCTTGCGGTCGGCATAAAGTACAAAGGCGGTGACGATGAGTAGCAGGACCAGCAGGAGCACGCTCTGCGCCACGATGATCGAAAGGGGCCAGAGGTAACTGGTCCAGAGCTCTGTCATGGCGCGTCTACTCCGCCGCGGTGAGCACGGGACGGCCCTCGGCGATTGCCGAGCATTCCGCCATCACGGCAGACGCACGCGCGATCGGATTGGTTAGATAGAAATCGTCGACCGCGGAGCCGAATACGGCGCGCTTCTCCGACGTTCCGCCCCGTGCCGCAAGCGCCACAATGTCCGCCCGGTCGCCCGGCGCAATTCGATCGAGGTGCTGCAGATGGGGGTGCGCCTCGAACATGAAGCGGCGCAACGCGGCCAGCGAATTGTAAGGCAGCCGATGACCGAGAGCATCCGACAACGCGCGCAGGATGGCCCAGTCCTCGCGAGCCTCGCCGGGCGGGAAGGAGGCGCGGCCGGACGCCTGCACGCGCCCTTCCATGTTGACGAAGATGCCGGATTTCTCGGGATAGGCCGCTCCCGGCAGAATGACGTCGGCGCGGTGTGCGCCCTGGTCCCCGTGCGACCCGATGTAGACAAGGAAGGCGCCGGGGGCGACGTCGATCTCGTCGGCTCCGAGCAGGAAGAGCACCTCGAGCGCGGCGGGCGCGGCCATCTGCCTCGCATCACGGCCGCCGGCACCGGGAACGAAGCCGAGGTCGAGGGCGCCCACCCGCGCCGCCGCTGTATGCAGCACCGAGAAGCCGTTCCAGTCATCCCGCCCGTTGAGTGCGGCCTGAGCGGCGAGTGAGGCGATTGCTGGCCCGTCCGGGCGCGCGAGCGCACCGATGCCGACGATCACGAGCGGACGCTCGGCGTTCTTGAGGACCTTGCCGAACTCGCTGAGGCTCGAAACGACGTCCGTCAACGTCTCCGGCCCGGCGCCGAGATAGACGTAAGGATAGGTGAGGTCGGCGCGTTCACCGATGAAGCCGATCGGGAAGGCGCCCCTGCTCCAGCGCTTGCGGATTCGCGCGTTGAGGACGGCCGCTTCCCGGCGCGGGTCGGCACCGACTAGGAGCAGGGCATCGGCTTTCTCGATACCGGCAATGGTGGCGTTGAAGAGGTATGTTGCCCTGCCCCAATTCGGCTCGATTGCAGCACCGTCCTGCCGGCAGTCGAGATTTCGTAACGCCGAGCCGCGTCATCAAGTCCTTGAGCGCGAAGACTTCCTCTGCCGCAGCAAGATCGCCGACTATGGCGCCGACGCGCTTGGCATCCGCCATCTCGACTTTGTCGGCAATGGCGTCGAACGCCTCCCGCCAAGAGGCCGGGACGAGCCGTCCGTTGCGTCTGATGTAGGGCTGGTCGAGCCGCTGGGTACGCAGACCATCTACGACATGGCGGGTCTTGTCGGAAATCCATTCCTCGTTCACGTCGTCGTTGACGCGCGGCAGGATACGCATGACCTCGCGGCCGCGGGTATCGATGCGGATTGCGCAGCCCACCGCGTCCATGACATCGACCGCCTCGGTCTTGTTGAGTTCCCATGGTCGTGCGGTGAAAGCATAGGGCTTCGACGTGAGCGCACCGACCGGACAGAGATCGACCACGTTGCCCTGCAATTCCGAGGTCATGGCATGCTCGAGATAGGTCGTTATCTCCATGTCCTCGCCGCGACCGATGGCACCGAGCTCCGGCACACCGGCGACCTCGGTCATGAACCGCACGCAGCGCGTGCAATGGATGCACCGGTTCATGATGGTCTTGACGAGGACTCCCACGTATTTGTCCTCGACCGCGCGCTTATTCTCGTGGAAGCGGCTGGAATCCACGCCGTAAGCCATGGCTTGGTCCTGCAGGTCGCATTCCCCGCCCTGGTCGCAGATCGGGCAATCGAGGGGATGATTGATCAGCAGGAATTCCATCACTCCTTCGCGCGCCTTGCGTACCATTGCGGACCTGGTGGCGATCTCGGGCGGCTCTCCGTTCGGTCCCGGTCGGCAGTCACGCACACCCCATGCGCACGACGCTACCGGCTTGGGCGAGCCCTTGAGCTCGACCAGGCACATGCGGCAATTGCCGGCGATCGAGAGCCGTTCGTTGAAGCAGAACCGGGGGATTTCCGCGCCCGCGACCTCGCAGGCCTGGAGCAGCGTGTACTCCGGCGGAACATCGATCTCCTTGCCGTCAATCCTGAGCTTGGTCATGGCACGTGTCACTCCGCCGCGACCCGCACCGGATCCGGATGCGGATTGGCCGAGTAGTCGTCGATGCGTTGCTCGATCTCGTGCCGGAAGTGACGCAGTAATCCCTGCACCGGCCAGGCGGCACCGTCACCGAAAGCGCAGATGGTGTGTCCCTCGATCTGGGTGGTGACCTCCATCAGCATGTCGATCTCGCGCTTGTGGGCGCGGCCCTCCGCCATGCGCGAGAGCACGCGCCACATCCAACCCATGCCCTCACGGCAGGGCGTGCACTGACCGCAGCTCTCGTGCTTGTAGAAGTAGGCGATACGAGCCATTGCGCGGATGATATCGGTCGATTTGTCCATTACGATCACAGCCGCGGTGCCGAGCGCAGACTTGAGCTCGCGGCAGCCATCGAAGTCCATCAGCAGACTGTCACACTGATGCGAGGGAACCAGCGGCATCGACGATCCGCCGGGGATGACGGCGAGCAGGTTGCTCCAACCCCCACACACGCCGCCACAGTGATGGTCCAGGAGCTCGCGCAGCGGAATGCCCATAGCCTCCTCGACGTTGCAAGGTTTCTGCACATGTCCCGAGATGCAGAACAACTTGGTGCCAGTATTGTTCGGCCGGCCGATGCCGGCAAACCAGGCGGCGCCACGCCGCAGGATGTCGGGCACAACCGCGATCGATTCGACGTTGTTGACGGTGGTGGGACAGCCATAGAGGCCCACATTGGCAGGGAACGGCGGCTTAAGCCGCGGCTGGCCCTTCTTGCCTTCCAGGCTCTCGAGCAACGCCGTCTCCTCGCCACAGATATAGGCTCCGGCGCCGTGGTGCACATAGAGGTCGAAGGGGAAGCCGTGGAGGTTGTTTCTGCCGATCAGATTGGCTTGATACGCCTGCTCGACCGCCGTCTCGAGCCGCTCACGCTCGCGGACGAATTCGCCGCGGATGTAGATGTAGCCGACATTTGCACCCATGGCGGCGCCGGCCATGAGACATCCCTCGACCAGCAGATGTGGATCATGGCGCATGATCTCGCGATCCTTGCAGGTGCCGGGCTCGGATTCGTCGGCATTGACCACGAGATAATGAGGACGGCCATCGGACTGCTTGGGCATGAACGACCATTTCAGCCCGGTCGGAAATCCGGCACCCCCGCGCCCTCGCAAGCCCGATGCTTTCACCTCATTGACGATCCACTCGCGGCCCTTCTCCAGGATGAGTTTGGTGCCGTCCCACGCCCCGCGTGCGCGTGCGCCCTTGAGCCCCCAGTCGTAGAGGCCATAGAGATTCCGGAAGACACGGTCCCTGTCGTGGAGCATCATGGTTGCCTGTTCGCGGATGAATCGCCGATCGGCGGCTTGGGCACGCCGGCGTCGCGGACATTGGCCGCTTCACCCGGTTTCTTCGCTTCCGCGTCAGCCAGCGCACGTGCAACCTGCGGCTTGCCGTTCTTGTCCCCAAAAAGGTCGGGATCGGTCAGCGTCGTCGGTCCCCCGACCGGCGCCGACAATTGCCGATCGATTTGCGGGCCGGGCTCGACGTTCCTGCCGGCAAGGAGGTCGTCTAGAACCCTGGTCAAAGTGGCGGGGGCGAGATCCTCATAGTAATCGTAGTTGATTTGCGCCACGGGCGCGTTCACGCAGGCACCGAGGCATTCGACCTCGATCCATGACAGCTTCCCGTCCGCGGTCACGTGCTGCTGATCGCCAATCCGCTCGCGGCAAAGCTCGATGAGCTTGTCGGCTCCACGCAGCACGCAGGGCGTCGTGCCGCAAAGTTGGACATGGAACTGTCCCACCGGCTCGAGATTGAACATCGTGTAGAAGGTCGCCACTTCGAGAGCGCGTATCCTGGGCATGGCAAGCAACTCGGCGACATGCTCGATCGCCTTCTGCGGCAACCAGCCCCCTGCTTGTTCCTGCGCTCGCCAGAGCAGGGGAATGATCGCAGAGGCCTGACGGCCCTCGGGATACTTTGTGATCTGGTCCTTGGCCCAATCGAGATTCTCTGCCGAGAAGGAAAAATCCTTAGGCTGACGTGCGGGCGGGGCAAGTCGGCGGACAGCCATCAGCGATCGACCTCTCCGAATACGATGTCGAGCGAGCCTAGAATCGCCGAAACGTCGGCAAGCATGTAACCCTTGCAGAGGAAGTCCATCGCCTGGAGGTGGGCGAAGCCGGGCGCTCTGATCTTGCACTTGTAAGGCTTGTTTCCGCCGTCGGCGATGAGGTAGACGCCGAACTCGCCCTTGGGCGCCTCTACCGCGGCATATACCTCGCCCTCGGGGAACGTGGAAACCCTCGGTGTAGAGCTTGAAATGGTGGATCAGCGCCTCCATCGAGCGTTTCATCTCCGCTCGCTTCGGCGGCACGATCTTGTGGTCATCGACCGTGACCGGCCCCTGCCCTTCCGCTGAGCGCAACTTCTCCAGGCATTGCTTCATGATCCTGATCGACTGGCGCATTTCCTCCATGCGGATGCAATAGCGGTCGTAATTGTCTCCGTTCCTACCGATGGGAATGTCGAAATCGAGCTCCGAATAGCATTCGTAGGGCTGCGCCTTGCGCAGATCCCAGGCAGCGCCCGAGCCGCGCACCATGACGCCGGAAAAGCCCCAGGCCCAGGCATCGGCCAATTTCACCACGCCGATATCGACGTTGCGTTGCTTGAAGATGCGATTGCCGGTGAGCAGGCGCTCGAGATCGTCGCAGACCTTCAGGAACGGGTCGCAGAATGCCCAGATATCGTCGAGCAGCTTCGACGGCAGGTCCTGGTGCACTCCCCCGATCCGGAAGAAGGCGGCATGCATGCGGCTTCCCGAGGCGCGCTCGTAGAATACCATGAGCTTCTCGCGTTCCTCGAAGCCCCACAGTGGCGGCGTGAGCGCGCCCACGTCCATCGCCTGGGTAGTGACGTTGAGAAGGTGGGAGAGGAGCCGGCCGATCTCGCAGTACAGCACGCGGATGAGCTGGGCACGCACGGGCACCGTGAGCCGCAGCAGCTTCTCCGCCGCCAGGCAGAACGCATGCTCCTGGTTCATCGGCGCTACGTAATCGAGCCGGTCGAAATAGGGGATCGCTTGCAGATACGTCTTGGCCTCGATCAACTTCTCGGTGCCGCGATGCAACAGGCCGATATGCGGGTCGACACGCTCCACGACCTCGCCGTCGAGCTCGAGCACTAGGCGCAGCACCCCATGCGCCGCCGGATGCTGCGGTCCGAAGTTGATAGTGAAATTGCGCAGCTCCGCCTCAGCCATCGCGTCCTCTAGCTCGCCGCCAACCGCCGATGTCGCCTCTTGGGCGAGGCGTGCATTGAAGTCCATTCCAGCGCCACGACAAAGCGCCGGTGACGACCCTCGCCGATCGAGTTCGAGGCCGTCATGCGCGGAATCTGTAGCTGAACCGGTGCGCAAGGCCGGGCTTTAGTGTCGGCTTCATTTCAAGAGCCCTTCCCTTCTGTCGCCTTCTCGTCGCCCGGCAGGACGGCGCCCGGGCCCTCCCATGGCGAGAGGAAATCGAAGTTGCGGAACTCCTGGGCCAACCTCACTGGTTCGTAGACCACTCGCTTCTGCTCGTCGTCGTAGCGTAGCTCGACGAAACCGGTGAGCGGAAAATCCTTGCGCAGCGGATGTCCTTCGAAGCCGTAGTCGGTGAGCAGCCGGCGCATATCGGGATGACCGGCGAATGGCACGCCGTAGAGGTCGTAGGCTTCACGCTCGAACCAGTTGGCACCGGGAAAGACGTCGATGATCGACGGAACCGACGCGGTCTCGTCGACCTCGATCTTGACCCGAACCCGCACGTTCTGCTTTGGCGAGAGCAAATGATAGACGACGTCGAAGCGCCGCTCACGCCCCGGCCAATCGACCGCGGTGACGTCGATGAAACTCCAGAACTGGCAGCGCTCGTCGTCGCGCAGAAAGGTTGCAACCTTCACGATGTCGCGTGCAATGGCGGTGACGGTGAGTTCGCCGTTCGTGACCCGATGGCCCACTATCGAGCCAGGCAGCGCGCCGGCGATCGTCTCGCCGAGTTTGTCGAGCGTCTCGTCCATCGTGTGAAACCCATCAGCGCTCGATGGTGCCTACGCGGCGTATCTTTTTCTGCAGCAGCAACACGCCGTAAAGCAGCGCCTCGGCGGTCGGTGGGCAGCCCGGCACATAGATGTCGACGGGCACGATCCGGTCGCAGCCGCGCACGACTGAGTAGGAGTAGTGGTAGTAACCGCCGCCGTTGGCGCACGAGCCCATGGAGATGACGTAACGCGGTTCCGGCATCTGGTCGTAGACTTTGCGCAATGCGGGCGCCATCTTGTTGGTAAGGGTTCCGGCTACGATCATAACGTCGGACTGCCGCGGCGACGCGCGCGGCGCAAAGCCGAAACGCTCGGCGTCATAGCGCGGCATCGACATCTGCATCATCTCCACCGCGCAGCAGGCGAGTCCGAACGTCATCCACATCAGCGAGCCGGTGCGCGCCCAAACGATCAGGTCGTCGGCCGCAGCGACGAGAAAGCCCTTGTCGGACAACTCGTCGTTGAGGCCGACGAAAAAGCTGTCGTCTGCACCCACGGGCTTGCCCGTGCGCGGATCCAAAATGCCCCTGGCTACAGGAGCAACGGCCGGCGTGCGCTCTAATCCCATTCGAGCGCTCCCTTTCGCCATTCATATATGAACCCGATGGTCAGAACGCCAAGGAACACCATCATCGACCAGAAGCCGAAGACTCCAAGGCCTCCGAACGCCACCGCCCAGGGGAACAGAAAAGTCACCTCGAGGTCGAATATGATGAACAGGATGGCGACGAGGTAGAATCGCACGTCGAACTTCATGCGTGCATCGTCGAAGGCATTGAACCCGCATTCGTAGGCCGACAGCTTCTCGGGGTCCGGCTGCCTATAGGCGACGACGAACGGCACGATCAGCAGAGCAAGGCTGATGGCGAGCGCGACCGCGATGAAGATCACGAGCGGCAGGTAGTCCAGCAATAGCTCGTTCACCGGCGACCTCCGACGCAGGCCCGATCGCACCACCCACCGGCCAGCAACATCCGGCAGGCGCTCACGAAATCGCCCCTGATCCAGATCGGATTCGTTCCAAGGACGGGGATCGGCCTTGGCTTAGCGCAGTGCACAATAGGTGGCAAGCCGCGCACGCGAGGCAGGCGCGCGACCGCAATGGACTCGGCTTGTCTGCCGGCCTCGCATAGAGTTGCCCCGCCTCCACGGAATATCGAGGGAGGCGAGGTTCGCTATGCAACGCAAGGTCATCATTTCGTGCGCGGTCACCGGTTCGGCCGACACCCCGGGACGCAACCCGGCGGTACCGGTGACACCGGCACAGATCGCGCAGTCGGCCATCGATGCTGCCAAGGCCGGGGCCGCCATCGTCCACATTCACGTACGCAATCCGCAGACCACGCGGCCAAGCATGGACCCTGCCCTCTACAAGGAAGTGGTGGACCGGATCAGGGACAGCGGCATCGACGTCCTCATCAATCTGACTACCGGGCCAGGCGCGCGCTTCGTTCCCGGCGATGATGATCCGCAGCAGCCCGGACCGGGCACCACGATGAAGAGTCCGGCCGAGCGGGTGCGGCACGTAGTCGATCTCAAGCCGGAAATCTGCAGCCTCGACATGGGCAGCATGAACATGGGGCCCCACGTCTTCGTCAACACTCCCGCGCATCTGGAAGCGATGGCGGTTGCGATACGCGAAGCCGGGGTACTGCCGGAGCTCGAGGTGTTCGAGACCGGCCATCTGTTGCTGGCCAAGCGCATGATCGAGAGCGGCCACATTAAGGCGCCCGGCATGTTCCAGATTTGCCTCGGCATCGCCTGGGCGCAGCCGGCCACCCCCGAGGCCATGACGTACATGCGCGGCCTACTGCCCGCGGACTCGCCATGGTTCTCGTTCGGCATCTCGCTGCACCAATTTCCGATGGTGGCGCAGGCAGTGCTGCTGGGCGGCCATCCGCGGGTCGGGCTCGAGGACAACATCTATCTCGAGAAGGGCAAGCTTGCTCCCAGCAATGCCGCGCTGGTCGAGAAGGCCGCCAAGATCATCGACGTCCTCGGAGATATCGTAGCGACAGCGAAGGACGCGCGCGGAATCCTCGGGCTTGACTCGGCGATGCATGGAGCAACCGCGCGGCTCTGAGGAATGGACCCGGAACCGGCCGATCCGGATATTGGCAAGCACGCGGCGAGACCGTAGCTGAAAGTAGCGGGAGATGTTTGCTCCTACTTCGGAAGCTTCGACGAGATCATCGAACCCGACGTCATGCCGGCAATCGCCGAGAAACATCGAGGGGCGCCCCACTCACCCCAAACTGCCCGTCGCGGAGCCCGAGATCGAGCCACAATTCGACCGGCAGATGTCAACGAGCTTAATTAAGGGCCGTTGGTCGGTCGCACGATTTACTTGGGTGTGAGCAATGAGAAACGAAGGCAGCGCAGGCGCAGGGATCGCTGCAGGCCGAACCGGCCGGAAATGATCGCGACGCGAAAATGGCGGGAGCGACGGGGCTCGAACCCGCGACCTTCGGCGTGACAGGCCGACGCTCTAACCAACTGAGCTACGCCCCCGCGGGCGCCGTGGGGAGTTAAATATCCGCCCCCTTCAAGTCAAGGCAGTGGGCCGCGCCGGAGGGAGATCAAGCCAGACGAGGCATCGAAAAGCCCGCGTCCACGGGCCAATCGCAGTCTTCCGCAACGGCAGACCCCGCCGCAAGGCCCGTCATTGGCGGATTTCCGAAGCCCCGCATTGAAAAAACCCACATTTTTCGCCATTAAGTCATGGTCAGACCCCATCCGAATCGTCTAATGCGACTAGCGTGAAGAGTGGCTTTGACGGCCACTTCCAAACGAGGAGGGCCAGCCATGGCAGCCAAGAAGGCGGGGGCACCCGCGACCGTGACCCTTAAGCATCTCGCGGCAAATCTCTCGGAATCCCACGAAATGTCCAAGAAACAGACCGAGGCAGTCCTCGGCGACCTCGTCGGCTTGGTGACTAAGCACCTCAAGAAAGGCGACCGCATCCGTATCGGGGGCCTCGGGATCCTGCAGGTGCGCAAGCGCGCCGCACGCATGGGGCGCAATCCGGCTACCGGCGAGCCGATCCAGATCAAGGCCAGCAAGAAGGTGGCCTTTCGCGCCGCCAAAGAGCTCAAGGAAGCCGTGTAGCGGCGAACTGGTTGCACTTGCTTGCACGATGTCGGCGGCCCGTCTGGGGCCGCCGGTCGACGTTGAACCGCGGAGATCTCAATCGATTGCGTGCCAAGCGCGCGAGCGATTTCCGCTGTGTCTGGTGGGCGGTGACGGACTCGAACCGCCGACATCCTGCGTGTAAAGCAGGCGCTCTCCCAACTGAGCTAACCGCCCTTGCCTCACCTTTATCGCTGCGCCCCGCAGCGAAGCAAGCGTGCGGCCGCGGAGCTCGGAGAGTGCAGCGCCGCGAAGGTTTCCTTGCCTGCTCGACGGAACCGACTGCCGACGCTGCTCGGCACACCAACGAGTGGCGGCACCTCTCGGTGCCGCCACGAGAAACCTGCTGCTTCACGCGACGCCGATCAGGTCGCTGCGCGCTTTGCGTTCCTCGCTGTGCCCGCGGGCGCCCGGAAACCGGCTGCGGCTGATTCCTTCTCACACATGTAGGCACCTTGCTTGGTGGCGCCAAAACTCTTGCTGCCGCCGGCGTGATAGACCTTGGACCGCAAGTTCACCCATACGACCACGTCGGTCGAGCAACTCGCCTTGGCCTCGGCCTCGGTCGCGAACTGTCCCTTGGCCAGGGTCACTGGAGTTCCAGGCGCGGGCAAGGTCGTCCCGCGACATTCGGCCAGGAAAATTCGCCTGGTCTTGCCGCTGGCCTGGATGCCAGCCTGTCCGGCGATCCATTCATCGTTGCATTGCTTGGCGGTCTTCTGCTGCGCGAACGCAGCTTGGGACATGGCCAACAGTCCCACCAGGGCCGCGCAC
This sequence comes from uncultured Alphaproteobacteria bacterium, assembly GCA_963840535.1. Taxonomy (GTDB): domain Bacteria; phylum Pseudomonadota; class Alphaproteobacteria; order Rhizobiales; family Xanthobacteraceae; genus VAZQ01. Next base: position 94,833 of record CAWIZJ010000044.1, read on the forward strand.
ACCGGCGCGGTGAATGTCGTTTTCATCACCAATTCTCCATCGACTGGTTCGCCCACCGCATTCGACCTCACCGGTGACTGCGTTCGCAGGGCAACGAATTTGTCGCGTTTACAACGCGATCTGCAGGAAGGACCCGGCAGCGAGTTATGTTCTCTTTTTGTTCCTAAATTGTCAAGAACAAAACACAAACACTCTGGCCTGGTGACGCCGGTTCCGTGTCGGGCACCCGGCTACGCGCAGTCCCAGCTGCTCCATGCTCTTCACCTACACGGGTATGGACGGGCCTGCACCTTCGCGCGGTCGATCTTGCCGGCACGAATAGCGAGGGCGGCGCGTTGCCGCGCCGCCCTCGCTATTCGTATGACTGACGGAGACGCGTCAGTGCGCAGTGAGCGCCGAGGAGTCCTCCTCGACCGGCGGCTCGGTGCTGACCGAGGTCTCGGTCGGCTTGGCCTTCTCCTCGTCCCACTCGATCGGCTCGGGCGGCCGCACCAGAGCACGCGCCAGCACCTCGTCCATGCGCGAGACCGGGATGATGTCGAGACCCTTCTTGATGCTGTCGCTGATCTCGATGAGATCCTTCGCATTCTCCTCGGGGATCAGTACCGTTTTCATGCCGCCCCGCGAGGCCGCCAGCAGCTTCTCTTTCAAGCCGCCGATCGGCAGCACCCTGCCGCGCAGCGTGATCTCGCCGGTCATGGCCACGTCGCGGCGTACCGGAATTCCGGTCATCACCGAAACGATCGCACTCACCATGGCGACGCCGGCGGAGGGGCCGTCTTTCGGGGTAGCGCCCTCCGGCACATGCACGTGGATATCCTTCTTGTCGAAGGACGGCGGCTCGATGCCGAAGGCAATTGCACGCATGCGCACGTAGGAGGCTGCCGCCGAGATCGACTCCTTCATGACGTCGCGTAGGTTGCCCGTCACCGTCATCTTGCCCTTGCCGGGCATCATTGCCGCTTCGATGGTGAGCAGCTCCCCACCGACGTCGGTCCACGCCAACCCGGTCACGACGCCGACCTGGTCCTGATCCTCGACCTCGCCGTAACGGAACTTCGGCACGCCGAGATAATCGGCCACCGTCTTCGCCTCGACCGTGATCGATCTCGTCTTCGACAGGATCAATTCCTTGACCGCTTTGCGGATCAAGGTGGAGAGCTCACGCTCGAGATTGCGCACGCCCGCTTCGCGCGTGTAACGACGAATGAGCAGGAGCAGCGCCTCGTCGTCGATCGCCCATTCCGTGACGTCGAGGCCGTGCTTGACTATCGCATGCGGAATGAGGTGCTTGCGCGCGATCTCGACCTTCTCATCCTCGGTGTAGCCGGCGATGCGGATGATCTCCATGCGGTCCATCAGCGGCGGCGGGATATTGAGCGTGTTCGCGGTCGTGATGAACATCACATGCGACAGATCGTAGTCCACCTCGAGATAGTGGTCGTTGAAGGTGTGGTTCTGCTCGGGGTCGAGAACCTCGAGCAGGGCCGACGACGGATCGCCGCGGAAGTCGGCGCCCATCTTGTCCACCTCGTCAAGGAGGAAGAGCGGGTTCGAGGACTTGGCCTTGCGCATCGACTGGATGACCTTGCCGGGCATCGAGCCGATATACGTGCGCCGGTGCCCGCGGATCTCGGCCTCGTCACGCACGCCGCCCAGCGACACGCGCACGAAGTCGCGTCCGGTCGCACGTGCGATCGACTTGCCGAGCGAGGTCTTACCGACGCCAGGGGGGCCGACCAGGCACAGAATCGGGCCGGTCAGCTTGTTGGCGCGCTGCTGGACCGCGAGGTATTCGACGATCCGCTCCTTGACCTTCTCCAGCCCGTAGTGATCGGCGTCAAGGATCTGCTGAGCGAGGGCAAGATCCTTCTTGACCTTGGTCTTCTTGTTCCAAGGAATCGAAAGCAGCCAGTCCAGATAGTTGCGCACGACGGTCGCCTCCGCGGACATCGGCGACATCTGACGCAGCTTCTTGAGCTCGTGCTGGGCCTTTTCGCGCGCCTCCTTCGAGAGCTTGGTGCGTTTGATCTTGTCCTCTATCTCGGCGAGCTCGTCCTTGCCTTCCTCGTCGCCGAGTTCCTTCTGGATCGCCTTCATCTGCTCGTTGAGGTAGTACTCGCGCTGGGTCTTCTCCATCTGCCGCTTGACCCGCGTGCGAATGCGCTTCTCGACCTGCAGCACGGAGATCTCGCTCTCCATCAGGCCGAGCACCTTTTCGAGCCGTTCGGTAACGGACGGCGTCTCCAGAATTACCTGTTTGTCGGGAATCTTGACTGCGAGGTGCGATGCCACCGTATCGGCGAGCTTGGCGTAATCCTCGATTTGCTGGACCACACCGACCACTTCCGGCGAAACCTTCTTGTTGAGCTTAACGTAGTTCTCGAACTCGTTGATGACGGAGCGCGCCAGTGCCTCGGCCTCGACCTGCTCGCCGGAGGAATCCGCCAGCACGACTGCATCGGCCTCGTAGTATTCGTTTCGGTCGGTGTAACGCTGGACCTTGGCGCGTGCGGCGCCCTCGACCAGCACCTTGACGGTGCCGTCCGGCAGCTTAAGCAGCTGCAGCACGCTGGCGAGCGTCCCGACCTCGTAGATGGCCCCGGTGGCCGGATCGTCGTCCGAGGCGTTCTTCTGCGTCGCGAGCAGGATGAACGTATCGGAACGCATCACCTCTTCCAGCGCCTTGATCGATTTCTCGCGCCCCACGAACAGCGGGACGATCATGTGCGGAAAGACGACAATGTCCCGAAGCGGCAAGACCGGATAGGCCCGGGTCTCGCCTGGAATGAGCGGTGGCTTTGGCTTGGCGCTGGTCATGGCCCGAGGTCCTTGTTGTTGTGCCCCTCGCCCTGACCCGCTGATGCGGCATCACGGTCGAGTGCAGATGGTCCGGGAAGGGACCCGAGGATGACCGAGGGCGGCTACCGCGCCACCACCCTCCCCGGAATTGCGAAGCGATCCTACGCTGTTTCGTTCGACGTCAATAGGTGGCGACGGGTCGCCCCGGAGTCAAGTAAGCCCGAAGTTTCAAGCAAGTAGCCGCGTCGAAAGCGGCCAAAAAACGACGGTTCGGACGAATCGGCAGCCGATCGGGCACCACGTGGCCGCGGCGCGCTCAAGCGCTCGCGTCGCTCGCGCGGTCGGCCCGGTCGGCATAAATATAGAGTGGTCGCGCGGTACCCTCGACGACCTCTTTCGAGATTACGACCTCCTCCACGCCCTCTAGGCTCGGCAGGTCGAACATGGTGTCGAGCAGGATGCCTTCCATGATCGAGCGCAAACCACGCGCGCCGGTCTTGCGGTCGATGGCCTTGCGGGCTATCGCGCCGAGCGCCTCCTCCGCCAGGCTGAGATCGATCGACTCCATCTCGAACAAGCGTTGGTACTGCTTCACCAGCGCATTCTTGGGCTGGGTCAGAATGAGCTTCAGTGAGGCCTCGTCGAGATCCTCGAGCGTCGCAACCACCGGAAGACGACCGACGAACTCCGGGATCAAACCGTACTTCAGCAGATCTTCGGGCTCGACGTCGCGGAAAATCTCGCCGGATTTTCGATCCTCCGGCGCCATCACCTTGGCTCCGAAGCCGATCGAAGTCGACCGTCCGCGCGCGGATATGATCTTCTCGAGCCCAGCGAAGGCGCCGCCGCATACGAACAGGATGTTCGTGGTGTCGACCTGCAGGAATTCCTGCTGCGGATGCTTGCGTCCGCCCTGGGGAGGCACCGACGCGATGGTCCCTTCCATGATCTTGAGCAGCGCCTGCTGCACCCCCTCCCCCGAAACATCGCGAGTGATCGAAGGGTTGTCGGACTTTCGGCTGATCTTGTCGATCTCGTCGATGTAGACGATGCCGCGCTGAGCTCGCTCGACATTGTAATCGGCCGACTGCAGCAGTTTGAGAATGATGTTCTCGACGTCCTCGCCGACATATCCCGCCTCGGTCAACGTGGTCGCGTCGGCCATGGTGAATGGCACGTCGAGGATACGGGCCAGTGTCTGCGCGAGCAGCGTCTTGCCGGACCCGGTCGGTCCGATCAGCAGGATGTTCGACTTCGCAAGCTCGACGTCATTGTGCTTGGTCTGGTGATTGAGCCGCTTGTAATGATTGTGGACCGCGACCGAGAGGACCTTCTTGGCATGATCCTGACCGATCACGTAATCGTCGAGAACCTTGCGAATCTCCTTCGGAGTCGGAATCCCGTCGCGCGACTTCACCAGCGAGGACTTGTTCTCCTCGCGGATGATGTCCATGCACAGCTCGACGCACTCGTCGCAAATAAATACGGTCGGCCCCGCAATGAGCTTGCGCACCTCATGCTGGCTCTTGCCGCAGAACGAGCAGTAGAGCGTGTTCTTGGAGTCGCTACCGCCGACCTTGCTCATTCCACTTCTCCGCCGGCCAACCGCCGTCCGGGCCGCCGGCCGCATTGCAACAAAGCATATCCGGGTGGCTTCTAAGAGTCCGTCGCACCAATGTCACACATCTCCGGTTTTCGGGCGCTGCTTTGTCAATCCTGCCTAACCAAGCACGGTACCTCAGGGACAATCAAGAATCCATTAATGATGAAAATTCAGTGTCATGGCGAGTTTTTGACCCGGAACCGCCGGCGCCGTTCGGCGGGGACGGGAAACCCCTATCCCGTCATGACACGACCTTGAGAGCCGCTGGATCCTCGGGTCGCTTATTGATGACCTTGTCGATAATGCCCCATTCCATGGCCTGCTCACCGGTCAGGAAGTAGTCGCGCTCGAGCGCCTCCTCGATCTTCTTGAGCGGCTGCCCGGTATGCTTCACGTAGATTTCATTCAGGCGCCGCTTGAGGTTCAGGATCTCCTGAGCGTGCAGCATGATGTCGGTCGCCTGGCCTTGGAAGCCACCCGACGGCTGGTGGAGCATGATGCGCGAATTGGGAAGCGCGAACCGCATGTCCTTCGCGCCGGCGGCGAGCAGGAGCGACCCCATCGAGGCCGCCTGCCCGACGCACAGGGTCGAGACAGCCGGACGGACGAACTGCATCGTATCATAGATCGCGAGCCCGGAAGTCACCACTCCGCCAGGCGAATTGATGTACATCGCGATCTCTTTCTTCGGATTGTCCGCTTCGAGGAACAGGAGCTGCGCAACCACCAGTGTCGACATGCCGTCCTCGACGGGGCCGGTGATGAAGATGATGCGCTCCTTGAGAAGCCGCGAAAAAATGTCATACGCACGTTCGCCGCGGTTGGTCTGCTCGACCACCATCGGCACAAGGGTGTTCATGTAGGTGTGGTAGGGGTCACGCATGGGGTCAACCCTGTCTCGAGATGGACCGCGGGGCTGGAAGCCCCTGGAGCTTAGAATTGCAACACACGATGACAGATATTCACGGATAGCCCGGCAACAAGACGCCCGAGGCTTCAGCCTTCGCCCTGCCGAACGGGCGCGCCGTCCTCCTCGACCTTGGCGAGCTCCTCGCGCGTCACCCGCCTCTCCGTAACGGTGGCAAGTTCGACCAGGAAATCGACCACCTTCTCCTCGAATATCGGCGCCCGTATCGCTGCTACCGCGCCGGGATTCTTCTGATAGTACTCCCACACCTGCTGCTCGCGACCCGGCAACTGGCGCGCCCGCTCGAGGATGGCGCGCTTGAGTTCGTCGTCGGTGACCTTGATGCTGTTCTTCTCGCCGATCTCCGCCAGCACCAGGCCTAGCCGAACGCGCCGCTCGGCGATTGCGCGATACTCAGCCCGCGCCTTCTCCTCGGTCGTGCCTTCGTCCGCAAACGTCCGGCCCTGCGCCTTTAGGTCGCCTTCCACCGCACTCCACACATTCTTGAATTCATCCTCGATCAGCGTCGGAGGCAATCCGAACTTGTGCATCTCGTCGAGCTGGTCGAGGAGCTGGCGCTTGATCTTCTGGCGGCCGAGCTGGGCATGCTCATGCTGGAGGCGGGCCTTCACGGCCTCCTTGAGTTTCTCGAGCGATTCCAGGCCCAGCGATTTCGCAAACGCGTCGTCGATCGTGACCGTGCCGGGCGCCTCGATCGACTTCGCCGTCACGTCGAATTCGGCTTCCTTGCCGGCGATCTGGGTGTTCACGTAGTTTTTTGGGAACGTGACCTTCACCAACCGCGTCTCGCCCGCAGCCATGCCGATCAGCTGTTCCTCGAAGCCTGGAATGAAGGTTCCCGACCCCACATTGACGCCTACATCGCCACCGGTGCCGCCTTCGAACGGAGCGCCGTCGAGCTTCCCGCTGAAATCGATCACGACGCGGTCGCCCTTCTCGGTCCTGGCTCCTTCGGCTTTGGCGGCAAACGGCCGGTTCTGTTCCGCGATCTTCGCAAGCGCTTCGTCCATTTCAGCGTCAGTGACATCCGTCACCAATCGCTCGAGCTTGATGCTCTGGAAATCGGCCAGCTCGATCTTGGGCAGCACCTCCACCGCAAGGGTATAAGCGAGGTCGGATTCCCCGCCGATGACCTTGGGAACCTCGGTTTCCTCGTTCGGAATGGTCACCTTCGGTTCCATCGCGAGCTTGAGGCCGCGATCGTTCACGATCTTGGCATTGAGCTCGCGGATCACCGCCTCGATGGTCTCCGCCATGACCGCCTTGCCGTAGAGCTTCCGGAGGTGCGTGACCGGGACCTTGCCCGGCCGGAAGCCGCGCAACTGAACGCGGTCCTTGAGCGTCCCGAGGCGCTCCGCCATCCGCGCCTCGAGATCAGCCGCGGGCACCTGAACTTGGAATTCGCGCCTGAGGCCGTCGGAAAGTGTCTCTGTGACTTCCATCGTGATTGATCCGCATTTTCTGCCGTCTTGCCGCGGTCGTCGGCTCGAGCCGTCGGGCGGGTCAGGGTTGGTGCGGGCGGAGGGATTTGAACCCACACGACTTTCGTCACGGGAACCTAAATCCCGCGCGTCTACCAATTCCGCCACGCCCGCAAGGCACCCCTCCACGCATCCGGTACCCGGCCGCGCCGAAATCGACGGTGCCGATGTCGACTGCCCCAAAATCGGCAGGCAGGGCGCAAAGCCGGTAACTTGCGTTGCGGTCGCGGGCGCGGTTTATATCACGCACAGAGCGGCCGGCGCACGACAAAAATGGGCCTGGCGACGCATCCTCGCCGAGGACCGCCGGGATCAAGGTGAATTGAGCGCAGCGCATCGAAGGACAATGTGGTCGCGCCGGAAGATGATTGCCGGCGGCGGCCTGGGCATTGCGTGGACCTTATTGCCTATCCGGGCGCGCCTCGAGCCGGAAACCGGTGCTGACGGTTTCCGCATCGTTCGCGCCCGCGCGGGAAGCGCAACCTTGCGAGGCGATGGACAGGCATCGACCCCGATCTGGGGCTATCAAGGCAGGGTGCCGGGTCCGACGCTGCGCGTAAAGCAGGGCGACGAAGTGCGGGTGCGCCTCGTCAACGAGCTGCCGGAGCCGACGGTCGTTCACTGGCACGGCTTGCGACTCCCCAACGCTATGGACGGCGTGCCCCACCTGACCCAACGTCCGATCGCTCCCGGCTCGAGCTTCGACTATCGCTTCCGCGCCCCCGATGCGGGGACGTTCTGGTACCACAGCCATCTCTATTCGTCGGAGCAGCTCGAGCGCGGGCTTTACGGCGTTCTGATCGTCGAGGAGCCAATCCCCGTGGCGGTCGACCGCGATCTGGTCCTGGTGCTCGACGACTGGCGCCTCGGCAGCGACGGCAAGCTCGACGAAGCGAGCTTCCGCTCGTTCCGCGACGCTGCCCATGAAGGCCGCATCGGCAACCACCTGACCGTGAACAGTTCACCGGCACTCGAGCTCCCGGTCAGGACCAACGAACGGTTGCGCCTGCGCCTTGTCAACGCCGCCAACGCACGCGTTCTGAGCCTGCGCTTCGATCGGCACGCCGCTCGAGTAATGGCCATCGATGGGCAGCCGGCCGAGCCGTTCGTGGCCCGCAACAACCGGGTCACGCTGGGACCCGGCAATCGCCTCGACCTTTTCGTCGATGCGACGCTCGAGCCCGGCGCCAGCGCCGCGATCATCGCGGAGGATCGGCAAGGAGATGTCGAGCTCGGTCGCATGCGCTACGAGCGCGCCGAGCCGATCAGGCCGCGACCACGCGCGGAGCCCTCACCACTGCCGCCCAACCCGCTGCCCGAGCGGCTCGACCTCAAAAGGGCAGTCAGGATCAGTGCGCCGCTCGACGGCGGGATGATGAGCACGCTCATGTCGGAGCGGATGCGCGGCCGCGAGGTTGCGGGTCATGGGACCGATCCGCGGGCGCGGGTGTGGACGCTGGCAGGGTTTTCCTCCTCGGGTCACGACGGGCCGCCCCTGTTCACCGTCAAGCGCGGGCGTACCGTGGTGCTCACCATCGACAATCGCACCGCGTTCCCTCACGCAATGCACGTCCACGGTCACCATTTTCGCCTGCTCGACCGGCTGGACGATGGCTGGAAGCCGTTCTGGCTCGACACCGTGACGGTCCCTGCGCGCCAAACCGATCGCGTCGCATTCCTCGCCGACAATCCCGGCAAGTGGATGATCCATTGCCACATGCTGGAGCACCACGAGACCGGCATGGCCGCCTGGTTCATGGTGACCTGACACCTGCGGATGATGCATGGCCATTGGGCGGCGCCTGGCCCGGTCGACCGCTACCGTGGCGCCCGGCGCGACCGAGACCGGTTCTCCCGAAGACTGATATTCAGCCGACACGGAGCGACAACATCGGCAACGCCTCGAACAGGCGGCGGTAGATCCTGGGCAGCACCTCGGCCAGGTCTTCGGCGATGAGGCCCGGCCCCGCCTCGGCACCGGCTTCTCCGTGCAGCCAAGCTGCTGCCGCCGCCGCCTCGAAGCCGGGCATGCCCTGGGCCAGGCAGCCGGCAACGATGCCCGCAAGCACGTCACCCGATCCAGCCGTCGCGAGCCAGGGCGGCGCGTTGTCGCTGATCGTTGCGCGCCCGTCGGGCGCGGCCACCACGGTGTCCGCGCCCTTGAGCAGCACGACCGCCCCGGAGCGTTCGGCAGCCTTGCGCGCAAGCTCCAGCTTTGAAAGAGTTCTCTCAGCCACGATATTGAATATACGGTCGAACTCTCCCTGATGTGGGGTCATGACCGTGGCCCCCGGCCGGCTCAAAATAGCTTCGAGCAGAGTTCCAGGCTGGTCGGCAAAGCTGGTCAGCGCGTCGGCATCCAGCACCACGGCGCGTTCGCCCGCCAATGCGGCAAGGACCAGTTCCCGCATTTGCGATCCAACCCCGCCCCCTGGTCCCAACACCACCGCATTGCGGCGAGCATCGCTCAAGAAGGCCGTGGTTTCGCCGACACCGTCAACCGGCCGGACCATCACGGCGAGGCTTGCCGCCGCATTGACCGCCAGCGCTTCGCGCGGGCTTGCGATGGTGACGAGCCCCGCACCCGCCCGAAGGGCGCCGCGTGCGGCCAGTCGCGCAGCGCCGGTCGAGGAGAGCACGCCCGACACGACCACCGCGTGCCCGCGAGCATACTTGTGGCCGTCCACCCGGGGCAGCGGAAACTGCGCTGCCCACACGCGAGGATCGTTGACGGTGGTCGAGGGCCCGATTCGCGCGAGGACGCTTGCGGGAATTCCGATGTCCGCGAGGCGGACGCTTCCGCAATGCCGCCGCCCCGGAAGCAGCAGGTGACCAACCTTGCGGCGGAAGAACGTCACCGTATGGGCGGCACGGACCGCCGCGCCCATCACCGCACCGGTGGTACCGTTTACGCCGCTCGGCAGATCGATCGAGTAGACGCAAGGTGCATCGCTCATGGCATCGATCATGGCTAGCGCGGCACCTTCCACGGGGCGGTCGAGCCCCGCTCCGAACAAGGCGTCAACCACGACCTCGGCCGGTATCACCGCGTCCGGCGCCGCCGCCGCAGTCGCTCCCGGCCAGCGCTGCGCGGCAAGCCGTGCATCGCCTTTTAGCCGCCCAGGATCACCCGCCAGCAGCACCCTAACCCTATAGCCACGCTCGCCCAGGACACGGGCGGCGACAAAGCCGTCGCCGCCATTGTTGCCCGGTCCTGCGACCACAACCACACGGCTGCCCGACGGATGGCGGGAACCCAGCGCATCGGCGACTGCAGTCCCGGCGTTCTCCATCAGCGCCAGACCGGCGACCCCGCTGGCCATCGCCAAGCGGTCGGCTTCCGCCATCTCCGCGGTTGTGAGCAATTCGATCATCGCGCCATCTCAGACTAATTGGTTGGCGAGTGGTACGCGAGGTCGTGTCATTTTCTTTTGCCCGCAGCGGCAGATAGGTGACATTGACCGTAAAGTAGGCAAAGTGCTCAAGTTCTGATCGAACGCCATTCCAGGGCTGCGGCAAGGCCGGCAGGAATGAGGGCTAAATATCTGATCGGCAGCTTTTTTTCGAGCTCGCCGAGGCTTGGCATGGACCCTGCTAACCGCTAGCGCGGCTTTGCTGGGGACGTGCGCCCCCGGCAGGCGATGGGAAGGAAACCCGATGAAGAAGATCGAGGCCGTCATCAAGCCCTTCAAGCTCGACGAGGTCAAAGAGGCCCTGCAAGAGGTGGGGCTGCAGGGCATCACCGTGACCGAGGCCAAGGGCTTCGGCCGGCAGAAGGGCCACACCGAGCTCTACCGTGGGGCTGAGTACGTCGTGGATTTTCTGCCCAAGGTGAAGATCGAGATTGTGCTCGGTGACGACATGGTCGAGAAAGCCATCGAGGCGATCCGCCGCGCCGCCCAAACCGGGCGGATCGGGGACGGTAAGATTTTCGTCTCCAACATCGAAGAAGCCATCCGGATCAGAACGGGGGAATCCGGCGTGGACGCCATCTGAACCGTCGGTCCGCCCTCCTCCGGACCACGACCAGCCACACGAAAGGGTATTCGTTCCATGACGACCGTCAAAGACGTAATGAAACTGATCAAGGACAACGACGTGAAATACGCCGACTTTCGCTTCACGGATCCGCGCGGGAAATGGCAGCACGTCACGTTCGACATCAGCTTGATCGAAGAGGAGACTTTCGCCGAAGGGCAGATGTTCGATGGATCCTCGATAGCTGGCTGGAAGGCAATCCACGAGTCGGACATGTGTCTGATGCCCGACCCCGGTTCCGCGTGTATCGATCCGTTCTTCGCCGAGACGACGTTGTCGCTGGTCTGCGACGTGCTCGAGCCCACGACCGGGGAACCTTACAACCGGGATCCGCGCGGCATCGCCAGGCGGGCCGAGGGATACGCCAAGGCATCGGGGGTCGGCGACACCATCTATTTCGGGCCTGAAGCCGAGTTCTTCATCTTCGACGACGTGAAGTACTCGGTGCAGCCGTACAATACCGGGTTCAAGCTCGACTCCGTCGAGTTCCCGACCAACACCGACACCGACTACGAAGGCGGCAATCTCGGCCACCACATCGGGTTCAAGAAGGGTTATTTCCCGGTGCCGCCGCAGGACACCGTTCAGGACATGCGATCGGAGATGCTCGGCTCCATGGCCCGCATGGGCGTGAAGGTGGAGAAGCACCACCATGAGGTGGCCTCGGCGCAGCACGAGCTCGGCATGAAGTTCGCGCCGATGGTCACGATGGCCGACCAACTGCAGATCTACAAGTACTGCATTACTCAGGTTGCCCAGATCTACGGCAAGACCGCAACCTTCATGCCCAAGCCGGTTTACGGTGACAACGGCTCGGGCATGCACTGCCACCAGTCGATCTGGAAGGATGGCAAGCCGGTCTTCGCTGGCAACAAGTATTCCGATCTGTCGGAGACCTGTCTGTCCTACATCGCCGGGGTCATCAAACACGCCAAAGCGATCAACGCCTTCACCAACCCGACGACCAACTCGTACAAGCGGCTCGTGCCCGGCTTCGAGGCGCCGGTGTTGCTCGCCTACTCGGCACGTAATCGATCGGCAGCCTGCCGTATTCCGTGGACCACCAATCCGAAAGCCAAGCGCGTCGAGGTGCGCTTCCCCGATCCGCTGTGCAATCCCTATCTCGGCTTCGCCGCGATGCTGATGGCGGGCATGGACGGCATCAAAAGCAAGCTCGATCCCGGCGCGGCGATCGACAAGGACCTTTATGATCTGCCCCCGCAGGAGCTCAAGCAGATTCCGACGGTGTGCGGATCGCTGCGCCAGGCGCTCGCCGAGATGAGCAAGAACCGCGAGTTTCTCAAGGCTGGCGGCGTGTTCGACGACGACTTCATCGACGCCTATATCGAGCTGAAGATGACCGAGGTCATCCGCTTCGAGCACACTCCGCATCCGGTCGAGTTCGAGATGTACTATTCGGCCTAGCGTTCTATCGTCTGAGCAAGATGCGTCAGGGGCGCCGACGAGCGCCCCCTTTCGTTACATTCCCCGCGCGGTCGTCCGCGTGGAACCGACGCGTACGCTACCACCGTCCGGAACTGAAAAGCGCGAACTCTGTTCGTACGCTTTGTGGATGGTTGCCTCAGCGATGAACAAGCGACGCAAAATCGCGAAACGATACGAGGGCCCGGAAGGCATCATCGGGACTGTGACGTCCCGGCCCCGAATGCGACCGGAGTTCCGCCGCCCTAAAACGAAAAGGAGCGACGGCGTGTCAGCGCTTGGAGAACTGGAACGAGCGCCGGGCTTTCGCCCTCCCGTATTTCTTGCGTTCAACCACGCGTGGATCGCGGGTGAGAAAGCCGCCGCGCTTGAGCGCACCGCGCAGATCCGGCTCGTAGTTCATCAGCGCCTTGGAAAGCCCATGGCGAACGGCGCCGGCCTGGCCCGAGAGCCCGCCGCCCGAAACCGTGCAGATGACGTCGTATTGACCGTTGCGGTTGGTCGCCACCAGCGGCTGCTGGATCAACATGCGCAGCACCGGCCTGGCGAAATATGCGTCGATCGCGCGCGTATTGACGACGATCTTGCCGGCCCCCGGCTTCACCCACACCCGCGCGACCGCATCTTTGCGCTTGCCGGTGGCATAGGCGCGGCCCTGCTTGTCCACCTTCTGCACGTATTTCGGCGCCTCGGGCGCCGCCGCCGGCTTGAGCGCGGACAACTGGTCGAGCGACTGCATGATCTCGGCCATGGTCACGCGCTCCTCGAATTCTTGCGGTTCATTGCGGCAACATCCAATAACTCTGGTTTCTGCGCAGCGTGCGGATGCTCGGGACCGGCATAGACACGCAGATTGCCGAGCTGCACGCGACCGAGCGGACCACGCGGTAGCATCCGTTCGACCGCCTTCTCCACGATCCGCTCCGGGAACTTGCCTTCGAGGATCGAGCGCGCCGTACGCTCCTTGATGCCGCCGATATAACCGGTGTGGTGCCGATAGACCTTGTCTTCGCGTTTGTTGCCGGTCAGCACGATCTTTTCCGCGTTGACGATGATGACATTGTCGCCGTCGTCGACATGGGGCGTGTAGGTCGGCTTGTGCTTGCCGCGCAGCCGCAGCGCCACGATGGAAGCAAGCCGGCCGACAACGAGGCCGGTGGCGTCGATCATGACCCAGCTCTTTTGTATCTCGGCGGGCTTGGCGGAAAAGGTCTTCATGGCACCGACTTTCTCTGCGCGCCGCCTCGGCACCGCAGGTTGGGGCTGATACACCGGCACCTGCGCCGCGTCAACGCACGAAGGGAAATGTTACTCTCACAATATCAGTATATTAGGCTATTGGTAATATATCACCTTCATCTAACCGCGGGCACCGTGGGATCGAATAGGTCGAGGTCACATGGGCGACGGGCGCCTCCTCCCCGTCCGAGAAAATGGTGACCTCTCCGGTCGCGAGGCGCTTGCCGAGCTTCAACAGGCGCGCCTCGGCGGTGAGACCTCGCGGTCCCGGCTTGCGCAGGAAATTGATGTTGAGATTGATGGTGACGGCCAGCGGCGCCGGCCCGATTGCGGCAAGCACCGCAACGTACATCGCGAAGTCTGCCAGCGCCATCATGGTCGGGCCGGATATCGTGCCGCCGGGCCGGATCGAGGCCTCGAGGTAGCTCTGCCCCGCCCGACAGCCACCATCCCACAAGGCTTCGATCGACAGTCCGCTCTGGGGATGAAACACCTGCGGGAACTCGGTCGCCAGAAATCGCTCGAGCTCCTTTACCGTCATCGAGATCGGCATTTCGCGGGCCCTGCAACCTGACAGTTGGCGGCTAAAAAGGCCCCGTGGAGTTGCTCGTGCATGGAATTCCGGCGGGCTATGTCACCAGCCCACGCCGAGCCACGCTCCCGCTTGCTGGCGAGCAACCGCGGCGTTCCTCATGCAGCTCTGAAATTCCGGGGTATTGCGCTTGAAGCCCTTGGCCTGACACGCAGCGTCCCATCTCGTTCGTTGACCGCTTCCCGCCGCGTCATTGGACGTTGTGAACATCCCATGAGCAGCAATGCAAGTCCGGTGATGAACGAAACACTCAGGGCAGCCTGATACATGGATTCCCCTCCGGACGTCCCATCATGACGCACGTCATGAGGGCCGCAGACATAACATCGAAAATCATCCAAACAGTGAACGCTACCTTAATCAAAGAACTGGGCCACAGTTCGGCGGCCGCTCGAACCCGGCTGTTGCGAAAAGGGCACTACTCCAAAATTGCGTGCACGACCCCTGTTCTACGGGTTACCGCTGAAACCTCGGTTGGGATATCATTCGGGATGAAGGCTTGTCAGTGCAGCCGCGCGGGGACTTTGTCACGCGGATGCGCAGGCGGCGGGGGCATCGAACGGGGGCGGAGATGGTCAGCACAGCATTTCGCATCGGAAGGCCGGTCGAGGTTGCGTCCGGCGGTTCGGTCCACCTAGCGCGCAAGATTGCGGGTGCCGGGAGCATGGCGCTCGCACTGGTGCTGTTCGACAGCGGTGGAGCCTCGGCGCAGAATTGTAATATCGTCGGATTCCCGGGCGCCGATGTCGTTTCCGCCGCCACTGCAGGAGCGGTGAGTGCTATTGCCGGCTCGCTTGGCAACGTTTCGGCTGCCTTCCAGACGCAACAGACCAGCGCATTCGTGGCGGGTGCTACTGCCTCCGGCGGCGGGGTCTGGGGGAGAGCGGTCGGCGGTCGGGTCGAGACCAAGAGCGATACCACGGTGAATTCGCCTCTGGTCGCACCCATCCCAGATTCCGGGCGGCGGGGCGTGTACCAGCAGCGTCAGTCAGAGCTTCTGGGGATTTCAGGCCGGCAGGGACCTCTCTCAATTCGACCTCGCCGGCTTCAACGTGCATTGGGGTGCCACTGCCGGCTATCTCGAGTTCCGCGGTGACGATATTGCCCCGGGGTCGATCAACAGCGAGTTCAAGGTGCCGTTCGTCGGCAGTTACCTGGTGGTGACGCAGGGCAACTTCTTCTCCGACCTGATGATCCGCAGGGAATATTACAATGTCACGGCGAATCAGCCAGCGTTCAATCTGCACAATCAGCAATTCGGGGCCCGCGGCTGGTCGGTGTCGATCGGCGCCGGCTACAATTTCGGTCTGTACGACGGCTGGTTCATCGAGCCGTCGGCGGGATTCGTCTGGTCGCGCACCGAGGTCGATGCGGTCACCCTCGCCGGCCCGCCCGTCAATCCGATCAACGGGACCCTGGCGATCGACGATATCGACAGCAGGATCGGGCGCGCCACGCTCCGCTTCGGACGCAATTTCACGACCAACGGCCTGGCCTTGCAGCCGTTCGCATCGGTCAGCGTGTACCGCGAGTTCGCCGGGGACGTCACAGCCGATTACGTGAGCTGCGTGGGCTGTGCAGTGCTCGGCCTCGACCCGGCAACCCTGATCGCTCAGACCGCAACCTCGCGGATCGGCACCTATGGCCAGTACTCGCTGGGCGTTGCCGGACAGGTCATCGACACTGGCTGGGTCGGTTTCGTGCGCGGCGATTACCGCAAGGGCGATTCCATCGAGGGTTGGACCGCCAACGCCGGACTGCGCTACAACTTCGTGCCGGAGCGGGCTCCGGTCCACAAGATGGTCGTCAAGGGGCCGCCGATTCCGACTGTGGCACCGTACATCTGGTCGGGCATATACGTCGGCGGACACTTCGGCGTGGGACAGGGAGAAGGCCACGTGGGCTTCCCCGGCACCGCCGTCACGGTTGATCCCTACATCGGCGGCTACCTTGCCGGCGGCCAAATCGGCTTCAACATCCAGAATGGCCCGTGGGTGTTCGGCCTCGAAGCCGAATACAGCAAGTCGAACATCAAGGGCACCAAGGCCTGCGGGACCGACCCGGGCTTCGACTTCTTCAGCGATGGTGTCCAAGCGTTCGCGATCAACCCCAGGTTCAGCCCGCTGTTGCTGACCTGCGAGAACAAGCTCGACTGGCTGGCCACCGCGGCGGCCAGGCTGGGCATCATCTCCTGGTGGTCCGACCGCACCCTCCTCTACGTCAAGGCAGGCGGCGCCTGGACCAACGAGGACGTCAATATCGGATGCACCTTCGGACCCGGCAACAACAGCGACCCGCTTGCCGCTGCAGTGTGCCGCAACCCGGCCGGCGCGCTCACCGGCGGCTTCAGCGGGTCGGAGAACAGGTTCGGCGGGCTGATCGCGGTCGGCACGGAGTTCGGCCTCACCCGCGAATGGTCGGCGAAGGCGGAGTTGGCGTACATCCGCTTCCGCGATCAGGAGATCACCGCCTCCGACGGCACCCGGATCGATATCGGAGCCAGCGTGGCCACTGCCAAGATCGGCGTGAACTACCGGTTCGGGGCGGTCATGCCGTAGCTTCCTGCCGAGGCAGGGCGGCGACCAGTTGAACCCCGGGCCCTCGGCCCGGGGTTTTGTCGTCTGTCGCTCCGCGCGCTCGACCACCTGTCCGGCGCGTTCTCGCGCCGGCACCCGACTGGCAATTCGGCACCCTCGGGTCGAAATCGCCGCTGGTTTATCTTGTGAATCAGCGTCGTTTGCAGCAATTGCCCGGCAACAGCGAAATCGTTATCATCGATAAGTCTCGAGCTGGCACCGCCGTGCTGGCGCGGTTTGTGTATTTTCAGCCACGGACCCTGTGCCCGAGCGCGGTACGTGGCGTAGGATGAATGATGTACCGGCTCTCCGCAGCTGCTCTGTCTCTCGCCGTATTGGCGACGTCGGTATGCTCAGGCCCGGCGCTCGCCGAGCGGCGCGTGGCGCTGCTGGTTGGAAATTCCACGTATCAAAACGCGACGACGCTTGCCAATCCGAGCAATGATGCGCAGGCCGTTGCCGGTAAGCTGAAGGACGCCGGTTTTGACGTTATCAGCGCGCATAACGATCTCGGGAATCTACAGTTCAAGCGCGTGATCAGGCAGTTCGAGGATGCTGCGCACGAGGCCGATATCGTCGTCGTATTTTATGCCGGTCATGGAATCGAGATCCGTGGCGTCAACTACCTGATCCCGGTAGACGCAACGCTCGCGAGCGACCGGGACGCCGACGACGAGGCCATTACGCTGGACCGCCTGCTGCAGTCGGTCGAGGGGGCAAAGCGACTGGGCGTGGTGATACTCGACGCCTGCCGCGACAATCCGTTCGCGAAGACGATGAAGCGAGCGCGCACGGCTGCGCTAAGGGCGGGCGTTACTCCGGGATTGGCGATCGTCGAGCCGGCCAGCCGAAATACGCTGATCGCCTATGCCGCCAAGTCGGGGACGGCCGCAGAAGACGGCATCGGTCGTCACAGCCCGTTCACGACCGCGCTTCTCAACAACCTCTTCGTGCCGGGGCTCGACGTTCGTCTCGCTTTCGGCCGCGTGCGGGACGAGGTGCTCAAGAACACCAGGAACAGACAGGAGCCGTTCGTCTCCGGCTCGCTGGGCGGGGCCCACCTCTCCCTCGTTCCTCCGCCGCCCCAGCCGGTCGTCGCGGCAGCGGCGGCGCCCGATGAAACGGGCCAGAAGAACGACTACGCCCTGGTGGAGAGGATCGGCACCCAACGTGCCTGGGAGGTGTTCCTCAACCAGCACCCGAAGGGGTTCTATGCCGACCTCGCCCGCCAGCACATCGCCAAGCTGATCGAGCCCGGCGACGCCCCGGCCGCAGGCCGAAAAGTGGATGAACCGGTGGTCGCCTCGCTCACACCGAGCAAGCCGCCGTCGCCGCCCGGTGCTTCGAGCGAAGAGCAAAGGGCGTGGGACAGGATCAAGGATACCAGCAACTCGGCGGCGTTCCGCGATTTCATCAAGCGTTACCCGTCCTCGGTTCTTTCCAACACGGCACAGACCCGGTTGGAGGCCCTGGAGCGTGCAGCTCAGGAGCAGGAGGACAAGGCGCGCGCCGAGCGCGAGGCGAAGGCCGCCGAAGCCGCGCGGCAAAGGACCGAGCGAGAAGCGGCATTCAAGCGCGCTGAGGAGGAGCGGCAGGCGAAAGCCGCGGAAGCCGCACGGCAGAAAGCGGAACGCGATGCCGCTCTCAAGCAGGCGGAGGACGAACGGAAAGCCAAGGCCGCCGAAGCCGCCAAGCGCGCAGAAGAGGAGCGGCTGGCGAGGCTTTCGGATTCGGAGCGGCAAAAGGCCGAGCGCGAGGCCGCTTTCAGAAAGGCCGAGGAAGAGCGCAGGGCCAAGGCCGAGGAGGAGCGGCAGGCCAAGGCTGCCGAAGCCGCGCGTCAGAAAGCCGAGCGCGAGGCCGCTCTCAGGCAGGCGGATGAGGAGCGCAAAGCCAAGGCCGCCGAGGCCGCGCGGCAAAAAACCGAGCGCGAGGCCGCTCTCAAACAGGCGGAGGACGAACGGAAAGCCAAGGGCGTGGAAGCCGCCAAGCACGCCGAGAACGAGCGCCAGGCGAAGCTCGGGGCCGCTGCCCGCGCCAGACAGGAACGGCAGGATGGAGCTTGCCAACGCGAGGCGGATCTGCTCGCGACCCTGAAGGCTGCTGCCGGCAACCAGGCCTGGGCGCGGGAAGACCTCAAGCGTCTCGAGCAGAGCCTCGCCTGCGAGCGGCTGCGTCCGGAGGTCGTTGCAGCGCTGGACAAGGGAGTGAGCGAGCCCGATAGGAAGGCTCCCGCTGCGGTCGAACCGCCGACGCCGGCTGCCAACACGCCAGAATTGGTCAGCTCCGCACAGAAGGAGCTTGCTCGCATTGGATGTTTCGCCGGCGCGATCGACGGGAACTTGAACACCACCACCCAGGCTGCGGTCAGGCAATATCAGGCGCAGCGTGGCCATAAGGCGAGCGGCCCCGAGATTACCGACCGTTTCGTCGCCGAGCTCAAGGATCGCCGAACTCGGGTTTGCCCGCTCGTCTGCCCGGCCGGAAAGGTCGTCGAAGGCGAGACATGCGTCGCCGCCAAGAAACCCACGCCGGTCGCCCGACAGCGGGACAAAGCCGACGACGACGCCGAGGAAGAGAAGCCGCGACGTCGCCAGAGGGCCAAGGCGCCCGCCGACACCGAGGATGAAAAGCCGCGACGTCAGCAGAGGGCCAAGGCGCCCGCCGACGCTGAGGATGAAAAGCCGCGACGTCAGCAAAGGGCCAAGCAGCAGGAAGCAAGGCCGCAGCCCGCAGCCGCGCGGCCGCAGCCGCGGGTCCGGCAGGAAGCAATATCGGCTCCGGCTCCCCGTTACTCCGGCGGCGGTGGTGGCGGTGGTGGCCGGCCGATAATCGGTGTTGGATTCTGACCAGGAAGGTTGTGACATGGTCGCAAATCGTCGCTTGATCACTTTGCTGATCGCCTCCGTAGCCTTCGCCGGGGTCGGCTTGATCCAGCCGGCGCCGGCTGCCGAATCAGCGGCAACGCCGGTTCGCAAGACCGTCAGGATTGCGTCCGTTCCCAGGCGACTTCCGCCGCCCACTGGAATTCGGATGGTATCGCGTACCGATCTGCCGTGGGCCGTCGGGCCTTGCGTCTCTTGTCGAAACTTCTTGTTCGGCGTTGGATTTGGATTCTAGCGGCTTTGACCGAGAGTCCCGGCGTCTCCATCGCATGCTGCCTCGACGACTCCGCGATCGATTTGGGATCATGCGATCTGAGCTTGCCTCGATCGTCAGGGCATCCCTCTGCCGCCCATGATGACGTCGGTCGTCGGCAGCATTCCGCCCACGTGACCGGTCGTCGGCACTCGGTCGGCTGCATCACCACCGGAGGCGC
>CAWIZJ010000045.1:0-101168 GCA_963840535.1 uncultured Alphaproteobacteria bacterium
GCATATCTGGTTGCCAAGTGACGGGTTTCCACTGAAACAGATGATGCTAGCAGCCAGCAATATGGGGTGCGGACGTAAGCGCATGTGGTAGAACTCCTAGTCTCACCAGGTTGGCGTCATCGTTCCTATTGATACTTTTGAAGAGGCGCTCACTACCGCGAACGCCACTCCACGAGCTCGCGTTGGTTCTCAACCACGGCACGAGCCGCCGAGAGATGGGCCGACCCGCAATGGGTCACCGGGCAACGCTGTCAAAGTGCCCGAGACAAAGATGCTATTGAGGAGGTGGCAACATGTTGCGTCCCTTTATTTGCGGTGGACGCGATTACGGGAGCATGTGGCCTCGTGGGGAGATCGCATTCCCCATATGTGGAAAATAGGAAACCGTATCGTTTTGTCAAGCGACAGGAAATCGTCCATCACGACGGCGCGACGTTCCGCCCAGTCTCAGCACTCTGAACCTTTGCTGCGTAGGCATCTTAATCGGCCCGCGAGGCGGCGCGAATTTCTCGGCGTGTTCTGTAGCGCGGCCGCAACGTGGCCGCTCGCCGCGTCCATGGGCTTGCGCAGCACCCTCTCCGATGTACCTATGGCTTCGAGCCGTACGAGACAGCGTCGAATACAGTTACGCTGTCAGCTTTTGTCCAAAGACCGATTTGGCCGGCGTCGGAAAACGTCCGGTCTTCAACCTCGAAGCTGGCTTGGCCGTTGAAGACCGCTTTGAAACGGCTACCCGCAAACTCCACGCGCAACTTGTGCCACTGACCGGCCGGCACGGGCAACTTCACGCCGTAGCCGCCTTTCTTACCGACGATGTCGAGCGAGCTGCGCTTCCCGCCGACGGTCTTGTAGAGCACGACATTGTCCTCGAGCGCGTTCGGCGCGGACGACGTAGTAGTTGTTTGCATCTTTCGCACGCCAGATGATGCCGCCGGCACGATCCTCGCTGCCCGATATCGCTTTAAATCGAACCTCGACGAAACCATCCTTCAGACTGGTTCCGTCTCGCAACAAAAGTGGATATGTAGCGCGTCCCGACTGCTTGACCACTTTCGAGGCGGACGGTCCGGTCGCATCCTCCTCGACCGTCCATTTGGGTTCGCCCCAACCGGTCATCGTCGCCGTCCAGCCCTTGGGCGTTGCCCCGATGACGTCGTCCGCGAAGCTTGCCTGATCCGCCATGGCGCTTCCCTCCACCATGCAAAGAATTGCAACTGCCGCGAGGCCGTTTTTCATGCGAGCCTCCTCTGTTCGAGTTGCGCGGTATCGAGATCAATGGCAGGCGGCGGAGCGGCCGTGGCCGGCGCCTGCAACGGAGTCTTGCTCTCCATCAATGCCGTGCGGATCGCCTCGGCCATCTTGATGGGATCGCCATGTCCGCCGATGTGCATGTAGAAGGTCGCCGGGTTGGCGCGTACGATGTGATTGTGCACCGCAGTGACCTCGACTTCGTTCTCGATCAATTTGGACATGACCGGATTGATCTCGGTTTCGAGCAGCACCAGATGGGCCGCTGCTCCAACGAATTGCCGGGCATAAGGTTGCGAAGTAAGAAACTTCACGCATGGGATAGTCAGGTGGATTTGACCTGGATTGGGTTCGCCGCCCCGAAGATGCGCAGCAGCGGATGCCAGCAGCGGCTTGACAAATTCACTCCGGAGCGCTCTCCTGAACGCTATGGGGAATGCGGTCTCCCCACGAGGCGACATGCCGAAGCATCGCGTCCCGCTCAATTGGAGGACGCAACATGTCGTCGCTCAACACAATCCCTGTCGATAAACCACGCACCTGCTGGGCACGGCGATGCCGAGTTCGATCGGCGATTCGGGCCGTCCCGCCATTTTCGTCTGCCCCACAGCCACGCTCGCGAGCCTCACTGTAGCGCCCATGGTCTGTTGAACCGCAGAAAGGCTTGCAGCAATGGCACTTCGTTTACTCGGTCACGTCGAACTCCCGGCACATCGATCAAACGGCGGATTTGATCACGCCGATGTCCATCCACCAACGGATCGGCTCTATGTCGCGCATACCAGCAACGATTCATCGACATAATCGACTGCGCGCGAGATCGATACATTGAATTGATGCCGGGCCTCACGGCCGTCGCAGGCGCGCTCGTCTCTGAAGCGCGCGGCCTCGTCTTCACGAGCAATCGAGGCGAGAATACCGTCTCGGTATTCGCGCCTTGTGCCGAGCGGGACGCCTTCAAGGTCGCAGTCGGTACCAAGCCGAATGGGCTCGCATTCGACGCCGCTCGCGGCACTCTGATCGCTGCGAACGTCGGCGACCCGTCGGTTCCGGAGCATACGGTATCGGTCGTGGACATCGGACGACGGGAACGGATCGCCGAAATCAAGGTTCCCGGCCGCACGCGTTGGACAGTTTTCGATGCGGCGCGTGAGATGTTTTTCGTCAACATCGCATCTCCGGCTCGAATCGTTGCTATCGATGCCCGTGATCCGACCAAGATATCGAAGGAGTACGTGATTTCGGCGGAAGGTCCGCACGGCCTTGACCTCGATCCGGCCAACGATCGGCTATTGTGCGCCTGCGATGCCGGCATATTGTTCGCGATCGATGCGGCGTCGGGCCGGGTGCTCGGGGATGTTCCCTTAAGCGGCGCCCCGGACGTGATTTTCCTCAATCTGCAATCGCGGCGCCTTTACGTCGCGATCGGCGATCCAGGCGTAATTGACGTCATCAATGTTGGGACAATGCGCCGCGAGGAGGTGGTGCCGACGGAAGCAGGAGCGCACACGCTGGCGTTCGACCGGAGGAGAAGCAAAGTTTACGCTTTCCTCCCCCAATCACATCGTGCCGCGGTATTTGTCGACACGACCTGATGATCGCACGGAATGTCACGACCTGCAGGCTTGTCACACTCATGCACTATGGCACAAGGAATATCTCATGAAATGGATCACTCGCGAACGTGTGAAAGTCGATCGCGTGGCCTGCCCTGGCTCATCAAGAAATTCGTCGATAAGAGCGCGGAGTTCGTCTTCGTTCCGCCCGACAAGGTCATAGAGGAGGCGAAACGTCTCGACGCTATTCCCTACGACGTGAAGGATGTCGAATTAGGGCATCACGGCAAGGAGTGCTCGTTTGAGGCGATCTTGAAAAAATACAAGCTCACCGGTGATCCGGCGCTCGTCTTGCTTGGGAAGATCGTCAATGGCGCCGACACGGACAACACGCTCTATCATCAGCCCGAAGGTCCGGGCCTCAATGCCGTTGCCGAGGGCTTTCGCCATCTCGGATTCAAGGACGACCACGCAGTGAATGCAGCAGAGTGGATCGTTTACGACGCGCTCTATGCGTACTGCCAAAAGATGGTACACGACGGCAAGCCCAACGGCGCTTTTGCATGACCAGCACAGGCTGACGCGTACACTGGGCGAATGTCGGCTGTTGGCACTTCTCTACAATTTGCCGCAATGCGGAGTTCGGCCGAAGTCGAGGGACAAGCGGACATATCGCGGATATATGGTCAATCCGTCGAGATGACGACACTCCTCAATTCAGTGAGGCCTATTCAATACGCTTGCCCGCCCGCCAGCCCATTTCCCAGAAGTTGACCTCAAGCCGGGTCGCTTCCTTAAAGATCGCGATTAGCTCGGCCTCGCGCGCGGGCGTGGCGTATAGATCGGCAAGGCGGTCCAGGTGCGTCCGCGCCTTCGCTGCGACCTCTTGATATGGCGCACCTCCATCTCGTCGATCCAGACCCGATAGGGGTTCATTGCGGCGCATGCACCGGGTCGCGTTGCGAGATATGTCGCAATCTCAGCATAGCCGATCACGCAGGGAGCAAGCACCACCTTGAGCGTCAGCAGATCGCCGCGCATCCCCGCATCGAGCACATAGCGCGTATAGGCCAGCATCTCGGCCGCTGGCGGAGCTTGCTCGAGGTCGGCGGGCGACAGACCCCAGCCTGCACAAAGCTTCACGTGAAGGTTCATCTCGACATCGAGGATCGCCGACAGACCAGACGCCGCTTCGCGCATATCAGCCAGATGAAGTGATTTGTAGACGGCGAGCGCGTAGGCGCGGGCAAACTCGATAAGGAACAGGTAGTCTTGAACGAGGTAGTGCCGAAAGGACGCCTCAGGCAAGGTGCCATCAGCCATCCCATGGGTGAAGGGGTCCTCGGTGTAGGCGCGCCACTCGGCGGATGCCTCAATCTTGAGACGCTCAAAGAAGCTCATAGCTTCCTGCCGGACCTACACGGCTCTCGATCCGCCGCCAGACACTCGCTAGCGAGGGCTGTTTTTCGTGCGGCAACGACCGTCCATCAATGCATGAAGCATTCCGGCACGAGCTGGATCCCCCGCAAGCGCCGCGATTGTTGCAAACATTGCATTGCTGGCCATTGCCGACATCCTCGTATGCTGACCGCACTCTAGACCCTGCGCCGGTTCAAAGCTTCGGCGGCCATCGTAACATTTCCCGGGATTGGAGCACTTCTCGCAGGCCGATATCGATAATCGGCTTCTGGTAAATGTGCAGATGCTATGGGCGGCGGCAAAGGTAATACCGCCTCCATATCAGATACATTTGGCAATGTAAGGGAAGGTTGTGATGGATTTGACGAGTTCTGGATTGCGCTGGATGTAGAGAACGGCCTCTCTGAGTTTTGCGCGTACGGCGTTCATGGATTTGAGGGCGAGGTTCTTGAAGATCTTTTCGCGGATTTCGTCCCAGAGGTTCTCCTTCGGGTTCAACTCCGGCGAATAGGGTGGCAGGAACAGAAGCGTGATGTTGTCGGGAACCGCGAGCAGGCCGTACTGATGGTTGGGAGCACCGTCGAGAACCAAGAGAATATGCTGCCCGCGGTATTTTCGGGACAGAACATCGAGGTAGATCTGGAAGCAGGCAGTGTCCGATGCGGGCATGATCAGATAGACGCATCTTCCATCCTTGGGACAGACCGCGCCGTAGAGGTCGATATACTCGCGAATGAGCTGCGCGGCGGCCTCGGGTCTGACGCCAGTTTGATGATGCCCTCCAAATCGTCTTTGCCTTACATCTCCGTCGTTGGTTCAACATAGCGCCATGGCCGTTTATGGCACACTTCGACCACTCGCGGCGCTGCACCATCACATCCGCTGTCGAGGGTAGACCGGACCAATCGCGGGCATCGTCGAAACGACGTGAATGACCCATCTCTGCCATTCGATGAGCAATCTTGCCGCATTGCACAGCAAAGTTCTCGCGCGACGATGTGGTCATGTGCGGCTCCCGGCCCCCACACCAACTGGTCGTCGGTGCACGCAACGTCACTCGTGCTTATTGCGGTTGCGCAGTGGTTGTGACCTATCCCAACCCGGAAGGCAGGGGGCCGGTGTCGGAAGTCAAAGAACATGCCCAGCACCGATCATGATCAATCCAGCAGCGATCAGTTAACGGCAACATGGGTCGAGCTGACGATCCGGCTCGGGGTCCTCGGTCTTTTCCTATACTTTTCTTTCTTCCTAGTGCGTCCGTTCATCAGTATCGCGATCTGGAGCGCAGTGCTAACGGTAGCGCTCTATCCGGCGTACGATTGGATAGTTCCTTCTGATTGTGATCGGACCGGCAACGTGGCTCGCGTTGGGCCTGTTCGATAGTCTTCGAATTCTGTCCGAGCGCCTCGATCTGTCGGCCCTGGCGCGTGCTTGTGAACCCAAGAGGCATGAGCGGGACAAGCCGGAAGGCGCGGGTCATTTCAACGTTGTACGCTTGCCCGGTTTTGAAGGCTGCTCACCTTCGACGATTTTGTCGGCTTTGCGCGCATCACTGTGCCGGGATTGTTGCGACACCCAGCCGGCGCTCCTTTGTCTCCAATCCTGCCTCTTGGGCATTGTTTGTTTTCGATCCTGCCTTCTGCACATTAGGCCGGCCGCGCTTGGCGGCATACTCCTTGCCATCGAGCGGCGCGACATGCGGCGGGTCTCGATCGAGATACGGGCGCCCGATGCCAAGCTCCTTCTCGTGCGCATCGATCCACTTCCACAGCTCTTGGCTCGAGGCGAATCGCTGCATACGGGTCTCGCCCTTGACGCTCACGAGATCGGCCGCAAGCCCGCGGCCGTAGCCGCCGCGGCGGCTCCCGCCATGGTATGAGCTGTCGCTCGCAGCCTTGGTGCCGCTTACGATCGATTGCCGGTAATCGCAGCGGAATGCGCTGGTGATGCCCGGCATGAGCCCGGCGTCGTCCATCGCGCGCAGCGCGTGGTAAAGCTTCAGCTTGAACCTACGATCCATGCCTCCGATCACGTAATCCTTGAGCGACATGCCGGCTTTTTGTGCCGCTATCGGATCCTTCCAGGTGAAGTCCCCCACAACGTACTTCGTAATGGTTTTGGTTATGGTCCGCGTTTTGCCCTTCTTCTTGACCGTCGCCTTGATTCGCTCCGTCACCTTGTTCGTGTCGATCTTGGGCGTCCGTTCGTACAGCGACCAAGGTACTCGTCGATGCAAATTTCCGCCACGAGGCATTCGTCGGGAGTTTCAGCCGGGCGCACGACTGGTATCGGATACTCCTTGACCTCCTTCAACGTGGACAGGGACACGAGCTGCTCGCGTGTTTCGGGCGGCGGCGGACGGAGAATCGGGCAAAGGCGCCTCGACCACGGGCACCTCGGCAGCGGAAAAGCCCACGGTGTCGAAGCCAGTTTTGGCTGGGTCTGGATCAGCCGTCGCCGCCTTACCAACGGACATGGCCGCAGGCGCGACGGCAGGCTCGGGAAGCTCGAGATGGGACATCCCCACGGCGGCTCTGGATGCCAATGCGCTTGCTAAAGATGCCATTGCGCTTGCTAAAGGTGCGTCGACGGCCCCCCCGGCGTAAGCGCTTAAAGATGTTGCGGCGCTTGTCGCCCCGCGGTCCCCGATCGGCGTTGCGATATTCTCGATGTCGGACAAATCGAAGACGCCAAGCCTGGCAGCGCCCCCACCGACGAGAGCGGCCGTTCCGTACAATACCATCAACGCAAACAGCTGCCGCGGTCTCATCACTCAGCCCCCCGCACTCCACCACACAGCCGGGTACACGATAGCTCGATTGTTGGATCACGACCGCTTCGAGCAAGATAGGAAAGCTGCGACTAATCATTTCTCCGAAACGTGTTGCTCAAATACAACGCGGGTCGCCACAGTGAAAACGTTGCGAAGCTCGAAACGATCATTGCCGAGATGGAGTGATCGCTTGGCTCAATGGGGGGCGGGTGCCGGGGGGGCGGTCGAGGCGGTTTGTGATTATGGTAGCGGAAAGAGGCTAATTGGCCGAAGGGCGGTGGGTGCAGGGAAGGACGTTGTTGCGTTGCATGAACACTTTGATTTTATGTCCGGTTTCGGGGAGTTGCCGTAGGGACACATAGGTGAGGCGTTGGTTGCAGCCGACGCGTTTGACCCACTTCAGACATCGGTCGCCCTCGTGAACGGTTGACGGGTTGCAAAAATCGCTCCGATACCTCCTGGCTTGATCGCTGGACTTCGCGATCGCTTGCTCACGCGTCCGCCCGGGCAGGCCTCTTTATCCGGTTCTTGTCCGTCAGGCCGCGGCTTTGCTCCACGCTTCCATCGGACCCCGCCTCAAGACGACGCCCTTACGCTTCGCTAATCCTTCGCCACGATCAGGCTGGATAGAGGACTTCCACCGCCAAACTGTCGATCATGCTCGGCACACAAGCAAGAGGCCCCGGCGCGATGCCGGGGCCCCAAACTCTTTTGCGTTCTGTGTCGCGCGGATCAGTAGCCGC
This sequence comes from uncultured Alphaproteobacteria bacterium, assembly GCA_963840535.1. Classification (GTDB taxonomy): domain Bacteria; phylum Pseudomonadota; class Alphaproteobacteria; order Rhizobiales; family Xanthobacteraceae; genus VAZQ01. The sequence continues at coordinate 7,740 of CAWIZJ010000045.1, forward strand.
CGCCGTACATGCCACCGCCGTACGTGCCGCCGCCGAACCGGTAATTGATGCCGAAGCGGGTGACCCAGGCCGAGCTTTCATGCTCGAAGCGGAACGCTTGGTCGGGGTTGCAGAAGATCCTGCAGATGTGTGTCTTCTCTTCCTTTTCGAAGCGGGCGTAGAGCACCTCGCTCTTGAAGCTCCAGTTGGGCGCGAACGACCACTCCGTGCCGAAGCCCATGGTCCAGCCCCAGCGCGTCTTCTCGTCCGAGAAGGGGCCTTGGTCAAATTGAGGCGCTCCAGGGAAGGTAAGCGCGACGCTCCGCTCGGTGGTGGCGTAGGCGAGGCCGCCGGTCACGTACAGCAGGAGGTTGTCGACGATGACGCCCGAGCGCGCCCTGACCGTGCCGAAGCTTTGAAGGCTGCTGGACACCGCAAGCTTGCCAGCGCAAGGGGGCCGGTGAAAGTGCGATCATGGTCGATGTCCGCAAAGTTGTAATCGGCCTCGATGCCGAAGAGCGTGCAGCGGAATTGCCAGTTGTAGCCGCCCTGGACGCCGGCGACGAAGCCGCTCTCGCTCGTACTCGCCTCGTTCGCAAAGACACCCGCCTGGACCCCAAAACCGTCGAGGTTTCTGAATGTATGGTCGCCGTAGCCCCAGCCGACATTGCCGCCGACATAGAAGCCGCCGAATTGCGCGCACGCCGGAGGTGGCGGCGGAAGCGGGGCCTTCACTGCCATATCGGCCGCACTGGCCGAGCCCGCTGCCAGCGCACCAACAGCGAAAGTCGCAAGCAAGAGCTTCTTCATAAATATCCCCCGTGTTTTTGAGTGGGTCTCAAAAGCGCCGTATGTTTCGCCGGGGCCCGAACCCAATCTCTCAGAACACTATATCAACGCACAGCCAAATACTGTTGCGTGTCGGCCACAGTCGCCTGCTAAACCGCTGGACGGATGGCCCTTGCGATGGTATTGCCACAAAAAATAACCGACTAAGCAGCTCAGAGTGGCCCGCAATGCCAGGGTTGGGGGCGCTGCTTGCCGCGCAATAACCAGGGTTGGGGGCGCTGCTTGCCCTGGCAGGCAAAGGCCTGTATTCGGATGGCAAGAACCCGATGCAGGGCCCAGCCTCAATTCAACCAAGTACGTTATTCGTCGCGCGTTGCCCGTTGGGCATGGGACTTCATCTGCAGTGTGGCACGCCGCCTGATCGCGTTGGCCAGGCTCATGTTGAGCAGCGCGAACAGGCGGGCACACTCGGCGAGCGGCATTTCCTTCTTGATCCAGAGCTCGCGCGCTGCCGCTTGCCAGGCGCCGCCGAAAATCTGGAGCGTCGTGCTGACCGTCGACCGGCGATAGACGCGAAGGAAGCCTCGAGCGTGCGGAAACTCGTCACGGGGATTGTCGATTTTCGGGAGCGGCTGTTGCCGCAATATCTGCCGCGCTTTCGGGAGCTCGCGGTCGGCCAGCCCCGGATGCGCTTTTTATAACCTGTGCCGACAGCAGGGTAGTGCCGGACCTGCTGGCATCGACGCTCCCGGGCGATCTGTTCACGATGCGCAATGTAGGCAACCTCATACCGCCAGCGACCGCCGATGGGATTTCGACCGGCGATCTCTCGGAGCGGAGCGCGATCGAGTATGCGATGCTGGTTCTGAACATCACCAACGTCGTCGTGTGCGGGCACTCCGGGTGCGGTGCGATGAAAGCGGTCCTGGCGCAAAGCGCCCCGCCCGAGACGCCCAATCTCAACAAGTGGCTGCACCACGCTCAGGCGGCGGCTTTCCGCCTGCAGCACGAGGGAGCGCTCAACGCAACGTTGTCGCCGCACGATCAGCTCTCTCAGCTCAATGTATTGGTGCAACTCGAGCATCTGATGTCCTACGCGATCGTGCGCGAGAGAGTGTTGGGCGGTAAGCTCCGACTGAACGGATGGTGGTTCGACGTCGGGTCTGGAAGCATGCACGCATATGACCGCACCAGTCGCTCGTTTGAGCTCCTCGATCGTCAGATGGCCGAACGGCTGGTCGCAATCCGTTGACGTCGTATCGAGCGTAAGGGCAACAAGCTATTCAGGTGTCGCAGGAGATGACGCAGCACATGACGCAGCTGTCGGACATTTCCGGAGTGGCATGGTCGGCTGAGGAGAGCCGCTACCCCACGCAATTCGTGCAGCACGTCCGCTCTACCCTCAATACTCACCGTGACAGCGGACATCCTGGATCGGCAGCTCCGTGCCAGGAGCGGCCGTGAGCAGACGCAGCAGCACGCTTGCCGTCCCGCCGAGAAGCGTGATGAGTTCGCGGCGTTTCACTCGATCACTTTTTCCGCGCGGATTAAGAGGGTTAGAGAGCCGCCAAAATCCTTCGTAGCAATCGGCAGACCTCCGCCGCCTTTCTGCGATCTGCAATCGCCTCCGCCGAATATTCGTCGGCAGAAATGATCCCGACGGATCGTCCTGTGTCCCTGTACCGGCTGTTGCACCGCGTTGGGTAGCAACGTTCGTGGTCCGTTCTCGGCGGACAAGGAAATTGAGACCCTGATTATGCTGTCCCTGTTCCGCCCTGTTCTCTGCGGATCGGCTGAAGGCGCCCCGCCAACTAGCGATCAAGAACGACTAGACGCTCGTCACCTGTTTTGATGTGGTATCCGCCGATATGCGCCGCGTAAGCGACAGCATCTTTGGCATCTTCAACGCCGGCTTCGAGAGACGAGCGGCGCTGATGTACGACTTCATTTCCACGAACAATACGCTTGGGGAGTCGAGCCTTTATCTGAATGTCGGCTATTGGGACGGTGCGACACGCTATGATGAAGCCTGCGAGCGCCTGGCAGACGTGCTGGGAGAGGCGGCCGATCTGCGTCCTGGCTGTGCCCTGCTCGACTGCGGCTTCGGCTTCGGGGACGCGGCGTTGTTCTGGCACCGACGCTTCGGCCCCGCAACGATCGACGGTCTCAACATCGCTCGCGTGCAGGTCGAGACAGCACGTGAGCGGGTCCGCGCGGTGGGGCTCGAAGAACGTATACGCCTGCATCTGGGCTCCGCCACCCGGATGCCATTCGCTGACGCAAGCTTTGACCGCGTGATGGCGCTCGATTGTGCCTTTCACTTCGACACGCGCGAAGCGTTCTTCCGTGAAGCGTTTCGTGTGCTGAAACCCGGGGGCCGCCTCGCGACCGCGGACCTGCTCCCCATGGAAGGCAGCTCGAGGGGAACGTGGGAGGCTTCGCTATACGGTGCGCCGGCCGCGAACTGGCACCCTCGCACCGGCTATGTGCATCAACTCGAGAATGCGGGTTTCACCGGCGTATGCGTCGAGAGCGTCGTACACATGACCTACGTACCGTTCGCCAGGGTCACCCCCGAGCGACTGAGGGCGCCGGAAATTCGCGCGCGCATGAACCAAATCGTGCGGTGGATTTATGGAGGGCTATTTCGTTTCATGCCCTCGCGCGAGATCGACTACGTGATCGCCGTCGCTGATAAGCATTGGCCGCAAGCCAACGGATCGCGCTCGACGACAAAAACGTCACCTTCAAGTGGAAGGATTACCGGATAGAGGCCCCGAGCGCGACAAGGTGATGACGCTCACTCAGCGAGTTCATCCGCCGCTTTCTGATCCAGGTAACGTCGCGACAGCGGACATGCGATCTGCGCGTTTCAATACGCGCCAGCGCTACAATGGGGCTGCGCGCTCATATTCGCTCACGCGCTCGGCGATCTCGCGTGTCCTTCGGGTAGTCGCACCCGGCTTGCGGCCTGCGCCTGGTCGTCTGCCGCCGTGTCCGTTTGCCATTTCCTTTGACCAACTCTTGATTCGTTTCAAATCAGGCACCGCTAAGTGTCTCGGTATAGAGTTCATAGTGTATCACGATACGGTACAATATCAAACCGGTTCGATGGCCCTGTCCGTGAAGAAACGGCGATGGAAGTCTACGCCCCCGAGGGTTTGTGCTGATCGAGCACGCCACCGAGATCAAACTGCGCGCCGAGTCCAATGCTCAAGGAGATGGAGAAGAACGACCTCCCGATTGTGTCATTTCGCGCTCGACCCAGACGGTCGATCGCGCCGGGCGGAAGCGCTGATCGGCGAGGCATCTTTTCCGTCTACTTTTGATCTGTGTCATGGCGGCCGTATGCGCCATGCCGCACACTCACGAACCCCGGCCTCACCGGAGATCGACACGACATGCGTTTCCGCCCCCGCCGCCTCGCCGTCTCGGCGTTCGCCCGAGACAAGGCGCTGCATTACCTCGTCAGGAATACCCAGCTGCCCGACCTTGTACGGGCGCAGCTCACCGAGGTCGTGCATGGATATTCCGGCCGGTGCGACGAGGTCGCCGCCTGCCGCGGCATCGAGTGGATGTGCGACCAAGAAGGGCAAGACGCCGACGTTCTAGCCTCGTAGGGGGTCACAACATGGACTGGATCGCGCTAGAGATGCTGTCCATCGTGTTGTTTGGTGGCGTGACCACCATTGCGGTGCTGGCAATGGCGAGCCGTGGTCTCCGCGGTGGGTGACAGGAGCCACCATGCAGACCGTTTCATCCTGGTTCTGCTTTGGATTGCCGGAGGGCTCGTCGGGTGATGGCAGCAGCGCAACCAACGTATCCGCGATGGCGACCTCTGGCCGAGCGGCGGCGGCTGCGCCGCGGCCGTGTACGGTTTGCCAACGTGCCGAAAAGCCTTTGCGGGTGTTTGCCACGCTACGCAATTGAAAAGACTTGCCTCGACTACTTCTGTCGGGACCGCCAATCCCTCGCACCGGCCATTGATGTTTCAAGCTTTTCCGGCCTGGCTGTGCAATGGGGCCGCAATGTTTGTAACATCGGCGTTCCCGCTCTGGCCCCGCAGCTTGGCCATGCCCGACGTTGCCAGCTTCTTCATGTTGGCCTCGTCGGTGTAGCGCTGGACTTCGGAAAGCGTCTTGTGCCCGGAGATCGCCATCAGTTCGTGAGTGGTGGTGCCGGCTTCGGCCAAGCGGCGCATGCCGCCCTTCTTCAAACCGTGCAACCGGCAACGCGCGGGCAACCCGGCGTCGGTCATCCACCGCGCGAAGTCATTGCCGAGCCCTTACTTCGAGCGCGGCTTGTCGTAGGCGGTGACGATGTAGGTGAGATGCGATTTCGGCATCGCATCACAAGCCGCTTGCAGTTCGGGTGAAATCGGCAGGTGCACATCTTCACTGCCATGGGTGCGCTCGATACGGATGCGTCCGTTCTTGACTGTTGCGGACCGAGTCGCACGACCTCGCCGCGCCGCGATGCGGTTTCGAGAGCAAACTCCATGACGAGCCGCTGTTGACTATGCATTCCAAAAATAGTGCACAGGGGCGAGCCAGTGATTGGAAGGGTCCTGTTCGCTCGGATAGCGATCATCAATCAGGTCCTTTTTTCCACCGGCCGTCAAAACCTTCGCGGGCAGCCACCGCCGATCTGATTGCATCTCTTCGATGATCCGGTTTGCAATCCAACGTCAATTCAGTCGGTAACGCCGAAAAAAAGCTTGGCCACGGCGCTCGCCCCAGCGCCACTAGCACAGCTTTGGGATGCGTTTCCGCACCTTCACGTAGATCTCGCAGGGCAAGCCGGTCTCCGCCACGTCCTCGCCCGCCTATGGCTGCTCGATCAAATATGGGTCGTGAAACGCAATCCGCAGCAACAGCCTATTGCGCCTCTCATGATCCAAAATCAAAACGAACATTGGGGTACGAGGCCAAAAAAATTGTGTTGGCCGTGTATTCTACCGGGTACGTAGCGCGGGGCAATCGTCACGCACGTGCGTACCGCAACGCCCATGTCGATCAGAACAAGGTGCCAAACCATTTACTCGTCAACGAGCCATCGTTGTCGACCCAGGGGATCGGTGGCAGTTGCGGCCAGTAAGATGCATACGGCAGCACTTTCGCAAGCGTCACTCTGACCGGAAACCGTGCGAGGAAAACCTTATTCATTCCGCCGTCCAGTCCGCTGTAGATCGGGGCGGCTGGCACGTTGTCTTTGAGCAATTGCGCGTATTCGACCTCGTCGGTGCGTTGTTTCTCCAGCGCCCGCCGCGCGATTTTCGGATTCACGACAAAGGCGGGGCATTTATCGGTGGGATTGAACACAAGAGGATTCGGCGAATTCGGGGGAGGTTGCGCATCGAATACATAGCGGCGATTGCACACATCCACCTTGGGTTCGAGATGCGTCGTCTCGAAGTGATCGTTGCCGATCTTGAGCATCTTCCAGAAGGCCAAGTTCGGATTATTTCGATGCCGCGCCAAATTCGCCGGCGTCAAGCGGAACGGATAGGCCTGGACCTGGAATGACGGCCGGCCGCCGAGGAATGAGTCGCGCGCCAGCGAATAGATCTCGCTTATCTGTTCGTCGGTCATGGCATAGCAACCGCTCGACGAGCAGTCGCCGTGGATCATGAGCAAGCTGCCGTCGCGGTTGTTCGCTTTGTCGAAGCTGTTGGGGTAGCCGGTGTTGATCGCAAGATAGAAGGCGGAGTTGGGATTCATCAACTCGGGCGTAACTGTATAGAACCCCTCTGGAGCCTGACGGTCGCCCTCCTGCAATTTCGGCCCAAGATCGCCCGACCACCGACAGATCGGATAGATCTTGAGGATCTGGAAACGGCCGGTGGTGTCCTGCTTCCAGACTTCGAGCTCCGCCTCTTCCTTGAAAATGCGCACAAGGATCGGTGAATGTTTCGGCATCTTCTTTTGTCGGAACAGCGAGAGCAGCTCGGGCGGCAACGCCTTTGTTGCCCTGGTCGGCAACTGATTGCTGTCTTCGCCAAGGCACGTGACCGGCGTCAATGCCGCGGCAAAAGCCGCCGTCAGCACAAACGCACGGACAACCGGGGCGCGGATCATTGCTATACCCCCGACTTGGAACCTTTCCTATCTGAAGCCTGTAGTCGGTGGCTTTCGTATGGCAAACCCAGGTCAGGGTTCCCCAAATGATCCCCGGATAAGCTAACAAACGGAGTGCAGCGGCACGATGCCCCGCAGCGCATCGGTGTTTCAGGTTGAGATTGGCTTAGGATAGGCGGTACAGCGGCGACCCTGGCGCTGGATGGGGCACCAGGGCCGCCTAGTGCGGTGTCTTTGACGTTCCGATCAGTCTCGCGGCGGTTCCGTCATCGGAACGTCAAAGACAAAACCGCACTAGCACCATAGACTTGCTAGTGTCCCTTTGCTTCCGACGTTCGCACTCGAGCGTGCTGCAATGTGAAGCGAACGTCGGAAGCGGGACACTAGGGCCGAGCGGGTGTCGATATCAGAGGGGGGTAACCCGGCCCGCGAACCAACTTCTTGGCACGTTCCTGGTCGGCGTGCCCGGATTGCGCCAGAGCGAGTGGATGACGCAAAAAAGGGATTGACCAATCGAGGCCCGTTACAGAAGCTATAAAAGCAAGGCTGGTCTAATAGGGAGCAGGTCGGTATGGGTAAGACTCTAGGTTCACTCGCATTCGCGACTGCGCTGCTTGCGCTTGCCTCCTCTGAGGCCTCGGCATTTGTATATCCGTCATTCGTATGCCAGGCGGTCGGTGCGCGCTCGCTTGCTTACGGTCGCAGCTTCTTTGTCGGCGATGCCAAGGTGATCGCCCTGAGCCGATGCGCACGTCGCAGCGGAATTTGCACCATCAGCTATTGCGTTCCGGGGTAGACCCGGGATGGCGTAGACCCTCGACGAGGCCTTCGCTCGCTTTCGGCGCTTCTTCATGACTTCGCCGCCGCCAGCGCCTGCCGCCGCGCATCAGAAAAGGGGGCGCGGGAAGTGTGCGTCGCTGGTGACGCCACACGGTTCCGTTCAGCACAGATACTTGCAGACAAGATTCTTAATCGTGCTAATCGGATTTTCGGAGTTCCAGGCATTCTCTTGGCGCTCCGCAGTTTTCCGTTCTGCCGTAGCCTTGGGCTCTTTCTTCTTGGATGGCTTTTCCGCGATCACCATGGCCCAATAGGTCTTGTAGCGGGTTTGCTCATTGCGGGCGACGGCGACCCCGACAATGTCGGCTCTGGATTGCAGCAGGTTCGCGTTGTGGCCCCGCGAGGTCTGCCAGGCCCGGAACGTATCCGCCCACGTCTTGGTGCCGGCCGCTATGTTTTCGGCCGCCATGCCCGTACCAACGCCGGATATCCGGGAGGCGAATGAGCCGGCCACGCTGTGATCCATGATGCCGGAGGCGGCCATTGCCTTTGCCTGCCGTTCGGCGATCGCGGTGAGTTGCGGGTCGGTCTTGACGGTCGACAGGCCGTATGCGTGTCGGTACCGCGAGATCATCTCCGCCATGTCTTCCGCATGTGCCAACGTCGACGTGATCGCCACGACCGCGCCCAACAAGACCGCCTTCATTGCCCGTTTCCCCACGTTCCCTCTGCAATGAAGCAGGATTCATTCGCGCCGGATAAGGCAGATGTTGGGCATCGCATTGGCCCTCCTCGGTGGGTCCGCACTCCCTCAACTGCTGCCCGCACAACCCCCGGACTTGATTCGAGGAGGTGGTAGGACGGTAGGTTTGAGATGGACGGATTTCGGGTGAGTCTGCCCGGTTGGCGACGCCGTTGCTGAGTAAGGGAACGTCTCCGGTCCTACCCCGCAACGAGCTGCGCTGAAAGGGTGCTCGAAGGTGTAGCGACCATGCTTGTAGTTGCCATTGCGGCGTCCCTTCGGCCCGCTGGATCTCGTGTGCACTGCCACGCGAGATTTAGCTTACGTCCCACATCGGAAAGTAGATTTCTTTTTGCTCCGTCAGAGCCGCAGCGGATCGACTAGACGAAGGGGTCGCCGGGAATGCGCGAAGCAACTCACCAGGGTAAATCGCATAGGTCCCGCTCGTCAGTCTGTGCGCGGAGAGGCGACCAGCCCTGACTGCCCTATAGATCGTAGACTTGGCGACACCTACGGCCCGTGCTGCGCTGCTGAGTGTGTGCATGACAAAGATGTTCATCGAGACTTCTTGGCCACGATGTCTGCACACCCCTTAACAAGGAGTTACCTCTCTCTTGCTGACGGTCCCAAGTTGAAACCGGCGGTAGGCACTCGCCACTGTGCTTCTGAAACGCCGTACAGCCCTCCGATCACCGGCCTCGTTGGTTAATGCGCGCGCTGCTGGTGCGGTGTCTTTGACGTTCCGATCAGTCTCGCGGCGGTTCCGTCATCGGAACGTCAAAGACAAAACCGCACTAGCACCATAGACTCTGCTAGTGTCCCTTTGCTTCCGACGTTCGCACTCGAGCGTGCTGCAATGTGAAGCGAACGTCGGAAACGGGACACTAGTGGCCACGACACGGCCGCACCGCCGAGGAGCGTGATGGACGAGCGCCCTCTCATTGCTCGAACCCTCCCGGCTCGGCAGACATGCAGTGGCACATCCGGAAGAACGAGGTCGAGAAAATCAGTAGACCTTGCTCGCGCGGTCGAACCAGCCCTTCTCCTCGGCCGTGAACGGTTTCACGGCGGGGCTCGCGGTCGGGTTGCGCTGCTGGAATTGAGCCGGTGGCGTTCCGCCGCGTTGAGCGGCGCGGTGGCGGCTTTGAGCCGTGACCTCCGACGCGGAGGCGAGGACGAGCAGCACGGCGAGAGCGATCCTGGTCGCGGCACGCATTCTGCTCTCCTTGTGAAGTGCGCCCTACCAACTTCCGTGCTTCCGACCGAATGGATAGCACACCTCGATACAGCAGGAGATTGCTGCGCTGCGGGATTTCAGTTCGCTCTACGTCGGGTTGGGTCAAACCAGGTAAGGCTCAGAATGGGCACTGGATTAGATTAGCGGGTTGCGACGATCTGCACCGCCATCAATGCTTCCAGTTCAGATCGGGTTGGATTGAACTTGATCAAGGCAAGGCCGGCATTTCAATGTCGTCGAGCTGGCCGAACGGGCTGGATCTTATACCGGCTCCAGAACAGCATGAATTCGGCGTATTAGTCCGGAGAATACCGTCGACGGGGGAGTTGTATTCGGAATTTGAGATGTGATTCTGCTGTGACCATCTGATTCGGGAGGAGCGGATGGTCAAATGCAGCAAAGCCGAGGTGCGGCGGCTGAGGACGGCGCTGCGATGGAAGCTTCCAGCGACGCAGCGCGAGCGCATCCAGATGGTGCTGCTGCGCGAGGGCGGAATGACGCAGCCGGCGATTGCGGCGGCCATGGGCGTTTCGCTGAGCACGGTGAACCGCGCGCATATGGCTTACAATCACGGTGGCATCAAGGCGCTCAAGCCCAAGGCGAACGGCGGACGCAAGCACGAGAACATGACCGTGGCCGAGGAGAAGGCCTTGCTGGCGCGCTTCGCCCATGCCGCGGGGGCTGGCGAGTTGTTGAACATCCACGATCTCAAGGCGGCTTACGAAAAGGCGATCGGGCACCCGACCAGTGACAGCACGGTGTACAATCTGCTGCATCGGCATGGCTGGCGTAAGCTGATGCCGCGCCCGTTCCATCCCAAGCGGAACCTCGCGGCGCAAAATGCTTTTAAAAAAACGGCTTTCGTGATGCTGTGAGGAAGTCCAAGCGGGCGGCGGCCAAGCGCGGTCGTCGCTTACGTGTCATGTTCGCCGACGAAGCGCGTTTCGGACGCATGAACCGCCCGCGGCCTTGCTGGGCTCCCACTGGCGTCAGACCCGAGGTCGCCGCGCAGCTCATTCGCGAGTACATCTACCTCTACGGCGCGGTCTGTCCCAAGGATGGAAGATGCGTCTATCTGATCATGCCCGCATCGGATACTGCCTGCTTCCAGATCTACCTCGATGTTCTGTCCAGAAAATACCGCAGGCAGCAAATTCTCCTGGTCCTCGACGGTGCTCCCAACCATCAGTGCGGCCTGCTCGCGGTTCCCGACAACATCACGCTTCTGTTCCTGCCACCCTATTCGCCGGACTTGAACCCAAAGGAGAACCTCTGGGACGAAATCCGCGAAAAGATCTTCAAGAACCTCGCCCTCAAATCCATGAACGCCGTACGCGCAAAACTCAGAGAGGCCGTTCTCTACATCCAGCGCAATCCAGAACTCGTCAAATCCATCACATCCTTTCCTTACATTGCCAAGTCTATCTGATATGGAGGCGGTATTAGAGCTTCAATGAGCTTGCCCAACATGACGTGCACGAACTCATCAGTCAAACCAATGCCATCGCTGCCCAGCTCGACGAACGTCGCGCACCACCGCCCGATGGGCTCGATGGACGTACGTTCAGGTAACCGCTGTGATGGAACGAATCGAGCAGGTAACGAGGCCTCCTACGATCAATCCGCACGGCGCCACTTTCAAAAGTCGCAGCGTTTCCGAAACAAGCGAAGGCTCGGGTTGAGCAAAACGCCTTCCGCTGTTGACTATCGAGTATGCCAAGGCGTTGAGGACGAGGCTGCAAATGAGCAACCCGCCGAGGACCAATCCGAGCAACCGCGTTATCCGCCCCTCTTCCATAGCCGCGCCCCCCACAACCAAATGTTAGTCTCGGCAACCACCCGCGTTTTACGATGCGGCGGATGAAGCGGTCCATTGTATGGAGGGCTTGCGCCGATATACCTTGGTGCAAGCCCGGTTTGGGTGTCCTGGTCGCATTTCGTGGTTCTTTCAGTCCTGGCGGGACCGCCAAGTCATCGCCTCCATGGCTGACGATCCATCGCCGTCAAGTGCGACCGCTCAATGGAACACCAAGGAGTAGTCCTCGTACTCCTCGACCGACAGCCCCGCCGTCGTCGTCAACCCAATCGGATCGATCCGGGCGCCCGTCACGGCGGCGTCCACGCGCGCGTGAGTCGTCGAGGCGGCCCATCCGGCAATGCCGGCCAAGATCAAAGCGGCGGCAATGGCGAACCCACTGATCTTGCGCATCGTCATTTCTCCTCCCGTTGCGGTTCAGCTCAACCGCTTGCGCGGTACCATCGAGGTTGGAAAACTGGCACGGCCTGTGCGTCTGCAATGTGATGGCCATCACATAAATCGCTTTCGCCGCCGATGCCGATGGTCCCGTAAAACGGAAGGATTGTGGTATTTGGCTCCTGCTGGAGATCCCGCGCGCGAATGCATGAGACTTGCGAGTGGCTGGCCACCGCGAGGCATGCGCCCGACGCGAGAGCCCCCTCGGTCGAGCATTGAGGCGACGTCCACGTCCACAGCCGCTTGCCCCGGCACGCGACCGACGACTACGAGGCGAGGCTCGCCAATGGACCTGGGCATGGGGTTCGGCCCATCAGTGAAAAGCGTATAAGGGGGCGGCTTCGGCCGCCCTTTCACGAAATGTTGGAGCACCCCGATGGATCCAAACGCGGAGGATCTACTGAACGCGCGGGAGAAGCTGGTCGAGGAACGGCGGGCCTGTGCCAAGGTGATTGCCGGTCCCTACAGACGGGGCGAGACCGAGCAAGCACGACAAAGGATCGTCGAGTTGCAGACGGTTATCGACGCCATCGACCGCGCCCTCGAGGACGAACAGCGGCGCGGGTCTGTTTGAAATCTTCAAGCCGCCGCCGGCCGCCCTGCGACAGCCAATTGGGCCATCCCAGATCCCGCTCGTGACCGCACGGCGAGAAGGCGGTGATTCGGAAACCCGGCGGCCGGGTCTTGAACGCTTTCCTGCGCTGGATTCGATTGCACCAACTCGCAGCGCCGAGCAGCCGAACCCTCACCAAATATTAACTCGATTTGAAAACGCGCCATTAACCTTATCTTGAGCTTTAGATGCTGAAATCTGGTCTAGGCAACTCGACCGCGAAGCGATGATCGGAGAGCTGCGGACGTAGCTTTTAAGGAAGCATCTGGCGTTCGGTGTCGCCGCACCACGTTACAATCGCTCAGAGGAATGAGGCCGTGCCGACGCAGATGTCGCCCCGAAGAGCATTCCCGCGTCGAGAGGCTCGATATCCTACCTGGGGCTGCGTCGGTCTCGTGGTGGTCACAATCATCATTGGCACATTGGAAGTGTCCGTCGCGCCGGCTTTGTCAGGAGCCTCCACCACTTCTGCGCAGGATCGGAAGGGCGACCGTTTGCCGCTGGCTGCACGGCCTCGTGCCACCAATGAGTTGCCAGAAATCCAGTTTCAGGATCCACAAAGCGCACGGCATCGATTGCTTGACGGCTGCGAGTCCTTGATAAGCTCTCTCGCTCAATCCGCCGTGGCGCACATTGCGGACCGCTGCACGACATGAAGTGCCAGCCTTGGAATGTGCTGCGGTCAGGCGACTAGCCGCACGACTTTGCTTCCATCACAAGTTGCTGTTGCGTCCCGAGCGGCCAACGCTTCGCGGAACCCTTCTCGATATCGCCGAATATGTTCCCGATATTGCCCACGCCGGTTGATGGATACCACTGTCGCGCGGTTTCAGGCCGCTCGGGGTGCCGACAAGAAAATGGCACCTCTACATCTTCTCCAACTCCTTGAGCTGACGCACAAAAAGGCCGCAATAGCGAGGATTACTGCCCGCAATCAAAATTTGAAAAACGTTATTCTTCCTGGCAGGGCGATGATCGAAGTGGGCTGGGCGTTCCGATCCACGCTGTTGCTCGAGGTGGCGGCTCGCCACTGCGCCTTCGCCGCGTTACGGATATTCGTGATCGGTTTGCTGGTCTGCTGCTCCGTCTTCACGCTGTCAGCGCGGGCAATCGAATGCCTCGATACACCCAACAAGTCCGAGTCGGGCTGGTGGTCTTGGCGCCAGATCGATGGGCGCAAATGCTGGTACAAGAAAGTCGGTGCAGTCCCGCCGAAATCGGAGTTCGTCTGGCCTGACCAGGCAAAGGAAACGTCGCTCGCGGGCGAGCCGGTGCCGCAGGAGTCATTATCGACGCAGGCACCCAAAGCGATGACAGCGACCTCTCCGCAGATCGAGGTTGCGCGCGCGAAGCCTATCGACCCCACGTCTCCGAAGCTTCGGTTCCAGATAAGCGATGGCGTGGTTGACCTGATGAAGGGCTCTAGCCTCTTGAGCTACGAAGGACTCGGCGGTGCATGGCAGATACCGCCCTATAGCGTGGCTTCCGATGACACCTTCGACGAGCGCTACGGGCGATGGTGAAGTCCGCCCGCGCCAACGAGACGAGGGCTTCAGACCGCCCGACATTACCGACGACGGGATGGTGAGGCATCCGTCGCCCGGGCGCTACAAGGAGAAATCGCGCGGGAAACTATGACGCCGCGCAAACACGAGATCATGGTTCAGTTCGGCACCACCGCTCGAAGCACGGTCGGTGAGACGGTAAAACCGCCGGCCCCGAACGGTCGATCATAAACCATCAGAAGAACCATGCAGACCGCGAGCGCTGTCGAAAAGATGAATAGGGTAACGGCCATCGCCAATTGGTTCTCGATATGAACCATTGCGATCGTCACCAGGACCAGCGTAGCGAGGACGATGATTACGGCCCATTGGATCGGTGCAATCTCGGCCTGACTCAGCCGCACCCTGTTCCGCCTTGCCTCGAGCGCATGCTCGATCGCTACTACGGCGCGCTGCTGGGCGAGCTGTTGATTGGGCTGCGCAGGTGTGAAGGCCAGGAGTGCGGTCATCGCGTCCGCCAAGCCCACAGCGATCGACTGCAATGTTGCCCGTCCACCGGCCATCGCCGGCCACTCCTCGGATTCGATGAAATGAACGTGCCTCTGGACAGCCTGCCGCACATCCGCTCGCACATCCGGCGGCAGGGAATCCGCGAGCAAAACGGTTTCTCTCAACGCACCGGCTTCCTGGCCGACATACTCAACGGCGCGATCGAGATTCGTCCACACCCGTGAGGCGAGGAAAGCAATGAGGAGGCCCAGGATGACCCCCAGCGGGGTCAGGGTCACCGGCGCGACCGCCTTGAGCCCTTGTGCGACCGGTTGCCGAGAAAGGATCACGGCCAGGAAGAATATCGTTGCCGTCAGCCCATAGCAGAAACCGAACATGAGAAGGGCGATGACAAGGGCTGGTTGCGCCTCAATCCAAAGCATCGCTCCCCCTGGATACAGATCGTCTGGCGCCGTTCACTTGTCGTAGCCGACGCCGCAAGTCTCGTCTCCGACTTTCGTGAAGGCTATTTCTTTTGCGCGGGCGAGCTGACGGGGCGCGAGGGCCGAGTGGCGGCGGCCGGCGCATCCGTGGCGTTGTCGGGCAGCCGGTTCCAGGTCTGGCTGTGTCCAAACAGCGCGACTCCCACGTAGCCGCGGAACTCGAGCTTCCTCCCGTCGGGACTGAGATTCATCATCGCGCGATAGGTCGATCCCTGGCGTGGATCCAGGAACGTTCCGTTCTCATAGGGCAAGTTCATCGCAATTCCACGCCATGCCTGATCGCGCTTGCGTCCGCCCCATCCCTGCGACGGCGCACACCCTCCTGCAATCCAACTGTGGTGATTTCGCGAAAAACGGCTGCTCCCCAGGTGTCCAGTTGAGCATGCGGTGAACGCGAATCGTTGTTTCACCGGGAACGGAACAATTCGATGCGCTCGCTCTTTCCTTTTTAAGGAGCGACGCCATGCCGACAGCAAGAGAGCTGAGGTTGCAGGCAAAGGAGTGCCTGGAGCTTTCCAAGTCGACGAACGAGTATTACGTCAGGGTCGCGCTGGCCGAACTGGCCCGGCGCCTCAATCGGGAGGCGCGCCAGGCCGAGCGTCGGGAGCGCGAGTCCTTCGGCTTTTCCAACCTGCAAATGCCTGCGCGATAGATCGAACGCATCTCGATGGCAGCGTTTCGCGCGCCAATTGACCATCGAAAGCAAGCGCGGCGAAGTCTTCGACTTGCCGTTTGCGTGTTTCGGAGGTACCTGGACGCGGTCGGACCGCCGCCGAGCCTGCAACGCCTGTTGATGAGCGGAACCAAGCGTTCTCAACCCTCATTTTGACAACATCTCGTGGCGCCGTGGCGCTCTTCGTCGGGGGGCGAGCACATGAGCACAGATTCCAAGTACGACGCCGCGCCGGATTCGGCCGGCGAGTTCGGTTTCGGCATCGAGGAGGAGTACTTCCTCGTCGACGCGGAGACCAAGGCGATCGCGCCGACAGTCCCGGAGGCGCTGTTCGCCGCGGTGAAGACGTCGATGCTGGGGCGGGGCAAGGGCGAGTTCCTGCAGCAGCAGCTCGAGGTCGCGACCGAGCCGCATGTCGACATGGCGAAGGCGCGCACGGAGCTGCGCCAGCTGCGGTACATGCTTGCCGCCATCGCCGCTCCGCACGGGCTCGCCATCCTCGCCGCCGGCACTCATCCGACCGCCGCCTGGACCGCGGCACAGCAGAGCAAGGCCGAGCGCTACGACGCCGTCATGCACGATCTGCAAATGATCGGCAGGCGCAACATGCTGTGCGGCATGCATGTCCACGTCGAGCTGCCGGACCCCGATGCGCGCGTCGATGTGATGACGCGCATGCTGCCCTACCTTCCGATCTTCATCGCGCTCGCGACATCCTCGCCGTTCTGGCAATCGCAGCGCACCGGCCTGCTCGGCTATCGGCTGGCCGCGTATGACGAGCTGCCGCGCACCGGCGTGCCCGAGCTGTTCCGCACGCGCAAGGAATTCGAGGTCTATGTCGACACGCTGGTGCGCGCCGGCGTGATGCCCGACGCGAGCTTCATCTGGTGGGCAATGCGGCCGTCGACCGCGCACCCGACGCTGGAATTGCGCGCGCCCGATTGCTGCACCCGGCTGGAGGATACCGTGGCAATCGCCGCGCTCTATCGCACGCTGGCTCGCCGCGTCTATTTCAATCCTTGGCTGAACGCCGATCTCACCGCCGTGTCGCGCGCCGTCATCGTCGAGAACAAGTGGCGGGCGCAGCGCTATGGCATTCACGGAACCTTCGTCGACGAGGCGTGCCCGCGCGAGGTCCCGTTTGCGCGCTGGCTCGATCGCGTGATCGAGGAGGCGGCGGATGACGCGGCTGCGCTCGGGTGCCTCGACGAGGTCTTGCGTTGCAGCGACATCGTGGCGGAGCGGCACATCGGCCGACGCGCAGCTCGCGGTGTACCGAAAGGCGCGCGACAAGGGGGCCGGGCGCGACGAAGCGTTGGCGACCGTGAGCGGATGGTTGGCCGAGACCACGCTCGGTTGGCATGACCCTGGCGAGCACTTCCGGGCCGGAGCTCCTCCCTATTCGCATCCAGCCGCCGTCGGCGCTCGTGCTCGCCCCGATCGGCTGATTCCGCTCGTTCCGCGCCCCGCGCAGGCCGTCCATCTCGTCGAGGTTTGACACGCAAAGGTCCTTGGGAAGATCCGTCACGGCGGTTGGCTGCGTTCGGGTTCCTGGGCCGATTGCCCATCTTACTGCTTGGGCGGAAGCTGACTCGGCGTCTTCACCTCGCTGGTGGAGGGAGCATGACGTGCCCGGATCACGATCGGCTGCTCGATCAGGCCGGGATTCATCGGCGGTTCGGAGATGAATACCGACGCGAACCTGTCGGTCCCGCGCTTCGGGTTGTCGCGCCATTCGTCGCGTGTCGGCACTCGATCGATCTTGACCGGAAACACGGTGAGGCTGTCACCGAGAATGCGAATGCGCAGGAAGTGCCGGTGGCTATCGAGCCTCATCGCGCCGAACGCGTCGTTGTGGTTCATGTCGCAGTACCGGCAGGTGAGAAGGAGATACCATCCGAATACCTTGCCCCCCAGCCATCTCCCCAGCGTGAAGGCGAAAACGGCGAGATAGATCAGCCAGAACAGCCAGTGCCAATCGAGCCCGGTCGAAAAACAGCTCGTCGAGCCGCAAGGCGAGCGCATGAGACGCCCCCGATGACCGCCATGTGCGCCAATGCGTGAGCGCCGGCCGCCGCAACGATCTTCTTCGAATTGTGCCGTTCCTGGTACCGGGAATAGCCCCACAGGCTGACGGCGAGGATGCGCGTACTCGATGAGTGCGACATCCCAATGCCAACGCGCGGTCAGCACAAACGCAAAAATCAGATAGAGGGTCGCCAGCGCGGCCGTGAGGCCGGGATTGAGCGCGCCGAATCTCCTGTTGCCATCCAACAGCTTCCTGCTTTCTGCCTGGGTCGGGTAGCAGCTCTCGAGCTTCAGGATCGCCTGCTCGTCGCTCAGCCACTTGGCGCTGGATCTGCGGGCTTCAGCTCCAGCGTACCGTGCACGAAGGCGCCGCCGCCGCCCGACGTGATGTAGTGCGCGCCGGCGCCCGCATAGTGGGCGTAGTGGTGCGAATTGCCCGAGAGGATGAGCGGGATCTTCAGGTTCTTTTTTGCCCCATGCTCGTCCTCGGCGTTCTCGGCGATCCTCGCCGCATAGCTCAAGGTCCGAAACGAATCCCCATCGGTCTCGGCCTTGTACCAGCCGGGTTCGGCGCTGCAGAGGATGACGTTCGCGCCCTGCGGCATGTCTCTGGCGATGGCGACGAAATAGTCGGCCTGCGGCTGGTCCATGTCGTGCACGAGCGCGATGTCGATGCCCCAGATCCACCAGCTGTCGGTGAGCTTGGCCGCGAAATAGCTGCGGCGCTGGTTGGCGCGCCAGCCGCCGATAATGGTGGGTTTTTCGCGGCAGAAAATCGCCAGGAAATTGACCAGTCCGTCGTACCAATCGTGGTTGCCGGGGAGCAGAAACAGGGGCAGATGACGATCACCCTCCGTGCCGGGCAGCGCAAAGGTGTACGGCAGGCGCATCTTGATCCTGTAGTCGTCCCGTTGCGCCGTGGGATAGACCTCGTCGCCGCCCATGACCAGCACGCTTGCGCGCGGCAACGGATGGCCGGCTCCCGGCAGCCGGAGGTCGGGCTGCGCGAGCAGGAAGGCAATGGCGTAGGTCGCGTCGAAACCGTCTCCCAGATCCGCGACGTAGTCGAGCCACACGGCTCCGTCGGCATCCTCGGTCATCGCGCCGGTGAGGTCGACGCGCCGTCGGCGCTCGTCGTTGTCGACGGGGTCCAGCGCGGCGCTCAGCAGGCGGCGGTCGGCGTACTCGCCGAACACATCTGAAACAATGACCCGCAACAGGAGCTTGCCCAGCAGCACCGGCGCAAACCACCCGGTCATGTAGGGAAAGCGCGCCAGGTCGCCCAACCGAACCGTGTCGGGCTTGAGATCGGTCAGTTCGGGCCGCGATCCGCGATCGCCTTGCTCAGGCATGGGACCCTCGAATTTCGTTGGAATGTACCGGTAGTGGTTGCTGCCGCAAGCTGCGGCCGGATCGCCCCCGTGCGCCGCCGCCCTCGTTTACGCCGGCTCGATCATCGAGTACGCCCGAAGGCACGAGGCAGTGATCTCGATTGGAGCAATGAGTGCCATGATCGATGGCTGGATCAGGGGGTTGATCGACCCGGCTCTTGCGTGCGCGGGACGAATGCTCGCAGCAGCTGGGATCGGCGCAGACGCAATCAGCCTCGGCGGATGCGCGCTGGGACTTGCCGCCGCGGCCGCCGTCGCGTTCGGAGAGTTTGGCATCGCATTGATGTTGCTGATCGCGAACAGGATCGCCGATGGTCTCGACGGTGCCGTTGCACGAGCGACGCAGCGCACGGATCGTGGGGCTTTCCTCGACATCACCTTCGACTTTCTCGTTTACGCGGCCGTGCCGTTGGGGTTTGCCGCGTGGAACGCACCCGCCAACGCCCTTCCTGCAGCGTTTCTGCTCGCGAGCTTTGTCGCCAATGGCAGCGCCTTTCTCGCCTTCTCCGTCACGGCCGAGAGGCGAGGCCTCGTGACCACACGCCAGGGGCAGAAGTCCATCTATTATCTGGCGGGCTTGGCGGAGGGCTTCGAGACGGTCGCCTTCATGGCCGCCTTCTGCCTGTTTCCAGGGGCGTTTCCCACCCTCGCGACGATTTTCGCAATCCTGTGCTGGGCTTCGGCAGCCGGCCGTCTCGCCCTCGGATGGAAGCTGCTTGCGGCAGACGCCTGATGCCAGCCTGATGCCTGCGCTGGATGGACAGACCGTTGGCCGCAAGGCACCGCTCCTTGCCATCGATGACCAGTCTGGTTGGGTCTCGCCTGCGGCTCGACACCAACCTACGACGCATTTCCGTAGCGTTTCCGTAGTAGCGTTTCCGTAGGTTGGGTCGAGCCCTTGCGAGACCCGACGATCATGCGCCACGCGGCTCCTGAAAGGGTTGGGTCTCGCCTGCGGCTCGACACCAACCTACGACGCATTTCCGTAGCGTTTCCGTAGGTTGGGTCGAGTTCCTGCGAGACCCAACAACAAAGCGGTGACTACGCTTTCCGCGTCTCGGTCACCATATGCATTTTGTTGTTGACTACATTGCGCGATGGTGCTAGGAAGCCCTCACCTCGCTCACGAGGGCCGTTTTCTAGAGGCGATCCCGAAGGCGGAGCGAGATTGGCGTCCCGCGGCTGCGGCTCGCAACCGCAGGCTCGGGAGGTGCGGAAGCCGACCGCCGGGCACTACGACCCGGCCGCGAGGAGCTCGCTGCACGTCACCGGAGGAAATGCCGAGTGACGGAAGCGCGGATCCGCATCGCAAGAGTGCCAAGGTGGAGCGCCGGAAGGCGCGGCGTCCCGCGCACGGGACGCAAAGGGCGCTTCGCAAGCGCCCGGCGTGCCGCGTCATGGCACGCCCGCCGGATGCCGCTGCATCCGGGCGCCTGTCGGCGCTCCGCCGCCCCTCCTGATCGGGGCGGATGAAGAACACGGTCAACACCCGGGCGCGCCGCGCCGCGGGAACGGGAAAGGCTGTCCGCATGGACGGCGGGCTCTTTGACATCGTGAAAGTTATCGGCCGCGCCCGAGAAACATCGTGTCCCGGGCGAGCGCAGCGAGAGCCCTCGGCCAGGAAACGCAGTCTGGTAGGTCGGGTCGAGCCCTTGCGAGACCCGACGATCGTGCGACACGCGGCTTCCTGAAAGGGTTGGGTCTCGCCTTCGGCTCGACCACAACCTACGCCGCGTTTCCGTAGGTTGGGTCGAGCACTTGCGAGACCCAACAAATCGATGACTACGCTTGCCGCCCGTTGGTCACTATATGCATTCGGGACATGTACGGTCGCCTGCGAGCTACTCGATGATCTCGCTGGCGAGCGCCAGGATTTTCGGCGAAATCTCGATGCCCAGCGTCTTCGCGGTCTTCAGATTGACGACCAGCTCGCCTTTCATGGCCTGCTGGATGGGCAACTCGGCGGGCTTTTCGCCCTTCAGAATGCGCCCGCAGTAGACGCCGGTCAGACGATGCGACTCCGCGAGCGTGCCGTCGTAGCTGAGCAGCCCGCCGGCCGACGCGAACCGGCGGGACTGGTGAACCGCCGGCAGGGCGTGCCGGACCGTCATCGCGGCCAGCTGTTCGCTCTGCCGGGTGAAGAACGGATCGGCGCAGATCACCAGGGCGCCAGCCGCAACACGGGTCAGCGTGTCGAACATGGCGTCGAAATCGCGCTCGCTGGTTGCCTGCAGGCCCTGGAGCCGCAGGCCGAGGGTGCGTGCGGCCGCCTGAACCTGCCGCCATTCGGACGCGGCACTCGGGCCGGCAGGATTGATGAGCGCACCGATCCTGGACGCCGAAGGGACGAGCTCGCGCAGCAATTCCAAACGCCTCGCCCCGACCTCCACGTAGGTTACCCCGGTGAGGTTGCCGTCCGGCTCGTTCAGGCTGCGCACCAGCCCGGCCTCGACCGGATCGGACCCGATCTCGAAGACGATCGGAATGGTCGAAGTTGCCGCCTTTGCCGCACGCGCGGCGGGCAGGCTGCCGGGCGCAGCAATCACCGTCACCTGGCGACGAACCAGGTCGGCCGCCAAGGCATTCAGGCGATCCTCCTGGCCTTGCGCCCAGCGATATTCGATGGCGACGTTCTGGCCCGGGACGTGGCCGGTCTCGCCCAGACCCTGCAGGAAGCCACGCATCCGCTCGGCGAACAGCTCGGACGTCTGGGCGCCGAGATAGCCGACCACGGGCGTTGCCGGTTGTTCCTCCCGCGCCATGACCGGCCACACGAACGCGGCGCCGCAGATGGACGCAATCAGCTCCCGCCGTCTCATGCCCGAACGCTCCGGCTCGGCAGACCGCCCGACGGTAGCACGTTCGTAGGGTAGCGGGATGGGTACCGGCGGGCGCCTCCGATGAACCAGGCGCAGGGCGGACCGATGCGGTCCTGGAGGCGGGAGCGGTATTCCCGTGACGCCAGCCCCTGGGGGCCTCACTGTGTCTCGCGTGGTCCGAGAACGAGGCAGGAACCACGGCACGTCACGGGATTTCTGCGTGGCTCTACCCGCCGAGCAGTGCGCGCCGCGAGCGTGATGATCCCGGTGGCGACGGGCGATGGCATTGCGGCGCGGTGAGCCGGCACCGCGCGGCTCGAGCAACGATCCGCGTTTCCTGGCCGTCAGCGATACCCGGCCAGGCGCGGAATGCCGTTGGCGAGATCGGGAATGAAGATCACCGCCAGCGTGACCAGGAGAATGCACGCCGCATAGGGCACGATCGCCACCGTCGCCTTCGCGATCGTGCAGCCGGCGATCGGGCACACGATCACCAGCGCGAGCGCCACCGGCGGCGACAGGATGGCGAACTGCGTCGCCATGACCATGACCAGCGCGAGGTGATGCGGCTCGACCCCGAACAGCGGCGCCAGCGGTGCGACGATCGGCACCAGCATGATCATGGTGGGGACGCCCTCGAGCACGGTGCCGAGGACGATGAAGACGCACATCACCGTCACCAGGAAACCCTGCGGGGAGCCGATCATCGGCTGCAGCCAGGGAGCGATGTGCTGGGGGACCTGATTGATGATCAGAAGCCAGGAAAACAGCTGCGAAGCCGCCAGCATGATGAAGATGACACCGGTCAGCTTGGCGCTGGCGAGCAGCGCGTCCGCGATCCCTCGCCAGGTGTAGCCGGTTCCGCTGATCGACCCGAACACGAGCGCGTACGCGACCGCCACGGCCCCCGCCTCGGTGGGCGTGAAGAACCCGGTGATGATGCCGCCGATGATGATCACCGGCATGCCCAGCGCGAGGAACGCACGGCGAAGATTCAGCGCCACCTCCGCGAGCGACCACGGGTTGGTGCTCTTCGGCAACCCCAGGCGCCTCCCCATCAGCGCGACCGTCGCCATCTGCGTGACCCCGATCAGAATTCCCGGCACCACCCCGGACAGGAACAGCCGGCCGACCGAAAGCTTGCCGCCGTAGAGATAGGCGATGATCAGCATGGCGACGCTGGGCGGAATGATGGCACCCATCACGCAGGACGCCGCGGTGATCGCCGCCGCGAACGGGCGTGGATAACCCTCCTTCACCATGCCCGGAATGAGAGTCTTGCCCACGGCCGCCGCGTCGGCGAGCGAGACGCCGGAGACACCGCCGAACACCATGCTCGACACGATCGTCACATGCGCGAGGCTCGCCCGCACCGGGCCGATCAGCGCCTTGGCGAAATCGATCAGACGATCGAGCATGCCACAGCGGCCCATGAGGTCGCCGGCCATGATGAAGAACGGGATCGCCAGCAGCGGGAACGAATCCATCGCGCCGAACATGATGGTCGGCACGACATTGAGGTTGGCCTGTCCCGACACCACGATGTAGGCGACGGCGGCGAAGCCGAGCGCAAAGGCGATCGGAACGGCGATCGCGATCCCGACGAAGAACAGCAGCAACGCCCAGGTCATCGCCTCGTCCGACCGCTCAGACCTCGTCCTGCTTGAAGCGCAGAACCAGCGCCCTCAGGGTGAGAGCGAACATCAGTGCGCCACAGACCGGCAGCGCGGCATAGAACCAAAGCATCGAGACGCCGAGCGTGATGGTGCTCTGCTCGCGCACCGACGCCAGCAGGGCCACCGACGAACCGACCACCGCGGCGAGAAAGCACAGCACGATCACATCGGAGACGACGTAGACGGCGCGAGCCATGCGCGAGGTCAGCGCATCGGGCAGCATGGTGGTGCGCAGATGGCCGTCCTCGTGGACCAGCAGGGTCGCCGCCAGCATCGCCGTCCAGATCATGAGATAGCGGCTGAGCTCGTCGGTGACGATAAGCGACGTGCCGGCGAATCCGCGCAGCGCGATCTCGGCAATGACGAGCGCCATGATCGTCCCCATGAGGACGATCACGAGGAGCTCGATCGCGCGAACGAGGATCGCCACGGGCGCCTACGGGAGCCGGGCCGTCGACCGAGCGATCCGGATCACCTCGATGCCTTCACGATCTCGTCGATGATGCCGCGGCCGTCGGCCCCGATCTCGCCGTAGGCCTTGTCGTAGACGCTCTGCGCGACGGTGCGGAAATGCGCCATGGTGTCCGCGGGCACCTCGTTGACGGCCATCACCTTGGCGAGCTCGCCCATGATGCCGGTGTTGTACTCGGCGGACGTCTTGCGCTGGAACGCGGTCGCCTCGCGGCCGGCCGTGGTGATCGCCTCCTGCACGTCCTTGGGCAGCTTGGCGAAGGTCGCCGCGCTCGTCAGCAGGAGGTTGGGCTCGTTCACGTGGCTCGTCAGCGAATAGTACTTCTGGAACTCGAACACGCGGTAGGGATAGACGACGGAAGGCGGATTCTCCTGCCCGTCGATGACGCCCTGCTGGAGCGCCGGCATGACTTCCGCCCAGTCCATCGGCGTGGGGATGGCTCCGAGCGCGCGAAAATATGCGACATGAACGGCGGAGGGGAGCGTGCGCAGCTTGAGGCCTTTGATGTCGTCGGGCTTGATGATCGGCCGCTTGTTGTTCGACACGTGCCGGAAGCCGGTCTCCCACCAGCCGAGGACGTTGAGCCCCTGGCGGCCGACCAGCGTGCCGAGCTTCGTCCCGACATCGCCGTCGAAGATTCGCAGCATGGTGTCGCGGTCCTTCCACAGCGATGGCAGCGAGGCCACGACCAGGATGGGCGCGAAGCGGCTGATATGGGTCGAGCCCGATACCGTGAAGTCGAGGCTGCCCGCCTTGGCCATCTCGATCATCTCGCGGTTCGAGCCGAGTGCGTTGCTGCGGAAGACGGTGATCTCGGCGCGGCCATTGGTGAGGCGCGCCACCCCCTCCTTGAAGTGGTGGGCGGCGCGGTCGATCACGTCGCCCTCGGGCGCGTAGCTGCCGAACCGCAGCTTGAATTCCGGGTTCGCGGCCGCCGGCGTGAGGCCCGCGAAGAGGAGCGCAAGAGCCAATGAACCGGCCGCTGAGGTGGCGTACATGTCTTCCTCCCTGAAATCGGCCACGTGGTTTTGGGTCGTGGCTCGGCGCGAACGGTATCATCCCCGCGCATGGGTTGTCCCGCCCGCGACGCGCGGGCCGGTGATCCTGGTTTCAGAACATGTCAGTCGTCGTGCGCGGGCCTGATGTCCACGGGCGGTTGCCCACAGATGCTCGTCCGCGCGCCATGGCAGTGGCCAGCCGGCGAGCGGTGCACTAAATATCCGCAGCCGGTTTCCTCGCCCGCTTTCGGCCGCATCCGGCACCGGCGACGTCATGCAGCGCAGCGAGCACCGCATCCTGACCACCCACACCGGCAGCCTGCCGCGGCCTGCCGCGCTGACGCAGCTCTATGTCCGAAGGCTGCGCGGCGAGCCGGTCGAGGCGCGGGCGATCGAGGCCGACGGACGCGCGGCCGTGCGTGCGGTCGTGGCGAAGCAGATCGAGGCCGGCATCGACATCATCAACGACGGCGAGCAGACACGCGAATCGTTCGTGCTCTATCTGCGACATCGCCTCACGGGGCTGGGCGGAACGAGCGTCAGGCCGCTGTCCGCGGATATCGATGCCTATCCCTCGTTCCAGCGCGATCTCAAGGCGCGGACGGGCGCCGTGGAGGCGGTGTCCAACCGCGACCGCCTGCCGAAGACGACCGGTGCGGTGGCGCACGCCGATCCCTCGATCGTGCAGCGCGAGTGCGCCGAGTTTCGCGCGGCTATCGACCCGCTCGCCGGACATTTCGTCGAGCCGTTCCTCACCGCACCTTCGCCCGGCATCTTCGCGGCCATCGTGCAGAACGAGCACTATGATACGTTCGACAGCTACCTCGCTGCGCTCGGTGCCGCCGTGAAGGTTGAGTACGATGCCATCGTCGCGGGGTGGCTTCCTGCTGCAGCTCGACTGTCCCGACCTCGCACTGGAACGTCACACCTCCTATCGCGACCGGCCGCTCGGCGATTTCCTCGGCTTCGTGGAGCGCGTGGTCGCGACCATCAACAATGCGATCGCGGACATCCCGCGCGAGAAGGTGCGCCTGCACGTGTGCTGGGGCAACTACGAGGCCCCGCACGACCGCGACGTGCCGTTGCAAGAGATCCTTCCGATCATCCTGAAGGCGGCGGTCGGCGGCTTCGTCCTGCCGTTCGCAAATCCGCGTCACGCCCATGAATATCGCGTGCTCGCGGCGGTGCCGCCGGCCGACGACCAGATCATCGTCGCCGGCGTGATCGATACGCTCACCAATTTCGTCGAGCATCCCGAGGTCGTGGCCGACCGCATCGAGCGCGTCGCGGGTGCAATCGGCGATCCGCGCCGGGTGCTGGCCGGCACCGACTGCGGCTTCGACACCTCGGCGGGAATGGGCCGGGTGTCCGAGGACGTGGTGTGGGCGAAGCTTAAGGCGATGACGCAGGGCGCCCGCATCGCCTCGCGTCGCTTGCTCGGGGCCTGATCCGAAAGAAGGCCCGCGGTGCGATCATGCGCCTGGTCAGGCCGGGTCGGCCCGGACCGCACGTTGATGGACCCGAGGTTGCCCGCCCGGTCGAGTGTCCTAACCGCCCTTTGGGTCTTTCTTTTTCGTCGGACGCAACTGATGGATGGTAGCGCTCTTGCCGGCGCTGCGTCGCAAGGCGTCTTTCAGGTCCACCGGCCGTCCGTGCTTGCGCAGCAGGTCGCGAAACGCCTCGTCGGCCAGCTCGGGGAACGACTTCATCTGCTCCTTCGCGAGGAGGTCGAGCGAAGCCCAGGTCTCACCATCGAACTCGACGCGCTTTCCGGGCATCACCACCCTCCCAGCAGATCTCGCGAAGCGGACGCGTTCCGGCGATCGTAAGCGTGACCGACCGAAGTGATCCTACTCCGCTCGAAAAAGGAAGATCAACTACGACGCCCTCCCGGAACGGGCGCTCGAGCGCCCCGCCCTTTTCGCACCGCGGTGCGCGACATTCCTCGATGCGGGCTTGCGCAAAGCCGTGAGTTACCGCTCCGCTGCCGGCATTCGGGGTCTCGGCTCCTGCGATCCTGATCCGAGACGTCGCGACGAGCCTGCAAAACATCAGTTCGAAATCATCCCGCCATCGTAGCCGCACGCGATCCGTCCGATCGCAGCACGGAAGGCGTCGGTATCGACGGCAGCAGAGAGGGCTTTCAGCTCAACACGATCGGAAAGCCCGCGCCCGCGAGCCAATATCGACACCACGAGCTCGCGATCGAGGCAGGGCAGGGTTGCCCAAAAACCGCGCGCGAGATCCTGGGCCAGGGCATGATCGGGATGCTGCGGATTCTCGGGGGCGCGGCCGATCTCGTACATGTGTCGAGTCGAGCTCCAGGCTGCCGGTGCGGACGGCAGCCGGGCGAAAATCTCTTCTTCTTCCTGCGCGACATAGAAACGGTTGAGCCGATCGAACAACGCAAATCGATAACCGTGCTCCGACAGCAACGGCTCCCACTCCTGCCACGTCGGTTCGTTCGAGAGCGGCGCGAGCGCCTCGATGAGCAGCACCCGCGGCCGGAACCTGTTCCAATCGTTGCCGAGCAGGACGTCTTTCTCGGCGCCCTCGACATCGATCTTCAGGAAATCGATCCGCGCCAGATCGTGACGCTCGCATACCTCGGCGAGCGTGGTGACCGGCATGCGAACGGTTCGATAGTGGACGCCGAGTTTCTTTGCCTCTTGCGCATGACGTTCGACGGTGGTGGAGAGGCCGTGCAAGCGCTCGACGATATTGAAATCGATCTCGCCGCGTTCTCGCCCGACCAGCCCGCAAACAACGGCATCGCGCGGCCGCAGACGAGCATACAGGGCGGCCAGCTCGGTTTGCGGCTCGATGACAACGCCTCTCCAACCCCGCTCATAGAACCAGAAGGATACATTGTCGGCCACGGGATGGCCGGCGCCGACGTCGAGGTAGATGCCGGTCTGCTGCCCGCCGAAGGCGAGCGACAGGTGATAGTCCTCCAGGTTCTGGGTGTAGGAGAGCACCGAGGCGGCGTCCATGGCGTTGCCGAATGCTTCTCCTGGGCACCCTTGCAAGACCTCACGACCATGCTGGCGCTGTTCGCACCGTCGCGGAGGTCGCCGCCCAGATAGGCCCGATCAAGCAGGACACCGTCCCGCCCATGACCAGGGACAATCAGTCGGATGGGCGGCAAGCAGGACCCGCAAGAGTGCAAAACGAGCCGCCGATGAGCACGGTGGTGCTGCAGAACGGCGTCCTGGCGGTCCCGGGCGCCCGCGGAGAGTCAAACGGCGCCGGCCAAGTTCTCCGACAGCACCGCCGCGGCCGACGAGTTGCCGGTCTCAGGGCACACCTTCATCCACCTCACTGACGCGCAGCGCGCCGCGATCCACCGCAGCGTCATGACCGAGTCAGCCGGCTGCAGCAACGCCCCCCGTTCGAGCCGAGCTCAGCGTTCAGGTTCCGCCGGGGGTGGAGCTCAGCCCGCTGCCGGGCGATGCCGCAGCGCAGATCCCATGGGCCCGCGGGTACCGCTACACGACCGTGGGTGACAGGGTTCTGCTGGTCGAGCCGAGCAACCGTATCGTGGTTGGCGTCATCGAAAGGTAGATCGCGCTTCCCTCGCTCGGCGTCGTGCACCTGAGGCCTCGCAATCCGATCCCGCGGATGCGAGTGTCCGCGAGGGCCTCAGGGCGCAAGCCGCGGGGCTCGAGCGCACCGCAGGCGGGTGACGGGTGCCCCTATTGAGCTGGGGACATTCGTCTGCGTCGTTGGTCGGCCGGTTGACGCTCTAGCTCTCCCGCCTAACGTCCCGCCATGGCTCGGCGTCCCGATTCGCAGCTCGTGCGCGCGTCCACGCGACGAACGGGTGCGCCGGCCGGACCGCGCCGCCCGGCGCGCAAGGCGCGCGCCGTGCTCGAGCGGCCGCCGCTTCTGGGCTGGCTGACCAGCGACGAGGACGAGATCGCATTGCGGCGCTGGCGCGGCTCCACCGAAATCGTCGCCATCGAGACCCTGGAGCCGGACCATCCGGTGCTCGGCACCTTTCGCGCCCAATCGGGCAGCGGCGCCTGGTACGAGGTCGAGGTGCGCAGCCTCGACGCCTTCGCCAATTCCTGCGGCTGCATCGACCACCGCGTCAACGGGCTCGGCACCTGCAAGCACATCGAAGGCGTGCTGGCGGCGCTGCGCCAGCGCGGCGCCCGCAGGTTCCGCGCCGCCGCGACGGAGGGCTCGCCGCGGGTCGAGGTCTTCCTCGATCGCCGCGGCGAGCCTGTGCCGGCGGCACCATGGCCGGCCGCCGCCGGCCGCGAGAGTGACGCCGCGCGCCGTTTCCTCGCGCCGTTCCTGGCCGCCGACGGCACGCTTGCGCGCGATCCCGATACCATCCAGGCGCTGTTCTCGGCCTGGCATGCGGCACCCGCCGCCCTGCGGCGCCTCATCCGGCTGTCGCGCTACTTCACCCCCTGGCTCGAGCGGCTGCGCCGTCACCGCATGCGCGAGCGAGGCACGCGCGGCGTTCCTCGCCGAGGTGAGGTCCGGCGCCGCGAGCCTCGACCTGCTGCGCCATCCCCTCCTGCCCTACCAGCGGGAGGGCATGCTTCATCTCGCCTTCGGCGAGCGCGCGCTGCTCGCCGACGAGATGGGGCTCGGCAAGACCGTGCAGGCGATCGCGGCCTGCGAGCTCATCGCCCGCCGCAAGGACGTCACCCGCGTGCTGGTGGTCTGCCCGGCTTCGCTCAAGGCCGAGTGGGAGGAACAGATCGCGCGCTTCTCCGATCGGGAGACGCAGGTGGTGTTCGGCCTGCGGCCGGCGCGGCTCGCCGCCTATCGTGCGCCCGCCTTCTTCAACATCGTCAACTACGAGCAGGTCGTTTCCGACGCCGCCGACATCAACGAGATCCTGCGCCCGGACGTGGTGGTGCTCGACGAGGCGCAGCGCATCAAGAACTGGCAGACCAAGACCGCGCGGCGGGTGAAGTCGCTGCGCTCGCCCTATGCTTTCGTGCTCACCGGTACCCCGGTCGAGAATCGCATCGACGAGCTCTACTCGATCGTGCAGTACCTCGACCCCGAGCTGGCCGGTCCACTGTTCCGCTTCAACCGCGACTTCTACGAGCTCGACGGGCGCGGTCGGCCGGTCGACTACAAGAACCTCGCCGAGCTGCGCGCGCGCTTGGCATCCGTCATGCTCCGACGCCGCAAGGCCGACGTGGAGGCCGAGCTGCCCGGCCGCACGGTGAAGAACTACTTCGTGCCGATGGTCGAGGAGCAGCGGACGCGCTACGAGGACTACCAGGTGCCGGCCGCGCGGCTGCTCGCGCTGGCGCGCAAGCGGCCGCTGCTGCCCGCCGAGTTCGACCGGCTGATGATGCTGCTCAACTGCATGCGCATGGTGTGCGACACGCCTGCGATCCTCGATCCCGCCTGCCGCATCAGCCCCAAGCTCGAGGAGCTCGAGGGCATTCTCGGCGACCTGCTGGAGGAGCCCGACCGCAAGATCATCGTGTTCTCCGAATGGGAGCGCATGCTCGAGCTCGTGCGCGAGCTCGCCGCCGAGATGGGCGTGGAGGCGGCCTGGCACACCGGCTCGGTCCCGCAGCAGCGCCGTCGCGCCGAGATCGTGCGCTTCAAGCAGGACCCGACCTGCCGGTTGTTCCTCTCCACCGACAGCGGCAGCGTCGGGCTCAACCTGCAGGCGGCGAGCGCGGTGGTGAACGTCGACCTGCCGTGGAATCCGGCCAAGCTCGAGCAGCGCATCGCCCGCGCTTGGCGCAAGCACCAGACGCGTTCGGTTACCGTCGTGAACCTGGTCTGCGAGGATTCGATCGAGCACCGGATGCTCGACGTGCTCGGCAGCAAGCAGGCGCTCGCCGACGGTCTGCTCGACGGCGAGGGCGACCTGGCCAAGCTCACGATGCCGTCCGGCCGCGCTGCCATGATCGAGCGCATCGAGGCGATGATGCGGGCCAAAGCGCCGCGCGTCGTGCCGGTGGAGGAGGCCGTCGCCGAGGACCTCCGTCGCCGCTACGGCGAGCGCGTCCTGCTGATCGAGGCGCGCACCGGCGTCGACGGCCGCGTGCGCGTGCTGGGGGTGCTCGATCTCGTCAGCGACGCGCTGGCGGAGGAGACCAAGCGGCACGAGGCGCCCGCCGCCGGCCGGCGCTCCAGCGGTCGAGGTGATCGACCGCGCGAGCTGGCTCGCCCTGCGGCGGCTGGCGGCGAGCGGTCTGGTTGCGCTCGCCGAGGGGGAGCGGCGCGTGCTGCACCAGGCGCCGGACTTCGTCGCCGCCTCCGAGCCGGTGCCCGAGGCACGCAAGCGGACCGCCGAGCTCGGCGACGCAGGCCGAGCGGTCGCTGCGCATGGCGCGCGTGCTCGCAGCCGGCGGCTTTGCGGACGAGGCCGTGCCGCTGATCGGCAAGGCGATCGCGCTCGCGGCGGCGGCCAAGCTCGCGGCACTCGGCGAGCTCACGGCCGGTGCCTCGCTCGCCACACCTGCGCAGATGCGCGACCTGATCGCGCGCGGCGCGCTCGCGCCGCAGGCGGAGAGCGCCCTCGCCGCGCTTTGGTCGGGCTCGAGCACCGCCGTCGACGTCGCCGCGCTGGTCGAGCAGGCCGCCCGCGTCATTTCCGGGCTCGAACCGCAGCAGGCGGAGGCGGCGTAGCGGTCCGTTAACCGCGCGTTTACCATCGCGCGGCAAACCTCGCGCATGGCCCGCAAGCCCGAGCGCAATCCTCCGCCGCGCGAGACCGCGCTCTATGCGCCGGTGAAGCGCTATCTCGAATCGCTCGGCTTCACGGTGAAGGGCGAGATCTGCGGCTGCGACGTCCTCGCGCTGCGCGGCGAGGAGCCGCCGGTCGTGGTCGTCGGCGAGCTCAAGCTCGCCTTCAACCTCGAGCTCGTGCTGCAGGGGATCAACCGCACCGCCGCGTGCGACGAGGTCTGGCTCGCGGTGCGCATGAGCGGGCGCGGCGGACGGGAGCGCGATCCGCGCGTGCACAAGCTCTGCCGCTTTCTGGGCTTCGGGCTGATCGGCGTGTCGGCGCGCGGCCGAGTCGAGGTGCTGGTCGAGCCCGGGCCGTGGCGTCCGCGGCGCGACCCGCGGCGTCGCGCGCGGCTCGTCGCCGAGCATCGCCGCCGACTCGGCGATCCCGCCCTGGGCGGATCGTCGAAAGCGCCGATCATGACCGCCTATCGTCAGCGCTCGCTCGCCTGCGCGGCCTCGCTGGCCGGTGGTCCGCGCCGCACCCGCGAAGTCAGCACCGTCGTCCCGGATGCTTCCAAGATCCTGCTGCACAACGTCTATGGCTGGTTTTCCCGCGTCGAGCGCGGCGTCTACTCACTGACCGCCGAGGGCATCGCCGCGCTCGCTCGCTGGCCGCAGCAATCCTGCGCACCACCCTGGCCGCGCCCGGTTTCTCGTTATGATTTCACCACCTTGTAGATCGAGGATACCGAGAAGGCTTGGCGGTGAGCCTCACACGTTCGCCAGCCCGATCAGCTGGTCGAGGCGCGCGGCGTCGTGCCTGAGGGTTTGGCTCGGCCCGTCGTAGACGATGCGGCCCCGGTTGATCACCACCGTGCGCGCCGAAATGTCGAGCGCAAGCCTCGAGTTCTGCTCGACGAGGAGCAGGGTCAGCCGGTCGGACTGTGCCAGCTGCTTCATCACCCGCACCAGCTCCTCGACGATCACCGGCGCGAGTCCCTCCGAGGGCTCGTCCATCAGCAGCACCGAGGGGTTGCCCACCAGCGCGCGGCCGATCGCCAGCATCTGCTGCTCGCCGCCGGAGAGCTGGTTGCCGCGATTGGTCTCGCGAGCGGCGAGCCGCGGGAACAGCTTGAACACTTCCGCGATGGTCCAGCGCCCCGGGCGGGCCGCCACCTCGAGGTTCTCGCGCAGGGTCAGCGAGGGAAAGATCTCCCGTTCCTGCGGCACATAGCCGAGCCCCGCCAGCGCACGACGATAGGGGGCGAGCGCGCCGATGTCCCTGCCGCCCAATCGCACGCGACCGCCGTGCAGCGTGGTATGACCCATGACGGTCGCAAGAAGTGTGCTCTTGCCGACGCCGTTCCTGCCGATCACCGAGACGCTCTCGCCGTCGGCGAGCGCCAGCCTGATCTTCTCCAGCACCACCGTCTCGCCGTAACCGGCGGAGACGTCGGCGAGCTCGAGAGCAGGTGTGTCGGTCACGGCGCAGCCCCGTGCCCGACGTCGCCGGGCAGGCTCTGGCCGAGATAGACCGCGCGCACGCGCTCGTCGTCGG
This sequence comes from uncultured Alphaproteobacteria bacterium, assembly GCA_963840535.1. GTDB lineage: Bacteria > Pseudomonadota > Alphaproteobacteria > Rhizobiales > Xanthobacteraceae > VAZQ01. Next base: position 40,986 of record CAWIZJ010000045.1, read on the forward strand.
CGATGTCGTACGGCGCGCCCTCGGTGAGGATGACGCCCTCCGCCATCACGGTGATGCGTCGTGCGAAGCGGAACACAACGTCCATGTCGTGCTCGATGATGAGCACGCCGATGTGCTTGGGCAGGGCCTCGATGGCGTCGAGAATGATGTGGCTCTCGGCGCTGGGCACGCCGGCGGCCGGCTCGTCGAGCAGGAGGACTCCGGGTTCGAGGCCGAGCGCAATGGCGAGCTCGACCAGGCGCTGGCGGCCGTAGGGCAGCTCGAGCACCCGATGCCGGGCGTCGTCGTGCAGCCTGAGCGTCTCCAGCAGGTGCATGGATTCGTCGATCACGTCCTTGCGGCTGCCGGCCGGCCGGAACATGGACGGCGCCGCGCCGACCCGCTCGGCGACCGCGATATAGACGTTCTCCAGCACGGAGAGGCCGCGGAACAGACGGTTGATCTGGAAGGTGCGGGCAATGCCGAGCTTGACCCGCCCGGCCTGCGAGACCGTGGTCACATCGCGGCCGTTGAGCAGGACCTCGCCCGCGGAGGGGCGCAGCACGCCGGTGAGCAGGTTGATGAAGGTGGTCTTGCCGGCGCCATTGGGACCGATCAGCGCGTGGCGGGCGCCGGCCTCGAGCCGGAAGTCGATATCGCGCGCCGCGGCCAGCGCTCCGAAGTTGCGGCCGAGCCTGCGGGTCTCCAGCAGCGGCGCGGTCATGGCGGGGGGCTTGCGCGCAGGCGCTGGAAGATCGCCTCGCCCACGCCGAGGATTCCGTTGCGCGCGAACAGGGCGATCGCGACCAGCAGCAGCCCGAGCCCGAGCTGCCAGGCGGTGGGATAGATCTTGGACAGATAGTGCGACAGCACCATGTAGGCGACGGCGCCCACGAAGGCACCGTAGAGGCGGCCGTACCCGCCGAGGATGAGGATGATGAGCACGGTGGCGGCGCGGTCGAGACCGAGCGAGCTCAGGTTGACGTAGGCATTGGTCTGCGCCCACAGCCCGCCGGCGATGCCGGCGACCGCAGCGGAGATGGTGTAGCAGAGCACCAGCCGCCGTCGCACCGGCGAGCCCACCGCATGCATGCGCAGGATGTTCTCGCGGATCCCGGTCAGGCTCTGGCCGAACGGCGAATAGACCAGCGTGCGAACCAGCACGAAGCAGATGAACAGAACGAGCAGGGCGTAGAGGTACTGGGTCTTCGGATAGAGCGGATTGAACTCGAACACGCCGAGCAGCGGCGGGATCGGCAGGCTCGGCAGGCCGTCGAAGCTGCCGGTATATTCGTGCGCCGAGGTTCGCCGCCTCCTCCAGCAGCGCCATGGTGCAGAGCGTGAGCATGAGGAGCGTGAGCCCCTGGGTGCGCAGCAGCACCAGGCCGGATGCGAGGCCGATGACGGCAGCCACCGCTCCCGCCAGCAGGAGGCTCGTCACCGGCTCGTTCCAGATGCCGTGGAACGCGAGCAGCCCGACCGTATAGGCGCCGGCGCCGAAGAACGCGGCGTGGCCGAGCGTGATGATCCCGGCATAACCGAGCGCGAGATCGAGCGACAGCGCGAACAGGATCGTCACCAGCAGCTCGGTGCCGAAGCCCAGATGGTTGGGAAAGGCGAAATAGCCGGCGAGCGCGAGCAGCCAGGGAAGCGGCTCCCACAGCCGCAGCCGGTGGCGTCCCGCGAGCTCGAGCGCCGCCGGATGATCGGCGGTCGTGATGGTCGCCGCGGTCACCGCTCGGTCCTCCTGAACAGGCCCTGCGGCCGCCACAGCAGCAACAGGATGGTGAGCGCGAAGATGAACATCGTGCCGCCCTTCGGGACGTAGAGCTTGAGCGCGAAGTCCAGCACGCCGATCAGAATCGACGCATAGAATACCCCGGTGACGCTGCCCAGCCCGCCCACCGCAACGACGATCAGGAAATAGACCAGATACTTGAGCGCGTATTGCGGGTCGAGGCCGAGAAACTCGGCGCCCAGCCCGCCGCCGAGCGCGGCCATGCCGCTGCCGAAGGCGAAGGTGAGGGTGAACAGGCGGTCGACGTTGATCCCGATCGATTCCGCCATGCGCCGGTTGTCGACCGTGGCGCGGATCTGGGCCCCCAGTCGCGTGCGCTCGAAGCCGAGCCACAGCCCGATCACGATCGCCACGCCGACCACGATCAGGAAGATGCTGTAGGTGCGATACTGCATGAAACCGAGATCGATCTGTCCGCGCAGCGACGCGGGCGGCGTGAACGGCTGGGTCTCCGGGCCGACGATCAGCGTGATCGCGGCGATGAACACGAACACCAGGCCGATCGTGAACAAGACCTGGTCGAGCTCGCCCGCCCGGTAGAGCCGCCGGTAGAGCAGCCGCTCGAGCACGACGCTCACCGCCGCCGTCACCACGAAGCCGAGGGCCAGGGCCGGCAGGAAGCCGAGGTGGGCGCGGTTCATCGCCAGCAAGATGACGTAGCCGCCGAGCATGGCAAAGGCGCCGTGCGCGAGATTGACGAATCCCATCAGCCCCATGGTGACGGATAGGCCGACCGACACGATGAACAGCACCATGCCCGCGGCCACGCCGCCAAGGAGCATGCTCAAGACGTCGATGCCGAAGATCACGCGTGGTCCCGCTGGAGGTCTGGGGACTGCCGGCTTGCTCCACCGTCACGCGCGGGCTTGTTGTCCCGCGCATCCACGTCTTGCTTTGTGGCATGACGGATGTCGATGCCATCGGAACTCGGGCTTGCCCGAGTTCCGCGCCATTGAGTGGCCCAAGTCGGGTAAACCCGACTTGGGCTGACGAGCGCGGGCATGACGACGGCTTCTTTGATACCGGCGGAGCCCGTTCGAGCCGCGCCCCCGGGCGGTTGGCACGGACATGGCCACGATTGGCGGCGAGCGACCACTGGTCACGTCACAACACGCCGGCAATCACTTGCACGGCGGGACCTTGAGCGCCTTGCACGTATCCTTCACCTGGTCGAGCTGGCCGATCACCTTCTGGTGCAGCTTGCCGTCCGGACCCTTCACCACCTCCGACAAGTACTCGTTCATTACGATGTCACGGGTCTCGGGATCGATCATGATCGGGCCGCGCGGGCTGTTGAACTTCCAGCCCTTGAGCGCCGTCAGGGCCTGCTCGGTGTCCATCTTGCCCTGGGTCGCCTTGGCGGCGTGAACGATCGCGGCCATACCGTCGTAGCCCCCCACCGCCATGAAGTCGGGCGTCGCGTCGGCGCCGTAGTCCTTCTTCCAGGCCGCCACGAAGCGCTTGTTCTCGGGATTGTCGAGGTTGGCATGGTAGTGGTGCATGGTGATCAGACCGACCGCGGCGTCGCCCATGCCCTGCAACTTGGTGTCCTGGGTGATGTCGCCGGGACCGATCAGCTTGATGCCGGCCGCGCGCATGCCGAGCGCGCCGTAGGTCTTCACCACCGCGGCGGCGTGATCGCCCGCCGGCACGAAGACGAAGAACACGTCGGGTTTCTTGTCCTTGGCGCGCTGGAAGAACGGTGTGAGGTCGGGCACGGCGCCGGCGCCGCCCATGGGGATCTCGTCGACGACCTTGCCGCCGTTGGCCTCGAAGCCGCGCTTGAACGCATTCAGGCTGTCCTTGCCGGGCGGAAAATCGGTGTAGCCGACCACCGCGGTGGTGGCCTTCAGGAGCTTCGCGGCCGCCTCGCCCATGCCGAAGCCGGCGTGCCACATGCTGAACGAGGTGCGCACATATTGTGGCGCCATGTCGGTGATGTGGGCAGTGCCTGCGTTCATGATCACCGCGAGCTTCTTGCCGGCGGCGACGATCGGCGCGGAAGCGATGGCGTTGGGCGAATAGATCCAGCCCGCGAGCACGTCGACCTTGTCCTGCGTGAGCAATTCCTGCACCGCGACCTTGGCATCGGCCCCGCCGGGGTTCTTGGCGTCGCGCTTGATCAGGGTGAGCTTGTACGGCTTCGCCGCATCGGCATTGAGCTTGAGATACTGCTCCATGCCGCGATCGACCAATTGGGCAAACTCCGCGCCGATTCCGGTATAGGGCAGGACCACCCCGACCTTCACCTCCTGTGATTGAGCGGAGCCTGCGGCCCCCAGGAGCAGGAGCGACGTCAAGGTCGCCTTCATTACATGATGCCGATTTCATGCGCTTTCCCTCTGTCGTTGCGGGCGATGAAAGTTCCAGTCACAATACACGAGTTGTCGCAAAGGCAGAAAGTACAAAAAGGTAATCTTTCGGCCGCTTCCGGACGCGCCCCGCGCTGCCCGGGGCGTGCGCCACAACGACGCGGTGCATTAACGATTGGTCAGGGAGGAAAACCGAGTGCCGGCGGCCGAGCGAAGTTACGACGGCATCATCATCGGCGCCGGCCAGCACGGCCTGGTGCTGGGCTCGTATCTCGCCCGCGCCGGATTGCGGGTTCTCCTGGTCGAGCGCCGGCTCGGCTATGGCGGCGGGCTTTCCACCCGGGAGGTCACGCAGCCCGGCTTCTATCACAACCTGCATTCGATCAATCATTTCCACATCACCGAGACGCCTTGGTTCAAGGACCTCGGGCTCGCCGCGCGCGTGGCCTACATCACGCCGCGCTACGAGTTCGGCCAGGCGCATCGCGACGGCACCGCGCTGGTCCTTGGCCGCGACCTCGAGGAGACCGTCGCCAGCATCGCGCGCTTCTCGCAACGGGATGCGGCGACGTTCCGAGACTGGAATCGCACGGCCGAGGAGATGACGCGCCGCATTCTCATTCCGGAGCGCTATGCCGAGCCCCTGCCGCAGGCCGAGCGCGAGGCGTTGCTCTGCCGCACCGCGCTCGGCCGCGAATTCCTCGACATCACGCGCCGCCAGCCACTCGACATGGTCGACAGCCTGTTCGAGAACGAGCACGTAAAGCTTCTGTTCCTGTTCAAGGTATCGCTGTTCGGGACGTGGCTCACCGACACCTTGTCGAAGTCCAGCCCGATGGGGTCGGTCATCCGCGCCTTCGACCTCACCACCGGCTATCAACTCTGCCGGGGCGGCTCCTTCAATCTCGCGCGCGGCTTGATGGAGACGTTCATCGCCGCCGGCGGCACTTATCTGCCGCAGGTCCGCATCGATCGCATCGTGCTCGAAGGCGGAAGGGCGACCGGGATCGCGCTCGACGACGGCCGCACCATCAGGGCCGGTCAATTCGTCGCCAGCACCATCGACGTGCACCAGACGTTCGAGGGGCTGATCGGCCGCGCACAGCTGCCGGACGCGCTGCTGGCACGACTCGACACCTTCCAGTACACGGCCTGGACCCTGTTCGGTCTGCATCTTGCCCTGCACGAGAGCCCGCGCTTCTCCGCCGCCGCGTTCGACCCCAACATCGATGGCGCGCTCAAATGGAGCATCGGCGCCGAGACGATGGAGGATCTGTTCTCCGCGCACCACGACGTGCAGGCAGGGCGGGTGCCGGCGCTGGTGCAGTTCGGCTCCGGTCCACTGAGCCTGATCGATCCGACCCAGGCGCCAGCGGGCAAGCACACCACCTATGCCTGGCACGTGATGCCACTCGCTCCCGATACCGGCGGCATGGACCACGAGGCGTTCAAGGAGGAATTCTCCGACAGAATCCTCCAGACCTGGGCCCGCTACTGCCCCAACATGACGTCGAGCAACGTCATCGGCAGATACGCGTATACGGCGCGCGAATATGTTGCGGAATTCCCGAACATGCGCAATGGCGACATCTTCATGGGGGCGTTCAACGCCGAGCAGGTCATGTACAACCACTTCGGCTACCGCACGCCTGTTTCCAATCTCTACTATGCCGGATCGGCCGCGCATCCCGGTGGTGCCATCTCGGGTGGGTCTTCGTACATCGCCGCCGGCATCATCGCGCGCGATCTCGGGCTCGAGCCGTGGTGGCGGCCATGGAGCGCGGGCGAGGCACTGGCGGTGCTGCCGCGGGCCGCGTGATGCGGGGTGGAGGTCGACTGCGTCGGCCCGCGGAGGAATTGCCCTCGGAAACGAGGAAGCCATGTGCAACCCGCCGTCGGTCGACGGCGGCCACACCCATCCCTAGGCCGCCGGGCGGCCTCAACCAAGCCGCGGAAAAGCAGTTGCACAGTTGACGCCACCGGTCATTATATCGGTCCCATGAAGGTCATCATCGTGGGCGGCGGAATCGGCGGCCTCACCGCCGCCCTCATGCTGCATGCGCGCGGAATCGACTGCGAGATCTACGAGCAGGCCGACGGCATTCGCGAGCTCGGCGTCGGCATCAATACGCTGCCCCACGCCATCAAGGAGCTGGCCGCGCTCGGCCTGCTCGATCGCCTCGATGCGGTGGCGATCAGGACGCACGAGCTCATCTATACCAACCGCTTCGGCCAGGAGATCTGGCGCGAGCCGCGCGGCACCGATGCCGGCTACGATGTTCCGCAATTCTCCATTCACCGCGGCCGACTGCAGGGCGTTATCTACCATGCGGTTCGAGCACGACTCGGCGAACCCCGCATTCTGACCGGCCACCGGCTCGGTGCGCTGCGCCAGGACGAAGGCGGCGTCACGGCCTATTTCTTCGACCGCCATGGCGCGCACCGCCACACCGCCCGCGGCGACGTATTGGTCGGCGCCGACGGCATCAACTCGTATGTGCGCGACGCCCTCTTTCCCGGCGAGGGGCCGGCGCGGTGGAACGGCATCATGCTGTGGAGGGGCGCCATCGAATGGCCGGCCTTTCTCGATGGACGCTCGATGATCGTCGCGGGTGGGCTCGCGGCCAAGCTCGTCGTCTATCCGATCGCAGAGGGCACACGCGCCGACCGCCGCCTGACCAACTGGGCGGTGGCCGCCAAGATCGGCCCCGACGCCTCCGTGCCTCCGCGCAAGGAAGATTGGTCGCGTCCCGGCCGGTTCGATGAATTGATGCCGCACCTGCAGCGCTTCGAGCTGCCTTACGTCGACGCCCAGGCACTGATCGTGGAGACGCCGGAATTCTGGGAGAATCCGATGTGCGACCGCGACCCGCTGCCGCACTGGTCGCACGGCCGCGTCACCCTCCTGGGCGATGCGGCGCATCCGATGTATCCGGTCGGCTCGAACGGCGCCTCGCAGGCCATTCTCGATGCGCGCTGCCTTGCCGATCGTCTGCGCGGCGCCGAGCATCCCTGCCACGCACTTTGGGAATACGAGCAGGAGCGCCTTCCGGTGACGGCGCAGATCGTGCGCATGAACCGCCGGGGCGGGCCGGAGGGCGTCATCGATGCCGTCGAGCAGCGCGCTCCCCATGGATTTGCCAATATCGACGATGTGCTGTCCTACGACGAGCGCGAGGCCATCGTGCGCGGGTATGCCTCGACTGCCGGCTATGCGCGCGAGCAGGTCAATCGCGCAGTAGGCAAGGCGGCATAGCCGGGTCGGCGCTGCAGGCAAAGCAGCGGGCCGAGCCCCTGGCCTCGTCTTCGCGCACGACGCCTCATTGAAGCCGGCGCCCGAGCCGCTATCGACCGACGTTCCGCCGTCACCTCCGCGGCGAAAATTGCCGCGGCCTCATTGAGGCTCGGGCGGCGGCGGCAGGAACACCACCTCGTGCTTGGCCGACAGCGCCACCACCTCCTCGGGCCTCTGCTCCTTCATGTTGTGGATGGCCCAGAACAGGTCGTAGAGCTTGCGAGTCGGCGTCACCCAGAACAGGCACTTCACCGCCTGGTCGGACTTGTTGAAGAAGCCGTGCGAGATGCCCATTGGCAGCCGCAGCAGATCGCCGGATCCAACGACGTAATCGTGGCCGTCCAGCACCGCATCGAGCTTGCCTTCGAACATGTAGATGAACTCGTCCTGGGTCGGATGGATGTGGGGGGGCACGAATGTGCCGGGAGGAAAGGTTGCGTGCCAGGAAAACGAGTTTTCGCACACATGTTTCGGCACGTAAGTCTGTCCGAGAATGTTCCAGGACGATGCCGTCGACGCCGGTCCCGGCTTTGGTGATGCCAATCGTGAGCGGTTGCATGAGCGTTTCCCTTGTCAGTCGTGAACCGGGGCATATTCAAGCATGCCCGCGCGCCGTTCAAGGCAGCCCCTCGGCGCCAACGTGTCGTGACCTTGCCGCGGCCCGACCCTCTAGCGCGGAGGTCTGGTCGTAGAACGGGCTCGCATAGTAGCGCGCCACAGCGAAGCGCACGAGCACGCCGATTGCGGCCGCGAGCGGAACCGCGATCAGGAGGCCGACGAAACCGAAGAGATAGCCGAAGGCGAACAGCGCGAACATCAGCCAGACCGGATTGAGGTTGACGCGCCGTCCGACGAGATAGGGTGACAGCAGGTAGTCCGCCAGGAACTGGCCGGCGAAGAAGATCGCGGGGACAACCATGATCATCGTCCAGTTCGGCCAGAACTGCACGATCGCCACGCAGGACGACACCAATAGCCCGATGAGCGAGCCGAGATAAGGAACGAAGCTGATGATTCCGGTGCTGAAACCGATCACCATCCCGTGGTCGAGCCCGATCAGCGTCAGCGCCAGGGCATAGAACAGGCCGAGCGCCAGACATATCGCGCTCTGGCCGCGGATGAAGCCGCCGATGGTATCGTCGACGTCGCGTGCGAGCGCGCGCACCGTGTCGCGATGCGCCGGCGGCACCCAGTTGTCGACCGCGGCGATCATCCTGTGCCAGTCGTAAAGGAGATAACATGCGATGATCGGGGTCACCACCAACAGCGAGAACACCGAGATCAGCGCCCGCCCGCCCGACCAGGCCGATTCCAGGAAGTTCGTGGCCCACCTCGCCCCCAGCGCAACCAGATCATTGATCGACTTTTCGGCATAGCCCATGCCCTGCGCGATGATGGTACGCAGCCAGGGCCGCTGCGGATCGTTTGCGAGCTCCTGCAGCTGCCTGACGTAGCGCGGGGAATTGTCGATGAAATGGGCGAGCTCCCGTAGCAGCGTCGGAGCAACCAGCAGGACCAGGGCGGTGAAGCCGGCAATGAACAGCGCCACGATCACCAGTGTTGCAAGCAGCCGGTTCAAGCCCAGCCGCTCGAGCGATGTAGCCAGCGGATCGAGCAGATAGGCGAGCACCATGCCGGCCACGAACGGCAACAGTATCTCGTGCAACAGGACCACGACGGCAATGACCGCCGCAAGCATCGTGATCCAGAAGAGGAGGGGTCTTGCCGGGCTCATGGGATGGCAACTGCGAGGCGGCTGCCCCTGGTCGAAATCCAGCGGTGCGAGTCTAGCCGATCGCGTGAACCGCGGCCACGGCCGACGCCATCGGACTGCCATCGGACCGACGACACGGACAAAGGCGGTCGCGTGGGAAACCGCGGTCGGTTGCTCGCCATGGCGGCCGCATGGTGGTACTTCTTATGCCGCGGACTGCGGTCTGAGGGGCGGGAGGAGAGGAGGGTAGCATGCGCTTCACCTGCAGCCTGGCCGTCGGAGCTGCGCTCCTGTCCCAGGTCGCAACTGCCGCCTTTGCAGCGCCCAATGTGCCGACCGTCGATATCCGCGGCACCTGCAGAGCGGCCGCCGGCGCCATGGTCAGCCTGATGGGAGGCAGCTCGATGGAGCGGGACATCGAGATTTGCTTGAGCTCCGAGCAGAGTGCCCGCGAGCAGCTCCTCAAGGATTGGGCAACCTATTCGGTCCAGGACCGCGCGCGCTGCGTCCGGCCCGGCGTCTACCTGCCGAGCTACGTCGAGTGGCTCACCTGCCTGGAGATGGAACGAGACGTCAGGAAGATGAAGCTCGAACAGCCGGATCCCGGCGGCCGCGGCGTCATCACGCTGCCGATCGTCCGCCCTGGCCGCCTATGGTGAACTTGCGGATCAGTCTGCAGCGAGGGCTTCCGTCGGCCGGTCCGCAAGCGTGAGGCGGGTGGGCGGAAGCGGCGGTTTGCCTGAAGCCGCGCGCAGCACGCTCACCGCGTCATCGATCGACGAAAGCGCCGCCCCCACCTTGATCGCCGGGAACGGCACTGCGCCCACGAGGTCCAGATTTCTGCTCATGTCGCCTCCAGGATTGATCCGGGGTCGTCCAACGCCGAGCGAACCGGCATCCTGGAAAGCTACACGGCCTACGGTTCGACCGATGTGATGGCCGTCACACGAAGGGATCCGTCACCAGCCGCCTGGCGGGGGCGGCGATCAGCCGGCGCCCAGCCTCAATCGATCTTGAGGCCCAGGGTTCGGACGATAGGTGTCCAGCGCGCGAGCTCGCTCTCGATGTAGCGCCGATAGGCTTCGGGATCGAGGCCGGATTGCGGTTCGAACGTGCCGGAGACCAGAAGCCGCTGGTAGTCGGGATCGGCGAGGAGCGCGAGATTGGCCTGGGCGACCTGGTCGATGATCGGCTTCGGCGTTCCGGCCGGTGCGAACATCCCAATGAAGTTCGGCGTGACCAGATCGGTCAGGCCCTGCTCGACCGCGGTCGGGAGCTCGGGTGCGGCGGCGAGCCGCGTGCCATGGGTCACGGCCAGGACCTTGATCTTGCCGGCGCGGTGCAGCTCGAGCACGTGGTTGGTCATCGCCGGCACGATCATGGGAACCTGGCCTGCGAGGATGTCTACGATCGCCGGCCCGGCACCGCGATAGGGAATGTGAGTGAGATCGGGGAGGCCGACCCGCAGCTTGAACGTCTCGCCGGTCAGATGATTGAGCGAGCCGGTCCCCGCCGATCCATATGACAGCTTACCTGGATTGGCCTTGGCATAGGCGATCAGCTCCTTGAGGTCGCTCGCCGGCACCGACGGATGGACCGCCATAGCAAAAGCCGTGATGGCGATGGGGGAAACCGGCTCCAGATCCTTGAGCGGGTCGAATTGTGGGCGGTTCTTGAGCAGAGCCTCGGTGATGTGGGTGGTGGCGCCGCCCAGCAGCAGCGTATAGCCGTCGGGCCTGGCGCGCGCGGCTTGCGCCGCGCCGACCGCGCCGCCGCCCCCGCCGATGTTCTCGATGACGACCGTACCGAGCAGAGGCCTGATCCGCTCCGCCCACGGGCGGCCGATGGTGTCGTAGGCACCGCCCGGCGGGAATGGAACGACGAGCCGAATCGGCCGCGACGGATAGCCTTGCGTCCGCGCGATCCGCACTCCGGTCGCGAGGGCGGCAGCACCGGCTGCCACCACCTGCAGAACCTGCCGGCGCCGAAGCTGCATGGTGCTACCTCCCCAGATGCCGTATCCACCGGCGGCCGAGCCCGAGGGCAGGCCGTTTGCAAGGAATGCTACGACTCGATCACTCGGGCTTGATGTCTGCTGATTTGATGATCGGCCACCACCTCTCGATCTCGGCCTTCTGGTAGGCGCCGAGCGCCTGCGGCGTTTGCCGCTCGCGCGGCGGGATCTCGAAGCCCTGGTCGATGAGCTTCTGACGTGTGGCTGCATCCGCCAATGTGCTCACGGCCGCGGCGTTGAGCTTGCCGACGATGTCGGCCGGTGCTCCCCTGGGGGCGAACAACCCAGCCCATAAGGAAAAATGAAATCCGGGCAATCCCACCTCGTCCACCGAAGGAATGTCCGGTGCTATCGCCAGGCGATTCCTGGCGGTGACGGCGAAGGCCTTGATCCGGTCGGCGCGCACGTGCGGCATCGCGGTAGCGGGGTTGGAAATCATCAATTCGATCTGTCCCGCGACGAGGTCCTGCACCGCCGGGTTGGCACCGCGATAGGGCACCAGCCCAAAGCGCACCCCGGTCACTGTTTGCATCAGGAGCGCGAGCAGATGGCCGGGGCCTCCGGCGCCGGTCGTCCCCATCGACGCCCTGTCCGGGTTCGCCTTGAGCCAGGCGATCAGCTCCTGCAGGTCATTGGCCGGCAAGGCCCTTTTTCCCAAGATCAACAGCGGAGCGTCGGCGAGCAGCGCGATCGGCTCGAAATCGTTCACGACATCGTATTGCAGCGGATAGGTGACGCCGTTGGCGACGTGCGTATTCCATATGCCGATGGTCAGGGTGTATCCGTCGGGAGCGGCGCGGGCGACCCGGCCGGTCCCGATGCTGCCGGTCGCCCCGCCGACATTCTCGATGACGATGGTTTGGCCGAGCGACGTGCGCATGCCCTCGGCCACCAGGCGCCCGACCACATCCGTGAGCCCACCCGGAGGAAACGGCACGATCAGCGTGATCGGCCGCGACGGATAGCCTTGCGCCTGTGAGGTGGCGGTGACCGCCGGCAACACGGCAGCCCCGGCGGCGAGCTGTAGAAAGCGACGACGAAGGAGCGGCATTGGCATTCCCCCTCTGATCCTCGCGACCGTCCGCACGAATACGGACGTCCGGGAGCGGGCGCCGATGGCGCCACGGACTGGGAGGCTGCTGTTTTCGAATACTGTGCCTTGCCGACGGCATCGCGCTGCCGCTGAAACAAGGGACTTCGGCACGTCCCGCGGGCAGCTCCGCGATCAGGCTACACCAGATCGGCGATCAGGCGGAAGGGCCGGGCGGACAGGGCCGGGGGGGACATCTTCACGCCTACGGACAGGGCTGTGGGCGGGCGCTTCACGACCCGCTGCCCGCCGGCGGGGCTCGCCCGAGCGGGTACGATGGGATTGTCTTGGGGAGGTCGGCGTCTACGATGAGGACGTCAGAAACATCCAACACGCATAGACGAAGACCGAGAACGTAGCCGTCGCGATCACGATTCGCGTCCCAACCTCGGCCAGGTCGCGGAAGAATTGGGCGGCAGAACGCCGCCGCGCAACGACGAGGTTCGACCTGACGCTCATCGGTGGTCCAGGCCTTATTCTGCGGACGTGGCGAGGAAGCAGGCCATCACCATGATGATGCCGGCAGTCAACCAGATGAATTCGATCGGAATGGATGTAAGGACCATGGACACACCCGCGTACTCGAACAGCCCCTGCAAGGGGCCCTGTTGTTAGTCGCGGGAGCACAGGAAAAGGTTCATCGCCATTGTGCAGGTGGCCGGTGCAGCGCCGCCGAACGGTGCCGATGCCGTAGCGGCTGCTGGCCGGACGCCAAAAAATTTGGCCCCTCGAAGGGGCCAAGTGAAAGGAGGAAACGCCCATGATTAGGCGCGGAAAGCAGTCCGCTATTTCCGACGATCAGCCAATGAAAAAGCCGTTCACAGCCGCACAATTGCGGCATGTGTAACCATCCCGTCACACCACCGGGAAGTTCGGGCTGCCCGGCCCCATCCGCGCGAGGCCGGGATCAATGTCGGGGACATGCCTTACCCCAGCAGGTTCATCCGGAAACCCGAGCGGCGCACCACGGCGTCGCGCGCTTCCTGCACGATCCGCTGGACACGTGCCACATCGACCCCGACCAGGTGGCCGTGCCATTTTCTCACCTTGCCGGCGATGAAGACGGTCTCGACATTGCTCGGGTTCATGACGTTCACCACTGCGCCGGGCGCATTGTTGAGTGGCCAGACATTGAGGCGGTCGGCCGCGAGCAGGACGATGTCGGCCTCCTTGCCGGGCGTGAGCGTGCCGATCTTGCTGTCGAGGCCGGCGCAGCGCGCGCCTGCCACGGTGGCGAATTCGAGCACGTCGCGGCAGGTGAGGAGCGGCGGCAGGTTCTGCTCCCCCCGGCGGGCGCGCTGCTGCAGCAGCAGGCGTTGCAGCGTGAAGGTCGCGCGCATGACGGTGAAGGGGTCCTGCGCCATGGTGGCGTCGACGTCGGAGCTCAGCGACGGCCGGATGCTGTGGTCGAGCGCCTCCTGGATCGGCGGCATGCCGTGACCCATCGCCATCTCGACCGGGGTGGCGATCGAGACCATTCCGCCGCTGTCCCTGATGAGCCGCCAAGCAGCCTCGCTCAGATGGGTGCAGTGGATGTATTCGTCGCCCGGCCGCAGCAAGCCGGCGCGACCGAGCTCGAGCAGCCTGGGCTCGGTGTTGTTGTTGACGCCGTGGGACACGGTGGGGACGCCGACCTCGCGGGCGTAGGCGAAGATCTTCGCATCGAGGCTCGAGCCCATGGCGAGCGTGAGCAGCTGGTCCTGCGAATTGAAATAGCTCCGCCGCAGCCGAACGATGTCCTGCGGGTACTGTGCGTCGGGACCGGAACCGCGCCAATAAGCGTAGACCGCGCGAATGCCGGACTCCGCGAGCGCGCGGATGCAGGCATCGCTGTGCTCCGGCGTGTGCGAGACCTGCGAGGTGTCGACGGCCGTGGTGGTGCCCATGTCGATCATGCCGAGTGCCGTCACCAGCACGCCGGCATAGGCGTCCGCGGGCCGATAGGCGGGGGTGAGGGTATTGCCGATGTCGCGGCCATAGTCGGGATTGAGCACGCCGTTGGTCAGAATGCTGCGCAACAGGCCCTGATAGAAGTGATGGTGGGTGTCGACGAAGCCGGGAACGACGATCCGGTTGCCGGCATCGATCACCGCGGCGTCGTCGCCCGACACCGCGATGTCGGGCCTCACCTCGCGGATCTTGCCGTCCTCGATCAGCACGTCGGCCTGTGCGAAGTCGCCGAGCTGCCGGTCGAGCGTCAACACCACGCCGCGCTTAAGCAGGATGCGGCGCTGCCCCTGCACGCGGGCAAGCTCGGTATCGGCAACTTGCGCGCGGCTGCTGGCCGGGAGCAGCTGGGCTGCCGCAGCGCTCGCCACCACCGCCGCGCTCGACTTGAGCAACGTGCGGCGCGAGCGGGAGACGGACCTGCATTGGCTGCACATTGCGAATCCCTCCTCCTGCTCGCTCGCCCCGGTCCCTTTGCGAAGGCCCGTTTCGCGGTACACTAGTGCCCCGAACCCGAAGTTCGCACAACCGTGCCGCAAGTCCGATTGCGAACTTCGGGTTCAAAAGGGGCACTAGAATCATAGAGTTGCTAGTGTCCCTTTGCTTCCGACGTTCGCACTCGAGCGCGCTGCAATGTGAAGCGAACGTCGGAAGCGGGACACTAGCAGCCGTCAGGTCATCCGTTCGAGGGGGGAACGACGCAATGCTGTCCGATGCCGACCGCAGGAAGGCCGCCGACATTCTGATGACGGCGGAGAGGGAGCGCAAACAGGCGATCCAGCTCACCAGGACCTGGCCGGACATCACCATCGAGGATTCCTATGCGATCTCGAGCGAGGTGGCGCGGCGCAAGATCGCAGCCGGCGCCAGGCTGATCGGTCACAAGGTCGGGTTGACCTCCAAGGCCATGCAGCGCTCGTCGCAGATCGACGAACCCGACTACGGCCACCTCCTGGACCACATGATGATCGCCGACGGCGCCAAGATTCCGCATGCGAACTATTGCCGC
Organism: uncultured Alphaproteobacteria bacterium; assembly: GCA_963840535.1. Classification (GTDB taxonomy): domain Bacteria; phylum Pseudomonadota; class Alphaproteobacteria; order Rhizobiales; family Xanthobacteraceae; genus VAZQ01. The sequence goes on from CAWIZJ010000045.1 coordinate 56,144, forward strand.
CCGCGGGTCGAGATCGAGCTCGCATTCGTCATGGGCGAGCCGCTCAAGGGGCCGGGCATCGGCCTGACCGACGTGCTGCGCGCCACCGAATACGTGGTGCCTGCGATCGAGATCGTCGATGCGCGTCTGCAGGACCCCCGCAAGATCTTCGACACCGTGGCCGACAACGGCGCAGCGGCCGGCATCGTGGTTGGGGGCCGCCCCGTCAAGCCGCTCGAGGTCGACCTGCGCTGGATCGGCGGCATCATGTACAGGAATTCCGAGATCGAGGAGACCGGCGTAGCAGCCGGCGTGCTCGGCCACCCCGCGCTCGGCGTGGCCTGGCTCGCCAACAAGCTGGGCGGCCACGGCGTGGCCCTGGAGCCGGGCCATCTCGTGCTCGCAGGCTCGTTCACGCGGGTGGTGCACGCTCAGCAGGGCGACACCCTGCACGCCGATTTCGGTGCGCTCGGCGGCATCGCCGTGCAGTTCGTGTGAGGTCAGTTCTCGTAACGCACCCGGAGGTGGTCGCGGTCGTAGGACCACAGGTGCTGGCTGAGCCACATCATAGTGTTGGTCCCAGGCCGAACGGCGCAGGAGCTCGCTCATGAATATCGCCGAACGAAACCGATCCTCGCTCGCCCGCAATGTCCGCAGACCTCGGTCATCTCGATCTCCCCGGAGCCGGCCAGGTCACCATCGCCGGCTCGCACGCCTTCGTCGGGCACATTCCCAACCAGGATCGACTGGGCACCTCGATCGTCGACGTGTCGGACCCACGCCGGCCAAGCCTCGTCGCGACCATCGCCCTCGACGATCCCGAGTCGCACAGCCACAAGGCGCGTGTCACGGGCGACGTCCTGATCGTCAATCACGAGCGCAACATGAGCCGGATTGGACGCCGTGCCGAGCAGCTGCCGGCAGTCCGCCGCGAATTGACCGAGCGGCTGGGGCGCGACCCGACGGCGGAGGAGATCGCGGCGCGGATGAGCGTCACCGCGGATGATCTGCGCGCGCTCGAGAAGCTCGAACGGCACGGCTACCACAACGGCGGGTTCAAGATCTACGACGTCTCCGACCCGGCGCGGCCACGGCCGATCTGCTACCGGAAGACCGGCGGCCGCGGCGTGCATCGCTTCGACGTCGACGAACGTCACGCCTACATCTCGACCGAGATGGAGGGTTTCATCGGCAACATCCTCGTGGTCTACGAACTGCGCGATCCGCAGGCACCCGTCGAAGTCTCGCGCTGGTGGATGCCCGGGCAGCATGTCGCCGGCGGCGAGACGCCGACCTGGTCGGGACGGCGGCATCGGCTCCATCATGCACTGCGTTTCGGCAACGAGATGTGGGCGAGCTGCTGGCACGGCGGCTTCTGGGTGGTCGACGTCTCCGACCTCGCCAGGCCGCGCAGCGCAGGCAGCTGCAACTACCATCCGCTGTTTCCGGAGCCGACGCATACCGTGATGCCGGTCCCGGACCGCATCGGCGGCCGCCGCATCGCGCTCGCCGTCGACGAGGAGGACCAGGCACAGAGCGCGAGCGAGGAGGAGGCGCGGCGCGGACGCGCGCACGCCGGCATCCTCACCTTCGACGTCACCGATCTCGCCGCGATCAAGCCGCTCGCGCAGTTCCAGGTGAGCGAGCTCGAACTCGCCCTATAGCCGCACGCCCGGAGCGCGCTTCGGTGCACACCAGTTCTGCGAGCGCATGGTCGGCACCATCGTCCACGCCGTCTGGTTCGGCGGCGGGCTTCGCATCATCGACGTCGCCGATCCGCAGAGTCCGCGCGAGATCGGCCACTTCATCCCGGAGCCGGTGGCGGGCAGGCCGGCGCCGCAGAGCAACGACGTGGCGCTCGACGGCCGCGGCCTGATCTACGTGGTGGACCGGCATGTGGGTTTCGACGTTCTGGAGTTCGCGGGATCGCGCTGATCTCGCGAACGCGGTCCAGACGGATTCCGCCCGGCGTCGTCATTGCGTCGATTGATAGAACGTCCGTGCGTCGGCGCTGAATGCCTTGCGCGATTCGTCATCGATGTAGAACATGTGCCCGCCGCGGTAGAGCAGGAGAGAGGTGCGGGACGGATCGCCGATCGGCGGCAGATGATCGAGGACGTAGCGGGACACCCCGTACGGCGTCACCATGTCGCTATAGCCGTGCGCGACTAGGAGACGGAACGACGGCAGGAGTGCGAGCAGCTCGCGCAAATCGTCGCTTACGCTCGCAGTACCGCGCCCCCCGTCCCAGTTCCATTTGCCCGATATGTCCGATGCCAGCAGGATGTAGGTCAGCTCGGTCTGGAAGCGGAGCTCGTCGCGGGCATAGGTCGCGAATGCGCTGCCGTAGGCGCGGGTGAGGCCGTCGAGCAGCGGATCGGGCCCGCGCGGCGCCTCCTGCTCCGGGAATGGATCGGCGACCGCGAACGTGGCGTCGTAGCGGCTGACGATCTTGCGCTCGGCGGAGCGCAGGTGCTTGACATAGGCGTCTCGGATGAAGCCGCGCAGCCTGGTCACCACGTCAAGCGGAAGCCCGCTGATCTGCGCGACGCGCGTGTAGAATTGGTGTGCGGCCTCGCCCTTGGGCGGCGGGCCCGCCAGCGTGGTGAGATAGTCGGTCAGTGCGAAGCGCTCGGCCTCCGCCTGCGCCTCCTTGCTGAAGGAGCCCTTGCGCTCGAGCTCGGCCGCCGCCAGCGACGGCAGCTGCAGGGCGGCGCCCAGGGCGAAGCGGCTGCCGCCGAAGATGAGGCTGCCTTCGATCAGCGGCGACACCATCACGATGCCCGAGACGGCGATGCCTTGCTCGCGCTGCAGCACCTGCGCCACCTTGGCCGCGCGGAACCCGCCGTAGCTCTCGCCGAGAAGGTACTTGGGCGAGTTCGCCCGGCCGTTCCTGGCGAGATAGAGCATGATGACCTTGGCGAGTGACCTGGCGTCGCTCTCGACGCCGTAGAACGCGCCGCCGCCATCCGCCTTGGCCGGCCGGCTCCAGCCGGTTCCGACCGGATCGATCATCACCAGGTCGGTGAATGCGAGCCAGGTATGGGGATTGTCTTGCAGCCTGCTTGCCGTCGGATCGGGGCTCGGGAAGGTCGCGATCCTCGGCCCGGCGAGACCGAGGTGGAGGAACGCCGCCGCCGCGCCTGGGCCGCCGTTGAACGCGAAGGTGATGGGGCGGTTCGGGTCGCCGCCGTCGGCGACGTAGGCGGTGTAGTAGATCGCGGCCGATCGCTCGCCGGATTGGTCGAAAAGCGGGAAGGTTCCGGCGGTCGCGGTATAGGCGATCTTGCCGGCTGCGGTATCGATCGTGTGCCGGGTGACCGAATCCTCCGGCAACAGCCGCAATACGCTGGTGCGCGCTTCGCCGGCTTGCTGCTCGCGCGCGGGTTGCTCGCCGTGCGGTGCCGCCTGGCGGCGTTCCTGGGCGCCTGCGAGAGTGGCCGCACTGGCGAGGAGGAGTGCCAGCAGCACGCGCCGTAACGGCAGGCGCCGTGGCCCGGGGTGGCTTTGCACGGTCCAGCTCGGGAAGATCATTTGCGGGCGTCCTGGGTCGTCGATCCTGCGGCCGCCCCCGCTCGGGCGGCACTTAGAGCACATCGGTTGCTCGGTGGACAATGGCCGCGAGATCGGGGCATCTTCGGACGCCCGGTGCCCCGCCGGGACAGGGCTGACGCCTCCGACGAGAACGGCGTTCAGAGCAAGCCGCCTCGAAGAGACCATCGCACAGGGTCCGGAAATGCCTTTTCCCAGAGCCTCGCGCGCACTCGAACGGTTCACCGTCCTCGACTTGACGCGGGTCCGCGCCGGCCCGACCTGCGCGCGGCAGCTCGCCGACTGGGGCGCCAATGTCATCAAGATCGAGCTGCCGCCCGATCCGGATGCGGGGGAAGGAATGGGCGGGCCGCGCGAAGGGTCGGACTTCCAGAACCTTCACCGCAACAAGCGCAGCATGACGCTGAACCTCAAGTCCAAGGAGGGTCTCGCCGCGTTCCGGCGCATGGTGAAGAAGGCCGATGTTGTGCTGGAGAACTTTCGCCCCGACGTGAAGCGCCGGCTCGGCATCGACTACAAGACCCTCGCCAGGATCAATCCCAGGCTCGTCTATGGCAGCATCTCCGGTTTCGGACAGACCGGTCCCTATGCGGACCGGCCCGGCTTCGACCAGATCGCGCAAGGCATGGGCGGACTGATGTCGATCACCGGTCTGCCGGGGCAGGGACCGGTGCGCGTCGGCATCCCGATCGCCGACCTTTGCGCCGGCCTGTTTTGCGCGCTCGGCATCCTGGTCGCGCTGCTCGAGCGGGAGAAGTCGAGGAAAGGCCAGCACATCGCGACCTCGCTGCTGCAGGCGCAGATCTTCATGCTCGACTTCCAGGGGGCGCGCTGGTTGATCGGCGGCGAGGTCCCCGGACAAGCCGGCAACAACCACCCCACCAGCATTCCGACCGGCGTCTTCAAGACCGCCGACGGCCACATCAACATCGCCGCCACCGGTCAGAAGATGTGGGAGCGGTTCTGCGCCACGCTGGAGACGCCCGAGCTGATCCATCACCCCGACTACAGCAGCGGTGCCGCTCGCTCGAAGAACCGCGATGCGCTCAATGCCGAGATCGGCCGGCATACGCCCAATCGTACCAGCGCCGACTGGGTCGAACGCCTGAACAAGGCGGGCGTGCCGTGCGGACCGATCTACACCGTCGACCAAGTCTACCGCGATCCGCAGGTCGAGCACCTCGGCATGGCGCAAACCGTGAAGACGCGGGATAAGAAGATTGTGCGCATGGCAGGCCAGCCGATGGCGCTGTCGCGCACGCCGAGCCGGTTGGTGGTGCCGACGCCGGGGCTGGGCGAGCATACCGATCAGGTGCTCGCGGAGTTCGGCTTCGGCGTCAAGGCGATCGCAGCGCTGCGCAAGGCCAGGGCCGTTTGACGAATGCAACCAACCCGGGGAGGGGAAGGCGAGGACAGCAATGGACGACGTGACCAAGGCCGGCAACGAAACCGACAAGATGCTGTCGCGCAAGGACGGGCGCGTCGGCTACGTCATTTTCAACAATCCCGAGCGCCACAACGCGGTGTCGCTCGACATGTGGGCGGCCACCACCCGCATTCTCGAGGACTTCGCCGCAGACGACGAGGTGCGCGTAGTGGTGCTCACCGGCGCGGGCGGCAAGGCCTTCGTGTCAGGCGCCGACATCTCGAAGTTCGAGAGCGAGCGGGCAACGCTCGACGCCACCAGGCACTACAATGCGACGGTCGAGAAGGCCTATGCCGGCATCCAGGAGTTTCCGAAGCCGACCATCGCGATGATCCGCGGATATTGCATCGGCGGCGGTCTCGGGCTCGCGGTCTGCTGCGACCTTCGCATCTGCTCCGACACCTCGCGCTTCGCGGTGCCGGCGGCCAGGCTCGGGCTCGGCTATTCCTATGCCGGGCTCAAGCGTTTGATCGACCTCGTCGGTCCCGGTTTTGCGCGCGAGATCTTCTTCACGGCGCGGCAGTTCGACACCGAGGAGGCGCGCACGATGGGGCTGGTCAACCGTGTCGTGCCACAAGCCGAGCTCGAGGCCTATGTGAAGGACTACGCCGAGACGATCGCCGCCAATGCCCCGCTCACGGTGAAGGCGGTCAAGTACATCGTCAGCGAGGCGACCAAGGACGAATCCAGGCGTGACTTGGCGCGATGCGTCGAGATGGTGGAGCGCTGCTTCGCCAGCAACGATTTCATCGAGGGCCGCCGCGCCTTCATGGAGAAGCGTAAGCCGGCCTTCACTGGGACGTAGGAGGTGCTCGCATCGCCAAGCGGCGATGACGGTGCTGCGACCGCGCGGGCAAAGCGTGCGCGTCGGCGATCGATGGGGATGCGCCCGTCGGGCGCTTTTGCCGCCCTATATTCCGGATGCCGGGCAGAGTTTTGGTGTTTATATGACCAACGGCCGCAACGGGCGAGACGGTCGGGTCTCTCGAGGAGGAAAAAGGAGTGGCGTCGGTTGAGCTACGGGGACTGACCAAGCGCTACGGCGATCTTGCGGTGGTCGACGACGTCTCGCTCACGATCGATCACGGGAGGCTGGTGTGCCTGCTCGGGCCTTCGGGCTGCGGCAAGACCACGACGCTTCGGCTGATCGCAGGCTTCGTCGAGCCTTCCGTCGGCGAGATCAAGGTCGGCGATCGGCTGGTCTCCTCGCCGGCGCAGACCCTGCCGCCAGAACGGCGCAACATGTCGATGATCTTCCAGAGCTACGCGCTGTGGCCGCACATGACGGTGGCCGCCAACGTCGCCTATGGGCTCGAGCTGCGCAAGGTCGGCCGCGATAGCATCAAGAGCAAGCTCGACGCCATTCTCGCGACCACGCATCTCGGCGCGCTCGCGGACCGCTACCCCGGCGAGCTCTCCGGTGGCCAGCAGCAGCGAGTGGCGCTCGCGCGCGCGCTGATCGTGGAGCCGGAGACGCTCCTGCTCGACGAGCCGCTCTCGAATCTCGACGCCAATCTGCGCGAGGAAATGCGCTTCGAGGTCCGCCGGCTGCATGACGAGTACCGCTACACCACGGTATACGTCACCCACGACCAGTCGGAGGCGATGACCACTGCCGATGTCATCGCGGTGATGAACGCCGGCCGGATCGAGCAGGCCGGCTCGCCCGAGGAGATCTACGACCGGCCGCGCTCGGAATTCGTCGCCCGCTTCATCGGCTCGAGCAACGTGATCAAGGGCACGGCGCTCGACGCCAGCCATCTCTCGTTCGCGGATACGGTGCTGCGCTGCACCGGCTCCAGGCTCGAGGCCGGGGCCGAAGGCGCCGTCTCGGTCCGCCAGCACGTCATCCGGCTGTGGGCCGGTGCGCCGCAGTCGATGGAGAACGTGGTGCCGGGCACCGTGGTGCGACAAGTCTTTCTCGGCAACAGCCGCGACTATATGGTTGCGGCCGCCGACGGTACGCAGCTGCGGGTCGTGACCTCGCCCGCCGAGAACATCCCCCGGGGCTCCCCGGTGTGGCTCTATCTGCCGCCGGAGCGCTGCCGGGTGCTGGGCGGCGCGGCCTGACGCCGCGCCCTGTGCGGTGAGGATCACGGCCGGACCACACGATTTGTGAGAGGAGACGATCATGAGAAAGCCCACCCTTTCCAGACGGGACCTGCTGAAGGGCTCGGCCGCGCTCGCGGCCTCGGGCACGTTCGCCTCGGTCACGTCGGCTGCCCCCCCGGCGAGTGCAGTCACGCCGCAACTGATCGATGCGGCAAAGAAGGAGGGCAAGGTCGTCTGGTATACCTCGGTCGACCTGCCGTTCGCCGAGAAGCTCGCCCGCTCGTTCGAGGCAAAGTATCCCGGTGTTGCCGTGCGTGTGGAGCGCACCGGTGCCGAGCGGGTGTTCCAGCGCATCGGCCAGGAATATGCCAGCCGCATCCATGCCGTCGACATCGTAAACTCGTCGGATGCCGCCCACTTCATCGTCTGGAAGCGGGAAGGCATTCTCGCGCCCTACGTGCCGGAGGAGGTGGCGGCGCACTTTCCGGCGGAGCACAAGGACCCGGACGGATTGTTCGCAAGCTTCCGCGTATTCCTCTGCGTAATGGGATACAATACCGACCTGGTGAAGCGTGACGAGGCGCCCAGGAGCTATGCCGACCTGCTCGATCCCAAGTGGGTCGGAAAGATCGTCAAGGCGCATCCGAGCTACAGCGGCACGATCCTGACCGCTACGTACCAGACCGCACGCGACGTCGGCTGGCCATATTTCGAGAAGCTCGCCCAGCAGCGGATCATGCAGGTGCAGTCCGCTGCCGACCCGCCCAAGAAGCTCGCGCTCGGCGAGCGTGCGGTCATGGCCGATGGAATCGAATACGGCATGTTCCAGCTCAAGGAGACCGGCAAGCCGGTGGAGATCATCTATCCGAACGAGGGCGCACCGCTCATCGTCGGCCCCAACGGCATCTTCAAGAATGCGCCCAATCCCAACGCTGCCCGCCTGCTGCAGAGCTACATGCTGTCGGCGGAGTGTCAGCAGCTCAGCATCGAGGTCGGCGGCATGCGCTCGGTTCATGCACTGACCAAGGAGAAGCCGGAGCGCACGCCGCTCTCCCGCATCAAGGTCATGAAGGACGATCCCGCTGCGGTCGACAAGGAGAGCGAGGCGATCAAGACGCGCTACACCAGGATATTCAAGGTGTGACGAGGATCTCGTAGGGTGGGTAAGATCGCGTGGGCACGACGCTGCTGCCGTGGCGTTACGCACTGAGCTCTCGATCGCGTCGTGCCCACCCTGCACGTGCTGCTCGTCAACCGAGCTGGAGGAAGCCATGACCGGCAATCCCTTTTCCAGGCGTGACGTGCTCAAGGCGGGGACTGCGCTGGCAGCGACCGCGTTCGCCTCGCCGGTACGGGCGGCGGCGCCCGCACCCTCGCCCATCACCCCGGTCCTGATCGAGGCGGCCAGGAAGGAGGGCAAGCTCGCCTTCTACACCGCAATGGATCTGGCGTTTGCCCAGCGGCTGGCCAAGATGTTCGAGGAGAGGTTTCCCGGTATTGTCGTGCGCGTGGAGCGCTCCGGCGCCGAGCGCATCTTCACCCGCATCGACCAGGAGTACGCCAGCAACATCCGTGCCGTCGACGTGGTCAACACGGCGGACCAGGCGCACTGCATCGTTTGGAAACGCAACGGTTGGCTCGCGCCGTATCTGCCCGAGGACGTCGCCAAGCATTTCGATCCCGGATACTACGACCCGGACGGGCTGCATGTAACGACGCGCATCCTGGTCTCTCCCATCGCCTACAATACCAACCTGGTGAAGAAGGAAGACGCGCCGAAGAGCTTCGCCGACCTGCTTGATCCGAAATGGGCGGGCAAGATGGTGAAGGCGCATCCGGCCTACAGCGGCACCATCATGAACGCGACATTCCAGATCGCGCGCGAGCTCGGTTGGGACTACTTCGAGAAGCTCGCCCGGCAGCGCGTCCTGCAGGTCCAGTCGGCGACCGATACGCCCAAGAAGATCGCGCTCGGCGAACGCGCAGTGATGGTGGACGGCGCGGGCTATCTCGTGCTGCGCTACAAGGAGGAGAACCAGCCGGTCGAGATCGTCTATCCGGAGGAGGGCACGCCGCTTGCCACCGGGCCGAGCGCCGTGTTGAAGGCGGCTCCCAACCCGAACGCCGCGCGCCTGTTCCAGAATTGGATGCACTCGCGCGAGGCGCAGCAGGTTCTGGTCGATTGGGCCAGCCAGTATTCCCCGCACCGTCAGACCGTCGAGAAGCCTGGCGTCCGCAAGCTCGCCGAGATCAAGCTGATGAGAGAGGACCCCGAGGGAGTCGAGAAGGGAAGTGAGCAGATCAAGGCCCGTTACACGCAGATCTTCAAGGTGTGAGGGTTGGTGTGGACGAGGCGGTCTCACGCGATGATCCTGGTCATCTTCCTCCGCCATGGCGGTTGACCCGGTCTTGCCACCGTCATGCGCGGGCTTGTCCCGCGCACCCACGACTTTCGCGCGAGAGTCGAGGCGTGGATGGCCGGGCCAAGCCCGGCCATGACCGGCCATGACCATCGCATTGCCCGCCGAGCGCGCGGCACCGGCGCACCGGATCGATCTGTCGTGGCCGGTGCTGATCGTGTTCGCGGGCGTGTTGTGCCTGCTCGTCGTCCTGCCGATGTCGTGGCTCGTCTACTACAGCCTGGTCGACCGCAGCGGCGCCTTCACGCTCGGCAACTTCGCGACCCTGGCCACCGATCCGGCATTCGTCGATCCGCTGGTGACGACGCTGATCGTGGCGACCAGCTCGGGCATCATCTGCTGCGCCTTCGCCGCGCCCATCGGCTGGCTGGTTGCCCGCACCGACATTCCCCTGCGCCGGACCATACGCGCGCTGGTGACTGCCTCGTTCGTCACGCCGCCGTTCCTCGGCGCGATCGCCTGGGAGCTGCTAGCTGCGCCCAACAGTGGGCTCCTCAACAAGGTCTATCGCGCCTTGACCGGTGCGCCGCTGGACGAGCACATCTTCAACATCTACTCGTTGTCCGGACTGATCTTCGTGATCTCGTGCTACACGTTTCCCTACGTATTCGTCCTGCTCGCAAACGCGCTCGATCGCATTCCCGGCGAGCTCGAGGATGCCTCCTCGATTCTCGGCGGACGGACCTGGACCACCGCGCGGCGCGTCACCGTCCCGCTGGCGCTGCCGGCATTGCTCGCCGGCGCGCTGGTTGCCTTCCTGCAGGCCATGACCCTGTTCGGCTCTCCGGCCATCCTCGCGATTCCCGCCGGATTCCACACCATGACGACGAAGATCTGGAGCCTGTTCAACTATCCGCCCAAGCCCGAGCTGGCGGCCGCGGCCTCGATCCCGCTGTTGATCCTGACCGTCGCGCTGCTGCGCGCCGAGCACATGATCCTCGGCCGCCGCGGCTACTCGGTGGTCGGCGGCAAGCACGGCTCGCCACGGCTGATCAAGCTCGGCTGGCTCAAATGGGTCGCGCTCGCCTTCGTGCTCGTCGTGCTGATGTGCCCGGTGTTCCTGCCCTACGGTGCGCTGATCAACGCCACCTTCTCGCGGGTGGCGACCACGTTCATCTGGTTCGACAATTTCACGCTGCACAATATCCACTTCGTGTTCTTCGAGCTGTCGGCGACCAGGCTCGCGTTGCAGAACACTTTCATCCTCGGCGTCTGGTCGGCGACGGCCGGCACCATCCTCGCGCTGGTGATCGGCTATCTGACCACGCGGCAGGCGATCGCGGGCCACCGCACACTCGGCTTCCTCGCCACCGCGCCGGTCGCCATTCCGGGCATCGTGCTGGGCGTCGGCCTGTTCCTCAGCTATGCGCGCCCGCCGTTCGTGCTCTACGGGACGCTGTGGATCCTTTTCCTCGCATTCGTGACCATTGCGCTGCCGGCCGCCTACCAGCAGCTGCAGTCCGCGTTCCGCTCGGTCCATACCGATCTCGAGGATGCCGGCCGGATCCTCGGCGCCACCCGGCTGCGCACGCTGCGCGACATCACGGCACCGCTCCTGCGCACCAGCGTGATCGCGACCTGGTGCTTCATCTTCGTCGGGGTGATCCGCGAGTTGTCGGCCGCCATCATGCTGTTCACCTCGGAAACCAAGGTGATCTCGGTGCTCATCTTCGATCTCAACGAATCCGGCGATCTCGGCGCGATCTCGGTGCTTGGCCTGATCATGCTAGCGATCACATTCGCGGTGGTGATCGCGGTCAACCGGATCCCGGGCTTCGGCGAAGCGCGCCTGCGCAACGCCTGATCCATGGGCGCCGGGCTTCCAGGGACAGCCGTTGCCGAGACTTTGGCGCAGGGGATCGCGGCGCTCGATCCCAGCGCCTTGCCGCCGGCCGTGCGCCGCAAGTGCGAGGATCTGCTCCTCGACGTGGTCGGCCTCTGCATCTCCGCGCGCAACGAACGCTACGTCGCCGCGGCGCTCGGGAGCCTCGACGACGAGGGGCCCTGCACCGCGGTCGGCCATCCCCGCACGCTGAGCGCGGCCGGTGCTGCGTTCGTGAACGGGACCGCGGCCCATGGCGAGGATTACGACGACACCTTCGAGGGCGGCCCGGTGCATGCCGGCGCGGTCGTCGTGCCCGCGGTGCTCGCCGCCTGCGAGCGGCACGGCGGCAACGGGCGCTCCGCGCTCATCGGCATCGCCATCGGAATCGAGGTGATCTGCCGACTGAGCGTGGTAGTGCCGAAGGCGGTGCACAAGGCTGGTTTTCACCCCACCGCCGTGTTCGGCACCATGGCCGCGGCGGCCGCGGTCGCCAAAGCGCTCGGGCTTCCACCGCGCCGGATCGTGGATGCGCTGGGGGTCGCCGGCTCCACGGCCGGGGGTATCATCGAGTATCTCGCGGAAGGCGCCTGGACCAAGCGCATGCATGCGGGCTGGGCCGCGCAATCGGGTCTGCGCGCTGCGTTGCTGGCGCGGGCCGGCTTCGTCGGCCCGCGCACCGTGTTCGAAGGCGTGCACGGGCTGTTCCAGGGTTTTGCGCATACCCGCGAGGGCGACTACGAGGCACTGATCGGTGATTTCGGCGCCCGCTGGGTCACCGAGACGCTGGCTTTCAAGCCCTATCCCTGCGGAACCATGACCCATCCCTACATCGACTGCGCGCGGCGCCTCAATCTCCGCGGCATCGGCGCCGAGGAGATCGAGGAGATCGTCTGCGACGTGGGCGAGGGCACCGTGCACCGGCTGTGGGAGCCCCTCGCTGCAAAGCAGCGGCCGCCCAACGGGTATGCCGGCAAGTTCTCCACCCCCTACTGCATCGCGGCCGGCCTCGTTCGCGGCCATGTCGGCCTCGATTCCTTCACCGACGAAGCCGTGCGGGACGAGCGTGTCGTGGCGCTCGCCGCGCGGATCCGCTATCGGATCGACCCGCAGAATCCCTATCCCGGCAATTTCACCGGCCATGTCCGCGCGCGGCTCGCCGATGGCCGCATCGTCGAGGAGCGACAGCCTCATCTGCGCGGCGGCGCGCATGAGCCGCTGACCCGCGGCGACATCGAGAAGAAGTTCATGCACAACGCCCGCCACGGCGGATGGGATGACGTGCGCGCGTTGCGGACGCTCACGCTGCTGCGCACCCTCTATGATGGTGGGGTCGACCTCGAAGCGCTGCGTGGATGACGAGAGACGATTGTGAGAGTACATCGGTCGACGGAAACGAGCCCGTTCCCTCGAAGCTGACCTGAAGGACCCCGCGATGGCCCAGGAGCTCACCGGTCGCGTCGCGCTCGTCACCGGCGCCGGCCGCAATATCGGCCGCGGCATCGCGCTGGCGCTGGCCGACGGCGGCGCCGCCGTCGTGGTCAACGCCCGTACCAACCTCGAGGAGGCCGAGGGCGTCGCCCGCGAGATCGAGCGGGCAGGGGGCCGCGCGCTCGCCGTCACCGCCGACGTCGCCGATGCAAAGGCGGTGCGCGAGATGGTGGGCGTCGCGATCGACCGGTTCGGCCGCATCGACATCCTGGTCAACAATGCCGCCGTGCGCGTCGAGCAGGCCTTCGACGAGATGTCGCTCGAGCAATGGCGCGCGGTGACCACGGTGATCCTCGACGGCGCCTTCAACTGCGTGAAGAGCTGCCTGCCGCATCTGCGGGCGAGCGGCGAAGGGGTGATCGTCAATATCGGCGGGCTCTCGGCCCATACCGGCGCGGCGCGACGCCCGCACGTGGTGACCGCCAAGGCCGGGCTCGTCGGTTTCACCCGCGCGCTCGCGCACGAGCTTGCGCCCGACGGGATCCGGGTGAACACGGTGACGCCCGGCCTGATGTCCGCCCCGCGTCCAGCCGGCCAACCCGAGCCTCGGCACCACGCGCTCGTGCAAGCGCTCGCCGGCCGCCGCGGCGAGCCCACCGACGTGGCCGCCGCCGTGCGCTTCCTGTGCGGCCCGGGCGCAAGCTTCATCACCGGGCAGAACATCCAAGTGAACGGTGGGACCTATTTGGGGTGAAGGCTCGTGCCGCCGACACTACGCTGCAGGCGCACGTAACCCCTCTCGATCCTCGCAAGCCGGTCTGCTTCATGACTCATCGCTCAGACGGCTCTGACGTATCCGTAGCGCAGGTTGGTCGGTTCCCTTGCTGCGAGCTCGTATTCACCTTTGAGCCGTGCCAGCCGATCCTCGGAATAGGCCGGCATCGGTGCATTGTCGGCCGCCCTGAGCCTGAGGCGGTAGAGGCGAGCCGCATTGCTGCCGAAGATCATCTGCTTGGTCGCGCTGTCGGCGTCACCGAGCGGGCGGAAGCCATATTTCTTCTGCATGTCTTCCGGAATCTCGAGTCGCCGCATCGCTTCGATCTGCCATTGCGGTGATCCGTACCATACCGAATCGGTGCCCCACAGCACGTGATCCGCGCCCAGCCCCTTGATCAGCGTGCCGATGAGGGCGGCTGAGAACTTGGGATGCGCCACCGCCGAATTCGCGAAGCACGTGCCGAGCTCGGCGTAGACGTTGGTCACACCGAACTTTTCCGGGATCTCGGCGAGGTCGGTCGCCCACTTGATGCGACCGGACGCCTCGAACTCCGCCCACGCCTGCGCCGGCAGCTCGAGGAACGGCCGTAGCGCCGAATGGTAGACCACGAAGGTCATCTGCGGCCAATCCTTGGCCGCCTTGCCGATGTCCCAGGCGGTCGCGTATTCCCACACCCCGGCAAAGGACTTCTCATAGTCGGGCGGCAGCAGCCCCTTGTGGATGCACAGCGTGGTGATGCCGGCTTTCACCGCCTTGTCGTAGAAGGGATACATCACCTGCTCGTCGTCGAGCCGCCACGGATACTTGGAGGGAGCGAGCGGGTCGCCGATGGTGTAGGACTTCCACGAATCGGGCTTGTGGACGGCGATCGCCTTGTCGACTTCTTCCATCCATCCGGGCTGCCTGGGCGTGATGACGGTGTGCGCGAGCAGTCGGCGTGAGCCCGCAAAATCATTGATGATCTCGCGCGTCCGCACGATCTGCTCGTTGGAAAGGAGCCACCAGCTCGGATCGTCGAACGGCGCGCCGCTCAGGAGCGCCAGGCTGGTGTCGCTGTCGTAGTAGATCTCCTTGACGTAGTTCTGGAACTTGTAGCGCACCAGCGAGGACGCCCCCTCCAGCTTGGGATTCCAGTGCTCGGCCGCAAACCTCGCCAGCCCCAGGATCTCCGGGTGGTCGAAGTCGTCGCGCACGAAATGGGTCTGGACGTCGAAGATGAACTGGCCGGCGAGGCTCTGCGCGCGCGCCTGCACCAACTCGGGTTCGCTGGCCTCGGCAGCTTCGACCTGGAATACGCTGCCGCCGTAGATCTCGTTCATGGCCAGGAATGCGGCTGCCATGCCGCAGCCCGTCTGCAGGAATTGCCGGCGGCTCAGTCCGAGCCGCTTGCCGTTTACGTCCGCCAGCTCGAGGATTCGCTGTTCCACGCGCTTCTGCACCTCGCTCTGCGGCGGGGGAAGATACTCGCCGTTCGACACGATCTGGGTCGGAATCGGAGTCGCGGCAGCAGCCGTCTCGGCACCCGCGACCAGGCGTCGTTCGCGCTCGCTGAGCCAGGAACTCATCGTGGGCCTCCCTAGTGCGGTGTCTTTGACGTTCCGATCAGTCTCGCGGCGGTTCCGTCATCGGAACGTCAAAGACACAAACCGCTAGCACGATAGACTTGCTAGTGTCCCTTTGCTTCCGACGTTCGCACTCGAGCGTGCTGCAATGTGAAGCGAACGTCGGAAGCGGGACACTAGGCTTGGTTGCTGATGCGCGAGCCTAGACCTGCCGTTCGCGCTCCACAACGTGCGCCCGGAGGGGGAGTTGCACGCCGCTTGATCGCGAACCCGCAGGGGTGAATCCGGCGGCGAAAGATGCTATTCCCTTCGGCCCCGGAACCAATGGAAAACGAAACGGACGAGGACCCCATGTACACCGATCTCGCGCTCCACATCGACGGCAAATGGGTGAACGGCGGCGGCCGCAAGGGCGAGGACGTGCTCAATCCCGCGACCGAGAAGCCGCTCGCGCACCTGCCGCATGCGAGCTCGGCCGATCTCGACGAGGCGCTCGCCGCCGCCCGGAAGGGCTTCGCCTCGTGGCGGGCGACCTCGGCCTACGATCGCGCCAAGATCATGCGCAAGGCCGCCGACCTCATACGCGAGCGCCACGACCACATCTCGAAGGTGCTGGTGCAGGAGCAGGGCAAGGTCTATGTCGAAGCGCGCGCCGAGGTGGTCACCTCGGCCGACATCATCGACTGGTATGCCGAGGAAGGTCGCCGCAGCTACGGGCGCATCGTCCCCGGCCGCACCAAGGGCACGCGCCAACTGGTGGTGCAGGAGCCGGTGGGCGTGGTCGCCGCCTTCACGCCGTGGAATTTCCCGGTGCTCACGCCCGCGCGCAAGATCGGCGGAGCGCTCGCGGCCGGCTGCTCGCTGATCCTCAAGGCGTCCGAGGAGACGCCGGGGGCCTGCGTCGAGATGGTGCGCTGCTTCGCCGATGCCGGCCTTCCCGCCGGCGTGCTCAATCTCGTGTTCGGCGTGCCGGCCGAGGTGTCCGAGCATCTGCTCGCCCAGGACGCGGTGCGCAAGATCTCCTTCACCGGCTCGATCCCGGTCGGCAAGCATCTGGCTGCGCTGGCGGCCAAGGGCATGAAGCGCACCACCATGGAGCTCGGCGGGCACTCCCCGGTGGTGGTGTTCGCCGACGCCGATGCGGAGAAGGCGGCCGACACCATTGCCGCGTTCAAGTACCGCAATGCCGGGCAGGTCTGCATCTCGCCGACCCGTTTCTACGTGCAGGAAGACGCCTACAAGAAATTCCTGTCGCGCTTTTCCGAGTACGCCAAGAGCATCAAGCTCGGCGACGGGCTGGAGAAGGGCATCACCATGGGGCCGATGGCCAACGCGCGCCGCATCGATGCCATGGAGAGCTTCGTCGCCGATGCCCGCAGCCGCGGCGGTAACGTCGTGACCGGCGGCAAACGGCCCGCCAACCAGGGCTATTTCTACGAGCCGACGATCCTCACCGACGTGCCCGACGATTCCAAGGTCATGACGCAGGAGCCGTTCGGGCCGATCGCGCCGATCGTCACCTTCAAGACCTTCGACGAGGTGGTGGAGCGCGCGAACTCGCTGCCCTTCGGCCTTGCCGCCTATGCCTTCACCAGCTCGAACGCGACTGCGGCCGCGATCGGCGATGCCATCGAATCCGGCATGGTCGGCGTCAACTCGATCGCGGTCTCGACTCCGGAAACGCCGTTCGGCGGCGTCAAGGAATCCGGCCACGGCAGCGAAGGCGGCATCGAAGGGCTCGGCGCCTACCTCAACACCAAGTTCATCTCCCAGGGGTAGGGGGCCGCCTTCGCCATGCGCGTCCCCGGACTTGTCCGGGGATCAGTGCGGAACGCGCCGGCACGCCTGCCAGAGCTTCTCCGGCGTCGCCGGCATGTCGAGATGGGCACCGGCACCACCAGGAATGGCGTCGGCGATCGCATTCATGATCGCCGCGATGGCGGCGGTGGTGCCGGCCTCGCCGGCGCCCTTGACGCCGAGTGGATTGGTCGTGGCCGGCACCAGGTGGAGGGCATCCTTGAAGGCCGGCATGTCGTCGGCCCGCGGCATGGCGTAGTCCATGAACGAGCCGGTGACCAGCTGCCCGCCCGAGCGGTCGAACACCGCGCTCTCCATCATCGCCTGGCCAAGCCCCTGCGCGATCGAGCCGTGGGTCTGGCCTTCGACGATCATGGTGTTGAGCGCGTTGCCGCAATCGTCGACTGCGGCATAGCCGACGAGGGTGAGCGCGCCGGTCCTGGGGTCGATCTCCACCTCGGCAAGGTGACATCCGTTCGGAAAGGTGAGCGGGGTCTCCGCGTTGACCTTGGTGTCGAGGTCCTCCGGGATCTCGCCGCGCTTCTTCAGGTCCTTGGCGCGGGCGGCGAGGTCGAACAGGGTGATGCTGCGATCGGTTCCCACCACCCCGAAGCGCCCGGTGCCGTATTCGATGTCGGCCTCCGCCGTCTCCAGCACGGTGGCGGCGATCGTCCTGCCCTTGGCGATGAGCGCCTCGACCGTCTTGATCAGTGCGTGACTCACCGTCATTGCCGAGCGCGAGCCGACCGAGGCATAACCGGCGATCTCCATCGTCGAGTCGCCGTGGCGGTGCTCGATCTGGGCGGGGCTGATGCCGAGCCGCTCCGCCAGCATGGGATTGAACGTGGTGGCGTGGCCCTGCCCGGTCGATTGAACGTTGAGGCCGAGCAGGAGCTTGTCGCCGCCGGGAAAGCTCAGCGCAGTGCCCTCGAGCGGGAAGCCGCCGGCATGCTCCAGCATGCAGGAGATGCCCAGCCCGCGATAATTGCCGCGCCTGGCCGCCTCGCGGCGGCGCTGCCTGAAACCGTCGTAGTCGGCGAGCGCCAGCGCCTTGTCGAGCACCACCTCGAACTCTCCGCTGTCGATGGTGGTGCCGACGGCGGTCTTGTACGGCATCGCCTTGGGCTTGATCAGGTTGCGGCGGCGCAGCTTGACCGGATCGATGCCGGTCACCCGCGCAGCCTCGTCGATCACCCGCTCCAGGATGAAATTCGCCTCCGGCCGCCCGGCGCCGCGATAGGGCGCCGTCGCGGTGGTGTTGGTGAACACGCAGCGCGTGCCGATGTCGATGAGCGGGATGTCGTACATTCCCGGCAGGCAGCGCGTGAGGTTCACGGTCTGGATGTTGGCGCCGACCGCGCCGATATAGGCACCCATGTTGCCGAGATGACGTACGCGCAGCGCCAGGAAACGGCCGCGTTTGTCGAGTGCGAGCTCGACGTCGCTGAAGGCGTCGCGGGCGTGATTGTCGCTGAGGAAGGCTTCGGCGCGGTTGGACATCCAGTGCACGGGGCGGCCGAGCTTGCGCGCCGCAACCAGAAGCGCGAGGTATTCCGGATAGGGGCCGGTCTTGAGCCCGAACGCGCCGCCCACGTCCTCGGTAACGACCCGCAGGCGCTCCTTGGGGACGCCCAGGATCGGCGCCAGCCCGTCGCGCAGCGTCCGCGCGCTTTGCGAGCAGCAGCGCAGCAGATAGTTCCCGGTTGCCGCGTCGTAGCTGGCAGTCGCACCGCGCGGCTCCATCGAATGCACCATGATCCGCTGATGCACCACCGCCACCTTGGCTACGTGCTCGGCCCCGGCAATGACGCGCGCCACCGCTTCGGCATTGGCGATTGGGATCGGCCGCCGGGCCAGGCCAGTCGACGGCGATGTTGCCGGGCGCCTCCGGCCAGACCTGCGGTGCGCCGGCGCCGACCGCTTCGCGCAGATCGACCACCGGCGTGCGCTCCTCGTAGTCGACCGCGACCAGCTCGGCGGCGTCCTGCGCGACAGTCAGCACTTCCGCGATCACCACCGCGACCGCCTCGCCGACATGGCGCACCGTCTTGCCGGCGAGCGCCGGACGTTGGGGAACCATCAGCTTCGTCCCGCCGCGCCCGGCGAGCGGTGGATGCTGGGATACGTTGCCGATCCCCTCCATGTCGGCGGCGGTCAGCACCGCCAAGACGCCGGGCACCGCCGCCGC
This sequence comes from uncultured Alphaproteobacteria bacterium, assembly GCA_963840535.1. Classification (GTDB taxonomy): domain Bacteria; phylum Pseudomonadota; class Alphaproteobacteria; order Rhizobiales; family Xanthobacteraceae; genus VAZQ01. The sequence goes on from CAWIZJ010000045.1 coordinate 75,151, forward strand.
CGCGGCGACGTCGATCGACTTGGTATCGGCAAAGGCGTGCGGGGAACGCACGAAATAGGCCTGGACCTGGCCGTTCACCGGCGCGTCGGCCGCGTAACGTCCGAGCCCGCGCACGAGCGGATCATCCTCCAGACGCGGCTGGCGCTGTGCACGGGCGGCAACGGTTTTCGAATCCATGACGGGGTGGTCCGGATGTGTGGAGGGGTTTGGCGGGAGCCCGTTTATAGCCGAAACGGGGGTCGGCGGAAGTCGATTTCCGGACCCGCTCGCTGCCCTGCAAAATCCGGTGCGCGTAGCCGCCGCCGCGCCGGAACAAGTCGGCGAGGCTCGGCCCATACGAGATCAGGCCGCCGGCGACGACGTTCTCGCGCGTCTGATACATTCCCGGCAGGCGGTTGCCGGTGACGGCGTCGATGATCCTTCGAACATGAATCTGGTGGAACGGATCGTTGGTCATCTGGAACACATCGGGGCGCTCGCGCATCATGGCGGAAAGGGCGCCGTCGAAATCGGATACGCCGCGCACTTCGACCGATGTCAGCGTCATGCCGAGCTGCGGCAGCGCCCGCTTGAGTTCGTCGACCTGCGCGGCGTTCGACCCGTTGTCGGGATTCCACAGGAAGGCGAGGCGCGCGGCGGAGGGGACCAGCTCCCTGAGCAATTGCAGCCGCTTGGCAACGATATCGGGGCCGAGGATGGTGTTGCCGGTGACGTTGCCTCCCGGCCGGGCCAGGCTGGCGACCAGCCCGACGCGCACCGGATCGCCAACGGAGACCGCGACGATGGGGATCGTCCGCGTCGCCTGCTTGGCGGCGAGGCTCGCGGGCGTGCCAAAGGTCGCGATCAGGTCGACCGGCAGGCGAGCCAGATCAGCCGCAGCCGCGGCGAGCAGATCGGGCGTGCCCCGCGCGGCGCGGTACTCGAACACGATGTTGCGGCCTTCGACGTAGCCGTGGTCGCGCAGCCCGGCCCGAAAGTGGTTCCAGATCGGCGCGTCGTCGACGATGCCGACGCGCGGGACGCGGGCCGGCGATTGCGCGCGTACGGCGAGCGGCCATGATACTGCGCCGCCGAACAGCGTGATAACCTCGCGGCGTTTCACTGCCCAGTGCCTCCCGTGCTTCCGATGGAGAAGGTTAGCACATCTGAGGGCGGCAGGAGGCTGCTGCGCTGCGGGATTTCAACTCGGCCTATGTCGGCTCGGGGTCAACATGAGAAAGGCTCAAGCCGAGCAAATCTGGTCCGGTTTACCCCGGATAGCCGCCGCCGATGCAGACATTGCAGAATCGTCGGTCAGTGCCGATAGCACCCCTCGCAACCAATTCACTCAATCACCTCGCCGGCAAGCGCAACAGTTTGCTCACACCGCGTCTTTTGCCGCTTTCACGGGACGAGCCCTGACAATCTTTCGGGCCGGCTTAGCCTTGAACACGGTTGGCTCTTTCGTGAACGGATTGATGCCAGCGCGCTGTTTCGTGGCGGGCTTTTTGATTACGACAAATTTTGCAAAGCCCGGCAATAAGAATGCACCATTCTTTTTCAATTCCTTGTAACACACGGATGCCAGTGACTCGATGACACCCTTAACGTCTTTCTTTGAAAGCGAGTGTTGATCAGCAACTTTTTGGATCAGCTCAGACTTCGACATCAGCTTAGTCATGGAACTTCCTTTCCTAAAATAAGCGCTGGGAACTGCTCGGGCGGAATCGCCGCCCGAGCTAACCGCCTACTTCTTCGCTCTGGTCTTTTTCGCCTTCTTCGCCTTCTTTGCCTTCTTTGCTTTCTTAGCCATAGTGCCCTCTTCGTTTGCGGGAGCAGCCGCCTTGGAGGGGCCGGCCGCGCCCCATACAACATTAGGGTCACCTGATTCGGCTTGGGTTGTCTTCAAACGAGCCGATATTTCTTGTTGGCAGCGTTCGACTGCCCAGGGAAATAGCAATAGTCTGTGTGCGTAGCAGCGAGCATAACAAGTCCGCTTTCGGGCTGATAGCGACCAAAAAAACCCCGCGACACATGGGATATTGAGGCCGCCCGCCAGGCCGTGATTCAAGCCTCCAAACCGGAGCCTAGAATCATGCACTACGAACTGGCGGATCACGAGTGGGCTGCCATCAAGCCGATGTTGCCGAACAAACCGCGCGGTGTCCCGCGGGTGACCGACCGCCATGTCCCGAATGGCATCTTTTGGGTCCTGCGATCTGGCGCACCGTGGCGCGATCTGCCACGAGGTTTCGGGCCTTACACCACCTGCTACAACCGCTTCGTTCGATGGCGCCGCGCTGGTGTCTGGAGTCGGATCTGCAGTTCAAGTGTTGAAACCGGCGCCACATAGGACCGACCTGATCCGGACGAACCAGGATGCGGCGCAACCTTTGAGAATTTCAGACCGTCTACGCCGAAGATCACCGCAATTGGTGCCGGATACGCGCGCATCTGGAAGGACGACGTGGAACGGGGCTGCACCTGTTGCTGAGCTTCAGGGCGAGATCGGCAACCGCATCACTTGTTCTCCATCGCGGCGCGGACGCGCGCGACGGTGTCGGCCGGGGTGCGCGAGACCTGCTCGACCAGGGTTGCGACCTGCTCGCCGGCGAGCGGCTCGACATCGATCTTGAGCTTGTCGGCTTCGGCGAGATAGGCCGGATCCTTCATGGTGGCGTCGAAGGCGCGCCGCAGCGCCGCCACCCGCGCCGGCGGTACGTTCGGCGGCAGGAAGAACGGGCGGCCGTATTCGAGCCGCGCCAGTGCGAGCATGAGCGCCTGGCGGTCGGCGTCGCTCTTGGCGAGATCGAGCGCCAGCGGCACGTCGGGAAGATCGGGATGCTTCTTGAGCGCCCACTGCGCGATGATGCGGACCTTCTTCTCCTCGAGCCAATGCGAGCTCAGCGCCTTGATCGTCGACCAATTGGCGAGCGTGCCGTGGACCTCGCCGCTTTCCAGCGCCAGGTTGATCTTGGACGTGCTCTGATAGCCGGTCACAACCTTGAACTTGAATCCGAACAGGTGATTGACCAGCATCGGATAGTCGTACTGGGTCGAGCCCGGCGCCTGTGCGCCGACTATCAGCTCCTTGCTCCTGACTTCGTCGAGGCTCGCGATCGGCACCGTGTGCCACACGTAGGTGACCTGCGTCTCCCGGTTGGTGCTGCCGAGCCAGATCAGCTTGTTGGGATCGAAGCGGACGCCGGTGGGCTGCAGCAGCGGCGTGGTCGGCATGCCGTTGAACGACGCGCCCATCGCCGTGCCGTCGAACGGGCCGCTGTTGTAGAGCGCATTGGTCATGGTGAGGCTGCCGGCGCCGGGCTGGTTCTGCACGATAATGGTCGGCTGCCCCGGGATGTGCGCGGCCATGTGGCGTGCGAGCAGCCGTGCATTGATGTCGTAGCCGGAACCCACCGCGATCCCGACCATGAGGCGCAGCGTCTTGCCGCGGAAGAAGGCGGCGGCGTCCTCCTCCTGGGCCGGGGCGGGCGATGCGGCGAGGACGATCGCCAGTGCGAGCAGCGCTTTCTTCATCGTCTCCTCCCACGCAAGACGTCTGGTCACGCGGCGGCGCGTTCCTCGCCGGGCTCGAGCGGCAGCTTCACCGGTTGCCTGCGGCGGGCCGACAGATCCAGCGCCTTGGTCAGCATCAGCCGGTTGTGAGCCTCGGCCGCGGTCGCAGCCTGCGTCGGCACGCCCATCGCGACGCGATTGAGCCAGGAATCGGTTTCTTCCCGCATCGGCCCGCGCAGCTCGCCGAGCGCCATGTCGCCGGGCGGGTAGCTGCCCATGAAGTCGACCAGCCGGCTCTTGTCGGGAGCGTAACCTTCCTCCTGCGGGGCGGAGACGGCGAGCACCATATCGCGATGGGTGTCGTCGATGGTGAGCACGCCTTCCGTGCCGTTGATGCCGACCTCGAGGCTGTAGACGGCGCCCGGCCAGGTCACCGGCAGCGCCCACGAGATGTTGAGATGATAGACGCTGCCGTCGGAGAACATGATCATGCCCGCGGTGGCGTCGATGCCCTGGTAGACGGGGCCGAGCACCTTGTCGATCGAGCGGGCATAGCATTCAACTGGCGTCTTCGCCTCCATGTACCACATCACGATGTCGAGCGCGTGCGTGCCCGAGATCACCATGGGCGAGATCGACCCGGGGTCGTTGGTGCGCTTGTAGTTGTCGATGGCGACGAGCCTGTTCATGAAGGCGCGCGAGGTCGCCAGCGTCACGTCGCCGAGCGCGCCGGTGCGCACCTTCTCCTTGGCGGCGAGCCACTTGCGGCGGAAGCGCTGGGTATAGCCGACGACGGCGTCGACCCCGGCGCCGGTGATGGCCTCGAGCACGCGGGCCAACTCGGCGAGCTCGGTGGCCAGCGGTTTCTCGATCAGCATCGGTACGCCGCGCTCCACCGCCGCCATGATCGGATCGACGTGCAGATGCTCGTCGGTGGCAATGATGGCGCAAGTGACCTCGGGGCGCCGCAGCAGCTCGCGATGATCCGGAGTGACGAAGTCGGCGCCGATCTTTTCCGCGACATAGAGGCCGCGGTTGTGGTTCTTCTCGGCGATGCCGATCCACTTGACCGCCGGGTGGCGGGCGGCCACCTCGCCGCGAAACAGGCCGACCCGACCGGCACCGACGATGGCGAGCCCCAGTTCCTTCGCCTGCCGCCTCATCGCCTTCCTCCGACCATTTCCACGACCGCCGACAAGGATGCATTCGAGAGCGGCAGCTCGACCGGCTCGTTGCGCTCGGCGGAAAGATCGGCGGCGGTATAGGTCTCCATCACCAGCCGTGCGCTCTCCGGGGTCACCATGACCGGCCGGTCCATGATGCAGGCCTCCAGGAAGTGAATGGTCTCCGGCCCCATCTGCCCCGCGAACACGTGATCCACCTGTTCCCCCGGCATCGTCGACATCGGAAACCGCGTGCCGTCGGCTACGGTATTGAGCCAGGCGTCGCGGTGGGTGTCGTCGAGGATGAGCGCACCCTCGGTGCCGGTGATCTCGACCCAGGTCGAGCAGAAGTTGGGATAGCCCGGCGGCAGGTTCCAGCCGCCGCCGATGGTCACCAGCATGCCGTTGTCCATGGTCACGATCGACCACATGACATCGTACGAGCCGTTGATCGGCTGCATGTGGCCGTAGGCGCCCTGGGAATAGACACGCACCGGCTTGGCCGGCTCCAGCAGCCAGAACACGAAGTCGAGATCGTGGGTGGACTCCATGACCACCGGCGACAGCTTGACGCGCTTGGCGATCTTGGTGCCGAGGCCGCGGCTCAGGTGGCGGCTCACCATGACAGACACCACCTTGCCCAGCGTGCCGTCGGCGATCTTCTTCTTGGCGTACGCGAACTTCGTGTTGAAGCGCTGCGAATATCCTATTGTGAATTTGAGCCGGCCGCGCCTGGCCAGCGTGATCAGCTCGTCCGCTTCCCACAGCTCGAGCGCGATCGGCTTCTCCAGCAGGACGTGCTTGCCTGCCCTGAGGCAGTCGCGGGTGATCGGATAATGGTTCTGCTCCGGCGTGGTGCAGATATACACCACCGAGATGCGAGGATTGGCGACGATGTCCTGGTAATCGAGCGTCGCGCTCGCCGGCCGGGTGAGCGCCTCGACCTCGGCCAGCCGGTCCGGGCGGATCTCGCAGATGTGCAGCTTGTCCACCAAAGCGGACCGCGACAGCGCCTCGGCACGGATGCCGCCGCACCAGCCGGTGCCGATCACTGCAACCTCGACCTGTTTCACTCAGTTCCCCTTGTGGCCGCCAGAAGTCTTCTTCCCGTGTATCCGATACTGGGCCATCCGGGATCGCCTCATCACGTGCGCACGGCGGCAGCGAGCCGACTTGCGCCAGGGACAAGCGAGGATTTGACTATCCGATGTCGGAGCGCGGCGCCACCCCGCCCGGCCGGATACGCCGATCATCGATTTGTGCCGCAGGACGAACAGGCGGCCGGCGACGGCGTGCCTGTCATGCCGGTCGTCCCAGCCCGAACACGGTGGCCGCGAACTGCGGATAGACCTCGGCGAGTTGCGGGGCAACGACCGAGCGCAACAGCCGCAGCGTCTGCGCCGAGGGCGCCGTCGTCGTCGGGACCGCGGTCGGCAGGTCGAAGTCGAAGCCGGTGTGCTGCGCGACCTCGTCGACGGTATGTCCGGGGTGGACGCTGGCGAGCCGGAAGCGCCGCCGCTCGCGGTCGAACGCGAACAGGCAGCGGTTGGTGATGAGCGCGACCGGGCCGCCCGGGCGAAAGACATTGTCCGGGCTCGTCCCCGGCGCGCTGACGAAATCGACCTTCTCGACCAGCGTGCGGCGGGTGTGCTCGAGCCGGAACAGGATCACCTTGGGCACGACGTAGTACATGTAGGACGAGCCGAACGAGCCGGGAAAGCGCGCCTTCGGCTGCCGGTAGTCCCCGATGCTGACGAGATTGATGTTCGCCGCCCCGTCGATCTGTGCGCCCGACAGGAAGAACACGTCGACACGGCCCTGGCCGGCGCAGTCGAACAGCTCGCGGCCGCCATCCGTGAAGAAGCCCTGGCGCCGGCTGCCGAGCAGCGAGACATAGGGTCGCCCGCGGCCGCGCTCGCGTGCCAGCATTGCCGCCGCCGCCGGGATCGGCGAGGACACGCCGATCGCCGCATGCCGCGCATCGCCGATCAGGCCGGCGATGGTGTCGGCAAGCAGTTCCTCATTGCGGAATTCGTCAGGCGGCACGCTGCGCATGCACGTAGCGATCGAGGTAGGCCGTGAAGCCCTCGGACGTCGCCGCGAGGCGCGCATATTCGGAAAGATGCGCCGCATCCGCCTGGTAGTGGTCGGCGAGCGCCAGCGGCCATGCCCCCCTGGGCGCTACGGCGACCGCCTCCACGTAGAAGCCGCCGAGCACACCCGCTGCCGTCGTCGGATCGTCGAGCAGGTTGGCGTCGCTGAGAGTCTCGACCGTGACCACCGTCCTCGCCGCGGCATGCGCCATCACGGCTAGCTCGCGGTCGCGGCCGATCCAGACATTGCCGTCGCGGTCCGCCATCGGCGCATGGAACAGGACAACGTCGGGCTTGATCGCCGGCAACAGCACGATCGGATCGTCATGGCCGAACGGATTGTCGATCACCTTCCAGTCCGGCCGGTGTGCAAGCACGTCCGAGCCGATGAGGCCGCGCAGCGGCATGAACGGGACACCTTTTTCGCCGGCCTGGAACGCGGCGTGCAGGGCGGGGCAGGTCGCGTCCGCGAGGCGGATCGCGCCTTCTAGGACGGCCGCAGTGAAGCGCGGCGCCGGCCCGAATTCACCGAGGCTGACGGCGGACGTCTCGATGCTCGCAACACAGCCGGCCCCGATCAGCACATCGGCCTGCAGGCCCGATGTCGGCAGTGCGACCAGATGTAGACGTCTTACTCCGCGCCGGATCAGGGCGCGGGTCGCGGCCATGGCCACCCCCGAGACGTCGCGCGGCACCGCCAGCACGCAGCCGTCGGTGATGCATGATAGCGTCTCGTCTAGGGTACGGACGATCATGAGAGAAGTGTAGCACAGACCGGGCGATGATCTCGGCGGGACCCCCTCTCCCCGCGTGCGGGGAGAGGTTTGGTGTGAGGGGGACCCTCCAAGTTTTCAGCGGGTTGAGAGTCCCCTCACCCGGCGCCTTCGGCGTCTACCTCTTCCCGCAAGCGGGGGAGAGGTAGGAGCGCGCGGGACGCCTACGACGTCACATCACGACAGCGCCTGCTTCACCCGGTCGGGCGAGAACGGCACGCGGCGGATACGCACCCCGGTGGCGTCGAAGACGGCATTGGCGATCGCCGCCGCCACCGGGCGGATCGAGGGCTCGCCGGCGCCGGTTGGCGCAACCTCGGGCCGATTGATCAGCACGCAATCGATCGCCTCCGGCGCCTCGGTGATGTCGAGGATGGGGTAGGTCAGCCAGTCGACGCTGGTCACGTTCTTGTCGTCGAACTTGACCTCCTCCCATAGCGTGCGGCTGATCCCCTGGATGACGTTTCCCTCGATGGTGTGCACGAGACCATCCGGATTGATGATCTGCCCGCAATCGTGCGCCACCGTGAACTTGCGCGCCCAGATCTTCCCGGAGCGGCGATCGACCTCGACCTCGGCGACAATCGCGCAGGTCGTGCCGCTGCGTTGCGAGTAGGCGATGCCGCGGCCGCTGGCGGTGCTGCCGCCCTGGTCGCGACGCGGCGATGGCCGCGACTGCCAGCCCGCCTTCTCCGCTGCGGCCTTGAGCACAGCGATGTCGCGCAGGCTCTTGACGTGGCGCAGCCGCAACTCCACCGGATCGATCGCCATGACGGCGGCGACCTCGTCCATGAACGATTCGCTGGCGAAGTGGATCTGCGGCCCCACCGGATCGCACAGGTGAGCGCTGCGCAACGGCGAGGCGCGATCGAGCAGCGGCGGGATCGTTTCCCACGCCGTGCGCTTGTTGAGGAACTCGTAGGATTCCGCCGGGACGCCGAAGTTGTCGTTGATTTTGAGCGGCACGCCGCGGAAGTGGCCGGCGAGCGTGTCCTCCGGCTTGCTGCCGTTGGTCTGGACGTCAATTCGGGAGAAGCCTTTGCTCACGAACTCGTAGGCAATGACCTTGCCCGACCCGTCGATCGCGGCGCGCGCCCGGTGGATCGAGGCGGGCCCCTTCGGGTCCCATCCGGTGCCCTGCTCGCGCGTGTATTGTAGGCGAACCGGGCGGCCGATCGCTTTGGCCAGCACCGCGGCATCCATCGCGCAGTCATCGGCATCGTTGCGGCCGTAGCAGCCGGGGCCGACCACCTAGATGCAGTCGACCTTGTCAGCCGGCATGCCGAGCGTGGCGGCGATGCCGTCGCAAGCGAAATGCGGCTTCTGCGAGCCCGACCAGCAGGTCGCGTGGCCGTCCCGGATCTCGACCACGGCGCAGGCCGGCCCCATGCAGGCATGCGACTGGAACGGCCACTCGTATTCGGCTGCGACAACGCGCGCTGCGGCGCTGAACGCCTCGTCGACATTGCCGACGGGCTTCACGTCCTCGCGCTTGCGCACCGGCGCCCTGCGGATGTGGTCGTAAAGCTCGGTCTCTCGCGGGAACGGCGGCGCGGCGTTCGACCAGACGACCTTGAGCCTCTGATAGGCCTTGATCGCATCCCATTCGTTATCGGCGACCACGGCGAGGAAGTTGTTGTCCCGGATCACCCGCGCGCCGGGAATGCCGTTGATCGAGGAGCCATCGACGTTGACAATCGTCGCGCCGGCCACCGGCGGACGGATCATGCGGGCATGCACCATGCCCGGCACCTTCACGTCGGTGACGAACGGCTCCTGGCAGAATACCTTGGGGGCGACGTCGGAACGTTTGATCGGCCGGCCGACGATCCTGTGGTCCCTGGGGTCTTTCGGCTTGGCTTTGCCGGGGGCGTAGAGATTGTTGCCGATCTGTTTGTTCCAATCGAGCCGGACATTGAAGTAGCGCCCGCCGATCAGCTCGGCGTAGCTCGCCTTGCGGCACGTCGCCCTTGGCGTGGACCACGCCGTCCGTGACCGTGAGCGCGTTGAGTGCAACGCCGAGCTTCTCGGCCGCCATCTCCACCAGCACCCGGCGTGCCTCGGCGGCGGCCGCGCGCATCTGCACACCGCCGCGCTGGATGCCGGTCGAGCCGGAGGCTCCACCCTGGTTCACGCTGGTGCGGGTGTCCGCCATGAGCACCTTGACGCGCTCGAACGGCACGTCGAGCTCTTCCGCCACCATTTGTCCGATCGAGACATAGAGTCCCTGGCCCATGTCCATCTTGCCGAAGAAGGCGGAGACCGAACCGTCGCTGTCGATGGCGATGTAGGAAGAGAGCTGGTCCGGCACCAAGGGCGGGCGGCTGCCCTGCGCGAAGGCGCGGTTGACCGCCAGCACGGTGTCAAGCGTCACCGGCACGCCGACCGAGACCACCAGCGCGCCGCCGGCCTTGATGAGCGAGCGACGGGTAAAGTCGGTTTCCATCCTGGTCATGGTCGCCTCCTTCAGCCCATCATGGCTGACGCGCGCTTCACGGCGCGCAGGATGTTCATATGTGTGCCGCAGCGGCACTTGAGCCCCTTCAGAGCCTCCTTGATCTCGGCCTCGCTCGGCTTTTTCGTCTTCGCGAGGAACGCCGCCGCCGTCATGATCCAGCCGTTGATGCAATAGCCGCACTGCGTCACCTGCTCCTCGACGTAGGCGATCTGCAGCGGATGCGGCTTTTCCGGCGTCCCGAGGCCGGAAAGCGTCACCACCTTGCCCGCGCCGACCGCGGAAACCGGCGTGATGCAGGAGCGGATCGGCACGCCGTCGAGGTGAACGGTGCAGGCGCCGCACTGCGCCAGACCGCAACCATATTGCGGATTGTTCAGCCGATGTCGTTCTTCAGGGCATAGAGCAGCGGCATGTCCGGATCGGCGTCGATCGGGTGGACCCTGCCGTTCACATCCAGGGATATTCTGGCCATGGGTGCGTCTCTCCTTGCGACGTCCCGTGTGCGTCGATCGCGCCCCGGGCATCGCCGTTCGCTTTCAGATGCGGGTTCTTCTGATGCTGAGAGGCTAATCCAACCCGCGTGCAAGGTGAACACCCCTCGCCCGTGCGGGTTCCAGCAGAAGCCAGCATGCTATGGGCAGAAATGCGGGGCGGCCTTCGGCGCGCCTCGCGGTCCCGGATTACCGACGAGCGCCTGCAGCCAACGCCCGCACCGCCGCCAGCAGGTCGCGCACCTGGCGCTCGGAGATGTTGCGGGTGATGAAGACGAGGCGGCTCGAATGGTCGTGGTCCGGCCAGGCCGCGAGCTCGACCGGTGGATGGGCGAGGTGCTGCACGATCTGCACCACCACCGGGCCGCGGCAGCCGGCGACGTCGAGCAGACCCTTCACGCGCAGGAGATCGGGGCCGCGCAACGCAATCAGCGTCTCCATGGCGCGTGTGAAGGCATCCCACGCAAGCGGCGCGTCAGGCGTGAGCACGAAGCTCGAGATGCCGTCGCTGTGCTCGGCTTCCGCCACGAAGCCCGACCGTTTCACAGGCTCTTTGGCCGCGTCTCCCCCGGCTTCGATGAGGCAGCGCGGGTCGAGGCCGCCGTCGATGGCGGTGTGCATGGTGGCGCGCGGGTTGAGCGCGCGCAAACGCTCGATCAGGCGCTCGACCGCACGCGCATCCGCGAGGTCGGTCTTGGAGACCACGAGCCGGTCGGCGAGGATAACCTGCTTGCGCGCTTCCGCCGACCATTGCAGCGTGGCGAGGCCGCCGACGGCATCGATCATGGCCACGACCACCTCGACGTGGAATTCTCCCCCCAGCGCGCGATCGGTGGCGAACGTCTGCAGGATCGGACCGGGATCGGCGAGCCCGCTGGTCTCGATCACGATCCGCCCGAAATGCGGCACCGTACCCTGCTCGCGCTCGGCGACGAGGCGGCGCAGCGCGACCTGCAGGTCGGAGCGGGTGTTGCAGCACAGGCAGCCGTTTCCCAGCAACGTGACCTCGTCGGTCGAGCTGCGCATCAGCGCGTCGTCGATGCCGACGCTGCCGAATTCGTTGACGAGGATCGCGGTGCCGGCCCCCTCTCGGGTGCCGAGGAAACGGCGTACCAGCGTGGTCTTCCCGGCGCCGAGAAAGCCGGTGACGACGGTGACCGGGAGCTTTGCGCCGCGCGCGCGCTTGAGCCGTCGCCCGAACGGGCCGGCATCACGCGACGGGAAGAGATCGAGCATGCGGCGTCCGCCCTATCCTCCGTCACCAGCAGGCGCCCGCGCTGTGCCCGGGCGTCCGCGGGATGACGGCGACTGTCAGAAGTCCATCTCCAGGACGTACAGCCCGCCGATATGGCGGTCGACGGCGTAGACGATCTCGCGCTCGTCGACGAACACGTCGTTGAGCTGGATGGTGCCGGTCGGCGCCATCGGCGGCGCCGGCGGCACGAACACCCCGACCTGCTGCGGCTGGTACGGATTGGAGATGTCGTAGGCGCGCAGGCCGCCGTTGAAGAACGTGCCGAGCACGATCTGATCGGACTGCCAGGCGGTCGGCAGCGGCACGTTCTCGTGGATGTTGTGGGCGCCGAAGCGACCCTTGGCCGCGAAGGCCTGGTGATCCGGCAGCGGACAGGTGGCGATCGGGACCAGGTTGGTCTCCTCGCGCGCATCGAGGACCCAGATCAGCTTGGGCCAATCCTTGGCATTGTTCTCGGTCGACTCGTCGGTCACCAGCATGAGACCGCGGTCGAACAGCGGCACCACCGTGTGCATGAAACCGGTATAGGGCGGCGAATTGGTCCACTGCGAGATCCGCTTCGGGTTCGCCTTGTCCGCTATGTCGAGAATGAACATGCCGCCGTCGATATAGGCGAGATAGAGGCGGTCGGGGCGCTGGGGATAGACGTTGGTATTGTGGGCGCGATGGCCCTTGTCCAGCGGGTGGCGCGGGGGCGGCATCACGTTGTCGCCCTGTCGCGTGCCGGGCATCCACCAGCGTCCGATCTCCACCGGCTTTGCCGGATTGCGAACGTCGATGCAGCGATAGAACTGGTCGTCGCTGGGATGGGTCGGATTGAAATCGGGAGCGCCCGACGCGCAGTGCACATACTCGCCGTCGCAGAACCACAGCTGGTGCACGCCGCGCGAGGTTGCTCCCGAGCAGTCGAAGAACGAGATCGAGCGCGGATTCTCCGGCACCGAGATGTCGAACAGCTCCATGCCGGCCGGTTGCAGCCCTTTTCGCTGCGTCTGGTAGGCGACCGCCATGATGTTTCCGCATGTCTCCAGCGAATTGGAGCGCATATGGGCCTGCGGCAAGTCGGTCTGCACCACGACCTTGGGCTTGCGCGGATCGGACACGTCGACGGCGGTGAAATTCTTCGGCGCGCTCTCGTGCGCCAGCCACAGGATGCGGCGGCCGTCGGGCGCGATCTGGATCGACATGCCTTCGCCCATGCCCCCGAAGCCGTCGAGCATATGATGGCTGAGCAGCTTGAAGTTCCAGGTGATCGGTCGGCCGTTGCCGGCGAGCGGACTTCTCGCCGGTGTCGGTCTCTTCGCCGCCGGCGCCCGCGCCGCCGCCTTCTTGACCGGCTTCCTCGCGACCGCCTTTTTTGCGGCCTTCTTCTTCGCAACCTTCTTCTTCACGGCTTTCATTCCATTCTCCATGCTCGAACGCGTGCGCCAAGGGCGGCACGTTTAGCGCGTTTCGACGGATCAGGCGAGGTACTCGACGGACGAATGAGAAGACCGGCGCGGAGGCGCCGGTCCCCTCGATGTCGCGACGGTTGTCGCCGCCTGGGAGATCGAGCCTGCGCAAGTTTCGGCCCGTTGACCAACAGATGCGTCGGGGGTGCAGCGTCAGCTATCGCGAGCTGCGGACAAACCGTCGCATACGCCCTGAGTCGCTATGTGCCAGAAGGAGACGTGGCTTTGTCGGCGGCCAGAGCCTCAAGAGCGAGCCGTCCGGATTGTATTTGAGCGTCTTGTTCTTGGTGCCGAGCGAGTATCGATCGATCTGGTTGGGCGCGAAGAAATGGTGCTCATTGTAGAGCGTCAGCGACCAAAAGCCGTGCACCGGCGGCGTCTGGTCCTTCGCGAAGGTCACCGTGTAGCGGTTGCCGCCGTTGAGCCGATCGCCCGACGCGTCGAGGTCCTGATAGAAATATTTCGTCTCGTTCGGCGCGTTGACGAAGATGTTGGATTTGGCGACCGCCGTGCGGGTGAAGTAGTCGGTGCCGAAAGCGGCTTCGTTGGAAATCGTGCTCCAATGGTGTGGAAGCTGCCGGCCATAGTTGCGGAATTCGAACAGCGGATTGACTAGTTGCTCATCGGCTTCCGCGGCCCCTTGCGTCATTGCCGCCTTGAGCTTCGGATCGCGCTTCGCCGCATCCAGCACCGCGAGGACTTGCGCGTAACGTGCTTCCTCGCCCGGCAGGGGCGGCGCGTCGGCAAGGACCGCCGGCAGGGTGTCAACGAAGGATTCGGGCGGCACCCATTTGATTTCCTGCTCGCACGAGCGATGCTAGCGTCTCACGCACCGCTCTGCGATTGCCTCGATTGGGAAGCGAAGATCGAAGAGCGTAATCGTCGCATGCTGGAGGACAACCGAAAACAGATCGCCGAGGCCGAGCAGCGCCAGCGCGAGCGCGAGAAGCGCGAAGCCGCCGAAGCCCGCAAGGAACAAGAGGCTGAGCGAGCTGCCTACTATGCCAAGCACGGTTGGCCGACGTGATGGAGAAAGGTCTGAGGGATGCGCGTCAGCGTTCGCCTGCTGCGGACAAGCCGTCGTAACCGCCCTGAGCCGCTATGTGCCAACAAGAAACATTGCGAGTAACGATAAATCAGAAGCCCTGCCTAAATCGCGGTAGGGACGCTCATTGCTGAGCGCCCCCCGCCCAGATCCGTACGTGCGGCTTGCCCGCATACGGGCTCCCACCTCGGATATTGACGGCAAATCGGTGCCGTATCGAGCCGGCTCGGAGTCCGGCGCGTGCTTGGTTGGGCCGAATTCCCCTCAGCCGCCGATAAGGCGTTCTGCCAAGACGGACACATCGTCTCCGCTACTCATGTCCGACTGAACTAGCCCATCTATCATGAATGTCGGACTGACATGAATTCCATTTTGCCTTGCGTACCGGCAATGTATTTTGACCGCCTTGTCCAAATCAGGAATGTCGAATGCAGCGGCTAGTTTGACGCCGCTATAGCGCTCGATTCGCGCAATAATGTCGTTTGGAGTGGCTGTGCGGTTGGGGCCGATGCAATGCCTGTCAAATTCGAATTCTTCGCGATGTGCGGCCACGGCTTCCATGACGCGCCATGCGGCTTCCCGCCCAGTGTCTAGCGTCGAAGCGGCAAGTATCGCTCGAACGACCACACCGGAATAGAGATGCCACGGTTGGGATTGCAGCCGGACTTTGATCGTAATTTTATCTTCGCCCGTCGTCGACAGAAGTTCTTTGATTTTGCCGAAGGCCTTGTTCGAAAATGGACAAGTCGGCTCTAAAAACATCTCAAAAACCCGAGGTCCACGACCCCATTCAAGTTCGGCCGCCTTCCATCCCGCCATATCCATTTCCTCGCTTCGTATTCACCGCCGATATTTTAATAGGTCCGGTGCCATGCAGGAACCCAGCAGGGGGCGAAACGTGCGAATATCCGCTTTGGTCAAACCCGGACTCCCTTCTTGCTGGGCCGCACGTCCGGTTCTGCCAAGTGCGGACATGGTCCGCGAGAGCGGCCGTTGGTCAAGCTATCCCCTTCAGCTTAGGTATCCGCGCCGGCAGGCAGGCGCACGGTGAAGATCGAGCCTTTGCCCGCCTCGCTCGTCACCGTTACGTCGCCGCCCATCATGCGGGCGAGCTTGCGGGTAATGGCGAGCCCCAGCCCGGTGCCGCCGAACCGCTGGGCGGTGGTGGCCTCGGCTTGGCTGAACTCCTCGAAAAGCTTGGCCTGCTGCTCCGCAGTCATGCCGATGCCGGTGTCCGCCACGGCAAGCTCGATCCAGTCGCGTCCGTCCGCCACCCGCCGCACCCGCAACGTCACTTCGCCTTCCTTGGTGAACTTGCAGGAATTGCTCAATAGATTAAGCAGGATCTGCTTGAGCCGCATCGGATCCGCGGTGAGCGGGCCGAGGCCGTCCGCGCCGTCCACCACGAGCCGGTTCTTGTTCTGCTCGGCGAGCGGGCGCGCCGTGCCGATGACTTCGTCGATCAGCGGCAGTAGCTGTACAGTCTGCGGGTTGAGTTCGAGCTTGCCAGCCTCGATCTTGGAGAGGTCGAGCACTTGATTGATCAAGCCGAGCAGGTGGCGGGCTGCGCCGAGCACGCGGTCGAGCGGTTCGACGTCTTGCTGTAAGGACGCCGCATCCTCCCGCAGCATCTCGGTGACGCCGATGATGGCGTTGAGCGGGGTACGCAGCTCGTGGCTCATGCTGGCGAGAAACTGCGACTTATGCTGGCTCGCCAGTTCGAGCTGGCGGCTCTTGTCCTGGATTTCGTCGAACAGGCGGACGTTCTCGATCGCGATCACCGCTTGGTCGGCGAATGTCGATGCCAACCCGATCTGCTTCTCGGTGAAGGGTTTCACCTGGGTTCGCGCCAACAGCAGCCCGGCAATCGGGGCGCCCTCGCGCAACAGCGGAACTCCGAGCATCGTACGAAAATTTCCGAGCTGCTGAGCTTCCGCGAAAGTGTATTCGGAGTCGGCCAGCACATCCGGGATATGAACGATGCCGCCCTCCAGGATGACGCGACCGATCAACGTTCCCCGGCTCGGCACAAACGGTTGGGAGGAGATGAAGTCCAGGTATTCGTCCGAGTATCCATACCCCGCTACGTGCTCGAACTTTGCACCCTTCGGTCGTCTTATCGTTGCCCTTTCGGCCTCGCACAGCCGCGCCGCCGACTCGACGAGCGTATTGAGCACGGTCTGTAGATCGAACGTCGAACGGCTAATGACCTTGAGCACTTCGGCAGTTGCGGTCTGCTGCTGCAGCGATTTCGACAGGTCGTCGGTGCGCTGCTGCAGCTCGTTGAGCAGGCGCGTGTTTTCAATCGCGATCACAGCCTGGGCGGCGAAGTTCTGAACCAGCTCGATCTGTTTGTCGGTGAACGGCCGCACCTCCTGACGGTAGATGACGAAGGCGCCGATCAGCTCGTCCTCCTTGAGCATCGGCACAGCGATCAGGGAGCGCGCGCCGCCATGCGTGGCGGCAGGGCCCGGGTTTGGTTCTGCCGCTTCGTCGACGGTGTGGACGAGCTTCCTGGTGCACAACAGGCGATCGATGGTGCGCCCGGCTACCGGACGAAACGCTCCGCGTTGCCGCAGGTACTCGGCGTATGGCGGCGGCACGGCGAGCGAAGCGACGGGTCGAAACGACTCGTTTTCGTAGCGGTACAGTACGCCGAACTTGGCTTCACAGATCCGAACCGCGTTCGCCAGCATGGTCTCGAACACCGGCTCCAGGTCGCCGGGCGAACTTGAGATGACCTGGAGCACGTCGGCGGTTGCGGTCTGCTGCTGCAGTGATTCGGTGAGGTCGTCGGTGCGCTGGCGCAGCTCGTTGAGCAGACGTGTGTTCTCGATGGCGATGACGGCCTGCGCGGCGAAATTCTGCACCAGCTCGATCTGCTTGTCGGTGAACGGCCGGACCTCGCGCCGGTAGATCGTGATGGTGCCGACGAGCGCATCATCCTTGAGCATCGGCACGGCGACCAGCGTGCGGATCCCGGCCATCACCCCGGCGACCACCAACGGTTCGCCTTCGCGGTAGGCGCGAGATTTGCGCACGTCGGCCACCTGGAGCGCCTGCCGGGTCTCGGCGACGTGGATTATGGCGGTGTGCAGACCGGGACGAATTCCGCCGTCCAACAGCTCCTGGTAGGCCGCAGGCAGCGGACCATGGAGCGCAACCGCGCGGAACGCATCGCCTTCGCGCAGCCACATTGCCCCGTAGCTGGCCTCGCAAAGTTTTGTTGCGTTCGCCAGCATGGTCTCGAACACCGGCTCCAGGTCGCCGGGCGAACTTGAGATGACCTGGAGCACGTCGGCGGTTGCGGTCTGCTGTTCCAGAGCCTCGGTGAGATCGTCGGTGCGTTGGCGCAGCTCATTGAGCAGTCGAATGTTCTCAATGGCGATGACGGCCTGGGCGGCGAAGTTTTTCACCAGTTCAATCTGCTTTTCCGTGAACGGCCGGACCTCCTGGCGGTAGATGTTGAAAAAACCGACAGGCTCATTTTCCTTGAGCATTGGCACGGTAAGGAGGGTTCGTGCCCCGGCGTATTTCGCCGCCGGATTGTTTTGGGCGTCGACATCCTCTCGAACGTCTACGACATGAACCGCGTCATTGGTCTGTATGACCCGTTCCATGGTGGAGCCGGGCCGCGGCTTGCTTGGGCCTCGTTCTACAATGTACCGTTCGAGCAATTCGGGTACGTTGTGGAGCGCAGCAAGTTCAATTTTGCCGTTCTTCATTCTGAACAGCACGCCGAATCGGGCACCGCATATCCGCGTTGCGTTTTCCAGCATCGCCTGGAACACGGGCTGCGAGTTCGCCGGGCGAGCTTCAGATGACTTGTAGCACCTCCGAGGTCGCTGTCTGCTGCTCCAGCGATTCGGAGAGTTCGCGCGTGCGCGCCTGCACCTCGTCGAACAGCCGCACGTTCTCGATTGCAATCACCGCTTGGTCGGCGAAGGTAGTGGCAAGTTCGATCTGCTTGTCGGTGAAGGGGCGCACTTCCTGACGTTGTAAATTTGACGACGCCGATGGGCGCTCCCTCCCGGAGCAGAGGTATTCCAAGCATTGTGCGAGCGCCGGTCCTTCTGGCGTGCTCTGTTGAGTTCGCAATTCGGGCGTCGGCCAGCACATCGTGCACGTGCACGGTTCTGCCCTCGCATGACAGTGCGGCCGACGATCGAGCCCCGTCCCGATGGCAGCGGCCCGCCGTAGGCGTCGTAGGCGTCGCCGTAGTATGCGACAGGGCGATAGGCGCCATCCAACAAACGATTGATGGATGCCATGTCCGCCTCGCACAGGCGGCCGCCGACTCGACCAGCGCATCCAGCACTACCTGCAGGTCGAAGGTCGAACGGCTAATGACTTTGAGCACGTCGGCGGTGGCGGTCTGCTGCTGCAGGGATTCGCGCAGCTCGTTGAGCAGGCGGGTGTTCTCGATGGCGATCACCGCCTGCGCAGCGAAGTTCTTGACCAACTCGATCTGCTTGTCGGTAAACGGCCGTACCTCCTGGGTGAAGATCGCAATGGCACCGACGAGAGCGGTGTCCTTGAGCATCGGCACCACCAGCAGCGTGCGGCCCCCGCCGTCATCCACCACCGCCCTGAGCGGCGGATAGCCCTTGACGTATGCCTCTTCCTCCCTCAGGTCGGCGATGTGCACGACCTGTTTCGTGCGCGAAAGGCGGCTTAGCGGGTTTTCGGGGCCGGGACGGATCACCGGTTCGCGTTGCCGCTCCTCGACGTGGGCTGGCGGAAGGCCGTGCATCGCAACCGACCTGAAACCGTCGCCCTCGGCGAGCCACAACACCCCGAACTTGGCTCCGCAGATGCGCGTGGCATTGTCCAGCATGGCGTTGAATACCGGCTCAAGTCTGCCGGGCGAGCTGGAGATGATCCCCAGCACTTCCGAAGTACCGGTCTGCCGCTCCAGCGACTCACGCAGCTCATTGAGCAGACGGGTGTTCTCGATGGCGATCACGGCTTGGTTGGCGAAGTTTTGAACCACCTCGATCTGCTTCGCGGTGAAGGGACGAATCTCTTGTCGGAAAATGACAAACGCACCAACGAGGGAATTCTCCTTCAGCATCGGCATGCCCAAAAGGCTGCGTGTGCCGTCCTCTTCGACACCGGCGACCCATACCGGGATTTGTTCGAGATAACCGGGGTCCTTTGTGGCATCCGCCACCTCGACAATTTTCATTGTTGAGGCGATGCGACCAAGGACCGAATTGGGATGCGGATCGAACGGCCCACGCCCGATGAGTTCGATAAGCTTCGCGCTAGCACCAATGTGCGCTGCTATATCGAAATGTTTTCCGTCGTAGCGATATAGGAGCCCCAACTTCGCGCCACAGATGCGGATTGCGTTTTCCAGCATCGCATTGAAAACCGGCTCCAATTCCCCAGGCGAGCTTGAAATGACCTGCAACACCTCCGAGGTTGCGGTTTGCCGCTGCAGCGATTTGGAAAGATCGTCGGTGCGCTGGCGCAGCTCGTTGAGCAGCTGGGTGTTCTCGATAGCGATCACGGCCTGTGCCGCGAAGTTCGTGACCAGCTCGATTTGCTTGTCGCTGAACGGGCGAACCTCCTTTCGGTAGATTGCAATGGCACCGACGAACTCGTCCTCCTTGAGCATCGGCACCACGACTATTGTGCGGATGCCTGCGATCTCGACGGAAGTCACCGCCAAAGGATGGCCGTTGAGATAGGCGCGGTCTTCCTTGACGTCGGCAATGTGAACCGGCTTGCGCGTGTCTGCCACGCGGGCCACGGGGACGTCCAGGTCGAGCCGCGATACCGTTCCGCTCCGCCATTGCTCGGTGAACGCATCCGGAAATGCGCCGTTGAACGCGGCGTTGCGTAGCACATCTCCGTCTCGCAGCCACATCGCGCCATAGCTCGCCTCGCAAAGCTTTGTCGCGTTTGCGAGCATGGACTGGAATACCGGCTCAAGCTCACCGGGTGAACTTGAGATGACCTTTAGTACCTCGGACGTTGCGGTCTGCTGCTGCAGAGATTTGCGCAGCTCGTTAAGCAGGCGCGTATTTTCGATGGCGATGACAGCTTGGGCGGCGAAGTTCTTGACCAGCTCGATTTGCTTGTCGGTGAACGGGCGCACCTCCTGGCGATAGATCGCGACCACTCCGACCAGCTCGTCGTCCTTGAGCATCGGCACATTAAGAAAAGTGCGAGCCCCTGCGAGGCTGACGATGGCGCCGGTGTCGGCACCTCCCTCCGCGAGCACGTCCACGACATGAACGACTCGCTTGGCCTTTACCAGCCGATCGAGGATCGCTCCGGGACGCGGCCGGATAGTCGGTATACGCCGCCGCTCCTCCAGGTATGCCGGTGGAGCGCCATGCAGCGCAACATGTCGAAATTCGTCGCCTTCCAACAGCAGCAGATTGCCGAAATTGGCCTCGCAGATGCGGGTGGCGTTTGCCAGAATGGCGTCGAATACCGGCTTCAGCTCACCCGGCGACGAGCTGATCACCTGAAGAACCTCTGAGGTCGCGGTCTGCTGCTCCAGCGCCTCGCCCAGCTTCTTTTCCAGATCGTGAGCGCGCGCCTTGAGTTTCTTTATCAGCCCTGCTTGGGATGCATCTGACGCAGCAATGCCCGTCCTTGCCTTCGTTCCGGTCGAACGAAGCTTGCGGCGGTGCGTTCGCTTCTTCGCGCCCTTGCGAGACAAGGTCACCTCGTCGGGCCGTCGGGCTCCCTGGCTGATCTCTCAGCCGGAGGACTGCCCGTTAGACCATAACATGGTCGGGGTGAGCTGTGAGTGACGGAAACAGTACGCTCGGGCGTGGAGCCTGGGCCTTACTCTCAGGCGCAGGCGCGCGGCCTTGACGTGCACCGCCGCCGCGACGCCTCCGCCTACGCGCTGCTCGGATGCGATCCCGGCCGCCTGCATGTCGGGCAGCTCGCCGAGGCGGCAGAGTATTTCCCTGGCTTTGGCTCGCTAGGCCAGGGCCGCCCACTGCGCAGGTGGCGGCCGTAACGGCGCAGCACATGCGGTCGGCTTCGTCACCCGGCGCGGCGGGCTCTGGCCGTTCTCCTTCGGTTCAATTCGATGGGGGTGAGAGCTGCCGCCAATGCCGCTGCGCAAACCTCCGGCAGACTCCTGCATGTCCCGCCCGCCGTTCAATACTGAGCGCAGCAAAATCGTCAGGAGTGATGGTTCTGGAGAGGCAATCAATCATGAGCTCCCCGAAGTACCGATCCGGCGCACTTCTCGACAACAGGTTTCTCTTCTCCTCTGGTATCGCCAACCATGCCTGCTGGCAGGCGATCGCCATCTGGGCGTTGCTCTCTTCTATGCGCTTGAGATAGGTGTAGTTGAACCTGCTGGGGATGCACTCGTTCACGTACAACGCCTCTTCGAGCAACATTGCCAATTGCCGCCCTTGAGTTTCGGGCGTCGGCTCGGCTTGCGCTGCGACAGCTTGCGGCGCTGCAGCTTGCGGCGACGATGGCCCACCTGTGTTGTCGGCGGCAATCACAAACCCGAGCAACATAAAGCCCACCGCGAACCCCACCTTCCACGGCCGCGTGTCGCACCATTCCATCAGCTTCTTTTTCAGTGTCTTCACAGTCGTTCTCATTCGTTGTGAGTGTTGGGTCGCCCCGGCCCGCGCGGCAGCATGCCGACGAGGCGGCCTTCCGATCGCGTCGAGTTCATCCATTCGAGCGGCAGGAGACGCGGGCGCTGGCCCTTGCGGCGCTCGATGAGCTGGTACGCCGTGGCGGTGGCTGTAGCCGTTCGGCCCTGGGTATAGGCCGCATTCCGCACACTGACTTGCTAAAGGACGCCAAAGATTTGTTGTTGCTTTGCGCCAAACATTTGTTCGGCACTGATTTCGTCATCCATAGGCTGACGTTTCGATGCTGTCCGGGGATGCGGCGTAGGTCTTCCACATCCCCGGACGAGTTAGGGGTCTGGCGCAGACGATGGACCCCAAACCGTTGCACACAATTCAGCCGCTGCGTTCGGCATCTGGGGCATCAGTGAGGAACTTGCTCATTAGGCCGCATTCCGCGCACCGGCTTGCTAAAGGACGCCAAAGATTTGTTTGGGGTTGACAGTAGTGGCGAGCGAGCGGGTGGAGGGTCCGAGGCCGAGCCGGTGCCGCCGAACGGTCCCGGCATCGTGCGCGCGCACGGGTTGGTGCGGCCGTGAGCGGGCGGCTGCTGATCGGCGTCAGCTACGGTCCGGTCAAGGGCTACGTCGCGATCCATCCCGATCTGCCGCCGATGACGCGTCAAACTGCCACCGATGGGGCGACGACCAAATGTTTGGCGCGGAGTAACAAGTCCCAACGGGAGGCAACGGCTATTAAGAAGCTATCAAAACCGGTCACGAATGGAGATTTGCTATGTCTCGCAACATCACTCGCAACATCAAGGGAGGGCAAAACTCCGATACGTTATGGGGCGATGTAGCCGGGACGGACGGTACCTTGTCCGGCGACGGAGAGGATCAGACCATCAATGGCCTTAGAGGCAACGACACCGTCTATGGCGACGCCTATTCGATATACGGCACTGGCCAAGGTGGGAACGATGTACTCAATGGTGGGGAGGGCAACGATACGCTGTACGGTGATGCCTTCGTGATGGAGGATAGTGCTCGGGGCGGGAACGATATTGTTAATGGTGGGGAGGGCAACGATACGCTCTACGGCGACGCTCAACTCTTGATAGACAGTGCATTCTTCGGCCTAAACAGTGCTTATGGCGGAAACGACATCCTTTATGGTGGGGGTGACGACGATACGGTCCACGGCGACGCCGGGCTTTTGACCCATGCCAGCGTGGGCGGTAATGATACTCTCCACGGCGGTGGCGGTAACGATAACCTCTATGGCGACGCGTACAGATTAGAGGATCATGCAAGCGGCGGGAACGACATCCTCACCGATGACAGTTTCGACAACTCGACGATTATTACGCTCTGCGGCGATGCCAGTTCTATGCATGACAGTGCGCAGGGCGGAAACGACATCCTCACCGTCACCAGTTCCGGCGACAACTCGTTGATTTTTGTTTACGGCGAAGCGCGTCAGATATCCGGCAGTACTCATGCCGGGGATGATGTCCTCACGGTGGCCAGCACGGGCAAAGACTCGGCAGCTTTCTTATACGGCGATGCCGGTACTATGGTTGGCAGTGCGCAGGGCGGAAACGACATTCTTAACGGTGGGGCGGGCAATGATTACCTTTATGGGGATGCTGGGGGTTATGATCTGATCTCTCCTCCGCTGGGCTCCATCACTGGTGGCACGGACACTCTGAACGGTGGCGCTGGGAATGATCAGCTTTGGGGTGGACCCAATGACGACATGTTCGTCTTCAACCTCGGCTCTGGCAACGACACGATTTACGACTTCGACCAAGGCAATTTGGCGGTTGGCAGCACGGCAACGGAGCATGATGTCATTGCTGTCCGGGGCTACTCCATCGTTGATTGGACAGCCTTGAACATTGTGCAGGTGGATGCAAACTTTGACGGCGTCATGGACAGCGTCATCCACTTCGATGCCAGCAACAGCGTAACGGTGCTCGGGGTCACCCAATTCTCGGCTGACGATTTCACGTTCCTAGCCTGAGAGCCTCGACAGGCTTGGGAATCAGTTGAACCATCGAGCGCGCCGAGCGTGACAGCAGTTTCCGGACGTCCGGAATCCATGTCCATCGTGCGCGCGCACGCCCTGGTGCGGCCATGAGCGGGCGGCTGCTGATCAGCGTCACCTACGATCCGGCCAAGGGCTACGTCGCGATCCATCCGGAGCTGCCGCTGATGACGGCGCTCAGCCTGGGCGGTCTGCGTCGCAAGATCGAGATCGCGCTGCTGCCCGAGAGCCCGGAGATCAAGCTGGAGCTGGACAAGCGTGCCCGCACCGAGCGCGACCATCGCAGGCGGGGCGGGCCGCTGATGAAGGAGCGGCTTTGGCCGCGCTCGACGGCGTACAAATGACCCCTTATGAGCAGGCGCAGCAGTGCCCAGAAGGCGGCTCCGTTCGGTCATTATTCAGACAAAAGGGTACGGGCTAAGTTCCATCCAGCGGTATAGGAAGGCCAAGGCCGCTGGGGGACAGAGGGGGG
The DNA here is from genome assembly GCA_963840535.1 of uncultured Alphaproteobacteria bacterium. Taxonomy (GTDB): domain Bacteria; phylum Pseudomonadota; class Alphaproteobacteria; order Rhizobiales; family Xanthobacteraceae; genus VAZQ01. Next base: position 99,467 of record CAWIZJ010000045.1, read on the forward strand.
CTTCAGTGATTAGAACAAAGATCGTGGGCGCGACAGCGCCTGCGCTGGCAGTTATCTCCATATTGTCGATCTTGACAGGGCAGAGCGTGGCTCAAGGGTTGAGCGCGCTGCTGGGGACCAAATCCGTCGAGGCGAAGCCTTTTTTTGCAGGCGGTCAGCTCGAAGGCTGTACGATTGAGTTCACCGCTCTGGCGCAAGACTGGGTTTACAAGAAGGGCAGCTACATCGCGGTCGCTGGCGCCTTCGGGGTCATGAGCGTCAAGGACAAGCTCGCTGTCACGCTCAAGGTGAACTTGCACGATATTGACCCAGTTACGATGAACTTCACCCCAAGCCCACCTTGATCAGTGGCCACCACTTCTCGATCTCGGCCTTGTGATGGGCGCCTAGCGCCTCCGGCGTCTGCTCCTCGCGCGGCGGAATGTCCTGCCCGAGCTCGGCGAGCCGCTTGTGCACCGCTTCGTCCGACAAGGCCGCGACCGCCGCCGCGTTGAGCTTGGCGACGACGGGCTTCGGCGTATTCTTGGGCGCCCATATCGCCTGCCAGGCCGAGATGTGGAAGCCGGGCAGGCCCGCCTCGATCGCGGTCGGGATGTCGGGCGCCGCCGCAATGCGGCGCATGCCGGTTACCGCAAAGGCCTTGATGCTGCCGATGCGCACCTGCGGCAGCGAGTTGGCCGCCGGGTCGATCATGAAGTCGATCTGGCCGGCGACGAGATCCTGCATCGCCGGCGCCCCGCCCCGATAGGGCACGAACTGGAAGCGCGTGCCGGTGTTCTTCTGGAAATAGACGCCGGAAACGTGCGACGCGCTGCCGGCGCCCCCCGTCCCCTGCGTTCCCTTGTCCGGATTGGCGCGCAGCCACGCGATCAATTCCTTCAGATCGTTCGCGGGCATCGACTTGCGGGCAACGACCATCATCGAATTGGTCGAGACGAGCGACACCGGCTCGAGATCATCGATGAGGTCGAACGGCATCGTCACCACCGCGCCGGCCAAAACGTGCGTGGGCAAGCCGCCATAGCTCAGCGTATAGCCGTCGGGCACTGCCCGGACGACGCGGCCGACCCCGATGCTGCCGGTAGCGCCTGTGACGTTTTCGATGATAACGGGCTGGCCAAGCGAGGCGCGCATGTGCTCGGCCATGATGCGCGCGATCACGTCGAGCGATCCGCCCGCCGAAAACGGGACGACCATGGTGATCGGCCGAGACGGATAGGCCTGCGCATGTGCACTCTCAACGTTTCCCAGCGCGGCGACGGCCAGCGACGCCAGAAGCAGTCTGTGCAAGTTCATGGTTGCGGACCTCGGCTGGAAGGAGATCGATTTGACTGCACTCGTTCCAGGCCAGCTTGATTGAAGTCTTAGCTGAACCGCAACATAGGGGGAATTCCCTGCTTATCTTTATCTCTATAGGATTGATCCTATGGTCAAAAAGAAGATCGATTGGGAAAGTCAGATCGGACGCCGTCTCAGGTTGCGGGACCTGCACGTGTTTTCTACGGTTGTTCAGTGCGGCGGCATGGCCAGGGCGGCTGCCCAGTTGCGCGTCTCCCAACCCACCGTGTCGGAGGTGATCGCAGACCTGGAGCACACCTTCGGCGTGCGGCTTCTTGATCGCAGCCCGCAGGGCGTCGAGCCCACCGTGTATGGCGATGCCCTGCTCAAACGCAGCATCGCCGCATTCGATGAATTGAAGCAA
>CAWIZJ010000046.1:0-156391 GCA_963840535.1 uncultured Alphaproteobacteria bacterium
GGCAGGACCGTTCTCCGGCTTATGCGAGATGTAACCAACGACCGCTGTGGTCATGAAGCACCCACAACGAATTGTCCACACCGGGTCCAGTTACCCTCCATTGCGGCCGTAATTGTGCATCGCCGCGAACGGCAGAAGGGTGCCAGAACCAGTAAAGCTCCAAGCGAGCAAATGCTTTCTCTTGTACCCCCAACTGCGGACATTGGTCGGCGTGGCGAGCGGGTCTCTTCCGTGCCAGGAAGCGGACTCATGCACTGCAACAAACGATGTGCACGGGTTGCTATGAATTACTCGATCACCTCGTCGGCGGTCATTTGCATGATCATCGGCACCATGATGCCGAGCGCCTTGGCAGTCTTTAGGTTGATCACGAACTCGAATTTGGTCGGCTGCATTACAGGCAGGTCGGCCGGTTTCTCGCCCTTGAGGATGCGACCGGTATAGATGCCGACCTGGCGGAATGCGTCCGCAAAATTGATGCCGTAGCTCATCAGGCCGCCGACCTCGGCAAACTCGCGAAAGTGGTACATCGCCGGAATTGCGTGGCGGGCGATGACCGCAACAAGCGCCTCGCGCCGGCCGGTAAAATACGCATCCGGGATGACGAAGAGCACATCGGCCCGATTTTGGGCAAGGCTCGCCAAGGCCGGCTCGAAGTCGCGTTCGGAGCTGGCGTTGACGACCTGAAGCTCGCGGCCGAGCGAACGCGCGGCCGCTTGCGCGTCTTTCAATTCGGACTCGGCGTTCGGATTGTTGGGGTTTACGAGCGTGCCGATCGTCTTCGCTTTCGGCACCAATTGGAGTAGCAGCTCCAGGCGCTTGGGCACCAACGCGGACGTGAACAACGTGACGCCGGTGGCGTTTGCCGCCCGGCCGGTTGAAGCTCGCGACGAGGCCTGACCTGACCGGATCGGCTCCGCTCGTGAACACGATCGGGATCGTCGACGTTGCAGCCTTCGCGGCGAGGCCGGAGACGTCGCCACTGGCCGCGGCGATAACGGCCACACGGCGATTGACGAGATCTTCAGCCATGGGGCGCAACCGGTCATAGTGACCCTCCGCCCAGCGGTATTCAATCGCAAGGTTCTGGCCCTCGACATAACCCGCTTCCTTGAGGCCGCGGTGAAACCCTTCCATGAGGTAGGCCGACTCGCCGGCGACCGCGCGCTCAGGAACCCGATCACCGGCATCCGACTGCTGCGCGTGCGCTGCGAGCGGCCAAGCGGCCGCAGCGCCACCGAGCAGCGTGATGAACTCGCGGCGGCGGATCACTCGATCACCTCGTCGGCGCGGGCGAGCAGCGTCGGCGGCACTTCGAGCCCGAGCGCCTTGGCGGTCTTGAGGTTGATGACCAGCTCGATACTTGGTCGGCGCCTGCACCGGCAGGTCGGCCGGCTTCTCGCCCTTGAGGATGCGGTCGACTAGCCGGCTGCGCGGCGGAACTGGTCGATGTAGTCAGCCCCATAGGAGAACAGGCCGCCGGCGGCGACGAGGGAGCGTTCGAAGTAGACCGCGGGCAGCTTGTGCCGGGCCGCAAGCGCGATGATCAGATCGCGATGACGCTCGCGGCCGAGCCCGCCGTCACGACCAGTCCGTCATTCGAACCGCGCGCGAACGCACTGATGTCGCGCTCGACTTCGCCAGCATCGTGCACGTTGACCGGAGTTATCTCCACCCTGACGACGGCGCCAAGGCCTGGATGACGCCAAACTGGCCGATTCCGGAGGGGTGTGGCATCCCGAATAACTGCCACCCGCGTCACGCCTGGCGCGATCTGCTTGAGCACTCGAGCCATTTCCCGCTCATGCTGTATTCATACGACATGAAACCAGTGGCGTTGCCGCCCGGCCGCGCCAGGCTATCGACGAGGCCGGCGCCGACCGGATCGGCGGCGAGCGGGAACACGATCGGCACGGTGCGGGTCGCCTGCAGCAGCGGCCCCACGGTCGCAGCACCAAAGGCCAGGATGACGTCGGGCGCGAGCGCCACCAATCCGCCGCGATGTTGCGAACGTCGGCGGATTGGGCGTGACCCAGCGGATGTCGATACGCACGTTCTTGCCGATGATCCAGCCCAATAGCGCCAGCTCCTGCTGGAACGCGCCCATGCGGGCCTGAAATTCTGGATCGTCCGCGGTTGCGGGCAGGAGCGCGCCGATGCGCCGTATCCGCTCGCTCTGCTGCGCGCGCGCCGCGAGCGGCCACGCCGCCGCCGCGCCGCCGAGCAGCGTGATGAACTCGCGCCGCTTCTCATTCGATCACCTCGTCGGCGCGGACGAGCAGAGCGGTTGGCACGGTGAGGCCGAGCGCCTTGGCGGTCCTGAGATTGATGATCAGCTCCCCTTTCGTGGCCTGTTGAGCCGGCAGGTCGGCCGGTTTCTCGCCCTTGAGTATCCGGCCGGTATAAGCGCCGACCTGACGGAACGCCTCCGCAAAACCAGCTCCATAGCTCATGAGGCCGCCGGCCGCGGCGAACTCGCGAAATTGGTAGACCGTGGGTAGCACGTGACGGATCGCCAGTGCAGCGAGTTGTTCAAGCCGGATACTGAAGAAAGAATCGTTGGCGATCGCCAAACCGCCTGTTCGCAGTTGGACCGCGGTCGCAAAGGCCGCATCCAATTCGCGTTCAGTGCTCGCCTGCAGGATATGGAGCTGAAGCCCGAGGGTGCGGGCCGCCGCCTGCAGGTCCCGCACAAAGCGTTCACCAAGAGCGGGACTGGTCGGGTTGACGAGTGCGCCAATTTTAGTCGCCGTGGGCAGCAACTCGTGCAGCAACTCAAGGCGCTTGGGTCCTACCTCCGAAGCCAATGTGGTTACGCCGGTGAGATTGCCGCCGGGCCGGCTGAGGCTGGCGACAAGTCCGAGTTCGACCGGGTCGCCCCCTACATAGAATACGATGGGGATCGTCGTGGTCGCCGCCTTTGCCGCCAGTGCCGCTGGTGTGCTGCCGGGGGTGACGATCACGCTTACCCGACCACGGACCAGCTCGGCCGCCAATCCCGGCAAGCGATCGTTGTGGTGCTCTGCCCAGCGGTATTCGATCGCAACGTTGCGGCCCTCGACATAGCGGGTTTCGCTCAGGCCTTGGCGGAATGCGCTCAGACGGCTCGCCCACGCGTCCGGCACTCGCCGCCGAGAAACCCGATCACCGGCATCGCCGACTGCTGCGCGCGGCGCGAGCGGCCAAACCGCCGCCGCGCCGCCGAACAGCGTGATGAACTCGCGCCGTTTCACTGCCCGATGACTCCCGTGCTTCCGACCGAAAGGTAGCACACCTCAGCTACGGCCAGGGAGACCGCTGCGCTGCGGGATTGCAATCGGGTCCAATGTCGGCTCGGGGTCAAGACCGGTAAGGCTCAGAACGAGTAAATGTTTTCCGGGCTGCCTCCGATAGCAGACCTTCAGGGGCGGGCCCGCGGCGACAGCCGTCAGTATGATTCGCAAGGCGCGAGGCCGGTTCGGCGTGGGACTGACGGCGCAACAATGACTGACGGGGTGGGGTTCAGGGGAATTGGGTGAAGGAACTAACGCCGAATCGATTCTCAAGTTTTTGCCCGACTTGGCATTTCGGACTCGTACGACGCGAAGTCTTGGTCGAGTGCACAATCGCCGGGACCCATGATTGGCGTCCTGTACTGTCCCGGGTGGCTCTAATCTCGATGCCGCGAACCGCCCCGCGACGTTCACCCGATTGCCCTGGGGTGGGGTTACCGCGCATGGATGAAACCGATCGTGACACGCTCATGCGCATGGCGGCTTTCGAGTACGTCCGAACGCTGGACGAGACGCACGATCATCTGACTGCAAAGGAGTTGACGCCTGGTTTTGTGTTCGAAGGCGAGCGCATCCCACTCATCAGTCCGCGACGTCGCAGCAGATGCGGATCCGGATTCCAATCATTTATTTCCTTGGCATCGCCCCCGGCCGCTATGGCCATGGTCCCGGCCTTCATTTCCGGGTGGGACGGCATGGCATTGAAGGCCCGCCTCGCCTTCGGAGTGCCAGACCAAGATTTGCTGGCGTCGCCTGAGAACGCGCGGGAACGGCGCTACGCTCTCCGCGCCGTCAAGCAACGGCTCCACCAGGCATCATTCCGGGAAGCGGTCATCTCGGCCTACAACGGCCGCTTCCCATTGTCCGGTCTGCCCGAGCCTCTGTTGCTCGATGCGGCTCACATCGTTGAGGAGAAAGACGAGCTACTCGGCCAGCCGGTGGCAGCTCGCATTGCGCATTGAGCGGTTCAAAATCAAAAACCGGCCTCATCGCGACTTGAGATTACGCGCCAGCATGACCGCTGCGGCATCCGGGCCACCTCCTGGCGTTACTGACATCTGGCTCCCGGCCTGGAGCATGAGCTCGTTCATGACATCGAGGATCTGCTCGTCTGACTGGACCACGCCCGCGGCGTCGAAGTCCTTGCGAAATCTTGCCGAACACGTTGCTGCTCTCGGGATCGAGCGTGCCTACTGCGAGGGCGTCCGAGTAGGCTTCGGCGTCCCGGCCTGTGATTCCCAACTTTTCGGCAACCCACATGCCGAGGAGCTTGTTGCGGCGAATCGTCCTCTTCAGGTCGTCGGAGCTGGTCATTTCATTGTTTCCGATTGCTGGCCGTTGAATGCGCCCTTCGCGCGCTCTGCGCCTTGCCTTCAATCTTGAGAGCCAGCTTCGCATCGAACCGGGCCCGGTCGACGAGCATGCGTTCGTGCGTGCCGTTGCCGATCTCCTCGTGCTCATCGAACGCCCTGACGGCGAACGTGATGCGCCTGCCGTCGAGGCCGGTAATCTCGGCCTCCGCCGTCACCCGATATCCGATCGGCGTCGCTGCGAGGTGACGGACATCGATTCTCGTACCGACCGCACTCTCACCCGGATCGAGGAAATCCCGGATGGCGTTCAGGGCGGCATTCTCCATCGCCAGTACCATCATCGGCGTGGCGAATACTTCCGGCAGGATAGCGTCCTTGAACTGATTGGCGAGATGCGCCGTGGTGACGGTGAGACCGAAAGTGCCTATTGTCCCTACGGGAGCTGCTCGCATCGAACCTCTCCAGTGATTCTGCCGGCAATGACCTGAGAGTGATCCGCCCGCTCCAGGCGGAATTGGGTCTTCCGTGCCGTGACCCGCCCGTTTGACCTTGGTCGGCGGCTCAATGTGCGTTGCGCGCGTGCGGCGGCAGGCCGGTGGGGGCGGCGGTGCGCGCGCCCGGCCATCGCTCGTGGGTCAGCGGCACCGTGAGCTTCGCCTCCAATCCCTCCGTTCCGTAGGTCTGCTGCACCTGGCCGTTGAGCTGGCGCTCGATCACCATGTTGATGAGACGGGTGCCGAAACCCGGGCGCCGGCTGCGCTTCGGGGCAGGGCCGCGCGTCTCCTTCCAGTCGAGCACCAGGGTCAGGCCCTGTTGCGTCCGCGTGACCGACCAGCGCAGGTCCACCCGCCCGCCGCGGGCGGAAAGGCTGCCATGCTTGCCGGCATTGGTGGCGAGCTCGTGCACCGCCATGCTCAAGCCGAAGGTCGGATCGGGCTCGAGAAAGACATTGGGGCCGCTGAACGAGATGCGATCCAGGAACGGTGCCAGCAACGTGTCGAGGAGCTCGTTGAGCGAGGTCGATTTCCAGCCGCCCTCGGTGATCAGGCGGTGTGCATTGGCCAATGCCAGGACACGGGCCTCGTATTTCGTCACCAGGTCGGCCACGCTGCGCGAATTCTTGGCGGTCTGCGAGAACAACGCCAGCAGCTGGGAGAACAGGTTGCCGGAGCGATGGCGCAACTCGCGGATCATCAGCTCGTGCCGCTGGTCGAGCTGTCGGCGCTGAATGGCCGCAGCCACCACGTTGGCAACCGCGGCAAGGAACGAGACGTCGTAGTCGTAGAACTTGCGGCGCCTGGCCGTGTGCGCGCCGAGCACGCCATAGGCGCGGCCGTCGCGCCCCGCAATCGGCGCGCTCATCCCGCTGACCACGCCATGGTCGTGCAGCAGCGGCTGGCCGCCGAACCGTGTCTCCGACGCCAAGTCTTCCGCCACCACCGGGCGGCCGGAGGCGAGCGTGTAGCCGGCCTGGGAATCGCGCGCGGTCGACACGACGGCGGTCCCCACGACTCCCGGCTGCCATCCGACGCCGGCGCGTAGCAGGAGCTCGGCGTCGCCGGGGATCAGCTCCAGGATCTCGACCAGCTCGGCGTCGAGAATCTCGGAGATGGTGGCGACCACCTCGTCGAAGAATTTCTGCAGGTCGCTTTCGGTCAATGCGCGCTCGCCGAGCCTGGCCAGAGCGTCCTGTTGGCGAGCCCGGATCTTCACCTCGCGCTGGACCCGCAGATGATCGGTTACCTCTCGACAGATGCCGAGCAGTTGCACCACCGCGCCGTCCTGCACGACGGCAGTCACCGCGGCCTCGAGCCATCGCTCTTCGCGGTCTGGGATTCCGGGCAAACGATACTCGAGCCGGCACGGCTCGCGCGTTTGCAGCGTCCGGTGCATCGCCGCGAAGGCGTCCACCCTGTCATGTGACGGGAGGTCCTGCGGGGAGAGCGAGAACACGCCGTCCAGGCGCATCTCGGGACGACCGCGTGCATCTTCGAGATCGGTCGACCATGCCAACCGCCTGGAGTGCAGGTCCCACGACCAGGCGCCGACGCTTCCGGCATCGAGCGCCGATCGAAAGCGCTCCAGATCGGACGCCGGCGTCACTGGCTCGTCCCCCGACGCGTCCCCCCTCCGGCGTCTGTCCTGCTGCTCAGGCACGGCCGCGTCCATCACGTGATGGTTCTATTGGTGGTGCGATGAGCGCGGTCCACGCTGTGCGATGCCGGGCTCGCGTGCGAGCAAGAATGGATCGCCACCGACGCACCGATGCGCGCGGCCGCGGACTACGCCGGCTGGCCTCGCGGTCGAGAGCCGCTTCACGCGGGATGCAATGGCACGGCCCTCCTCAGCCCACGGTGCGTCAGTCGGTATAAGCATCGGGCAGTGCAAAGGTTCCGCCAGTTGTCCCGATGAAAATCGGGCCGCCGACCCGACAGGGCGGCAGCCCGAGCGATCCGTTGTCCGGGGAGCGATCCCCGCAGGCGAGGCCCGTCCTAGGAAACGCAGCGCCCTGCGATCCGCGCGAGCGGCGACTGACCGATGGTGCTGACAACCGGCTCGCACCCGTCCAACAGGACTGGTTTCGTTGCCGGCGGGGCCTTGATCTCGAGCGGCCCGTTGACGGCATTCCGGCTCCTCCCGGGCAGAACCGGCATCCGGTCGCTCTTGAGCGTTCGGTTCACCGTCGGCGCCGTGCGCTCGATCGATGGGGCCGCAGTGGTCGATGAAACTTCGAGGCCGATAAGAAAGGAGCCGATGGCCAACGCCGCACCGAGGCCGACGAGGTATCCAGATTGACGCCGCATGGGTTGCTCCCACGATCCCTGTCCTCATTAGTCGCGTTAACCCTTCGTTAGGTTCATGTCCGAGCGCGAGCGTCCGGCATCACCGGCGCAATTCCCGTTCGGGAGCCAAGCCACTGTGGCTAAAAAGGTTCCTGGAACAGGGGGAAGGCTTGGATGGTCGCGAGCTCAATCCGTCAAGGTCGTGGACTGCCACTTTCTTTCGAGGAACCAGCCGGTGCGGAAGGGATTGTCATGACAGCCGGCCGCCCATTCCCCCTCCCCGTGCTCGGCCGGTCGTCTCGGGCGTAGTCGACGGTGACGTCGGCTACGCCCGTGCCATCTTCGGAAGGGTGGCAGGCTCGCAAGCGCGCTCGCACGGTTATTCGGGGTCACGCGCCTGCCGGCGAGCCCCACCCTCATCGCCGCCGCGTGCTCACACGGCCCGCGAGCCCCGTTCTCGGCGATCAAACTTTGGTGACTACGCAGTCACGCGCCGCTCGCGCCGCCTGGCGCTGCGATCGAAAAACAAGGCTTGACTCGCCACCGCGGATACCGTGGCCGGCTGGAACGGCTTGGCGATGAGGAAGGCAGGTTCCGGCCGCTCCCCGGTGAGAAAGCGCTCGGGATATGCGGTGATGAAGATCACCGGCGCCTCGACCGAGGCCAGCAGCTCGTTGACCGCATCGAGCCCGGAGCTGCCGTCCGCCAGCTGGATGTCGGCCAGGATCAGGCCAGGCCGCCTGGTCTTGGTCAGGGCGATCGCCTCGGCATGGGTACGCGCGACGCCGAGCACGCGGTGGCCGAGGCCCTCCACCAGGGTCTCGAGCTCCATGGCGATGAAAGTGTCGTCCTCGATGATCAGCACGTCGGTCGCGATCTCGGCCGCGAGCTCGCGGCCAGACTCCTCGACCAGCCCGCGCAGCTTCATTGCATCGATGTCGAGCACATGCGCTGCGTCGAGCTCCGAAAATCCTTCGAGTGCAACCAGAAGGAACGCCTGTCGGGGGAGGGGAGTGATGTTGGCCAGCTTCTGCTCCCCGGGCAGCGCTGCTTCCGGTACCACGGGGGCGCCATTGACCGCTACCGAGCTCCAGATCTTGGAGAACAGGCGATAGAGGCCGACGCGTGGGCCGCGTGGCTCGTCGATGATGTCCGGATCTGCGATCAAGGCCTCGAGCGTCGCGGCGACATAGGCATCGCCGGAGGTTTGATTGCCGGTCAGCGCCCTCGCATAGCGCCGGAGGAAGGGCAGGTGTTGTGACACCGCTGAAGCGTTGGACACGGAAACCCTCCCGCTTTGATGGAGCTTACCGGGGCAAGAACAAGATTGCGCGAAAAAAGTTCCATGGCGCCGGAACTTATGGTTTTGCATGGCGTTATGGCTGAATGAGTGGCGAGGGAGCTAGGTCCGGAGGTACGGCTGTGGGGGAAAAACCCAGGGGTAACAAGCCAGTTGGGGCGGAATCGGCGGACCGAAGACCGGTCCAGCCCAAGTTTGCGGAGCAAGGACGGCTCCGGTCAGAGGCCACGATGCATACTGAAGCCGTAGTGCGAAGAGCTGCGGGACGCCTTAGCCGCGATGACCAGCGCAGATTGGGCGACATCCTGAAGCGGGTCTACGACGATCTGGTACACCAGGGCGTCCCCGATCGCTTCAAGAACCTGTTGAGAGAGCTCGATGACCCCGCCACGCCCGGCGGCCAGGCGCATTCCGACGCGGGTCGTGATCCGGAAAACGACCATGTCGTCGGCGCCAAGGCGCTCGACAACAAGGGATCCCACCAATGACGATGCGACCATCCGTGCGCGAGGCAATGCTCGCAGCGGTCCCCAGCCTGCGAGCATTCGCCATTTCGCTGAGCGGCAACGTCGATCGCGCCGACGATCTGGTGCAGGAGACCCTCCTGCGCGCCATGGCCAACATCAATTCGTTTCAGCCGGGAACGAACATGTCGGCGTGGCTGTTCACGATCCTGCGCAACCTGTTCCGGTCCGAATATCGCAAGCGTCGCCGCGAAGTCGAGGACACCGACGGAAGCTACGCCGAAAGCCTCAAATCACACCCCGAGCAACACAGCCGGGTGGAATTCGAGGAATTCCGAGCGGCGCTCGCCAAGTTGCCGCCCGATCAACGCGAGGCACTGATCCTGGTGGGCGCTTCGGGCTTTTCCTACGAAGAAGCAGCTGCCATCTGCGAATGTGCCATTGGAACGATCAAGAGCCGCGTCAACCGGGCGCGTACGCGGCTGGCGGAACTGTTGTCCATCGACGGGGCCGACGATTTCGGCCCCGACCGTACCACACGGGCGATCCTCTCCGCCGGCGGACGCGGGTGACGTGCCGCGCATTCCGGCTATCGTCACGCAGGCTTCTGCGGACGCGCGCGAGGCAAGGTGGCCGGCTGCCGGAGGACGGCGGTATCGATTTCCTCGCCTATTCGGGTTCAGTCATTGCAAACGGTCATGAATACGCGTTGCAGCAAAGCCTCATAGCGAGAAGAATCGACGCGGACGAACTGTTCGACGATACCACGCGGGCGCTCTGAAAACTGCGCCGCGCCTCGGTGCTCCCCGATTTAACCCTGTAACCTCAATGAGATGAATTCCGGACGGCTTGGCGGGCTTGAGCTTTCTTTACCGAATCAGCACAGCCTGCGGCGCGGGTCGGTTTGGTGATCGACTTCGCGTGCATGCAACGGTTATTCTTGCAGGAATGACATGTTCGGGGCCGCCAGAGCGGCCGCCGAAGCGTGACACCGTGGGAGGCTGTCTTGCGGAAATTCCTGGGAGCGGCATACACTGGTCATGCTCCCGGCATGCTGCGCGCGGTGCTGATTTCGAGCGCCGCGTTGTCGTTGCTTGCTGCTGCGGCGAGCCCGGCGGAGGCCTTTCCGAACACGCAGAGATACTTCTACTTCGGCGGCCCTTCCCCGTTCTTCTCCAAACCGGTGCGCGCGGCCAGGAAGAAGCCGCGGCTGGAGACCGGCAAGAGAACCAGCACCGAGAAGATCGGCTTCCCTGACCTGCCGAAGGGCGTGCAGCAGATCGTGGTTTCCATCGGCAGCCAGCGCGTGACGCTGTTCAGCAACGGCGTGAAAGTGGCGCAAGGGCCGGTATCGACGGGCACCGCCAGCCATCCGACGCCGCCCGGTGTATTCAGCGTCATCGAGAAGGACCGCTTTCACCGCTCCAATCTTTACAGCAACGCGCCGATGTTCTTCATGCAGCGCCTGACCTGGTCGGGGCTCGCCATGCACGAGGGCCCGCTGCCCGGTTATCCGGCCTCGCATGGCTGCATTCGCCTGACCACCGATTTTGCGTCACGGCTGTGGCCGACGACCCGGCTCGGCGTGCGCGTGATCGTGGCGCGCAACGAGCTGGAGCCGGTCGATTTCTCGCATCCCGCCCTGTTCGTGCCCAAGCCGAAACCGGCGAGTCGCCATGAACGCGACGTCGGACGATCGAGCCGCGGCCGATCAGGGTGGCCGAAGCGCCCCCGCGCGGCGGTCGGATAGTCGCGATCCCGATGGCCGCGACGTGCCGCAAGCGGGACTGGCGCCGCCGGCGCCGGCCGAGCGAGCAAACCGAGGTCGAGCTCCGCGCGAATCGCTGCAGCTGCGCCGAGGAAGCGGTGAAACCGGCACCGACCATCGATCCCCCGAAGCGGGCACCGGCGAGGACCAGGGCGGCGGACCAGCCTGCCAAGCGCAACGGTCAGGTCGCGGTGTTCGTCAGCCGCAAGGAGAACAAGATCTTCGTGCGACACGGGTTCATCCCGGTGTTCGAGATGCCGATCGTGATCGAGGATCCCGACCAGCCGCTCGGGACCCATGTCTTCACGGCCATGGAGGTCACCGACGGCGGCGACGGCATGCGCTGGAACCTGTTCACGATCCCGACCGATCCGAATCGGCCGCCGGAGTCGAGGGAAAGCAGGAAGAAGGGCAGGGCGAAGGAGCCGCCGAAGCCGAGTCCGGTCGTCGTAAGCAAGCCTGCATCGAACGCGAGCGATGCGCTCAGCCGCATCCAGATGCCCAAGGAGGCGCTCGACCTGATCGAGGAGCTGCTGATTCCCGGCTCGTCACTGGTCATTTCCGACGAGGGGCTCGGCCGCGAAACCGGCCGGTACACGGAGTTCATCGTCCTCACCCGGTAGCTGGAGGCCCGGCCGGAGCCACGGCGCGCCGATGCTGCTCGAAGGCTTCACCCGTACCGAGATCAAGACCAGCGGCGCACGCATCGTGACCGTGCACGGCGGCAAGGGGCCGCCGCTCCTGCTCATGCACGGCAATCCGTTCACGCACCTGTCCTGGCACAAGATCGCGCCGCGACTGGCGCGGGAATTCATGGTCGTCGCCACCGACCTGCGCGGCTACGGAGATTCGGAAAAGCCGCCGGGCGGCGACGACCACAGCGGCTATTCGTTCCGCGCCATGGCGCAGGATCAGGTCGAGGTCATGGCGGCTCTCGGCGCGACGCGTTTCTATGCCGCCGGCCACGATCGCGGTGCCCGCGTGCTCCACCGCATGTGCCTCGATCATCCCGAGAAGGTCGCGCGCGCCGCGATTCTCGACATCATCCCGCAGCACCACCTGTTCACGCGGACGACGCGGGAATGGGCGAAGGCGTCGTATCACTGGTTCTTCATGATCCAGCCCTACGATCTGCCGGAACGGCTGATGGGGGCCGATCCCGACTATTTCATCCGCACCAAGCTCGCCAAGACGCCGCAAGGGCTGGGCTTCTTCGGCAAGGAAGCGTTGGCCGAATACATCCGCTGTTTCCGCAACCCGGCGACCATCCACGCGATGTGCGAGGACTATCGGGCGACCTACGGCGTCGATTTCGATACGGACAAGCTGGATTTCGCGGCCGGCCGCCGGATCGGTTGTCCGACCTTGATCCTGTGGGGGGCGACCGGCGCGGTCGGACGCAATCACGAGCCGGCCGAGGTGTGGTCGCGCTACGCCGCCGACATCCGCGGCGCCAAGGCGCTTGCGTGCGGGCATTATCTTTCGGAGGAGGCGCCGGACGCGACCTATTCCGAGCTGCGCGCGTTCTTTGCCGCGGGAGAGTTGGTGTAGGTTGGGTCGAGCGCTCTTGCGCGAGACCCAACACCGCCGGAGCGTTGTTGTTGGGTCTCGCTTACGCTCGACCCAACCTACGGCTACGGCGACTCAACGGCGACGAAGCGTCGCCCGTCGGTCACGGCCCGGCCGACTCCAATCGCTCACATGGCAGGGACTGCCGCCGGAGCCGCCAGGAAGTTGCGAACAGCGTACCAGAGCAGGTGGCGATTGTTGCTGAAGAGAGGGCTGTGTGCGGTGTGCGGAAGGATCAGGAACTGGCGGTCGCCGTTCGGCAGCTGCTGGAAGAAATCGAGCAGATCCTCGTTGGTCGAGTTGCCGTCATGGGTACCGCGGATCATCAGCACCGGTGAGAGCACCCGCTTGGGATCGACCAGCGGCAGATTGGCGGCCATGTCCAGATAGGTCCCGGTCGGGACCTCCTCGCCGAACTTCAGCTCGGCGGCGATGATCGCCTCGGGCACCGCCAGGTCGTAGGTCGAGGCGTGACCATCGCGGGTGAAGATCGAGCGGATCATGGCGGCGTCGCGCTTGCGGCGGTTGCTGGTGCGCAGCGCCTCGACCCGCTGTAGCACGACGGCCGATCTCCGGCGCACCGGTCCCCTTGTGAGTGAAGGCGACGAGCACCAGTCGATCCACGTGCTCGGGGTGCTCCTGCGCATAGGCGCCGGCGCGGATCGCTCCCGAGGACGTGCCGAAGAAGTGCATCCTCGCCTGGCCGGTTTCCCTGGTCACCACCGGGATTGCGGCTTTCAGGTCGAGCACACTGCTGGCGATATCGGAATTGTTGCCGGAGCTGCCGGAGCGGCCGTAGCCGTCGTGGTCCACGGTCCAGACGTCGTAGCCGTAGCGCGCAAGCACGTTCATCAGCGAATACTCGCCCCTGCCCGGGACGTCGAGGTCGTACGAGGAGCGTGACGAGTTCGAGGAGCCGTGCACCAGGAAGACCACCGGCAGCGCGGGATCGCCGGTTCTGGGCTCACCGACGCGCTTGCGCCAGAGGTTGAGCGCCACCTCGCCCTTCCTGGCCCAGTATTCGGCGCTCCAGATCGGGACCTCCGGCGCCGAGCCCGCGGTCGCCGTCTGCGCCTGCGCCGGGAGGCTCGCGGCAAGCCCGGCGCCGACACCGAGGCCGGCCCCCTTGAGAATGGTCCGGCGCGCGTGCGCCGTCTCGGTCGGCAACGGGTCTGGGGTCATTGCGTCCTCCGGTCGCGGCCCGGGCGCCGCGTCCACCGGGGCGCAGCGCCAAGTTCTGCACCAAGGGTATGCCCGCGACGGCTCCGACGCCAGCAGACCGCCGCGCCGGTCGGCAGCTCCCGGGTGCGGCGATCTCGACCGCAGAGCGGGCACGGACGACCGTGCGAGCTCTCGCGTGCTCGTGCGAGTTTTGCTAGGTGTTGCTCGCCATCGGCGCGATGTGGACGTTGGAAAACGGGCGTCGCCGCGATATCTGGAGAGATGCCGGAAGCGTCCGGCCGAGCGTGTGACGGAACGACCGATGGCGCCGAGACCGGGCGACCGCGAACGCAGAGTGCTCGATGCCGTGCACCGGGCCGCGCTGTTCTGCGACCAGAAGATCGGCTGGAACCGGATCGGATTCGTGCTCAGCGCCGCCATCATCGCGGTGGCGGGGCTGGTGCTCTATCGCATCCTGCAGGACATCAATCCCGGTGATGTGGCGGCAGCGCTGCTGGCCACCAATTGGCACCATTTCGCGCTCGCCGCCCTGTTCGTCGCCGGCGGCTACGTCACCCTCACCTTCTACGACCTGTTCGCGTTGCGCACGATCGGGCGCCCGGACATCCCCTATTGGGCGGCGGCGCTGGCGGGCTTCACCAGCTATTCGGTCGGCCACAACGTGGGCGCCAGCGTGTTCACCGGCGGGGCGGTGCGCTACCGCCTGTATTCGGCCTGGGGGCTCAGCGCGATCGACGTCGCCAAGATCTGCTTCGTGGCCGGCCTGACCTTCTGGCTGGGCAACGCCACCGTGCTCGGCCTCGGCATCGCCTATGTGCCGGAGGGGGCGAGCGCCATCAACCGGCTGCCGGCATGGTTCAACCGCGGCGGCGCCATCCTCATCCTGGCGGTGTTGACGCTCTATGTCGTCTGGGTGTGGCGGCGCCCGCGCGTCGTCGGCCGGCGCGGCTGGAGCGTCACCCTGCCGGGCGGGCCGCTGACCCTGCTGCAGATCGGCATCGGCATCGTCGATCTCTCGTTCTGCGCGCTCGCCATGTACATGCTGATGCCGTCGGAGCCGCATATCGGCTTCGTCATGCTGGCGGTGATCTTCGTCTCGGCGACGCTGCTGGGCTTCGCGAGCCACGCGCCGGGCGGCATCGGGGTGTTCGACGCGGCCATGCTGGTCGCGCTGTGGCAGTTCAACAAGGAGGAGCTGCTGGCGGGCCTGCTTCTGTTCCGCCTGCTCTACTACATCGCGCCGTTCGCGCTTTCGCTGTTGATTCTCGGCGGCCGCGAACTGCTGTGGGCGCTGCGCGGCCCGACGCAGCCGCTGGTCCTGCGGCTGCCTTCGATCGCTCCGACCGACGTCGAGACGCCGGGCCAAGCACACGAGCAGGGGAGCGAGGTCCGCTGATCCGGTGGCGGGTTCCACAGCCGTCGCGGATGCGACGCGGCGGGCGAGCGATCGATCACCAGATCACACGCACCGGATATTGCGAGATCAGCGGGTCGGGCGTGATGATCGCCAGCCCGCCGGCGATCGCCTGGGAGATCAGCATGCGATCGAACGGGTCTCTGTGCAGCTGCGGCAGACGAAGCACCTGAAGGGCCGCGTCCTCATCGAATGCAAACGCGGACACGCCGCGCAGATCACGCTCGGTTGGAATTAAACGATCGGGCGGCTCCGGAAGCGGCAGCCGCCCTGCCCGGTACTTGGTCGCGATCTCCCACACGGAGACTGCGCTGAGAAGAACGTCGTTGGCGGGATCCGTCACTGCGGCCGTGGCCGCGGCGGACAGCGACTGACCGCCCGCCAGCCACAGGAAAGTGCACGTGTCGAGGAGGAGCCTCACGTTCGGCGGCGCGGAGCACGTACGCGATGCTTGCGCCCATGGGCAGCCCTGCGCTCCGCCACGCTCGCTCCGGACGCCGGCCGCGGCCTCGCTGCCAACGGGTCGGTCGTGCTCATGCCCTCCCACTGGTCCAGCTCGTCGGGTGACATCGGCGAGAAGAATGAGGGAGGGACATCGAAGGTCGGCCGCCCGGGGATCGGACCGATCACGCGAGGGCTGGTCCGGGCCTCGGCGATCGGGCGAAGCTCGGCAACCGGTTTGTTGTGGCGGCAGATCACGATCCGTTCGCCGCGCGCCGCCCGGTCGACATACTCGGAGAGCTTCGCCTTGACCTCGAAGAGGTTGACCCTGAACATGACCATAATCCTGTCTAATATGGTATGCGACGTCAAGGTCAACTTTGTGACGCGCGCCGACCGCATCGACTATTTCCGCACCACGCCATACTTCGAGACGAGTTCAGAAAAATACGGCTGGATGAACCGTATCTGTTCGATTGCCACCGGCTCTCGCAAGGGGAGTGGGCGAACGTTCGAGGTGTTTCAGGTATTGTAGGGAATGCCACAGGATGGGTTGAGCCCGATTGCCACTGGGCTCAAAGATCGGGGACAAGCCGCGCGCAACCGGTCTCGCGAAAGCGGGCGCAATTGCAATATTGCATGCGATATCCAATATTGGCTGCATGCGGCTGATTCTCGATACCGCCGTCATGGTCGCCGCGATCCGCAGCGATGCCGGCGCCTCCCGCCGACTGCTCGTGGCCGGACTGGAGCGCCGTCTGACGCTCCTGGCCTCGGTCCCGCTGATGATCGAGTATCAGGCGGTGATGACACGGCCGGAGCATCTGAAAGCCTCCGGATTGTCGGCGGCGGATGTCGACGTGCTGCTCGACGCCGTTGCGGTGGTCGTGGAGCCGGTGCGCCTCGCCTTCCATTGGCGGCCCGTCGTCCGCGATCCGGACGACGACATGGTGCTCGAAGCGGCTGTGAACGGGCGGGCTGATGCGCTCGTGACGTTCAACATCCGCGACTTCCGCGGCGTGGCGCAGCAATTCGGCGTTGCGGTGCTGTCGCCCGGCGAGGCGGTGAAACGATTGGAGACGAAGACATGAGGAAGAGCAATTTCGCGCTGCGGCTTCAGCCCTCGCTGCTGGACGAGGCGCGCAAGGTGGCCGAGACGGAAGGTGTGGCATTGAACCAGCTCATCAACGTGGCGGTGGCGGAAAAGCTTTCCGCACTCAGGACGGAAAGCTATTTCGAAGAGCGTACTGCGCGGGCGAACCTCCCGCGGGCGCACGCTATTCTCGAGCGCGCCGGCGCCGGCAAGCCCCCGGTGAAGGGCGATGCGCTGTCCAAGAGACGAAGGCCGGCAAGGAAGGTCGTGGAGAAGTCGACTGTGCTTCGCCGCCGCCGAGACGCTCCCTGAGGCTTCCGAGGTCGGCGGAAGGAGCCTCTGCTCGCCCTCGATACAATCCAGACATCACGTGACTGGCTGGCTAATTCGTGGACCTTTACGGTTGGTTGGTATCGGCCTGTGTCATTCTGCTCGGAAGCAAACTCATCTGGTGGGTCACCGAGAGGACATGGGGCAAATTCTCGTAAAATGTGGTCACCACCAGGTCCACTTCTGTCCGATCAGCACCAGCGACAACCCGGGAAACAGGACGCAGATGGCGAGCACGCCGCACATCGTCAGCGTCATCGGCGCCGCACCCTTGAACACCTGCCAGGTCGTTATGCTCTGGTCGTCGAGATTTGCCTTGACCACGAAAACCGAGACGCCGAGCGGCGGTGTGAGCAGCCCGACCTCGATGGCGATCACCGTGATCACCCCGAGCCACACGAGGTTGACGCCAAAGCCGTCCATCACCGGCAGCACGAAGGGAAGCAGGATCAGCATGATGGAAACGGAGTCGAGGAAGCAGCCCATGATCAGGACCACGATCAGGTAGCCGATCAGGATGACTATGAAGCTCTGTGTGTACATGGGGCAGTTCGAGGTAGATTGTGGTCACCACCAGGTCCACTTCTGTCCGATCAGCACCAGCGACAGCCCGGGAAACAGGACGCAGATGACGAGCACGACGCACATCGTCAGCGTCATCGGCGTCGCACCCTTGAACACCTGCCAGGTCGTTATGCTCTGGTCGTCGAGATTTGCCTTGACCACGAAAACCGAGACGCCGAGCGGCGGTGTGAGGAGCCCGATTTCGATGGCGATCACCGTGATCACCCCGAGCCAGACGAAGTTGACGCCGAAGCTGTCCATCACGGGCAGCACGAAGGGAAGCAGGATCAGCATGATGGAAACGGAGTCGAGGAAGCAGCCCATGATCAGGACGACGATCAGGTAGCCGATCAGGATGATGATGAAGCTCAGGCCCGATGACTGCAGCCACTGGCCAACCGCGTAAGGCAGGCCGGACAGTGTCAACATCTGCGAATACATCTGCGCCGCCATCAGCAGGAAGCAGATCGCAGCGGTCACGCGCCCGGTTTCCAGCGCTACCTCCCAGAAGATCTGGAGCGGTCAGCTCGCGGCGAAGGAGCGCGATGAGGAAAGCGGCCATCGCACCGGCGCCGCCCGCCTCGATCGGAGTGAAGAATCCGCCATAGATGCCTCCGAGAACGATGCCGATCAGCATGCAGATGGGCATGAACTTCCAGGCGACATACCAGGCCGGCTTGCCCTCGAACGGTCCCCGTGTATTCTCCGTGCATCGTGTTCGGTTCGACGAACACGTACTCCGCGCGAAGGTAGGAGAGCAGCGAGATGGTGATGCAGAACGCGATCGAGAGCACGATGCCGGGAAGAATCCCCGAGGTGAACAGGTCGCCGATCGACACGTTGGCGATGACGCCGAAGATGATGAAAAGAATGCTCGGCGGGATCAGCATTCCGAGCACCGAGCTGCCGGCGACGACGCCGACGGAAAACCCGGTGGTGTGGCCGTGGCGGACCATTTCCGGAACCGCGATCTTGGTGAAGATCGACGCGGAGGCGATCGAGGTTCCGGTACAGGCGGCGAATACGGCGTTGGCGCCGACCGTAGCCATGGCGAGACCGCCGCGCAGGCGTTTCAACAGCAGCGCAGCCACGTCGAACGTGTCGCGGCCCATTGCCGGTGGCCGAGACGAACAACCCCATGAGGACGAACAAGGGAATGACGGCGTAGGCATCGGAGGCAATGGAGGTTGCGGCGGACCTGGCAAGCAGCTTGCCCGCGACTTCCATGCCCTTCATCGTGAATACGCCGGCGAACGACAGGAACATCAGCGCCACAGCGATATGCATTCCGGTCTGAATCAGAATGACGCAGCCCAGCATGGTCAGCGCGCCAATCATGACGTCACTCATTCGGGCGGCCTCCCTTGCCCGAACGCCTGCGCGAACTCGTGGCCGGCAAACAAGACGTACTGAACGGCGCTCGCTATCCCGCCGATGATCACAGGCAGCACGAAGGGCCAGACCGGAATCTCGATGACGCCGAGGGTGCCTTGATAATAGCCGCCCCGGTACATCTCCATGAACATTGGCGACACGAACCAGACGACCAGCGCCATCAGCCCGGCACCGATCAAATAGAACAAGCCGTAGAATCCGCGCGCGACGCGCGGATGCGACGCGCCGATGGCTTGCATGATGATGTCGTTCGAGACGTGCCTGCCCTCGCGCAGCGTGTTTGCGATCTGCAGGAAGACGACGGCGACGATCGAAAGCCCAATGAACTCGTTGACGCCGGCGATGGGCTTGTTGAACAAGTCGCGGCTGAGCACGTCCGCGTTCACCGCAACGGCCATCGCAATGATGAGAATCGTCCCGGCGATATTCAGCAGGGCCGTGAGGGCGCCAAACCAGGAAAGCAAGAGGGCGCCGGCCTTGGGCGCCCTCAACTCGTCATGTTGCGGCGGCGGTTCCGGCGCATCCGAGCTCATGATGCGACCCGGCGCGGCCAGCGCAGGCGGCTACTTGTCCCAGTCGCGCACCGGTTTGGCGCCGGACTGCGCGAATTTCCGTCATGAATGCAGTCAGGGCCTTGGAACCCGGCAGGCCGTTCTTGTCCGTGCGCTCCGCCCATTCCTTGGCGATGTTGGGCATCGCATTCGCCCATTTCACCTGCTCCTCGCGCGACAACACGAACACGTGCGCGTTCGGGAAACCCTTCGTCGCCTCCACCCCGGCCTCGCCCAAGCCGTGCATCATCGCATCAGCCTTGGCGCCCCACTCCAGAGCCGTTTCCCGCAAGATCTTCTGCAGCTCCGCCGGCAGCTTGTTCCAGACGTTCTTGTTGACGAGCAACGCCGCGGCATACTGCGCACCGAAACCGGCAATGGTCAGATTGGGCGCTGCCTCGGGGTATTTCATGCCTTTGACCGCCGACGGGAAGATGATGAAGCCGTCGATCACACCGGTCTTGGCCGAGTTGTAGTAGAGCATCATGTTGCTCTGCACCGGCGCCGCCGGAGTGCCGCGCAGCCATTGCAGCGCCGCGCCGGCGGTGGCGACCTTCTTGCCTTGCAGGTCCGTGAACGCCTTCACCGGAGAGGTGGTGAACAGCTCGTATAAGTCATAGCTCGAACCGGCAATCCTGACCACGTTGAACTTGTCGTATTGCGCCCGATACTCCGGCATCGTCTGGTGCATCTTTTCGATCGCCTTGCCAACCAGCACGACATCGCTGGTGGTGAACGGGACAACGAACGAGACCTGTTCGAGCGGCAGCTTGCTCGGGATGGAAGATCGTCGGCTCGAAGCCGATGTCGGTGATGCCGTCGCGGGTGCCCTCCAGCACCATGGTCGGCTTCAGCAGCGACCCGGCATAGGCCTCCTTCCAGTTGATCTTGATATTGAGGTTGGCTGCCTTTACGCGACGATCGACCTCCGGGACCCACCACTCGCTCAGCAGAGTGAGCGGCGGCAGTGCGCGCAACGCCTGGCCGGCTGCAACCGTCAGATTGATCTCCTGCTGGGCCTGCGTTGTCGACGCCAACAGTGTGGCTCCGATCGCACACGCCACGGTCATGGTCATTCTAGCCATCGTCGTCCTCCCTGGATTTGTGAACGTGTCACGTTCATCGACGCTTTTCATTGGGGACCTTGCTTACACTATAGCAACCGCTCGAAGGCGTCGGAAGTCGGTCGCCCTCAAGTCGGTCGCCCTCAAGTGTCGGTCGCCCTCAAGTCGAATGTTGTGCCCACTTCCTTGCCCACTGGACGAAGAGAGGCGCCGGAGATGCGCGGCCGTCGCCCTCGCCAACGAGCTGAAGAGGCAGGTTCGAGCCTTCAGTCGCGCTCGGGCTGGCACGGCAGAACAATGATACCGCTGCCGGATGCGCGTCTCGCCGGGTCCCGGATCGCGTGCAGCGAAATCCGGGCTACTTCGCGCCCGGCAGGCGCACGGTGAACACCGAGCCCTTGCCCGGCTCGCTCGCCACCGTCACGTCGCCGCCCATCATGCGCGCGAGCTTGCGGGTGATGGCGAGCCCGAGCCCGGTGCCGCCGAAGCGCTGCGCGGTCGTGGCCTCGGCCTGGCTGAACTCCTCGAACAGCTTCGCCTGCTGCTCCGCCGTCATGCCGATGCCGGTGTCGGAAACCGCGAGCGCGATCCAGTCGCCGCCGTCCTTGCGCGCAGTGAGCCCGACCTCGCCCTCCTTGGTGAACTTGCAGGCGTTGCTCAGGAGGTTGAGCAGGATCTGCCGCAGCCGCATGGGATCGACGGTGATCGGCCGCAGCCGCTCCTCGCACGCGACCACGAGCCGGTTCTTGTTCTGCTCGGCGAGCTGGCGCGCGGTGCCGATCACCTCGTCGATCAGCGGCGCGAGCTCCACGGTCTGCGGGTTGAGCTCGAGCTTGCCGGCCTCGATCTTGGAGAGGTCGAGCACCTGGTTGATGAGGCCGAGCAGGTGGGTGCCGGCGCGATGCACGCGGCCGAGCGGCTCGGCCGCCTTCTCGGTGCCGAAGCGCGCGGCGTTGGCGACCATCAGCTCGGTCAGCCCGATGATGGCGTTGAGCGGGGTGCGCAGCTCGTGGCTCATGCTGGCGAGGAACTGCGACTTGTGCCGGCTCGCCAGCTCGAGCTGGCGGCTCTTGTCCTCGATCTCCGCGAACAGGCGGGCATTCCGGATCGCCAGCACCGACTGGGCGGCGAAGGTCTGCAACAGCTCGATGGTGCTGCTCGGGAACTCGCCCCGCGCCCTGCGACGAACCACCAGAGCTCCCACGATCTGGTCGGGGGCGAGCAGCGGAACGACCAGACGGGCGTGATAACCCAGACGCATGACCAGCTCGTTGGCCCGCAACGACGGTTGCAGGTCGGCGACCTGGTCGGGCTCGCGCCGCTGCGTGGCCAGGCGGACGGCTTCGGAGAAGTCGGCGTGATGATCCTCGATCACGGCCACCATGTCAGGGCTCATTCCGTAGGTCGCGCGCAACTGGAACTGGCGGCTGGCCTCGTCGAAGACGTAGATCACCCCGGCCTCGGTGCCGGACAGCTGCGTCGCCTTGGCGACAATGGTGTCGAGCAGGGCTTGCAGGTCGAGCGTGGAGCTGACCGCCTGGGTGACCTCGCCCAGGGCCCGCAGCTCCTCGACCGACTGCGTGAGCTCGCGCGTGCGCGCTTGCACTTCGTCGAACAGCCGCACGTTCTCGATCGCGATCACCGCCTGGTCGGCGAAGGTGGTTAGCAGCTCAATCTGCCTCTCGGTGAACGGGCGCACCACTTTGCGCTGCAAGTTGATGACGCCGATCGGCATTCCCTCCCGCAGCAGTGGGACACCAAGCATGGTCCGCCCGCCACCGATCTTCGGCCCCCCAAAGGTGTATTCCGGATCGGCCAGGACATCGAGGATCTGAACCGTTTTGCCCTCCAGCATGACGCGGCCCACCAGCGAGCCTCGGCCTGATGGAACCATCTGCTCGTCCATGTACGCCTTGTGGTCGGGCGAATAGCCATAGCACGCGACCTGCTGATAGGCTTTGCCCTTCGCTTGATTGATGGACGCCTGATCCGCTTCGCACAGCAACGCCGCCGACTTGGTCAGCGTGTCGAGCACCGTCTGCAGATCGAAAGTCGAGCGGCTGATCACCTTGAGCACGTCGGCGGTGGCGGTCTGCTGCTGGAGCGAGTCGCGCAGCTCGTTGAGCAGGCGGGCATTCTCGATGGCGATGACGGCCTGCCTGGCAAAATTGCGGACCAGCTCGACCTGCGTGTCGGTAAATCGCCGCACCTCCTGACGGTAGATGACGATGACGCCGATCAGCTCCACATCCTTGAGCATCGGCACGAGCAGCATCGAGCGAGCGCCCCCCACTTCCGTAACGGCAACGACTGCCGGATCGCCATCGAGATAGGCCGGCGTCGTCCGCAGATCTTCGATGTGCACGACCTGCTTCGTCCTGACAACCTCGGCATGACCGCTGCCCGGATGAGGCTGGACGCGCTCGCGCCGCCGGAACGCGGCATAGGCGGGTGGTACGTCGTGGGTCGCGACGTTTTGGAAAGTCCTGCCGTCGTAAAGGTTCAGCATACCAAACCTGGCTCCGCAGAGCCGTATTGCGTTCGCGAGCAGGGCCTCGAACACAGGTCCCAACTCGCCGTGCGAGCCCGAAATGACGCCCAGCACCTCGGAGGTCGCCGTCTGCTGCTCCAGGGCCTCGGTGAGCTCGCGCGGCGCGCCATCACCTGGTCGTGCAGCCGCTTGCGCTCCAGCGAGGCGCCGACGCGGGCGCGCAGCAAGGTCGGGTTGAAGGGCTTGGGCAGGTAGTCCTCGGCGCCGAGCTCGATGCAGCGAATGACGCTGTCGAGCTCGTCGATGGCGGAGATCATGATGACCGGGATGTGCCGCAGCCTGCCATCGGCCTTCATCCGCTCCAGCACCTCGTACCCGTTCAGATTCGGCATCATGATGTCGAGCAGCACCAGATCGAACGGCCTGGAATTGAGCAGCTCCAGCGCCTCCTGGCCGTCGCCGGCGGTGGTCAGGTTCTTGTAGCCTTCGCGCGCCAGCCGGCGCGTGAGCGCGAAGCGGTTGTCGTCGATGTCGTCGACGACGAGCAACGCCGCGTCGAGCCTGCTCTCCGGCTTGTTCACGACCCGCTTCCCGACGGAACCAGCGCGGTGATCTTGCCGATCAGCCGCTTGAGATCCACCGGCTTGGTGTCGAAATCGTCGCAGCCCGCCGCCCGGGCCTTCTCCTCGTCGCCGGACATGGCGTGTGCGGTCAGCGCGATGATCGGGATGCGGCCGGTTGCGGGCGCGGCCTTGATCCGTCGCGCCGCCTCCCAGCCGTCGAGCACCGGCAGGCTCAAGTCCAGCAGGATGAGATCGGGCTGCTCGCTGGCGGCCATCGCCACGCCCTGCGCGCCGTCGGTGGCGACGACGACGGTATGGCCCGCCCGCGTGAGCCGCGTCTTGAGCATGTAGATGTTGTCGTCGTTGTCCTCGACGTAGAGAATTTTCATGCGCGTCCCGCACTCCGTCGTTTGACGCATTTCCTCAGCTCATCCGCCAGCTGGCGCAGCATCTCGTCGCGCCCGCTTTTCCGGATGATCCGCTCGACGCCGCCGTTGAGCCGGCCGCGATCCTCGTCCGTCAACTCCTTGGCGGTGAGGACCACGACCGGAATTTCGCGCCCGTCGGCCAATTCCCGCAACTGGCCGAGGAACTCGAACCCGTCCATCCGGGGCATCATGAGGTCGAGAATGATCGCGTCGGGTCGCGCGGCGGCGAGCGCCTGCAGCGCAACCTCGCCGTTCTCCGCCTCCACGACCTGCCAGCCGATCGGCTGCAGGGCCAGCCGCACGCTGCGGCGGACCAGGTCATCGTCGTCGACCAGCAGGACCGTGCCCACGTTCGTTCCGCAGATGCTTTTGAGCGTCTCGACCAGCTTGGCGCGATCGACCGGCTTGGTCAGGTAGTCGGCGGCGCCGAGCGCGTAGCCGCGGTTCTTCTCGTCCACGATTGTCATCAATATCACCGGGATCTGCGCCAGCGACGGATCGCCCTTGATGGCCGCCAGCACGGTCCAGCCGTCGAGATCGGGCATCATGATGTCGAGCGTCATTGCGGCGGGCCGCAATTCACGCGCCAGGCGAAGTCCCTCGCGGCCGCCGTCTGCGGTCACCACCGCGAATGCCGCGCGTTCGAGATGGCGCGCCACGAGCTCGCGCACCGTCGGATCGTCGTCCACGACCAGCACGAGGGGCGCGTCCGCCTCCGCGGTGATCGCGGCGGCCGGATGCGCGGGACGCGCGCCCGGCTCGGGATCGGCCGCCTGTGCCGTGCGCACCACCCGCGGCAGCCGGATGGTGAAGGTCGAGCCCTCGCCCGGCTTGCTCTCGACCTCGATGTCGCCTCCCATCATCCGGCAGAAATGCCGGCTGATGGCGAGGCCGAGACCGGTGCCGCCGTATCGGCGCGTGGTCGAGGCGTCGGCCTGGGAGAATTCCCTGAACAGCCTGGTCATCTGCTCGGGGCTCATGCCGATGCCGGTATCGGTCACCGTCACCGCGATCCAGTCCCCGCTCTCTGTCCGCCTCCTATCCCTCCCCCGCTTGCGGGGGAGGGTAGGGTGGGGGCCTGCCGCAGCGCCCGGATGGTGATGGTTCCGTTCTCGGTGAACTTGCCGGCATTGCTGGTCAGATTGAGCAGCGCCTGCCGCAATCGCGTCTGGTCGGCATGGACGGTGCCGAGCTCGGGGTCGCAATCGACGACGACCCGGTTGCCGTTCTTCGCCGTCAGCGGCGCGATGGTCTCGACCACGTCCTCGATGAGGGGCGCGAGCGGGAACAACTCGAGGTGAAGCTCCATCCGCCCGGCCTCGATCTTGGAGAGGTCGAGAATGTCGTTGATCAGCGCCAGCAGGTGGCGGGCAGCGCGCAGCACCCGGTCGAGCGGCTCGATCGCGTCCTCGCGCGCGAGCTCGCGGGCGTCCTCGTGCAGCATCTCGGTGACGCCGATGATGGCATTGAGCGGGGTGCGCAGCTCGTGGCTCATGTTGGCGAGAAACTGCGACTTGTGCTGGCTCGCTGCTTCGAGCTGGCGGCTCTTGTCCTGGATCTCCTCGAACAGCCGCACGTTCTCGATCGCGATCGCGGCCTGATCGGCGAAGGTGCCGACCAGCTCGATCTGCCGGTCGGTGAAGGGCCGCATCTCCGTGCGCGTCAACGCCAGCACGCCGGTGGGACCCCCTCCCGCAGCATCGGCACGGCGAGCATGGTGCGAAAGCGGCCCAGTTTCAGGGCCTCGATGAAGGTGTAGTCCGGGTCGGCCAGCACGTCGGGGATGTGAACGATCCGGCCTTCGAGCAAGGCGCGTCCGGTCGCCGATCCTCTTTCCGGCACGACTGGCACGGATTCGACGTACGCCATGAACTCGCGGGAAAATCCATAGGCCGCCGCGCGGAAAAACGTGCCGCCTTGTCTGCCGTGTGATAGTGCCGTGGTCGGCCTCGCACAGCCGGGCAGCCGATTCGACCAGGGTCTGCAGCACGGTCTGCAGGTCGAAGGTCGAGCGGCTGATGACCTTGAGCACGTCGGCGGTGGCGGTCTGCTGCTGCAGCGCTTCGCGCAGCTCGCCGAGCAGGCGGGCATTCTCGATGGCGATGACCGCCTGCTCCGCAAAGGTGGTCACCAGCTCGATCTGCTTGGCGGTAAACGGCCGAACCTCCTGGCGATAGATGGCGATCGTGCCGATCAACTCGTGCTCTTTGAGCATGGGCACGCCGAGCACGGTGCGAGCCCGGTCATCTCAGTGAACGCCACCACCGCCGGCTCGCGTTCGAGGTAGGCCTCTTCCATCCTGATGTCGGCTAAATGTTGCAACTGCCGCGTGGCAGCAAGGCGGGCAAGGGAACTCTTCGGGCCGAAACGGATCATTGGATCGCGCTGCCGCAATTCCTCCCACGCCGGCGGTGCGCCGTACATCGCGGCCACCCGGAATGCGGTTCCCTCCGTCAGCAGCAGGTTGCCGAACTCGGCCTCGCAAATGCGGGTCGCGTTCTCCAGCATGGCCTGGAACACCGGCTCGAGCTCGCCCGGCAAGCTCGAGATGGCCTGCAGGACCTCCGAGGTCGCGGTCTGCTGCTCCAGCGCCTCGGCAAGCTCGCGCTCGCGCGCGGCGAGCTTCCTCTCCAGCGCCGATGCGGAAGCCGGTTTGCGCACGCTGCGCGTTGCCGTCTTCGTTCCGGCCGAACGAAGCTTGCGACCGTGCGGGCGGCGTGGCGATCCGTTGCGCGACCCTTTACGGGCAAGGCTACCTCACGGGCACGATCTAACCTCCCGGGCGGTTTCCCCGGGGCTGCAGACCCTCGATGGCAAACCATAACATGCCGGAGTCGGGGGTGTGGGCGGCTATTTGCATCGCTGGGCAAGCGATTGCACGGCGATTGCCGCAAATGGAAATTGTCGCTGCCGCCGCGACACCGTATAAGTCGGTCGTGTCATGACGGCGACCGACGACAGCAGAGGCTCGCGAACCCTGCGCTGGCTGGTTCAACTCGGGAGCATCCGGCTGTTGCTGGCGGCCGCGGCCGTCGTGTTCGGCGGCCTGTGGGCGCTGGACGCTCTTGCCGCTGTGCCGGCCCTGGCCGGGTTCCTGCTCATCGCGCTCGCGGCGCTGCTCGCGGCCCGCAGCGGCGAGTTGGCGCCGGAGCGAGCAGGCCGGGACGAGCCGCCGCCGGCAGCGGCCGGCGATCCCTTGATCGAGGCCATGCTGGCCGGGATGCCGGACCCGGCGGTCGCGCTCGACCGCGAGGGCTCGTGCTCGCCTTCAATGCGCCCGCGCGCGCGCTCGCGCCGGCGCTGCGGCGCGGCGAGCCCGCCTCGTTCGCGCTGCGCATGCCGGAGGTCGTCGACGCGATCCGCCGCGCGACCGCGACCGGGAGGCGCAGCGCATCGAGTTCTCCGAGCGGGTGCCGGTCGACCGCTGGTACGAGGCGCATGTGACCGCGCTCGCCTCCGCCGAGTCGCGCGAGCGGCTCGTGCTGATGGGTTCACGATCTCACGCCGCTGCGGCGCATGGAGGAGATGCGCGCCGACTTCGTCGCCAACGCGAGCCACGAGCTGCGCACGCCGCTCGCCACGCTGTCCGGCTTCATCGAGACGCTGCAGGGATCCGCGCGGGACGATCCCGCTGCGCGCGAGCGCTTCCTCGCCATCATGAAGCAGCAGGCGACCGCATGGCGCGGCTGATCGACGACCTGCTGTCGCTCTCGCGCATCGAGCTCAACGCCCAGTGCGGCCCGACACGCCGGTCGATCTCGTCGGCATCGTGCGCCAGGTGGCCGACGCCTGCAGACGCTCGCCCGCGACCGCGGCGTGGAGGTCGGGGTCGCCGCGCCCGCCGGCCCGCTCGTGGTGCCGGGGGACCGCGACGAACTGGTGCGGGTGTTCGAGAATCTTGTGGAAAACGCCTTGAAATACGGCGCCTCCGGCAAGCGGGTCGAGATCGGCTGTCGCCCGGCGACGGCGCGGGCGGCAAGCCGAGGCGCGCGTCACCATGCGGGATATGGTCCCGGCATTGCGCCCGAGCACCTGCCGCGGCTGACCGAGCGGTTCTATCGCGTCGACGTGGCGCAAAGCCGCGCGAAGGGCGGGACCGGACTGGGCCTGGCGATCGTCAAGCACATCCTCAACCGCCACCTCGGACGGCTGGCTATCGAGAGCGTGCCGGGGCAGGGCGCGACCTTCACGGTGCGTCTGCCGTTGGCGCCGGCGGCACCCATGAAATCCGCGACCGTCGGCACGCCGTCGTGAGCGCATTCCGACTGCAGCAGCTGCGCCGGTCCGGAACGGCACGACTGAAATCCACAGCCATTTCAACAGCTTAGCTTGTCATCCAAGTGTCATCGAACGGTCATAGAACGGTGACATGTGGCGCTTAAGGCTACTGGCGACCCCGGAACGGCCACGGACCGAACGGCCGGATTCCAAGGGGTGTCAATGCCGCGTCCCCAGCCCTGCAAAAAAGAACCGTCCAGGAAGCCGGCGTGGGTCAATCCCCCGGCCGCTTCGATATACGTCAGTCACAAACAGGAGAGAATCTCGATGCCGTTAAAACCACTGAGGACCGCCAGTGTTCTTGCCAGCGCCGCATCGCTTGCCGACCGGACTGCTCTGCGGGCGCCGCCGAGGCGCGCGACCAGATCCGCATCGTCGGATCGTCGACCGTTTACCCGTTCACCACCACCGTTGCCGAGCAGTTCGGCAAGACCTCCGGCATGAAGACCCCGGTGGTCGAATCGACCGGCACCGGCGGCGGCATGAAGCTGTTCTGCGCCGGCGTCGGCGAGATCCCATCCCGATGCCACCAATGCGTCGCGCCGCATGAAGAAGGGCGAGTTCGAGAGCTGCCAGAAGGGCGGCGTCAAGGACATCGTCGAGATCAAGATCGGCTTCGACGGCCTCACCATCGCCCAGTCGAAGCAGGGCACGCCGATCAAGCTGACGCTCGCTCAGGTGTTCCTGGCGATCGCCAAGGAAGTGCCGGGGCCGGACGGCAAGCTCGTCGCCAACCCGTACAAGAACTGGTCCGACATCGACAAGTCGCTGCCGAACACCAAGATCGAGGTGCTCGGTCCGCCGCCCACCTCCGGCACGCGCAACTCGCTGCACGAGCTGTTCATGGAGCCGGGCGCCGAGCAGATCCCGGCGCTGGACGCGCTCAAGAAGGCGGACGCGAAGGCGTTCGAGAAGGCGTGGAAGTCGATGCGCGAGGACGGCGATTATGTCGAGGCCGGCGAGAACGACAACGTGATCGTCGCGAAGCTCGAAGCCAACCGCAATGCGTTCGGCATCTTCGGCTACTCGTTCCTCGACGAGAACAGCGCGAAGCTGCGCGGCGTTGTCGCTCGACGGCGTCGACCCGAACTACGACAACATCGTCGACGGCAAGTACAAGGGCGCGCGCCGCTGTAGGTCTACGTCAAGAAGCAGCACGTCGGCCTGGTTCCCGGCCTCGACAAGTTCGCGGCCGAATACGTGTCGCCGAAGGCGATCGGCGAGGACGGCTACCTGGCCAAGAAGGGGCTCGTCACCCTGCCGAAGGCGGAGGCGGAAGACGTGCGCAAGTCGCTGTCTCGGCATGGCGCCGATGACCGCCGAACCGCTGACGAACTGAGCGATCGATTCGGCGGCCGCGCCCGCGCGGTCGCCGCCCTGCCCGCCGCATGCGTTCTTGACGCCGATGGCGAGCAGGAGTGCGGGACGATGGGCCTGATCTATTTTGCCGGCTTCGTCGTTCTCGTCGTCGTCGGCTACCTGTTCGGCCGCTCGCGCGCGACCGCGGCTGCGCGCAAGGAGGCGCTGCACTCCCGCCCGGGCTATCATGGCGCGTTCGTCGCCCTCGCCGTCATGCTGCCGATGCTGGCTGATTTTCGTGTCGGCGGTCCGGTCGCGGACCGGATCGTCGAAGCGCAGGCGCTCGAGGCCTTCGATCCGCGGTCGCAGCCGATGCATTGCGGCGCGGCGCGGCGATGCGCGACATCCAGGCGGTGCGGCCGGCACGTATTCCGGCACCGTGACGCCCGCGCTGCGCGCGCGCCGCCGAGACCTACGGCTCGCTGCGCTCGTTCGCCAACTACCTGATCCTGGCGCGCGGCCTCGTGTTCGGCCTCCTCGGCGTGGCGTTCGGCCTGCGCACGATCTCCGCCGCGTTCCGTGCGCGCAACCACGTGGAGCGGTTCGTCAAGGTCGTCCTGTTCGCCTGCGCCTGCGTGGCGGTGCTGACCACGTCGGCATCGTCGTTCTCGGTGCTGTTCGAGACCGTGCGGTTCTTCGAGCGGGTGTCGCCGCTCGATTTCCTGTTCGGCCTGCAATGGAGCCGCAGACCGCCATCCGCGCCGACCAGGTCGGATCCTCGGGGGCGTTCGGCATCGTGCCGCTGGTCGCCGGCACGCTGCTGATCACCTGATCGCCATGCTGATCGCCGGACCGATCGGTCTGTTTGCCGCCATCTACATGGCTGAATACGCGGCGCCGCGCTTCCGCACGTGGCCAAGCCGATACTCGAGATCCTCGCCGGCATTCCGACCGTGGTGCTCGG
Organism: uncultured Alphaproteobacteria bacterium; assembly: GCA_963840535.1. GTDB lineage: Bacteria > Pseudomonadota > Alphaproteobacteria > Rhizobiales > Xanthobacteraceae > VAZQ01. The sequence continues at coordinate 30,527 of CAWIZJ010000046.1, forward strand.
CTTCTTCGCCGCCTTGACGCTGGCGCCCTGGATCCGCGACGTCGGCCAGGCGCTCGGCCTCAACGTCGCGTCGGAAAGCGCGCTGGCCGCAGGGCTCGTCATGGGGATGATGATCATCCCGTTCGTCTCGTCGCTGTCGGACGACGTCATCAATGCGGTGCCGCAGTCGCTGCGCGACGGCTCCTACGCCATGGGCGCGACCAAGTCCGAAACCATCAAGAAGGTCGTGCTGCCGGCGGCGTTCTCCGGCATCGTCTCGGCCATGATGCTGGCGATCAGCCGCGCGGTCGGCGAGACCATGATCGTCGTGATGGCGGCGGGGCTCGCCGCCAATCTCACCTTCAATCCGCTCGAGGCGGTGACGACCTTCACGGTGCAGATCAAGACCATCCTGGTCGGCGACCAGGAGTTCGACAGCGCCAAGACGCTGTCTGCCTTCGCGCTCGGCTTCGTGCTGTTCTTCTTCACCTTGACCCTCAACATGATCGCGCTGCAGATCGTCAAACGCTATCGAGAGCAATATGACTGACCTCGTCCTTCCCACCGTGCGCACGCTCGATGTCGCCACCGACGCCGCCAGGGCGCGCGTGCGCGCGCGTTATCGCGCGGAGGCGCGCTTTCAGTTCTATGGGCTGGCAGCCATCGGCCTGACCGCGGTCTTCCTCGTGGTCGTGCTGGCCGACATCGTCATTCGCGGATTCCCGGCCTTCTGGCAGCACAGCTCCTGCTCGACGTCACCGTCGAGCGCAGCCGAGATCGATCCGCAGGGGACGCGTGATCCGGCGGTCATCCGCGGCGGCGACTTCCAGGCTGCTGGTGCGCAATGCGCTGCGTGCGCAGTTCCCGGACGTCGCCGATCGGGCCGGCCGCCGCCTGCTCGACGGCATCCTGTCGTCGGGGGCCTCCGACGTCCTGCGCGAGCGGGTGGTCGCCGATCCGTAGCTGGTCGGCCAGACGGTCAAGGTCGCCGGTGCTGCTCTCGGACGATGCCGACCTCTACTACAAGGGCATCGGCACCCGCATCGAGCGCCATCCCGGCCGCGGAATCGCTCCCCGAGCGGCGCACCGGACGAGATCGTCCTGTTGAGCTCGTCCAACGACTTCGCGTCCGATGTAACGGCGGTCAAGCGGGCCCTGTGCGTCCAGGCGCGTAGTCTGCGCAAGGAGGCGGACGGGTTGCGCCAGATCGTCCGCCGCCTGGAGGCGCGCAAGGCGGAACTGGAGCGCGGGCTTGCCGCTGGCGCCGGCTTCCACCTTGCTGCAGGGCGAGCTTGCGCATCTGACCGGCGAGATCGATATCCTGTCGCAGAAGGTCGAAGGAGCTCGACGAGCAGGCTGCGGCGCTGCAGTCGCGTTTCGACAATCCTGCGATCGACGAGACCCTGGGCGGCAATCTGCCGAGCCTGCTGGTCGCGGTGAACGGCGGCTTGGTGAAGGTCAGCCAGCTCGGCAACGCGAAGGCCACCGGAACCGTGCTGCTTCCGCTCGGCTCGACTGCCGACGCCAATCCCGGGACTTGGCAGGTCGCGACCTATGAGACGCCGGCTTCGAATCGCCGTGTGAACGACCGCGAGGTCGCTTGGCTCGAGCGGCTCAGGGAGAAGGGAACGGTCGAGAACGCATTCAACTGGGCGTTCTTCACCTCCGGTGACAGCCGCGAGCCGGAGCTCGCCGGGATCCGCGGCGCGCTCGTCGGCTCGGCGCTGACGCTGCTGGTGACATTGGTGCTCTGCCTTCCGATCGGCGTGGCGGCGGCGATTTATCTCGAGGAATTCGCGCCGAAGAACCGGCTGACCGAGCTGATCGAGGTCAACATCAACAACCTGGCGGCGGTCCCCTCGATCGTGTTCGGCCTGCTCGGGCTCGCGGTCTTCCTCAATTTCTTCGGGCTGCCCCGTTCCGCTCCCCTGGTCGGCGGGCTGGTGCTCGCGCTGCTCGTGCTGCCGACCATCATCATCGCGGCGCGCGCCGCGCTCAAGGCGGTGCCGCCCTCGATCAAGGAGGCGGCGCTCGGGGTCGGCGCCTCCCATCAGCAGGCGATCTTCCACCATGTCCTGCCGCTCGCCATGCCGGGGATCATGACCGGCACCATCATCGGCATGGCGCACGCGCTGGGCGAGACCGCGCCGCTGCTGATGATCGGGATGGTCGCCTTCATCGTGGAGGTCCCGAAGGGGATCACCGACGCCGCGACCGTGCTGCCGGTCCAGATCTACCTGTGGTCCGACCTGCCGGAGATCGCGTTCCAGGCCAAGACCGCGGCCGCGATCATGGTCCTGCTGGTGTTCCTGTTCGTCATGAATGGGGCCGCGATCTATCTGCGCAAGAAATTCGAGCGCCGATGGTGAACATCGTAGGGGAGTGAGCATGAACACCATGGTCCAGCTCGATACCGCCGCCGCTGCCGCCGGCGCGCGCGCGGTCGAGGGCGCGACGAAAGTCATGGCGCGCGGCGTCAACGTATACTACGGCGAGAAGCGCGCACTGTTCGACGTCGACCTCGATGTCCCGGAGCGGGCGGTGACCGCGCTGATCGGACCATCGGGATGCGGCAAGTCGACCTTCCTGCGCTGCATCAACCGGATGAACGACACGATCGCCATCGCCCGTATCACCGGTCGCATCGAGATCGACAATCAGGACATCTACGACCCGGTGCTCGATGTTGTCCAGCTGCGCTCTCGCGTCGGGATGGTATTCCAGAAGCCCAACCCGTTTCCCAAGTCGATCTACGAGAACGTGGCGTATGGACCGCGCATCCATGGTCTGGCCAATTCGAAAGCCGACCTCGACCAGATCGTGGTCACCAGCCTCAAGCGCGCCGGGCTGTTCGAGGAGGTCAAGGACCGCCTCGGCGATACCGGTACCGGCCTGTCCGGCGGCCAGCAGCAGCGTTTGTGCATTGCCCGCGCCATCGCGGTGGGTCCCGAGGTGATCCTCATGGACGAGCCCTGCTCCGCGCTCGATCCGATCGCGACGGCCAGGATCGAGGAGCTGATGGACGAGCTGCGCGAGAACTTCACGATCATCATCGTGACCCATTCCATGCAGCAGGCGGCACGCGTGTCGCAGAGGACCGCCTTCTTCCATCTTGGCGTGCTGGTCGAGGTCGGCGCCACCAGCACAATGTTCACCACGCCGCGAGACAAGCGCACGCAGGACTACATCACGGGCCGTTTCGGCTGAACCGGGGCAGAAAGGCTCGTCATCGAGGATCACGGGAATGGCAATGTCCGAGCATATCGCAAAGGCGTTCGACGCCGACCTGCAGGAGATCACCCGTCTGGTCGCGGAAATGGGGGGGCTTGCCGAGAAGCAGATCGCGGACTCCGTCGATGCCCTGGCCAAGCGTGACGCCTCGCGCGCGCAGGAAGTCGTGGCGATGGACGCGAGGACCGATGCACTGCAGCAGGAGATCGAGGACAAGACCGTGCTGACGATCGCCCGCCGCCAGCCGGTGGCGGTCGACCTGCGCAATCTGGTCGGCGCGCTGCGCGTGGCGAACGACATCGAGCGAATCGGGGACCTCGCCAAGAACATCGCCAAGCGGGTAGTGGCGCTCGACGGCGAGTTCTACCCCGGCAGGCTGCTGCGCGGCGTCGAGCACATGGGTGCGCTCGTGCTCGGCCAGCTCAAGGAGGTGCTCGACGCCTATGCCGGCCACGATCTCGAGAAAGCGCTCGCGGTATGGAACGGCGACCAGCAGGTCGACGCCATGTGCACGTCACTGTTTCGCGAGCTGCTGACCTACATGATGGAGGATCCGCGCAACATCACCTTCTGCATCCATCTCATGTTCTGCGCCAAGAACATCGAGCGCATGGGCGATCATGCGACCAACATCGCAGAGACGGTCTACTACATGATCGAAGGCCATGCGATCGCCGAGCAGCGGCCGAAGGGCGATACCACGAGCTTCGCGACTCTGGCCGCAGGGAACTGACCGATGATCGAGGGAAGATGAAAGGATGAAAGCCAGCATCTTGATCGTGGAGGACGAAGAAGCACTGACCCTGCTTCTGCGTTACAACCTCGAGGCGGAAGGCTACGAGGTCGAGACCGTCGCGCGCGGCGACGAGGCCGATCTGCTGTTCAAGGAGCGCATTCCCGACGTCGTCATCCTCGACTGGATGCTGCCGGGACTGTCCGGCATCGAGCTCTGCCGCCGGCTGCGGGCGCGTCCCGAGACCAGGCAGCTGCCGATCATCATGCTCACCGCTCGCGGCGAGGAGAGCGAGCGCATCCGCGGGCTCGCAACCGGCGCCGACGACTACATCGTCAAGCCGTTCTCGGTCCCCGAGTTGAGCGCCCGCGTGCGCGCCCTGTTGCGCCGCGCGCTGCCGGAGCGGCTCGCCGACGTGCTGAGCTTCGGCGACCTCGAGGTCGACCGCGAGAAGAAGCGCGTCTCGCGCGGCGGCCGTGCGATCGATCTCGGCCCGACCGAATTTCGCCTCCTCGAGTTCCTCATGGAGCGCCCCGGGCGCGTGTTCACGCGCGAGCAGCTGCTCAACGGCGTATGGGGGAGCGAGATCTACATCGACGAGCGCACCGTCGACGTGCATGTCGGGCGCCTGCGCAAGGCGCTCAATCGCGGCCACGAAATCGACCCGATCCGCACCGTGCGCGGCGCGGGCTACGCCCTCGACGACCGCTTCGGCAAGACCGCGTGAACTCCTACCCCCGCAACGGCCGGCGGTCGCGGCGCGCATTGGGCGGCTGGTAGGCGATGCGGGAGTGGTGGGCGCAGTACGGCAACCCGCTGACCGTCCGGCCGCCGCAGAAGAAGAAATCGGCGCTGCCGGGGTCGCCGATCGGCCAGTGGCAGGTCTCCTCGTTGAGCTCGAGCAGGCTACGGCGCTGGCCGAGCGGAATGACGTTGTCGATGACCTCGGGCTCCGGCTCGACGTCGATCTCGTAGGCGTGCGCGAGCGCAGTGTTGCCGCGCAACGATGGGCGGGGAACCCGCAGCAGGTGGGAATGGGGGCGCGGTTTACGCGCACGCGGGGGCGCCGCGGAAGGCGATTTGGCGCGGCCCGACAATCCGAGGCGATGCACCTTGCCGATCACCGCGTTGCGGGTGACGCCTCCGAGCTCCGCGGCAATCTGACTTGCCGACAAGCCGTCGGTCCAAAGCTTCTTGAGCGTCTCTACACGCTCATCGGTCCAAGACATGCCCCAAGTTCCTCGGCAGTTGCGGTGCAACGGCGAAGTCCGGACAGAATCCCACTGCAGGTCTGGGCAACGACGAGTTGGCCCGACGCATACACCCGCTACCGATTTTTTACGCTTGACTCAGTCCGCCGCACGAAATGTCGTATTCGACGATCGAAAAGCTACAATATGGCGAGAGTCGGGCGCAAGAGTTCCCGGTCCCTGCTTCCACATGTTCCCGCCGCCCTTTGCCTTGCGTCCACACCTTTTCTGCGCCGACGCCGCACGCAGCATCGTCCGGGCTCGCATCGTGCGCTGCCACCTAGCCCAGCAGTTTGACTCGCGGTGGGGGGGTGTGCCTACCTGACCCCTAATTGCGGCGCGGTCGAGCATGATGCGCATCGGGGTTGTAGCGAAATGGTCACTGAAGCGTTTAAAGCATCCCGGTGTTTGGGGATCGCTTCTAGTAGCTTTTCGTCGCTTGGTGCGCTGGCGGGAGTGGTATTATTCGAAAATACCGTTGTTTTTCGTGGGCATGGGCTATGCCACACTGCGCGTGCAGCAGCCTGGGCCTCCGCAGGCAGGCCAAATGGCCGCACTGTTGGTGCTGCTCTGCCTTTATGCTGCGTTCGGCTATATCATTAACGACTATGCTGATCGCGATATCGATCGTGCGGCCGGGAAAAACAAACTCCTGGCCACGTGGAGCGAACGAACTGCACTGATCGCAGTCGCAATGGCGGCTCCGATTGTCTGAACAGATTTTCCGCGTCGATGAGTGGAGCGTCTGCCAGAGTTAGGCCGCCGCGCGGAGCGGCAGCAGGTGAAGTAGGCCTGATCGGGCGTGGCGCCGTCAAGGCTCGAGTGTGGGCGCCGGCCATTGTAGAAGTCCAGGTAACGGCCAATGGAATTGCGGGCGTCGGAGACGCTGTCGTAGGCCCGCAGATACACCTCCTCGTATTTGACGCTGCGCCATAGACGCTCGACGAACACGTTGTCCCGCCAGGCGCCCTTGCCGTGGATGCTGATCGCGATGCCGTTGTCGGCGAGCACGCCGGTGAAGGCCGATCCGGTGAATTGCGAGCCTGGTCCGTGTTGAGGATCTCCGGCTTGCCGTGACGAGCAAAGCATCCTCCAGCGTTTCGACGCAGAATGCCGCTTCCATTGTGATCGACAATCGCCACGCCAGCACGCGACGGCTGAACCAGTCGAGAACGACGAGCCAGATAGACGAAGCCGCGCGCCATCGGGATGTACGTGATGTCCATCGCCCAGACTTGGTTCGCCCGCGTGATCTCCAGCCCGCGCAGCAGATACGGGTAGATCTTGTGGCCGGGCTCCGGCGTCGTCGTGCGGGGACGGCGATAGAGCGCTTCTATCCCCATCCGCCGCATCAGCGTCTTTACATGCCGGCGCCCGATATGCACCTCGGCAGCCAGCAGGCCTCGCAACATCCGCGAGCCGGCGAAGGGGAACTCCAAGTGCAGCTGGTCGAGACGCCGCATGATCGCGAGATCGACTCGGCACCGGCCGTGGTAGGTAGTAGACGCTGCCACGGCTGATGTCAGAGCGGCCGCTTGCTTTGTGATCGGCAGATCGTGTGCACGGTCGATCATCGCCTTGCGCTCAGCAGCCCGGCCTTGCTGAGCGCTCCTTCTAAAAAATCGTTCTCCAGCGTGAGCTCGCCGATCTTGGCGTGCAACGTCTTCACGTCCACGGCCGGCTGCGCTGCCCCGGCGCCGCCTCCCGGATCGAAAACGTCGGCAGCTCCGCTTTCGAGTTGAGCCTTCCACGTTGTGATCTGATTGGGGTGAACGTCGAACTGCTCGGCGAGCTGTGCAAGCGTCCGATCGTCCTTGATCGCCGCAAGCGCCACTTTCGCCTTGAAGGCCGGTGCGTGGTTCCGGCGCGGTCGCCTCTTCATGGTTCTCCTGATTGCGGGCCATAGCGTGCCCGCTGTAGGCAGAAACTCCACTTATCGCCTTGTCAAAATGTCCCTGCATCGGCACTGTCGGCATTGCATTGCTGTGTCTTGATGCATCCGCGATCGCGATGACCGCGGTCGCCATCTTGCTGGCGGCGCTCTACTCCTTGCCGCCAGTTCGGCTGAAGGAACGTGGCGTGCTTGGCTGGGGTGCAGCCGCGCTCGCCCAGCGAACGCTGCCGCTAGTATCATCTTCAAGCACTTAAAGGTTGGGATGTGGTGGCAGTGGGTCTTACCGTGCTCAGTACGCTTATTGGGCTGCGTTGGATCATCGACCATCAGCTGCAAGATCGCGACAATGATCGGCGCTCAGGTGTGCATACGGTGGCGACCGCGCAAGACCCACAGCGCCTCATCGCAATGTCGCATGTATTGTTTACGTTTGAATTCGCTTGCGCGTGCGCCGTGGTTGCGACGATGTCATACTTTGTGCCTCCTGTGGGAGTGGCAGCCCTCGCCTACACAGGAGGTCTCGGCGCACGCGGCAAACCGCCATCGCCGGTCACTCATTCCGAATACTTCTACTGCGTTGTCTGGCCGATTACCCTTGCCGTTATGCTTTCGTTCCAGGACCCCGTGTTCCTGTCAATGCTGTTCGTCGCATTCACGTTTGTGCCACGCAATGGGTGGCAAAATTTTCGGGCTGCATTTGCCCAACTCAGGGCCGCGCCCACCTCACCTGAACGATTGGCCAGGAAGGTCCAAATTGACAAGGCGGATCCTTATCGGGGGTACGCCCGGCTCCGCGGCATGGGACCCGTGCTCAGATTGAATTGGGGGGACCTTGGATCTACCTGGATCGTTCTACGCCATCACGAGGCAATTACCGCATTTAACGAGTTGCGGTTCTTCAGACGCGCGGACAATTTGGCAGCGGCAATCGGCGGGGAAAATCCACAGCAGAATCCAGTCCGCGGGTTAGAGCCGCCGGATCACACGAGGGTCTGCAAACTGGTCGACAAAGCCTTTAACCCTTTAATTCTGCAGCGCCTGCATGGACGAATCGAGCAAGTAGCCGACCAGATTCTCGATCGCGCCAAGTCGCGTAGTGAGATTGAGCTCATGTCCGAGTACGCGTCCGTCATCCCAACCACGACGATCTCGGAATTGTTGGGTTTGCGGATTGGCGAACTCCAGAAAGTTCCGTGCTTTCATCTATGCTCTTGCGGTCGATCATATGCTCGACCGCAAGAGAAGCGACCTGGAAGGAGTAAGATCACGCTTCACCAATAGGCTGCACGAACTTTTCGTAGCGCGACGGGCCACACCTCAGGACGACCTACTGACGTCGTTGGTCCACCTGGAGCAGGACGGAGAGAGGCTATCCCCGCAGGAGTTGACGGGGATTGTCTATTCGCTGTTGCTAGGCGGGGTCATGACGACCAATGTAATCGGAAATGGCATGCTGGCTCTCTCGCGCCACCCGGAACAGCTGGAATTGTTGCGGCAAAATGCGCAGCTGGCGGACTTGGCGATCGAGGAACTGCTGCGGTTCGATAGTCCGTTTGAACTATCGGCAGTTTGTTTGCCGTCTACCGACGTGGAATTGGGCCGGGTGCGCATTCCCGGAGGAGCTCCAGTCCGGGTGCTGATCCCATCGGCGAACCGGGACGAGCTGCAGTTTGCCCGCCCTGATGCGTTGGACATCACCCGAAATCCGTGCCCACATCTGTCATTCGATCAAGCAATCCATTACCGTATTGCGGCACCCCTGGTGCGTCTCGAGAGCAAAATCGCCATAAACATGCTGATCGAGCGCGCACCGAATTTGCGGTTGGGCGATACACTCCAGATAAAATGGGCGCCCAACCCGGTGCTTCGTGGTCTGCAGCAGCTTCCGTTGCGACTGTGAGGTGCCGTCCGTCTACATGCACGCGGCGCGAAACCGGGCAGCGGCCTAAGAACACCGCTTACCATCGAATGGATGCGCGACCGTGACCGCGCGCAAGGCAAGACGCCACCGTTCTGAGCGGATGCCACGCGGCCGACATGTCACTTTTGATTATCGGTGCGACCTGCTCAAGGTCCGCTTTCCCCGGATACCGACCACGCAGCGGACGTCGTGGCAGGTCCGAGTCGTGCCAAAAGTAGACCCGACCCACGGATTGAGTTCGGAATAACAATATGATCTGGCGGCAGGCCAGCCTGATAACGCTCGTACATTGCCGCGTATGCTGCTTCGATATGTTTAGTGAAAAGCGCGGTGTCGAACAACGGTGTCGTCAGACGATTTTCAGCTAGCTTGCGTTTGATGATTGTCAGTTTCTCTCGATGTGTTGCAAGATCAATCGCCATTTGCTCATACGCCTCTAATGTTGTTGTAATCAGTTCAGGTAGACCTATGGCATTCAACAGGCTTGCGGCAACCCTCCCCGCGAAGGTCTCGCCAATACGGGTCAACACAGGTAAGCCAGCCCATAGAGCATCACTCGCCGTCGTGTGCGCGTTATACGGCAGCGTATCCAGAAACAGATCGGCTAAGCGGTGCCGTGCTAGGTGATCTGGAGATGGCATTCGCTTGGCAAATATAAGCTGTTCGGGATGAACTCCTCTAATTTCTGCTTCTTTTTGCAAATTGCTAGTTGCTTTTGTATTTCCTTCGAATAGCCAAATTACACTATTATCAACCCGCTTCAGTATCCTCATCCAACAATCAAACACCTCAGGTGTGATCTTGAAATTGTTGTTGAAGCAACAGAAGACGAATGCATCTTCGGGCAGCCCGACTTCCGCACGTGTAAACGTTTTGTCCGCGATGCGACGCTTGCGATCATTAGCTTGGTAGCTGTTTGGCAAATAGACGATCTTTTCAGAAAAGTACTTTTGATTGGATGCAGATATCAGTGTCGAGTCTGCAATTAGGTAGTCGATGTATTCCGCCCCCGTGGTGCCTGCATAACCCAAATAATTAACCTGCACCGGCGCGGCACGCATCGAAAATATACCCATCCTGCCATTTTGCGCGAACGCTTCCAAATCAACGGCTATATCGATTTCAAGGTTTCTCGCGAGCAACGCCACGTCTCTGTCTGACCGATTACGAACGTCGATAAATTTATCGAATGCTGCCTCAAGTCTTCGTCTCATATCGTCCCCGGTATCTATGCCAAACGAAAACGCGGTCACTTCGAACTGTGATCGGTTATGTCTCTCAAATAACTCCGCTGCCAAAATAGATGTAGGGCCACTTGTTTTAAACTCCGCAGAGAAATAGCCAATGCGTATTTTGTTCCGTCTCTGTCGCTTGGCGATCTCGGGAAGTGCAAGGTTTAGTGGATATCTAGAGAGCCGGCTCCGGGATTTTGGACAAGGCGATAAGTGGAGTTTCTGCCTGACAGCGGGCACGCTATGGCCCGCGAATCAGGAGAGACCATGAAGAAACGACCGCGCCGGAACCACACACCGGCCTTCAAGGCGAAAGTGGCGCTTGCGGCGATCAAGGACGATCGAACGCTTGCACAGCTCGCCGAGCAGTTCGACGTTCACCCCAATCAGATCACAACGTGGAAGGCTCAACTCGAAAGCGGAGCTGCCGACGTTTTCGATCCGGGAGGCGGCGCCGGGGCAGCGCAGCCGGCCGTGGACGTGAAGACGTTGCACGCCAAGATCGGCGAGCTCACGCTGGAGAACGATTTTTTAGAAGGAGCGCTCAGCAAGGCCGGGCTGCTGAGCGCAAGGCGATGATCGACCGTGCACACGATCTGCCGATCACAAAGCAAGCGGCCGCTCTGAACATCAGCCGTGGCAGCGTCTACTACCTACCACGGCCGGTGCCGGAGGCCGATCTCGCGATCATGCGGCGTCTCGACCAGCTGCACTTGGAGTTCCCCTTCGCCGGCTCGCGGATGTTGCGAGGCCTGCTGGCTGCCGAGGGGTGCAAGATCGGGCGCCGGCATGTAAAGACGCTGATGCGGCGGATGGGGATAGAAGCGCTCTATCGCCGTCCCCGCACGACGACGCCGGAGCCCGGCCACAAGATCTACCCGTATCTGCTGCGCGGGCTGGAGATCACGCGGCCGAACCAAGTCTGGGCGATGGACATCACGTACATCCCGATGGCGCGCGGCTTCGTCTATCTGGCCGTCGTTCTCGACTGGTTCAGCCGTCGCGTGCTGGCGTGGCGATTGTCGATCACAATGGAAGCGGCATTCTGCGTCGAAACGCTGGAGGATGCTTTTGCTCGTCACGGCAAGCCGGAGATCCTCAACACGGACCAGGGCTCGCAATTCACCGGATCGGCCTTCACCGGCGTGCTCGCCGACAACGGCATCGCGATCAGCATGGACGGCAAGGGCGCCTGGCGGGACAACGTGTTCGTCGAGCGTCTATGGCGCAGCGTCAAATACGAGGAGGTGTATCTGCGGGCCTACGACAGCGTCTCCGACGCCCGCAATTCCATTGGCCATTACCTGGACTTCTACAATGGCCGGCGCCCACACTCGAGCCTTGACGGCGCCACGCCCGATCAGGCCTACTTCAACCTGCTGCCGCTCCGCGCGGCGGCCTAACTCTGGCAGACGCTCCACTTATCGACGCGGAAAATCTGTTCAGACAATCGGAGCCACCGCATAGCGAGAGCGTAAATCTCGGCAGCTTTTCTCTGTCAGCTCAGGAGAATTAGTTGTCGCTAACGATACAATTGGTCGCGATACCTTTTCCGCACCATCAATTTTGTGAACGAGCTGTGCAATGTTGGTCTCCAAATTGCTCCAATCGCAAATCACCATCTTCGTAACTATTAAAGTGCCATACAGGAATTCAAAGTCTGGTTTCAGTGTGATCGCCTTGTCGAAGCTTTCCAGCGCCTCTACGGGACGCTTCAGTTGAAACAGCGCATTGCCGCGATCGTTGTGCGCCGCTGCGTAGTCGGGCTTCAGTGCGATCGCCTTATCGAAGCTCGCCAGTGCTTCCTCGGGACGCCTGAGGCCCCTCAGCGCATTGCCGCGATTGGTGTGAGCCTCTGCAACGTCCGGCTTTAGCGCGATCGTCTTGTCGTAGCTCGCGAGCGCTTCCGCGGGACGGCTGAGGTTCATCAGCGCATTGCCGCGATTGGTGTGAGCCTCTGCAACGTCCGGCTTTAGCGCGATCGTCTTGTCGTAGCTCGCGAGCGCTTCCGCGGGACGCCTGAGGTTCATCAGCGCATTGCCGCGATTGTTGTGAGCCTCTGCAACGTCCGGCTTTAGCGCGATCGTCTTGTCGTAGCTCGCGAGCGCTTCCGCGGGACGCCTGAGGTTCATCAGCGCATTGCCGCGATTGTTGTGCGCCGCTGCGTAGTCGGGCTTCAGTGCGATCGCCTTGTCGTAGCTCGCGAGCGCTTCCGCGGGACGCCTGAGGTTCATCAGCGCATTGCCGCGATTGTTGTGCGCCGCTGCGTAGTCGAGCTTCAGTGCGATCGCCTTATCGTAGCTCGCCAGCGCTTCTGTGGGACGTTTCAGGTCTTTCAGCGCATTGCCTAGGTTGTTGTGAGCTTCAGCGATATTTGGGCTCAGCCCGATAGCCCTTTTGATCAGTTCAACTCCCCGCTCCGTTCGCCGTGTTTGACGAGCAATGACGCCGAGTAGGTGCAGCGCATCAAAATGGTTTGGTTGCCGCTGCAGAACTTCCTTATAGTGCGCTCCGCGTCTGCCAGTTTTCCCTGCCGATGCAGTGCCATTCCGTGATTGAGTTTGGCCTTGCACTTCCGCCGCAGTCGACTTTTGTGCTTGCGGTTGGGCATCCCCTGTTTCGGCCATTGCTACTTCCTCTCTAGCCCACTTCCCGCCGATCGAATTGCAACCAACCCGCTACCAACCACTTTTGATGAAACTCCCGCCGTCTCATCGCTGCCCCCCGAGGCCCGAGACGGGCATCGTATCGGCTTAAACCAACACACTGGAAGGGGGGTCGCTACGCGGGGTGATCCGGGCACGCGATGTCCACAAATGGAATGGTCCGGCCGTGCTCCAGCCCCGCCAGCGATAAGCTGCCAGGGGCACCAAGACAAGGAGCACGCCATGTTTACCGCCGAGCAGCTTGATCTGCAGGCCCTACACCGCGTGCGCGAGCGATTGGTCCGGCAGCGCACCGGCATCATCAATCAAATCCGCGCCTTCCTGTTGGAACGCGGCATCGCCGTGCGCCAGGGGCTACGCTTCCTGCGTGCCGAGCTGCCAACCATCCTGGCCAAGCGCAGCGATGTGCTCTCGCCTCGCATGTTGCGGATCGTCGCGGACCTCTCCGGTGACTGGCGTCGCCTCGACGAGCGCATTGAGGGGGTGTCGAGCGAGATCCGCCGTGCTGGGGAGCATTGTGTTCCAGCACGCTCGGCGTCGATGGTATCGTCAGCAAGAGGCTGGGCTCGCACTACGTCTCTGGCCGCTCGCGGGATTGGCTCAAGTCCAAGAACCCGGCGCACGCGGCGGCCAGTCGGGAGCTGGAGTGGAGCTAGCGAGAGGTCGAACTCCGCGAGGCTATGAATTGAAGGACGGCTGTTGCCCGCGAGGCACAACCTTCGGCCGTAACCGGTGGTACAAATGCAGACTGTCGTCGTTGGTGATCGCAATCACATCGCGGCACGACGGCCCGATGCAAATCTCCCGCCATCGGTTGAACGAAACACGCAGGAGTTTGCCCGACTGCTGCTTTCGTCTTCAGGACCCAGTTGACGCAAGCGTAGCACCGGCGTGGAGCCCGTCGATCCCGGAGGGATGGCGAGCTCCAACTTCCCCGCGGTCATGGTGGCGGCTGCTCGACCAGGTGATAGGCTTCTGGCCGGAGCCCGTCGTCATAGGATCGTCCCGGGTCTTCCGTCGGGCACGATAGGGAGGAGGATCAAACCTCCAGAACTCGTCCTCCTGGCGGCGGTGCTCTACCAACCAGGGGAACGCAGCGGGACGCTGGTGGTTGCCCATCTGGCTTTATGCTCCGATAAGCACCCGAATGCGTGCGCCCCGACGGGGTAGACGTTCGGGTACGGTGAAGAAGCCGACATTTCAAACCTTTGTTCGCGACCTTCTGCAGGCTGCCCAATCCGTCGGCGGAAGGTTCACACTCGAGAAGATATCGGCAAGGGGACGTTGATGGATGCCATCGACATTCTCGCGCCCTGTTTACCCAACGGCTTCGTTCCAAATCCCTTGCCGACCTCGACCCTCCAGCAAATCAAAAAGCAGGATGACTAAGCGAGCCGCCGGGAGCAGAAGTCGCGGCCCGACCAACAACTCACACTCTTGGGCGTTGTTATTCCGCGGCCTGAGGTGTTTGTTGCCGCCAGGCCGACGGCCTCAGCCGCCGCATGACAACGCAAAACGAGAACGTATAACGGTAAAGTATCTAGGGCCTGTCTTCAGTTGAGCAGGATTGTAACTGCGGCTAGCTGCACTCCGGCAAGGAAATTTCTGGCGAGTTTGTCGTAACGTGTGGCGATGGCGCGGAAGTGCTTGAGCTGATTGAAGAAGCGCTCGACGAGGTTGCGTTCGCAATAGAGCGCGAAATCGCATGCCCGCTCGGTCTTACGGTTGGCCTTGGGTGGGATGACTGGAATGATTTTCCGTTGCGTGAGGGTATCGACGAACGAGTTGGCGTCGTATGCCTTGTCGCCGATCAAGGCATCTGGGTCGGCGTTCTCAATCAACGGTTCCGCGCACGCCAGATCATGAGCTTGTCCCGGTGTGAGCATCAGCTCGACGGGATTGCCCAGGGCGTCGACGAGCGCATGAATCTCGGTGGTCTAGTCCGCCGCGTGATCGGCTCATCGCTTGCGGGCCGTTTTTTTTCGCGCGCCAGCGCTGTGCTGATGAGCGCGCACGATGGTGGCGTCGATCATCATGTATTCGTTGTCCGAATCGCTCGCCAACAACTTGAAAATTCGCTCGAAAACGCCGCTCTTCGCCCACCGGCTAAAGCGCTGGTGCACGATCTTCCAGTCCGCCAAAACGTGCCGGCAGATCACGCCAGGGATTCCCGTTCGATATCTGTAAAGAACCGCATCAACGAACAGCCGGTTGTCCGCTGCAGTGCCGCCGACATGGCCTTCCCGTCCGGGCACGCATAATCCTTGATCCGCTCCCATTGATCGTCTCGCAATCCGAATCGCTGCATGGGGTCGGCCTCCTCAAAGCCGACTGCCCATCAATCACTCGACAACTGATTTGGGAAATCCCCAACATACCGACGGCACTGCTTTATAGAACGATGTTCCGCGTTTGATTCTTGATCCGTTCTCGCGCAAACGCCGCCTAACTGAAGGCAAGCCCTAGCTTGCTGGCGGTTTTTTCTTGAAGGGTGTTGTCGTCATCGGACCAATAATTACGAAATTCCTGGGCGTGTTCATGTGCCGAACCGTTGTTATTTCTTGCCACCGACGTTCGCGATTGTCGCGGGCGTGATTGCCGGGACTGACCCCGGCCTAACGGGAAACCAAATGGAACCATCAGCACTGACCATTGCCGAAGTATGGAAGTATGCTCGCAGCACGCGCATCCCGCACCGTTGTTTACGAAGCTATCCGCAGGGGTGAATTGGTCGCGCGCAAACGCGGCAGACGTACCGTCGTCCTGAGCGATGACTTCGCCACCTGGCTGAAGAGCCTGCCGACTATCACCCCGACGTCCAATTAGCCCCGAAAACAACCCGGCCGCCGCGTTGGAGCGCGACGACCGGGCAGAAAGGTACGTCTATGCAAACCAAGACTAGCAAGCGGCCGCCCGTCCGTCACGGGCTTTTCGACCTTCCTTTGTTCGCCTGGGCGTCGGCCCGCAAACCACCGCTCACCACCGGTGGCTGATGGGTACATCGGCGTACGGGCCTGCCGCCGACGCTTTCCAACGTCATTGCCGAGCTGGCTCGGCGTCGGCCAGGAGCCGACACGATGACGCGGCGGGGCCGCTCGAAATCAGCGTCCGCATCGGCGACGATGGCGGGCCGGTGACGAGCGTCCGGGGTCGCGAGGCGTGGGCGTTACTTTCGCTCATAGCGGCCGGCGAACGCGGCTGCACCTCCATCGACACTCCGGGACCAAGGTGGTCGGGCTACGTGCACGACCTTCGCAAGTTGGGCATCGCCATCGAAACGGTCCGCGAGAGCCACGGCGGCGCATTCCCTGGCGAACATGCGCGCTACGTGCTCCGCTCGCCCATCACCGTGCTCGACCAACTTGGAGCGGCGGCATGAAGCCGCTCCCTGCCCCTTGGAAGCCCGTCGGCGAGGTTTTTACCTCGGCGGCTATCCCAAGCCGGAAAGTGGGCGTGCGAACGACCACGGCCGGCTTTGCGGGCGATGGCGATGGCAGTCCATCGCAACATACTGCTAAGTCGGAATTCAATTTCGGCCGGCATAAGTGGCTCTGCCGCGTCGTACGCGACCAGAAATTGCCGGGTGCGGCGATCCGGGTGGCGGTGCTGTTGTGGGAGTTGCAGTCCGCCGTGCGCGCTCCGTCTTCGGCGACGGAGAGGAGAAGCTCCTTTTGGCAGCGTTGTCCCAATCCAGCAATCCAACCTTGGCGCGGATGATCTTCTGTTCCGTCGTCATGGTGTCCCCAATGCGCCAGGGCGCCGCCACACGACCGCTCCGCGCCCCTTCCCGGCTCGCGGTTCGCCTTGGGAGCAGGACACCACCTGTCAGATTAAGTCTTGGCTAACGCAATTTAGTCGGGCCAAATATCCTAACCAGGCCCGAGCCTTCGGCTACTGAACTCTATGCAGAAGTCGCTCCTCCCCGCCTAGAACAAGCCGTTCGGCCAATTCTGTCCCTTGTAGAAACGAGTGATCTTGGTTGGAGATTTCATATTTCCAGGCGCCGAATTTGCCTCGGCTATAGATCCTCAGTCTCTCAAGGCTTGGAAGTAGGACGTCCAATGCCCGATCGCGTGTTTTCGTTGGCGTAGGATAACCGGGATCAAGAACTCGGTGCCAAAGGCTGACAATTCGTGAGGAATTCTCTAATAAGCCTTCTTGTATCGCACTGGCAACAACAGCTTCAGCTAATCGAGTCCGTTCTATTGGTCGATTTTGTGATTTGCTTACCTCTGCAAGCACTGACCAGTGGCCCGCAGGTGCATTGCTGCGCGAGAAATTGGACAATATGCTAGCCCGATAGAACGGCACGCTGGCATCTGGATAGTAAATCCAGCGACGGTTCAAAAGATGCGCTGGCGTTTCGCCTTCGATCCCAATGCCAATGACGTGTACTGTCGACGATTTGAGCATCGCTGCCCATTCTCGGAGATCTTCCAGTTTGGCAATTTCGACCAACTGATCGAGCGGCATTGTCGACACCAGCGCATCATAATCATCATAGCTTTCGTCTTCAAAGAATACACGCCGCCGCATCGTATCGAGGCGTGTCGCTCTGTGTGACATCCGGAACCGTTCTGATGGAATCCGCTCTGCAACGCGATTCCAAATAGTTCCGGTTCCCCCCGACTGCGGATAATGAAAATATTCATTGGGTCCCCACGACTTATCATCCTGGCGATCCATCAGGTTGGTCAAAACACGGTCGAGATCGGGTGGAGGTACCCGCTCTGCGATCCAATCATGGCTCATGCAGTCGAGTGGTGTCGTCCACAGCTTTTCATTATAGGGCACCATAAAGTGGCGAGCGATCCCCTTGCCGAATGAGCTCAAAATCCAATCAAGGAAATTGTTGCAGTCAACGTCGCGCGTCGCTTCGGTAAGACCAAGCACGCATTCCCTACGGATGTTTTCCGGGAGTCGATGAATGTTATATTGGAGTGGATACGGCACGAAGCGGTCCAGCATCCAGATTTGGGCATCTCGACGTTGCGCATTCCAATCATCGCCCACGATGTCGTGCATAATACGATTGAAGTATGATGATTTTGAAAATAGTACGTGGACGCCACAATCCCAGGTGAATCCCATACAATCCCGGTATGAGCCGGCTAGCCCTCCGACCCGGTCCTCGCGTTCATAGATTGAGAAATCGGAATGCCCCAATTCATGGAGCCGATACGCAACTCCAAGGCCACACGGTCCAGCGCCTAAAATGACAATACGGCCCGTTCTTTCCACCCCAGCTCCATTCGCCACTCGGGACGTGCGTCATGCGACATATTATAAGTGAATGCGCAGCCGCTTCCCATCGCAAAGAAGCCGGAACATGACAACGCTTAATTTCGCGAAAAACGGATCTAGCGCAAGCCTACACAACGACAACATGCGTAGGATCCGAAACCTTTGTGCAGAGCATCATGCGGGTGATGGTGCCGACATGGACTTTGCTCGGCTGATGATCCACGGCTGGTGCAAGCCCGGACAGGCGGAGAGATCATTGCCAATCCGCGTGAGCACGGTCGGTTTCGGCGATACCAAACAGTTGGAAGGACTAGCAGGCGCCGCAACAGGCGAGGCATGGGCGTGGGAATGGCCGATGGACCTAAGTACCGTGGATATGGGAACCCAATTATCCCCCTCCGGGGGGCTCCCCGGCTCTGCCGGGGGATACTTACCTGGACATTCCAAGCGGGCTAGGTTGGATGACTACAGACGGTGGACGCGGACTGCCTGAGGTGGGTACCTGCTGTCCGCGTCCGTCTTTAGCTCGGGACAATGGTCCTCGCGATCAGCAGATCATCATCGGCAACGCCGTTGGCGGCGCGAAACCGCGCGATCTCGTCATCCGCCAATGGACTAGCTGCATGCAGAAAAGGGCTCAACTGAGAACTTTTTTCATGCCTGATCTCGGCGAAGGACTGGTGGAAGCGAGGGTCATCGCATCGCTGCCGGGATGACGTGGCGGAGGACCAACCTCTCAAAGCTTTCGAAACCGACAAAGCTCTTGTTGACATCCCGTGTTCCTGGTCCGGCATAATCAAAGTCCCTTTTCTGCTTGGTTGGTCGAGTGGTCGAAGTAGGTTCCCCAGTGGCAGAGTTCGAGGTGCCTGAGTGACGTCGATCCGACCATGATCCTGCCCGACAGCTTAACTGCGAACCAATGAGCTCTCGTCGTCGCTATGAACAACGATTACATTGATGTTGTGTTTGTTTACGGAGCCCATGACCATATTTGGCGCGGCATTGGGACGGTGCTACTTGAAGAGAATGGTGCAATTGGCGATGCATTAATTAGGGCTGAGCGCATAATTAAATCGAGACTCGGCCGGTCCCCTACTCGAAACTTTGAGATCGAAGGGTCCGATACAGGGGTTTATGCTCCAACCCATGAACACCGCTGTTCAACTTGCACTCACCGCAGCATGGGTTAACCGCGGTATCAAGCCAACAGCAGTGCTGGGTCGTTGCGGAGGTGAGTTTGCGGCCGTCCATGCGGGCGGAGGGCTCAGCTTCGAAGATGCCTTGGACCTAGCTTGTCGTGTCGGAAGTCTAGTTCGAGACGGTCGGGGGCGCGGAAAAATGTTGCATGTACGTTTGTCGGAGAGCGAGACAAAAGACCTTTGCGATGCGTGCACGGCCCGATTTGCAGTTATCTCGGATGCGCCCAATAACTCCACAATAATTGCTTGTGACGCCAGCGATGCTAAAATAGTTACAGATTTCCTTTCAAAACACCAGGTCCAGCACTTTCTTTATCATTCCGGCTTCGCACCGCATTGTTGGATAGCAGAAAGTTGGAAAGAGGAAATGCTGCGTCCCCTGCAACAAAACTCCACGGCGTGCTCGATTCCAATCTATTCAGCCACATCACAAGGACGTCTGGCGTCAGGTGTGGACTGGACCCTGCATTTCTGGCGGGTCGTGCGCGAGCCTTTATCTATACGCGCTGCCGTTCGCTCTGCCCTCGACGATGGTTTCAGATGCTTTCTTGAGGTTGGTGGCCACCCGATCCTGCGGAATTTCATCCTCAATGAAGCTCGCGCTGGAAATCTCAATGTTAATTTATTTGCCACGATGGAGTGGCGTCGGCCGTTGCATGAAGTCATGAATGCCACACAGGCTGCGCTTACGGCTGCTGCACCGAGGCAATTGGAGAGCTTGCACTCTCCTTGGCCTAGGTCCGCATCATCGGAAGCTGCAGTGACCAGTATCCAAATCGACAAGGCTGATCCTTACCCGGTCTACGCCAGGCTGCGCCGCGTGGGACCGGTGTTTAGAGCAAATTGGCTCGGGTCCGCTTGTTGGGTCGTCCCGCGTTATCGAGATGCGCTTACAGTGTTCAAGGATTTGCGCTTCGTCAGAAACCCCGTCAATTGCGGGAGGCCTGCGCGTCACAGCCCGATCCGCGGCTTCGGGCGTGATCTGTTAGAGCTGGATCCGCCCGACCACACGAGGCTGCGCAAACTGGTCAGCAAGGCGTTCACCCCCCAGATGGTGCAACGCTTTGATCGGCGGGTTACGCAATTGGCCGGTCAGATTTTAGATCACGCCAAGCCGCGCGGAGAGATCGAGCTGATATCCGAGTACGCGTCCGTCATTCCGATCACAGTTATCTCTGAATTATTGGGTGTTCCGATCAACGATATAGGGAAGTTCCGTAACTTCATGTATGCTCTTACGATCTCTCAAATGGTTGGACGTAAAGATAGTCTTCTTATAGCGGCGAAATCGCGCTTTACCAACTACCTGCACGCCATTTTTGCAGCGCGGCGCGCGGCACCTCAGGACGACTTGGTGAGTTCCTTGGTCACCTTGGAGCACGACGACTGTGACCGGCTATCCCCAGACGAGTTGATCGGTATGGTCTACTTACTGTTAGTCGCAGGGTTCTTGACTACGGTTAATCTGATCGGCAATGGAATGCTGGCCTTGCTGCGACACCCGGAACAGCTAAAAATGTTACGGCAAAACCCCGCCCTGGCGGAGACAGCGATCGAGGAGTTGCTGCGCTTCGACAGTCCAGTCCCATCGTCATCTTGTTTCACTTCGACCGAGCTCGACTTGAGCGGGGTGCAAATTCCGCGAGGCGCTCTGGTCAGAGTGCTGATCGCGTCGGCAAACCGGGACGAGGAGCAATTTCCCACCCCCGATACGTTGGATATCGCTAGACGGCCGTGCCCACACCTATCGTTCGGTCAAGGGAGCCATTATTGCCTTGGGGCGTCGCTGGCACGTCTCGAGGGCAGAATTGCTGTGAACACGCTGATCGAGCGCGCACCGAATTTGCGGTTGCCTGATCCGTCTTACATAAAATGGGCGCCCAACCCGATGCTTCGTGGTCTGCAGCAGCTTCCGTTGCGGTTCTGACTGTGACACGTTCTGTCCCAGAGGCAATCTCGGCCGGCATTGCCGCTCTCGCCCGAATGCAGGGCGCGGATGGAAGCTTCCCGCTCTTCACCGGGACGGGACCGACCGGGTGGCTTTCCTGCGGCCGGCTGTTCTCGACCGCCTACATAATGCTCGGGGCCGGCGGGTTGCTGCCTTCCGACAATATCGCTCGAGCGTTGGCATTTATCCGCACTCAGCGACGTCCCGACAGACTCTGGGAGTATGATCCCGCAATCCGCATTCCACCGGACGCAGACAGCACTTCGTGTTCCCTCGCGGCGCTGGTCTTGCACGGAGATGGATCCGACCTCACGGGAGGAGCCGATTTGCTTCGCTCGTATTGGCGCGCCGATGGGGGACCCTTCCGAACCTGGAAGGCAACGGGCATATGGTCGATGCCCGAACGCGATGACGCCGTGGTAAATTGTAATATCTTATTCGCACTACGCCTACTGGCCGTACCCGCGACCGCGGTGGAAGAAGCAGCGGTGCGGGAGCTACTTCAGCGTACCAAGGGGCGTTCCCGTTACTACTGTTCCCCGGCCACGATCGCCCACGCCGCCCGTCGAGCAGGGTTGGAGCAGAATGCGCTGCCCCCATTGGCGATCGCCTGCCCGCAGACGAACGATCTTCTCGGATGTGCGCAATGGCTCTGTGCGATGCCGGAGCCCAATGCCGCGCTGATCACCGGCGTGCTGGCCGCGCAGTGTGCGGATGGCTCTTGGCCGTTGTGGCCCTGGGTTACTGGGGCGGGGAATCCGAAACCGTTTTGGGGCAGCGCTGCGATTACAACGGCTCTCGCGATTGAAGCTCTGTGCCGCCACGCCGGCCCGCCAAGCAGTCACCTCTGATACCAATCCTCAGATTGAGTGACCTGCGGCTGCCCACTCGCGGCGCGCGATGGACATGATTTGCAATGGCTGATCGATGAGCGTGTTCCGTGTTCCAGGCGTAACAGCAGTGTAAGCAGTCGCCCGTTAAAAGGCTGGTTTGACGGCTCGCCCGCGCGCGACAAGGTGAGCGCGCTTGCATAAGCAAGCTGTCCGCCCTGCGAATAGCCAGTAACTAACTAAACGCACCGTCCCTTCAGCTTGGATCGCCTCGATATGACGGCATGCGCGGGTGGCGAGTTTGTCGAAATCGAGGTCATGCTTGATCCAGTTGCGCCAATCCCCAAGGCTGACGACCTCGAAGCTTAAAGTTGGTACGCATTGGTCGCGAAAGCGAACGAGCTAAAGTTGGTCGCCTCCCCCGCCGCCGGGGAACAGAAAGATCAGAGCTTCTTCGGCTTGCGGCGCACTTGCAGGAACGTCGGTGAGCTGATTGTTCAGCAAAACGCGGACAATTGCGTTGACACTCCGGTGATAGAGCAGAAACTCCGGCGGGAGTTCGATGCCGAGCTTTTTCCCGAGCTGATCGGTCGCAATGACGGCGTCGATCGAATTGAGCCCGTATTCGTCAAAAGACTTGTCCGGGTCGACCTCAGCGCTATGGGTTCCCAAGAACCCGGCAACTTCGCCAACCAGCACGTCGCGAAGTGTGAGCTCGTCCCATGTCGTCTCGCCCGACGGCGATTTGCGCTCTGCCATAGCAATCAAAATCCGGCAGAAGCGGATCCCTTGACCCGCACGGGGAGCCGCATCAGACGCCGAATTGACCGGCCAGGAAACCAGCTTTCCTCGCCCGCCGGCTCGACCGCAGGCAATTGCACGAATTGCTCCAGAGCGATTCGACCTTCAAGACGGGCAAGGCTTGCCCCGAGGCAGAAATGGGATCCACCGCCGAAGACGACGTCCGGAACGTTCCGCCCAACCAAACTCAAGGTGTCCGGCTCACCAAATGCTGAAGGATCCCGGTTTGCTGCGCCGAGAAGCAGCATCAAGCGTTCGCCGGCCGCAATGGTCTGACCGCCGATGACCCGAGTGGTCCGGCTGACCCGCACCGCACGCTGAACATTGCTTTCAAGCCGAAGAACCTCTGACACGATTGTCGATGCTAACGCCGGGTTCTCGCGCACTGTTTGCCGGAGTGCCGGCTTGTTCATCAGTGTCCGGATTAGCAAGCCGACCAGCCCGATCGTCGTTTCGGCTCCCGCCCTGAAGGCGAACAAGGCGAGCGCGGCGGCATCGGCCAGTCTCTCCGTCTCTGAACCCGACGTGGCATCATAAAGGATCGACAGCGCGGTTTCCGCCGAACCGCCTTTTGCCTCGACGATTCTCCTCTTCAGAAGGTCAAGCGCAGCGATAACGTTTCGATTGACGCGCTCTACGACGTCCATTGTGGTCATGTCGAATATTAACGTCAACTGGGCGAGCAGTTCGCCCAGAATGGGAACATCCGACATCGGCAAATCCAGGACATGAGCCATCACGAACTGCGGTAGCGGATCCGCGAATTCTTCGATCGCGTCGTATTCGGAACGCTCTAAAAGCTTAGATGACAAAGAGGCAGCGAAGTCTTCGATCACCGGCTCGAGCCGGCTCAGCATCTTGCGGTTCATTATTCTTGCGATCGTCCTTCGGTCACGCCGATGGCGGTCTCCATCTTGGAAAAAGACGGTTGCATCGAGGACGCGGATCGTCGGATCATAGTTGCGGCCGGCACGCCGTGCCAAGTCGGCATAATACTTTGAGGGCTCGGTGGCCATGAAATTAGTGTCATTGAGAACAGCCTGGATGTCTTCGATCCGCGTCAACACCCAACACCGCATAGGCGCGCACCAGTGAACCGGCTCCTCGGAGCGTAGACGCTCATAGGTAGGATAGGGTGACGAAATGAGCTGCTCGTCGAAAGGATCGAAGAAATGCTTCGAATGTTCTCGTGCTGTTGTGCTGGACAATGTTCAACTCCGCGGGAGCGTAACGCCGACGCGCGGGTCTACGGGAAGCATGCCGCCAGTCGGGCCTACCCGTTCGAAGCCGTTCGCAAGATAGATATGACGCGCACGCGATCGCCGGATCTTACCACTCGACGTGCGCGGCAGCGAGCCCGCACGAACAAGCGCAAGATCAAAAAGACGCAGGCCCTGTTGCCGCGTTACAATCGCGCGGGCCCCGGCGACCGCTTGACCAAGTTCGTCGGACCGGATTTGTGCTCGCCCGATCTCCTGAACGAGAACCGCATGCTCCTGTCCGTCAACATCAATGCTGAACGCCGCGCTGAGAAAACCCGCAAAAAGCGCGTGACTCCGCATCACGAGAGCCTCGATGTCCTCTGCGCTGTGCTTCAGCCCGTTAACAATAATCGTATCTTTGATCCTCCCGATCACGAACAGCTCCCCGCCATCCATGAAGCCGAGGTCGCCCGTCCGGAGGTATGGCCCCGAACTCGTCGGCAAGCTGGGCCCGGAAAGGATCGTCGCCCTCGGGAGCACGCCAATAACCTTGCCCCACATGAGCGCCCTGGACCCAAATCTCTCCGACGGCGCGATCGTTAAGCCTCGCCCTGGATTTGGGATCAGCAATTACAACCGACGTGCCACGCGCAGGCGATCCGCAACTCACCGAGCACAAAGGATCGAAGGGTTCGGCATCGGCAAGCGGTTCGGGATTCACAACACAGGCGCTTGTGTTTAGACCTGTCCTAGACCGACTCCCTGTCACGAACAAAGTTGCTTCTGCCAAGCCGAAACACGGCAATAGCGATTGCCGGCGGAACCCGTTTCTCGCGAAACGCATGGTGAACCGGTCGAGGATATCGGCACGCACCTTTTCCGATCCACAATACGCAACTCGCCAGGAACTCAAATCCAGATCCTCGAGCTGTTCGTCACGAATTGATCGCAGACAAAGCTCGAATGCATAGCTCGGTCCGCCACTCGTCGTTGCTTTCCAGGTGGAGATAGCCTGCAGCCATCGCGCGGGCCGCTGCAGGAACGAAAGCGGTGACATGAGGACCGAAAGGCCGCCGACGTAAATCGCCTGCAGGACGTGGCCGATCAGGCCCATATCGTGGAACAGCGGCAACCAACTGACACCACGAGATGTTTCGTCGTGCCCGAACGCCTCCGCGATCATGGCGCTGTTAGCGATCAGATTACCGTGGGTGAGCATCACCCCCTTTGGTGAACTGGTGGACCCCGATGTGTACTGCAGAAGTGCGAGGGTGTCGGCCGTCGGCTTCGGCAACGACACATCCTGAGGCTGTTCGTCGAGAGTGTCGGTATAGATCCAGACGGGCTTACAGGCAGCTCCGAGCCGAGCCTCACGGACTTCTGGATCGTCCCTCAGCTCCCCGAGCGTCAGCACCACAGCCGGATCGGCATCATCCCGGATCGAGGCTATCCGTTCGGCGGCGCGTTTCCCTTTTAGAAAAGCAATCGGCACGGCGACCACGCCGGCATAGAAGCAACCACATACCGCCGCCACGAAATCGAGGCCGGCGGGAAGCACCAGCAGGGCGCGCTCGCCTGGACGGCAATTTACGACCAGCTCACTCGCAATCGCACGAGCGCGTCGGTCGAGAGCGGCGAAGGTAAATTCATCAGCAATAGCGCCTTGCGAGTCAAGGAACACGAAGGCTTGCTGTTCCGGTACTTCGGCTGCCCGTCTTCGCAGAATGTCGCAAAATGTGACGCCTACTGGATTCGTGCCCTTGTTTTCCCATTCGGAGTCCAAGCTTCCGAACGTCTCAAGTTTAGGCGACGCCTCGAAAATTCGACTCTGCATCATAGCACCCAAAGTAATGCACTCCAAAGCGGTGATGCATTTTCTCCGACCCCCACTCTCACTCCTCAGTGCCTCCCCGAGGACGGTCTCCTTCTCCACAGCACAAGCGAATTTACCGCTGACACGCGCACATCCGGCATCTACACATCTTGCTGAGACTTAGCGGCGAAGCAAACTCAGAACCGGCACAGCCGGTGCAAAGTACCGCAGCCGTCAACACGGCACCAATTTGCATGGTCACCCCCTGGCGGTCAACGATATCGACAGCAAGATCCCAGCAAGATCAGGCGCGCCACGCTCCGCTTCGGACGGAACTTCACGAACGGCGGTTGGGCTTTGCAGCCGTTCGCCTCGGTCAGCGTGTTCCGCGAGTTCGCCGGGGACGTCACCGCGAATTACCTCAGTGCACGGGCTGCGATTGTTGGCATTGAGCCGGCAACCCTGGTGGCGCAGACCGCCACCACGCGGGTCGGCACATACGGTCAGCCTTCGCTCGGCCTCGCCGGGCAGGTCATCGACACTGGGTGGGTCGGCTTCGTGCACGGCGACTACCGCAAGGACGAGCCGTGATCCAGCAGTCGTGCGCTGCGGGGGAGTGTTGACAGCAGGTCGAGCGGCAATAGAATGCCTCGATGTGCCGCCTGGAGAGGCGGCACACTTCATTTCGGGCTAGTATCGGACCCATGAGCGGGCCTCGGACGTCACACCTCCTGCCGACCTATGCGCGCGTCGAGCTCGCCTTCGAACGCGGCGAGGGGGCGTGGCTCATCGCCGCCAACGGCGACCGCTACCTCGACTTCACATCGGGGGTGGCGGTGAATGCGCTCGGCCATGCCCATCCACACCTGGTCGAGGCGATCACGGAGCAGGCCGGGAAGGTCTGGCACGTCTCCAACCTCTATCGCATTCCCGAAGCCGAGCGGCTGGCCGATCGCCTGTGTGCGGCAAGCTTCGCGGACGTCGTTTTCTTCGCCAATTCCGGGGCCGAGGCCATGGAATGCGCCATCAAGATGGCGCGCAAGTACCAGTCCGCGAGCGGCAGGCCGGAGCGCTTCCGTATCATCACCTACGAGGGTGCCTTCCACGGTCGCACGCTGGCGACGCTGGCGGCCGGAGGCCAGAAGAAATACCTCGACGGCTTCGGCCCCGTGGTCGAGGGCTTCGACCAGGTGCCGTTCGGCGACCTTCAGGCCACCAGGCAAGCGATCGGGCCTGCGACCGCCGCCATCCTGATCGAGCCGATCATGGGCGAGGGGGGCGTGCGGGTGGTGCCGCCCGAGTTTCTGCGCGCGCTGCGCAAGCTGTGCGACGACAACGGCCTCCTCCTGGTGTTCGACGAGGTGCAGACCGGGATCGGGCGCACCGGTGAGCTGTTCGCCTATCAGCGCTGCGGGGTCACCCCTGACATCATGGGGCTCGCCAAGGCTCTGGGCGGCGGCTTTCCGCTCGGCGCCTGCCTCGCCACCGCCGACGCCGCCAAGGGGATGACGGTGGGGACACACGGCTCGACCTTCGGCGGCAATCCGCTCGGCATGGCGGCGGCGGGTGCGACGCTCGACGTCGTGCTCGCGGACGGCTTCCTGGAGCGGGTGCGCCGGATCTCGCTGCTGCTCAAGCAGAGGCTCGCCGAGATCAAGGACCGCTATCCGGCGGTGATCGCCGAGGTACGCGGCGAGGGGCTCCTGATCGGCTTGCGCGCGGTGGTGCCGAGCGGCGAACTGGTCGACGAGCTGCGCGCGGAACGGATGATCACCGTCGCTGCCGGCGACAACGTGGTGCGGCTGCTGCCACCGCTCATCGTCAGCGAGGCGGAGGTGGCGGATGCCGTCGCGCGCCTCGACCGCGCTTGTGCCCGCCTCGGCAAGGCAGCGGCGAAGCCGCGCGTGCAGGGCGCGGCCGGATGAGCGCGCCGCGCCACTTCCTCGATCTCATCGACGTCCCGCCCAAGGAGCTGCGCGGGATGATCGAGGCGAGCCTCGCCATGAAGCGCGGGCGACGCGAGCGCAAGCCGCTGGAGGGCCGCACGCTGGCCATGATCTTCGACAAGCCCTCGACCCGCACGCGCGTCTCCTTCGACGTCGCCATGCGCCAGCTCGGTGGCGAAGCGATCGTGCTGACCGGCCAGGAGATGCAGCTCGGGCGCGGCGAGACCATCGCCGATACCGCCCGCGTGCTCTCCCGCTACGTCGACGGGATCATGATCCGCATCCTCGATCACGACATGCTGACCGAGCTGGCGCGCCATGCCACCGTGCCGGTGATCAACGGTCTCACCCGGCGCTCGCACCCCTGCCAGGTGATGGCCGACGTGATGACCTACGAGGAGCGACGAGGGTCGATCCGCGGCAAGACCGTTGCCTGGAGCGGCGACACCAACAACGTGCTGGCCTCCTGGATGCACGCCGCCGAGCGCTTCGAGTTCCGGCTGCGGGTGGCCACTCCGCCCGAGCTCGCGCCCAAGAAACCGCTCGCCGACTGGATCAGGTGCTCGGGCGCCGACATCGAGCTCGGCAGCGACCCGGAGGAGGCGGTGAAGGGCGCCGACTGCATCGTGACGGACACCTGGGTGTCGATGGGCGACAAGGACGGCCTGCGCCGCCACAACCTGCTCAGGCGCTACCAGGTCAATGCCCGCCTGCTGGCGCGTGCGAAGCCGGACGCCATCTTCATGCATTGCCTGCCTGCACATCGGGGCGAGGAGGTTACCGACGAGGTGATCGACGGGCCGCAGTCGGTGGTGTTCGACGAGGCGGAGAACCGCCTGCACGCCCAGAAGGGCATCCTGGCATGGTGCCTGCACGCACGCTGACCCGCTTCGGGAAGCGCGTCCGCCGAGCGGCGCGGCGGCTCCGGCGCTACCGGCGCATGCGACAAGTCGGAACGCGCTTTATGTGTGCACGTCGCCCGTATAACATCATGATCGGATCGCTCGCTGCGACCGACAGAAGCTCCCGTCACGAGAGCTTCATGATGCGTAGCGCCGCAAGAGGCGCGGCGCGCGGAATAGAAAGCCACTTGGAGGGAGAACCCCGATGATCTCGCGCAGATTGCTGCTTCGCGCCGCGGCGATGGCCGCCCTGACCTGCGGCGCCACTGCGGCGGCGCAGGCCCAGACCGAAATCCAGTGGTGGCACGCCATGGGCGGCCAGCTGGGCGAGGCGCTCAACGCGCTGGCCGACGGCTTCAACAAATCGCAGAAGGACTACAAGGTCGCTCCCGTCTACAAGGGCACCTATACGGAAACCATGACGGCTGCGATCGCAGCCTTCCGCGCACGCCAGCCCCCGCACATCGTTCAGGTGTTCGAGGTCGGGACCGCGACCATGATGGCGGCCAGGGGTGCGATCTATCCGGTGTACCAGGTGATGGCCGACGCGGGTGAGACGTTCGATCCCGAGGCCTTCCTGCCGGCGGTCTACGGCTACTATTCCACGGCGGACGGCAAGCTGCTGTCGATGCCGTTCAATTCTTCGACTCCCGTGCTCTATTACAACAAGGATGCATTCAGGAAGGCCGGTCTCGACCCCGCTGCCCCGCCGAAGACCTGGCCGGAGCTGGAGCAGTCCGCCAGGAAGCTGCTCGCGGCCGGCTCCCAATGCGGGTTCACCAGCCAATGGCAGACCTGGATCCAGATCGAGAATTTCGGCGCCTGGCACAACGTTCCGTTCGCGACCGGAGCGAACGGCTTCGCCGGGACCGACATCAAGCTCGCGATCAACGATCCGTTGCGCACGCGACACGTCGACAACCTCGCCAGGTGGCAGAAGGAGAAGGTGTTCGTCTACGCCGGGCGCGAAGGCAAGCCGAACCCGAAATTCACCACCGGCGAGTGTCCGATGATGATGGGGTCCACCGGCTCGGCGGGCGGCTTCGCGCAGGCCATGAAGGACGTGTCGTTCGGCATGGCCATGCTGCCCTACTACCCCGACGTGAGCGGCGTGCCGCAGAATTCCATCATCGGCGGGGCGACGCTGTGGGTGCTTAGCGGAAAACCCAAGGACGAGTACAAGGGCGTCGCCCGGTTCTTCGCGTACCTGTCGAGCCCCGAGGTGCAGTCGAAGTGGCACATGGACACCGGCTACGTGCCGATCACCAAGGCGGCCTACCAGCGCACCCGCGCGCAGGGCTTCTACGACAAGTTTCCCGGCCGCGACGTGGCGGTGGAGCAGCTCAACTTCAAACCGCCGACCGAGAATTCGAAGGGCCTGCGCATCGGTAATTTCGTCCAGATCCGCGACGTCATGGACGAGGAGCTGGAAGCAGTGTGGGCGGGCCAGAAGACGACGAAGCAGGCGCTCGACGCAGCGGTCGAGCGCGGCAACAAGCTGCTCGCCGACTTCGCGCGTGCCAACAGATAGGGCCCGCTCAGGTGAGACGAGGTTCGCGCTGCGCGGCGGGTGAGCGCACGGCCCGCGAACCCGCGCGCGTCGAGAGCCCCGCTCCGCCGACCGTCTCCGAGGCAACCGGCCTTTCCCCGCACGCGGGGAGGGATGCAGGCGGCACACCGGCGGCCGGTAATGGGCGGCCTGCAGCGACGCACGCACCATGATCAAACGCGTCATTTTCCGGGGAATGCTGCTGCCCTACCTCCTGCTCGCACCGCAGATCGCCATCACCCTCGTCTTCTTCATCTGGCCGGCGGCACAAGCGGTCAAGCAATCCGTCTTCATCGAAGGGCCGTTCGGCGGCAACGCCCAGTTCGTCTGGCTGGAGAATTTCGCCGCCCTGTTCGGCGATCCCAACTACCTCCACTCCGTGCGCGTCACGGTCGTGTTCAGCTCGGCGGTGACGTTCTTCGGTCTTGCGATCTCGCTCGTGCTGGCGGTGATGGCCGACCGGATCATCCGCGGTGCCGGCCTCTACAAGACCTTCCTGGTCTGGCCCTACGCGGTGGCGCCGGCGGTGGCCGGCGTGCTCTGGGGCTTCATGTTCAATCCCAGCGTCGGCATCTTCTCCTACCTGCTCAACCGCTGGGGCTACGAGTGGAACTACGTGCTCAACGGCGGCCAGGCGATGTTCCTGGTGATCGTGGCGGCAACCTGGAACCAGGTCAGCTACAATTTCCTGTTCTTCCTCGCCGGGCTGCAGTCGATCCCGCGATCCCTGATCGAGGCGGCGGCCATCGATGGTGCCGGGCCCGGAAGGCGGTTCTGGACCATCATCCTGCCGCTGCTCTCGCCCACTGCGTTCTTCCTCCTGGTGGTGAACGTCGTCCACGCCTTCTTCCAGACCTTCGGCATCATCCACGCCGTCACCCAGGGCGGTCCGGCGAAGGCGACCGAGATCCTGGTGTTCAAGGTCTACAACGACGGCTTCCGGGGGCTCGATCTCGGCAGCTCGGCGGCACAGTCGGTGGTGCTGATGGCGATCGTGATCGGCCTCACCATCGTCCAGTTCCGCTTCATCGAGCGCAGGGTGCATTACTGAGGCGCCGCAGATGGTCGAGCACCGCCCCTGGCTGACCTGCGCAGCGCACGCCGTGCTGATGCTCGGCGTGCTGGTGGTCGCCTTTCCCGTCTACATGACCTTCGTCGCCTCCACCCACGACCAGGCGACGATGCTGTCGGGGCCGGTCCCGCTCCTTCCCGGCCCCTTCCTCGCCGAGAACTATCGCACCGTGCTGCTCAGCGGGCTCGGAGCCTCGTCGAGCTCGCCGCCGGTCGCGCTGATGATGCTCAACAGCCTGGTGATGGCGATCGTCATCGCGCTCGGCAAGATCGCGATCTCGATCATCGCGGCCTATGCGATCGTCTACTTCAAGTTCCCGTTGCGGATGACGTTCTTCTGGATGATCTTCATCACGCTCATGCTGCCCGTAGAGGTGCGCATCCTGCCGACCTACGAGGTGGTCGCGGGCCTCGGCATGCTCAACAGCTACGCCGGCCTGACCATCCCGCTGATCGCATCGGCGACCGCCACGTTTCTGTTCCGCCAGTTCTTCCTGACGGTGCCCGACGAGCTCACCGAGGCGGCGCGCATCGACGGCGCCGGCCCGCTGCGGTTCTTCCTCGACGTGCTGCTGCCGTTGTCGCGCACCTCGATCGCGGCGCTGTTCGTGATCCAGTTCATCTACGGCTGGAACCAGTACCTGTGGCCGCTCCTGGTCACCACCGGCGAGGACTACTACACCGTGGTCATGGGCATTTCCCGCATGGTCAACGTGGTCGATGCCGCAGCCAAATGGAATCTCGTCATGGCGGTGACACTGTTGGCCATGATCCCGCCGGTGATCGTGGTGGTCTTGATGCAACGGCAGTTCGTCAAGGGCCTGGTCGAGACCGAGAAGTAGCCGGGGCATCGAGCGCGATGGCGAGCGTCAGTCTCAGAGGCGTGCGCAAGTCCTACGACGGTCTGGAGGTCGTTCACGGCGTCGACTGCGAGATCGTGGACGGCGAGTTCATCGTCGTTCTCGGGCCCTCGGGTTGCGGCAAGTCGACCTTGCTGCGGATGATCGCCGGGCTCGAAGCGATCACCGGCGGCGAGATCGCCATCGGGGGACGCGTGGTCAACGAGCTGGAGCCCAAAGATCGCGACATCGCCATGGTCTTCCAGAACTACGCGCTCTATCCGCACATGTCGGTCTACGACAACATGTCGTACGGGCTGCGCATCCGCGGCATGCCGAAGGCCGAGATCGAGGAGCGCGTGCAGAACGCGGCCAAGATCCTCGAGCTGGGCGCTCTCCTGCAGCGCCGGCCCCGCCAGCTCTCGGGCGGCCAGCGCCAGCGCGTAGCGATGGGACGTGCCATCGTGCGCGAGCCGGCCGTGTTCCTGTTCGACGAGCCATTGTCGAATCTCGATGCCAAGCTGCGCGTGCAGATGCGCATGGAGATCAAGCGGCTCCACCAGAGCATCCGCACCACCAGCGTCTACGTGACCCACGATCAGGTCGAGGCGATGACGCTGGGTGACCGGCTGATCGTCATGAATGCGGGTCGCGCCGAGCAGATCGGCAGCCCGCTCGCGGTCTACGAGCGGCCAGCGACCACGTTCGTTGCCGGTTTCATCGGCTCCCCGGCCATGAACATGCTGCCCGCGCGGCTCACCGCCGACGGAGCGATCGTGGAGCTCGACGGCGTGCGGTTTGCGGTCGGCATGCCCGCCGGGCATGCCGGACGGGATGTCATGCTCGGCATTCGACCCGAGCATATCGTGCTCGGGCGCGGACAGCCGGACACGGTCCAGCTCGCGGTCGGCTTCGTCGAGGCGCTCGGTGCCGATACGCTCGTGCACGGCCACCTCGGCAAGAGCGGGATCGGGCTGACCGTGCGCCTGCCCGGCAGCGCACGCGTGGCTGCGGGCGATTCGTTGTCGCTCGTGGTGCCGCCCGAGCATCTTCATCTCTTCGATGCCGCAACCGGCGCGCGGCTTTGCTCTGCCCTCGTCTGACCAGCCCGCCTGACGGGGCGGGCGGGACGCCTGTCATGCCACCGTCAGGTTGCCCAGGCCGATCTTGCGCTGTTGGCCGATCGCGACCACCGGCAGCTCCGGTCTTCGGGACATTCGAGCCGCAGGACGCCTCGATCCGGAGGGACCAGGACTACCTCGAGGACGAGATCGCGCGCCGGATCCCCGATCATTCGGACCCTGGCCCTGAAGATCGACTAAGCGTACGATGCTGTCAGTCGAGGGAGGGAATGATGAGCACGACAATAACCAAGCGGACATTCGTAGGCGGCGGCATCGGCCTGACGATGGCGAGCGCCGTGCCGTTCTCCGGCATCCGCCGCGCCTTCGCGGCCGAGGAGGACGACCGCATCGTTGCCGCCGCAAAGCCGCTCGGCGCGGCTGATATCCGCGGCATGATCTGGTCGAACTACTACGTGCCGATGACGCCGGCGATGCAGGAGTTCAAGCAGCTGACCGGTATCGGGGTCGGCTCGATCCAGGACATCTCGATCTTCGACGCGCCGCAGCGCGCGATGGCGGAAGCGCTCTCGCGCTCGCCGCAATTCGACTTCTTCCACATCGATTCCAACATGATCCCTTCGCTGGCCTCCGCGGGGCTGCTGGAGCCCCTCGACGAATACATGAAGAAGGCGAATTTCAAGATCAACGCGGTCGGCGACTACGGAAACTTCATGACCTACAAGGGGAACACCTACGGGGTCATCACCGACGGCAACGTCCACTGCCACTACCTGCGCAAGGACCTGATGGAGGATGCCGACAACCAGAAGCGGTTCGAGGACAGGTTCGGCAAGAAGCTCGCCTACCCGGAGACGTGGGAGGACGATCTGCGTCTCCAGCAGTTCTTCCACAATCCGGAAAAGGACATCACCGGCTCGGGCAGCCTGCGCAACCGGGCCAACGGGGCCACCTGGTGGTACATGATGTTCTACGCGGCCGGCGGCTTCCCGTTCGACGACGACGTCAATCCGACGATCAACACGGAAGCCGGCAATTACGCGGTCGACATCTACCTGCAGGAGAAGAAGGGCGCGCATCCGGAATCGGCCGGCTGGGGCACCCCGCAGATGATCCCGCGCATCGTGAGCGGCAAGGTCGCCTCCTGCCAGTATTGGAGCGGCACCATGCGGCTCAACGAGAACCGGGAGAAGTCGCCGACCCACGGCAAGTGGCTGTACGGCCTGGTTCCAGGCTCGGACAAGTCCGGCAAGCGGATCCACCGCTCGATCGCATCGCCGATCGCGGCGGTCCTGGTGAACAAGTACAGCCCGCGCAAGGCGCAGGCGGCGTACCTGGCACTGTGGTGGGCAACCCTGAAGAACTCGACTCCGATCGTGTCGGACAAGGTCAACTCGTTCAACGATGCCTGGCACAAGGGCCACATGACCGCTCCCTCGGTGATCGAGAACTACACGCCGGCCGGCATGAAGGCGGTCGAGGCGAATCTGCAGGTGGTCAGTCCGCCGCTTTATCTGACGGGCTACATCGAGTTCCAGGACCTGCTGGCGAAGAACCTGTCGGAAGCCTATGTCGGCCAGCTACCCGCCAGGGACGTGCTCAAGCGCACGACCGACGAATGGAACGGCGTCATCAACCGCATTGGGCGGCGCAAGCTCAAGGAGGAGCTTTCGAGCTACAAGGCGGTGATGCCCAAGCGAGACAAGCCGGCCTGACGCCGGATGGCTCGGGGAGGGGAGCCGAGCGTCGCGGCCATCGGGACGCTCGATCCTCGCGAGCGTCCCGACGGTGACGGCGCGCATCGGGTGCGCGATCTGATGGGGCATGCGGGTGACGGCGGTCGCAATTAGCGTGCAGGCGGTGCACCCGTCCCCGCGCGAGGCATCGCGCACGCGCGCGATCCGGCGTTTCAAGTGGTCGATTCTCGATCCCCCTGATCCTGCTGGTCGCCGGCGTCCTGCTGCCGGTTCTCTTCCTGCAGCTCTATTTTTCCCTGCACCAGTGGACCGTCTATCTCGGCTCATGGTGGGAGGCGGAGTGGATCGGGCTCGACCTGTTCACGGAGGTGCTCGGCGATTCCCGCTTCGGCTGGGCCATCGTTCGCTCGCTCGTCTTTGCGACCGGCTCGACCGTCGGCTGCTTCGTCATCGGTTTTGCGCTCGCCTATCTCATGCATCGGCCGTTCCGCGGCCAGGCGCTGTTCTACATCGTCTTCATCCTGCCGATGCTGACGGTGCCGATCGTCATCGCCTACACGGCCGAGATGCTGCTGTACCAGAGCGGGCCGGTCAACGACCTGATCAGCCGCATCAGCGGCATCGAGTTCAAGCCGGCGTGGCTGACCAACGCGGACATCGCGCTCATCGCCGTGATGATCCTCGAAATCTGGAACTGGACGCCATTCTCGTTCATCATCATCCTGGCCGGGCTCGCCGCCATCCCGAAGGAGCCGATCGAAGCCGCGCAAATCCTCGGCGCATCGCGCTTGCGGATCTTCCTCGAGGTGCAGCTTCCGCTGCTGCGCCCGGTGATTTTTCTCGCGCTGGTGCTGCGCTTCCTCGAGGCGATGGCCGAGTTCCCGAAGACCTGGGCCCTGTTCCAGGGCGGACCGGGAACCGCCACCGAGACGATTCCGGTCTACATCTTCCTCACCACCTGGCAGTACTTCCAGATCTCCAAGGGCGCGGCCCTGTGCTACGTCGCGATGATGCTGATGATCGTCATCGTGCTGCTGGCGATCCAGCTGCTGCGCCGCGAAAAGCGTGCGCTCGATACGATGTACGCGCAGACGGGAGCGTGACCGTGACGAGGACGCAGCGCCGCCGCATCTCGACCACGCTCCGGTACGTGGTGCTGGGCGCGTGGGCGATGGTCGTGTTCTTCCCGATCTACTGGATGATCGCCACCTCGTTCAAGATCGACAGCCAATGGTTCGCCTGGCCACCGGTCTACATTCCCGACCCGCCCACGCTGGCGAACTACATGAACGTGTGGTTCGGCGTGGAGGAATACGCCGAGACGCAGTACATCAAGTCGCTGCAGAAGCCGCTGATCGCGCTGCGCAACTCGCTCGTCATCGCCTGCACGTCGACCCTGCTCGCGGTGGTGTTCGGCGCGGTCATCGCCTATGGCGTGTCGCGCTACCGTATTCTCTCCGAAGCGCGCATGTTCCAGCTCCTCATGCTGCGCATGATTCCGCCGATCGTCATCGTGGCGCCGCTCTCGCTGTACTATTCCGCGCTCGGCCTGCTCGACAGCGTGTTCGGCCTCATCCTGATCTACTTTCTCACCACGCTGCCCTATGCGGTATGGATGACCAAGAGCTTCATCGACGAGGTGCCGCGCGAGATCGAGCAGGCGGCGGAGATCCTCGGTGCCTCGCGCTGGCGCACAGTATTCGAGATCGTGCTGCCGCTGATCCGCTCGGGCCTGGTCGCCACCTTCCTGTTCATCCTCATCCTGACCTGGAGCGAGTACCTGCTCGCGTTCATCATCGGCAAGACCGAGGCGGTGACGCTTCCGGTCGAGCTGTCGAAATACCAGGGCACGTCGGAGGGCCGCGTCTACGGCCGCCAGGCTGCGCTCGCCGTCGGCATCACCATCCCGCTGATGATCATCGGACTGGTCATCCGCAGGCACCTGGCGCGCGGGTTCAGCTTCGGCATGGTCCGCCGGTAGGGCCGGGAGATCGTCGTGGCCCGCATCGAGCTCCGCAACCTGCGCAAGACCTATGGCCCGGTCGTGGCGGTCAGAGACCTCAGCATTGCGATCGAGGACGGCGAGTTCGTCGTCTTCGTCGGCCCCTCCGGTTGCGGCAAGACCACGACGCTGCGCATGATCGCCGGCTTCGAGGACCCGACCGCGGGCGAGGTCGCAATCGACGGCCGCGTGGTCAACGATCTCGAGCCGCGCGACCGTGGGCTCGGCATGGTGTTCCAGAGCCACGCGCTGTTTCCGCACAAGACCGTCGCGCAGAACATCGAATTCGGCCTGCGCATGAAGAGGATGCCGGCGGCGGAGCGCAGGAAGCGTGTCGGGGAAGTCGCCGACATGGTGCGCATCGCCCACCTGCTCGACAAGATGCCCGCCCAGTGCTCCGGCGGCGAGTCGCAACGTGTCGCGCTCGCCCGCACGCTGGTCACCAATCCCTCGACCTTCCTGCTCGATGAGCCGCTTTCCAGCCTCGACGCCAAGCTCCGCCGCGAGCTGCGTGCCGAATGCGACCGTCTGCACGAGGAGCTCAGGCGAACCTTCATCTACGTCACCCACGACCAGGAGGAGGCGATGACGCTCGCCGACCGCATCGTGGTGATGAGAAGCGGCGAGATCGAGCAGACCGGCTCCCCCATGGAAATCTACTCCAATCCGGTGAGCTATTTCGTCGCCGATTTCTTCGGCTCGCCGTCGATGAATCTCGTGGCGGGGGAGCTCGCGCATGCCGCCGGCGGGCCACGCTTCCGGTCCAATAGCCTCTCGCTGCCGCTGCCGGAGCGCTACGGTGCCGTCGCGGCGGGCGCGGTGACGCTCGGGATCCGGCCGGAGCACGTCGGGGTCCGATTCGGCGGCGGCGGCGACGTCGCGCTGCCGGTGCGCCTGGTCGAGCCGCTCGGCAAGGACACGCTGCTCTATTTCAATGACGGCACCGAGCGGGCCTTCATCGCCGTCAGCGAGGGGCTCGCCATGGCCGAGCTGCGCCCCGGCGAGCAGGTGGGGCTCGACGCTCGCGCCCGGAGTGCATCTTCCTGTTCGGGCCGGACGGCCGGCGTATCGGGGGTGCGGCGTAACTCGAATTCCGCCTGGGAGGAGACTGAATGAGCTACCGAGAAGTCAGCGAGATCCGGGACGGCATGCGGATCGATTGGGACATGCCGATCACGATTGAGGATGGACTGGTCCTGCGCTGCGACATCTACCGCCCGATCGCGCAGGGCCGATACCCGGTGATCATGACCTACGGCCCATACGGCAAATGGCTGCACTTCGAGGACCTCTACACCGAGCAATGGCGGCGCATGTGCGAGGACCGCCCCGACGTGCCGGCCGGCTCCAGCAACAAGTACCAGTGCTGGGAGGTCGTCGACCCGGAGAAATGGGTGCCGGACGGATACGTCGTGATCCGCGTCGACAGCCGCGGCGCCGGACGCTCGCCCGGCGTGATCGACATCTGGTCGCGACGCGAGGCAATGGATCTCGCGCAGTGCGTGGACTGGGCCGGCGTGCAGCCGTGGTCGAACGGCAAGGTGGGATTGAACGGCATCTCCTATTACGCCGAGAACCAGTGGCAGTGCGCGGCGCTCGAGCCCAGGCATCTCGCCGCCATCTGCACATGGGAAGGCGCTGCCGACTTCTACCGCGACATGGCGCATCACGGCGGCATCTTCTGCAACGGCTTCACCCACGACTGGTCGCGCTCGCAGGTCTACACGCTGCAGCACGGGCGCGGCAGGCGCGGCTTCAAGAGCCGCATGAACGGAGACTGGGTGTCGGGCCCGATCGAGCTCACCGAGGAGGAGCTGGGCGCCAACCGGCGCAATTTCTACGAGGATTGCCTCGCCCACAAGCTCGACACCGCCGACTACTGGCAGTCGCGCATGCCCGACTGGTCGAAGGTGAAGGTGCCGCTCCTTTCCACCGCCAACTGGGGCGGCCAGGGTCTGCACCCGCGCGGCAATTTCGAAGGCTTCGTGCGCGCGGCCTCGACGCAGAAGTGGCTCGAATGCCACGGCCTCGAGCACTGGACGCATTTCTACACCGACTACGGCGTCGGCTTGCAGAAGAAGTTCTTCGGCCATTTCCTCAAAGGCGAGGACACCGGCTGGACCAGGCAGCCCAGGGTGCTGCTGCAAGTGCGCCACGTCGGCGCCAGGTTCGTCGAGCGCCACGAGACCGAGTGGCCGCTTGCGCGCACGCAATGGACGAAGCTGTTCGTCGACCCGGCAAATCATTCGCTGTCGAGCTCGCCGCCGGGCAAGGCCTCGTCGGTCACGTATGGCGGCTTCTCGGACGGGATGACGTTCCTGACCCAGCCGCTCGAACGCGAGACGGAGATCACCGGTCCGATCGCGGCGAAGCTCTGGGTGTCGTCGGCGACCGCGGACGCCGACCTGTTCCTGGTCGTGCGCGTGTTCCATCCCGACATGAAGGAATGTGTGTTTCAGGGCGCGCTCGATCCGCACACACCGGTCGCGCAGGGCTGGCTGCGGGTCTCGCACCGCAAGCTCGATCCGAGGCTCACCCTGCCGTACCGGCCCTACCACAGCCATGACGAGGAGCAGAAGCTCGAGCCGGGCGAGGTCTACGAGGTCGACGTGGAGGTCTGGCCCACCTGCATCGTGGTGCCCAAGGGCTTCCGCATCGCACTGACGGTGCGCGGCCGCGACTACGTCTATGGCGGCGGCGCCGGCCCGGGCTTGAAGACGCTGGGCGCGGTGTGGACCGGCGTCGCGGTTTTCCGCCACGACGATCCGCGCGACCGCCCGGCCCACATCTTCGGGGGCGACGTGACGCTGCACGCCGGACCCGATCGTCAGGCCTATCTGCTGTTGCCGGTCATTCCGCCCAAGTGATTGCGGATGCGGAAATCGAGAACGGGGAATGGGAACGGGAATGGAAATGGGAATGGAGAACGAGGAATGATCAGAGAAGCCCTCGGTTCGCTCCTAATGATGGCTGCGCTCACGGGTGCGGCGGCGACGGAGGAGTACCCGACCCGTCCGATCAAGTTCATGCACGGCTTCCCGCCGGGCGGGAACGTTGACATCATCGCCCGGCTGCTCGGCACCGAGATGTCGAAAGGGCTCGGGCAGACGATCGTGATCGATCCCAAGCCCGGCGTGGTCGGCAGCCTCGCCGCCGAAGCGGTCGCGCGCAGCGACCCCGACGGCTACACGCTGCTGGTCCTTCCCAGCGCGCATCCGGCACACGGCGCGCTGTCGAAGAACGTGAGGTACAAGGTGGTCGACGATTTCGAATGGATCTCGATTGCGAGCTTCTACCCGTTCCTGATCAGCGTCCGCAAGGATTCCCGTTTCCAGACGCTCACGCAGCTGATCGAAGCGGCACGGACGAGTCCCGGCACGTTGAAGTATGGCTCCGCGGGCGTGGGCTCCATTCTGCACACCACCGTCGAGCTCATGGGGAGCGAGACCAAGACCTCCTTCCTGCATGTCCCCTATCGCGGCGAGGCGCCCGCGCTCATCGGCCTTCTGCAGGGCGATGTTGATTTCATCGCTGCGACGTCGGGGCCGATCAGCGCGCGCATTCGTGCCGGCGAGTTCCGCGCACTCGCAGTGACCAGCAAGGCGCGGTGGCCCGATTTCCCCGACGTACCAACGGTGGCGGAGCGGGACATCGCCGGATTCGAGGTCATCTCCTGGACCGGGCTTGCCGGACCCGCCAGGCTGCCCAAGCCGGTGGTCGACAAGCTCAACGCCGAGCTTCGCCGCGCCATTGCGGTCCCCGCGGTGAAAGGCAGGCTGGAGAGCATGGGCGGTGATCCGCGTGGCACGACCCCAGCCGAGATGCGCGAGCTGGTGGCGGGCCAGTTGGCGACGTGGACCAGGCTCGGCAAGGAAACGGGTATATCGATCGACTAGTGTCCCGCTTCCGACGTTCGCTTCACATTGCAGCACGCTCGAGTGCGAACGTCGGAAGCAAAGGGACACTAGCAAGTCTATGGTGCTGTGCGGTTTTGTCTTTGACGTTCCGATGACGGAACCGCCGCGAGACTGATCGGAACGTCAAAGACACCGCACTAGCGACCCGTACTTGCCAGGGATGCTTCACGGTCCCCGCCATGGCGACATCTCGTCGGGTAAGGATGGAGCCGGAGGCAACGGGTTCGGCGGCGCGCGGCAAGCCTGGGTGCGTGCGTTGACCGAGCATCGGCGGCAGCGCTACCTTCGCGCAGAGCAGGCAGACGTCCAAAATTCGGCCACGGTCAGGGGGCGGACGCGTATGCGGCCCAGGGATGCGGTCATGACGCCCGAGCAGGCCGACCTCATCAAGCGATCGTTCGATGCGATGTGGCCGATCCGTCGCAAGCTCGCCGAGGCATGCTACGGCCGTTTCTTCGAGCTTGCGCCGGATGCACGAGCCCTGTTCTCGAGCGACATGGAGCGCCAGCAGCTCAAGCTGATGGACATGATCGCGGCCCTCGTCGGCTCGCTCGACCAGCGCGACCTGTTCCAGTCGCTGATCAGTCACTCGGGTCGTCAGCACGCAGAGTTCGGAGTGAGACCGTCGCAGTACGACGCTTTCGGCGAGGCGCTGATCTGGAGCATGGAGCGGCAGTTCGGCGCCGCCTTCACCCCGGAACTGAAGGAAGCGTGGAGCGCGCTCTATGCTGTGGTGCAATCCGAGATGATACGCGCCGGCGCGCCCGGACCGAAAGCATCGGGCGCTTGAGCGTTGCGTAGCCATCGCAGCAGCGGCGCGCGCGTGTCCGAGGTGCGCTCAGAAACGCCAGTGACGCTCCGGTCCTCTCGCCGGCTCGGAAGGCACCTCTATGGTCTCCGATCGACAGCCTGCCGGTAGGGAACCGAAGACGGGCCATCCGGCGTTCTCCCTCCGCTAAATCCATCCGGAGGGGTCAACTTTCTCCGATCGGCCCTGTATGTTGTCGATCATGCCCGAGCTCAGCACCGACATTCCGACGCGGGCACCGTCGGAGACGTCGACCGACGACACCATCCTGCCGTTCCAGGTCGAGGCGCTCGATCTGCGCGGACGGCTCGCCCGCTTCGGGCCGGCCGTCGACACCATCCTGGCACGCCACCGCTATCCGGTCCCGGTCGCAAAGCTGGTCGGCGAAGCGATCGTGCTCACGGTCCTCCTGGGCTCGACCTTGAAGTTCGAGGGCCGCTTCATCCTGCAGACCCAGAGCGATGGTCCGGTGCGGATGCTGGTGATCGACTATGTCACGCCCGGCAAGGTGAGAGCTTGCGCGCGCTTCGATGCAGCGCGCGTCGCCGACGCCATTGCGGCGGGCGCCGCCGATCCGGGAGCGCTGCTCGGCCACGGGCATCTCGCCATGACCATCGACCAGGGGCCCGACACGGCCCGCTATCAGGGCATCGTCGCGCTCGAAGGCAAGGACCTCGAGCATGCCGCGCACGAGTACTTCCTGCGCTCGGAGCAGATTCCGACCCGTGTGCGCCTCGCCGTGGCGGAGGAGCTGCGGGTCGACGGGGATGGAGTGCGTCACCGCTGGCGCGCCGGCGGGCTGCTGCTGCAGTTCCTGCCGCAGGAGGCGGAGCGGGCGCGGCCGGGCGACCTCGATCCCGGCGACGTACCGGCGGGAATGGAAGCGCCGGCGCAGCGCGAGGACGAGGCCTGGGTCGAAGGCCGCTCGCTGGTTGCGACCGTCGCCGACGTCGAATTGCTCGATCCCGACGTTTCGTCGGAGCAGCTGCTCTACCGGTTGTTCCACGAGCGCGGCGTCCGTGTCTTCCGCAACCGGCACCTGCACGCACAGTGCTCGTGCTCGCGTACCGGTGTAGAGCGGATGCTGCGCAGCTTCCCCCAGGACGACCGCGACCACATGGTCGAGAACGGCAAGATCACCGTCACCTGCGAATTCTGCAACTCGAGCTACGTCTTCGAGCCGCAGGAGGTGAACGGATCTGCGTCGGTGCCGGAGTCACCCGCCGGGCGTGCATGATACGCCGGAAGAGCTTCCTTCCGCTCTGCACCCGAGCGGATTGCAGCACGACCGACCGCGGTCCGCCCCATGCGAGTGGCCGAATGAAGCCGTTCGCGCGCCCGCCGCTCAATTGATGGTGCGCTCCCGCTGCGGGGTGTCGAGCGAGAAGGCCGGAATGTCGATATCGAATTGCTC
Organism: uncultured Alphaproteobacteria bacterium; assembly: GCA_963840535.1. Classification (GTDB taxonomy): domain Bacteria; phylum Pseudomonadota; class Alphaproteobacteria; order Rhizobiales; family Xanthobacteraceae; genus VAZQ01. The sequence goes on from CAWIZJ010000046.1 coordinate 73,697, forward strand.
GCCGTTCGCGCTCACCATCCCGTAGCTGCCGGTCATGAAGCCGGATGGCGTGGGCAACGGCACGCCGCTGGTATATTCGAATTTCTCGCCTGGCTTGAGCACCGGCTCCTCGCCGACGACACCGGCGCCACGCACCTCCTGCAGGCGGCCCTGCGCGTCGGTGATCCGCCAATGGCGGGTCTTGAGCTGCACGGTCTCGCGGCCGAGATTGGTGAGGGTGATGGCATAGGCCCAGAAGAAATAGCCGTTCTCGGGCGATGAACGGTCGGGCAGGAAGCGCGGGGCGACTCTGACCTCGATCTGGCGGGTAACCGCCCGATACGGCGTCTTGGGATTGTTCATGTGCCAGCCTTCGGCCCCAGAACGGGCTCTCCTTCGCTCATGCTCCGCGGGCCGGCGCCAAGCTCCTTCGATCGAAACCCCGCTCCGGGCCGTGATTGGAGCGTATCTACCGCAACAGTGGCACCGGCTACCCTGGAAAATGCGACCAAGCAACGCGTCCGGGGCGCACGTGCGGTGACACCCACGCGGACTGCACGGGCGGGTCTTTCTAGCGAATTTTTCGGCGCAATGGAATGAACGACCCGCGGCGCGAGCGGATTGCGACGAGCGACTCCCAAGTTGGACGCGGAGGCACTAAGTATTGGCGGTAGCGTTCCGATTCCGAAGCTTGCAATCGGATTCGCGGTACAGGTCCGCGAATTTCGGGTTCAGGGCATGGGTCGAGGCACGAAAGATCGCCAGATGCATGCCCCTGTGGTCACCACCGGACGCGATCTGCGGCTCGATCTGTTCCGTGGGCTGGCGCTCTGGCTCATCTTTCTCGATCACATTCCCTCGAACATCGTCGCCTGGGCCACGATCCGCAACTATGGCTTCAGCGACGCCACCGAAATCTTCGTGTTCGTTTCCGGCTATACCGCGGCGTTCGTGTACGGCCGGGAGATGCGCGAGCGTGGTTTCCTGATTGCCGGCGCGCGCATATTGCGGCGGGCATGGCAAATCTACGTCGCCCATGTCTTTCTGTTCGCGATCTACCTCGCCGAGATTTCCTACGTTGCGACCAACTTCGAGAACCCGCTCTACGCCGAGGAAATGAACATCCTCGATTTTCTCAAGCAGCCCGACGTGACGATCATCCAGGCCCTGCTGCTCAAGTTCAAGCCCGCCAACATGGACGTCCTGCCGCTCTACATCGTTCTGCTGCTCCTGTTCCCGCCGATGCTCTGGCTGCTGCAGCTGCGGCCGAGCCTGGCGCTCGCCGCCTCGATACTGCTCTACGTGCTGGCCTGGGAATTTCAGTGGAACATGCCGAGCTATCCCAGCGGTACCTGGTACTTCAATCCCTTCGCCTGGCAATTGCTGTTCGTGTTCGGTGCCTGGTGCGCGCTGGGGGGAGCCCAGCGTCTCGCATCGGTGCTGCAATCGCGGGTGACGCTCGCGGTCGCGATTGCCTATCTCGTGTTCGCATTCGTCATCACGCTGACCTGGTATCTGCCCCACATGAGCCAATCCGTACCGCACTGGCTGGAGGAGGTGATCTACCCGATCGACAAGCCCTATCTCGACGTTCTGCGGATTGCGCATTTCCTCGCGCTGGCAGTGGTGACGGTGTGGTTCATCCCGCGCGACTGGCCGCCGCTGAAGTCGTGGTGGGCGTGGCCGCTGATCGTCTGCGGCCAGCACTCGCTCGAGATCTTCTGCCTCGGGGTCTTTCTGTCCTTCGCCGCCCATTTCGCCATGGTCGAGGTATCGGGCGCGATCTGGATGCAGTTCCTGGCGAGCGCGTTAGGCATTCTGATAATGACTGCCGCTGCCGGTCTGATAGCATGGTACAAGAAGACCGAAGGACGAAGTCCCGGATCGCGTCCGAAGAAGACGCCGGACGCCGACCTCGCGGGAGGCGAGGCATGAGAACGCCCGTTGCGGCGCTAGCCGCTGTATTGGCATTGGCCGGAACCGGCTTCGCCGGCGAGAAGCAAGCGTGCGAGATTCCGGGGTATTTGCTGTATGGAAGTTACCCGCTCAAGCGGGTCGAGGCGGCGGTGACGCAGCATCAGCGGCTGACCATCGCGGTGGTGGGAACCGGATCGTCGATCCTCGCCGGCCCGGATGGTCCGCGCTCCGCCTACCCGGCGCGGCTGGAGGCGGCGCTCAAGCAGCGGCTGCCTTCGGTTGCGGTCAAGGTCGTCACCCTGGTGCGGACCCGGATGACCACCGAGGACCTGGCGAACGGGATGGCGAAGCTGCTCGCGGACGAGAAGCCCGACCTGGTGATCTGGCAGACAGGGACCCTCGATGCCATACGCAGAATAGAGGCCGACGTTTTCAAGTCCGCCCTCGAGGATGGCGTGGAGACCCTGCACAAGGGGGGTGCCGACGTCATCCTGATGAACATGCAGTACAGTCCGCGCACCGACATCATGGTCGCGCTCGGTCCCTATGCCGATCTGATGCGAGTGGTCGCCCAGCAGAACGAGATCCCGCTCTTCGACCGACTCGCCATCATGCGGCATTGGTCCGATGTGGGGGCATTCGATCTATACGCCGCCGGCAAGGAATATATGCTCGCCCACCGGGTCCACGATTGCATTGGGCGGGGCATTGCTGCCATGATCATCGATGCCGCCCATTTGAAGGCGGTCGAGGTCAAGAAGGGTCAATAAGAGGCGCAACGAAAAACTTCCACTGGGACAAGCTCGAATCATGCATTGCCAAGTCTTGGTGCGCCGCGCGGCCTTTTTCGCGTTCGTTGCGGCCGGTCAATTGCTTGCCGTCCACCAGGCACAGGCGCAGCTGCCGGGACCGGCGGCGAAGCCTGCCACCCTGCCGGCGGCGGCCCCGGCGATCCCCGGGCCGGCGCCCTGCAACGTGGCGGCGGAGCGGGCCCGATTCGATCTCCCGCTGCTGCGCATGGCGCGGCGGCTCGCCGGCCGGGAGCCAATCAAGATCGTAGCCCTGGGCTCGTCGTCGACCTTTGGTGCGGGGGCGAGCACCTCAGCGGCGTCGTATCCGAGCCGGCTTGCGGAGGAGCTCAACCGGCGTTTCCCCGGACACCGGATCACGGTGCTCAATCGCGGCGTGAACGGCGAGGAGGCCGGGGACATGCTGGCCCGGCTCGACGCCGCGGTGATCGCCGAGCAGCCCGACGTTGTGCTGTGGCAGGTCGGGACGAACTCGGTCCTGCGCGATCGCGCCGTGCTCCCTCATGCCACGCTGCTGCACGAGGGACTGGCGCGCCTGAAGGCGACCGGCGCGGACATCGTGCTGATCGATCCGCAATATGCGCCGAAGGTCATCTCCAAGCCGAACGTCGAGGGCATGGTCTCGCTGATCGCCACCGCCGCCAAGGCGGAGCACGTCTGCCTCTTCAACCGCTTCGAGCTCATGCGCCGCTGGCACGAGGTCGAGCGGCTGCCGTTCGAGGCGTTCGTGTCGGCGGACGGGCTGCACATGAACGACTGGAGCTATGCCTGCGTCGCCAAGTGGCTGGGCGCTGCCGTCGCCGAGGCGGCGACCCGGCCGACGGCGACCGCGGGCGGGCCCGGCGGCGTGCGCTGAACGGGGAGTTGCGTAGGCCCTTCCGCTATCCGCCGCTCGTCCGTTTCATGCCACCTTCAGCGCGGCCATGACGTCATCGATGAGATCGTCGGGGTGCTCGAGCCCGCACGAGAGCCGCACCAGCCCGTCGCTGATGCCGAGCGCGGCACGCGCCGCCGGCGTCAGGCGCTGGTGGGTGGTGGTGGCGGGATGGGTGACCAGGCTCTTGGCATCACCGAGATTGTTGCTGATGCGAACGAGCTGGAGCGCGTCCTGGAAACGAAAGGCCGCTTCCTTTCCGCCCTTGATCTCGAACGCGACCAGGGTCGAGCCGCCAGTCATCTGCCGGCGCACCACCTCGGCCTGCGGGTGGTCCGGCCGCCCCGGATAGATCAGCCGCGAGATCTTCGGATGCTGGGCGAGCGCGACCGCCGCGGTCGCGGCCGTATCGGTCTGCCGGCGCACGCGCACCGAAAGCGTCTCCAGCCCCTTGAGCAGGACCCAGGCGTTGAATGGCGACACCGACGGGCCGGTCTGGCGGATCAGGTTGTGGACATTCTCCTGGATGAATTTCTCCGAGCCGAGAATGATGCCGCCGAGGCAGCGGCCCTGGCCGTCAATGTGCTTGGTGGCCGAATAGACCACGCAGTCAGCGCCGAGCTCGAGCGGCCTCTGGAACAGCGGCGTGGAGAACACGTTGTCGACGACCAGCGTTGCACCCGCCGCGTGGGCGATCTCGGCGATCGCCTTGATGTCGAGCACCTCGAGCGCCGGATTGGTCGGACTTTCCAGGAAGAACGTCTTGGTGTTCGGCCGCACGGCCGCGCGCCATTGATCGAGGCTGGTCCCGTCGACCAGGGTCGAGGCGACGCCGTAGCGCGGCAAGTGCTCCTCGACGACGTAGAGGCAGGAGCCGAACAGGGCCCTGGATGCGACCAGATGGTCGCCGGCCCTGACCTGGCCCATCAAGGCGGTGGTGACCGCCGCCATTCCGGTAGCGGTTGCGCGTGCCGCCTGTGCCCCTTCGAGGGCGCACATGCGCTGCTCGAACATGTGAACCGTCGGATTGGCGAAGCGCGAGTACTGATACCCGGGCTCCTCGTTCTTGAAGCGCCGCTCCGCACTCGCAGCGGTCTCGTAGACGTAGCCCTGGGTCAGGAACAATGCCTCCGACGTCTCGCCGAACGGCGAGCGCAGGATGCCGGCCTGCACCAACTGGGTCTCCGGGCGATAGTTTCGCTTTGCCGACGCGGACATCAGGGTCTCCTCTACCCGACAAAAAACCCGGCCGGAGAAGCTCCGCCGGGTCCTACGCGTCCCCGGCCTTTTAGCGACTTGTTTTACGTGGCTGCAAGCCGGCCGGCTCAAATGACCACGGGATAAGGTCCCTGTAGCGCGGCCGCTGTCTTTTAGTCAAGACGGTCATCGGCTAGAGACCGCATCTCGAAGGGGCGGGGGTGATCTGGACCTTCGGGGAAAGTGCGCTTGCCCGCCGGCGCCGGAGCCAGAAGAGAGGTTAAGCATTCGCCTTGCCGCATGCATTCGCCGTCGACCGCAAGGGGATCCTGCCGGACCACATGATCGCGGCGCTCGCGCAGGCAGGCGGCATTCTGCCGGCCTACGAATTCGTGCCCGACCAGATCCAGCCTGCGAGCCTCGACCTGCGGCTGGGCGAAACGGCCTTTCGTGTGCGCGCCAGCTTCCTGCCCGGCCCCAACACCACGGTGGCAGAGCGCATCGACGAGCTGAAGCTGCACGAGGTCGCGCTCGGCGACGGCGCGGTGCTGGAGACCAATTGCGTCTATATCGTACCGTTGGTGGAGAGCCTCGCTCTCCCGGACGATGTCGCCGCGGCGGCCAATCCGAAGAGCTCGACCGGCCGGCTCGACGTGTTCACACGCGTGATCGCCGACGAGACCCGCGGGTTCGACCGCATCGAGCCCGGCTATCATGGGCCGCTCTACGCGGAGATCAGCCCGCGCACCTTTCCGGTTCTGGTGCGCGAAGGCTCGCGCCTGTCGCAAATCCGTTTCCGGCACGGAAACGCGGTGCTCGATGCCGAAGCGTTGCGCGCGCTGCATGCCCGCGAACGGCTGGTCGACGATGACGACGCCGAGGTAGGCGAAGGCATTGCGGTGAGTGTCGATCTCTCGCTTGCGCCGAATGGGCTCGCGCATCCGGGTTCGATCGACGCCGCGGCCGCCGGCATCGTGGGATATCGCGCCAAGCGCCATACCGGGCTCATCGATGTCGAGCGGCGCGCGGGCTACGACATTACCGAATACTGGGAGCCGATCCGCGCGCGCGCCGACCAGAGCCTGATCCTCGACCCCGACGAGTTCTACATCCTCGCCTCCAAGGAAGCCGTGCAGGTGCCGCCCGACTACGCGGCCGAGATGGTTCCGTTCGATCCGCTGGTCGGCGAGTTTCGCGTGCACTATGCGGGCTTCTTCGACCCCGGCTTCGGCTACGCTCGGGCAGGTGGGCACGGTGCGCGCGCAGTGCTGGAAGTGCGCTCGCGCGAAGTACCCTTCATCCTGGAGCACGGGCAGACCGTCGGACGCCTGGTCTATGAACGGATGCTCGAGCGGCCGAGGTCGCTCTACGGCGAGCGCATCGGCTCGAGCTACCAGGCGCAGGGGCTCAGGCTGTCGAAGCATTTTCGCACTTGATCCCAATCTGCGGGCTGCGCAATTCGCGGCGGGGGGTCGGGGGAGACGATGCGCGTCTACCCGCCCGGCTTGGACACCGGTGCGCGCAGATCCGCGCGCAGCGCGGCAAGCTCGGCGCGCAGTCTCTTGACCTCCGCCAGGATCGGTGCGGCCTCCTCGTGGATCATCTCCCGTTCGGTCGCGCGCTCGGCGGCTTCCGCCTTCACGGCTTCCGCCTGCATGGCATTGACCACCACGCCGATGAACAGGTTGAGCACCATGAAAGTGGTCACCACGATGAAGACGAAGAAGAAGATCCAGGCAAAGGGATGATGCTCCATGATCGGCTTGGTGACGCCGTCGACCCAGCCCTCCAGCGTCATCACCGTGAACAACGTGAACAGCGAGCTGCCGAGCGAGCCGAACAGCTCCGGATTGGTCTCCCCGAACAGCTTGGTGCCCATCACCGCAAAGACGTAATAGAGGAGGGCGATCAGGAACACGATCGAGCCCATTCCCGGAAGCGACGCCAACAGGCCGGCGACCACGCGCCGCAGAGTCGGAATTGCGGTAACGAGGCGAAGCACCCGCAGGATGCGCAACGCGCGCAGCACGCTGAAGGTCTCGGTGGCCGGGACCAGCGCAATTCCGACCACCAGGAAATCGAACACGCTCCAGGGGTCGCGGAAGAAATCCAGGCGGTGAACGGCCATGCGCGCGGCGATCTCGATCACGAAGACCGCCAGGATGACGTGGTCGAGGATCTCGAGCAGGGGGCCGAACGAGGCCATGGCGCTCTTGCTGGTCTCGAGACCCAGGATGACGGCGTTGATGATGATGAGCGACATGATCACGCGCTCGGTGCGCGGATCCTCGACGATGGCGCGGAGCCAGGCGATCACGATGTCTCCCCCATGCAGAATCCGCGTCAGGGCTGGTAGCGACCGCCGAACGCCGGCTGGCTCTGGCCAAGTCCCGGAAGCTCCCACGCTCCGGCGCCGCCCGGGTTCTTATCGGCTCCGATATTGGCATTGATGAGGTAGGGCCGCCGCGCGGCGACGGCGGCGCGCAGCGCATCCGCGAGATCGGCGGCGCGGTCGACATTGACGCCGTCGATGCCCGCCGAGCGCGCCATGGCGGCGAAGTCGGGATTGTACGGGGCACCGGTGTCGGGATGGCGGAAGTCGGTGGCGAGCTCGCGGCCGCCGAGATAGCCGCGCTGCAGTCCCCGGATCGAGGCATAGGCGAAGTTGTTCCACACCACCCAGACGACGGGGAGGCCGTACTCAACCGCCGTGCCGAGCACGCTTGCATGCATGAAGAAGGCGCCGTCTCCGCACACGGAGACGCACGGCCGCTCGGGCGCCGCAAATTGTGCCCCGAGCACGCCCGCGACGCCGAACCCCATCGGTCCGAAGCCCATCGAGCCGATCAGCGAATCCGGGCGTCTGGGATGGCAGAACTGGATCAGCCAGTTGTGGTGGACGCCGATATCGCTCACCAGAATGGCGTCGTCCGGGAGCGCCTTGTCGATCTCGTGAGCGGCACGTTGCGGGTGGATGGGCGTGGAATCCTCGACGAATCCGGGCGCGATGTACGCGTTCCATTCCTTGCGATAGCCGTCGATGGCGGCGAGCCATCCGGCATGGGAGGCTGCGACGTCGCTCGAGCTGTTGCGCGTCTCGACCTCTGCCAGCAGCTGGCGCAGGAACGTGCGCACGTCGGCCATCAGCCCGAGCGCGACCGGATAGTTGCGCGCGATCTCGTCGGGATCGATGTCGACGTGGATGAGCCTGGTCGGCGGGATGGTGAAGGAGTAGCCCGGCAGCCACGAGCTCGAGGTGCGGTCGTCGAAGCGAACGCCGAGCGCGAGCAGCACGTCGGCTGTGCGCGCGGCGTGATTGGCCTGGTAGGGACCGTTGCGCGCGACCAGACCCAGCGCGAGCGGGTGGCGTAAATCGATCGCGCCGGTGCCGCTTGCCGACCAGGCCACCGGGATGCGCAATTGCTCCGCCAGCCGCAACAGGTCGGCGGTCGCGCCGCCGTACTTCACGCCCTGGCCGACGAGGATGACCGGCCGCTCGGCCGCCAGCAGCATGTCGGCAGCCTGCTTCACGCCCTCGGGGTCGGCGCCGCAACGACTGGAGATGTTGGTGTTCCATTCCTCCGGCTTCGGCGTCTCCTCGGCGGCGGCTTCCTTGAAGATATCGAATGGAACATCGAGCACGACCGGTCCCGGCCGTCCCGTGACCATGGTCTTCCACGCCTGCCGGATTGCCAGCGGCACCATGTCCCCCCGCGTGGGCTGGAACACGCGCTTGCAACAGGCGCGCACGGTGGATGGAAAATCCGCCTGGTAGTGGCGGTAGAGCTCCTGGAACGCCCCGCGATTGAATTGGCCGGTCGGCACGTTGCCGGTCACGGCCAGGAACGGAACGGAGTCGAGGTAGGAATTGGCGAGCGCGATCGGAAGATTGGCGGAGCCGGGACCGCATGACGTGAAGGTCGCCGCCGGCTTGCCGCCGACGCGGTAGTACACGTCGGCCATGAAGCCGGCGACGGTCTCATGGTGGACGGAGATGGTCTTGATCTCCTGCGCGCGCTCGAACAGCGCGTCGATGAAGCCGATATTGCCGTGGCCGCACAGGCCGAAGACGTAGGGCACCTTCTCGCGTACGAGGTAGTCGACGATCACCTGACCGCCGTCGAGCATGTTCCTTGGCATCGGTCGTCCGTCAGGGCTTGATGTTGGCGTCCTTGATGATCTTCGAATAGGTCTCCAGCTCGGATCGAAGATAGGTCCGCCATTCCTCGGGCTGGCTGCCGACCGGGACCATACCTTGTCCGTCGAGCTGCACGACGACGTCTGGCGCCGCCACCGCCTTCGCCACCTCATCGCGCAGCCGCTTGACGACGGCCTCCGGCGTGCCGGCGGGCGCGAGAATTCCGAACCATCCCGCGATCTCGTAGCTCACGCCCGCCTCCAGGATGGTCGGCACGTCGGGCAGTGCGGAGGAGCGCCTGGCGCCGGTCACCGCCAGCGGCGTGACCTTGCCGGCCTTGGCCTGGGTGACCATGACCGGCATCGCATCGAACATCGCGTCGATATGCTCGCCCAGGAGATCGTTGAGCGCGGGCGCTGCTCCCCGGTAGGGAACGATGGTGATCCTGATTCCGGTCCTGGCCTTGAGCAGCTCGGTGGCGAGATAGAGCGAGCTTCCGGTTCCCCCGCCCACGCCGAACCTGAGCTTGTCCGGATTTCTGCCGGCATGCTCGATGAGCTCGCGCACGCTCCTGATCCCGATCCCGTTGCGGGCGACCAGGATCAACGGTCCGGTCGCCACCTGGGTCACCGGCGTCAGCCTGGTGAGATCGAAAGGATAATCCGGGTGCAGCGGCTGGGTGATCAGCGCGCTGGTCGAGATGAAGAACAGGGTGTGACCGTCGGGTGCCGCGCCCGTGAGCTCGCGCAGGGCCGGAATGAAGTTACCGCCGACCTTGTTCTCGACGAACACCGTGGTGCGCATGCTTTCGGTCATCTTCTGCGCCACCAGACGCGCCATGACGTCGGTTGCGCCACCCGCCGACAGCCCCACGATCAGGCGGATCGGCCTGCCGGACAGATCCTGCGTGCGCGCAGCATCCGGGCTCGTCGCCAGCAACGCAGCCGTGGCCAGCAGCCCCCGGGTCCAGCCCGTCATGCGGGAATACATGCCTGCCTCCCTGGTCTCGTCATTCGCTCAACAAGGTAGCCATGATGCGCTCGCGCGTCAGCGGCAAGTCCCGGATGCGTCGGCCGAGCGCGCACGCGACGGCATTGCCGATGGCGGCTGCGGTCGGGCCGACCGCAGCCTCGCCGAGCCCGAGCGCCGGCTCGTTGGGCGCGTCGATCAGCCGGATATCGATCACCGGCACCTCGGAGAAGCGGAGAATGGGGTAGTCCCCCCAGGTTGCCGCGGCGACCTTGCCGCCTTCGAAGCGCACGCGTTCCTTCAGGACGAAGCTCGCACCTTGGATGATTCCGCCCTCGATCTGATTCTTGGCGCCGTCCGGCGAGATCACCAGGCCCGCATCGGCGCAGCACCAGATGTGACCGAGGCGGATCTCCTCATCGACCTCCACCTCGGCCACCACGGCGGCGAACGCGGCGATGTTCTTGTAGCGGGCGAAGCCGAAGCCGCGCCCCCTGCCGTCGGCGAAGCGGCGGGATTTCGGACCAGCTGCTCAGCTGCGCCGCGGTCTCGACCACCCTCCGGGCGCGCGGATCGGACAGCAGCGACAGGCGATAGGCGACGGGATCCTCGCCCGCCAGCTCCGCCAGCTCGTCCATGAACAACTCGATCGCGAACACGTTGGCCCAGGCACCGAGCCCGCGCAGCGAGGAGGTCCGCAGCGGCACGCGCGGCAACAGACGGTGGATCAGGCGGTGGCGCGGGAGATCGTAGATGGCATGGGCATTGCGCGTCGCCCCGCCGCCGCGTTCGTCCGGGACGTCACCCGGCTCGTTGCGCGCCGGCGCATCGGGCAGCGCCTCGGCGCCGATGAAGTTGCAGTTCCCGTTCATGCCGGGGCGCTGGGCGTGCGGCGGGCTCCAGATCTCGATGCACCAGTCGACCGGCCGGCTGTCGCGACCCAGGGCGGCGCGCAAGCGTATCGCCATGGCCGTGCTGATCGGTGCGGCGCAGAACTCGTCCTCGCGCGACCACTGCACCCGCACGGTCCGTTCCGGCATGCGCGTGGCGATGAAGGCGGCATCGAAGGCCGCATCGTCGGCGGTGTTGTGTCCGTACGCACCGGCGCCCTGGCGATGGCGCACGGTGACCTGCGACGCCGCAAGGCCGAGCGCCCGCGCGATCCAGTCGCGCAGGACGGCCGGACCCTGGGAGTGCGACCACACTTCGAGCGCGCCGTCCTTGAATTGCGCCAGCGCGCAGGACGGACCGATGGAGCCGTAGGTGAGAAACGGGCGCGAGAAGCGTGCCTCGACGAGGCGGCCCGCGCCGGCGGCCGCTGGGAGCCCGGTCTCCACGATGCGCTCGCGTGCAGGCTGCGCCTCGAGCCAGCCGGCTCGCCGATGTCGTCGGGGACCGGCTCGCCGCCGTCCCAGCGTGCGAGCGTGCGGGCCGCGGTGGCGGCGCGCATGACCGCGACCTCGCTTGCCGCCGTGAACGCAACGAAGTCGCCCTCGCGCAGGATGTCGATCGGCTCCTTCGCACTTTTGCGCACTGCCAATTCGTCGAGGGCGAGGAGACGGGCGCCGCGCCACGGCTGCCGCAGCACGCGCGCATGCACCACGTTCTCCGGCAGGATGTCGTGGATGAACGCAGCGCCGGCGACCTTTGCCGGCAGGTCCAGCCGCGGCAGATCGCGGCCGACGATGCGATAGGTCGACGGCCGCTTCACCGGCGCCGTGCCGCTCGCCCGCCGGTCGAGCGCGACCTCGCCTGCGATCGACCAATAGTCGCGGCCGGTCTCCTTCCCCGCTCTCAGGAACCTGCCGTCCTCGACCGCAAGCTCGCCGACCGGGCAGCCGAGCAGATCCGCGAGCCGGTCGAGGAACAGGGAGCGCACCTCGGCACAGGCCAGGCGCAGCGATGCACCTCCGACCGCGATCGAATAGCTGCCCGACGTGAAACCCTCGGCACGGGCTGACATCGGTCTGCCCCGAGACGATGCGCAGCCGCTGCGGCTCAACGTCGAGCTCCTCGGCTGCGATCTGGACCAGCGCGGTCAGGATTCCCTGTCCGATCTCGACCTTCCCGGTGGCGATGCGGACGCGGCCGGTTTCCTCGAAGCCCACCCATTGCGACAACAGCGGATTGTCGATGAGGCTCTGCGGCAGCGTGTTGGCGATCATGCCGATGACCCGGCGATGTTGCTTGCGCGCTCGACCGCGCGAACGACGCGGTTGTGGATGCCGCAGCGGCACAGATGCGGGTCGAGCGCCGCGATGATCTCGGCGCGGGTGGGCTTCGGCTTTCTCGCCAGCAGCGCCGCCGCCGATACCAGGATCCCGGACAGGCAATAGCCGCATTGTCCGGCCTGCTCTTCGAGGATGGCCTGCTGCAACGGGTGCGGCGCGCCCTTCCCCGAAAGCCCCTCGACGGTGATTATCGTGCGGCCTGCGACGGTGGCGACCTCGCGGGTGCAGGAGAACGCCGGCTCACCGTCGATCAGCACCATGCAGGCGCCGCATTGCTCGGTGCCGCAGCCGAAGCGGCTGCCGCGCAGACCGAGCTCGTCACGCAGCACCGAGAGCAGCGGCCGCGTTCCGTCGGTATCGACGCGAACGGATCCGCCATTGACGACGAGCTCGTATCCCACGCTCATTCCGGCTTGATGCCGTGCGCGTCGATGAACCTGGTCCAGTTGGCGATCTCGTTCTCGAGCTTCTGCCTGAGGCTGCTGCCGGGCTCGTGGGCCGGATCGATGTCGAGCTTGGCGAGGCGCTCGCGCACGCGCGGAAGCGCCAGCGTTGTCGCGACCGCCTTGTCCAGCTTGGTCTTGACGACGTCGGGAATACCCTTGGGGCCGAAGATGCCGAACCAGAAGCGCAGGTCCACGTCCGCGGTCCTCACGCCGGCCTCGCGCAGGGTGGGGACGTTGGGCAGACCGGGCGAGCGGCTCGAGCTGGTCACCGCCAGCCCCTTGATCTTGCCGGTTTCGACCAGGCCCTTCGCCACCTGGATTGCCGCCATGTTGAGCGCGACGTGCCCCGCAATGAGATCGTTCATGGCGGGTCCACCGCCCTTGTAGGGGACGTGAACGGCCTCGATGCCGGTGGCCACCCTGAACACCTCGAAGTTCAGGTGCGACACGGTGCCGATGCCGGCGGAGGCGTAGTTGAGCCTCTGCGGCACCGTTCGCGCATACGCGATCAGCTCCGCCACCGTGTCGGCCTTCACGTTGGTGGCGGCCGCCAGCACCAGCGGCGAGGTCGCGACCGTGGCGATGGCATCGTACTGCCGGAGCGGATCGAAGGGCGATGCGGACTTCTTGTGGAGCGCCTGGCTGATCCCGAGCGCATTTTCCGCCATCAGCAGCGTGTAGCCGTCGGGATCCGAGGCGGCGACGTGGTTCCACGCGATGTAGCCGCCGGCGCCCGGCTTGTTCTCGATGACCACGGACTGGCCGAGCGCCTCGCCGAGCTCCTGGGTGATCTGGCGGGCGAGGGTGTCGGTCGCCCCGCCCGGCGGGAACGCCACCACCAGCCGGATCGGTCGGTCGGGATAGGACTGCGGATTTTGGGCTTGCGTCGCGGTGCTGCCGAGCAGAGCCAGGACGATCGAGCACAACGGGACAATTCGCAGCATGGTGTTTCTCCCGATTGCCGGTGGACGGCTCATTCGAACACGGACGGGCCACTGCGTCGAGTTCCGCCGGCCGCACCTCGGGTACCGGTCATCGGCCGTTGCGGCCTGAGTTCGCGAGGCCGATCGCCGATCCGTTTCCCACTACATGTTCGCGAGCAGCCAGTCGCCGATATAGTCGATACCCAGCTGGCGATGGTCGACCTGGCAGTGCTCCGCGCCGCCTTCCTCGGCGGTGAAGATCTTGATGTGCTTGCGCCGGGAGCCGACTCTTTCGTAGAGCGTTCGCGCCGCCTCCAGCGGGACGATCCGGTCGTTCTCGCCGTGCAAGACCAGGAACGCGCACTCGATGTTCTGCGCCACCCCTTCCAGGGTGAATTTCTTCGACCATTCGAGGGCGGTTTCGTTGTCGGGTGCCCCCACGACCCAGCGGAACTGGAAGATCGACGTCGAGCTGGTGCGCGGATCCTTCGCGAGCCTGGCCTTGTTGCCGGCCACCCATTCATGGATGCTCCAGTGCATCGCGCCGAACGCGACGCAGGCGGCATAGCGTTTCTCGAAGGCGGCGATGCGCGGGGCCTGATAGCCGCCGAAGCTGTAGCCCATGACGGCAACGCGGCCGGGATCGACCTCCGGGCGCGATGCCACGTAGTCGTAGGCCGCGGTGCCCGGCACCTCGTAGTCGTGCCGGCTGTGAATGTTGCGCAGCCGCAGCGTCTCCGACTGGCCCGGTCCGTCGATGGCGAGGGTGTTGATGCCACGCCTGGCGAAGTCGAGACCGGCGAAGATCACGCTCATCTCCTTGGCGTTGTCCATGCCGTCGAACAGGACCACGGTCGGCCGCCGGCCGCTGCCGCGCCCCTGCACGAAATAGGCCGGCAGGCTGGCATCGCCGTAGGGGACCTCGACGCGCTCGATCTCCGGGTGGAGGCGATCCATGGCGGCGCGATAGCAGCGCAACGCCTGGCGATACACGGCCATCTTCTCCGCGCCGGGCGCAATGAAGCGCTCCGCGCTGTAGTAGTAGTTTCCCGCGCGCATGTAGTGATGGCCGGCGGTGATCTCGCGTCCTTCCGCCGCGGCGGTATCGGCGATGCCGGCGATGCGCTCGGCCATCGCCGCCCATTCCTCGTGCCAAGCCCGATCGGGATCGTCTTCCGCCGCCCGTGCCTCGAGCCGCCGCCCGACCCGGTCGATCTCGGCCATGGCGACCGCCCCATAGGGGACCATGCCCTTGACGATCTGCATGGCGTTGCTCCAGCGCAGGTTGCCGGGAAAGTGCACCGCCCAGCTGCTGTCGCCGCCGGGAGTGCTCTCGCCGGCAGTGCCTTCGTCGTCGCTCGTCGCCATTTGCCGCGCCTTCGTCCCGCGTCCTCGATCCGGGGCATCGGCCGCGCGGGCGCGCCACCGTCCCCTTGCGCGGGCATGATGGTTTGCCGGGGCAAGTCCGGCAACAGCCGATGGCCGTAGTGCGGCGAGGCCGCCCCGTGGCGGCGTTGGCGGTAACGAAGAATCCCTATGCCCCGATGACTTCAAGCGGCCATTGTCCATTCGGAGCAGCTTTTCGCGCGCTCCTCAGTGAGCGGCCCACCAGCTCGATGTACAACTCGCGGCGTTAACGTCAGCTCCGACCAGAAAATCAAGCCTTCAGGACCGTGGAGCCAGAAGATCGCTTACAACGGATACGCGAGCGGTTACAAATAGACACTAATCCTGTCGAACAGCCCCATCACGGATCGGATGGGAATCAGTTCAGGAGATAGCAATGCTCGAAACAGGTGATGCCCAACCGCAAGCACAGAAGCCGGCTGCGGCGGGGTTGCAAGCCAAGCTCAATCAGGGAATGGCGCTGCATCGGCAGGGACAACTGGCAGACGCGGAGCGTTGCTATGCAGAAGTTCTGCAGTGGCAACCTAACCATTTTGATGCGCTTCATCTACTCGGCGTCATTGCTCGTCAAACACGGCGAACAGAGCGGGGAGTTGAACTGATCAAGAAGGCTATCGGGCTCAACCCAAACGTCGCTGCTGCGCACAACAACTTAGGCGCTGCGCTAACGGACCTGCAGCGTCCCGAGGAGGCGCTGGCGAGCTATGACAAGGCGATTGCGCTAAGGCCAGACTTCGCAGCGGCGCACAGCAATCGCGGCGTTGCGCTGACGGACCTGCAGCGTCCCGCGGAGGCGCTGGCAAGCTACGACAAGGCGATTGCGCTAAAGCCGGACTACGCAACGGCGCACAGCAATCGCGGCGCTACGCTGACGGACCTGAAGCGTTCCGCGGAAGCGCTGGCAAGCTGCGACCAGGCGATCGCGCTCAAGCCCGACTACGCAGACGCGCACTACAATCGCGGCAATGCGCTGAGGGACCTGAAGCGCCCCGCGGAGGCGCTGACGAGTTATGACAAGGCGATTGCGCTAAAGCCAGACTTCGCAATGGCATACAACAGTCGCGGCGCTGCGCTGAGGGACCTGCAGCGTCCCGCGGAGGCGCTGGCAAGCTACGACAAGGCGATTGCGCTAAAGCCAGACTACGCAGCGGCGCACAGCAATCGCGGCGTTGCGCTGAGATACCTGAAGCGTCCCGAAGAAGCGCTGGCAAGCTACGACAAGGCAATCGCGCTCAAGCCAGACTTTGAATTTCTGCATGGCGATCTGATATTTTTGAAGATGAACATTTGCGATTGGAGCAATTTGGAGACCCAAATCGCTCAGCTCGTTCACAAAATTGATTATGCGGAAAGGGTATCGACCCCATTTACATTGTTTGCGACAACTAATTCTCCTGAGCTACAGAGGAAAGCTGCCGAGATTTATGCTCTCGCTAGATATCCACTAAGCATTGCGCTTCCCAAAATCGCCAAGCGTCAAAGGCGCAACAAAGTTCGTATTGCCTATGTTTCAGCCGACTTTCGGCCAGCACCCGATGTCATATTTGATTGTGGGACTCATCGAAGCCATTAATAGGGATCGTTTCGAAGTAATTGGTATTTCGTTGAGGTCAGAAGACCCATCAGAAATTGGGCAGCGAATGAAGCGGGCGTTTAGCAAATTTATTGACGTATCCAGAATGAGTGATCAAGCAGTAGTCCAGTTGATGCGCGAATTTGAAGTCGACATTGCAATTGATTTAATGGGCTACACGCGAGGCAACAGGACAAACATATTCGCGCAACGTGCAGCGCCTGTGCAGGTCAGTCACATAGGCTTTCCTGGAACGATGGGCGCAGAGTATATCGATTATGTCATTGCTGACCGCATCGTCATTCCTGTCGAAGATGCTTCATTTTTTCCGAGAAAATTGTTCTAATGCCCGATACGTATTGGGTCACCGATCGAAAGCTTGCGATAGCGCAAAGGACACCCACCCGTACCGAAGTTGGGCTACCCAATTTCTACCGGAGCGGGTGATTGCCGAGATCATGGGATGGGAAGAGGATTATGTCGCCAAGATCATTCGCCGCTACGTCGGCCGCGCGGCCGCCACGAAGGCGATCATCGCACAACTCAATCGGGCCGAAAGGCGAACATAACTTGGAAAACTCGCAGGAAAACCGACAGGGCGATCCGGCGATCCTCGCTAAGTATTGGAGCGGGCGAAGGGAATCGAACCCTCGTATGCAGCTTGGGAAGCTGCCGTTCTGCCATTGAACTACGCCCGCGCTCGGACCGCCGAGGCGGCACGCGCAACATAACGCGGATGCAGGGGCGCGAAAAGCATTGCTTTCGGCCTGACGATCAGTCAGGTGCGAAAACGCAATTCAATGCGATCGGGCAACGTGCATCCGAGGTGTGGGAGCGCACATTCCACCCGCACCGGGCGAATGATCAATCCGAAGCCATTGGTCCGAGATCACCGAGTGAGGAACGCGAGGCCCTAACGATATTGCCGGAGAGCCGGGGTGCGGGAATACAATGCTGTGCAGGTGCCTTGGCCTTTGTTGCGTAGTAGCTCGCCATGTCGGTCAGCCACAGCCGAGCCTTGGGATCAATCGTTGAGCGCGACAAGAGCAGGCAACGAAGCGCTTGCGATTGGTAATAGGTTGGCGAAGCCATGAGAACCACCTCCTGGGTACAAATGAAGTGCCAAAATTTTTTCTAAGTTCCTACTGAGCGTGGTTAAAGATCAGCAAGGTTACTGGCCTGGACGCACCGCCCTGCACCCTGCGTCCGAACGTCCCCGTGGCAGTTGCCGGGCTTGCGCCCGGCGGGCATGTGAGAGCGAGCGGAGCGGGGGCGCGTCTACGCACCGGATCGACCGGTCCCGGAACAGCGCCTCCGGGTTGCTGCGTGGCGGGTGTCGGCAACCCCTGCTGCTGGATCCCGGGCTCGATGTTCTGGTGGCGTTCATCGGGACGGGTTCCTGACCTAGGGGTATCTGGGTCAGGTGGATCAAAGTTTCCGCGGACTTTCTGCACGAAGCCAGGGCTGAAAACCGCATCAGTGTGATGGCCGTCACATCGCGACAGCGACGCAGGCATACTATTCGGCTCAGTAGGGACGAGCCTTCTTCAGGAGGACACCATGAACGAGATCAGCAAATTGGCGTTCGTCGCGATTGCGAGTGCGTCACTCGGCGCGTTGGTGGCCGATGCCGTCCACGCCAAGGCCACTTCGACACATCAAGTTACCGGTCCAGCCGCCATTCCCGGCACGGCGCGGTCGAAGTCCTATGTCGACTGGGAGGGGGCCAGGAGTCGGTCGTTCGGAAGCCGCGTGCTTGCGACCGGGGGGAACACCGAGACCGGCGCTTTTCTGCGGCGACACACCGGCGTCTCCGTGTTCGGGGGCATGGACAAGATGCAGGTCTGGAGCGACGGATTGCCCCCAAGATGAACAGTTATCTGCGGCAGCAGGCCGAAGTGCTGCTCGCCCTGTCGCGACAAACCATCGATCTCGGCATGGCGGGTAGGTTGCGAAAGTTGGCCGCCGATTTTCACGAGCGAGCGAGCGCGCTCGAGGGATACGAATTGTCTGAGCATCGGGACCGGATCACGGCCGTGCCGAACCTACCCGATTTGGTCGACGCCAAAGTCGAGCCGGAGGGGCGTACGGGACCATGATCATCACCGGTAACGCCGTCGTCTGCGCGAAACCGCGCCATCTCGTCGTCCGCCTGCAAGTGATTTTGTCGGTCGTATCGATGCCGAACCATGCCCAAGCTGCATACGAGGGTTCGATATCCCTTCGCTCGCTCCAACGATAGGCAGTGTCGGTAAGACGACGATTTCTATGAGCCGCGTGCGCGCACGGTCGGTCCGACGGAGCCGACGACCATCAGCACGGACACGACCGCGATCCGGAGCAGCGCCAGCCATCCTCCCCATGGGCCGACGTAGCGCGTGAGCGCCACCCGCGCGACGACGAAGCCCGCCCAGGCGAGCCAGCTCGGCAGAACACGTGTGGTGAGCGCGACAGCCGAGGTCGCCGCGATCACGCCGATATTCCGACAAAACAAAAGCGATACAACCAGCCCGCCAGCGCCAGCGATACGAAGCCGAGCTGGGCATCCTGGCAAGTTTTGGAACCGCGACTGGGTCGCCGGGTGAACGACGGCTGCCGCCCGCGCCAGCATCAGGGCGACGAACAGCAATCCTCCGGCCCGCGCGACCGACGAGAAGCCAGTCGCACAATGTTCGTGTCCGACATTGAATACTCCCGCGGCTGTTGCGGCTATCCTACGGCTGGGTTCTCCCGCAAGGCAATCCGGCCCTTCGCGCGTCTCGCGTAAGGCAAACTCCACTCTGCCACATAGGAGGGCGACATGATCCTGTCTCCGTTTGGTCACTTGCCGATCCGCACCCTGGCGTTCGTGATGTCGATTTGTGCTGCGAATGCGGCCGAGCTCGATCGAGCGGCCGTCACCTTTAAGCTGCCGGAGCAGATCGAGTGGAAGGATCCTGTGGGGGTATCGGGCGCGAAGTCCGCGCTGCTGTCCGGCGATCCCTCGAAGCCCGGGCTCTACGTCATGCTCATCAAATGGCTGCCTGGAAACTTCAGCCGCCCGCATTTCCATCCCAACGATCGATTCTTCATGGTGGTGAAAGGGACATGGTGGGTCGGCACCGGGCGCAAGTTCGATCCCGGCAACACGGTCCCGATGCGGGCGGGAACGTTCGTCACCCACTACGCCAGGCAGGTGCACTGGGATGGCGCCAAGGACGAGGAGACGATCATCTTCCTCTCCGGCGAGGGCCCGGCCACTACCACCAGGGTCGAGGAAGAAAAATAGCCGCAGTCCCCGTCCAGGCGATTGATCGGTCGTCCGCTCGTTTTGTTCACGCGGGCTGACCGCCGTGCGTCCATGTTTCTGCGAATTTGCGATAAGTCCGCACTGTTCGGGAATCCGGGAGATGACTACACTGCCATTCCAACTGGGGTCCTCGGGTATGTCTGCTCAGAACGACGTTGAGGGAGGCGACGATGAGCATGAAAACCATACTGGTTCCGACGGAGCGCCACGATGCCATGCGATCCACACTGGAAACCGCGCTGCTGCTGGCGCGGCAATGCGGGAGCTACATCGAAGGTTTCGCGCTGCGCTGGGGAATCGACGAATTCGTCGCGGTGGACATGGGAGGTTGGATTCCGCCGGAGACGCACCGGCAGGACAGCCTCGAGGAAGCCAAGCAGGCGCGGCAGCTTTTCGAGTCCTTCATGCGGGAGCACGATGTCACGCGCGCGAGCGGGACGGCGGGCTCGCCGTCTTTCGGCTGGCTCGATGACGCCCCGGAGGGCGACAGCTTCGTCGGCAGCTACGGGCGCGTTTTCGATGTCATCGTGATGAGCCGGCCCGATGCGAATTCGAGTGCCCTGCACAGCCGGGCGATCGAATCGGGGCTGTTCGAGGGCGGGCGTCCGATCCTGCTGTCTCCACCGTCGCCGCCGCGGCAGATCGCCACCAACGTGCTGGTGCCATGGAACTGCAGCACCGAGCAGGCGCGAGCCACCGTCCTCGCCCTGCCACTCCTTCAGCAGGCCCAGCGAGTAACGGTGCTGACGGTCGTCGGCGGCACCGGAGTGCCGGGACCGTCCGCCGAGCAATTCCTCAGATATCTGCAGCGCAACGGGATTGTCGCGGTACTGATGACCGTCGAGCTCGAAGGGAAGAATACCGGCGAAGCCATCCTTGCGGCCGCAGCATCACTGGGCTGCGACCTTCTGATCAAGGGCGCCTACACCCAGAGCCGCTTGCGGCAGATGATATTCGGCGGCGCGACCCGTCACGTCCTGGCGAACGCCGCCCTGCCGGTCCTGCTGGCGCATTGATCGGGGGGAAGGCCGCGGCACTGCGAGGCGTCGCCGCCGGGCCGCATTGCGGCTACCCGCTGTCGACATGGCTTTTTTGCAACAGTCCAGGATTTTGCGAACCGCTGACGCCGAGGGGTGGAACGCGGCCGGATAGCAATGTTATAATGTTGCATTCTGCGGAGACGCGTGGCGATGCGTTGGTTTCGGTCACATTCGAAGGGAGGCGCGTGCGCCGCGCTGCTCGGGCTGGCGCTCCAGCTCGCGCTGTCGTTCGGACACATTCATCTCGAGCACGTCCTGGACGAGGGGCATTCGTCGACCGCGGCTTCCCCGGTTGCGGCATCGCTGGACGGAGGCGGTGCAGGTGCCATTCCGGCCGATCGCGAGACGCCCGTTCACGAGAATGAATATTGCCCCATCTACGCGATCAACAGTCTGATCGGCTCGGCGGCGCACATCGAGCCGCCCGCCCTTTTGCTGCCGCTCAGCGTCATCGGCGTTCGCTTCCCGGCCGCCCGCGGGTTTGAACTGGCGCAATCCCGTCACATCCTCCAGCGCGCCCGCGCACCCCCGATCGCCTGACATCGAAATCATTGCCGCCCGGCATTGCCCGTCGCGATCGCGCCGGCAGGGCGACGGAGCGTGCGCCTCTCCGCTGCCGCGCAGCAACGGCCGCCGCCAACCGGACCGGCGGGCAATCATTCCGAACCATTTTGTTGGGGTCGAGATGTCCATCCGTGCCACCCGCCTGCTGCTGCTCGGCAGCTCGGCGCTCGTATCGCTCGCTTGCGTCGCCGAAAAGGTGCGTGCTCAAGCCACGCTACCAGAGGTCACCGTCACTGCGCCGAGCCCGATCGTGCAGCGCCCACCGGTCCGCCCGGCGGCCCCGGCTCCGGTTCGCACGACGGCTCCGCCTCGCACGACCGCTCCCGTTCGCACCACGGCTCCCGCGCGCACCACCGCTCCCGCTCGCCGAACGGCTCCCGCGCCGGCAGCGGTGCCGGCTCCCGCGCCGATCGTCGCGGAGTCCGCCCAGCTGCAGGGCACACTCCCGATCGTTGCCGATCAATTCGCGACCGTCACCGTGGTGCCGGCAGGGGAAATCGAGCGCAGCCCGGCGCAGAACCTCGGCGATGTCATGTTCACCAAGCCGGGCATCACCAGCACCACCACTGCGCCCGGCGCCAGCCGCCCCGTTATTCGCGGCCAGGACAATTTTCGTGTCCGCATCCAGGAGAACGGCATCGCCTCCGGTGATGTCTCCGATACCGGCGAGGACCACGCCGTGACCATCGATCCGCTGGTGGCCAATCGCATCGAGGTCATCCGCGGACCGGCGACGCTGCGCTGGGGCTCGCAGGCGATCGGCGGCGTGGTGGAGGTGGACAATAATCGCATTCCCACCTGGATTCCTCCCGGCGGCTTCAGCGCCCTCATGAAGGGCGGCGCCACCACGGTGGACAATGGTCTCGAGGGGGCGGTGCTGCTCGACGCCGGCAGGGGCAATTTCGCGCTCCATGCCGATGCCTTCGGCAGGCGTGCCGACGACTACCGCATTCCCGGCTATCCCTATCTTTTCCCGCCCGATCCCGCACCGCCGGTCAACGGCCGTCAGCCGAACACCGCGCTGCGAACTGGCGGCTCGTCCGTGGGCGGCTCGTATCTGTTCGACGGTGGCTTTGTCGGCGTTGCGGTCTCGCATTTCGCCAGCCTCTATCGCATCCCCGGCATCGAGGCGACGGAGGCCGGCACGCGCATCGACCTGCATCAGACCAAGGTGACCAGCAAGGGCGAGTTTCGCCCGCAAGCAAGCGCCATCGACACGATCCGGTTCTGGCTCGGCGCCTCGGACTACAAGCACGACGAGCTTGCGTTCGAGAACGGCTTCGACGGCGTGCAGCAGACCTTCACCAACAAGACGCAGGAGGGCCGAATGGAGGTCCAGATGGCGCCGCTGCATCTGTGGTTCACGGCGCTGACCAGTGCGTTTGGAGTGCAGGCCGGCAATGTGAAGCTCACGGCCCCGGGAGTCGAAGGTGGCCTGTACGACCCGAACCGGACGACGATGGTCGCGGGCTATATCTTCAACGAGCTCAAGTTCACCGATTGGTTCAAGATGCAGGTGGCGGGCCGTATCGAGCAGGACAACGTGAAGGGATCGGTGCCCGACCTTCTTGTAGACCCCCTGGTCAGCATCGACCGCAACCTCAGCTTCACGCCGAAAAGCGGCGCCGTCGGCTTCCTCCACGACCTGCCCTGGGGGATGGTCGCGAGCCTGACCGGGCAATACGTGGAGCGGGCGCCACGCGCTCCGGAGCTCCTGTCGCGGGGGATCCACGAGGCGACCGGGACCTTCGACATCGGCAATCCGAATCTCGATATCGAGATCGCCAGATCCATCGAAGCCGGCATTCGGCGCGCCCAGGGGCCGTTCCGCTTCGAGGCCACTGCCTATTACACCAAATTCAAGGACTTCATCTTCCGCCGCCTGACCGGCCAGACTTGCGAGGGCACGATCGATACGTGCACACCTGTCGGCGAGGGCGGCGACCTGAATCTGGCGCTGTGGTCGCAGCGCGATGCGATCTTCCGTGGCGGCGAGGTGCAGGCGCAGCTCGACGTGGCGCCGCTGGGGACCGGGCTGTGGGGAGTCGACGCCCAATACGACATCGTGCGGGCCACCTTCACCGACGGCACCAACGTGCCGCGCATTCCTCCGCAGCGCCTCGGCGGCGGCGTGTACTGGCGCGACGACCACTGGTTCACGCGGATCGGCCTGCTGCACGCCTTCGCGCAGAACAACCCCGGCGAGAACGAGACGCCGACCGCAGGCTATAACCTGCTCAAGGCCGAGCTCGCCTACCGCAAGAAACTCGATCCGCTGCACCACGGGATGAGCGAAATCGCCTTCGGCATCGTCGGTACCAACCTGCTCGACGACGATGTGCGCAACTCCGTCTCGTTCAAGAAGGACGAGGTGTTGCTGCCGGGGCGCGGCGTCAAGTTCTTCCTCAACGGCAAGTTCGGCGGCGAGCCGTGGCTCGAGCGGACGCCGTTGATCATCGAGCCACCGCTGATCCGCAAGGCACCAGCGCCCGTCGTGACGGCATGGAATTGGGCCGGCTTCTATGTCGGCGGCAACATCGGCGCGAGCGCCGGCGGCTCCCACACCGACGCCGAGTTCACCGACCTTGCCGCCGGGATCACCGCCGCGGTGTCCAAGAACTATTCCCCGATCGACGGATTGATCGGCGGCGGACAGCTCGGCTTCAATTGGCAGTCGGGGTCCTGGGTCGCCGGCATCGAGGCGGATTTCCAGGGGGCACGCCAGCGCGGACGCGCCACGACATTGGAATGCAGCGGCGAGACCTGCAATCCTGCCATCACCGAACTCGAGATCGACGCGCCGGTCTCGGCCATCATCCATCACAGATTGGATTGGTTCGGAACGCTGCGCGGGCGTCTCGGGGTGGCGCCGACACCGGAATCGCTGCTCTATCTCACCGGCGGCGTGGCGGTCGGCAGGATCGCAACCGCCGGCACTGGGAACGGCTCCAGCCTCGAGGTCGTGAGCGCGACGGACGGCGACGGCAATCCGGTCCTGGACGACGAAGGCAACCCGGTCTTTCTCGCCAATGTCGACGCCGTCCGCACCAGCATCGGCAGTCGGCGGACCAAGGCGGGCTGGACGCTCGGCGCCGGGCTCGAGGGTCGGCTGGGGGGCAATTGGACCGGCAAGATCGAGTACCTCTACATGGACTTCGGCCGGGTCTCCGCGCTCGCAAATCTTGCGCGCAACGCAACTCCGCTCGCGGTCACGTTGAATTCACGCGTCACGGACAACATCTTTCGGGTCGGCATCAACTACAAGCTCAACTGATGACAGTTCCAACCTTGCTCGCTGCCTGCCGAATCCGTTGCCGAAGGCGGCGAATGCATGTATCGAGCGGGTGAATTCCGATCGGGAGGCGACGGCGTAGCAGCCTGCGGGGTGCGCGTCGCGAGAGCGGCGGTGCGAGGTCTGGCTCGCGGCTCGGTAAAGTGTTGATGTAATGCCATCCGGGCAACCGGAGGACATCGGCGTAACGTGAGGCCCCTCGAGATGCCGTCCGCGAACACCCGTTGGCGATCGGTGGAAGCCCTGCGCGCGTACGGGGGCGGGTGCCGCTTCGCCGGTTGCGATCGCTCGTGCCGCGGCCGTGGTCGCGCTCGCCGTCGTCCCGATCGCGGCGCGTGCGCAGGACGCCGTGATCGGTACCGGAACGCTGCCGCCCGACACGCTGCCACGCGACCTCTCGCCGTGGGGCATGTATCTCAACGCCGATCCGGTGGTGAAGGCGGTGCTGATCGGGCTGGCGCTCGCGTTCTTCGTCACCTGGTGGGTCTGGCTCAAGAAGACCATCGAGATCGTGATGGCCAGGCGGCGCGTGCGCGCGGCCGCCGCAACGCTGGCAAGCGTGCGCTCACTGGCGGAGGGTGCCGAGCGTCTCTCCGGCAGCAGCGGGGAGGTCCGCGACTTCCTCGATGCCGCCGTAACCGAGATCGAGCTCTCCGCCGGTGCGCACGATCGCGAGGGCGTCAAGGAGCGCCTCGCGTCCAGCCTCGAGCGCATCGAAGCTGCCTGCGTGCGCCGCATGTTGCGCGGCACCGGCGTGCTCGCCACCATCGGCGCGACCGCGCCCTTCATCGGCCTGTTCGGTACGGTCTGGGGCATCATGAACAGCTTCATCGGCATCTCGAAGTCGCAGACCACGAACCTCGCGGTGGTGGCGCCCGGCATCGCCGAGGCCCTGCTGGCGACGGCTTTCGGGCTTGCCGCCGCCATCCCGGCAGTGGTGATCTACAACGTGTTCGCGCGCTCGATCGCCGGCTATCGCGCGCTGGTCGGCGATGCCGCCGCCGAGGTGCTGCGGCTGGTGAGCCGCGATCTCGCGCGCCCTGCCGCCGCCCCGACAGCGAGGCGGGCCGGCCCGCTGTCGGCCGCCGAGTGAGCGCGGGAGCGCACTAGCGGAGTCGCTCATGGGCGTACGTCTCGATCACGGTGCGGACGCGCTCGACGAGGTCCACGAGATCAACGTCACGCCGTTCATCGACGTGATGCTGGTGCTGCTCATCATCTTCATGGTGGCGGCACCGCTCGCCACCGTCGACATCCACGTCAATCTGCCGGCATCGAACGCGCAGTTGCAACCGCGGCCGGACAAGCCGCTCTACCTGACGGTGAGGTCCGACCTCACGCTGGCGCTCGGCAACGATCCGGTCGACCGCGATTCGCTGCGCACGGCGCTCGAGGCGGCGGCCAAGGGCGAGAAGGACGCCATCATCTTCCTGCGCGCGGACAAGGCGGTGCCGTACGGCGAGGTGATGGAGGTCATGAACCTGCTGCGCGCCGCCGGCTTTCTGAAGGTTTCGCTGGTCGGGCTCGAGAAGGTGCCGGCGCAATGACCGCGCTCGACGCATTCGATTTCGCGGATCTGCGGCGGTGGGCGGTCAGCGGCGCCGTCGTAGCGCTCGCCCACGGCGGCATCGCGGCCGCGATGGTGGCCTGGCGCGAGCCGGCCGATCTGTCGGAGCCGGCCGCGGCGATCGTGATCCACTTCGCACCGGTGGCGGTCGCCCCGGCGGCGCCCGCGAGCGAGGCTCCGCCCGGGCCCGAGCAGGTGGCCTCCGATGCCGCTCCGAGCACGCCGGGAGAGATCAGCGAGGAAAGGGTCGAGGACAAGCTCGAGCGTCGGGTCGAGGTCGAGGCTCGAGCCCGAGGACATCCTCGAAACGAAACCGGTCGAGGAGCCGCCGCCGCAGGTGCCGCCGGCGCCCGACCCGGAAGTGGCGGTCGCGCCTGCACCGCGGCCGCAGGAGGTCAGGCAGGAGAGCCAGCAGCAGCAGGAGCCGCGGCCGCCGGCACCGGTGACGCTGGCGCCGCAGGCGCTCCCGGTGGAGACCGCGCCGGTTGCGGCCGCGCCCGAGCAGGGCCCGTTCAAGCCGAGCGACGCCAAGGCCGTGCAGGCCTGGCAGAAGTGGCAGAAGCAGATCGTGGCGCTGCTCGAGCGCAACAAGCGCTACCCGCCGACCGCCCAGTCCCGGCGCCAGCAGGGCGTCGCGCAGGTCTTCTTCAGTCTCGACCGGCAAGGCCGCGTGGTCGAAAGCCGCGTGGTGCGCTCCTCGGGTGCGGCCGTGCTCGACGAGGAGGCGGTCGCGCTGGTGCGCCGCGCGCAGCCGTTCCCGGCGTGGCCGGCGCGGGAGTTCACCGGCGAGCGCGTGGATCTGACCGTGCCGATCCGCTTCAACCTCAAGTGATCGGCCCCGATCCGGGAGCGCGACCTGGCTCCTCTCCTATTGTCCGCCGCCGGAATCGGGCTTATTTCATGGGCGTCGGCGCCCGCCGGCGGTTCCGCACCGGCGCGTTCCCGCCGGCAAATCCGGAGCGTCGAATGCCCGAGACGGCTTCCACCGCGACAGCTGCGATCTCGCGTCCGCTGGTCCTGATCGCGGGCGCGGCCGGGGTCGCGGTCGCCGCAACGATGGCGCTGTGGGCGCACTACGGGACGGCGGTGTTCTTCGAGATGATCGCCGCCGGGATCGCCGCCTGCTTTTGAGCGCGCGGGCGGAGAGGGCACCGACATGAGCGCGCGCAGCGTCCGCATCCTCCTCCTCTCGGCCGCCTTTCTCGCCGGGCTGGTGCTGTGCCTCGGCGCGATCCTGATCGTGAGCGGGCGCCTGTCGGCACCGGTGGCGCAACAGGTTGCGGCCATCGGCGGACCGTTCAAGCTCGTCGATCAGGATGGGCAGGTGGTCACCGACCAGGATTTGAAGGGCCGGCCCTTTCTGGTGTTCTTCGGCTTCACCCACTGCCCGGACATCTGCCCCACCGTGCTGTTCGAGGTGTCGGAGATCATGCGCGTCCTCGGTCGCGACGCCGACCGCACGCGCGCGTTGTTCATCACGGTCGATCCGGAACGCGACACGCCCGCGGTGATCAAGGACTATCTGTCGAGCTTCGATCCGCATCTGACCGGTCTCACCGGCGATGCGGCCGAGGTGGCGGCGGTGGCCAAGGCCTATCGCGTGTATTTCAAGAAGGTTCCGCTCGACCAGGGCGGCTACACCATGGACCACACGGCCATCGTCTACCTGATGGACAAGGAGGGCCGCTTCGTCTCGCCCTTCAGTCTCAAGCGGACGGCGCAAGCCGCCGCCGCCGACCTGCGCAAGCATCTGTGATGCGGGCCAGCCGACCGATGAACCGCAAGGAGCGGCGTGCCGCCGGGAAGCGTGCCCCGCCCGGGGCGGCGGGAGCTCGCGGAGCGGCGGGCGATCGAGCGCAACTGTTCGCGCTCGCCGTGCAGCATCACCAGGCTGGACAGCTGCCGCAGGCCGAGAGCCTCTACCGGCAGGTGCTCGCGGCCGACCACCGCCATTTCGGCAGCCTGCATCATCTCGGCATCATGGCCTTGCAGAGGGGTCAGCCGCACGCCGCGGTCGAGGAGTTCGCACGTGCGATCGCGATCAACGATCGCATTCCCGACTGCCGCTACAACATGGCATACGCCCTGCAATCGGTCGGCCGCCTGGAGGAGGCGGCGGGCCATTACCGCGAGGCCGTCAGGCTCAAGCCGGACTACGTCGAGGCCCACACCAACCTCGGCAACCTGCTCAGGGATCTCGGCCGCCACCGCGATGCCGTCGCCGCCTACGAGCGCGTGATCGGGCTCAAGCCGACCGCCGAGGCCCACTACAACCTGGCGAACACGCTCGGGCCGCTCGGCCGCCTGGAGGAGGCGGTCGACCACTATCGGCGCGCGCTCGCGCTCAAGCCCGACTTCGCCGGGGTGCACAACAATCTCGCCAATGCGCTGGTGGCACAGGGTCGATCGGAGGAGGCGCTGGTCCATTTCCGGCGCGCGCTCGAGCTCGATCCCGGCCTGGTCGAGGTTCACGTCAACCTCGGCACCACGCTGCTGCAGCAGGGACAGCTGGATGCCGCGGCGCGCGTCCCTGGAGCGCGCCCTCGCCATCAATCCCGATTTCGCCGATGCCCATTCCAATCTCGGCAACGTGCTGCTGGCGCAGGGGCGGCTCGAGCGTGCGGCGCAGTGCTATCGGCGTGCGCTCG
The DNA here is from genome assembly GCA_963840535.1 of uncultured Alphaproteobacteria bacterium. GTDB lineage: Bacteria > Pseudomonadota > Alphaproteobacteria > Rhizobiales > Xanthobacteraceae > VAZQ01. The sequence continues at coordinate 102,560 of CAWIZJ010000046.1, forward strand.
CACTCAAGCCCGACCTCGCCGGCGCGCACAACAACATCGGGATCGTGCTGGCGTCGCAGGGCCGGTTCGAGGAGGCGTGCGAATGCTTCCAGCAGGCGCTCGCGCGCAATCCGGACTTCATCGACGCATACAACAATCTGGCACGCGCCTTCATGGCGCTGGGGCAGCCCGACCACGCATTGGGTGCGTTGCGCCGCGCGCTCGCGGTCGCCGAGGCGGCGGATACCAAGTCGCTTTTCGTTCAGTGCGTGAAGATGTTCGCGATCCCGCCCAACGTCGAGGATTTCCGCTCGCTGATGATGCGGGCGCTGTCGGAGCCGTGGGGGCGCACCAACGATCTGGCGCCGGTCGCCGCGCGCCTGGTGAAGCAGGACGACGCGATCGGCGCGGCGATCGAGCGCGCCGGCGCAGCCTGGCCGCGGCCGCTTGCGGCGAACGAGCTCCTGGGTCCGTCCGGCCTCGCCGAGATCTCCGGTCACCGGCTGCTGCGCTGCCTGCTGGAATCCGCGACCGTCGCCGACGTCGATCTGGAGCGCTTCCTGACCGCGTTGCGGTTCGCGCTGCTCGGGCTCGTCGCGGCCGCGGACGTGCCCATGGACGACGGGATCCGCGATCTCTGCTGCTCGCTGGCGCGGCAATGCTTCCTCAACGAGCAGGTATTCGCCCATACCGACGAGGAGATCGCGCAGGCGCAGCGCCAGCGCGATGCCGTGGTCGCGCGCATTGGCGTCGGGCGGGACGATCGGCGAGCCTCGGCTCGCAGTGGTCGCGAGCTACTTCCCGCTCCATTCGCTGCCGGGGGCGGAGCGCCTCCTGGAGCGGGAATGGTCCGCCGCGGTCGCAGACCTGCTCGCCCAGCAGGTCGGCGAGCCCGCGCAGGAGCGCGAATTGCGCGCATCCATCCCGGTGCTGACCGCGGTCGATGACGAGGTGTCGCGCGAGGTCCAGCGGCAATACGAGGAGAACCCGTATCCGCGCTGGGCGAAGGCGGACCCGCCGGGAGAGACGCTGTCCTTCGACCAATACCTGCGCCGCCGGTTGCCGGCCGCCGCCTTCGAGCCCCTGGGCCGGGCGCGAACCGACATCCTGATCGCCGGCTGCGGCACCGGCCAGCACGCGATCGAGACCGCGCAGAGGTTCGCCGGCGCCAGCGTGCTCGCCGTCGATCTCAGCCTCGCCAGCCTCGCCTTTGCGGTCCGCAAGACCCGCGCGCTCGGGCGCACCAACATCGAATATGGCCAGGCCGACATTCTCGGTCTCGGCTCGCTCGGGAGGACTTTCGACCTCGTCGAGGCATCCGGCGTGCTGCACCACCTCGCCGATCCGCTGCTCGGATGGCGCATCCTGCTGTCGCTGCTGCGCCCGCGCGGCTTCATGGCGGTCGGCCTCTACAGCGCGATCGCGCGCGCCGGCATCGTCGAGGCGCGTTCCTTCATCGCCGAGCGCGGCTACCGGTCGACGGCGGAGGATATCCGGCGCTGCCGGCAGGATCTCCTGGCGGCCGACGGCGGCAACCGGTTCAGGACCGTCGCCGCCTCGGACGATTTCTTCAGCACCAGCGCGTGCCGCGATCTCCTGTTCCACGTCCAGGAGCACCGCTTCACGCATCCCGCAGATCGCCCGCTTCATCGCGGACAACGATCTCGCGTTCATCGGCTTCGACCTCGAGCAGTTCACGACGCGCCGATACCTGGCGCGGTTCCCGCACGACGGCGGCATGACCGATCTCGCGTCATGGGACGTTTTCGAGCGCGAGCACCCCAACATTTTTTCCGGCATGTATCAGTTCTGGGTGCAGAGGAAATCGTGAGTGGCCCCGCTCGAGCGGGTTCCGCTCGCAAAGGCGTCATGCGCGGGCGCCACCGATCCGCCGCAACCCCGTCGTCTATGAGGGGTGCGGCCGGAGCAACCCGGTGCAACACAGGTACGTCCGAGAGATGGCGGCGCCACCGAACCTCCTCCCGATCCGCTCCATCCGTCGGTGCGGCGCGCTCCTCGCCGGCGTGGTCTGCGCCATCGCTCTGCTCGCGACCGGCGAGGCCGCGGCGCAGGGGACCGGCGGCGAACCTGGTGTGCCGGGCTTCTGGGATCCGCGGCGGCGGCCGGAACGGCCGGACCTGTCGCGCCTGAGCGTGATCCGGTTTCTGACCGAAACCGACTACCCTCCGTTCAATTTCTCCGGTGCGGACGGCAATCCGCAGGGCTTCAACATCGATCTTGCGCGGCTCCTGTGCGAGGAGCTCAAGCTCGCCTGCACCATCCAGATGCGCCGCTTCGAGACGCTGGTGCCGGCGCTCAACGCCAACCAGGGTGACGCCGCGATCGCCTCGATCGCGGCCACGGCGGAGATGCGCGCCAAGGTCGATTTCACCGATTCCGATCATCGCACGCCCGCCCGCTTCGTCGGCCGGCGCGATTCGCCGATCAACGATCCGCTGCCGGAGCGGCTCGAGCGCAGGAAGGTGGCGGTGGTCGCCGGCACCGCGCACGAGGCCTATATCAAAGCACTGTTCACCGAGGTCGAGCTGGTGCCCTATCCGAGCGCCGATGTGGCCCGGCTCGCGCTGCGGCGCGGGGATGTCGACCTCCTGTTCGGGGATGCCATCTCGCTCGCCTTCTGGCTCAACGGCACGGATTCGGAGAACTGCTGCGCGTTCCGCGGCGGCCCCTACATCGACAACCGCTATTTCGGCGAGGGCATCGGCATCGCGGTGAGGAGGGGCAACGACACCATCAGGCTCGCATTGAACTGGGCGATGTTCCGGGTCTGGGAGCAGGGCCGCTTCACCGACCTGTGGCTGCGCTACTTCGCGATCAGTCCGTTTGACGCCCGTGCGAGGAGGGCGCTGCTCCCGCTCGCCAACCGGCTTCCACCGCGCGGAACTTGCGCGAGAGCGCGTGCGCTGGTATCGAAACGCTCGTCGTCATGGCCGGCCTCGTGCAGCCCAGTCGGGTAAACCCGACGTGAGCTGACGGGCGCGCGCATGACGGTTTGTCGCGGCCGGAGAGCAATCGTGGGCACGATCGAAGCCCGAACTGCGGATCTGCGCGCGATCGCCGCGAGCTCGAGCGCCTGGCCGTTCGAGGAGGCGCGCAAGATCGTCGCGCGGCTCGAGCGGCGGCCCAAGGACGAGGTGATCTTCGAGACCGGCTACGGGCCCTCCGGCCTGCCCCATATCGGCACCTTCGGCGAGGTCGCGCGCACGAGCATGGTGCGTCACGCCTTCCGGGTGCTCACCGACGACAAGGTCGCGACCCGGCTGATCGCCTTCTCCGACGACATGGACGGCCTGCGCAAGGTTCCCGACAACATTCCCAACAAGGACTTGCTCGCCGCGCATCTCGGCAAGCCGCTCACCAGGGTGCCGGATCCGTTCGGGACGCATGCCAGCTTCGGCGAGCACAACAATGCGCGCCTGCGTGCGTTCCTCGACCAGTTCGGCTTCGACTACGAGTTCCTGTCCGCGACCGACTGCTATGCGAGCGGCCGCTTCGACGCCGCCCTGCTCCGGGTGCTCGAGCGTTTCGACGAGGTCATGGAGATCATGCTGCCGTCGTTGCGGGAGGAGCGCGCGCAGACCTACTCGCCGTTTCTGCCGATCTCGCCGCGCACGGGCATCGTGCTGCAGGTGCCGATTCTCGCGCATGACGCGCGCGCCGGGACCATCACCTATGCCGACCCCGACAGCGGCGAGATGGTGACCACGCTCGTCACCGGCGGGCGCACCAAGCTGCAATGGAAGCCGGACTGGGCCATGCGCTGGGTGGCGCTCGGCGTCGACTACGAGATGGCGGGCAAGGACCTGATCGATTCGGTGAAGCTGTCGGGGGAGATCTGCCGCGCGCTCGGCGGCACGCCGCCCGAGGGCTTCAACTACGAGCTCTTTCTCGACGAGAACGGCCAGAAGATCTCCAAGTCGAGGGGCAACGGCCTGACCATCGAGGAGTGGCTGCGTTACGCCTCGCCGGAGTCGCTGTCGCTGTTCATGTATCGCGAGCCGAAGGCGGCCAAGCGGCTCTACTTCGACGTGATACCGCGCCACGTCGACGAGTATCAGCAGCTGCTGGAGGCCTACGGGCGGCAGGACGCGCGGCAGCGCCTGTCCAATCCGGTCTGGCACATCCATCGCGGCGAGCCGCCCGCTCCCGACATGCCGATCTCGTTCGCGATGCTGCTCACGCTGGTTGCATCCTCGAACGCGGAGAACCCGGAGACGCTGTGGGGCTTCATCGGCCGCTACCGGCCCGGCGTGACGCCGCAGACGCATCCCAGGCTCGACGCACTGGTCGGCTACGCGATGCATTATTTCCGCGATTTCGTGCTGCCGCACAAGAAGTACCGCGATGCGGGCGAGGGCGAGCGCGCGGCGCTCGCCGACCTGCGCGATGCGCTCTCGCAGCTCCCGGCCGATGCCTCCGCGGAGAGGATCCAGGAGGTGGTCTACGAGGTCGGGCGGCGCGAGCCGTTTCTCGACAAGACCGGCAAGGTCAAGACCAGGGACGGCAAGCCCGGCGTGGCGCTGGACTGGTTCAACATGCTCTACCAGGTTCTGCTCGGACAGGAGAAGGGCCCGCGCTTCGGTTCGTTCGTGGCGGTGTATGGGCTCGCGAACACGATCGACATGATCGACGGCGCGCTGGCGAGGTCGGGATGAGGCGCACTCGCCGCGGCCGGCGACAGGCATGATCGCCGGCGCTATTGTGACAGCCCGAAATGACCGCCTCCGCTCTCGCCGTCATCGGCGTCACCATCGTCTTCTCCTCGTTCGTCTCCGGCGTGTTCGGCATGGCCGGCGGGATGGTGCTGCTCGGCGTGCTGCTGAGCTACTTCGACGTCGCCACCGGAATGATCCTGTTCTCCATCATCCAGCTGTTCGCGAACGGCTGGCGCGTGGTGCAGTGGCGGCACTACGTCCTGTGGCCGATCTTCGGCTGGTACGCGCTCGGCGCCGTCGTGTCGTTCGCGTTCATGTGGATGATCGCTTTCGTGCCGGACAAGGCGACGGTCTTTCTCCTCCTCGGGCTCATACCGTTCGCGGTGGAGCTGCTGCCCGCCGCGATGCGCCCGAACATCGAATGGCGAGGCGTGCCGCTGCTCACCGGCGTCGTCACGACGGTGATCCAGATCCTGGCCGGCGTGGGCGGGCTGATCCTCGACCTCTTCTTCCAGAAGAGCACGCTCGACCGCAAGACCACCAACGCGACCAAGGCCGTCGCGCAGACCTTCAGCCACGTCGTGCGTGCGGTCTATTTCGGCAGCCTTTCGGGCATCGGCGACCTGCCGGTCGCCGCGATCGGTCCGGCGATCCTGCTCGCGATCGCGGGCACCTCGCTCGCTCCCTGGGTGATCGAGCGCATGAGCGACCACGGCTTCCGGCAGTGGACGCGGGTGGTCATCTTCGCCATCAGCGCGGTCTATCTCGTCCGCGCCGCCTGGCTCTTCTGGCACGGATGACGCTGCTGACCGCTTTTCCCTGCCCGAAGGGGAGGGACAAGGGGTTGATGCTACTGGCTGGCCCAGACCACCCGTGCGATCCACGCCACATCGCGCACCATGAGCGTGCGCTCGCCGTAGGCGGGATTGATCGAGCGCAGCTCGATGGTGCGTGCCGTGCGGCGCTTGAGCTCCTTGACCATCACCTCGCCGTCTGCGGTCTTGACCACGACGCGGTCGCCGCGGCGGATCGAGGCGGCCGGCGACACGATGATGAAGGTACCCTCGTGATAGGCCGGCTCCATCGAATCTCCGGAGATCTCCAGCGCATAGGCATGCTCGTCGTTGAGCGCCGGAAATCGGATCTCCTCCCAGCCCTGGCCGCTCGGAAAGCCGGAGTCGTCGAAGTAGCCGTGCTTGCCGGCTTGCGCCAGGCCGAGCAGCGGGACGGTCTTCTTGACTGCGGAGCGGCCGCTCTCCTCGATCAGCTGCACGAAGGTGTCGAAGCTGGTGCCGGCCGCGGTCAGCGCCTTGGCGACCAACTCGGTCGACGGCCAGCGCTGGCGGCCGTCCGGCGTGATCCGCTTCGACTTGTTGAATGTGGTGGGGTCGAGCCCGGATTTCTTCGCCAGCCCCGACGGCGACAGCCCCGCCAGCGCCGCCAGCCGATCGAGCGCCATCCAGATCTGGGCATGGGTCAGCATCACTTGGTCACCCGCAGCGGTGGCGCCGCTCTAGTGCCCCGAACCCGAAGTTCGCACAACGGTGCCGCAAAATCCGATTGCGAACTTCGGGTTCAAAAAGGGGCACTAGAATTATAGAGTGGCTAGTGTCCCTTGATTCCGAAGTTCGCTCAGGGTGTGCCGCGAGTGCTGGCGAACTTCGGAATCGGGACACTAGTTGGAATATGATCCATATCTAGGAATCATAGCCTCCGGCCGTCCAGCAACCTCTGCGTGCATGAAGGGCCGGGCAACAGCTTTTTTCACGGGGTGTCCGCCGCCGTCCCCGTCCGCGGGGCAGGCGCCGGGGATGATTCGAAATCAACCGTCGGCCGGGGTTTACAGGAGCGTGCGTTTCGGGAATACGCCATGGCGAGGGCGAGAACGGCCGAAGCGGGCTCCGTGCCGACGACCATTTACAAGATCTGCGAACGCGCGCAGTGGCGCGAGGCGGAGCGATCGGGCGCACTGCGGGCCGCCGGCGCCGACCTGCGCGACGGCTTCATCCATTTCTCGTCCGCCGCGCAGGTCCGGGCAACCGCCGCCCGGTACTTCGCGGGCGGCGCCGACCTGATGCTGGTGGCGGTCGACGCCGACGCTCTCGGCCAGGCCCTGAAATGGGAGGTTTCGCTGGGCGGCGATCTGTTTCCGCACCTCTACGGCGAGCTGCCGCTCGTCGCGGTGAAATGGACCGCGCCGTTGCCGCTGGGCGAGGATCGCCGCCACGTGTTTCCGGAGCTCGAGCCGTGATCGGCCTGCTCGAGCCGCTGGTGCGTCCGCTGCTGCGGCTGCTCGACCCCGAGGATGCGCATCGGCTCGCCATCACGGCGCTCAAGGTCCCGCCGTTCGTCAAGCTGGCGGCGGACGATCCCGCCCTCGCGGTGCGCGCCTTCGGGCTCAACTTCCGCAATCCGATCGGCATCGCCGCCGGCTTCGACAAGCACGCCGAGGTCCCGGACGCGCTGCTCGGGCTCGGTTTCGGATTCGTCGAGGTCGGTACCGTGACGCCGCTGCCGCAGGCCGGCAATCCGCGCCCGCGCCTGTTCCGGCTCGAGCGGGAGCGCGGCGTGATCAACCGGCTGGGCTTCAACAGCGAAGGCGCCGACGCCGTGCTGCGGCGGCTCGCCGCGCGCGCCGGCGAGGGCGGCATCGTCGGCGTCAATGTCGGCGCCAACCGCGACAGTCCCGACCGCATCGCCGACTACGTGCGGCTGATCGAGACCTTCGCCCCGGTGGTCGGCTACTTCGCGGTCAACATCTCCTCGCCCAACACCCCGGGCCTGCGCGAGCTGCAGCAGGGCAGGATGCTCGACGATCTCCTGGCGCGCGTCGTCGATGCACGCGCGCGCATGAGCCGGCAGGCCGGCACCACGCCGGTGCTGATCAAGATCGCGCCCGACCTCGCGCTCAACGAGCTCGACGACATCGTCGGCGCCGCGCGCCGGCACCGGGTCGACGGCATGATCGTCGGCAACACCACGGTGACGCGCCCGGCCGCCCTGCACGAGCGGATCACCGCGCGGGAGGCGGGCGGACTGTCGGGACGGCCGCTGTTTGCGCTCGCGACCCGCATGCTGGCCGAGACCTACGTGCGGGTCGAGAACGCGTTTCCGCTGGTCGGCGTGGGCGGCATCGATTCCGGCGCGACCGCACTCGCCAAGATCAGGGCGGGCGCCTGCCTCATCCAGCTCTACAGCGCTCTGGTCTTCCACGGGCTGCGGCTCCTTACCGGCATCAAGTCGGAGCTTGCGGACGAGCTGCGCCGCGGCGGGCACGCCGGGCTAGACGATCTGGTCGGGGCCGACGCTGCCGCCATGACGGCAGAGCCATGGCCGCGCTAGGCGAGTGACGGTCGGCCGATATCACCATCAGGCCACCGGCCAGCCGCAAAATCGCGGAACATAGAAGATGGAGGGCACGGCATGGCGGAAAGTGAACGCGGCGATCTGCTCGCTGCGGCCGATGAAGAACGCATCGCTGCCGATCACCAATCCGCGGCGCGCATCCGCGTCAGGCTCGCAAAAGCCTCATCGAGGTCGGCATCGCTGGCGGCTTGCAGGACCGGGAGTTGCAGTCCCATGGAGCGGGCCGCCGCCTGCAGGGCCGTGCGCTCGGCGTCGCGAGAGGATTGGTCGGATTGATCAGCAGGGCGACCGTGGTCGCGGCGGGGACCGCTTCGCGCAACAGCTCCAGCCGCTTCGGCGCAATTTCGATGTTCAGCGAGGTCACCCCGGTGAGGTTGCTGTCCGGCCTGCTCAGGCTGGTGACATATCCTGCGCGACCGGATCGTCCGACGTTACAAACACGATCGGAATCGTGGTCGTCACCGCCTTGGCGCCCGGGCCGATGGTGCCCCTCCGGACGTGGCCAATACGGTGACCGCGACGAACCAGATCGGCGGCCAATTCCGGCAGCCGGTCGTAACGACCCTCCGCCCAGCGATATTCGATCGTGACGTTGCGGCCCATCGACGTGGCCGGTTTCGCTCAGGCCCTGCTCGAATGCGTGGACCTGGCTTCGAAACAGCTCGGCGGAGGCAGTGCCGAGAAACCCGATCACCGGCATCGCCGCCTGCTGCGCGCGCGCCGTCAACGGCCACGCGGCCGCCGCGCCACCAAGCAACGCTGACGAACCTGCGGCGATTGATGTTCGCGCTCACTCGATCACCTCGTCGGCGCGCGCGAGCAGCGTCGGCGGCACCTCGAGGCCGAGCGCCTTGGCGGTCTTGAGATTGATTGCCAGTTCGTACTTGGTCGGTGCCTGCACCGGAAGGTCTGCCGGCTTCTCGCCCCTGAGGATGCGGTCGACGTAACCGGCCGCGCGCCGATAGGGATCGACCGGATCGATGCCATAGGATGCCAAGCCACCGCCGGCGGTGTAGACGCGCGCCGGATAGACAGCGGGCAATTGGTGACGAACCGCAAGCGTGCCGATGAGATCGCGCTGAGACATGGCCCTGGCATTGTTGGTGACGATCACGCCGCCATTTTGCTCGCGCGCGAATGCACCGAGATGGCGCTCGGTCTCGGATGCATCGCCCAGGAAAACACTGCTCAATTGAATTCCGAGCGACGGTGCCAGCGCTTCGATCGGCGCGAGATATCGCGACCACGCGGTATCGTCGCGATGCAGGAGCACTGCCGCGCGCCTGACGCCCGGGGCAACCTCCTTGAGAAGCTCCAGCCATTTTCCGCCGATGGCGTACTCGAAATTGCTGAAGCCCGTGAGGTTGCCGCCCGGCCGTGCCAGACTCGGCACGAAGCCGGCGCCGAGCGGATCGGAAACGCCCACGAATACGATCGGCAGCGTGCTCGTGCGCTTCTGCAGCGCTTCCAGGATCGGCGTACCGTTGGCCAGAATCGCATCCGGCCCCGCAGCGACGAGATCCGCAGAATGGGATCTGATGCGTTCGGAATCGGTGGCGGCAAATCGATAGTCGATCCGGACATTGCGTCCTTCGACCCATCCCATTTTCCCGAGCTCTACGCGAAAAGCGCCAACGCGAGTTCTGCTGGTCCGGATCGGATTCGTCGTCCAACATGAGCACGCCGATGCGGCGCATGCGTTCGGCCTGCTGCGCGCGCGCAACGAGCGGCCACCCGGCCGCCACGCCGCCGAGAAGGGTGATGAACCGGCGCCGCCTCATTGTGCAATCCCAGGCATCGTAACGGCGAGACTATAACACTTTGGAAGGGCGCACGGGGCTTGGGTGACGGCCGATGCCAGAGCCGTCAAGTGCGACTCGGTCGGCCGACGCAACGCGTCTGCCCACCAACAGCGACGCAAGATCGATGCGTCGGCGGCCGACGTGTTGTGCCCACCGGTCTCCGAGCTGCTATGGGAGCTCGGATATCAGCTTTTGAAACTCGGACTGAGGCCAAGCGCGAGCGGTGCGGGTCCGCACGTTTCCCTGAGAGCCGAGGGCGAGTGCGAATTTGGCGACGTTGTCCCCGTTGGGGCTGTCGACAATGACAAGGAGATCGTCGTCGCCGGAAGTGAGATAGACCTCCTTGATTTCAACTCCCACTTTCTTGGCGAGGTCGCGAGCCGCTCGAGCCCGCTTGGGAGCGTCCTTGATCGCGCGGATTGCTTGGTCAGTCCAGCTGAGCGACAATATGAACGTTGGCATCTGGTTCTCCATGTGTTTACGCACAGCACCTGCCCGCCGCTACGAAATCGGCGCGCCGAACCTGCGACGTATGAACATCGTCAGCGCCGAAAAAAGGAGCGCCGATTTGAGAATGCTATGCCTGCCGACGGCACGACCGCTGTCCATTAAAATCCGAACGGAAGGCCGGCACGCCCCGTTCCAAGGGCAGCTCACCTTTAGGCTACGCTACTAGGTCCGAGCCTACAACCGATCGGAGGTGGAGCGGGGGTGGAGCGGCGTGCCGATCTTCACAAATGCGGCCCAAGCTGCCTATGTCGGCTTCTACTCGATCACCTCGTCAGCGCGCTGCTGTAGTTGCAAAGGCACGTCGAGACCGAGGGCCTTGGCGGTCTTGAGGTTGATGACCAAATTGAACTTGACCGGGGCCTGGACGGGAAGCTCGCTCGGCTTGGCCCCTTGAGGATGCGGTCGACATAGGTCGCCGCGCGTCGGAAAATTATCGAGGAAGTCATTTCCGTAGGACACTAGGCCACCGAGTTCTGCGAAGAACCGGAACGGATAGACGACAGGAAGGCGATAGCGAGTCGCCAGCGATGTGATCTCGGCGCGATGGACGTTCAGGAAGGAATCCGGTATCGCAATCAGGCTGCCATTCGGCTCGCTCGCCTGTGCGGCAATGACGGTTTCGAGTTCGGACTTGTCGCGAACAGGGGCCGCGATTGCTTCCACTGCAAACGACACAGCGGCGGCTTTGAAGGGGTTCAGGTAATACTCGTAATATGTGGCCGTCGCCGGGTTGAACAGGAGGGCAACCCGGTTGACACGCGGCGCAATCTCCTTGAGCAGTTCCAGCCACTTGCCGGCCAGCGTCGGCTCCATAACGGTGAAGCCGGTGACGTTGCCGCCCGGCCGCGCATAGCTCGCTACGAAGCCGCTGCCGACCGGATCGGAAGCGGTCGCGAAAACGATGGGAATGGTGCGTGTCTGTTGCAGCAGCGCGGCGATGTTGGGTGTGTTTTGAGTAAGAATGAGGTCGGGCTGCAGCGTAACGAGTTCCTTGGCGAAGTCGCTGTATGGACTCCGCATCGTCGGGTCTCACCCAGCGATAGATGATCCGGATGTTGCGGCCCTCCATCCACCCGAGCTTCTGCAGTGCCTCCCGAAATGCGGCGACGAAGGCTTGTCCTTCCCGGTCGCCCTCGGCATATCCCATCAGCACGCCAATCCGCCGCATCTGACCGGGCTGCTGCGCATGTGCCGTGAACGGTTGAAGGGCCGAAGAGGCAGCCGCAGCGCCGCCAAGAAACGCAATGAGCTCGCGCCGATCGAATGGTCCAAACTGCATCGGTACCTGCCAGTTGTCCGGACTGGAGGATATCAAATCGGCGATGGCCGGTCAGTCACGATCCGTTCGCCGGTCGCTTCCGCGGATCGAGCGCCCCGCGCTCGGTGGGGGGCGAGCGCACCGAGAAAATTCGCGCCGTCGCATTCGCAGCCGCTACATCTTCAACAGCCGCCTGGCATTGCCGCCCAGGATCTTCTCGCGGTCCTCCGCGCACAACGGGATACGCGTCGCCCAGTCGACCGCCGGCTTGTTCGCGACATAGGGCCAGTCCACCGCGAACAGGATGCGGTCGACCCCGAGCTCCTGCACCGAGCATAAGAGCGCCGGGTCGGAGAAGTTGCCGCTGGTGGTGATCCAGAAGTTCCTGCAGAACAGCTCGCGGAACGAGGTCCCGACATTGCCGGGCCGCGACATCGCATGATCGATGCGCCAGAGCAGGAACGGAATGCCTTCGCCCAGATGGCCGACGATGATCTTGAGCCTGGGATGGGCCTCGAGCACGCCGCTGAGAACCATCCGCACGGTCTGGGTCGCGGTCTCCACCGTGAAGCCCCAGCCGGCATTGAGGATCGCCGGGAACGACTTGACGTATTCCTTGTAGTAGCGGTCGACCACGGTCGCGTCCGGTGCCGCCGGATGCAGGTAGATCGGCACGTCGAGCGCCTCGGCGCGCGCGAAGATCGGCCAGAAATCCTTCTCGTCCAGGAACCGGCCCTGGCTCAGGCCATGGATCATGGCGCCCTTGAAGCCGAGCCTGGTGACGCAGCGCTCGAGCTCGTCGGCGGAGGCCTTGGGGTCGGCGGTCGGCAGCACGGCGAAGGCGGCGAAGCGCGTCGGGCTGGCCTGGCAGGTCCGGTGCAAGCGATCGTTGACGGCGCGGGCCACGTCGACGGCGATGCCGGCGTCGAAGCGCTGCGTCGCCGGCGCGTTGTGCGAGAGGACCTGGATGTCGATGCCGGCCTCGTCCATCTCCTTGATGCGCACGTCGGCGAGATCCTGCAGCCGCGCGCCGAAGGCCGGCGGCATCCCGGGCATGACCCCGCCGGGGAAATGCTTGATCAGCTCGGGATCGATGTAATGCTCCTCGATGGCGATGATCGCCGGCTTGGTTCCAGGCACGTTGTGATGTCTCCCCCGTTTGCCGCCCTTTCCTGGGCGCGGAAAAAATCTTGGTCAAGATTTCGTGCGTGCGCAAGCAGGGCTCCGAACGTTCTCGAGAACCCGGGCCGCCGGGGTGCGCTCCAACCGCGGCCCCTGTTTTTTCGCTGTATTTTCAGCGGCGCGCGTGCTGGCCGTTCACCGCAATTGGGATGGCGAGCAGCCCGCCGGTCCCGACCTGGTGCGCTCGGCCGGGGTCGACCGGTGCTGGTGTGCTGTTTTCGTCACTTGGGTTCGTTTTGCCAACGCGCCTCGGCCCATGAGTCCTGGCTGGGTCCCGGATCTCCCCCGGCCTGGCGCCGGGTCGCCCGGGACACGAGGCCGCGTTTCCCGGCCGAGCGCACTTGCGCGCGAGAGCCGGGATCCAGGGGAATGTTACGGGACCAGGCAGCCCCGGGCGTGATGCTCGCTTTACGTCTAAGCTGGGTCCTGGGTCTCGCTGCGCACGCCCGGAACACGATTGCGATTAGTCTCACGATGTCAAACAGCCCGCTGCTGGCGGCAGCATTCTCCGTTGCAACGCACCTTCTAGTCCAGTCACGACAAGTAGTCAATATAAAGCTTCATTTGGTAATGTCGCGGGCAAGCATGAAAGTGTCGGGTCTCGCAAAAGCTCGACCCGACCTACGCTGCCAGACCCGACCCCTTGCCATCGCCGCGGAGCGCGGCCGTTGCGTGGAAAGGTGGCGGCGGAGGCAGCGCCGCTCAGCGTCCCGCCGGGGCGCGCAGCAGCCGCACGATCAGCCAGATCGGCACGACCACCGCGGCGCCGAGCAGGAAATACCGCCACAGCCACTCGACGGCATCGAAGCCCATCTCCCACAGCAGCCGGATCAGGTCCTCGATGCTGCGCAGGATGTTGAAGGGATCGAGCCCGAGGACCTTGAGGATCACGCCGACCAGGATCGACAGCAGGACGAGCCGGAAGATCACCGACAGGGGCGGCCCGCCGAAGAAGCGGGTGACATGATTGCCGGCCATCGGCCTCTCCATCGGCGCGCTCATGGAATCCACTCCTATCATATCGCCAGTTGGCCGGCAGCCGCGGCCTGTCCGCGCTCGAGCCCTCCAGCATCCGCTCGAGCGTTTCCAGCCGGTCCGCCTCGCGCGGCGGCTTGTCCCAGCGCAGCCGGCTGATGCGGGGAAAGCGCATGGCGATGCCCGACTTGTGCCGCGTCGAGCGCTGCAAGCCCTCGAAGGCGATCTCCAGGACGAGCCCGCGATCCGCCTCGTGCACGACCTCGCGCACCGGGCCGAAGCGCTCGACGGTGTTGCGGCGCACGAAGCGGTCGATCCGGAGGAGCTCCTCGTCGGTGAAGCCGAAATAGGCCTTCCCGACCGGCACCAGCGTGTCGCCGTCCCCGCCGCTGCTCCAGACGCCGAAGGTGTAGTCGGAATAGTACGAGGAACGCTTGCCGCTGCCGCGCTGGGCATACATCAGGACCGCGTCGATGAGGTGCGGATCGCGCTTCCACTTCCACCACGGTCCGCGCGCGCGCCCCGGCACATAGGGGGCATCGCGGCGCTTGAGCATGATGCCCTCGACCGCCTGCGCATCGGCGCCGACCGGCTCGCTGCGCGCTGCGGCGAGCTCGTCCCAGCTCGCGAACGGCACCAGCGGCGAAAGATCGACCCTGCGCCGCATCGAGGCGGGCGACGAAGCGCTCGAGCCGGGCCCGCCGCTCGACGAAGGGAAGCGCGCGCAGGTCCTGCTCGCCGTCGACCAGCAGATCGTATGCGCGCAGATGGGCCGGAAACTGCGCCAGCAGCCGGGCGTCGACGGTCTTGCGGTTGAGCCGCTGCTGCAGCACGTTGAAGCTCTGCACCCGGCCTCGCGCACGATCAGCAGCTCGCCGTCGATGGCGCCGGGAATGCGCAGCGCCTCGATCAGGTCCGGAAAGCTTGCCGAGATGTCCTCGCCGGTGCGGGAATAGAGCCGCGCGACCAGCGCTCCGTCGGCGCCGCGCGCCGGCGGCGGCCTGCACGCGGATGCCGTCCCATTTCCATTCGGCCAGGAAATCCTTCGGCTCGAGCCCGCCGAGATCGCTCTCCTCGATCGCGTGCGCCAGCATCGGCGGCCGGAAGGGAGCGGGATCGCGGCTCGACGGCCGCTCGGCGCGGCCTTCGAGCCAGGCGAACAGTTCCAGGTAGGGCGGTTGCAGGCCGGGCCAGATCAGCTCGAGCTCCTGCGCGTCCTTGCCGCCGAGCGCGGCGGCGGCGGTCTTGGCGAGCCGCGCCGACACCCCGATGCGCAGAGCCGCCGGTCACCAGCTTGAGCAGCGCCCAGCGTCCGGTCTCGTCGAGCTGGTCGAGCCAGCGCGCGAGCTGCGCCGGCAGCTCGGACTTGCCGAGCGAGGCGAGCGCGGCGACGACCGCGGAGAGCGAAGGTCGTCGTGCGTCCGCTGCCTGCGGCGGCGCCGGCCACATCAGCGCGACGGTCTCGGACAGGTCGCCGACATAGTCGTAGGACAGCGCGAACAGCACCGGGTCGGTGCGCGCCGCGATCAGGCCGCGGATGACGCCCGGCTTGGCGTGCCGGAAGGTCAGCGCGCCGGTCAGCGCCGCCAGCGCCCATCCGCGCTCCGGGTCGGGAACGCTGCGGAAATAGTCGGTCATCAGCCGCAGCTTGTTGTTGCGCCCGCCTTCGTAGGCGAGCCGGTCGAGCAGCTCGGCGAACCGCTTCATGGCGCCGTGCCCGCACTGTCGCCGTCGGATTCGTCCTCGTCGCCGTAGCCGACGATCGCCAGCGGGCGCGCGTTCAGGCCGCGCCTCCGGCTCCAATGCACGAGCGCGTCTTCCTGCCCGTGGGTGACCCAGACCTCGCCGGCGCCGGTCGCGGCAATGGTGGCGGTGAGCCCGTTCCAGTCGGCGTGGTCCGATATCACCAGCGGCAGGTCGACGCGACGCTGGCGCGCCCGCGCGCGCACCCGCATCCAGCCGGAGGCGAAGCAGGCGACCGGATCCGGAAACCGCCGCGACCACGGTTCCCGCAGGGCCGACGGCGGACACAGCGTGATGGTGCCGGCGAGCTTGTCCGCGCCGCGCACCGGCTCGACGCGGCCGAGAGCGAGGCCGCGGCTCTGGTAGTAGCGCGTGATCTTCTCGAGTGCCCCGTGCAGATAGATCGGCGCCTCGTAGCCGGCCGCGCGCAGCAGCGCGAGGAGGCGCTGCGCCTTGCCGAGCGAATAGGCGCCCACCAGATGGGCGCGATCCGGGAACAGCGCGACGGAAGCCAGAAGCTTCGCGATCTCGACATCGGGCTCGCCGTGGCGGAAAACCGGCAGGCCGAACGTCGCCTCGGTGACGAACAGGTCGCAGCGCAGCGGCTCGAACGGCGCGCAGGTGGGATCGGCGACGTCCTTGTAGTCGCCCGACGCGACGACGCGCAGGCCGTCGGCCTCGACCGCGATCTGCGCCGAGCCGAGCACGTGGCCGGCGGGATGCAACGTGACGCGCGCGCCGCCGACCATCACGGTCTCGCCGTAGGCCACGCTCTGCGCCGAGCCGGCAAAGCCTTCGCCGTGGCGCAGCCGCATCAGGTCGAGCGTTTCCGGCGTGGCCAGCACCGCGCCGTGCCCGGCACGGGCGTGGTCGGAGTGGGCGTGCGTGATCACGGCCTTGTCCACCGGCCGGGTCGGATCGATGTGGAACCCGCCGGGCTTGCAGAATATGCCGGCCGCCGTCGGCAGCAGGATGTCGTCCGCGCGCATTGCGGTCAGATAGGGTGCAGGTGGCGCTTCGAGTAGGGCGCTTGCGCAGATGTTCGCCTGCGTCTACCTCGAAGGGCGGCTCAACCGTCGGAAGCCCGGAGCGCTTCGAAAGCGCGCTCTCGTAATGAAATGCTAGCGTTTCCGCCGGTACGAGCGACCAAGCCGATCCGAGGATCAAAGATGCGCATCATGTGCGACCATCACCGGCCTCGCGTCTCGCGTCGTGAGACTGTCTCGTCGACTGGGAGCGGCAGCCCTTGTGCGCAAGTGCGCTCGCGCAGCGGGCGTTCGAGCAACCGCCGGGGTCTCGCCGATCGACCCCCGAACGCGGTGATGCCCCGATCGAAGCACTCAGGCGGCTGATGGAGGGAAACCAGCGCTACGCTCGCGAACAACCCCGCCATCAAGGATTTCGCCGACCGGCCGCGCGTGCCCGCGCCACGGTCCAGTACCGCGTTCGCCGCGGTAGCTCGGCTGTGCGTCAGACTCGTCGCGTGGCGCACGAGCTTGCATTCGACCGCGGCCCGGTGAGCTGTTCGTGGTGCGGCACGTTCGCGCAGCCGTCATCGACGACGGATGCACGCCAGTTTCGAATACCGCGCAGACCTCGGCGTTCCGCGGATCATGGGGCTCGGCGCGACAGCGACGCCGCGCTCATACCTCCCAAGGTGCCTTCCAGGTTCAACCGGGCACGGGCCTTGGCCGACGGTTCAGGTGGCGAACTCGAGCAAGGCGAGAAAGCGCGCGTGCGCGTCGTCGTCCAGGAAGAAGTGCGCTGGTCGAGGATGGTCTCCTCAGCTTGATTGGCGGAGTCGCTCGTCGCAGCGTGAATCGTCCGACAGCTGTGGCCCGCGCAACGCCGCTGCCAGCGGATGCAGAAGCGCGATTTCGCTTCGGCGGAGAGCGCGGTTTGGATTACGTTATCCATGCGACGATCAGCGGTGGCGGGCAGGCAGGACTACCGATCACGGCAGGACCGATATGGCTGATAGCTCATCTGTACCGACTATTGGTCCTAACTTCGCACCTGCGGGCACGGCTGCACGTCGTGGCTGCCGAACGTCCAGAGCCCGTTTCGCGGAGTATCGCTCGATACGGGACAAGGCCAGGCTCGAGCGCCGTCGTGCCGGCCATCCCGCCTTGCTTCCCCGGCAAGGTCGCCAACTGGATGCGTCGTGGCGCAGGCGTCGCATCGATTCGCTGGCCCGGACCGCGAGCGCGACATCGACAGCGTGCAGCTCGAACGGCCTTCAGAAGGGCGGCGGCGCGCCGCTCAATCCCGCCTGAACACCACCGAGGCGAACCAGCCGGTGGCGATCGCCATCAGCGCGGTGGCGAGGCCGTAGAGCAGGCCGTGGTCGCGCGCGGCGACGGTGACCAGCCGCTCGAAGCCCGACTTGTAGACCTCGAACGGGGAGGGGGCGCGCGCGATCTGCATGCCGTCGGCGAACAGCCGCACGTCGACCTCGTAGGTCCCCACCGGCACCTCGGCCGGAAGCGGGATCGATGGCGCGATAGAGCGCCGGGGTGAGGAAGGTGACCCCGTTCGACGCCTCGCGGTAGAGCTGCTTGTCGGTCTTGATCTTGATGAAGGCGAGGCGGAACGGATCGTCGCTCGCGGCATCGGCGATGTTGACGCTGGCGCGCTGCGGCAGCGGAATGTTGTCGATGCCGAGCTGCAGGCGGCGAAGCGTCTCGGTGCCGGTGATGTCGTCGAGCGGCCGGTTGGACAGCACCGCGAGGTAGGCCGGCACGTTCTCGAACACGCGCGAATCCCAGTTGATCCAGATGCCGAGCACCCGCTCCTTGCGGAAGGTGACCATGTTCTGGCGCGGCCCGGTGACCGTGACGATGATGTTGTAGCCGCTGCGCCGCAGCCGCGAGGCCGAATCCTGCTCGATGCCGCCGAACAGCACGAGCTCGTCGCCGACGAAGCTCGGACGTCACCATCACGCGATGGTTGGACAGCGAGGCGATCAGCCGCTCCGCGCGCGCCGGAACAGCCGACGCGAGGAGCGCGCCGCCGAGTGCGGCGAGCAAAGCGAGCGCGCAGGTCCGTCTCATAGGTCGGGCTCCAGCGGTCGCAGGGAATAGAGGCTGTCGGGCGAGCACCACGAGCTCGAGCGCGAAGCGCATTCCCACCGCCAGCACCAGGAGGCCGAGCAGGAGGCGCAGCCGCTCGCTGCTCATGCGCTGGCCGGCGCGGGCGCCGAACTGGGCGCCGGTGACGCCGCCCACCATCAGGATGAGCGCGAGCAGCGCGTCGACCAGGTGGTTGGTCGCGGCGTGCATCACGGTCGCGGTCGCCATGGTGACCAGGGTGAGCACCATCGACGTGCCGATCACCGTCGCGGTCGGCACCCGCAGCAGATAGATCAGCATCGGCACGAGCAGGAAGCCGCCGCCGATGCCCATGACCGCGCCGATGAACCCGATGAAGAAGCCGATCCCCCACACCGGGATGGCGGAGATGTAGATGCGCGAGCGCTTGAAGCGCAGCTTGAACGGGAGCCCGTGGATCCAGGTATGGCTGCCCGGCCGGCGCAGCTCGACCGGCTTGCCCTGCTGCGCGCGGATGATGGCGCGCACGCTCTCGACCACCATCAGGGTGCCGACGATGCCGAGCAGGATCACGTAGGAGACGCCGATGGTGATGTCGAGCTGGCCGAGGCTGCGCAAGCGTGGTGAACAGCCAGACCCCGAACGCGGTGCCGATGAAGCCGCCGGCGAGCAGCATGAAGGCGAGCGCGAGATCGAGCGCGCGGCGGCGCCAGTAGCTGATCGCGCCGGACATGGAGGAGGCGGCGATGTGGCCGGTGACGCTCGCCACCGCCACCGCCGGCGAGATGCCGAGGAAGATCAGCAGCGGCGTCATCAGGAAGCCGCCGCCGATGCCGAACATGCCGGAGATGAAGCCGACCGCGAGCCCCATGGCGAGAATGACGAACACATTGACCGGCAGGTCTGCGATCGGAAGAAAGATCTGCACCGATGCGGTCCTCGGCTCGAGGCTGCGGGGCGCGCGGAAACCGATCGGCCTTGCGAAGGGACCGAGCGAGTCGGGGCCGGCCTCGCCGTGCTCCTATTGTGCCGGGAGCGGCGTGGCAAGCTCGAGCCGGGGTGCGACCGCCGCGGGCAGCCGGTCGGCGGCAGCAGCCGGCGCCAGCGCGGGGGCAGGCGGTGCGGTTGGCGCCGGAGTCGGGACGGCGGTGGCGGCTGCCGCCTTCGGAGCCGGCTGGACGGTTGCACCTGCGATGCCGGTCGGCTCCATCGCGGATTGATCGGCGGAGCCGAGCAGGCTTCTGCCGATGGGGACGGTCGCCAGCACCAGCAGGATGGCGGACGTCCCGCCGATGAGGGCGCGCAACTTGCCGACCCGCCTGGCGAGCTTGCCCGCCGCAAGCGGGATCTCGCTCGGCGCGCCGGCAAGCTGCTTCGCCGCAGCCTCCTGGCTCGCCGCCTGCGCGGCGCGGCGCGCAGCGGCGATGAAGCTCGACTTGCCGTCCGGTTCCGGGGCGACGGGCGGCCTGGTGGCGACGAGCGCTGCTTCGGAGGCCGCGATGCGGTCGGCCGGAAATCCGGGGCTGCGAGGGCGGCCGATGCCGGAACCGGGCTCGAGCGGATGGTCCGGCGGCAGGCTCGGATCGATCGCGTGGCGCTCCGTCACCGCGGCCTGGCCTCGGGCGACGACGCAGCGGCCGCGCGGCGGCGGAAGCCGCGGCTGCCGCGCCCTGCCGCCGCCGCAGGTGGCGGCATCGCCGCAGGCGCACCCGGAATGGGAGCCGGGCCGGCGGCAGCGCCCGGCCTGGCGCGGATGTCGGTCTCGATCATCGCCAGCCGGTCGACGACATGTCCGAGCGTGCCGTGGAACAGCTCGAGCACGTCCTGGGTCTCCTGCTCGGCCTGCCTGAGGGAGGCAACCTCGCGCGAGAGGGAACCGACCTCGGACGGCAGCGAAGCCTCGGCAGGCGCCGAAAGCCGCCGCGCGCTGCTGCTCGAGATGGGCGACGAGCTCGGCCAACCCGCGCTCGATCGCGGCGAGCTGTCCGAGGCGGGCGTCCGAGGCATCGAGCTTGCGGACCAGCTCGGCAATGCGCTCCTCGAGCCCGCCGAGCACGGCCTGATCGGCGCGAGCGAGCCCGATCCGCTCGATCCTGTCGATCAATCCCGCGATCGTGGTCTCGAGCCCATCGGGGACGCTTCGGCTCGCCTGATTGCGGGCGGCGAGCGCATCGGCGAGCGCGGCGATGCGCTGCTCGAGCGTGGCGAGAATGCCGGCGCCGCCTGCCGCCGCGGCCTGATCGACCTTGGCCGCGAGCGCGCGCACCTCCTGCGACAGAGAGGCCAACGCGTCGTTGGAGGCGACATGGGAGACGATGCTGCGCATCGCGACGATCGCCGCTTCGAGCTGCCTGAGCGCCGACGGGTCCTGGGCGTAGCCGGCGACGAGCTCGATCTTGTGCGAAAGCTCGCGCACCGCCTTGTCGACGCCGACGAGGTTCTCGGCCGGCGTCAATGCGCGCAAGGCGTCGCGCACCTCGGCCAATCCTTGCTCCACTCCGCTCAGCGCCCCGTCGATATCGGCGTGCCGGGTCTGGTCGACGCGCTCGGAGAGCTTGCGCACCTCGGCTTCGAGCGCCTCGACCGCCGCACGCGGCATGGCCTCGCGCACGATGAGGCCGATCTCGGCGAGATCGTCACGCAGGAGGTCGACGGCCCGGTCGAGCCCGCAGGGCTGCCGCAGCGTGTCGATCCGGCTGTTGATCTGGCGCAGCAGCTGTTCGAGGCCGGACAGCTCCTGGGTATGCGCGCGCGGCAGGGGCTCGGCGGACATCGGTCCAAAGGCCGCGACGCCGACGGCGGCGGGCGGAGCTTCGAGTGCGCGCTGGCGGGCGGCGATCTCGCTCAGGGCCTGGTCGATCTGGGGCGGCTCCTCGGCGGGAAACGCGACGCGAGACTTCTCGCCGGCGAGGCCGGCGATGGCGCGGTCGGCCGCGTCCACGCGCCGCTCCATCTCGAACCTGGCCAGGCGACCTTCGGCAATCAGCTGATCGAGCCTGCGGTCGAGGCTCCAGATGGCCTCGGTCACCCGTCGCGGCGGTGCCTCGTCGCGGTCATCGGCCCGCCGCGATCCGTGTGCGAGCTGGGCGAGCTGGCGGATGAGGGTGTCGAACCGATCGCTGAACGCGGCGAGGTCGTGAACCGCAGGCGGAAGGGGAGCAGGATCGCGGTCGGTGGCGGCGCGGTCTGTGCGGGTGGGGACGGCGGCGCCCTTCGGCTCGCCGGCCGCAGCGGAGTCGCGAATGATGCTGTCGAGCCACTCGCCGACCGACATGCCGGCACGCTGCGCCGCCTCGCGCGCGCTCTCGCGCGCCTGCCGCCCGACCCCCAGAACCTGCCACGGAACGCCAGAATTCATGCCCGCATCCACGAATTGGAACAGGGAGGAGCGGCAGCCGGATGCCTTGGTGGAGCCGGCGCTCGTTAACGGTCGATGGATAGCGAGGCGGCCCTGGACCCCGGGCGGCAGTTTTTCCCGCTCGCGGTAAACAGACCGTTAAGACCGGGAATCGGGTCCGGCCGCGGCCGCGATCGAGACCGGCTGTGGCGGTTCCATCACACCGGCTCCGCCGGCGCGTCAATCTTGGGATCAGGTCGCCACGCTCGCGGCCTGCTGCTGCCAGCACCGGTCGATGCAGCTGAGGCCCTGGCAGTGCTGGAGCGGGGCGTCAGCCGCCGGCACCCCCGACCCGATTGCAGCCCTCGAGATCGGGCGGCGGAAGGTCGAGCGAATCAGTCCGGTCTACCCAAACTGCGGACATTCTGGGTGTGGTCGGTTGGCCTCTTCCGTGCCAGGAGCGGCCGTGAGCAGGTGCAGAAGAGAATTCGGGCCGTTTTACTCGATCACGTAGTCGGCGACTGCAAGCAGCGACGGCGGCACGACTAGGCCAAGCATGCGGGCGGTCTGGGCGTTGATCACCAGTTCGAACTTGGTGGACTGGACGACCGGCAGGTCTCCAGGCTTCGCACCCTTGAGGATGCGACCGGCGTACACTCCGGCCTGACGAAATGCATCCATCAGGTTGGTTCCATAGCTCATCAGCCCGCCGGCTTCGGCGTATTCGCGCACTGCAAATGTAGCGGGGAGCGCATGACGCGTCGCCAAGTCGGGCCAATTGCATGCTCGGCTGGGGAAAAGGGGTCGTTGCCTACCAGGAGGGCGTCGGGCCGCTCGCGACAAGCGTTACGAAGGCCCCATCGATCTCCCGGCCCGTGCTGGCATTGAAGACTTGGATAATTTCAGCCCAATGGCGCGGAGCGGCCGTCTCCGCGTCTCGCACCGACGTTTCGGCATTGGCCGCATTGGCCGGGTTACGAGGATGGCCAAGCGCGAACGGCGCGGCATCAGCTCAAGTAGCAGCTCCGACCGCTTTGCGGTCAAGTTCGGTGCTGAAAAAATTGATCCGGTGAGGTTGGCCGTTGGCCGGGCCAGGCTGGCCACCAGACCGCGCCTGACCGGGTCATCGCCGAGCGACGAAAACGATGGGAATCGTCGTGGGTCGCCCTTGGCCGGGGCCAAGGCCGAAACGGTGCCACCGGGCGTGACGAGAAGGCTATCTGTCGGCGGACCAATTCGACCGCCAGCCCCGGCAGTGCGATCTTAACTCACCCTCGGCCCAACGATAGACAATGGTGACGTTCTCGCCTTCGACATAGCCCGTCTCCTTCCAGGCCCGGTGAAATGCGCGCAGAAAGTTCTGGGCTCGCTGTCAGGCGATGTGGTGCCAAGAAACCCAATCACCGGCATTGCTGGCTGCTGCGCGCGCGCCGCCGGCGGCCACGCCGCCGCACCGCCGCCGAGCAACGTGATGAACTCGCGCCGTCTCATAAAGCTCCTAACTCGCGCTGGGAACTGGTCGAGCGCGCGAGAAATGCTGAATGCCCGCTGGCAGCATCGCCCAAGCACACATCTCCTCCTCCCAGATTGACGCCATGGGAGGCGGGAAATTCCGGTCGTTGAAACACCCAACTGCGATACCAAACTGATTTGGACGCAGATCGAGAGTCCACGCGACTGTCGAGCCACAGATCGGGCAGAAATGATTGTGCAGTTTGCGTTCCTCTGGACAATCCCGGGTATAGATTCTGTGCTCGCCCTCAAGCCGAACCTTCGACTTCGGGAAATAGGCGTTGCAGGTTAACGGCACGCCCGTGCGCCGCTGACAAATTTGGCAGTGACAAATGGCAACAGTGTCAGGCTCGGCCTCGACAACTACACGAAATCCGCGGCATTGGCAGCTCGCAGTCCTTGTCATGGCAACTCTCCCTGAACTTCAGCGAGCCTCGGACATCCGGCCAGACCGGAAGCTCCTCCCAACGCGCGGTTGTACGGCTTATTCGATCACCTCGTCGGCGCGGCCCAGTATTGGCAGCGGGATCGTGAGCCCCAGCGCCTCGGCAGTCTTAAGATTGATGACCAGCTCGATTTTCGCGACTTGCTGCACCGGCAGGTCGGCGGCTTTTTCGCCCTTGAGAATGCGGCCGGTGTAATTGCCAACGAGACGGAATCCCTCGTCGTACTGCGCGCTGTAGGAAACAAGACCCCCGGCGAGCACGATGTCGCGGAACCCATAAATCGTTGGTATTGCATGGCGGGCCGCGAGCTCGACCAGTAGATCGCGTTGCGTCAAGAAGAAATTCTCGCCAGTTACTACCAACGCGCCCGCCCGTTCACTGACGAGGGTCGCGAAGGCCAATTCAATCTGGCTCGGACTACTTGCATTCAAAATCACAAAATGCCTGCCAAGGATGCGCGCGACATCCTGTACGACCCCTCGTTCAGTTGCGCTTTGGGGAGCGTTGTCGGGGTTGATAAGCACCGCGATCACGGTGGCCGGAGGCATCAGGCTGTGCATCAACTCAAGGCTTTTTGCGAGCAATTCAACAGTGAGGAGCGTGACCCCTGTTACGTTGCCGCCGGGACGGGCGAGGCTCGCGACGAGACCGCCCTTGACTGGATCGGTACCGATAAAAAACACGATTGGAATTATTTGCGTCGCCGCCTTGGCGGCGAGCGTCCCTGGCGTGGTCGCCCCCACAACGATAACGGCCACCTTACGCCGAACCAAATCCGCAGCCAGTGCAGGCAACCGATCGTTATGACCCTCTGCCCAGCGGTATTCGATCGCTATATTGCGGCCCTCCACAAATCCTGTGTCGGCCAAAGCTTGTTT
Organism: uncultured Alphaproteobacteria bacterium; assembly: GCA_963840535.1. Taxonomy (GTDB): domain Bacteria; phylum Pseudomonadota; class Alphaproteobacteria; order Rhizobiales; family Xanthobacteraceae; genus VAZQ01. Next base: position 127,274 of record CAWIZJ010000046.1, read on the forward strand.
AAATACGGTGACATGGTCGCGCATCGTTTCAAATGATGCGCCGCTCAAAAATCCGATCACCGGCATCGCCGGCTGCTGTGCGCGCGCTACGAGTGGCCATGCGGCCGTGCCGCCGAGCACGGTGATGAACTCGCGGCGCCTCACTCGATCACCTCGTCAGCACGCGCGAGTAACATCGGCGGCACTTCGAGGCCGAGTGCTTTGGCGGTTCGAGTGTTGATCACCAGGTCGAACTTGGTCGGCTGTATCACCGGCAGGTCCGCAGGCTTGGCGCCTTTCAGAATCCGACCAACGTAGATGCCGGCCTGTCGATGGCTGTCGGCAACGCTCGATCCATAACTGATCAGCCCTCCGGCCCTTACGAACTCGTGCTGTCCATAGATTGCGGGTAGGCCATACCGCGCCGCAAGCACGACTAGCTGTTGTTGGCGCGAGGTAAAAAAGGCATCGGAGGTGACCAGTAAAGCACCGGCTCCTGCACCGGATAGGCTCAAGAAGGCTGCATCCAGATCGTCGGGCGTACCAGCGCGAAGGAACAGAACTTGCTGCCCAACCGCAGTCGCGCCCGCTTGCATGTCGCTCGTGTCGCGTTCTGCGCGCGCGTTTCTCGGATTAACGAGAACAGCGATCAGCGTGGTCTTGGGCGCGATTTCACGCAACATGTCCAGCCGCTTCACGATCAGCACATTGCTGAAAAAGCTCACTCCTGTGACGTTGGCGCCCGGCCGGTTCATGCTGGCAACGAGGCCGTCCTCAACCGGATCGCTGCCCAGCACGAAAACGATGGGGATGGTTGTGTTGGTCGCTTTGGCCGCCTTAGCGACGCTTGTTCCACCAACCGTGACGATCACCTCAACCCTGCGCTGGATCAGTCCGTGGGCGAGCGCCGGCACCCGATCGAGCTGGTCGTGCGCCCAGCGCTCCTCGATCCGGAGGTTCTGGCCTTCGACATAGCCAGCCTCCTTGAGCCCCTGGCGGAATGCAGCCATGAAGGCTGGAAACGTTCCGGCGAGACGCCGCCGAGAACCCCTATAACCGGCATCGCCGGCTGCTGCGCGCGGGCAGCGAGCGGCCACGTCGCCGCCGCGCCGCCGAGAAGCGTGATGAACGCGCGCCGGTCCACTGCCCTGATGCCTCCCGTGCTTCCGACCGAAAGGATAGCACACCTCGGTACGGCAGGAGACTGCTGCGCTGCGGGATTTCAAACCGGCCGATGTCGCCTTCGGGTCATGACCGACAAATGCTCAGGATGAGCATACCGCATCGCCTCAACAGCGGCGCAAAAGCGGAGATCCCGAAATCGTCGGTCAGTGCCAACAAGCGACATATGCAGTGCAGCGAAGGAAGCTCCATTCGATCACTTCGTCGGCGCGGACGAGCAGCATCGGCGGCACCTCGAGGCCGATCGCTTTGGCAGTTTTGAGATTGATGACGAGTTCGTACTTGGTCGGGCCTGCACCGGCAGGTCGGCCGGCTTCTCTCCTTTGAGGATGCGGTCGACGTAAGCAGCCGCTTGCCGAAACAGGTCGACCCGATCAGCACCGTAAGAGATCAGGCCGCCGTCAGTGACGAAGAGTCTCCGAGAGTAGACCGCGGGGAGTTTGTGCCGAGCCGCCAGCCTGATGATCAGCTCGCGATGAGCCACCGCCATGCTGTCCGCCGTCACAATCAGACCGTCCGTTGCCTGCGCGCCCAAGTGCCGTCACGGCACGCTCGATCACTCCGGTGTCGCGCAGGTCGACGGGGCTCACCTCCACGCCGACCAACGATGCCACATATTGTATGATGGCGAACTGGCCGATCCCGCCGGTTATGGCGGGATTTCGAAGGACTGCCACCCGCGTCACGCCCGGCGCGATCTCTTTAAGCACCTCCGGCCATTTCGCGGTCAGACCATACTCAAACTGCATGAAGCCGGTGGCGTTGCCGCCAGGTCGAGCCAAGCTGTCCACTAGGCCGGCGCCCACGGGATCGGTCACGACCCACGAACACAATTGGCACGGTGCGGGTCGCCTGAACCAACGCTATCGCGAACGACGTGCCACCGGCTACGATGAGGTCCGGTTTGAGCGCCGCCAGTTCCGCCGCGTGCTTGCGAATGTTGTCGGCATTGGCTGTGGGCCAGCGCGTGTCGATCCGCACGTTGCGGCCGTCAGTCCAGCCCAATTGCGCCAAGGCCTGCAGGAAGGTATTGACGCGCGCCTGGTTGTCCGCGTCATCCACCCTTCCGCCGCCTAGGAGCATACCGATGCGCCGCATGCGCTCGCCTGGCTGCGCCTTCGCCCCGGGCGGCCACGCGGTCGCCGTGCCGCCCAACAGCGCGATGAACTGGCGCCGGTTCACTGCCCGGTCCCCCGTGCTTCCGACCGAAAGGATAGCACACCTCGTTCGGCAGGAGACTGCTGCGCTGCGGGATTTCGATCCAGCTTATGTAGCGACCGGTCAAAGACGACTTGATGGTTGCCTCGGATAACAAATTTGCATGTCCGGTGTGCCTCCAATCGCTACCGCGACGTTGCAGCGCGCCGAACCCGACGAAACGGGCCACTCCCGGACTCATGCATTGCGGCACGCAGCCCGATCAGTCGATCACCTCGTCGGTGCGCGCGAGCAGCATGGGCGGGACTTCCAGGCCAAGAGCCTTCGCAGTCTTGAGGTTGATCACCAGCTCATATTTGGTTGGCGCCTGCACCGGCAAGTCGGCCGGCTTCTCGCCCTTCAGGACGCGGTCGACGTAGCCGGCGGCGCGCCGGAACTGATCGACGAAATCAGGTCCATAGGAGATCAGGCCGCCGGAGTCGACGTACACACGATCATAGTAGACCGCGGGCAGCTTGTGGCGGGCCGCCAGCTTGACGATCAGGTCGCGATGAGACCGCATCCGGCCGCCGCCAGTCGCGATTAGGCCGCCATTCGGAGCGCGCGCAAAGGCCGCGACAGCGCGCTCGATCTCAGCGGCGCCGCCCACATTGACCGGGTTGACCTCGACCCGCAGCGAAGACGCCACCGCCTGGATGACGGCAAACTGGCTGGCGCCGGGCCCCAATTCGGTATCTCGAAGGACCACCGACCGGGTCACGCCGGGCGCGATCTCCTTAAGCAGCTCCAGCCACTTGCCGCTGATGTTCCATTCGAACGCGATGAAGCCGGTCGCGTTGCCGCCCGGCCGCGCCAGGCTATCGACATAGCCGGCGCCGACCGGATCGCTGACACCCGTGAACACCGTCGGCACGGTGCGGCTCACCTGTCGCAATGGCCCTAGGGTCGTCCCGCCAGAGGCCAGGATGACGTCGGGCGCCAGCGCGACCAGCTCCGCCGCGTATCGGCGAATGCGTTCGGGATCGCCCGCGGCCCAGCGAACGTCCAGCCGCGCGTTGCGGCCGTCGGTCCAGCCCAATTGCTGGAGACCGTGCACGAACGCTGCGAAGCGGGCCTGCCCATCCGCACTATCCGCAGCGGTATTCATAAGGACGCCAACGCGCCTCACCCGCTCGACCTGCTGCGCGCGCGCTGCCAGCGGCCACGAGCTGCTGCGCCGCCCACAGCGTCATGAACTCGCGGCGTCTCAATTGATCGAGTTGCATTTCGGTCCCCTCCAAGCAGGGGCCGGATTGCAGGATATCGAATTGACAGCGATCAGTCAGGAGGTATCGGAACGATTTTGGCAACCCGTCAGCCGTTCGCGACGGCCACCGATGTCTGAAGTGGGTCATCACCTGAAAGGCTCATATCGAGCAAATCTCGTCCGCACTACATTCGGAAGCGGCCGTACTCTTGCACGGCGGCAAGCGGTCGTGCTCGTGCCGTTCTGGAGCCGAGGGAGCGCCGGCCTGCAACGACGGTCGCGCCTGCGGCATTCTTCCGTCAACGGCCGCAACGTTGCCGACGTGCTGATTCCAATTTCACTGCGGGGAAAAGGTCGTGCCCCTTCAGTGCCTCGGATGGTGCGGTGGCATCGATGACATGACGTCGTAATACGAGGGCGGAGTGCAGAGATGCGTGGCGCTTACAGAATGAACGCCCCGTCCTCCAGCGGCGTCGCGGAGTTCACCCGGATGCGGAAATCGGCATTCGTGTCGCCGTTGAGGTCGCCTTCGACAAAGCCGGCGTTGTAGCGGAGCTGACCGGCCTGGCCGGAGAAAGCACTGTCGTTGCCGATCCACAGGAAGGCCTGATTGCCGGCGACAAGGTGGTTCGCGTCGATGGTCCCAAGGTCGATCCGGTCACCGACGAACAAGTTGCCCTGGTCGAAATCGACGATGTGGTCATAAAACTTGAAGTAGCCAACTACGGCTGAGGTCTCGGCGGTCGACGAATACCAGAAGGTGTCGGCGCCTGAATTGCCGTGCATCTCATCGGCGCCTTGGCCACCGTACAAGAGATCGTGGTCCGTACCGCCCCCCCTTCGCCGCCGTAGAGAGCGTCCACGCCCGAACCGCCGTGCAGGGTGTCCTGGCCGGTCCCGCCATTGAGGTAGTCCCCGCCGTGGTCGCCGTAGAGTTTGTCGTTGCCGGCCTCTCCATAGAGGTCATCTTGGCCGGAGTTGCCGTACATGGTATCGGCACCGTTTCCGCCGTAGAGCGTGTCGTCGTCCAGTCCGCCGTCGAGGTAGTCGTTGCCGTCCTCCCCTTTGAGGTAGTCGTCGCCGAAGTCGCCAAAAAGGTGGTCATGGCCATTCCCGCCAAACAGCCAATCGTTGCCGTGACCTCCATAGACCCAGTCGTTGCCGCCAAAGCCATAGATATAGTCGGTGTCGGCGGTGCCCTGACGGATGTCGTTCTGCTCCGTGCCTGTAATAAGCATGAGATTTCCTCATTCAATGTGTTCGCATCGGTCGCCTTGGCGGCCGCCGAACGTGTGGGGGGTGATACTGCCCCCGTTCGTCGCGCGAGATCAGAACGCCGTCTCAGCGAGACGGGAAACGTGCGCGGCGATTGCTGCGTCCGCCGATCGATGCACGTGGGTCCTGTGTGTTCCAGGTCCGGCGGCTCGATGGGCGTCGCGGGGACACTGTCGAGAGCGAGGCTAGCGGGGTTCGTTCCCGGCCGCCGTGACGGCCATCACAAGATTGTCGATTCCGCACATTGATTGTTCAGCATTTTTCACAAAGAGCGTTCGACGAGCGTCGACCAAGATCGAGTTCGGTAATCAATCTCAAAACCGGTTTTGCGACCGGCTAGCCGCTTCAATGCCTGCTCAGGTCATGACCTGAAAGGCTCGAGGCGAGCAAATCTCGTCCGTAGCACCTCGATAACCGGACGGTTGCCACGGCTTCCCGGTTCTTTCGCTTCGTGCCACAAGCGGCCGTGAGCAGTTGCAGCAACATGCGTGGGCAAAGCCAGAGCTACTCGATCACCTCGTCGGTGCAGGCCGGGTTGCATTTCGGCGTCGCAGAACGTCACTGCGCCGACGATCGAGGATTTCCATGACGCGCGGAAGCAGAGCGGCAGCGATGATGGCGTGACCTTCGTGCGTGAAATGCATCAGGTCAAAGGCACGATAGCGCAGCGGCATCTCCTCGTCGTACACGATCACGCTGATCGAGCGAGCCTGCAGCCGGCGCTCCATCTCCGCAATATTGGCAGCGCGCTGCTCCCTGGAGATGAAGAAACGCCGATCGTTGCCGCCCGGCTCCAAGATCACCATGTCTGTTCCATTCGGCACATCCTTCTCGATCCGGCGGAGCATCATGCCCGTAGTTTCGAAGGGCACTCCGGCATTGGTGATCTGAGCATCGATGCCCTTGGCTCGGAGCAGCGCCTGCAACTGCGCGGGATATGCGCCTTGGTTGCCAACATACCAGCCATGGGTGTTGCTGGCGCCGATCGCGACAATCCGCAGCGGCGCCGCGTTGACGGCCGCGCTCGCGCACATCAGTGCTGCGATCGCCAACGAGACCGCTCTGCCAAGGCAGCGCGCGATAGCTGTTTGGAGCGCGTGGACGGCTCGCAATTTTTCGTCTGTATGTCGTCGTCCCAAATCAGGCGAGCAATGGCGTGCGCAAAACACGGCGGCCACCCCTGGGCGCTCGCGCTGTTCCACGGAAGACTCGCAAGCCTTGGGCGGACCGGAACTGTTCTGAACTAGGTGGGTCGCGCCCGACTGCCTGTGGTGATACCCATACGATAGCACATCCGAGGCGCCGCAGGTCGCTGCACTGCAGGATTTCAGTCCCCTCTATGTCCTTTCGAGGTCGAGAATCGTCGAATTGGACCGTCTGCAACATTTGTGCTTCCCCCCGCAAGCTGACGTAGGATCGGGCATCCCAAAACGAATGCGCGGTGCCACAAGCGGCCGTGAGCGGTCGCAGCAAAGTGCCGTTTTATTCGATCACCTCGTCGGCGAGCAATTGCATGGAGATCGGTACATCGAGGCCGAGTGCCTCGGCAGTCTTGAGGTTGATGACAAGTCTTGAATTTGGTCGGCTGTTGTACCGGTTAGTCTGCAGCCGGCGTGCACCGCGTCAGCGTGACCATCACGGACAACACGTCAAGCGCTTCACCCCCTTGATGTCGAAAGTGATGGCCGTTCGGTCCCGCTTGACCGCCGTGCCGGCGCTACCTGCCCAGCCCGACCGCCTCGACGACCTTGGCCCACTTGGCCGCCTCAGCGGCATAGAACCTGCCGAATTCTTCCGGTCCCAGGCTCATCGCCGTGAAGCCCTGCTTCGTCAGCGCCTCCTGGACGTCCGGCATGGCAAGCGTCTTGTCGAGCGTCGCCGCCAGCTTGTCGACGATCGGGCGCGGGGTTCCCTTGGGGGCGGCGAGTCCGAACCAGAGCGGCACGTCGAAGCCCGCCACCCCGGCCTCGGCGATGGTCGGCAACTCCGGCAGCGCCGGGTCTCGCTTCAGTCCGGTGGTGGCGATGCCGCGCAACCGGCCGTCCTTGGCGAAGCTCAGCACCGGCGGAATGGTCGAGAACATGATCTTCATTTCGCCTGACAGCAGGTCCTTGATGGTCTCGCCACCGCCCTTGTAGTGCACGGGCATCAGTTTCGTGCCGGTGATGCTGTTGAACAGTTCCGCCGCCAGATGGGTCGAGGTCCCCGCGCCAGCGGTGGCGTAGAGCAGTTCGCCGGGCTTCGACTTCGCCAGCCTGATCAAGTCGGACACGCTGTGGACCTCGAGCGAGGGATGCACGAGCAGCAACAGCCCGGTCTGTGCGATGCCGCCGACCGGCTCGAAATGTTCGGCGAACCTGATCTTGAAATTCTTAAACAGGCTTTCGTTCACTGCGGCGGTCATCAGCGTCAGTTGGATCGTATGGCCGTCGGGCTCGGCGCGTGCGACCGCCTCGGTCGCGATGTTGCCGCCTGCACCGGTGCGGTTCTCGACGTAGAACTGCTCGCCGAGCGCCTTGCTCATGCCTGCCCCGATGACGCGCGCGAGGATGTCGGTCGGGCCGCCGGGGGCAAACCCGACCACCACTTTGACCGACTTGGCCGGATAGGTCGCCTGGGCTTGCGCGGCGGTGCAGGCCGCAACGGCGAATACGACGACGGCGGCCGAGGCCGCGCTGCGCGCCCCGCGCGCGCAAACCTCGTGCAGGATGCGACGGGCAGGCGGGTGATGCATGGCTGGGTTCTCCTCGAGTCTCACGGCGCCGCCGGCGCGCGCGACATGCTTGACGCCGAGAGGTGGCCGGACGCCGTTTCGTTGCGATCGCCTTACAGGAATTATTGCAGCGTGTGGACGCGCTGTCGAGGCGACGCCCGCCGCGAAAAACCGATGCCCGGCTTTTGCGCGCGAGCCGCGAGCGGCTACGCGGCTGCGGTGCCGCCGAGAAGCGTGATGAACTCGCGGCGTAGCCAAGGTTCTCGATCTCAACCCCACCGCCGACGTGATTCTTGCCGCCCTGTGCGACGACTATGGCGCGCGGGCGGTGAGCGACGCTCGAGTTCAACGCCCGTTCACAACCACCCGCCGCCAAAATGCATCCGGTCGGTTGAACCTGAGGTTGGTCGAGCGAAGCGAATCCCACCGCGGCGCGGGTTTGTACGCGATGATGGGTTTCGCTACGCTCATCGCTTGCCGAGTTCCCGGCCAATTCGAACGACGGGAGGATTACAAAATGGCGATCGGCAGGATTGAACGCAAAGGTTTCGCGCCAATTCGTTCGGCGCGCCCGTGCAACGTGCTGGCGCGGATGGCAGCCGTCATGGTCGCGGCTTGCGCGCTCGCCTGCACCGGGGCGAAAGCCGACGACAAGTATCCCGCAAAACCGGTCCGCATGATGGTGTCGTTTGCGGCCGGCGGTCCGACCGATATCGTCGCGCGCGTCATGAGCGCCAAGATGAGCGATCTCATGGGGCAACAGTTTGTGGTGGAGAACAGGACCGGGGCGGGCGGCAACACCGGCGCGGCCGAAATCGCAAAAGCATCGCCCGACGGTTACAACCTGTTGATGGCGACGGTGTCCACCCACGCTATCAATCCCGGCCTGTACAAGAAGATACCCTACGATCCGATCCGCGACTTTGCTCCGGTCGGGCAGGTCGGAGTGACACCGATCCTGCTGGTGGTGCACCCGTCGATCCCCGCGACCGACGTCAAGAGCTTGGTTGCGCTGATCAAGCCCAATCCGGGGAAATACACCTACGGCTCTTCGGGCATTGGCTCGATCCTCCATCTCTGTGGCGAGCAGTTCAAGGCGCTGGCGGGCGGGCTCGACATCACGCATGTGCCCTATCGCGGCTCTTCGCAGTTGATGAAGGACCTGATCAGCGGACAAATTTCGATGGCCTTCGACGCCACTCCGAGCGCCGGTCCGCAGGTGGCGAGCGGTGCGATCCGCGCGCTCGGCGGCGGCATGGCGGAGCGCATGCGCACCATGCCCAACCTGCCGACGCTGCAGGAGCAGGGCCTCAAGGGCTTCGAGTGCTACACCTGGAACGCGATCCTGGCGCCGGCCGGCACGCCGGCGCCGATCATCGAGCGGCTCAACGCGGCGATGCAGAAGGCGATGGATGATCCCGCGGTGATCAAGCGCCTGCAGGAGGTTGGCATCGATCCGACGCCGGGCCGCGGGCCCAAGGAGGCCGCCGATTTCATCAAGGCGGAGCTTGCGAAATGGGCGCCGATCATCAAGGCGTCGGGCGCGCAAGTGGATTAAGGGCAGTTCGATCGTTCGCCGCGCGGGTTTTGCCGCCTCCGCTGTACAGGAGACCGCGCGCCTCGGAACGACTGTGCAACCTGCCAGTCTTGGGCATATCGAAATTGGCTCTAGCCCAACTGGGGGATCATCGCGTGCCAAGTGAAGAGCCGCCTACTCCTTCAGCGCCTCTTCGCGTTGGGCGCGGATCAGCGGCACCGCGATCGAGGCCAGCAGCCCAGCCGCCGCCAGCAGGAAGGCCAGGCTGAGCGGGCTCGTCACCAGCACCATCGGATTGCCGAGCGAGATCAGCAAGGCGCGCCGCAGGTACTCCTCCATCATGGGCCCCAGGACGAGTCCCAGGATCAAGCGGCGCGGGCTCGCAGCCGAGCTTGAGCAGCAGGTAGCCGATGCCCGCGAAGATCACGAGCTGGAACAGGTCGAAGACGTTGTTGTTGATGGTGAACACGCCGATGCAGCAGAACACCAGGATGGCCGGGAACAGGAGCCGGTAGGGCACCGCTAGGAGCCGTACCCACAATCCGATCATCGGCAGGTTGAGCGCGAGCAGGAACAGGTTGCCGATCCACATGCTGGCGACGATCCCCCAGAACAGCTCCGGGCGCTGCACCATCACCTGCGGGCCGGGCTGGATGCCCTGAATCATCAGCGCGCCGATCATCAGAGCCATGGTCGGGTTCGACGGCACGCCCAACGTCAGCATCGGAATGAACGAGGTCTGCGCGCCGGCGTTGTTGGCGCTCTCCGGTGCCGCCACGCCGCGGATGTCGCCGTCGCCGAACCGGCGCGGGGGCTTGGCGATCCTCTTCTCGATCGTGTAGGCCGCGAATGAAGAGAGCAGCGCACCGCCGCCCGGCAGGATGCCCAGGATCGAGCCGAGCGCGGTGCCGCGCGCGATCGGCCAGCGGCAGAGCTCGAGGTCGGCGCGGCTCGGCAGCACGCTGCCGAGCGCCGAGGTGAACACCTCGCGGCTCGTGCCGCGCTGCTCGAGGTTGTAGATCACCTCGGCGATCCCGAACATGCCCATCGCGAGCGCGACGAAGCTGATGCCCTCGGCGAGCGCGGGAATGCCGAAGGTAAAGCGCATGACACCGGAGTTGACGTCGGTGCCGATCAGCCCCAGCAGCAGGCCGAGGACGACCATCGCGATCGCCTTGCGCAGCGAACCGCGCGCGAGCACCACCGCGCCGACCAGGCCGAAGACCATCAGCGAAAAATAATCGGCGGGCTGAAACTTCAGCGCGATCTCGGCAAGGGGCGGGGAGAACAGCGCGACGACGAGGGTTGCGACCGAACCGGCGATGAACGAGGCGACCGCCGCGATCCCGAGGGCAGGCCCGGCGCGGCCTTGCCGGGCCATCTGATAGCCGTCGAGCGTGGTGATGACGGAAGAGGACTTGCCCGGGATGTTGACCAGGATCGCCGTGGTCGAGCCGCCGTACTGGGCGCCGTAGTAGATCCCTGCCAACATGATCATGGCGGTGGCGGGGTCGAGATTGAACGTCAGCGGCAGCAGCATCGCCACGGTCGCGACCGGCCCAATGCCGGGCAGCACCCCGATCAAGGTGCCGAGAAACACGCCGATAAAGCAGTACAGCAGGTTCTTCAGGCTGACCGCGACGCCGAACCCGAATGCGAGGTTGGAAAGGATGTCCACCGCGCGGCGCTCAGAGGCTCGGCCAAAGGTTGAGCGGCAAGCGGAGCAGCCCCCAGAAAATCCCGACCGAGAACAGGACCAGGAAGGCAGCGACGCCCGCGGCTTCGGCGGGCTTGAGCTCCGGGTCGGCCTGCCCCCCGATCAGGACCAGGGCCACAACCGCGATCACAAAGCCGAGATATTCCAGCGCCAGTCCAAACGCCGCGATGCTGATCAGGATGACGATCAGCGGTCGCAGATGCAGGCGCGGAAAGTCGTCGCCATCCCGAAACAGCGCGGGCAAGCTCAGCGTCAGACCGAGAAAGGTGAGGAAGCCGCCGAGCAGGGTCGGAAAATAGCCCGGTCCCATGCGCGCCGCGGTGCCGAGCCGGTAGTCACGCGCCATCACGACAACGGCGATGCCCAGCACCGCGAACAGCAGCCCACACCAGAAGTCGCTTTGGGACCGGACCCGCAAGCCAAGCTCCCCGCTCGCCGCTGGAAGACAAACCGCCCCACCGGAGGCGGGGCGGCTCTCAACTGATCATCGCGCGGCGTGCACCGGCCGCATCACTCCGCCTTGACGTTGGCTTCCGCCACGATCCGCTTGAGGCTCGTGGCCTCCTGTTTGATCTTTGCCGCGAACTCGGCGGGCTTCATGCCGCCGGGCACGCCGCCGCCGGCGGCGAAGCGTTCCTTGACGTCCGGCAATTGCAGAATCTGGGCGACCTCGTTGTAGATCTTGTCGATGATGGGCTGCGGCGTGCCTTTGGGCGCGAACAGCCCAGTCCAGATCGAGGACTGCACACCAGGCACGCCGGCTTCCTGCAGCGTCGGCCAGGACATGTCGACCGGGCTGCGGGTCGCCGTGGTGACGGCCACAACCCTCACCCGGCCCGACTTGATGTGCGGCATGGCGGAGCCCATCGCCGCGGTGCCTGCTGGAACCTCACCACCCGCGGTCGCGGTGATCGCGGGCGCGCCGCCCTTGTAAGGCACGTGCAGGAACTTGGTGCCGGTTGCGAGGTTGATCCATTCCAGCACCAGGTGATTGATGGAGCCGTTGCCCGGCGATGAGACGCCGATCGTGCCGGGCTTGGCCTTGGCGGCGGCGGTCAGCTCCTGCATGGTCTTGTAGGGGGTGTTGGCGTTCACGACAAAGACCATGGGGGCGTCGATGACCATGGTGGTCGGCGAGAAGTCCCGCTCGAGATCGTAAGGCACGGTCGCGGCGAACACCGCCGGATTGACTGCGAATTCGCCGGTATGGGCCATCAGCAGGGTGTAGCCGTCCGCCGGCGACTTCGCCGCCGCCATTACGCCGATGAAGCCGTTGCCGCCCGGCCGGTTCTCGATGACAACCTGCTGGCCCCAGCGCTCGTGCAGCTTCTGGCCAACCACGCGCGCGGAGGTATCGACGATGCCCCCGGCGCGAACGGCACCACGATACGGATCGGCTTGTTTGGATAGTCCTGAGCCTGGGCTTGCGACCACGTCTCTGTGCTCGCCAGCGCAAGCAGCACGAAAAAAAAGCCCACGATCCATCGCATTGTAATCTCCCGTGGCAACCGGCCGGTTCGCGTTTCAGGCGGCAGAATACCGCACCGCACTGTTCACCGCAATGCGGCGGCAAGTCCCATTGTCCCAGGGGCTCTTATCCGAGGTTCCGCGGACAGCGCTCGTAATCGTCCCAGGCGCGCAGATAGACGGAGTCCCCTTTTCGACCGCTCTCCGTCATGCCGAGCACATCGATGAAGAACGCAAGGCTTTCTCGAGGGTTGGCGTGAGCAGCTCGGTGTGGCCGAGATGAGCGATATCGAGGATGGGTTCGTTGGTTGTCATCTCAAGCATCCTTCAGGCGAGCCAGACCGATGAGGTCGACCTTCTACGGCGGCCCGCGGCGATGGATGAGCCCCTTCAGCAAACGTCGGCGCACGCACCACCGGGGAACTGGCGCGGTCTGCGGCCACGTTGCTGCCGATCCTCACCACCGCCGCCCTGATGCTGGCGTCCTTTCGAGCCCGGGAGGTCGCGGTTTCGAACGCGGGGTTCGCTGGCCTCATTTCAGCCTTTTCGCAGCTTCTTCGATCAGGCCGAGATCGGAATGCTGCTTGACGTCGAGACGCGACTTGACGAAGCCCAACTCCAAGGTGGTGTCGACATTGCGTTGCAGCGCCACGAGGTCCGGCATCATGTTTGGGTCGCGATAGTAATCCTGCTTGGTGAACAGCCAGCCGAAGCGCTCGGGTGGGATCTTGAGCAGGTTCGAGGCTATCTTGGCCGCCTCGTCATGGTTCTTGGGGTCGAGGTACCAGCGCACGATGCGGATCATGTCCTCCATGTAGTCGACCAGTGCAGCGCGGTTCTTGTCGATCCACGGTTTCCGCGCGGTCCAGACCGTGAACTGCGTGGTGCCCATGCCCTCGGTCTGGTCGTAGAGCGGCACGCCAATCTGGTTGAGCATCGGGTTGAGCGCGAACGGCATCACCGCGGTCACGAGGTCGGCCTTCTTGTCATTGAGCATCGCCGGCATGGTCGGGAACGGCGCCTCGATCACCGTGAAGTCGCGCTTGTCGATCAGGCCATGCTTCCTCAGGCCGGCCTTCATGGCGATATCGACTCCGGCGCCGATCACGTTGGTGGCGAGCACCTTGCCCTTGAGCTCGGAGATCGACTTGATTCCGGAGTCCTTGCGGACGAAGAACTGGTTCGAGAAGTAGCCGGGAACGCCGTCGCGGAATCCGTCGGAAATAACGCGGAGATCGCTGATGCCGGCATTCTGGATGGCAATGCCGAGCGTCGAATAGGCAAGGTTGGCAATTTCCAGCTCGCCGTTGGCAAGCGCCGTAATCATCGGCGGCGTGCCCTGGTAACGCACCGCCTCCATCACGTAGGATTTGCCCCAGTGTCTGGCGAGCTCCTTCTTCTCGACCATCAGCGGCTCCCAGTCGGCCACTGGCACTACATAGGAGTTACGAATGAGGAGCGGCTGAGCGCGAGCGGCGCCGGTCATGGCCACGGCGACGACAAGCAAGGCGAGAAGAGCTTTCGAGCGTCGCATAGTGACCTCCACGAATTCGAGCCCCGCATCTCTGCACTTGGTCAATTGTGGGAAAGGTCCGCGGCGTTGACAAGCCGAATTGCTGCCGTGCGTTGCAGGATAGCTTCAGCTAGTCCGGCAACACGGGCGGCCGAGCAAGGCCCATGAAGCGAAGCATGTCGACAAAAGCCTTCAATCGCTCCGCGCGATAGGCCTCGATGTCGAGGCCCTCGTAGTCCAGGAACCCTTTGCCGGTTGTCAGCCCGATATTCCCGTTTCGCATATTGCGCTCGATGATATCGGGTGCGGCGTAACGCGGATTGTCCAGCGTCCTGGTGAGATAGCGACTGGCATAATAAAGGATATCGCCGCCGCCCCAGTCGATGAATTCAATCATGCCGAGTACGGAGAACCGGAAACCGAATCCGTATTTGATCGCTTTATCGATTTCGCCAGCGGTTGCGACGCCCTCCTCGACCATCCGTGCTGCTTCATTCATCGCAATCGCCTGAATTCGCGGCACGATGTAGCCGGGCCGCGCCGCGCAGACGACAGGAACTTTGCCGATGTCTTCGAGAAGCGTCTTCAGGCGCATGGTTACGGTCGCATCCGTCTTCGCGCCGGGCGACAATTCCACCAGCGGTACGAGATAGGCGGGATTGAGCCAATGTGCGTTGAGGAAGCGTTCGGGATATGCCACTGCGCCCGAAAGATCGTCGACGAGAATGGTCGATGTCGTCGAAGCGATGATCGGTGCGGGTCCGGCGTGCGCGGCCGCACGCTCGAGCGCCTCGCGTTTGAGATCGAGCACCTCGGGCACGCCCTCGAATATGACAGCGGCAGATGACAACGCACCCTGTGCGTCGCATTCGGGTATGACGGAGACTCGTGACGCAATTCGATCAACCGCGCGCTCGTCGAACAATCCAAATCGCGCCAGGTTGGCAAGCGTCGTGCGAACCTCTTCACGCGCCGCATCTGCGAGTTGCTCGAAATCCGAAGTTTTGCGCGGCTTGAAATCGACAATTGCGACCTCGTAGCCGGCATAGGCGAACACGATTGCAATGCCACGCCCCATCCGGCCTGCACCGAGGCAGACAATTCGCTTGCGGCGCGCTCATGAAAAGCCGTCGCGCAGAAGCTCTTGCAATTGGATTCGATCGTACGCAGCGAGGCCCATTCCCTGGAGCGTGCGTCCGGTTCGTGTAAAATCCTCTCCGCAGATCGCCCCGCCGATAGTCAGAAAAGCACGCGCCAACGGCATCGCTAATTCCGGCCAGAGCAGCGACCGACAACCAGAACGAAAGTCCGATCCGGGTATCTTCCAGCATGTAGCGATGTTGCGTCAGAACGATGTGCTCGCGCCAGTCGCCGGAGTTGGTGAGACGGTCATGCGAGCCGCGGCCGTACATCCATTCATCGCCCGTCTTTGCGTAGTGGTCGGCCAGCGGGAAATGCGGTGGGCCGTATCCGAGCGCTTCACGCAACGCCACGCGCTCTGCGTCGAGCGCATCGGTTACTCGTCGTGTGACCGCGTTGCGTACCCTCCTTGTGAATGTCCCAACGCTCGAAGTGCTCCAGCGGTGCAGCGTTCATGATGATCAGGGGCGGATGAATCACCGGTCCTGCATTCATCAATGCCGCCGACAGCGCGTCGCCGCAATCCTCGATGACGCCCGGAAAGGCCTTTGCGATGACGACGAGCCCGTGATCCTTCATCGCCAGCGGAAAGACCCCGGTTGGAAGCCGTTTCGCGCGGATCGTGATTGCGGATTCGAATGGCCCATGCTTGCGCGTAAGCCATGGCAGCGTCCCGGTTTCGGCGAATGCGATTTTGGCCCGATTGCCGCAATCGTGTGCCGCTTTGGCCAGCAGCACTGAGCCGAATGTTCCCGGCGGCAGGAATACGACCTGGCCGTCGGACAGATGCGGTGCCAATTCCCGAGCGATGTCCGCATGCGCAGTAGCCGGAGTCGGACAGAGAATGAGCTCCGCTCCACGCACCGCCGCGCCCATGTCGTCGGTGACGAGTGCAACCGTTGCCTCATGGCGGCCATTGAAATCCTTGATGAGAATCTTGCCGCCGGCAGCCCGATGCGCTGCTACCAATTCCTTGTCGCGCCGCCAGAGGCGGGTCTCGTGACCTGCGAGCGCAAAATCTCCGGCGGCCGCAAACGAACCGTTGCCTCCGCCGAGCACGGCAATGCGCATTCAATTTCCTCGGCAGGCGTTCGATCCACTCGGTTTGTGGCGCGCAAATGCTCCACCTTGCCAGGTGCGTTGTACCTGACCGAAGACGACTTGCGGGCGCCGTTGGCGTTTGCGGCCTGACTTACAGCAGCATGATACGGTTCTCAGATGATCGCGTCATAGTCCGCATGAGAACCAATCCAAAACCAGACCAGACCTGCATCGACTTCGACGGCCAATGCACGGTAACGGCTGCCGACACGGGCCGACCAGAACCGGCCGACCTTCTTCAGCTGCAAGGACGGGTGGCGGGGATTCTCTTTCAGCAAGGCAAAGTTCTTGTCGGCCAGCACTCGGATGCTTTCCGGAAGCTTTGCATAGGCTTCCCAGAACGACGGGCTGGCGAAGTGCCTCACAGCTCGCGCGTGCGACCGGCGCGGAGATCTGCAAGTGCCTGCTCAGCGAGCCGATCGAGCCTGCCCGCTTTGACGTCCCGATCGATCCTCTGGTCGAAACGAGTGGCCTCGAATTCCTCGAACCACGCACGGAACTTCGCGAGCTGATCGGCAGGCAACTCGGTTACGGCTTTTTCGATGTCTTCGAGTGTCGTCATGGTCGTCAAGGTATCACATTTAGCCGGCCGCGTCATTGCTTCGCGCGGCTACTTTCGCCGTCGCGCAAAGCGTTGACCACGCTGTGATCAGGGTCGCGCCGCTCGAGAAGATCACGGCGACGGTACGCTGGCGCCATCTCGGCGACTTGCCGGGGGAATACGTCCGCTCCGCGGGCCAGCAGGGGTAAAGACGAGTAGTGCACCCGTCGCAGAACCGGACAGCGTCCTTTGGTTTGTGGCGGAGAGGGAGGGATTCGAACCCCCGATACGGTTACCCGTATGCCGCATTTCGAGTGCGGTGCTTTCAACCACTCAGCCACCTCTCCGGGGCCGCGAGCGTATCGTGCCGATGGGCGGGTATGTATCCAACGGCGTCTGCCGGGACAAGGGTTTGTCCAACTCTTGCGATGATGGCGCGCTGGGCGGGTGATCCATCGCGATCAAACGCTTCGCGGATGTCGCGAGGATTCCGGGTCGCTATGCGCCCGCCCCCCGAGGCGAGGTGTCGTGCGTAGCCCGCTGCCAAAGCAGCAGGCACCGCCGTGGAAGGCTGCAACGTGCGCGGCAGGCGGATAAATCGAGCACGTCATCGATCAGCGCGAGCAGGTAGCTGCGGGTTCGAGATGTGCTATCCTGTCTGCGCTCCTCATGCTGGGACATCGAGAGTGGGCCGCAATGCCACCGCGGCTCGACAACAACTCAAAACCTGTCGCAAGTTCGTCCGGTCGGTCCGTGGAGCGGCCGCAGGGCCACCCGGGAATTCGATGAGGTGACCCGATAAATCGGCGCAACGGACACGCGGCGGGTGCCGGTGGAATGAGCCGGCGCGAGTTCGTCACACTCGCCGGCGGCGCCGCGCTGGCGTGGCCGCTCAAGGCGCGCGCGCAGCCGGCGACGATGCCGGTGATCGCCTTCCTCGGCGGGGCGTCCGCCCAATCCTATGCGGGGCTCCTGGCGGCGTTCCAGCGCGGGCTCGGCGAGGGTGGCTATGTCGACGGCCGCAACGTGACCATCGACTATCGCTGGGCGGACAACCAGCAGGACCGGCTGCCCGTGCTGGCCGCCGAGCTGGCGCGCCGACAGCCCGCCGTGATCGTCGCCGGCGACAACGCGCCGGCGCTTGCGGCGAGAAAGGCGGCCCCGAAGATCCCGATCGTCTTCACCACCAACGGCGACCCATTGAACGTCGAGCTCGTCGCCAGCTTCAGCCGGCGCGACGGCAACCTCACCGGTGTGGGGCTCGCGTCCGGAAACCTGGCGGCCAAGCGGCTCGCGCTGTTGCGCGACTTGGTTCCGCAGCTGCAGGTCGTCGGACTGCTGGTGGACCCCAGGATCCAGTCCTATGCCAGCCAGCGACGCGACGCGCAGCAGGCGGCGCGCGCGCTCGGGCTCAAGCTCTCGGTGCTGCCGGCTGCGAGCGAGCGCGAGATCGACGCCGCCTTCGCCGCCCTGGCGCAGCAGCGCGCGCCCGCCCTCCTGGTCGGCGCCAGCCCGTACTTCACGTGGAGCCGCCGCGATCAGATCATCGCCGCGGCGGCGCGCCAGGCGATCGCGGCGATCTATCCGCTGCGCGAGCAGGTTGCGGCCGGCGGATTGATGAGCTTTGGACCCGAGCTGTCCGATACCTATCGGCGCATCGGCGTCTATGCCGGAAAGATCCTCAAGGGAGCGACCGCCGCCGACCTGCCGGCGGAGCAGTCCTCGCGCTTCGAGCTCGTGCTCAATCGCACCACCGCCAGGGCGCTCGGCCTCGAGGTGCCGGCGAGGCTGCACGCGCTCGCCGACCAGTTCGTCGAATGACCCGCCGCAAGCTCCACCGTCGAAAGCAATAACCGGACCGCGATCGGTCGGCGCGGAACGCCGGTCGGCGGTGCGTCGCCTGCTTACGTCCGGTTCAGAAAGACCGGCAGCCCGCGCTTGTGGGCGTACATCGGGCGGTATCGCTCGGTGTTGTAGGTCGTCTTCACATCCAGGCGTCGCGGCCCGAGCTTGGGGTCGGGAATGGGCACCAGATCGTAGCATCCCTTCACCAGCGCCGACATGAGCCCGCTCTTGCCCTCCAGAATGGCGTCGTACGCCATGTTGCCGAAGGTCAGGGCCACGAGCTTGTCGACGAAGTCGGGCTCGCCGGAGCGCAGGTCGTAGGTGAGGTCGGAGGTCATCGTCTCCTCGCCGGTGCGCCGCTTGATCTCGTCGGCGAGCACTCCGCGACGCTCGCCTTCTTGCGGTGGCCGTAGGCGTCGGGCTCGCCGTATTCCCGCACCTGGTAGCCCTCCCAGGCGGCCCCTTCGCTGAGCACGACCAGGGCGTAGTTGCTCGGGTTTAAACTGCTTCTCCTCGACCAGCAGCCCGATGAGCTTGTCGAGGTCGACCTTGTATTCGGGGATGACGCAGCGGATCGCGGTGACGTAGGCGGTGTAGAGCGCGGTGAAGCCGGCGTCGCGGCCGAACACGCGGAAGATGCCGATCCGCTCGTGCGAGCGCGACGGTGGTCCGCTGACGCTGGATGGCATCGGAGGCACGGGTGATCGCGGTCGAGAAGCCGATGCAGTATTCGGTGTTGCGGACATCGTTGTCCATCGTCTTGGGGATGGCGATCACCTTGACGCCGTGCCTGATCGAGCCTCGCCGCATAGCCGAGCGTGTCGTCGCCGCCGATGGCGACGAGGTGCTCGATGCCGAGCGCCGCGAGGTTGGCCAGCACCTGCCCGGATACGTCCCAGGTGGCAGCGGCGATGCCGGTATTGATGCCCGGGGAGGCGGGAAAATCCTTGCCGGCCAGATGCGCGGGCAGCTTCTTCGTCCTGGCCGGATTGGTGCGGCTCGAGTGCAGGACGGTCCCGCCGCGCCGGTCGATGGTGCGCGTGTTGTCGCGGTCGAGCGGCATCAGGTAGCGGCGCCTGCTCGCGGGGTCGTCCGAGGTTCAGGTGGGTGAGACCCTCCCAGCCGCGGCGCAGGCCGATGACCTCGATATCGTCCTCGCTCGCTGCGGTAGGTGACGGTCTTGATGACCGAGTTGAGGCCGGGGACGTCGCCGCCGCCGGTGAGAATGCCGATGCGTTTCTTCGTCATGACCGCCTCTCGACTGGCCTTCGCGAGCTCGGTGACCACCAGCTCCTTCACATCGGTTCAGAGCATCCAATTCCGGTCCTGACCTGCTCCGGAAACAGTTCCTCAACCGCGCCACCCGCCGATCATCGAACATCCCGGAGGCTCGGTGCTCATCCTCCCGGCGTGTTTTCCGCCAGGCTCCTCAGTCCGACGAAGGTGGCGGCGGGGTGGACGATGACGCTCGACGGAATGGCCTTGACGTATGTTGCGAGCCGCCCTTTGGCCTCGAACCGTGTGCGGAATTCTGAGCGTGCCATGAAATCGGTGATGCGCGGGGGTATCCCGCCTGCGATGTAGACGCCGCCCCGGGCGCCGAACATCAAGGCGGCATTTCCGGCGATCGTTCCCAGCATCGCGCAAACAGCTCGAGGGCCGCCGTTGCGGCCGGGCATTCGCCTTCCAGGGCCGCGCGGGTGATCCCGGCGGCATCCCGTTCCGGGGCCTCGATGCGATCGAGCTCGATCACGGCGCGGTAGAATTCTCCAGTCCCGCCCCCGAGCATACCCGCTCCGCCGATACGTGCCCGAACCTGCGACGCAAGCAGTCGATGATCGCGTCCTCGCGCCGCGAGACCGGGGACATGGTCGCGTGACCGCCTTCGCTCGTGATGACGACCGAATCCTGAGAGCGCGGGATGAAGCATGCCACGCCCAGCCCCGTTCCAGGTCCGAGCACGGCGACCGGCGCGCCGGGCACCGGCCTGCCGTTCCCCAGCGGATAGAGGTCCTCCGTCGTCAGATGTGGCAGCGCCCAGGCGGTTGCTTCGAAATCATTGCAGAGGCGGATGCTCGCAAACCCGAAAGCCGCCCGCAGCTCGGACGCATCGATCGTCCACGGGCAGTTGGTCAGCACGCAACGGTCGTCGTCGACCAGCCCGGCCCCCGCCAGCAACGCCTGCTTGACCGCCAGATCCCGGCAATCACCGTCCAGGAACGCCCCGACTGCGTCGACGAACCGCGAAAATCCGGCCACTGCGAAGCTCTTGATGGGGCCGAGGCGACCATCCGACAGGACCGGCGAACTGGGCGTTGGTGGCACCATGTCGCCCAGCAGCACGGGCCCGGCGGGAAACTGGTCGGTGGCCCCCGCAGTGTCTTTCCCGGCTCGGAAACCGCTGCAGCCATCGACAACCTCGGGCGATGGGTAACGCGCGACGCTGATTCGCGCTGCGGATAGAACGCAGCCCGACAGTATTCGTTGCCTCCGGTGGCGGAAACGTGGCCTGCAAAGCCTCCATAGCGCCTGAGGCATGACCAGCCTCGTGTCCCGGGCTGATCCGGTGACCTTTCACCGTCATGCCCGCGCTGGCCGGCGCTGGTGGCGGGCATCCGCGTCCTTGCACCGACTTGCACGACGTGGATGCGCGGTGCAGCCCTCGCACCGCGACTGAATCGATGCGAACGGGGCATGCTCCAAGGGCCAGCGCAGCAGGCGGAAATCGGCTACCTCCCGCTGTCGCCGTCGTCCCCGTCGTCATGAACAGTTTCTTAACCCGACCGGAAATACTGTGCGCCCGGGACGCAGATGAAAATTGCGTGGGGAAAGCTGATGAACGCTCCAACATCTTCGGAAGCTGCCGAGAAGCCGCTCTCGCTGGGGACGGACGTGGAGGCGGAGCTCAGCCGACTGGTGGAGCAGCGGATTCCGAAACGCCTCCCGCAGATCGAGACCGATGCCGAGCGGATCAGGTCCTCGGTCGCGCGGTTGACCTCCATTGGATCGACGGACTCGGCGAGCTGACGTCCGAGCTGCAGGAGCTGCAGGAATTCCTGAAGTCCGAGGTCGAGCGCGTGCAGGGTGAAATAGAGAGCGCACTGGCCGGGATAAGATCATCATGGAGACCATTGCTCCCTGGAAAAGCACTTCCGGTCTCGCTGTCGACGCCGACCACCGCCCGCCCCTGTCGCGTGGGCCCGGCGGCGAACGTCGAGGCCGCGCAATCGCGTCGGTGAGCAGTCGAGCCGCCCGTCTCATTCCGACCTGGCCAGAGATGTAGCTGCCGACATCGCCGCGTTCGAACGCGATCGGCGCGCAGCTTGTGGCAGCTCGTACCTAGTCGGCGCCTGGACCGGCGGATCGGCCGGCTACTCGCACTCGAGAATGCGATCGACATAGCCGGCCGCCGCTGGTGGCGAAGAGGCGCCGGCCGCAGGCTGCGGCAGCTTGTGCCGGGCCGCAAGCGGGATGATCGGATCGCGGCGCACTACCGACAGCGCGCTGCCAGGACGCCTGCGGCCGTTTCATGCAAAGCGCCGAAGAGGCGGGAGCCGGGGTTCACCTCTCGGCTCGCTCGATCACCACCGGTACCGGCCGGCACACCGTGTTGCACACCGGCGAGTGCTGCTGTGCGTAGGCGATGAGGTCGTCAGCTCCTCGTCGGAGCAGTTTGCCCTGACTTGCATGCGGATTCGGATCTGCTCGTCGCCGGGTGGACGTTGTCGTCGAGTCCGAGCAGTCCCTGCAGGTCGAGATCGCCGGCAAGCTCGGTCGACAACTCCTCGATGACAATGCCGCGCGCCATGGCATGCAGAACGAAGGTGGTGGTCACGCAGCCGGCGAGCGCGTGCAGCAGGAACTCGACCGGGTTCGCTCCCTCGTTGCTGCCGAGCAGGACCGGCGGCTCTTCAAGCGCTCGACCGGGCTCACGCCCGGCGCATACCGGCGCATGTTCCGACCGCTCAACGCCGTTCCGACAGCGGTCGCCGACGGCACGCCCGTCCATGGCAGAAGCAAACCAGGCGGGATCGACTTGGTTTGAATCACCCTTGCGGGTCCGCGGAGCAATCGCGTCGGCGAGGAAAGCCGCGCGAGCTGCCGCCCGGCGACATGGCGGGACCTATTCGATCACCTCGTCGGCGCGCGCGAGCACGCTCGGCGGCAGGTCGAGGCTGAGCGCCTTGGCGGCCTTGAGGTTCGCTACCAGCTCGTACTTGGTGGGCGCCTGGACCGGCAGATCGGCCGGCTTCTCGCCCTTGAGAATGCGATCGACATAGCCGGCCGCGCGCTGGTGCTGTTCGACGATATCGGGGCCATAGGAGATCAGCCCGCCGCTGGTGGGGAACAGGCGCCGATAGTAGACCGCGGGCAGCTTGTGCCGGGCCGCAAGCGCGATGATCAGATCGCGATGCACCACCGACAGCGCGCTCGTCGTCACGACCAGACCGCCGTTCGGGGCCTGCGCGAAGGCCGCGACGGCGCGCTCGATCTGGGCGGCGTCGCGCAGGTTGATCGGGCTCAGCTCCACCCCCAGCCGACGGTGCAACCGACTGGATCGCGCCGAACTGGCCGGTCCCGGAGGAGAGGTCGGGGTCGCGAAGGACCGCCACTCGCGTCACGCGCGGGGCGATCTCCTTGAGCAGCTCGAGCCATTTCCCGCTCAAGCCGTATTCGAACTGCATGAATCCGGTCGCGTTGCCACCGGGCCGCGCCAGGCTTTCGACGAAGCCCGCCCCGACCGGATCGGCGACCTGCACGAATACGATCGGCACGGTGCGCGTCGCCTGCAACAAGGGTCCCACCGTCACGGTGCCCGAGGCGAGGATGGCATCGGGCGCGAGCGCGGCCAGCTCCGCCGCGTATTTCCGGAAGTTGTCGGCAACGCCCCCGCCCCAGCGATGGTCGATCCGGATGTTGCGGCCTTCGGTCCAGCCCGATTGCCGCAGTCCCTGCAGGAATGCCGTGCTGCGCGCCTGCCCGTCCGGATCGTCCGAGCTCAACGAGATGATCACCCCGATGCGCCGCATGCGGTCGGCTTGCTGCGCCCGCGCCGCCAGCGGCCACGCTGCCGCCGTGCCGCCGAGCAGCGTGATGAGCTCGCGTCGTTGCCATCGACGGGGATACATGGAGACCCAACCAGCCGGGACCACGCACTGCAGGATATCGAACGCGCGGTCGTGCGTCCTGCGACCAATGAGCCATTCTCCATCGTCCAGCTCCATCGGTCCAGGCATCGCTCGGACCCTTGTCGCTCGGACCTTGCGTCTGCGGCACGACGGCTCGATGCTGTCACCGGATCGGCGCTTGCAGGCGGAGCACGGTCTCGATCTGGGCGGCGGCGAGCGGTGCGGCGA
This sequence comes from uncultured Alphaproteobacteria bacterium, assembly GCA_963840535.1. Taxonomy (GTDB): domain Bacteria; phylum Pseudomonadota; class Alphaproteobacteria; order Rhizobiales; family Xanthobacteraceae; genus VAZQ01. The sequence goes on from CAWIZJ010000046.1 coordinate 151,045, forward strand.
GGAGCCTGAAGCTCGCCGCGTCGGCGATCAGCGCGTCGAGCCCGGCTATGCGGTCGGGGAGGGTGCTTTCCCTGGTGATGAGCTCGCCGCGCGCGCGGCGCACCGCACTCTCGGAGACCGCGGCAAACTCCGCCTGCGCCCCGTCGGCTTGCGGATCGGACGAGAACAGCCAGTCGAGGGTGTCGCGGTAGCCCTGCAGGTAGCGGCGGACGGCATCGGCGCGCTTATCGAGCGCGCCGGCGTTGGCCACGATCACCCGCACGCTCCGACCAGCGAGCGCAGGCAGATCGTTGGCGCGGGCGATGATGCGGATCCTGCCCTGCTCGAGCTCGGCCATCGCGGCCGGCGGCAGGCTGTAGCCGACGTCGACCTTGCCGCTCATCACCTGCGTCAGCGTCGCGGCCGGGTCGCCGGTCGCCACCGGCTTGAGCGCAATTCCGTGCAGCTCCTGGAACGCCTGCACCATCACGCTGCTGGGCGATCCGGCTGCGGAGTAGGCCACGGTCCTGCCGGCCGCCCCCGCCATGGCCCTGATCGGCGATCGTGCCGGCACGTACCAGAATTCATGGCCGCCGATCAGCGCGCTGCCGACGATGCGAACCGGCGCGCCCTGCGCAAACGCGCCGAGCGTCGAGAGCGTCGAGACCGAAACGCCGACGTCGGCCGCGCCCGTGCTCACCGCCGCCAGCGTCTCGGCGCCGTCACGGGCGTAGCGGATGTCGAGCGCGATGCCATGCTTCTCGAACAGGCCGTGCCGCCGGCCGAGCTCGGGCACCTGGCTGACGAACGCCTCGCGTCCGCTCACCGACACCCTCAGCGGCGGCTCCTGCGCCGCCACCATCTGCGCGAGCACGGTCGCGAGACACGCGACCGCTACTCCTGCAGCGCGCGGGCACTGGGCGTGCATGCGGCTACGCCCGTCTCGACGCGGGAACACTCTCCCGCAGCCATGCGATGATCAGGTCGGCGATCTGGAGATTGTTCCGGTCCATCATCAGCATGTGGCTGTTGCCGCTGTGCCCGGCCTCGGGCAGCAGCAGCAGCCGGCGCGGCCGCCGGCGGCCTCGATCGCAGCCACGGTGGCGGCACAGCCGTTGCGGCGCGCGTCGCCGTTCGGACCGATCGCACCGTGGCTGTAGTCGCCCCACACCGCGAGCAGCGGGACCTTGGAGAACGGCCGCGCCACCTCGTCGGCGGTGACCGGCGCGCAGTTGCCCTCGATATTGACGAGGGCGAGCATCGCCGGCGCCCGTGCGCGCACCAGGTCCAGGCGTAGGCGCCCGACTGCGAATGCACCAGCACCACCGCCGGACCGATCCGGTCGAGCAGGGCCGCGAGCGCCTGCACGGTGTTGGCGCCGGCGCCCGGCAGCGTGGCCTCGGCATTGGGCACGAGCTGCGCGCAGTACTGGTCGAACGCCTCGACTGGAAATTGCAAGCCCTCGAACGGGTTCGGATAGGTCGTGCCGATGCGGAAGAACGACCAAGCGCGCTCGCTCGGAATGATCTGGATGTCGGGCAGTGCGGCCGGCTCCGGACGAGCCCGGGCGCCGTTGATTGCGGTCGGGTCGAAGCCCGACCGGCCGCGGCCGGAATGGTCGACCACATAGAGCGGGAAAGCCCTTGCGGGCGAAATAGGTGCACCAGCCCTCGCGGCCGTCGGGCGTCGTCTCGCAGGTTGCGCCGGTATGGCCGGAGCCGTGCACCATGACGATCGTCGGCCCGCTCACCGTCCTCGGGATCCGGTACTGCACGTACATTTGATTGATCATGATCGTGCCGGGCTGCGGCGCGGAGAACGGCGATGCGCCGGGATGGCTCGACCAGGCGGTCCGGCCGCCGACGAAGAAGCTGCCCTCGTCGACGAGCTCCAGCGGTCCGCCGAGCGATCCCGTCATTGCACGATCCTCCCGTTGTCGGCTAACAGCCGGCCTGCGCACTCGCCCGGCTCTCGATCTGCGCCAGCCTCCGGATTGGTAGCGATATCGGGGGAGGGCGGTCCAGCACGCCGTTGAGCGGCGTTACGGCGGCGCGCGGGACGGCCGGCTGGGAGCGCGGTATTGTTCCCGCCGCGGCCGTTGCCATGCCGCGTCGGCGCGGCATCGCAGGATCGCAGCAGGCAAGAGTGGTGACGTGCCCGCAATGGACGTGGTTCGACGCGAGTTGCGCGGCATCATCATCGCCCTCCTGATGGTCGCAGCGACGACGCTCGTCGTCTATGCGCTGACCCGCTACGCTCGACGTCCGGCGCGGATCGGTGGTCTATCTGCTGCCGGTCCTGCTCGCCGGCTGGCATCTCGGCCTGGTTCCGGCCCTGGTCGCGGCGGTCGCCGGCGTGCTCTGGTCCGGATACTTTTTCTTCTAGCCCGTACTACAGCTACTACATTTCCCGGCCGAACGAGATCCTCAATCTCGTGCTGTTCATGGTGGTCGCCGCGGTGACCAGCCACCTCGCCAACTCCATGAAGCAGCAGACCGAGATTGCCCGCAAACGCGAGAAGGAGATGGGCGATCTCTATGCGTTCTCCCGCCGGCTGGCGGCGGCGTCCTCGGCCGCCGACATCTATCGCGCGATCGAGGAGCATCTCGCCAATCTCGTCCAGCGCAAGGTCGTGCTGTTCGGGGCCGGCGCCGGCGGGCAGCCCGAGCCGAGGCAGACGGCGGCTGCCGGAGCGCGTGCATGCCGCCATCGCGGACGTGCAGGAGGGGCGCACGCTCTCCACCACCGTCGACGACGGAGCCGGCGACATCTGGCTCGTGCGCCGCGTCTCGCAGCGAGACCGCCGAGTTCGGCGTGATCGCCATCGATCTCGGCAGCGTGCCGGCCGAGACCATCCAGGAGATGCGCCAGCGCGTCGACGAGGTGCTGGCGGATGCGGCCGCCACGCTCGAGCGGCTCGATGTCGCGCGCGCGCTCGACGACGCCAAGATGCGTTCCGAGACCGAGCTGTTGCGCGAAGCGCTGATCGGCTCGGTCTCGCACGAGTTGCGCACGCCGCTCGCCTCGATCCTGGGCGCCGCGACCGTGCTGAGCAACTCGCCGGCGATCGCCGGCGACGAGCGGCTCCCTCGCTCGCAGGCGTCGTGCGCGACGAGTCCGAGCGCCTCAACAACGACATCCAGAACCTGCTCGATGCGACCCGCATCAGCCGCCAGCAGATCAGGCCGCGCAAGGAATGGATCGAGCCGCAGGACATCGTGAACTCCGCGCTCGAGCGCCGGCGCCGGCGGCTCTGCCGGTCACAGGTGACGCTCGAGATGGATTCGAACCTGCCGTTCGATCTATGTCGATGCGGTCCTGGTCGAGCAGGCATTCGTGCAGATCGTCGACAACGCGGCCAAATATTCGCCGGCCGGCTCCCCGATCACGGTGGCGGCAAAGCGCAACGGAAGCCACGGTGGTGCTGTCGGTCCGCGATCGCGGCGCCGGGCTGACCGCGCGAGGAGCAGGACGCAGCTCTACGAGCGGTTCTTCCGCGGCCGGCGGCAGCCGCGACGACCTCGGGCTCGGGGCTGGCCTGTGGATCGCGCAGGCGTTCGTGGGCGCCAACGGCGGCAGGATCGAAGCGGCGAGCGCGGGCGCCGATCAGGGCACCACCGTGTCGATCCATCTGCCGTTCGCCGACGCCGCCGAGCAGCCCGAGGCGGTCCCGATGACTGAAGCCAATCCCGTCGTCCTCGTGGTGGACGACGAAGTGCAGATCCGCCGCTTCCTGCGCGCCGGGCTCGAGCTCGACGGCTTCACCGTGCAGGATGCCGAGACCGGCGACGACGCGCTGCGCGCGGCGACGCTCAAGCCGCCCGACCTCGTGATCCTCGACCTCGGTCTGCCGGACATGGACGGCGGCGAAGTGCTGGAGCGCCTGCGCGCCTGGTCGAGCGTGCCGCTGATCGTGCTGTCGGTGCGGTCGAACGAGGCGGAGAAGGTGCGTCTGCTGGAGAACGGCGCCGACGACTACGTGGTCAAGCCGTTCGGCATGGCCGAGCTGCTGGCGCGCGCGCATGCCGCCATGCGCCGCCAGGTGCGCGTCGCACCGGCGAGCCGGTGGTCAAGGTCGGGCCGCTCGACGATCGATCTCGCCGCCCGCATCGTCACCATCGACGGCGCGCGCGTAATGCTCACGCCGAAGGAATACCGGCTGCTGCAGCTGCTCGCCCAGCATGCCGGCAACGTGGTGACCCACCAGTACCTGCTCAAGGAGGTCTGGGGCTCGCCGCACGTGCACGACACCCACTACCTGCGCATCTTCGTGCGCAAGCTGCGGCAGAAGATCGAGGCGGACCCGACCCAGCCGCGGATCCTGCTGACCGAGCTCGGCGTCGGCTATCGCCTGGTCGCGCCCGAGAGCGCCGTTTCACCGACCACGCATTAGATCAGGGCGTGTACTCCTGAATCGACAACAGTTCGGCAATCACTGATCGAGCCTGACCCTCCACGAGCAGCGCAAAAACGGATATTTCCTGACCGCCGCTTGGTGCCAAAACCGGCTGTGAGCTATCGCAGCAAAACAGGCTGTCTATTCGATTACGTCGTCGGCGCGGGCGAGCAGAGTCGGCGGCACGGTAATGCCGAGCATCCTGGCGGTCTGGTGGTTGATGACCAACTCGAACTTCGACGCCTGCACGACCGGCAACTCCGAAGGCTTTGCGCCCTTGAGAATGCGGCCGGTATCGGCGGCGACGGCCTGACGGAACGCATCCGAAATGTTGGTTCCGTAGCTCATCAGCCCGCCGGCTTCGGCAAGATCACGATTTGAATATGTTGCGGCAACTCTGTGGTACGCCGCCGTGTTGGCCAATTGAACACGCCGGTCATTGAAGAAGGGGTCGCCGCCGACGAAGAGGGCGTCGGGCCGCTCGCGCGCTAGATCTGCGAAGGTCGCATCGATCTCGCTGCTGGTGCTGGCGCGAACGACCTGAATTTGCAGCCCCATGGCGCGGGCAGCCGCTAGCACGTCTCTCCAGCGTGGTTTCGTTGTTCGTGGGATTGGTTGGATTGATGAGCACGGCGAGGCGAGTGATCGCGGGCACCAGTTCACGCAGGAGTTCCAGTCGCTTTGCCACCAACTCACCAACGAAAAAATTAATACCTGTCAGGTTACCGCCCGGCCGGGCGAGGCTTGCGACAGACCAAGTGTCACCGGGTCTTGGGGGACGGCGAAAACGATAGGGATCGTCGCGGTTGCCGTCTTAGCTGCCGACGCCGCAGATGGCGCGATTGCAGCAATCACGGCAACTCGCCTGCGAACCAAATCGGCCGCCTGCGCCGGCAGCTGGTCATATTGACCCTCCGCCCAGCGGTATTCGATCGCCACGTTCTCGCCCTCGACATAGCCGGTATCTTTCAG
>CAWIZJ010000047.1:0-98675 GCA_963840535.1 uncultured Alphaproteobacteria bacterium
CGCCGCGACTTCATCACGCTCCTCGGCGGCACGGCTGCGGCGTGGCCGCTCGTGGCGCGCGCACAGGAGCTGGGCCGCACCTATAGAATCGGGGCTTGCACCAGTCGCCTCGTGAAGCGCCGCAACATATAGCGTTCTTCGCCGAATTGCAGAAACTCGGGTTTATCGAAGGAAAGAATCTAATTGTCGACGGGCGCGGGTACGGACAGCGCCCCGAACGGTTCGCCGAACTCGCCCAAGATCAGGTCAAGGCTCAGGTTGATGTCATTGTGTGCGGCGGGGAAGCGGCGGCACGCGCCGCACAGCAGGCGACCGCAACTATTCCGATTGTCTTCTTGGTTGACGATGCTAGCCGCGCCGGTCTGGTCCGCTCATTGGCCAATCCCGGAGGCAACATGACGGGCGTGAGCATCCTTGCTAGCGAGCTTGACGGCAAGCGCCAGGAAATTCTGATCGAGGCAGTGCCCGGTATTCGCCGTATGGCGGCTCTCGCCGACCCGGGTTCGACCACGACAGCGCAGGCGCAGGCCCTTGTGGACGCAGCCCGCGCGCGCGGCGTCGAACTTTCGATAGATCAGATTACTAGCCGCGAGCAGATTGCACCTGCCATCGACCGTGCCAAGGCTTCCGGGGCTGACGCCCTCAATGTGCTGGCCTCGGCGCTTCTCTTCAACAATCGGCAAATCGTTCTGGAACGTGCCGCGAGCTTGCAGTCTGCCTGCCATTTACCAATGGCCTGAAGTGGCGGAAGAAGGAGGCCTTCTCGGCTATGGTCCACGTCTCGTCCATCTTTATCGCGATCTGATGAGCCGACATGTCGTCAATGTGTTGCGCGGCGCCAAGCCCGCCGACCTGCCGGTGGAGCAGCCCACCCGCTTCGAGTTGGTGATCAATCTTCAAGCCGCGAAGGCGATCGGCCATGAAGTCCCCGCCGGCCTCGTGCTGCGCGCCGACAAGGTGATCGAATAGCTTGGCCAATGTCGGAGTGGCCGCCATGATCGGCGGTCGCAATGCCGACACCAATGGCGAGGGACGCGCGTGGTTCGAGGACCTTCGGAAGGCTTGCAGGAATCGGGATGGGTAGAATGACGCAACTTCCCGGTCGACTACCGCTGGCCCGCGGGCGACCTGGACCGAATGTGCTGTAATATCGGGAGAGCCTGGGAGGCTGCGATGCCGGTCGTTGAAAGCACGCCACGTCGGCTGGTACTGACGTCCGGCTCGATATCATTGACACTTGATAAGGATACCAACAAGGCCGCATTGCAGCGGAAGTTGTTGTTCTGGAAGCTGAAGCCGATCGAGGTGGCGCTTTCCGAAATCGGCGAGGTCACCGTCGACAAGGCGGTCGATCGGGCTTCGGGGATCGAGATGTTCAGCACGATGATAGTCACCCGCGCGGGTGCCGGGTGGGCACTGTCGGCCGACAGCAAGATCGACGCGGACAAGAATGCTGCTGCCATTCGCGAGTTTCTCGGGCTGAAGTGAACGTCCTTCCTCACGAAGACGCGCGCGACCAGCCGTCGCGTCCGTCGCGACCTGGCTTCGCCGCGCTCTTGCTTGATTCAGCTTCCTGGTAGCGAGATGGTCTCCAACTCGTGGAGCCACTCGAGAGCTGCGGCTGGAAACCGTTCGGCAGGAAGTGGACGAGGAAGCGGCGGATGAACTCATCGGTTGCGAGCGTCATGAGCTTGCAGCGCGCACGGCCGTCTGCACGATAGTCCTTGTACTTGAAGGTGAGGCCGTTCTGGTCGAACGCAATCAGCGGGCGATTGGAGATGGCGACGCGATGGGTACAGCGCGACAGATAAGCGAGCACCGCCCCGGGTCCGCCGAATGGAGGCTTTGCGCAGACGTACCACTTGCGCCAATATGGCTCGCCTGAACCTGGTCCAGGGAGGTAGATACCCAATGAAAATCAACTCACTCAGGAAAATGGCTTTGGTAGCGGCAGCCTCCGCCACATGGGCGTTCGCCGACACGGCGCTCGCCCAGCAGCCCCGAACCCTCAAAATGCAATCGGCGGTGCCTCCGTCGTCGACGACGCACGACGCCTTCAAGTTCTTCGCCGACCGGGTGGACAAGCTGACCGGCGGCCAGCTCAAGATCGAGGCCCTGCCGGGTGGCGCCATCGTGCCGCCCTTCGAGATTCTCGATGGCAGCCACAAGAAGGTGATCGATGGCGCCTGGGGCATCTCCTACTGGTGGTTCGGCAAGAACAAGGCCGCGACGCTGTTCGCCAACACGCCTGCCGGCATTGCCGGCATGGACCCCGTCGATTTCATCGGTTGGGTCTACGATGGCGGCGGGCTCGACCTCTGGAACGAGTTCTATCAGAAGGAGCTGAAGCTCAATCTGGTCGCCTTTCCGAGCATTCCGCCCAGCCCGCAGGCGCTGGGTTGGTTCAAGCGCCCAATCAAGGACCTCGCCGATTTCAAGGGTATGAAGTGCCGCCAGACCGGCATCGTGGCCGAGCTCTACTCAAAGATGGGCATGGCGGTCGTCAACATGCCAGGCGGCGAGATCCTGCCCGCTGCCGAGCGCGGCACCATCGATTGCGCCGAGTGGGTCGGTGGCATCGAGGACCTCCGGCTCGGCCTGCACACGGTCTGGAAGTACCACTACACACCCGGCATGCACGAGAGCGCCTCGGTGGCCGAGCTTGCGATCAACAAGGACGTATGGGACAGCCTGCCCGCCCAAAACAAGGAAGCCATCAGGTCGGCCACATCCGAGACGTTCCTGCGTTGGTGGGCGACCTTTCAGAGACTCAATGCGGATGCCATCGAGGAGTTCGTCGCCAAGCACGGCGTCAAGCTCCTGACGACGCCGCCCGAGATCAATCAGGCCTTCCTCAAGACCTGGGACGAGTTCGCCGCGGCGGAGGCTGCGAAGAACCCGTTCTTCAAGAAGGTCTACGAGTCTCAGCGGGCCTATGCCTCGAAGGTGGTTCCCGCGAAGCGCTTCATGTTTCCGCCCTACGCGTTGCAGGCGGACTACTATTGGCCCGTCAAGCAATGAGGATGGACGCGACGACGGACAGTCGAGCCGAGCGGAAGGGCGGCTTCGGCCGCCCTTCTTGCTGGCACCTACCGCACCGCGTGCGGCAACCACAGCGCGATCTGCGGGAACAGCAAGAGCAGGACGAGGACGATCACCTGGATGACCATGTAGTCGGCCATGCCCTTGTAGATCGTCGTCAGGTTCCATTGCGGAACAACGTTGCGCAGGTAGTAAGCCGACATCGCCACCGGCGAACTCAAGTAGGCGGTCTGCATATTGACCGCCGTCAGGACGCCGACCCAGATCAGCAAGTCGAGCTTGCCGAGGCCGAGCTGGAGCTTCTCGATCACCGGTAGAACAATCGGCAGGAAGACGAGGATGATCACGGGCCACTCGAACGGCCATCCCAGCACGAAAAAGACGGCCATTATCAGGCCCAGCTTCCACCAGTCTCCGAGAGGGATCGCAAGGAGCGACTCCGTGATCAAGCTCGCCGTGCCGAGCTTCGTGAATACGGCGCCGAACACGGTCGAGGCCAACGCCAGAAACAGGACCATGGCTGAGGTCACCATCGTGCCGATGGCAGCGTTAGTGGCCGATTTGATGCCGAGCCGGCCATAGAGCAGAGCCAGGAGAGCGGCGCCGAAAGCGCCGCACGAGGCAGCCTCGGTAGGCGTCGCCAATCCGCCGGCAATGGTCCCCAGCGTGAACCCGATCAGCGCGCTCAAGGGCGCGATGCCGAGCACGATGGCGCGGAGATAAGGGCTGCGGACGTAGGGGAAGATGGTCAGCAACGCCAGCAGTGACGCGAAAGCCGAAACCGCGAATGGGCCGACGCTGACCTCGAGACGCGGGGCACCCAGCCTGCTCAGCAACCAATCCACGGCCAGATAGGTCATCGTCGTCAAGCAGACGAGACTTAATCCGACCAGGGGAGCGCCCACATTTTCCGTGGTCATCTCGTCATAGGCGGATTTGCGTTCTTCCATGGTCATGGGAGGACCGAGCTTCGGATCGATGAAGCTGCGGGCCAGCGTGTAGGCGATGTAGCAGCCCGCGAGCAGGAAGCCGGGACCGAATGCCGCCGAATAGAGCAGATTGACGGGCACGCCCATGACCGGGCCCATCACAACCAGCATGATGCTCGGCGGGATCAGAATGCCGAGCGTGCCGCCGGCGGCGATGGCTCCGGACGACAGCCGGGCATCGTAGCCGGTCTTGATCATCATCGGGGCGGCCATGATGCCGAGCACCGTCACGGCGGCGCCCACGATGCCGGTCGCCATCGCGAAGATCGTCGCGGTCAGGATGACCGCCAGATAGAGCGAGCCGCGCACCGGCGCGAGAAGGCTGCGGAGAGCCCCGAACAGCCGTTCCATAAGCCCGGCCTGCTCGGTCATGTAGCCCATGAAGATGAACAGCGGCACGGCGGGAAAGATCTCGTCTTTCATCGTGCCCCAGATCTGCAGGTAACCCAGATTGAAGGTCTGCTCCCACCCGAGTCCCAGTCCGCCGAAGATGAGGGCGAGAAACAGCAGCGTGAAGGAGATCGGGAAGCCGACGAAGATCACCGCGACCAAGCCGATCAGCATGACGAGACCGAGTGACTCGGAGAAGCTCATGTTCTCTCAGACCTCGATCTTCTCTTGCCTGGTCAGGAACTCGCCGTTTCGCCACGCCCAGAGGCTCTTCATGAGCTCCGAGATCCCCTGAAGGAAAAGCATGAAGGCGGTGAGCGGAATGACGGCGCGCAGCGGCCACAGCACCGGTGTCCAGGCGCCGGAGCTCGAGCGCTCGTCGATCGAAATCGAGTACAGGAAGTCGTCGATCGAGATGAAGAACAGCACGACCATCGTCGGCAGGAAGAGCAGCAGAAATGCCAGGCTGTCGATCATGCCCTTGGTCCGATCCGAGAATGTCTCCCACAGGATGTCGGTACGGACGTGGGCGCCCTTCAGCAGCGCCAATGCGGACCCCAGCATGAACAGCGCCGCGTACGACATGGTCGTCACGTCGAGGGCCCAGACGGTCGGAGCCTTGAGGACGTAGCGGGCAAAAACTTCAATCACATTCGCGAAGATCAACGGTATGATCAGCAGCACGAAAACGTAGCCGGTCCATTCGGTGAAGTTGTCGATTGTGCGGATGACGGCGAGATAGCCTCGGGGCGGCCTTCGCTTCGGCGGGGAGGAGGTGCTGATCATCAGGGCGACCCTCGCGCTGGTAATCGAACCCGAGAGGCAACATGCCTTGCCAGCAGTTGGCTCGCCGTCTCAACTGCCCCCACGAGCACTTCCTTTGAACACCCGCTTTCTCCCGGACCGTCGTAACGCCGTGCACGGGGAATTCGCGCCACTACCTGCCGTTCGCGAGAATGGGAGGCGGGCTCGCGCATCTGGGGTGTTCCGGTCTCGCAGCTGCAGGGCCGCTCGACTATCAAGGATGTCTGCACGGTCGGGAAGCCCTTGATTTGGGCTCCCTAGATCGCGCCGGACTGCCGGAATTGCGCTATGTCCTGCTGCGAGTAGCCGCATTCGCGCAGTATCTCCTCGGTATGCTCGCCATATTCCGGCGCGCCGCCGACGAGGCGGCTGGGCGTGCGGCTCAGCGTGAACGGCTGGCCGACCAGCTCGATCGTTCCGAGCGCAGAGGATTCGACCGACTGCGCGATTCCGAGATGGCGCACCTGCGGATCGGCGAAAGTCTGATCGATGGTGTAGATCGGGCCGCAGGGAATGCCGGCCCGGTTGAGCCGCTCGATCAGGGCGTCGCTCGTCATCGTGGCGGTGATCTCGCCGATCAGGGCGTTGAGCGCGTCGCGATGGCGGCGCCGGTCCTTGGGCGTGGCGTAGTCCGGGTGCGCGACCAGATCCTCGCGCTCGATCGCCGTGCAGAAACGGCGCCACATGACCGGCGTGGGGGCGACGTTCACCTAGCCGTCGCTGGTGCGGAATACGCCGGTGGGCGCGCCGGTCGGATGATTGTTGCCGGCCTGGCCCGCGACCTCGCCGGCGACCAGGTAGCGGGCGGCCTGGAAGTCGAGCATGAAGATCTGCGCCTGCAGCAGCGACGTCTGCACCCACTGGCCGCGCCCGGATCGCTCCCGCTCGTAGAGCGCCACCAGAATGCCGAGGGCGGCGAACACGCCGGCGGACAAATCCGCAAGCGCCGTTCCCACGCGCATGGGACCGCGGCCCGGCTCTCCGGTGATCGACATCAGGCCCGACATGCCCTGCGCGATCTGGTCGACCCCGGGGCGGTCGCGGTACGGCCCGTCCTGGCCGAAGCCGGAGATGCTGGCGTAGACGAGCCGCGGGTTCGATCGGCTCAAGGTCTCGTAGTCGATCCCGAGACGGACCTTCACGTCCGGGCGATAGTTCTCCACGATGACGTCGGCATGCTCGACCAGGCGCTGCAGGATGGCGCGGCCCTCGGCGCTCTTGAGATTGAGCGTCATGCTGCGCTTGTTGCGATGGAGATTCTGGAAATCCGGCTCGTGACGCGCCGAGAAGTCGGTCTGCGTCGAGCTGCCGCCCTCCTCCGGCATCTCGATCTTGACGACGCGCGCGCCCCAGTCCGCAAGCTCGCGCACGCAGGTCGGCCCCGCGCGCACGCGCGTGAGATCGAGAACGGTCAGATTGTCGAGCGCAGTCGAAGCGGGAGGTCGGTTCATCGCGCGCACTCTGGTTTGCAGCGCAACAATGCGGCGCTGTGCCTGATCGTCGAATCAATGCACCGGGCGGCCACGCCTCGCAAGATTGACGGGCGCATACCGCACCAATAGGTTCCCCGAGCGAGCGGAGCTGGCGCGCCGGCGGCGTACCTCGTTCCGGCCGCGAGCTGAAAGGCGTTCTCCCGGATGGATTTCGAGCTGCCCGAGGACATTCGCATCCTGAAAGACACGGTGCGACGCTTCGTGGACCGGGAATTGATCCCGATCGAGATGGCGGCGATGGACGGGCCGGATCTCAAGCCGGACATTCGCAAGGCGCTCGAGGCCAAGACGCGCGAGCTCGGGCTGTGGCTGCTGGAGGTGCCGGAGGAGCTCGGTGGCCAGGACCTGAGCCTGCTCGGAATGGCGGCCATTACCGAGGAGCTGGCGCGCACGGTCGCATTGCCGGCGCGCGGGCCCGGCATCTTCGGACCGGAGGTGCGCTCCATCCTGCTGTCGCTTTCCGACGAGCAGAAGCGGAAATACCTCGACCCGGTCCTGCGCGGCGAGAAGTCGACGGCCTTTGCGCAAACCGAGCCGGATGCCGGCGCCGATCCCGGCAACATGCGAACGACCGCGGTGCGCACCGGCGATCACTACCGCATCGACGGGTACAAGCGCTTCATCGCCCATGCGAAGGACGCCGACTTCCTGCAGCTGGTGGCCGCGACCGATCCGAAGAAGGGCTCGCGCGGCGGGTTGACCGTATTCCTGGTCGACATGGACACGCCCGGCGTGTCGATTGCCGGCAGGACCGTCCACATGATGGGCGACGTCACCTACGAGATCGCGCTCGACGACGTGAAGGTCCCGGTCGAGAACCGGATCGGCAACGAAGGCGACGGCATGAAGGCGGCGCAGAAGTGGATCAACGCCAACCGGGTCCACCAGGCCGCGCGCGGCCTCGGGGTCGCGCAACGCTGCCTGGAGATGATCACCCGCTACGCGGCGCAGCGCAGCACCTTCGGACGTCCGCTCGAGAGCAGGCAGGCCGTGCAGTTCTCGGTCGCCGACCTCTACACCCGGCTGCAGGCCGGCCAGCTGCTCACCTATCGCACCGCTCACCGGTTCGACAGCGGTGCGCTGCAGCGGCACGAGACGTTCATGACCAAGATCTACTGCACCGAGCTCGGCTTCGAGGCGGCCGACCGCTGCATGCAGTTTCACGGCGGCCTCGGCACGGCGACCGAAATGCCGATCGAGCGGATGTGGCGCCAGTCGCGCAGCTTCATGATCACCGGCGGCCCGGTCGAGATCATGCGCAGCTCGCTGGCACGCGAGGTTTTCGCCCTCTACCAGTGAGCCCTGCGGGTGATCTCCGAGGGACGATGCTGATATCCTGTCGATCAAGGAAGGGAAAGGACACCATGCAAACCTTCTTCAAGTCGCTCGGCATGCTCTTTTTCCTGGTTGCCGGTATCGGCCCCACTACGGCGCAGGACCAATATCCCAGCCGTTCGATCAAGATCGTCGTTCCCACCTCCCCGGGCGCCACGACCGACGTGCTCGGCCGCGTCATCGGCCAGGCATTGTCGCAATCGTGGGGCCAGCCGGTGATCGTGGAGAACCGGCCCGGAGGGGACGAGATGCTGGGTATTGAGGCGGTGGTGAAGTCGGCGGCCGACGGCCATACGCTGCTGGTGACCAGCAACGCCGGCATCACCGCCACGCCGCTGCTTCACGCGCAGCCGCGATACAATTCGCTGACGGATCTCACGCCCATTCTCATGCTCGGTCACATCACGCCGGTGATGTTGGTCCCGTCATCGTCGCCGGCTCGGTCGGTGCAGGAGCTCATTGCGATCGTCAGGTCGAAGCCCGGCGAGCTCAACTACGGCTCGTTCGGCAACGGGTCCTATTCCCACGTCGCCATGGAGGACTTCAAGCAGCGGACCGGGATCGAGATCATGCACCTCCCCTACCGGGGCGCGACACCTGCGTACACGGCGCTGCTGCGCGGAGAGATTCAGGTGATGCTCGCAAACCTGAGCGGTGCCGCGGCGCAGGAGAGTGCCGGCACGGTCAGGATCATTGCGGCGGCAGGACCGCAGCGGTCGAAAGTGCGCCCCGCGCTTGCGACGATCGCCGAATCCGGTTTGCCCGGCTTCTCGACCGGCTCATGGTGGGGCGTGTTCGGACCGGCCAACCTTCCGCGCCCCGTCCTCGACAAGATCAGGGCCGAGATCACGCGAGCGCTCGGCACGCCCGAAGTTGCAGAAGGTGTACGCGACCAACACGATGGAGCTCGACGAAATGTCGCCGGAGCAGTTCGCCCAGTTCATCCGCGACGATCTCGACAACTGGGGCGCGGCAGTTCAAGGCCGCCGGCATCAAGCCGAACTGAGCCGTCGCTCGCCCCGGGGCGGCGGCGGCCGGGAGCTGCGCCCCGCCCGAGGCAGCCACTGCCGGTATTCATCAAGCATGGTGTCGAGGAACGCATGCGATTGAATCTGCAGGGCCGCACCGTCCTCATCACCGGTGCTTCTCGCGGCATCGGCGAGGCGATCGCCAGGGTCATGGCCGAGGAAGGGTGCAACCTTGCTCTCGCCGCCAGGGACGGCGAGAAGCTCGAGCAGGTGGTCGAGGAGAGCCGGCGGCAGCACGGCGTTCGGGTCACGACCCACGCGCTCGATCTCGGCAGGCACGAGAGCATCCAGGCGCTGGCGGCGGCCGCCGGCGACTGCGACATCCTGGTGAACAACGCCGGCGCGGTGCCGCGCGGCTCATTGTACGAGGTGACACCCGAAGCCTGGCGGCACGGCTGGGACCTCAAGGTGTTCGGCTATATCGACCTGACGCGCTGCATCCTGCCGCGCATGACGTCGCGCGGGAGCGGCGTGATCATCAACATCATCGGCATGGCCGGCGAGCGACCCGAGCCGAAGTACATCGCGACGTGTTGCGGCAACGCCGCGCTCATGATGTTCACCCAGTGTCTCGGCGGCGAAAGCATGCGCGACGGCGTGCGCATCGTCGGCGTGAACCCGGGTCCGATCATGTCGGACCGGCACCGCCGCGGCGCGGAGCGCGTCGCCGAGCGGGAGCTCGGCAGCAAGGAGCGCTGGCCGGAGCTGTACAAGCGCTTTCCCGTCGGCCGGCCCGGGCGCGTGGAGGAGGTCGCCAACGTGGTTGCGTTCCTTGCCTCGGACCTCGCCTCCTACATCAGCGGCGAGATCATCCGCATCGACGCCGGCCTGAAGGTACGCGATCCGGTCTATTGAGCCGCCGGACATGACGTGGCGAGCGCGCTGCGCACAGGCTCCGAACCGTGACGGACGTGGCACATGGTCGAAGCCGCCTATCTGAGGCCGGGTCGCATCGGTTCCCTGGAGCTGCGAAACCGCATCGTGCGGGCCGCAACATCCGAGACCAGGTGCGCGCCGGACGGCGAGGTCACCGATGAGCTGATCGCCTTGTACGCGGATCTGGCGAAGGGCGGCGCAGGCCTGTTGATCACCGGACATTGCTACGTCGAAACCCGCGGCCAGTGCTCACCGCGGCAGATCGGGTTCTATTCCGACCGGTTGATTCCGGGGCTCAGGCGCCTGACCGACGCGGTTCACCGCCAGGGCGGCGTCATTTTCGCGGAGCTGTCTCACGCCGGCAGCCAATCCATCATGCCGGATATTTCACCCATCGCTCCGTCGACGACCAGGAACGAGATTTTCGGACGCGAAGCCCGGGAGATGACCGTGAGCGATATCGACAGCGTCATCTTGGCCTTCGCCGACGCGGGCCGACGCGCGGTTTCGTCGGGATTTGATGGCATCCATCTGCACGGCGGCAACGGCTACCTCATTTCCCAGTTCTCGTCGCTGAGCACCAACCGACGCCATGACGAATGGGGCCGGGATTCCGCCGGCCGTGACCGCTTCTTCCTCGCCGTATACCAGGCGGTGCGCGACGCCGTCGGCCGCGGCTATCCGATCTCGGCCCGCGTGGGAATCGCCGACTCGATCGAAGGCGGTCTTCGCGAGGAGGAAGGCATTGCGCGGGCGAGCCTGCTCGCACGGCACGGCCTCGACGCCATCGAGGTCAGCTACGGCGTGATGGATACCTACCTCTCCAACATTCGCCCCTATGTCGGGCTCGGCCTTCGGCGGGCGATGCAGGATTGGGTGCTGCCCCGGCTTTGGTGCCAGCCCGCCGAGCAGGCGTATTACCGCCCTTTCGCGCGCGCGCTCAAGCGTACGACGGATATTCCGGTCATCCTGGTGGGAGGGCTTCGCAGCACCGATGTCATGGACGACGTCCTTGCTTCCAAGGACGCCGACTTCCTGGCCTTCGCCCGCCCGTTTGTTCGCGAGCCGGACTTTCCGACCCAGCTACAGGCCGGCAGGCGTGGAGCGCTCGATTGCGTCTCATGCAATATCTGTCTCGCGCATGACGGCCTGGATCCGCTCAAGTGCTGGAGAAAAAGCGCGCGCGATCTCGGCTATCATGCCTACTGCCGTTTCTGGCGCGATCGCGCAGCTCACTAGCTTATTTTCCCGTCAGGTTGACGTCGTCATGCCCGGCGGCGAACCGATCCGCGGGTGACCGGATCGAGCTCTTGCAGAACGAAGAAAACCTCGCATGCGTCCGCAGTGCGATCGCACTCGCGACCGCAAACCTGCCGCGGCATAGGCCGCCCGTGCATCGGTCACCCGGCTCGGGATCGCACCTATCGGTTCAATGCGATTGCCGTATGTTTGCACCCTTGTTAGCATCGTCCGTAAGTCGTGCTTCATCATTGGAGACAGGAATCATGCAAACCGCGACGGGATATCTGCTGCTCTCGGCAGCGTTGGCTGCCATGGCCGGCACGCCGGCTCAAGCACAGCAGCCGATCAGGATCGGCGTGCTTCAGCCGATGACGGGGCCGTCCACCAAGAACGGCGTCGAGAACTACACGGCCATGCAGATAGCTCGCGACATGATAAACGAGCGCGGTGGGGTCAACGGGCGCAAGGTCGAATTCCTCCCGGCGGACATTCCGAGCCCGACTGCGGCGATCAGCGAAACCGAACGCCTGATCACCAAGGAAGGCATCAAGATCACGATGGGCTCGGGCGTGTCGCTGCTGGCGATTCCGGTCAGCCAGGCCGCCGAGCGCCACGGCGTGCTGCATTGGGAGACGGCGGGGGCCGCCGACATCATCACCAAGCGCGGCTTCAAATACACCTTCCAGGTCGGTCCGGCCGCCTACCGCTACAGCCATGCCGCGGTCGACTTCACGCTCGAAGAGTTGACCAGGAAGCTCGGCAAGTCGGCCGCCGACCTGCGAATTGCGCTGTTGTGGGAGAACCGTGCCTTCGGAAAATCCGTCGGTGACGGGGTGCGTGCCTATGCCCAGCAGAAGAACGTCAAGCTGATCTATGACGAAGGCTACGACCAGTTCCTCACCGACATGACCCCGATCGTTCAGCGGCTGAAGGACGTCAAGCCCGACGTGCTGCTGGCAATCTCGTTCCCGAACGACGCGATCCTGTTCCAGCGCAAGGCCAAGGAGCTCGACTTCAATGTCGGAGCTCATGTGGGGGTCAGCGCCGGCTATTCCAACCCGGATCTGCGCGATTCGATCGGCGACATGGTCAACGGCATCTTCGTTTCGGACTTCGCTGCCAAGGTGAACCCGAAGGCACTCGCTCCCGAGACGATCCCGATCGCCGAGGAGTTCTTCAAACGCTACGACGACAAGCTCAAGCGCCCGCCGGCCGGACATGCTTCGTCGAGCTTCTCGGCGACGTGGGCGCTGTTCACCGAAGTCCTGCCGAAGGCCAAGACCTTCGAGCCGGCCGAGCTGCGCGAGATCGCGCTCAAGCTCGACCTGCCGTACGGGCAACTCGCCAATGGCGGCGGCATCAAGTTCACCAACAACGACTGGCCCACAGACCCCAAGGATGCCGGCCAGAATCTGCGCTCCTCGATCGGGGTCTGGCAGTGGCAGAAGACCGGCAACAATCAGGTCTTCCCGAAGGCTCTGGCGACGCAGGATATCGTCATGGTGCCGTTGCCGGGCTGGAGCCAGCGTTAGGCCGTCGTACCGATCCTGTCGCGTGCCCGGCTTTCGTCGTAATGCTCCGTCCGTCGCACTGCCCGGACCGGTTCCGGGCAGTGCGATCGGAAAAGATCAAGGCACGCCAATGACGGCTGTGCGATGACCACCGTCGGGCAGCTCGTCTTATCCGGGATCCTCATCGGCAGCATCTATGCGTTGATGAGCATTGGCCTCACGCTCATCTTCGGCGTGCTGCGCATCGTCAATTTCGCCCATGGCGAGTTTCTGATGATCGCCATGTACGGCGTGTGGGCTATTACACGGTATCTCGGTCTCAATCCCTACTTCTCCATCGCGGCTGTGGTGCCCGCGATGTTCCTGTTCGGCGCCCTGGTCTACCGACTGATCATCAGTCCGGGGCTCGACAAGCCTCACCTCGTGGTCGTGTTCGCGACCATGGGCCTTTCGATCCTGATGCAGAACGTCGCATTGCTGCTGTTCTCGGCCGACTTGTTCGACGTTCCGCCGATGCTCGGCGGACGCTCGTTCGCCATTGGTCCGTTCTACGCCAAGCCCGAGCTGTTGATCGGATTCGGAGTTTCGGTTGCATGCACGCTTGCACTGCGTTTCATGCTGAATGCGACCTATTTCGGCAAGGCCATTCGCGCGACCGTGCAGGACGGCGAGGCAGCCCAGCTGATGGGCATTCCGGTTCCCCGCATCTTTCTCATCACCTTTGCTGCGGGATCCGCCCTGGTCGGCCTTGCTGCCTGCATGATGATGCCGCTGTTCTCCGTTTTTCCGACGGTCGGACTCAACTTCGTGCTGATCGCATTCGTGATCGTCGTGCTGGGCGGGATGGGCAGCATCGAAGGCGCGTTAATCGGCGGGATCTGCATCGGGATCGTGCAGTCGATCAGCAGCTATTACATCGCGCCCGCGGTCGGACAGATGTTTTTCTTCATCTTGTTCCTCCTGGTCATGGTCTTCCGGCCGGCCGGGCTCCTTGGCCGCAAGGGCGAGGCAACCGTCGGCATCAATGACTGAGGTGGAAACGAGAGCGGCACCGGTCGAGGGTCGAGCCACGCGCGGGCCGGTGGCGGCTGATGCCCGAGCGGGGCACCGTCTCGCTGTTCGAGCTCGTCCTGCTTGCGGTCTTCGTCGCGCTGGTCGCAGCCGACCTGCCGCAGAATCTCCAGGACGTCATCATTCAGACTTTCCTGTGGGCGGGGCTTGCGCTCGCCTGGAACATCGCGGGCGGCTATGCCGGGCTCATCTCGTTCGGGCATGCCGCATTCTTCGGGCTGGGCGCCTATACGTCGTCGATCCTTTCGGTCAACCACGGGCTGACCCCCTGGATCGGGCTGTGGCTCGGCGGCCTGCTTGCGGCCGCGTTCGGCGCGCTGCTGACGCTGATCTGCGCCAGGCTGCGCGGTCCGTTCTTCATCCTCTCGACGCTCGCCGCCTCGGAGGTCATTCGCATTGGCGCGCTCAACTGGGCAGCGCTGACCGGCGGCGCCGAGGGCTTTGCCATCCTGCCGGTTCCGAGTGTCGCCAACATGGTATTCGCGTCCAAGACCGCCTATGCCGTCCTGATCCTCGGCTACCTCGTGCTGGTCTACGTCATCACCAAGCTGGTCGAAGGCTCACGCTACGGTTTCTACCTGTTCGCGGTGCGTGACGACGAGGACGCCGCCAGCGCCGCGGGCGTGAATCCCTTGCTGGCGCGCACCGGGGCAATGTGCCTGAGCGCCTTCCTGACGGCGATAGGCGGCTCGCTGTTCGCACAATACTTCCTGTTTCTCGACCCGACCCATGTGGTCTCTCCCGAGCTTTCGTTCCAGTTCGCCCTGCTGCCCGCGTTGGGCGGCCTCGGGACCGCCATCGGACCCGTGCTCGGATCGATCGCCATCACGCCGTTGTCCGAGATGCTGCGCTCGTATTTCGGCGGCAGTGCCGCCGGATTGCATCTTGCGATCTACGGAGGACTACTGGTGCTCGTGATGCTGTATTTCCCGGGCGGAATCGCCGGGGCCTTGGAGCGGATCGTGCGCCGACGGAAGAATTGACATGGCAGCACTTCTTGAAGCCCGCAATCTCACCCACGCTTTCGGCGCGCTGCGGGCGATCGACGGATTGAGCTTTTCCGTTGAGCCGGGAGAATTGCTCGGCCTGATCGGGCCGAACGGAGCCGGCAAGAGCACGCTGTACAATCTGATTGCCGGCGTCATCGAGCCCACCTCGGGCGAAATCTACTTCCGGGACCGGCCGGTCGCCGGCTGGAAGCCCTATCAGGCCGCGCGCGCGGGTGTCGCCCGCACCTTTCAGATCCCCAAGCCCTATCGCCACCTCTCCGTGCTGGAGAACGTGATGCTCAGCGCGCTGCTGCACGACGCGTCGGTCAGCGCGGCGCGGGAAAGCGCGCGGGCGGTGCTGGCCGACGTCGGGCCTGGCCGGTCATGCGGAGGCGCCGATCGGCATCCTGACGGTCGGCCTGCTCAAGCGGCTCGAGGTTGCCCGCGCACTCGCACTGCGGCCGCGTCTCGTCCTGTTCGACGAGATCATGGCCGGTCTCACCCCCGGCGAGGTCAGGGGGATGACCGGCCTGGTCGCCGGGCTTCCGGCGCGCGGCATCACCGTCATCTGGGTCGAGCATGTGCTGTACGCGATCATGAAGGCCGCGCCCCGCATCATGGTGCTCCATCGCGGCGAGTTGATCGCCGATGGCACCCCCGACCGGATCGCCAAGGATCCCGCGGTCATCAAGGCTTATCTCGGAGCGGAGATGAGCCTTGCTTAGTGTCGAGAAGCTCAATGCCTTCTATGGCCCCGTGCAAATTCTGCGCGACATCGACCTTGAGGTCGGCGAGCGGCCAGATCGTCGCGCTGGTCGGTGCCAATGCTGCCGGCAAGAGCACGCTGATGTTCTCGCTGGCCGGGCTGCGTACTACCTGTACCGGACGCATCTCGATCGAGGATCAGCGGATCGAAGCGCTGCCCGCATACGAACGCGTCCTGCGAGGGCTCGTGCTCGTACCCGAGCGCCGTCGGTTGTTTCCGTTCATGACCGTGCTCGAGAACCTCGAGCTTGGAGCATATTCGCTCCTCGCCCGGCCGGTGCGCAAGGCAACGCTCGAGGAGGTCTACTCGTTGCTCCCGGTCCTGGCCGAACGACGCAACCAGGTTGCCAGCTCGCTCAGCGGCGGCGAGCAGCAGATGCTCGCCATCGGCCGCGCGCTGATGGCGAAGCCGCGCGCGTTGCTGCTGGACGAGCCGACCGGAGGGCCTTGCGCCGCTCTACGTCGACCTCGCTGTTCCAGATCGTCCGCAACCTGCGCGCCCAGAGGCACACGATCCTGATCGTCGAGCAAAACGTGCATCATGTGCTGCGAATCGCCGATCGCGCCTATGTGCTGGAGAATGGGCGGATCGTCATGGAGGGACAGGGCCAGGATCTTCTCAACGACGAGCGCCTGAAGGTCGCATATCTCGGACTTTGACCCATGATCACCGATATCCATTGTCATTTCATTCCGGACGACCTTTCAAGTATCGTTCTGGCGCAAAAGGAGTTCGCCACGAAGCTGATCTCGGCCGACGGCGACCGCGTCGAGATCGACGTCCGTGGCATGTATTTCGGGCTCAATCGGACGTTCTTCGAGCCGGCGCGGCAGATCGCGCGCATGGATGCGCTGGGCATCGATCGGACCGTCGTGTCGCTTGCCACTCCGCTGGTCAACTACTATGTCGAGTCGCGAGCCGGCGGTCGAGGCGGCCCGGCTGTGCAACGACGGGCTCGCCGGGCTCGTCGCCGTCGACCCCGAACGTTTCGCGGCCTGGGCTTTCCTGCCCATGCAGGATCCCGCCGCGGCGGCCGCCGAGCTCCGCCGCTGCGTGCGCGAATACGGCTTCATCGGCGGGCATGTCGCTACCAACGTGCGTGGAATCTATCTGCCGGACGACCGCTTTCGACCGATCTTCGATGCCGCGAGTCGAGCTCGACGTTCCACTGTTCCTGCATCCCGCCGATCCGCCCGGACGGGACCGCACCGGCGAGTACGAGTTGACGGTCGTCGCCGGCTATCTGTTCGAATTCGACCGTCAATGTTTTTCGCATGATCTGCAGCAATTTCCTCGACCGTCATGCCGGCCTCAAGCTCGTCTGCGCCCATACCGGCGCTTTCAGCCTCATGCTGCGCAATCGCATGCAGCGCGAGGTCGACACCAACGCGACGCTTTCGCGCACGCTGCCGCGCCAGGTCGGCGACTATCTGCGCGGCTTCTATTTCGACACGGTCTGCTTCGAGCCCGACTATCTGCGCTTTGCCGCCGAGCATCGTTCCGGCGGAGAGCCTGTTGCTCGGCAGCGATGCACCCTTCCCGCTCGGGGAGCCGGATCCGGTCAATTTCGTGCGCAGCGCGCTGCCCGCCGAGCAGGCCGAGCTCGCGCTCGTCGCACAACTACCGTCGTCTGACCGGGAGGTAGGTCGATGCAGGTCCGTCGCACCTTGATCGTCTGCGATACCATCCACCACGAGGGCGGCTTGCCGGCGCTGCGGCCGGTCACGCGCGTCGCGGCCTGCGCCGTCATCGCCAACCCGCTCGCCGGGCCGGCCGACGCGAAGACCTTTCCGAGATCGTTCCCTTCGGCGCGGAACTGGGGGATCTCCTGGTGCGAAACGCGCTGCGGCTGCTGCCGGGCCCGCCGGTCGGCTACGGCAAGGCGGCGATCGTCGGCCTCGACGGTGACATCGAGCATGCAGCCGCAATCATCCATCCGCGCATGGGCAAGCCGATCCGCGATGCGATCGGAGGCGGCAAGGCGATCATTCCGTCGAACGTGAAGGTCGCAGCCGCCGGCACGGCGATCGACGTCCCGCTCGCGGATCGCGACGACGTGTGGCTGTTCGACAATATCGACACGCTGACGGTCGCGGTTCCGGACGCGCCGCGTCCGCGCGAGATCGTCGTCGTGGTCGCGCTCGCAGACGGCGGCCGCCCACGTCCCCGCGTCGACAAGGACGGCGCTCGGCCAGTCACAGTCGGCGAAGTAGGCAAACGTCGAGCGGGCTTGACGCGTATCCTCGCGCTCCTCCCGACTGCTGCGACGCGCGTTACGGCAGCGCCGCGGTCAAGTCGATCTCGATCAGGGTGTCCTTGATCAGCAGGCCCGTGGTCTGCAGCACCGTGCGCGGCGGGGAGCCGGGAAAAACTCCCGCCAGACCTCGTCGAAGCCGTCGAAGTCTGCCAGATCGGTGAGAAAGACCTGCGCCTTGACCACGCGGTCGAGCGATGTTCCCGCCGCCTTGAAGGTCTTGGCGAGATTGTCGAGGATGTAGCGCGTCTCGCGCTTGATCGCGGACCCGTAGTACGGAAATGCCGGGTCGATGCGCGCCTGCGGGGCAATCGCCGGTGCTTGAAATCGGTGGCGAGCGCGCCGGCCGCAAATACGAGGTTGCCCACCCGCAGCGCCGGCGCGTAGTTGGCGAGCGGCTTGGGGATATCCGGCACCTCGATGAACTCGCCGCACGACGCGGAGGCTTCACGGCGATCAGATCGATCTCGACCAGCGCGTCGCGCACCAGCAGATCGGGCACGCCGACCGTGGTGCGCGGCGGCGGCGACTGGAAGAACTCCTTCCAGACCTCGTCGAAGCCGTTGAAGTCGCGCAAATCCTTCAGATAGACGTGGGCCTTGACCACGTGGTCGAGCGAGGTGCCGGCGGCCGCGAAAACGTGGTCGCAAAATTGTTCGAGGATGTAGCGGGTCTGCCGCTTGATGTCGGAACCGTAGATACGGAAACGCCGGATCGATCCTGGCCTCCGCCGGCACGCCGGTCTTGTAGTCGCTCGCCATCTGCCCGGCCGCGAAAACGAAATCGCCGACTGCCATCACCTCCGAATAATTGACCGGCGCGCGCGGCGCGGTCGAGGTGAAGACCTTGGCCGGGGTCGAGGGAGCGGTGGCGGTCAGGTCGATCTGAACGAGGCAGCCGGGCACCAGCATCTCCGGCCATGCCGACGGTGGCGCGGCATGGCGGCCGGTCCGGGAAGAATTCGCGCCAGGCCTCGTCGAACGCATCGAAATTGCGCAGGTCGGTGTGAAACACGTGGGCCTTGACCGCGTGTTCGAGCGACGTGCCGGCCGCTTCGAACTTCGCGCCCAGCTTCTGGAGGATGTAGCGCGTCTGCCGCTTGATGCTCGAGCCGTAATAGGGAAACGCGGGATCGATGCGAGCTTCGGCGGCCACGCCGCTGCGGTCGTCGCTGGCGATCTGTCCGGCCGCGAACACCAGATTGCCGGCCTGCACTGCCGGCGCGTCAGGCGCGTGAGGACGCACGGGGCCAGTCCGTATAGGACGGAGCGCGACGGTCTGCCGGGCGATTGCTGCCGACGATCGGCGCATCCGCCTCGGGCGATCGTTGCGGAACTCGCGCGATGGCCTGATCGCTGGTGATGATGTTGGCGCGGTGATACTGCTTCATGTAGTTCAGCGCATATTCGTGCGCGTCCCGGTGCGGCGAGGAAACGCCGTCCGACAACACGTTGATCTCGTAGTTGAGGTAGAAGGCGTCGATCACGGTGTGCTGGACGCACGCCTCGGTCCAGGCCCCGGTGAAGTAGAGCCGCTTGACGTCGAGCTCGCGCAGCACGGCGTCGAGCCTGGTCGAGTTGAAGGCGCTGTAGTGCTTCTTGCGGATCTGGAAGTCGCCGGGCTTGGGATCGAGCTCGTCCACGACTTCGGCATCAGGCGTGCCGATGATGCAGTGCGGTCCATAGATCTTGAAGTGCTTGTCGATCGGCACTTCCTCCGGCAGGAAATTGTCCTTGATGAAGACGATGTTGACGCCTGCGTCGCGGCCGACATCGATGACCCGACGCACCGTGGCGAACAACTGCTTGGAGTCGAGCGGATCGGGCAGCGTCGGATTGCTTTTGAAGAAGCCTTTGAGCAGGTCGATGATGATGACGGCGCTGCGCTGGGCTCACGTGAAGCACCTCCGCAATGGGCCTTCACTCGCTGCATGATAGAACCTGCCCAGGCATGCAGCAACCTGCGCAATGACGACGGAACGGCGAGTCCGCCTTCGAGTAGGAGAAGTGTCCATGGATGCCGGCAATGGCCGCGCTCCCTGCACGCCATGGTAGTCGAAAAGGGGGAAACTAAATTGATGCAGCAGCGCGACGGTTTGGGATAGGATCAAACGTTGCGCGATGACATCCAGGGACCCACCAAGAATGGCGGAGATCGAGATGGCAGCACCACTTGCCATGCGACCCCGAAACCCGCGGTTTCATGTGGCTTCGGGCTCGTCGAAGGTCGCCCCCCGGATTCGAGTCCGTGCCGATGCCGTCGCCTTGCGACCGAGCCTGCCCGGCAATGATCCTCGAAGTCTTCTGACTATCGTCTCCAACGGATGCAGCATGCCTGCGATCATAGGGCGCAGCCCCTGGCCGGACGGTGCATGACATGAGCGGCTCGCAATTCATCGAGCTATTCGTCGGCGGACTCGCGATCGGCTGCATCTATAGCCTCATCGCGCTCGGATTCACCATGATCATCCGGGCAACCGGCGTGCTGCATTTCGCGCAAGGCGAGGTCGTCATGCTGGGCGCGATGTTCGGCATCACGGCGTACCACCTGTTGTCCCTCCCGTTCATTGCGCTGCTCCTGGTCGGAATGGTGTTCGGCGGTCTTGCCGCGGTGGCGATCGAGCTCGGAGTTTACCGCACGCTGCGCATCCGCCGCGTTCCGTTGATGAACATCATCATCGCGACCGTCGGCATGTCCATCCTGCTGCAGAATACGGGTCAGCTGGTATGGGGGTCCGAGCCGATCGCCTATCCGAAGCTGTTCGCGACCGAGGCCTACTCGATCGGACCTGCGCGCGTTGCGCCCCAGCTCGTGTGGATCATCATTCTCAGCGTTCTCGTCATGGTGTCCCTGCAGCTGTTCCTCGCCTTCACCCGCACCGGCCGTGCGATGCAGGCCGCCGCGCAGAGCCCGGAAACCGCCCAGCTGATGGGAATCAATCTCACGCGAATAACGGCCTACACCTACGGGATCGGCGGCGTGCTCGGCGGCGGCGCCGGAGTGCTGCTGGGATCGCTGTTCTACGCCTCCTTCGGCATGGGGTTCCTGCCGGCGATCAAGGCGTTCGTGGCGGCAACGCTCGGCGGGCTCGGGAGCATCGGCGGCGCGATGGCAGGAGGCATCCTGTTCGGCCTGATCGAGACCTTTGCGGCCATCTCCATCTCCACATCGTACAAGGACGCCGTCGGAATGATCCTGCTCATTCTGATCCTGCTCGCCTTGCCCGAGGGCCTCGTAGGTCTGATCCGGAAAGGAAGGTAGCGCAGCGGTGTTCAAGTCCGAATTTCCTCCGGCCTACCTGTGGACCGCCCGGATCGTGATTCTGGCGGCGTTCATCGTCCTGCCGTTTGTCTATCCGCAGAAGTATGTGGTGCACATCGTGAGCCTCGCGATGATTTTCGCCATCGCTGCGCTGGCGTTGCAATTGCTGCTCGGCTTCGCCGGCCTGCTGTCGATCGGCCAGGCGGCCTTTCTCGGGATCGGCGCCTACACCTCCGCCATTCTCACCACGACCTACAAGCTGCCGTTCGAGATCGGGTTCTTCGCGGCCGCACTGCTGGCGGGAATTGCAAGCCTCACGCTCGTTCCGATCACGCGTCTGCGCGGCGTGTATCTGGGGGTTGCCACGCTCGGCTTCTCGATCATCGTTCATCTCGTCCTGCTCAACGAGGAATGGCTCACCGGCGGCTCGTTCGGCCTGCTGAGCATCCCGTCCCCCAGCCTCGGCCCCTGGGTTCTCAAGAGCGAGACCGCGAACTACCTTTTCTGCCTCGCCGTTCTGGTCGCGACTTTCGTCACGCTTCACCGGCTGATCCCGAGCCGGTTCGGCCGTGCCCTGCAGGCAATAATGCTGGACGAGGACGCGGCGCGCGCAAGCGGCATCAACGTCACCTACTACAAGTGCCAGGCCTTCGTGGTCGCGGCCGTGATCACCGGATTTGCCGGCTCGCTGTTCGCCCATCATGCGCATTACCTCAATCCGAACGACTTCACCTTCTGGAAGTCGATAGAAGTTCTGCTGATGGTCGCGGTCGGCGGGATCGGCAGCCTTGCAGGCGCCGTGGCCGGCGCCTTCGTCATTACCCTGCTGCCCGAATATCTGCGCGTCCTCGACGAGTACCGCATGGTGATTTTCGGCGCGATGCTGATCGTGTTCATGGGGATAGGCCAGAAGGGGCTGGCCGGACTGTCGGCGGCAGCCGCACGACGCCTGCTGCGCCTGACGCCGCAGCGAGGGCGGACACCCCGCAGGCGGATACCGTGGCGGCTCCGCGCTGGAGCCGCCGATGACGGCGCTTCTGACGCTCGACCGGCTCACCCGCCGGTTCGGCGGCGTCACCGCGGTTGATGCGGTTTCAATGATCGTCGAGACGGGCGAGATCCGCGGTCTCATCGGCCCCAACGGCGCCGGCAAGACCACGACGCTCAATCTCATCAGCGGACTGACGACCCCGACGTCGGGGCGGATGACGCTGTCGGGGCAGGATGTAACAGGCGAGCCGGCGCATCGGCTCGCGCAGCGCGGGGTTCGCCGCACCTTCCAGAATCTGAAGCTGTTCACCGATCTGACGGTTCTGCAGAACGTCATGATCGGTCTCCACAGCAACGGAAAGAGCGGCGTCTTCGAGGCAATCCTGGCGACCGCCGGGCAGCGCCAAGAGGAGAAGATGATGCATCGGGAGAGCCTGGACGGCGCTCGACACCGCCGGTCTCGCCGATCAGGCCGACCGGCCGGCGTCCGCTCTCGCCTACGGCCACCGGCGCCTGCTGGAAATCGCCCGCGCGATCGTCGCACGCCCGACGCTTCTGCTGCTCGACGAACCGGCCGCCGGCCTCAATCCGACCGAGGCGGAAGCGCTGGTGTCGCTGATCCGGCGGATCAACGGCCAGGGCGTGACCGTAATGCTGGTCGAGCACCACATGGACGTGATCATGGCCGCCTGCTCGCGCATCACCGTCCTCAACTACGGGCAGAAGCTCGCCGAAGGCACGCCCGCCGAAATCCGTGCCAACGAGAGCGTGATCGAAGCCTATCTCGGCCGCGCCGGTTTCGAGGAAAGGATTGCCGCCTATGCTTGAGATCGAGCGGCTGGCGGTCAGCTATGGCGAGGTCGCAGCCTTGCGGGACGTTTCGTTGAAGATCAACAAGTCCGAGATCGTCACCTTGATAGGTGGAAACGGTGCAGGAAAGACGACCACCCTGAAGACCGTATCCGGCCTGCTCACCCCCAGCCGCAGGCAGCATCCGGTTCGAGGGCCAGTCGATCGTCGGCCTCTCTCCCGACCGGGTCGTCGCCCTCGGCATCGCGCAGGTGCCCGAGGGCCGTCACGTCTTTCCGCGCCTTTCGGTCGAGAACAATCTCATCGTCGGCGCATATCTCGTGCGCGATCCGGCCGTCATCCGCGACACGCTCGAGCAGGTTTACGCCATATTTCCGCAGCTGAAGGAGCGTCGACGTCAGCTGGGCGAAACGCTGTCGGGTGGCGAGCAACAGATGCTGGCCCTCGGCCGCGCCATCATGTCGCGCCCTCGGCTCATGCTGCTGGACGAGCCCTCCCTCGGACTCGCGCCACGGGTTGTCGAGGAGGTGGCGAAGGCGATCCTTGCCTTTCGGCGCGCGGGGGTGACAATCCTGCTCGTCGAGCAGAACGCCCGCGTAGCCCTGGCGCTGTCGGAACGCGGCTACGTGATCGAGACCGGTCGGATCGTCCTGTCGGACGACTCCGTCAATCTGAAGCGCAATCCGCGCGTCATTGAAAGCTATCTCGGCGGCAGCTCGGGCGCCGGGACGAACGGCAAGGCGGTGCACTGAGAAACCCGAAGCAGAGGACGCGCCAAGGTTTCGTTTCGAATGTTCACGGTTCGCATGGAGGTAAAAATGACAAGATCGATGAAGCTGCGTTGGCAATCTCCCGTGTTGGGCGCGGCGGCGATGATGTTGGCCGGCGTCGGCACGGCAGCCGCGGACGTCAAGATCGGCGTCTTCGGCCCAATGACCGGCGACGCCGCCGGCTACGGCCAGAGCCTGCGCGAGGCAGTCGAACTGATAGCCAAGGAAAGGAACGCGGCAGGCGGGTTGCTCGGCCAGAAGATCACGCCGATCTACGGCGACGACGCAGGCAAGCCGGAACAGGCCGTCAGCGTCGCCAAGCGCCTCACCGCGAGCGATGAGGTGCTGATCATGCTGGGCAGCATTTCGAGTCCGGCGAGCCTCGCGGCTTCGCAGGTGGCGCAGCAGAGCGAGACGCCGCAGATCGTGATCTCCGGCACCGCGCAGAGAATCACCACTCAGGGCAACAAGTGGGTCTTCCGCTCGGCGCTTCCCGACACCAAGTTCGCCGCCGATCTCGTCGACTTCATCAACGAGAAGTTCCCCGGGAAGAAAAAGGTGGCCTTCATCTACGTCAACGACGACTTCGGCAAGGGCGGCTTCGAGGGTTTCAAGGCCAGAGGACAGAACTACGGCTTCCAGATCGTTGCGGAAGAGCGCTACACCCGCGGCGACCTCGACTTCACCAGCCAGCTGAGCCGCATCAAGGCATCAGGAGCGGACTTCATGGTGGACTGGTCGCGCTACGCGGAAGGCGCCCTCATCATCAAGCAAATGAAGCAGATGGGCGTCAATATGCCCTACTTCGGCTCGGACGGGCAGGCGCATCCCAAGTTCCGCGAGCTAGGTGCGAGCGCGGCGGAAGGCGCGTACTACCCGACCCACTTCAGCGTCACCGCCATCGGCAACAACAAGGTTGCGCAGGAGTTCACCGGCAAGATCCGCGCTGCGTACAACAAGGATCCGGACTTCGTTCACGCCCAGGCCTTCGATGCGATGACGGCAACCGCGATGGCCATTCAGAAGGCCGGCGCAGCCGACAGGACGAAGATCCGCGACGCGCTTCGAACCGTCGAGTTCGACGGAGTGCGCGGCCGCTTCAAGTTCGATGAAAAGGGCGACCCGACCTTGCAGGCGACGGTGGTCATCGTCAAGGATGGCAAGGAAGCCAACGCGCGCTGACGCCGGTTGGCGCCGCAGGAGCCTTGGCGACAGCCACCTTTGTTCGGCGCCGATAGGCTCGAATCAACGGTGGCCTGTGGGAGAGCCGGACGCGCGGATCCGGGATCCATCACTCGGGTCCGCGCGGCCTTACGCTGCGTCCAGCCCGTTCCCGTACTCCGGAGAGTCCTCATGGCAAGCAAGATCAGTCTGAAGCGATTCGGAACGATGCCGCTCGTGCCGGTCCCGCGGGCCGTCCGCGCCGGCGACTACGTCTTTACCTCGTCGGTGTATCCGATCGACGAGGCCGGTCGGGTCGTAGGATTGGACGCGGTGCAGGACGAGGTCCGTCCGTCGCTGATCGAAATACAGGCGCGGCATTGTCTCGAAGTCCTCAAGCGAGTCCTCGCCGAAGCCGGCGCTTCGATCGACCGCGTGCTCAAGGCGGAAGTGCATCTCGTCGATCGCCGCCGATTTCTACGAGTTTAAGCTGGTATGGAACGAGTATTTTCCTTCCAATCCGCCGGCCCGCACGACCGTGGAAGTCGGCGATACGTTGCCCTTCCACGGCGCACGGCTGAACATCGATGCGGTCGCCCTCGCGAGCGATTCCGGCCTCAGCCGGCAGGTGCTCAACGATCCCGAGGGAGCCGACCCGGTCGAGGCCGAGGGGGCGTCGCACGCCGTTCGTGCCGGCAATCTGGTGTTCTGCTCCGCGTTCACGGCCAGCGACTTCAAAAACGGCATAGCGGTCGGCAAGCGCCCGGGCTTTCCGAACTACGGCAGCGATGCCGAGATGCAGGCGGAGTATGTCTTCGCGCGAATGAATCGCGTCCTCAAGCAGGCCGGCACGTCGCTCGAGGAGACCCTCGAATCCCAGCTCTACGAGCCCGATCTACTCACGTTCCACGACGTGGACGGGATCTGGAGCCGCTTCATGCCGCTGCCGCCGTGCCGCAGCTCGATGGGGGTGAAGGGACTGATCGTTCCCGGCGCGGTCTTCGCTCCCAACCTGACGGTGCTCGTTCCCGATCAGGATCACCGCAAGCAGGAGTCCTTCGAAGGGATCAACTGGCATCCCGTGAAGGTCCGCAAGGTCAACTTCTCCCCGACGCTCAAGGCCGGACAATGGCGCTACTTTGCGGGCCAGGTGCCGAGCCCGGATTTCATGTCGCACCACCATTCGCCGCCCGGCCTGCCCCATCACTACTCCAATATCGAAGTGCAGACCCGCTTCCTGATGGACATGCTGACCCGCCAGCTCACGGCCAATGACACGGATTGGGCGCATTGCCACCATGCGCGGGTCTATCTCATCCAGCCGCGGCGCGACTATCGTGGCTTCATGCGAGTCTGGCGCGAGCACTTCCCCGATCCGGCAAAAAGCCCGGCGCTGGCGTTCGTTCCGAGCACCGGAATCATGTTCGACGGACCGTTGATCGAAATCGACCCGACCTGCGTGGCCAAGTAGCGCGCCGGTTGTCACGGCGGCGCGGCCATGCGGTGTGGCCCCGCCGCCTCATCTGCGATTGCCGATACGACTGCTTGCTGCAGGCTCCGGTTCAAAACAGGGAGAAACGGGCAATGAAGATCGACGTCGTAAAGTCGGGTGCCCCGCATCCGCTGGCCAACTATTCCGAGGCAATGGTGGCGGGTCCATGGATCTTCGCGGCGGGGCAGCTCGCCAGCGACTTCAAGACCGGCGTACCCGCAGAGGCTCGCAAGCATCCCAACTTTCCGTTCTACGGCTCCGACATCAAGCTTCAGACCCGCTTCGTCCTCGAAAATCTGAAAAAGACCTTCGAGGCCGCCGGCAGCTCGCTCGACAATGTCTTCAAGGCGCAGGTGTTTCTCACCGACCTCAACGACTTCTTTGCTTTCGACGAGGTGTGGAAGGAATATTTCAAGGTCCCACCCGCACGCACGACGGTCGGCACCACCGGCCTGCTCGTCAAGGACACTCTGATCGAGATCGACCTGATCGGGTTCGTGCCCGGGAAGGGAGTCGAGAAACAGGTCATCAAGTCGAATGCCCCGCGTCCCCTCGCCCACTACAACGAGGGTTTCAAGATCGGCGATTTCGTCTATGCGGCCGGACAGATCGCCAGCGACTACAAGACCGGCGTTCCGAGCGACGCCATGCGCAGCCCGAATTTTCCTTACTACAAGTCCGACATCAAGCTGCAGACCCGCTACATTCTGGAAAATCTCAAGAAGACGTTCGAGGCAGCCGGAAGCTCGCTCGACCATGTCTTCAAGGCGCAGGTCTTCCTCACCGACCTCGACAATTTCAACGGCTTCGACGAGGTGTGGAAGGAGTATTTCAAGGTTCCGCCGGCGCGCACGACGGTCGGTACCACCGGGCTCCTGGTCAAGGACACGCTGGTCGAGATCGACCTGATCGGGTGCCTGACGGGAACGACCAGGCGGGCGGTCAAATCGGGTGCGCCACAGCCGCTTGCAAACTACACGGAGGCCTTCAATGTCGGCGGTCTGGTGTTCGCAGCCGGCCAGCTCGCCAGCGATTTCAAATCTGGCGTCCCGGAGGAGGCGCGGCGGCACCCGAACTTCCCCTACTACAACTCCGACATCAAGCTGCAGACCCGCTTCGTCCTGGAAAATCTCAAGAAGACGTTCGAAGCCGCCGGAAGCTCGCTCGACAACGTCGTCAAGGCGCAGGTCTTCCTCACCGATCTCAACAACTTCAACGGCTTCGACGAAGTGTGGAAGGAGTATTTCAAGGTCCCGCCACCGCGCACGACGATCGGGACGACCGGCCTGCTGGTGAAGGACACGCTGGTCGAGATTGATCTGATCGGTGTGACGTGACAATGCGTGGTGGGCCCGGGAGGACTCGAACCTCCAACCAGACCGTTATGAGCGGTCGGCTCTAACCATTGAGCTACGGGCCCGATAGGCCGCTGCGCCATCGAGGACCAAATTGTTCCGTCCCCATACAATGCCGGCGGGCGGGCGGCAATCGGGGCGGGAACAGCTCGCAACGACTCGCCTGCGCGCATTCTAGAGCCGGAACAGTCTGGTGGCGTTGCCGCTCAAGATCTTGATCTTGTCCTCGTTGCACAGCGGCACGGTGTCCATCCATTGCACCGCCGGCTTGTTGGCGACGAACGGCCAATCGACCGCGAACAGCACGCGATCGATGCCCATCTCCATGATGCAGCACAACAGTGCAGGATTGGAGAAATTGCCGCTGGTTGTGACGTAGAAGTGGCTGCAGAACGCTTCACGAAATCGTGTCGTCTTTGCACCCGGGCGGGCGAGCGCGTGGTCGACACGCCAGACCAGGAACGGCAGGGTCTCGCCGAGATGACCGAGGACGATCTTGAGGCGGGGATAGGCATCGAACACGCCGCTGAGCACGAGCCGGATCGCCAGGGTTGCGGTTTCCACGGTGTAGCCCCAGGCGGCGCGCGACAGCATCGGAAAGTCCTTGAGGTAGTCCTTGTAGTAGGCGTCGGTCACCGGCGCGACCGGGTTCGCCGGATGCAGGTAGATTGGAACGTCGAGCTCCTGCGCGCGCTCGAAGATCGGCCAGAACCGCCGGTCGTCCAGAAACACGCCGTTGGCGAGCCCGTGGATCATCGTCCCCTTGAATCCGAGCCTGGTGGTGCGCTCGAGCTCGTCGGCGGCGGCCTTTGGGTCGCTCGTCGGCAGCGCCGAGAACGCCTGAAAACGTTTCGGATTTGCCGCGACGACGGCGTGCAGCCGGTCGTTCGCGCGCCGCGTAAGATCGACCGCCTCCGGACCGGAGATTTTCTGGGCCGAGGGTGCGCCATGCGAGATGATCTGCATGTCGATCCCGGCCTCGTCCATCTCCTTCAGGCGCAAGTCGCCGAGGTCGTAGAGACGCTCGAGCATCGC
The DNA here is from genome assembly GCA_963840535.1 of uncultured Alphaproteobacteria bacterium. Taxonomy (GTDB): domain Bacteria; phylum Pseudomonadota; class Alphaproteobacteria; order Rhizobiales; family Xanthobacteraceae; genus VAZQ01. The sequence goes on from CAWIZJ010000047.1 coordinate 28,665, forward strand.
GGGGTCGCGCACGCCCTCACCGCCGACGAACCGTGCCGCGAGCTCCCTGTCCCAATAGTGCTCCTCCAGCGCGACGACTGGACATTCAGGCTCCTGCAGCATGACGAGCATCCCCCTGGTACGGCTCCGGCCGGCGCTTCCTAGCAATCGCGGATCGAAGTGTCACGGCGGCAACCAAATACCAACCATCACGCACACAGCGGATCCCAATCGCGTAAATCGCGCGTAAACTCGTGGTCGAGCCAAGCGCATGCCGCAACCCTGCTTTGCCCTCCGGGGCTTGTCAGCGCAGGGGGCGTCGGGAGTTAAGTTGCGGGTGGTTGAGGGGCGACTTGAGGAGGGCAACGATGGCCCATCTCCTCGACAAGCACGTCCTTGAGCGCGCGAATTCTTTGCTCTTGCTCAGTCTCCTGTGGGGCGGGCTCGCGGCCTGCGTCATCGCCGCGACGGTCTATGACATTTCGCTTTGGCTGAGTGATTGACGGGGCACGACGTGGATCGGCCGAGGTCGTTCGGTCCTTGATAAATGTAGCGTCGCGCGCGTTGGACGGATCGCACCAAAACAGTTTCGAATCGATCAATGCGAAATGGATCCGCCGTGGCGTTACCGCGGTGGGCCGGATATGATCGACAGCTCGCATTCATGTTTGAATTTCGGCGTAAGCAGCGCACATTGATGGAGGTTCCGACATGTCAATGAACTCCGGCGACGCCAACGAGCTGCAGGGTGTGCTCGTGCAATCGTTTCGCGATCATTGGGTCTTGTTCCTGGTCGAGGGAATCGTTCTGGTCGTGCTCGGCCTGCTCGCCATCCTGGTGCCGGCCTTCGCGACGCTCGCGGTCGCGATCCTCATCGGTTGGCTGTTTCTCATCAGCGGCATCGTAGGCCTGATCACGACTTTCATGGCCCGGCGCGCGCCGGGTTTCTGGTGGGCTCTCGTTTCGGGCGTGCTGGCGATAGCGGCCGGAATCCTCCTGCTGGCGCGGCCGGTGAGCGGCGCAGTCTCGCTCACATTGCTCCTGATCGCGTTCTTCGTCATCGAAGGCGTCGCGTCGATCATGTATGCGCTGCAGCACAAGAACGAGCTGTCGGGGCGCTGGGGCTGGATGCTGGCGAGCGGCGTCATCGATCTCGTTCTGGCGGTCATGATCTTTACGGGACTGCCGAGCACGGCGGCCTGGGCGCTCGGGCTGCTGGTCGGAATCAACATGCTGTTCGGCGGTACGGCGCTGAGCGCCATGGCGCTGCACGCACGCGCCAGCACCAATGCGGGCGCGCCCGGTGCTCAAAAGCCGGCGTAGGTCGACCCGCAACACCGGATCGATTGCGACCGGACCCCGCAACTGGTACATCCGCGAGCGGCCGGCGGGCGAAGCACTGCGGGGCTGCTATGCCCCCTCCTCCAGTGGTCATTCATGCTACGTTGCGACCAGGAGATCGCGCGGAGGGATGGAGCGTGAGACGCCGCGAGATCATCACGCTCATGGCCGGCGCCGCGGTTGCATGGCCACTCGCCGCGTCCGCGCAGCAGTCGGCAAAAACGCCACGGATAGGCTACTTGGTGACCGGCCGTCTGCGAATCACCTGAGATACGGGAAAATCTTCAAGCCTTCCGTCAAGCAATGACCGACCTCGGGTATACCGACGGCCAAAACGTGCTCATCGAGCTTCGAGGGGCGGACGGGGAGATCGAGCGGCTTCCCGCATTGGCGACCGAGTTGGTCCAACTCGGGGTCGACGTCATTGTCGCGGTGGCTACGCCCGCGGGCCGTGCTGCGCAGCAGGCTTCCAGCACAATCCCGATCGTCGGCAATGCGATGGGCGATCCCGTGAGGGACGGACTGGTGGCGAGCCTGGCGCGGCCGGGCGGAAACGTCACGGGGACGACCTTCCTCGGCCCGGAACTTGTCCCCAAGCGTCTGGCTCTCCTCAAAGACCTGCTTCCCAGGATTTCCCGCGTCGCGGCCCTCTGGCATCCCGGCGCATTCAGCGAGGAGACGATCAACGACATGCTGAAGGAGGCTACTCAGGCCGCCGCGACATTGGGCATGCAGCTCTCACCCGTAGAGGTGCGGCGGCCCGACCAATTCGAGCATGCATTCTCCACGATGACCAAAGACCGTGCCGAGGCGCTTTTCGTGTTCCCCAGCACAATGCTCTTTTCCGAGCGCCGACGCATCGTCGACCTTGCCACGTTGCACAGGCTGCCTGCGATGTACAATGCCAGAGAGTTCGTGCAACTCGGTGGGCTCATTGCGTACGGGGCGAGCATTGCCGACTTGTGGCGGCGCTCTGCGACTTACGTGGACAGGATTCTCAAGGGAAGGAAACCCTCCGACCTACCGGTCGAGCAACCGACCAAGTTCGAGCTGGTGATCAACCTCAAGACCGCCAAGGAGCTTGGACTCGTCGTTCCCAATTCAATGCAACTGCTTGCAGACGAGTTGATCGAGTAAGCGCGCCGTCTCATCACGTATCTCCGCAGAACATCGGATCGACGAGCAGGCTCGCGGCCTCCCCTCGCCCGCCGATCAAGGCGGGGGCACCGAGCAGGACCACTCGCCCGTTCTCCTCCAGGCTGGCCTGCACCGATACCAGGGCTCGCGGCGGCGGTGGTGTCGGCGTGGTCATGCGCGATCCCATGAGCGGTTCGAGCGGCTGCAGGGTCCGGCATCCTTCGACCAGCCAATGTGGCGTCCCGACAAAGCCGCGATCGCTCGGAAGCTCCGCGACAGCCGCGGCAAACCGTGCGACGGCCGCCTCGCCGGGTTCTCCGAAGCTGCGCACGAGACGTACCCAAGTGCCCTTATAGGCAACAGTGGCACGCACCGCGTAGCTGGCGCCGAGCGCGGCGCTGCCTTCCGCTCGCATCAGGCGGCGATCACGCGCGAGATCGGGCGCGGCGGCAAGGTACACTTCCTCGGCCCCGAGCGTGCGCGCTTCCAATTCGGCTGCGGCAACCACCTCCCCAAGGCTCGCCCCCGACGCCTTTGCGAGCGCGCGCCGCGCGATCGAGGCGGCCTTCGCCGCCAGCGCGATCTCCGCCGGATCGGCCTGCGCTCGCAGCCGGGCGAACAAGGACGTCGCATCGATCAGCGTCAGGCGTGGGCCGCCCTCGCGAATTTCGTCGACGATGCCGACGGACAAACCGTCGAGGTCGACGATCCCGACGGCGGCATCGGCATTCGCCGCAGCGATCAGTCGGGCGGCCTCGAACCCGATGCGCGGCGTATGCGTCACTCCGGCGATGCGGCTCACGCGCTCGATCCAGCTCTTGACGCGATAGGTGAGCGCGGCGACCAGCATCGGCGCGCCATCGTACGTGAGCAGGAGCAGCGCTTGCGACCAATACGGGACGAAGCCGGTGAGCCAGGAAACGCCGGCCGGTCGCGAATTGTCGGTATGGATCAGGAGCGCATCGAGCTCCGCGTCCCGCATCGCGGCACGCACGCGCGACCAGCGGGCCTCGAGCACTGCATCCGGCAGCTCGACCGGGGAGTGCGTGATCAGGCCCCGGCGCATGCTCGCCTCATGCCGCAACCTCGAACAGCTCCCGTGGCGTCTTGCACAACACCTCGGCGCCCGTATCCGTCACCACCACCGCGTCGCCGAGCACGAGGTAGCCGACCTCCGGATGGTAGGTGTTGGGGTGCACGATGAGTGCCATTCCCGGAACGAGCGCTGTGTCGACGTCCTCGAGCAAGTGTGGTTTCGAATCGCAGAACAAGCCGAGCCCGTGGCCACGCACCCGCGTCCATTTGCTGGTGGTGTAATCGCCGAGGCCGTGCTTGCGAAAGACATCGTTCTCGGCGCGCGCAACGTCACCGGCGGTGGCGCCGGGCCGCACGACCGCAATGCCGGCCTCCAGGGCTTCACGGAAAACGCGGAAGGCCCGCCGCTGCGCATCGCTCGCCCGGCCCACCACCAGCGTGCGGCAGATCTGCACGAAATAGCCTTCGATCGCCGGCGTGAGCTCAGTGGTCACCAGGTCGCCGGTGACGATGCGACGCTCCGACGGCGGCGTCATGCCGAGCACATCCGTGCCGCCGGAGCCGATGATCATGAAATTGTCCGGACAGCCTCGGGTGCGCAAATATGCCTCGATATCGGCCACCACCTCGTATTGCCGACGCCCGGGTCTCACCGCCCGCCGGAACACGGCATAGGCGTCGTCGGCCAATTGTGCCGCACGCCTGAGCACGGCGATCTCCGCCGGCAGCTTGTGCATCGAGCAGCCGATCGAGAAGCGCGGTTGCATCCTCGAGCGCGAAGCCGCGGTTCCTGTCCGCCAGCCAGCTGGGCAGGAAGCGGCGCGGTGCGGCGGCCAGGCGGTGATTGGCCACGTGCTCGAGGCGTGCGCCGACGCCGCGGACGATATCCGGTGCGAAGCGGATCGTGGTGCCCGGGACTTCCGCCTCGGCGCGGTCGGCCTCGGTCGCACTGTCGAGAAAAAGCTCGGTCGAGCCGTCGGCGGCGACCACCGCGATGCCGTGACCTTCGAGAATGCCGAAGTCGGTGGCGTAACGCAGATAGTCGCCCTGCCAGGCATTGCCGTAGAGCACCAGCTCCGCGATTTCGGCCTCGGCCATCGCGGCAAGCAGACGTCGGCGCCTCTCCTCCGCCAGCATGACCTCCCCAATTCAGTCGCGGTTTCCGGGCGGCGCTTCATAGCCGTAGTCGCGTCGTGCTGCCTCCGGTGTGATGTAGCCCGAGACGATGTCCCGCTCGATAGCCTTGCGGTCGCGCTCGAGCGGATTGCCCCAGCCGCCTCCGCCCGCGGTACCGAAGGTAAGCCGGTCGCCGGCCTCGAGCACGACGCCGGTTGCCTTGGCCAGCCGCTGTGTGCTGCCGTCGCTGCGCACCAGCACCGCTGTGTTGACCGCACCGGCCTTGCCGCCGGCGAGGCCCCACGGCGGATCCTGCGTGCGCTCGTTGTTCACATTGGCAACGCACCGTTGCAGCGCACGATAAGTAAGATCGACGCCGAGACCGCCGCGATGCTTGCCGGCGCCACCGGAATCGGCCCGCAATGCGAACCGCTCGACCAGGAAAGGGTATTGAATCTCCTGCAGCTCGATCGGGGCGCTGCGCACGTCGCCCTGGCAGATCGAGACCGATGCCGATTCCCCGTCCTCGTGCGGCCGTCCGCCCCAGCCGCCGCCGAAAATGTTCATCAGCAGGAAACGCCGTCCGGCCGGGCCGAACCCCCCGATCGAGCACCCTCCCATGTCGCCTTTGTGCGCGGCCGGAATCCGCTCCGGCAGGGCCGGTGCCAGCGCCTTGAGGATGGTGTCGATGACGGTTGGCAGCGGAATGCTCCACAACCCGAGCGCGGCCGGCCACTTCGCATTGAGGATCTTGCCCTCCGGCAGGATGAGCTCGAGCGCGCGGAAGCATCCTTCGTTCACCGGCGCCTGCGGTTGCGTCAGATTCTTGAACGCCACGCGCGCCGCCGCCAGCCCGCCCGAATAGCCGGAATTGGTCGGTCCAGGGACCTGTTCGTTGATCTCGGAGAAGTCGACCACCATGCGGTCACCTGCGATCTCCACCCTGACCTTGATGCGGATTGGCACGTCGAGGCTGCGGCCATCGTTGTCGAGAAAGCTCTCCGCCGCGTAGGTTCCGTCCGGAATCGCGGCGATGAAGGCGCGCACCTCGCGGTCGGTGACGTCCCACACTTCCTCGATGCACGCCACCACCGCAGCGCGCCCGTAGCGGTCGATCAGCTCACCGAAACGGCGCACGCCGAGTTGGCAGCAGGCGACCTGGGCGCGCAGGTCGCCGAGCGCGGCTTCGGGAAACCGCAGATTGTCGTTGATGATCTGCCATAGCGTGTCATTGCGCTTGCCCGCGTCGTAGATCTTGAGCGAGCGAAACTGCAGGCCCTCCTGATAGATTTCCGTGGTCTCCACCGAGCCGAAGCCCACCCGCATGCCGCCAATGTCGACCCAGTGGGCGCGGCTGGAGGCAAACGCCACCACCTTGCCGTCATGGAAACAGGGCGCATAGATCACGACGTTGTTGAGATGCTGCCCGCAAACGAGTCCATGGTTCATGATGATGACATCGCCCGGGGCAAATCCCTCGAGGCCATGGCGGACGATGCCGTCCTTCACTGCAATGCCGAGATCGGCGAGGAAGATCGGCAGGCCACCCCGGTTCTGGGAGATCATGCGTCCTTCGCAGTCGAGCAGGCCGCAGCAGAAGTCGCGCACCTCATAGATCATCATGTTGTAGGCGGACTTGCACAGCGCCCTTGCCATCTCGTCGGCATAGGCGTTGACGGCGTTGCGCACGACCTCCACGGTGATGGGGTTGGGTTTCATCGATCGCGATCCGCCAGCGTGATCAGAATATGCCCGCTCTCGGTCACCACGGCGTGGTCGCCGCGGCCGACGAGGGTCGTCGAGTTGGGTTCCTCGATCACCGCCGGTCCCACGATCTCGGTACCGGCGGCGAGCGCGGGCCGCCACAGGATGCGCGCCATCACCGGCCGCGCCGGATCGTCGAGCACCACCTCCCGCGACTGCTCGAGCATGGTTTCACTCGGGATGACGGGGTGCGACAGCCAGCGGGCGACGACATCCTCCATCCGCGGCACGGTGACTGTAAGGCGCAGATTGACGATCTCGATCGACTGATCCGGCGCGGCATGGCCATAGCGGCGGTTGTGCTGCTCGTCGAAGCGCAGCCTGGTGCATTCGGTGTCGGCCGCGAGATAGCCGGCATCGGCCACGGGAACCGCAATGGTGTGCTCCTGCCCGCGATAGCGCAGATCGGCGACGAAGTCGAAGCGACCGCGTGACCGATGGTCGTCGGCGAGCGACGCCTCGCCTGCGGCCCGCAATTCGGCAAAGGCGCGCGCCACCACCGTCGCATCGATCCCGCCGAGCGGGCCGATCAGTGTGTGGACGAAATCGTGGCGCCATGCCGCCATCAGCATGCCGAGCGCCGAGAAATTGCCGGGCAGCTTGGGAACGACCACCGTGGGGATGGAGATTGCGCGCGCGACCGCGACGGCGTGCAACGGCCCCGCGCCGCCAAAGGCGATCAGCGCAGTGTCGCGCGGATCGATGCCGCGATCGACCGACACCGCTCGTACCGCCAGTGACATGGCGTCGTCGGCAATGGCGGCGATGCCAAGCGCGGCCTCGATCACGGCGAGCCCCATCCTGCCGCCGAGCGCGGCAACCGCAGTTTCGGCGAGCGAGCGGTCGAGCCGCATGCTGCCACCGAGAAAGCGCTCGCCGTTGAGACGGCCGAGAACGAGATCGGCATCGGTCACGGTCGGCGCCTGGCCGCCGCGGCCGTAGCAGGCGGGCCCCGGGTCGGCACCGGCGCTCGCCGGCCCGACATGCAGCCCCCCGTCGCACCAGGCGACCGACCCGCCACCGGCGCCGACCTCGACGATGTCGACCACCGGCAGCTGCATGGGTTGGCCTGTGAATTGGTCGCCGATGACATAGCCCTCCTCGATGGGCGCGATGCCGCCGGTGATGAGCGTGCACTTGGCCGTCGTGCCTCCCATGTCGAAGCCGATCGCCCGTTCGATCCCGAGGAGGGCAGCCAGCCGGCCGGCGCCGATCATGCCCGCGACCGGTCCCAATTCCATCATCGCCACCGGCTCGCGCCGCGCCTCGGCGATCGACATCGTCCCACCGTTCGAGCGCATGAGCGACATCTTGCCGGAAAAGCGCGCGCCCTGTGCGAAACGCTCGAAGCGCCCGAGATAGCGGCTGACCCGCGGTCCGACGAAGGCGTTGAGCACGGTCGTGGAGGTGCGCTCGTATTCGCGGAACTCACGCAGAATTTCGTGGCTCAGCGTCACGAACATCCCCGGACAGCGCTGCCGCAGCAACGCTCCCGCCACCGCTTCGTGCGCAGGATTGGCATAGGAATGCAGAAAGCACACTGCGACCGCCTCGATCCCGAACCCGGCAAGCTGCCGCCCCAGCATTTCGACCGCTGCCGGATCGATGGCAAGCAACACCTCGCCGGCCGCGTTCATGCGCTCGGCAATCTCGAAAGTCAGCTCGCGCGGCACCAGCGGGCGAGGCCGGTGGAAGAAGAGATTGAACGCATCCGGCCGATTACCGCGTCCGATCGCGTAGACATCGCGGAAGCCTTCGGTGGTGACCAGCGCGGTCCGAGCGCCTTTCTTCTCCAACACGGTGTTGATCGCGATGGTCGAGCCGTGCAGCAGCTCTTCCATGGCGGTGATGTCGCATCGGGCGAGGCGGAGGGCCTGCGCTGCTCCTTCGGTCGGATCGGCAGGAACGGTCGAGCACTTCGAGGTGATGATGGCACCATCCTGATAGCCGACGAGGTCGGTGAAGGTGCCGCCGATGTCGATACCGACGATGCTCATTCAGGTGTCGGAACGTCCTTTATTCGGATCGCGCGCAGGTGGATTTCGAACTTAACTGCATTCCACAGCATCATCAATCGAGGCCGGCTGCAGGCAGACTCCCGGTAGAACCGCACGGATCAATTGCGTGACGCCGGTGCCTGGGCCGGCTATTTCACGGACCATCCGGATGTTAGAACCGCAGCGACCCAGCCGTCGTCGTTTCATCCCCAGCCGCAGAGACCGCAATGCAGAACATGCCGATTTATGAGGCGCTGGCCCATGCCTTTGCAGCCGAAGGGGTCGATACTCATTTCACCCTGATGGGCGACGGCAACATGCATTGGGCCACGGCCATGCAGAACCTCGACGGCATGAGCACATTCTCGGTCCGTCACGAGCACTGCGCCTGCATGATGGCGATGGGTTACCACTGCGCCACCGGCAAGGTGGGCGTCGCTTCCGTCACCTGTGGACCCGGCTTCACGCAGATCATGACCGCGCTGTCGGTGGCTTGCCGCGGACGGATACCCCTCGTGGTCTTTGCCGGGGAAGCGCCTATCAACGCCCGATGGTACAACCAGGCGCTCGAGCAACCACCGCTCGCGGCCGCTACCGGCGCACACTACATTTCGGCGCACAGCCCGCAGCGCATGCATCAATATGTGCGCGAGGCATTCTACCTAGCGCGTCACGAGCGCAAGCCGGTCGTGCTCGGCGTCCCCTACGATCTTCAAAAGCAGCCGCTGCCGAGCATCGGCGAGTACCAGCCCTCCGCCACAGTGCTGCCGCTGACCGGGCCGACACCGCCCAACCCGCGACAGGTGGAGCAACTGGTCGAGAAGCTCACGCGGGCCGAATGCCCGATCATTCTTGCGGGCCGCGGCGTGATGCGCTCGGGCGCGCAGGCCGAGGTCGAGGAGCTCGCCGAGCACACCGGCGCGCTGCTCGCAACCACCCTGTTGGCCCGAGGCATGTTCGATCACAACCCGTTCTCGATCGGGGTCGTGGGCGGCTTTGCACGCGATATCGCCCGCGAGCTGGGTGAGCAGGCCGACCTCGTGGTGGCCATCGGCTCGAGCCTCAACTACTACACCGTCGACGGCGGCAGCATGTTTCCAAAGGCGACCGTGGTGCAGATCGACACCGAGCCGCTCGGACTGCGCAACGGCCTGAAGGCGGCGGACCTCTACCTCAACGCCGACGCCAAGCTCGCGGTCACGGAGACACTCGGACAGTTGCGCAGCCGGGAAAGGACGAACCGCCGCATTCGGTCAGATGAGCTGGCACGGCGGATCAGGGACGAGCCGGCCGACGGCGCCCAGTTTCCAATCGAGCAGGGTCTGCTCGATCCGAGGGTCGCGATCGACGAGCTCGACCGGGTAATCCCCAAGGACTACGATTGCGTTAGTGGATCGGGTCACCAATCGTACTTCCATTCGGTCATGCGCGGAAGAAGGCCCGAGAACTACCACGCCATCAGGGAATTCGGCGCCATCGGCAACGGCATCTCGCTGGCTATCGGCGTCGCCGCGGCCAAAAAGAACGGCAAGGTCGTCCTGTTCGAGGGCGACGGCAGTCTTCTGATGCACATCCAGGAGCTCGAGATGGTGCAGCGCCACGGGCTCAAGCTCCTGATCTGTGTGCTCAACGACGGCGCCTACGGATCGGAGCTCCACAAGCTGCGCGCAGACGGCCTCGATGCCAGCGGCTCGGTCTTCGGCCGCACCGATCTCGCCGCGATAGCGAGGGGCTTCGGGCTGCGCGGCGCGAACGTGACCGACGTGAGCCGGTTCAAACCGCTGTTCGAGGACTATCGAGCGCAGGATACGGCCGAGATCTGGAACATCCACGTCTCCGATCGGGTCGTGAGCCCGAGCACGCGGCGGGGCGTCGGACGGGGGCATGGTAAGATGTAGCTTCACCACGAGAGCGGGTTACCTGCAGTCCATCTAAACATGCATCCAATGCAGGACCGGACCTTGCGGTCGGGCAATAGAGGCGCATAGTTCATTCGCGAGGCGTGACCGCCGTGCACCGGCGGTCATGCATCGGGCAGGGGATGGAGGGGGCGTTTGCAGGAGCCTGCCATGCCATCTGCGTGCAATCTGCACCCCAAGTCCGGCTATTCTTATTCGTCGCACATTCTGCGTCGCAAGGTGGGATTTGCTCTCCCATTCGGGGTTTTTGGTGCGATCGCAGCCGCGAGCAGCGTGGTCGTGCAGATGGCCGATGTCACGCCCACCACGCCCACGACCGACGGCAGATCCTCGATTGTCGCGTTCCATTCCAGCGACCCGCCCGCGGACATCATCGTCCCGCCGGCTTTTCCGGCCGAGAGCGAGCTTCCTCGCGGCCCCGGCACAATGCCCGCTGCCCACATCGTCTCACTGGCTCCTCCCGCCGAGAGCACGCCTCCGCTCGAGCCCGGCGCCAGCCTTGCCACCAGCACGGTCTTGCCGGAACCGAACGCTGACGATGCGCCGGACAGCCGACAAGACTCCACTACCCAACTCGGTCCCGCGCAAGGCACCCCTGACCTTGCGCCGACCAAGCCTTCCCGGCCTTCTGTTGCTTCCAAGAAATCGCGCAAGTCGGCGCAGGCGCAGACCCGCCGGCGCGACCGAGGCTGGTACAATGCGTATGCGTGGCGTCAGCAGCCCGCATACTACTGGAGAGGGAGCGGTTACGGCCGCAGTTACTGGCGGACCAGCTGGCGCTGGTAGGATCGCGTCTCGCTCGTCTTGCTCTAACCGCTCTCGCGATCCGACATCAATTCCCCCTGCACGAAGGCGCCGACGCGCGCGATGGCGCGTCGCCCCTCCGGCACGACCCGTGCAAACAACTGCCAGCTATGCGGCATGCGGGGCCAGACCTCGAGCTCGACGCGACAGCCGGCGGCGCGCAGCCTGTCGGCCATCCGCTCGGCATCGTCGCGGAGGATCTCGTCGCTGCCGACCTGGATCAGCGACGGCGGCAGCCCGGCCAGGTCGCCGTACAGCGGGGACGCATACGGGTGGCGCGGGTCGGCCCCGGCGAGGTACGAGCGCGCGAACCACGCCGTGTGCTCGGTCTTCAGCGCCGGATCGGCGCCGGCGTTGATACGGAGCGATTGTCCGGTCATGGCGAGATCGGTCCACGGCGACAGTGCGATCGCTGCCCGCGGGAGCGGCATGCCGGCATCGCGCAGGCGCAGCAACGTTGCGAACACCAGCCCGCCGCCCGCGGAGTCCCCCATCATCGCTGTTTGCTGCGGCGCGGCACGTTCCGCCAGAAGCCAGCGATAGGCCGCGACCGCGTCGTCGACCGCCGCCGGAAAAGGATGCTCGGGTGCCAACCGGTAGGCGATGCACAGCACGCGCGCGCAGCTGGCCGCCGCGACCCGCCAGATGAAATCGCGATAGTACGACGGCGCCCCGAAATTGTAGGCACCGCCATGAAGGTAGAGAATGTGACGGCCGGCGAACGACCCGCCGGTCGCCACCCGGACCGCCTTCACGCCGCCGGCATCGTGCCGGGTCACGGTGGTGCCCGTCGGCGGATTTGGGATCCAGCGCTTCACCGCTTCGAGCCGCTCGCGCAGCGCACCGATGTCGGGAACGGCGGAGGCGCGCCGCTTCGACCAGCGCAGCCCAAGACGCAGAAGCTCCGCCCGCAGGCTCATCGTATCGGAGCTCCCCGACGCCGGCTGTCCATCGCGAGCTCATCCCGATTTGCGTGATCCGCTCCGTGAAATTGCATCGCAGGAGCGGGCAAAGCGGGTCTCGATCCTGCGCTGCTTGCGCCCGTTCACCGGCTAGCGTCCCGATTCCGAAGTTCGCATCATTCCGCGGCACTCTCGTTTGCGAACTTTGGAATCGAAGGACACCAGCAACTAATTGATCTAGTGTGGCTTTGGTTCAGAAGTCCGCATGTCGGACTCGCGGCGAGAATGATGCGGACTTCTGAACCGCCACACTAGTATCGCAAGTTGTTTCCGCGGTCCGTGTACATTAGGCTATCTGCGTGATCGATCAAAGAAACTTTGCCGGCAACATCGCCTACGACGATCTGCGCGAATGGCTCGCCATGGCCGAGCGCCTGGGCGAGGTCCGCACCGTCAAGGGAGCGAGCTGCGAGGAGGATATCGGGCTCGCCGCCGAGGCGGTGTTGCGGGCCGAGCACGGCCCGTGCGTGGTGTTCGAGGACATCCCCGGCTGCCCCAAAGGTCATCGCCTTCTGCTCAACATGTTCGCCGGAACGCGGCGCAACATGACGCTCGGCTTCCCCGATCATCTCACCAAGTGGGAGCTGAGCGAAGCCTACCGCGAGGCGTACCTGCAGGAACGGCGCATCGTAACACACGAGATCGTCGACGACGGACCGGTGCTCGAGAACATCATGCTGGGCGACGACGTCGACGTCACCAGGTTTCCGGCGCCGAAATGGCACGAGAAGGACGGCGGACGCTATATCGGCACCGGCACCTACAGCATCACCCGCGACCCCGAGGAGAACTGGCTCAATGCCGGCGCCTACCGCGCCCAGGTCCATGACAAGCGAACCGTCGGGATCGTGATGGCCGCCGGCCATCATGGACGTATCCACCGCGACAAGTCGTTCGCGCGCGGCGAGCCGTTGCCGGTGGTGATGGTGCTCGGCGGCGATCCGCTGGCCTTCTTCTTCGGTGGCCTGGAGGCGCCCTATGGCGTGTTCGAGCTCGATCTGGTCGGCGGACTGCGCGGCCGGCCGGTGAAGATGGTGCGCGGCCGGATCACCGGCCTCCCCTTCCCCGCCAATGCCGAGATCGTGCTGGAAGGCTAGTGCCACCCGACCGCACTCATCCGGAAGGCCCGTTCGGCGAATGGACCGGCCACTATGCCGGCGGCGTGCGCCAGATTCCCGTGCTCGACATCAAGGCGATCTATCACCGCAACGACCCGATCGTGCTGGGTGTCCCGCCCATGGGCGCCGGGCCCGACGAGATGGCGCGCTATCGCGCGGTCATGCGATCGGCGACCATCAAGCAGAACGTCGCCAATGCCGGCGTACCCGGCGTGCAACAGGTTTGGTGCCACGAGGTGGGCGGGGCGCGCATGCTGCATGCGGTCTCGATCACCCAGCGCTACCCCGGCCACTCGGTGCAGACCGCGCATGTCGCCGCCCAGTGCGGCGCCTCGGCCTACGCCTCCAAATACATCGTGGTGGTCGACGACGACGTGGACGTCACCAATCTCGACCATTTGCTGTGGGCCATGCTGACGCGCACCGATCCCAAGGAGTCGATCCAGTTCATCACCGGCTCATGGGATTCAGCGCCGACCCGGCGCTGCCGCCGGAACGGCGCGCGGTCGGCAACATGACCCATTCGGTGGCGCTGATCGATGCCTGCAAGCCGTTTCATTGGCGCGACAAATTTCCCGCCACCAATGCACCGAGCCCGGACGTCGCGCGCAAGGCGCGTGAGAAGTTCGGCTGGCTGCTCGACGGCAACGGGCGCGTGTAGTGTCGGTGAACTGGATCTCGAATTCCTCATGAGCCCGGCTTGTCGATTTCAGTCGCGCGGTGCGGCGTCTGCCCCTTCATCCGTTGACCAGCCAATGCCATAAGATCAGCAGTCTGAGCAAGAACGGCCGCGGCCATGATCGGGAGGACGTGGCGCATGGAACTGGGATTGAAGGGCAGGACCGCCCTGGTCACGGGATCGAGCCGCGGGATCGGCCGTGGCATCGCCTTGGCGTTTGCGGCGGAGGGCTGCGATCTCATGCTGACGGGACGCGACGCCGCCGCGCTCGACGAGGTCGCGACGGCGATCCGCGCCAAGGGCCGCAGGGCCGCCGCCAGGGTGCTCGACCTGCGTGAGCCCACCGCCCCGGGTACGCTGGTCGAAGCGGTGCAGCGCGAGTTCGGCGGTCTCGACATCCTGATCAACAATGCAGGCACCACCAGGCGCGGCGATTTCTTCACGCTGACGGACGCCGACTGGGAGGACGGCTATGCGTTGAAGCTGTTCGCACATGTCCGGCTGGTACGCGCGGCCTGGCCGCTGTTGAAGGCACGCCGCGGCTCCCTGGTGGCGATCGGGGGAACCAGCGGCCGCAAGCCGGAGGAGCAATTCACCATCGGCAGCTCGGTCAACGCGGCCGTCGCAGCGTTCACCAAGTGCCTTGCCGACCTCGGCAAGCAGGACGGCGTGCAGGTCAATTGCATCCATCCGAGCCTGGTCGAAACCGAACGGCAATGGCGGCGCATCCGCGCCGAGGCCGAGCGCACCGGAGCGCCGGAGGCGAAGGTGCGCGAACAGTTCTGTCGCGAGTACGGGATCACGCGCTACGGCCGGGTCGAGGATGTCGCCGATCTCGTGACTTTCATCGTGTCATCGCGCGCCACCTGGCTGCACGGGGCAACCATGGATCTCGACGGCGGCGAGATTCCGGCACTGTAATGAACATCCTGCTCACGCCCGCTCGCATCGGTTCGCTCCAGATCCCCAACCGGATCGTCATGCCGCCGATGACCACGCGGACGGCGGACGAGGAAGGCTACGTCACCGACGACACCATGGCCTATTACCTGGCGCGCGCCCGCGGCGGCGTCGGTCTCATCATCGTCGAGATGGCGGCACCGGAAAAGGTCGGCCGCCATCGTCGGCGTGAGATCGGAATCCACGACGACCGCTTCCTGTCCGGGCTCACGCGGCTGGTGGACGCAATTCACCGCGCCGGCTCCAAGGCGTCGATCCAGCTCGGCCACGGCGGCGGTCATACCCGCGCCGACATCTGCGGGGAGACGCCGATTGCGCCGTCGGCGATTCCGCATCCGGTCTACGAGACGACGTTCGAGACCATCGTTCCGGAGGAAATGACCAAGGCGCGCATCGAGCAGACGATCTCGGCCCATGCCGCGGCCGCGGTGCGCGCGCAGAAGGCCGGCTTCGACTGTGTCGAGATTCACGCCGCTCACGGCTACCTCATCTCGCAATTCCATGCGCCTTTCGAAAACCGGCGCACCGATGAATATGGCGGCAGCCTGGAGAACCGCGCTCGCTTCGGGCTGCAGGTGCTGCGCGCAGTCAAGGCCGCCGGGCACGGAATGCCGGTGATCTACCGGCTGTCGGTCGAGGACTATTTCGCCGGCGGCCTTACCTTCGCAGAGGGCAAGGAGATCGCGGCCTGGGCGGCGGAGGCAGGCGCGGACGCCCTGCACATCACCGCCGGACACTATCGCTCGCTGCCGTCGGCACAGATCGTCCTGCCGCCGATGACCTATCCGGACGCGACCTTCGTCCACCTCGCGGCCGGAGTGAAGAAGGCGGTACGGGTTCCGGTGATCGCGGTGGGACGTCTCGGCGATCCCGCTACCGCCACCGCCGCGGTGGCGGCCGGACAGATGGATTTCATCGCGCTCGGCCGCAGCCTCGTCGCCGATCCGCAATGGGTGGAAAAGCTCGCGCGCGCGGAACCGATCCGGCGCTGTCTCGCCTGCAATACCTGTATCAACGAGATGCGCGGCGGCGCCCGCATCGGGTGCGTGGTCAACGGTGCCGCCGGCCGCGAGACGATGTTCTCCGATCCCAAGCCGCCGCGTGAGGAACGCATCGCCGTCATCGGCGCGGGCCCGGCCGGTCTCAGCTATGCCTCGCTGGTCGCCGACGGCAACCAGGTCACCGTGTTCGAGAAGGCCAAGCGACCCGGCGGCGCGTTCCGCCATGCCGGCAAGGCACCGCTGTTCCAGGAGGTCGAGGCGAGCGAGAAAAGCTTCGAGCGCTACATCTCCGATCTCGTCGCTGCCTGCGTGCGCAAAGGCGTCAAGTTCCGCTTCGAGACCGATATCGCCCGCAGGCCGGCGCTGCTGGCGCCGTTCGACCGCATCGTGGTGGCGACCGGCGCGCACTACCGGTTCGGGCTCGGCCCGATCGCTGCGACCTTGCTCGACCTGGGCGCCGGCCGCTGGCCGGGCCTCGCCCGGATCTTCTCGCGTACCGAATTTCGTGACTGGTTCTACTACAGGGCCCGCAAGGGGAGCGCGGAACGCTTCATGCGCCTGGCCAAGCCCGGCCAGATCGCAATTGCAATCGGCGACGCGGTGCAGCCGGGCAAAAGCAAGCCGGCAATCGCCAGCGCATTCGAGGCGGCGCTGCTGGGTCGCGCCGCTCGGTAGCGGGATGGAGCGACGCCCCACCGTGACGGAGCGCTCACCGCGCTCCGCACAACTCCGCGACCGACAACGCGACGATCTTGGTCGCCGCACGCAGGTCATCGAGCCGCAAATTCTCGTCGGCGTTGTGCGCGTTCGCTTCCAGGATCGAGCGCGGTCCCGCGCCGTAGAGCACGATCGGGATGCCGGCCGCCGCATAATGGCGGGCATCGGTGTAGAGCGGCACCCCGGTCACCGGCACGTCAACTCCGAGAATTCGCCGGGCATGATGTTGAATCGTCGTCGCGATCCGATCGGTGCCGGGCCGCGGAGCGAGCGGCACGGCCAGCAGGAGGCGGTGCACGTCGACCTTGATCCGTGGATGGCGATTGCACGGATGCCGCGATCAGCCCGCGCAGCTCGGCCTCGACGCTTGCGGGATGCTCCTCCGGGATGATCCGGCGATCGATCCGCAACACCACCTGGTCCGGCACCACGTTGGTGTTGATACCGCCCTTGATCAGCCCGACGTTCAACGTCGGCGAGACGATGCCCGGCGTGCTCGAGCGCAGCCGCGACAGAACGGCCCGGTGGGCATAGAGCCCGCTCAGGATGGCATTGGCCGCCTCCAGGGCATCGACGCCGCTCTCCGGCATGGCGGCATGCGCCTGCTTGCCGGTGACCGTGATCTCGAGGTGCAGGCAGCCGTTGTGGGCGGTGACGACCGAATACGCGAAACCCGCGGCGATGGCCGCGTCGGGCCTGGTCAGGCCCTGCTCGAGCAGCCATTGCGGGCCGACGATGCCGCCGATCTCCTCGTCGTAGGTGAAATGCAGCTCCACGGTCCCGCCGAGCGTCCCGCCCTGCGTCACCGCTGCCTGCAGCGCCAGCAGTGCCCAGGCATAGGTGGCGAAATCCGATTTCGACACCGCCACGCCGCGACCGTACATCACCGGGCCGTGCGGACCAACCTCGATCGTCGCGCCGTAGGGGTCGACGCGCCATCCGAGGCCGGGCGGCACCACGTCGCCGTGGGCGTTCAGTGCGATCACCGGTCCGTCCCCGAATCGCCGGCGGACGATGAGATTGGTCACGCTCTTCATGCCCGCCGCTTCGACCACGGCGCGCGGCACCGTGTGCGCCTCGACGGTGAAGCCGAGCTGCTCGAGCAGACGGCGCGCATGCGTCGCGTGCGGCGCGCAATCGCCGGGCGGGTTGTCGCTCGGCACCTTCACCAGCTCGGCGAGGAAGGCGGTCTCGCGCGCGAACTCGCGGTCGACGAACTCCAGAACCGTTTGCGCGACGGTCATGCTGCCTCGGCAAGATCCAGAACCGCGTCCAGCATCACCCGGGCCGCGATATCGGCGTCCTCGGCGGTGACGATCTCGTGCGGAGAATGGCTGACGCCGCCGTTTCCGCAGCGCACGAACAGCATCGCAATGTCAGCGAGACCATCGAACATCATGGCATCATGACCGGCGCCGCTGGCGAGCTCGCGCGGCGTCACGCCCGCCCGCATCACGGCGCCGGCCAGCAGCGACTTGAGACGTGCGGAGCAGTGGACGGCTGCGGTGCGCTGGACTTCCCTGCTCTCGATCCCGACGCCGCGCGTTGCAGCGATGCGGCCGATCTCCGCCGTGATGTCGGATACCGCGGCGTCGCGGATCTCGTCGGCGGCGGCGCGGATGTCGAGAGTCGAGCTCGCAGCGTCCGGGAATGATGTTGATGGCCCCATTGGGCACGGTCAGCAGGCCCACCGTTCCAACCAGAGCGGGCACCCGCGCGCACCGCCTCTCGACATAGAGCACCAGCTCGGCCGCTGCCGCGGCGGCATCGTGGCGTCGAGCCATCGGTACGGTGCCTGCGTGTCCGGCTGTCCCGGTGATGGCGACCTGGCAGCGGACGGAGCCGGCGATCGCGCTCACGATACCGACCGGCAAGCCTTCCTCGAGCAGGACCGGGCCCTGCTCGATGTGGGCTTCGAGATAGCCGACCAGGTCGTCGGCGCGTCGTGCGAGCTGATGGGATTTTTTCCGGCTGCAAACGCCGCGTCCCGCATCACCTCACCCAGCCTATGGCCATCCGCATCGCGCCGCTCGAGCAGCTTGGGGTCGAACCGTCCGGCGACCGCACTGCTGCCGAGAAAGCTCGAGGAGAAGCGCACTCCCTCCTCCTCCGAGAATGCAATGACGTCGAGGTGAAACGGCAGCTTGCGGTGAAGCCGCGACAAGTGCTCGGCCACGACGAGCGCGATCAGGATCCCCAACCGGCCGTCGTATTTTCCCGCGTTGCGGACGGTGTCGTAATGCGAGGCGACGATCAGCGCAGGCGCCTTGGGATCGTCGGCCGCATAGCGGCCGACGACATTGCCGACGGCGTCGATCTCGGTGCTCAGCCCGGCTGCGAGCATCAGGTCGCGCAGCTCCGCCGCGACCGATCGATGGGCCGACGTCAGATAGGTGCAGGTCAGCCCGTCGGGGCCCTCGGACCAGCGTGCCAGCTGCTCGGCCAGCGCCACGATGCGCTCACCGAATGCCGTGCGCCCGCCCGGGCCGACTACGCAGCTGGGTTCGATCGTCATATCAGATGCACCATTTCGTCGGCGCGGCACTTGCAACCTTCAACATCGCGTCTGTCATCCTGCCGCGTGTCCCGCGTGAGTATAGCCCCGAAAGAAGAAAGGATTGCCGCCGTGGAAGCCGTGCTCACCGAGTGGTTGAGCCTCGTCATCCGCTGGCTGCACGTGGTCGCCGGTATCGCCTGGATCGGCAGCTCGTTCTACTTCATCCATCTCGACCTCAGCCTCAAGCAGCGGTCCGGTTCCCCAATGGGGATCCAGGGCGACGCCTGGCAGGTGCATGGCGGCGGCTTCTATCACATGGTGAAATATCTGGTGGCGCCGAGCCGCATGCCGGACGAGCTGACCTGGTTCAAGTGGGAGGCCTACACCACCTGGCTCTCGGGCTTTGCACTGCTGGTCCTCGTCTACTACATCAGTGCCGAGCTCTACCTGATCGACAAGTCGGTGCTCGATTTGACCCCGACGGCAGCCGCCGTCGTCGCGTTCGGAAGCCTGCTGGTAGCGTGGCTGCTCTACGAGGCGCTGTGCCGGTCGCCGCTCGGTCGCCACGAGGTTGCGCTTGCCCTGCTGGGCTACGTCCTTCTCGTCGGCCTCACCTATGCCTTCACCCATGTGTTCAGCGGACGCGGTGCATTCACCCAGATCGGGGCTCTGATCGGCACCATCATGGTGGCCAACGTCTTCGTCATCGTCATTCCGAACCAGAAAAAGACGGTGGCTGCGATGATCGCGGGCAAGGAGCCCAACCCGGTGTGGGGCGCCGAGGCCAAGCAGCGCTCGGTGCACAACAATTACCTCACCCTGCCGGTCATCTTCCTGATGATCGCCAATCACTATCCGCTCATGTTCGCGACCCGGTTCAACTGGCTGATCGTCGCGATCGTATTGGCGATCGGGCCGGTCATCCGCCACTTTTTCAATTCCCGCCACGAGGGCAAAGGGAGCCCATGGTGGACGTGGGGCGTCGCCGCCGCCGGAATGGCCGCGGTTGCATGGCTGTCGGGCGCGGGGCCGCGCGACACGGCGGTCGGCGCCCGAGCCGATCGGGTCGACGTTGCGGCGGCGCACAACGTCATTCTGACCCGCTGCAGCATGTGTCATGTGGACGGACCGGTGTGGCCGGGGGTGCACGCGCCGCCCAACGGCGTGGTGCTGGACGGTCCCGAGAACATTCGCCGCCACGCCCGTCTGATCGACATCAACTCGGTGCGCTCGAACGCGATGCCTCCCGGCAATATCACCGAGATGACGCGCGCAAGAGCGCCGGATTCTCGCCGCCTGGCTCGCCGCCGGCGCGCCGGAGAAGTGAACGACCGCGATGACGCCGCGAGATCTGTCCGCATATCCCCGCGACCTCGTCGGCTACGGCCGCAACCCTCCCGACCCGCACTGGCCCGGCGACGCGCGTGTCGCCGTGCAGTTCGTGGTCAACTACGAGGAAGGCGGCGAGCGCAACATCCTGCACGGGGACGCCACCTCGGAAGCGTTTCTTTCCGATGTGCTGGGCGCGCAGCCGTGGCCGGGCCAGCGACATATGAACGTCGAATCGATGTACGAATACGGCTCGCGTGCGGGTTTCTGGCGGCTGTGGCGACTGTTCACCGAGCGCGGCATGCCGGTGACCGTGTTCGCGGTTGCGACCGCGCTGGCGCGACACCCCGACGCGGTCGCGGCCATGCGCGATGCGGGCTGGGAGATCGCCAGCCACGGGCTCAAGTGGATCGACTACAAGGATGTGCCCGAGGCCGAGGAGCGCGCCCACCTCGCGGAAGCCATCCGCATCCACACCGCGGCAACCGGCGAGCGGCCGCTCGGATGGTACACCGGCCGCGGCTCGGTGAATACGTTGAAGGCCGTGCTCGACGAGGGAGGCTTTCTCTATTCGTCGGATTCGTACGCGGACGACCTCCCCTACTGGGTCAACGGCCCAAAGGGGCCGCATTTGATCGTTCCCTACAGCCTCGATGCCAACGACATGCGATTCGTCAACTCGCAGGGCTTCGGCAGCGGCGATGAGTTCTTCGAGCTACCTCAAGGATGCCTTCGACGTCCTCTACGCCGAAGGCGAGCGCGCACCCAAGATGATGTCGGTCGGGTTGCACTGCCGACTGGTCGGACGGCCGGGGCGCGCTGCGGCGCTCACGCGCTTTCTCGACTACGTCGCCGCGCGCGAGCGGGTGTGGATCGCGCGCCGGCTCGACATCGCGCAAGCATTGGCATCGCGCGCACAAGGCGCTCGCCGCCAGCGCGCCCACCATCGGTTAGCGGCAATCGGGTGACAACGGTTTCACTGCGAAGCTTGAACGAGACCGACGCCGCCGGCTTCATCGCAATGCTGGGGGACATCTACGAGCACGCCCCGTGGGTAGCCGAGGCGGTATGCGGGCAGCGTCCGTTTGCCACGCTGGCCGCGCTCAACCAGGCGATGGCGGCCGCCGTCCGCAATGCGCCCCCCGCTCGGCAGATGACCTTGATCAATGGCCACCCCGACCTCGCCGGCAAGGCGGCGCGTGCCGGCACGCTGACCAGCGACTCGAAGGCCGAGCAGGCCAGCGCCGGGCTCGAACGGCTCTCGGAGGAGGAATTCGCCCGCTTTCACCGCCTCAACGACGCCTACCGCAAGAAGTTCGGCATGCCGTTCATCATCTGCGTGCGACGCCATTCCAGGGATTCGATCCTGCAGCAATTCGAGCGCCGCCTCCGCAACGACACGGCGGCCGAAACGCAGACAGCGCTCACCGAGATTTTCCGCATCGTCGCGCTTCGCCTCGACCATCGCATCGAGGCGCCCGACCGGCTCGCCGTGCACGGCCGCCTCTCCACCCATGTTCTCGACACGCACGGCGGCCGCCCGGCAGCCGGCGTCGTGGTCGAGCTGCTCGAGACGTCGCGACGAATCCCGCCGGATCGTCGCGGCCACCACCAACCACGACGGACGCACCGACCAGCCGCTCATCGCCGGGCGGCCGCTGCCGATCGGCGGCTACGAGTTGCGCTTTCACGTCGGCGACTACTTCGCGCGGCTCGGCACGCCACAAGGGGACCCGCCGTTCCTGGACGTGGTGCCGGTGCGCTTCGCCGTGGCCGAGCCGGAGGGCCATTACCATGTCCCGCTGCTGGTCACGCCCTGGAGCTACTCCACCTACCGCGGAAGTTGACAGTTGACAGGGCTGCCGGGGTAATGGGCAAATCGAGGCAAAATGCCTAGTGTGGAGGCATGATCAGCGAGAATTCCGCCAGCCCATCGGACCGTGGAAGATCGGCCAGCGTGGCACGGCGATTGCTGATGCAGGCGTAGCTCGCCGGTGGATCCGGTCGCAAGCACTCACAAGGAGCGTCAACCATGCAGATGACAAGGATTTTCGGGATGCTGGCGGGAGCGTCGGTGGCCCTTGCGGCGAGCCCCCTCTCGGCGCAGACCGACGTGAAATTCGCCCTCGACTGGAAATTCGAGGGACCAGCGGCGCCCTACTTCGTCGCTATCGACAAGGGCTACTACAAGGCTGAGGGGCTCAATGTCGCGATCGACTCCGGCCCGGGCTCCGTGGCCGGCATTGCGCGAGTCGCGGCCGGCACCTATCCGATCGGCTTCTTCGACATCAACTCGCTGGTCAAGTTCCAGGACCAGAACCCGGACAACAAGGTGCAGGCGGTGCTGATGGTGTACGACAAGCCGCCGTTTGCGATCGCCACCACCGCCAAGACCGGCATCACCAAGCCCAAGGACCTCGAGGGGCGAATCCTCGGCGCCCCGGCACCCGACGGCGCCTTTGCGCAATGGAAGGCGTTCGTGAAGGAGAACGGTATCGACGCCTCGAAGGTGAAGATCGAGAATGTCGGCTTCCCCGTGCGCGAGCCGATGCTGGCCGACGGGAAGGTCGACGCTATTACCGGCTTTTCATTCTCGATGCACTTCAACCTGCTGCAGAAGGGACTCAAGCCGGAAGACATCAAGACGATGCTGATGGCGGATTACGGGCTCGTGCTCTACGGCAATGCCATCATGGTCAACCCCGATTATGCCAAGGCCAACCCGAAAGTGGTGGCGGGATTCGTGCGAGCGACGATCAAGGGCGTGCTCGACACCATCAAGGATCCGGACACGGCGATCAAGTCGGTGATGAAGCGCAACGAGACCGCCGACGGCAAGATCGAGCTCGACCGGCTGAAAATGTCGCTGCGCGACAACTTCGTCACGCCTTGGGTCAAGACCAACGGCTTCGGCGATGTCGACATGGCCCGGCTCGCCAAGTCGATCGACCAGATCGCGCTGACCTACGACTTCAAGAACCGGCCCAAAGCCGAGGATATCTTCACCAGCCAGTACCTGCCACCGGCCGCAGAGCGCAAGCTGTGATCGTAGCGGGTCGAGACGACGCCGGTGCAGCGAACTGCACCTGCCCCTGAAAGGGGGAGGTCGACCGTCTTTGCCCCCGCGTACGCGGCGGCAAAGACGAACCATGTGAGCGGCGACCGTAGCGGCCGTAGGTTGGGTCGAGCACTTGCGAGACCCAACATCACTCGCCGCGACTTCGATGCGTTGGGTCTCGCGCAAGAGCGCTCGACCCAACCTACCGGTCGGTTTTACGGAATCGATGAGCTAGGCGCGAGGGGTTTGGTTGGATTACGCCCCGCTGTGCGTGGTGCCCCGTCGAGCGCCGGCGCACGGCCATGACGGCCTCCGTCGACATCGGCAACGTCACGCTCACCTACAAAGGCGTGTCGGGCGGCGTTCTCGCTCTCAAAGGAACGACCCTCAATGTGCGACGCGGCGAGTTCGCCGCCGTCGTAGGCCCTTCCGGCTGCGGCAAATCGTCGTTGATGAAGCTCGTCACCGGCCTGGTGCGTCCCGATTCAGGCGACATCGTCATATTCGGTGCCAAGGTGCAGGGCCCGGTGAAGATCGCCGGGATGGCGTTCCAGAACCCGAACCTGCTGCCCTGGCGCAAGGTCATCGACAACGTGCTGCTCCCGCTCGAGATCGTCGAGCCGCACCGGCAGAAATTTCGCCGGCAGAGGGAGCAGTACCGTGCGCAAGCCAATGCGCTGCTCAGGACCGTCGGGCTCGACGGCTTCGGCGAGCGATATCCCTGGGAGCTGTCGGGGGGAATGCAGCAGCGCGTCTCGCTCTGCCGCGCGCTGATCCATGAGCCCGCGCTGCTCATGCTCGACGAGCCGTTCGCCGCGCTCGACGCCTTCACACGCGAGGAATTGTGGTGCGTTCTGCGCGACCTGTGGCAGAAGATCGGCTTCACCGTCATACTGGTCACCCACGACTTGCGCGAGGCCGCCTTCCTCGCCGACAACATCCATGTCATGAGCGCCCGGCCCGGACATATCGTCATGACCAAGGACGTGGATCTGCCGCGACCTCGCGACCTCGACATCTGCTATGAGGCACGCTTCACCGACGTCGTGCACGAATTGCGTGCCAAGATCGCCGAGGTGCGCCAGGCATGAGCTCGACGATGGAAAGGCTGTCGCCCTGGCTTTTCACCATCGGCTTGTTCGTGCTGTGGGAGCTCGTCTGTCGCATATTCAATATCAACGCCTTCGTGCTACCGGCGCCGTCACAGATCTTCGTAGCCATCGGCCAGTATTGGTGGCCGCTCGCCAAGAACTCGTTCGTCACGCTATGGACCACGCTCGCGGGCTTTGCGCTCGCAGTGGCGTTCGGCATCGTGCTCGGCATCATCGTCGGCTGGTCACGCACCATCTACCGCGGACTTTATCCGGTGATGATCGGCTTCAACTCGATCCCGAAGGTGGCGGTGGTACCAATTCTGATCATCTGGTTCGGGATCGGCGAAGTGCCGGCTATCCTCACGGCGTTCCTGATCTCGTTCTTCCCGATCGTCGTCAATGTGGCAACCGGGCTCGCCACCATGGAGCCGGAGCTCGAGGACGTGCTGCGCGCGCTCGGAGCTCGAAAGCTCGACATCATGCTCAAGGTCGGGATCCCCCGCACCCAGCCCTACCTGTTCGGATCGCTCAAGGTTGCGATCACTCTGGCCTTCGTCGGCGCGGTGATGTCAGAGACCATCGGCGCCAACGCCGGGCTCGGCCATCTCATGGTGCAGGCCGGATCGAACTTCCAGATGCCGCTGGTTTTCGCATGCCTGCTCGGCCTCGCGGTGCTGGGCATCGTGATGTACGCCGTGTTCGCGTATGTAGAGACCTATTTCACACGCTGGGCGTTCCGCTCCTCGATGAGCGCGGCGGCGTAGCTCGCAGCCGCGCATCGTCGCCACCCTCCAGCCGGGCGCGAACGTAGGGATAGCCGGCGTACACAAGACTTGGCGTCGCCGGACTGGCGCAGGATCACCATCCAGTTGGATCTCGGTAGCCCTTAACGGTTTCCTCCACCTTCTCGACCGTCTTGCCGATCACGCTGGGAGGCTCGCCGGCTTGGAGTTGGCGCTTAACCTCGGTAAGCGATCGGTTGGCGGCGTCGAGACGTCGCGCAAGGATCGCGGCGACGTAGAGGGCGACGGTTGGATCGCCAGCAAGCAGCGCCGGCGCGTCGGCGACATGGAACTCAGATTGCTCCAGAGTCCTCACGTCTGCCGTATGGGGCTGATCTAGGAGGGCGGCCTGTTCGCCGAACACCGAGCCGGGTGCCGACACGTTGGCGATCTGCACTCCATCCCTGACGACCTCCACAGCGCCGCTCCTGAGGAAAAGCAGCCTGCCCGTCCTTGAACCGGCGGTCAGTACAGCTTCGCGGGCTGGGTGTTTCACCACGGGCAAGCCTGCAAGCCTCTTCTCGAAGGCCGCGATGTCTGGAATTAATGAGGGCATGCTCGGGTTCCTTCTTTTTTTAGTTCGTAGCGATACAGACGGAACCTAGCACATGGATGAAATCGCGGTGCTTCAATTGATCGAAATGCATTCGGTTACCCGTCAGCCGGACGCTCGGCATCTGCAGCGCCGCGCACGTCTCGATGCCGGTGATGTCGGCATGGGCATGCGGCGAGCGCACGATAGCCGCATGAAGCTGATCGACGATCGTCGAAAAAGCGACCGTGCCCCCGCGGCAGGCGCGGGTCCTCGCGCCGCAACACCGATTGTCCGATGGCAAATTCACCCATGATCTTTCCGAGCTGCTGCTAGTCGAGACGAAGCGGCATCCTACGGCGTCTTCCGATGTGCTTGGTATCGGGCCTTGTATGCCCGGCCGTGACGTAACCGACGTTTGGCCGAAGCGGACTCTGAAAAGACGAAGTCCGGAAAGCGCCGAATTCCTGCGCGGGGGTGGTGACTGACCTAACCTTTCTTGGGCGACCAACGATAGGCTTTGGCGCACGCACCGCCCATCAGCATCGCTCGCTCACTGTCGCCCAGGCGCTCAGTCTTGAGGAAGGGCTCGACGGCCTGCTCGTAGCTGACGACGGCGTATGCGCGTGTCCAGTCCGTGCCCCACAGGCAGCGGTCGAAACCCCAAGCATCGAACACGCGGGAGAGCGGATCCCAGATGTCCGGGAACGGATACGGTTCCCGGGATAGCGTGCAGGCGCCGCTCACCTTGATCACCGCGTTCTTGCGCTTGGCAAGGTCCAGCACCTTCGGCAGATCGGCCCACGGCTGCGGCGCGGCCGGTGGCGTGCGGGGCTGCAGGATAGCCAGGTGGTCGATGATGAAGCGCGTATCGGGGTGGCGGTCGATCAACGCCGTGCCCGCATCCACGTTGCCCCAACACAGTATGTTGACCGGAAAGTCGTGCTTTACGGCCGCGCGCAGGATCCGGTCGAGGCCCGGGTCATTCGGCTCGCGCTTCGCCTCCTTCGTCATCATGATGCGGATGCCGACGGCGCCCGGTGTCTGCTTCCAGTCGGCGATGATATCGTCCACGGCTGGATCGTCTGGGTCGACTGGCTTGACGATCGCGACCCGACCGGGATGGGCCCGTTGCACTTCTACCGCATAACTCGCGTCGTAGCGGTACAAGGAAAAGGCGGAGATAAAGATCGCGCCGTCGACGCCGAGCTTGTCCATCGCCGCCACCATCTCGTCACCCGTGACGTGATCGGGCCAGTTCGGCACACTGTGCCAGGGTCGCTTCGGAGTGTTCGCCTCATAAGCGTGGACCTGGGAATCGATGATGGTCATCGGGGAGTTCCTCACTTGCTAAGAGAATTCGGTATCGATCGCGATCGCCGGGCAGGACTCGCTAGCTCTTGAGCCGGTATCCGGTCCGGAAAATCCACCACACGGTCGCCAGGCACAAGGCCAGGAACAGCAGCGTCATGGCGAGGCTGATCCCGACCGCCACGTCGGCGACCTCGAAGAAGCTCCAGCGGAAACCGCTGACCAGGTATACCACCGGATTGAAAAGGGTTATCGTCTGCCAGACCGGCGGCAACACGCTGATGGGATAAAAGCTGCCGCCGAGAAACGTCAGCGGAGTGACGATCAACAGCGGCACCACCTGCAACTTCTCGAAACCGTCCGCCCAGATCCCGATGATGAAGCCGAACAGGCTGAAGGTCACCGCGGTCAGCACCAGGAAGACGAGCATCCAGACCGGATGGGCGATCCGGATCGGCACGAACAGCCACGAGGTCGCCAGGATGATCAGCGCCAGAATGATCGACTTCGTGGCAGCGGCGCCGACGTAACCGAGCACGATCTCGAGATAGGAAACGGGCGCCGACAGTATCTCGAAGATCGTGCCCGTGAACTTCGGAAAATAGATGCCGAACGATGCATTGGAGATGCTCTGCGTCAGCAGCATCAGCATGATGAGTTCCGGTACGATGAAGGCGCCGTAGCTCACCCCGTCGATCTCGGTGATGCGCGAGCCGATTGCGGCGCCAAATACGACGAAGTAGAGCGACGTCGAGATCACCGGCGAGGCCACGCTTTGCAGCAGCGTGCGCGCGGTGCGCGACATCTCGAACGTGTAGATGGCACAGACTGCCCGCAGGTTCATCGTCCCCGCCTCACCAGATCGACGAAGATGTCCTCCAGCGAGCTTTGCGTGGTGTGGAGATCCCGGAACCTGATGCCCGCGCCGTTGAGATCCTGGAGCAAGGCGGTGATGCCGGTGCGCTCGCCCTGGGTATCGTAGGTGTAGATCAGCTCGCTGCCATCGGCGCTCAGCGCGAGCCGATGGGCGGCGAGCAAGGGTGGCACGGCGTCGAGCTTCTGGTGCAGGTGCAGCACCAATTCCTTCCTGCCGAGCTTGCGCATGAGCTCGGCCTTGTCCTCGACGAGGATGATCTCGCCCTTGTGGATCACGCCGACCCGGTCGGCCATCTCCTCGGCTTCCTCGATGTAGTGGGTGGTCAGGATGATGGTTACGCCCGAATCACGCAGCATCCTCACCACCTGCCACATGTCCTTGCGCAGCTCCACGTCGACGCCGGCGGTAGGCTCGTCGAGAAACAGGATCTGCGGCTCGTGCGAGAGCGCCTTCGCGATCAGCACGCGGCGCTTCATGCCCCCGGACAATTCCATCATCCTGCTGTCTTTCCGGTCCCACAGGGAAAGGTCGTTGAGCACCTTGGCGATGTGGCCGGGATTGCGCGGCTTCCCGAACAGTCCGCGGGTGAAGGTCACCGTCGTCCCGACTCTTGCGAAGATGTCGGTCGGGAGCTCCTGCGGAACGAGCCCGATGAGCGAGCGGGCAGCACGATAGTTCTTCACGATGTCGTGACCGTCGACCGTGACCCCGCCCGCCGAGGGCGTCACGATTCCGCACACGATATTGATCAGCGTGGTCTTGCCGGCCCCGTTCGGTCCCAACAGGGCGAAAATCTCGCCGCGGCGGATGTCCAGGTTGATTCGCTTGAGCGCCTGGAACCCCGATGCGTAGGTCTTGGACAGATTCGAGATGGAAATGATCGACGGCATTGAGGGTGTGGAGGTGTGATGGGCGGAAGCTCATCGCGTCGGAATGTGGCGGATGGAGGGTCGCGCTCCCGATGCGGGATGCAAACCGGGCGAATCCGCAAGCGAATCACCGCGCTGACGAGCTCCGAAGCGCCTCGGCAATCTCCGCGTCCTCACCGCCCGCGCAGCTCGTCGATCGCCAAGAGCACCCGTTCCGGCGTTGCCGGCGCATCGAGGTGGGGGGCGCGCCTATGGTCGTCGAGGCTCGCGATGGCGTCGCGGATCGCCAGCCACACCGCGATCGCCAGCATCAGTGGCGGCTCGCCGATCGCCTTGGAGCGATAGATGGTGGCTTCGCGGTTGGGCGCGTCGGACAACATGCGCGCATTGAAGATC
The DNA here is from genome assembly GCA_963840535.1 of uncultured Alphaproteobacteria bacterium. Classification (GTDB taxonomy): domain Bacteria; phylum Pseudomonadota; class Alphaproteobacteria; order Rhizobiales; family Xanthobacteraceae; genus VAZQ01. The sequence goes on from CAWIZJ010000047.1 coordinate 57,939, forward strand.
GGCGGCACGTCGCGGCTTCCCGGAATCTTGTAGGTCGAGGGCCCGTGGGTGCGAAGTCGTCCTTCCGCGTCCCACCACAGCTCTTCGGTGGTGAGCCAGCCCATGCCTTGCACGAACGCGCCCTCGATCTGACCGAGATCGATCGCCGGATTGAGCGAGCGCCCGCAATCCTGGAGGATCTCGGCGCGCAGGACGCGCGACTCGCCGGTGAGAGTATCGATCGCAACCTCGGCGGCGGCGGCGCCATAGACGAAATAGTAGAACGGCCGCCCGGAATTGGTCGCGAAGTCCCAATGGATCTTCGGCGTGCGATAGAAGCCCGCTGCCGACAGCGATACCCGCTTGTCCCACGACAGCGCCGCGAGCTCGGGGAACGACAGGCTGCGGTTGCCGGCATAGATGCGGTTCGACGCAAACACGATCTCACCCGTCGGTGCTCCGAAGTGCTCGGCCGCCACCTCCGTCATGCGCGCCTTGATCTGCTCGCAGGCGTTGAGCGCCGCCATGCCGTTGAGGTCCGAGCCCGACGACGCCGCCGTCGCCGACGTGTTCGGCACCTTGGCCGTGCTAGTCGCCGACACCCGAACATGATCGAGATCGATCGAGAACGTCTCGGCCACGACCTGCGCCACCTTCACGAACAACCCCTGCCCCATCTCGGTGCCGCCGTGATTGAGCACCACGCTGCCGTCGGTATAGACGTTCACCAGCGCGCCCGCCTGATTGAGCGACGGGCGATTGAACGAGATGCCGAACTTGACCGGCATGGTGGCCAGCCCCTTCCGGACCACCGGGCTCTGGCGATTGAACGCGATCACCTCGCGGCGCCAGGAGGCCAGCTCGACGGTGCGCTCAAGCTCGTCGACCACGCGCTCGATGATGTTGTCCTCGACCGTCATGCCGTAGGGCGTCACGTCGTTGCTGCCGATGCCGTAGAAATTCCGCCGCCGGACGGTATCGATCGCCAGGCCGCGGTGACGCGCCACGAGCTCGATGATGGTTTCGATCGCGAGCATGCCCTGCGGCCCGCCGTAGCCGCGAAAGGCGGTGTTCGAGACCGTATTGGTCTTGCATGGCAGGCCGCGGAAACGGACGTTGGGCAGGAAGTAGCAGTTGTCGGCGTGGCACAGCGCGCGCGTGAGCACCGCGGGCGTGTGATCGGCGACATTGCCGCCATTGGCTGCGAGCACGAGGTCGAGCGCGAGAATGTGGCCGTCGGCGTCGAAGCCAACATCGTATCGGATCAGGAACGGGTGCCGCTTGCCGGTGGCGAGCATGTCGTCGTCGCGTGGCAATCGCAGCTTCACCGGGCGCCTCGCCTTCCAGGCCAATACGGCGGCGATACCGGCGATGATGGTCGCCTGGCTCTCCTTGCCGCCGAACGCGCCGCCCATGCGCCGCACCTCGACAGTCACCGCATTGAACGGCAGGCCGAGGAGATGCGCGACCCCGTGCTGCACCTCGGTCGGATGCTGGGTCGAGCTCAGAATGTGCAGATCGCCCGCCTCGCCCGGGCTCGCCAGCGCGATCTGCCCTTCGAGATAGAAGTGGTCCTGGCCACCGCAGCGCAACTCGCCGGCGAGACGGTGCGCGGCCGCAGCGAGCGCGGCATCGACGTCGCCCCGTACCATGAGCTGTGGCGGCGAGACGAAGCTCTCGCGTGCAATCGCCTCCTCGACCGTGAGCACCGCAGTCAGCGGCTCGTAGTCGATCTCCACGAGCTTCGCCGCTGCGCGTGCCAGATCGAGGGTCGTCGCCGCGACGGCCGCCACCGGCTGTCCCGCGTACTCCACGACGCCGACAGCGAGCGCCGGCTCGTCGCTGCGGATCGGTGCGATGTCGTTCCTGCCGGGAATATCGGCGGCGGTGACCGCAACGGACACGCCGGGGGCAGCCGTCGCCCGCGTGAGATCGATGCTGCGGATGCGGGCATGGGCATGCGGGCTAAGCACCAGGACGGCTTCGAGCGTGCCCGGCAGGGTCGGGACATCGTCGATATAGCGCGCCGCGCCGGTGACGTGACCGATGGCGCTGTCGTGGCCCACGGCAGCGTGCGCCCCTCCGCGAATTCGTGCGAGCGGCTCGTTCATAGCGCGTCCACCCGCACCGGCACGGCCGATGTCGTCTCGTGCTGAAAGCGGCGCAGGAGGCCGGCCGCGGCACGCAAGCGGTAGGCCCCGCCCCCGCGATGGTCGGTGATCGGCGTGAAGTCGCGCGCCAGCAGCGAATCGACGTCGGCAAGCCAGGCCGATGACCAGGGCCGTCCGACGAGCGCGGCCTCGAGACGCGCAGCCCGCATCGCGCGCGCGGCCATGCCGCCATAGGCGGCGCGCAGCGCCCGCACCTTGCCGTCCTGCCGCTCGAGGCGGAAGGCGCCGATCACCGTGGCGATATCCTGGTCGAAGCGCTTGGACACCTTGTACGCCGCGAAACTCTGTCCCGATGCGAGCAGTGGAATGCGGATGGTCGCAATCACTTCGCCGGCCGCGAGCGCGGTCTTGCGGTAGCCGGTAATGAAGGTCTCGACCGGCATCGTGCGTGTACCTGCACGCGAGACGAGCGTCACCGTGGCATCGAGAACAATCAAGCAGGGAAGCGTATCGCCGATCGGTGATGCAGTCGCCAGATTTCCGGCGATCGTTCCGAGGTTGCGAATCTGCCGCGAGCCGATGCGGCGGACCAGCGCGCCAAAGGACGGGAAATGCCGGTCGAGATGGGGCAACGCCTCGCTGTAGGTGACGGCGCCGCCGATCTCCAGCGCATGGGCGTCGACGCCGATCCGACGCAGCTCTTGCACGCCTTCGGTCGCGATCACCAGCGCAAGCGGCTCGCGATCCTTGCTGACCTTGAGCCCGAGGTCGGTTCCGCCTCCGAGCACAATCGCATCCGGCGATCGTGCCCGGGCGGCAAGCAACTGATCGAGCGAACGCGGCGCAAGATAGACCTGCACCCCATGCCGATAGTCCGTGCACGGCACGAGCGCGGCGAGCGCCTCCTCAGTCGCGCTGCCGGCGCGGTCGGCGCCCGTGCGTGCGGCCCGCCTGCAGGCCTCGACGATCGACCGATAGCCCGTGCACCGACAGAGATTGCCGGCGAGTGCCTCATGAATGACCTCATCATCCGCCGGCTCGCCGCCCTGGTGGAATGCGAACATTGCCATCACGAAACCCGGCGTGCAGAAGCCGCATTGGGTGGCATCGGTGTCGATCATCGCCTGCTGCACCGGATGGAGCGCACCATCCGGCGCCGCCAGGCCCTCGACCGTGAGCACGCCGCAACCGTCGATCTGCGGCAGCATCATCAGGCAGGAATTGACGGCACGGTACTGCAGCGAACCGCCAACCGGCCGCGCCCGCACGATGGTGCAGGCACCGCAGTCACCTTCCGCGCAGCCCTCCTTGGTTCCCGTGAGCTGCGCGCGGCTGCGCAACCAGTCGAGCACCGTCATGGTCGGCGGGGCGCTCGCTTCGCTCCATGGCTTTCCGTTCAACAGGAAGCGCACGGCCGTCATGGCTTGCTCCTGCCGGGAAACCAATTCTCACGTTTTCGGACCATGCGCAAAGACCCGTCGGCCGCACCGAGAATTGCACGTTTGCACACTTTTTCCGCAGCGTCTGCGGCTGGGGCCTTGGCACGACCCCGCCGGTCCGGCAACATCGCACCGAGTTCCAGCCGACATGACCATGCTGCATGCCCGGGCTGGCACGGATGGTGCTTCTTGCGCGCAGCGCCCTTGCAGCGCAAGCGGGTGTGAGGAGCTACAATGACCCTTGCGCCCAGAGCAGCAACCCATAGGGAAATTCGAGAGGTGAGATCATGACACTCGGCGCGCGCAGACTGCGAACCATTGTCGCAGCCGGTGGAGCGGCAATCCTGCTCGCCATCGGCATGCCGCAACCAGCGTTCTCGCAACCGGCGGAAAAGCTGACCGTGCGCTTCACCTGGAAGCTCAAGGGCGAGTATGCGCCACTCTTCGTCGCCCTGGACAAGGGCTACTACAAGTCGGAAGGCCTCGATGTCGAGCTCGCCGAGGGCTCCGGCGCACAAACAGTGCTCAAGCTGCTGGCCAGCGGGAACGAGAAATTCGGCTACGGGCCCGCGGTCTCCGCCGCGCAGGCGGTGAGCCAGGGGCTTCCGGTCAAGGTGGTCGCCCTCTACCAGACCAAGGCGCCGATGGGAGTGATCTCCTTTCCCGACGTGCCGCTCAAGAGCCCGAAGGACCTCGAGGGCAAGCGGCTCGCGATCTCGGTCGGAGAGACCTTCGGCGACATGCTGGGCCCGTTCACCCGGATCAACAAGGTCGACATCGACAAGATCCAGCGCATCCAGATGGATGCCTCCGCACGCACCAGCCAGTTCCTGACCCGCAAGATCGACGTGATGTCGGTCTACCTCAGCAACGAGCTGCCGCAGCTGGAGAAGCGCGCCGGGGTGAACTTCAACGTGATGCGGATCACGGACTTCGGCCTCAACCTCCTCGGCGCTTCCGTCATCGTCGCCAACGCATTCGCCGAGCAGAGTCCGCAAACCGTCGAAAAGCTCCTGCGCGCCACCGCCAAGGGCTATCGCGACGCCATCGCCGACCCGAAGGCCGCCGCAGCGACCATGGCGAAATTCATGAAGGTTCCCGAGGACCCCGAGGTGCTCGCCAAGCAGGTCGAGGCGACGGTGATCTCGACCAACGCGCCGCAGGGCAAGCCGGTCGGCTGGCAGGAGCCGGCCGACTGGCAGGCCAATCTGACGCTGCTCAAGGAAACCGGCGGCATCGCCGAGGTGAAGCCGTTGCCGGCGTATTTCACCAACGACTATCTTCGATAGCGTGGTCGCTGCAGCGCGCGCCTGCCACTCCGGGTCCCCGAACGTGCGAGCACTCCTTGGCGGGCGCGCCTCCAAGGGGCAACGGCCAGCCATGTCTCCGCGACACTCGCCAGCGCCGATGCCGCTTCGCGCCCGCGCGTAGCGGGGTGACGCCCACCGAAAGGGACGGTCGATGACGACAATCACTGCGACTTCCCCCGCCCCATCCGGCAAATTCGCCGAGTGGGTCAACCGCAGCGGTCCAGTGCTTGCGATTTTCGCACTCGTGTTTGCGCTGTGGGAAGCGGCGGTGCGTGCGTTGAGCGTGCCCGAATACATCCTGCCGAGCCCGTCGGTGATCGTCGCCAAGATCGTCGTGTCCTGGCAACTCCTGCTCGCCAACGCCTTCGTCACCTTCCAGGAGATCCTCATCGGCTTCGGCTTGAGCGTGTTGATCGCGATTCCACTCGCTATCGCGGTCGTCTATTCGCGCGTGTTCGAGCGCGTCGCGTTTCCCTTCATGGTTTCGTTGCAGACCATTCCGAAGGTCGCGCTGGCGCCGATCCTGGTCATGTGGCTCGGCTACGGCATCATGCCGAAGGTGATGGTCGCCTTCCTGATCTCGTTCTTTCCGATCGTGATCAATTCCGTGATCGGCATGCGCTCGGCCGAGAAGGAGATGATCTACCTGGTGCAATCCATGGGAGCGAGCGAGCTCACCACCTTTCTCAAGATCAGGCTTCCGAAGGCGCTACCGTCGATATTCGGCGGCCTCAAGGTCGGCATGGGACAGGCGGTGGTGGGGGCGACCGTCGGCGAGTTCATCGCCGCCGAGCAGGGATTGGGTTATCTGCAGCTCATCGCCCAAGTCCGTCTCGATACTCCGCTGCTGTTCGCGGCCGTGGTCGTGCTCTCGCTCCTGGGCGTGCTGCTGTTCAACGTGGTGGCTTTCATCGAGCGCATCGCGCTGCCGTGGAACAAGGTCGCTACCGAAGCGGTGGAGTAGGTCGCGCCGGGCATGAGGGACGACCGGATCGAGGGACCGTCATCACGCGCCGGCGTTCCGATCGCGATCTCGGGCGTCACCAAGCACTATCGGACCGCTCGCGGCGGCGACGTCCACGCGCTGAGCGAGATCGATCTGGCGATCGGCGCCGGCGAGTTCGTCTCCATCGTCGGACCGTCGGGCTGCGGCAAGAGCACCTTGCTGATGCTCGTTTCCGGGCTGATACCGGCCACCGGCGGTGTCATCGAGGTGGGGGGCATCCCGGTCAAGGGCGCGGTCGACAACATCGCCATCGTCTTTCAGCGCGACGTCCTGCTCGATTGGCGAACCGTGCTCGGCAATGTGCTCCTCCCGGTCGAGATCAAGAGGCTCGACCCCGAAAGTCACCGCCGTAAGGCGCGCGATCTCCTGCGCTCGGTCGGGCTTGCCGAATTCGAGGACAAGTATCCGGGAGAGCTTTCCGGCGGCATGCGCCAGCGGGTAGCCATCTGCCGGGCGCTGGTGCAGGACCCCGGTCTGCTGCTGATGGACGAGCCGTTCGGCGCACTCGACGCACTCACCCGCGAACAGATGAACCTCGACCTCCAGCGGATGTGGCTGCGCGACCGCAACACCGTGCTGTTCATAACCCACAGTATCGAGGAGGCGGTGCTGCTGTCCGACCGCGTGGTGGTGATGTCGTCCCGCCCGGGGCGAATCGCCGATATCGTGCTCGACGATCTCCCGCGGCCGCGCGGCGCCCACACCCGCAGCGAGCCGCGCTTCGTCGAGCACGTCGAGCGTATCCGCCGGCATTTTCTGGCGCTCGGCGTGCTGTCGGAGACCTGAGGTGATGCCGTTTCGTGCTCGCTGTCTCGAACTTGACATGCGGCGGCGAATTGGTCTGCTGAGATGATGCGGGGCACAGCACAGGCTCGGAGCGAGACATTGCTCTCCCAGCTTGCCGGGAGGCTCTCCGTCCGGAATCTGCGTTTGGCATCCGGCCTGATCCTCTTCACATACATCGCGGTGCATCTCAGCAACCATGCGCTCGGCCTCGTCTCGCTCGATACCGCCGAAGCCGTCATGGCGGTGGCGGTCGAGGTCTGGTACAGCTGGCCGGGCACGCTGCTGCTGTACGGCGCGGCGGCGACCCACTTCCTGGTCGCGCTCTGGGCGGTGTACGAGCGACGCACGTTCCGCCTGCCGCCGGCCGAGCTCCTGCGCATCGCCCTCGGCTTCACGCTGCCGATCCTCCTGATCGGTCACGCCACGTCCACTCGGCTCGCATACGACCTGTTCGGTCTGTCGTCGGACTACACCCGCGTGGTCGCCGTTCTCTGGGCCACGGATTCGCAAGGGCGGCAACTGGGCCTGCTGGCACCGGGATGGCTGCACGGCTGCCTCGGCTTGCATTTCGTCTTCAACCGGCGACCGCTCTATCGACGGCTGCGATACGTCCTGTTCGGTGCCGCGCTGCTGCTGCCGGTGCTCTCCGCGCTCGGCTTCATCGCCATGGGACGGGAGCTCGCGACCAATCCGACGGCAGCCGCGGTAGCGCAAGCCTATTTGAGCCCCGCCAACGCGGAACAGCGGATGGCGATCGCGCAATGGCGGGACGGGATTCTGTTCGGTTATTTCACCATCATCGGTGCCGCGTTCGGCGCCCGCGCCATCCGCAACGCGCTCGAGCGCGGACGCCGGCGTCTCGTCTCGATATCCTATCCAGGGCGCGCGGTGCGGGTGCCGCGCGGCTGGACGGTGCTGGAGGCGAGCCGCAGCTTCCACATCCCGCACGCCTCGATGTGCGGCGGCAGGGCGCGCTGCTCCACGTGCCGGGTCAGGGTGGCCGCGGGCGACGAGGTGTGCCCGACGGCGGAGCGCGACGAGCGAGCGACGCTCGAGCGGATCGGCGCGCCCCCCGACGTGCGTCTGGCCTGCCAGCTGCGGCCGCGCGGCGACATCTCGGTCATCCCTCTGATGCGCACCGAGCGGCCGGTCTACCGGCTGCCGGCGGCCCAGCCCAGCGCCGAGCGTGAGATCGTGGTCCTGTTCTGCGACTTCCTCAACCGCGGCGAGCTCGCCGGCGATCACATGCCGCAGGACCTGCTCTATCTGTTGATGCGCTACGTCGATGCGATCGGGCATGCCATCCGCATGGCCGACGGAATTCTGAGCTCCGTGCGGCCGGACAGCATCTGCGCGCTGTTCGGTCTCGAATGCGGTGTTGCGCAGGCGGCTCGACAGGCGCTGCGGGCGGGAGCCGCTATCGAAGGCGCGATTGCAGACCTCAACGACAGGCTCGGACGCGAAGGCGACAGCAAAGTGAGAGTTGCGGTCAGCATCCATGCCGGCCGCGCGGCGGTCGGCGAGATCGGCCAGTCCGACCCTCCGACGGTGATGGCGGTCGGCGAGGCCATGGACGTGGTGCAGGAGCTGCGAAAAGCGGCCGCCGAGCACGGCAAGCCATTCGCGATATCGAGGCCGGTATATCTGGCGGCAGGACTCGATCCGGTCGCGAAGGAGGAGATCATGGTCCGACCCACGCGCTCGGATGTCGCGGTTCCGGTCTCGCTCTGCGAGTCCGCGCCGGCTTCGCCATCGCCGACCCCCACGCTGCTCGGCGAACGACGCGCGGCGCTGCAGCGCCTGTGGAGGGGATGACGGCGGGACGCCGCGGCGAACCTCGGGACGTCAACCGCGCGCTGGGCCGGCGACCTGGCGTCCGGCCTTGAACACGATCCGCTCCGCCGGGCGCCGCGCCAGCGCATCGTCGAGCGATCGCGCGCGTAAGAGGACGAGGTCGGCGACACCGCCCTCCTCGACCACACGCCGACCCCCGCAGGTGGCTGCGACGAGCTCCTGCGGCTCGTCGAGATGCGCCGCGATCGCTGCGAACAATGCGGTATCCAGCATGTCGGCATCGCCGAAGGGAAAGAACCAGTCCCTGACATTATCGGTTCCGAGCCGGACCTCGATCCCCGCCTCGCGCAGCTCCCGGATGAGCGTCACCCCGCGGCGGATCGGGCTCGTCTCGCCCCGATCCTGCAGAAACAGGTTGGTTTCGGGCATCGCCGCTACCACGATGGCGGCCCGCGCCAGCTTCTTGACCACCTCGCCCACGATCTTCGGGTTGAGCGTGGCCAGCACGCAGAGATGACTCAGCGTCACCCGGCCCTGGAGACCGCGCGCGATGACCGCGTCGGCCACCATGCCGGACAGCATCTTGTGCGGCTCGAGATGCTCGTCGAGATGGAGGTCGACCGGCAGGCTCGATCGTTCGGCCAGATCGAGCAGCGCGGCGAGCGCGCGCGGCGGGTCGGCGCTGGCATTGAGGCTGGCGCCGATCAGGCCGGCGCCCATGGCGATCGCAGCCTCGAGGCGGGCCATAGCCTCCGGCTCGGCCAGATCGTTCCTGGAGGTCGAGAACGCCACGATGTCAACGTCCATCCTGCCCGCCATCTGTCGCTTTGCGGCCAGCACACCTTGCATCGAGCGCAGCTCGACGATGGGGTCTACGTCGGTATGGGTTCTGATTCGCGTCACCCCGTGGCCGAGCGACCGTTCGAACAGGCGCCACGCCCGCACCTCGACATCCGCAGCGCTGAACGCGGCGCGAGCCGAGGCCGAAGCCGCGATCGCATCGGCGAACGAGCGTGGCCGGAACTCCTCCACCGTAAAGGCGCGATCGGCGTGGGCATGCAGATTGACCATGCCCGGCAGGGCGAGCCAGATCGCCGTGCGCGTCGCCTCGGCGGCCCGGACAGCCGCGATCGAGCCGTCACGCAGGGTCAGGTGGAACACGCCGCTTTGCCCCGGCAAAGCCACCGAACCTATGGTCACCTCGTTGGGCATCGCTCTCAGTAGCCCTGCGGACCGAACACCTCGATCCCGAACCGCCGCTCGAGCGCACGGCCGAAGCGATACTTCATCTCGGGGCCCTCGTAGGTCATCGGCGGCGTGCGCAGGAAGTCGAACTCGGGCTCGACCCGCAGAACCGTGAACGACGGTCCGTCCTCGGCCGTGATGCCGGGCATCTGCCGCTCCAGCTCCTCGCGCGTCTCGATCGCACGCGCGCGCGCAAATCCGGCGGCACGGGCGATGCCGACGTAGTCGGTGCGGCCGCCGTTCACCATCGGCAGGCCGCCGACAGTCTGATAGACCGCGTTGTCGACCACGAAATGCTTGAGGTTCCTGGCCGCCTGCGACGCCTCGGTGAGCAGGCAGCCGAGGTTCATGCAGAGCGAGCCATCGGCGTTGATCAACCAGACGGGAACCTGCGGCAGCGACAGCGCCAGCCCGAGCGCGAAGCTCGCAGCAAAGCCCATGGCGCCGTGCATGTAGAAGCTGTCCTCGCTCCTGGTCGCGGCCCACCACTCGTTGGCCGCCATTCCGAGCGCGCAGACAGCGACCGCGTCGCCACGGTGGCGGGCGAGAACATCGATGGCGTCGCGGGCCTTCACTGCGCCCCCTCCCCTTTCACCAGCCGCCGGGTCAGGAACAGCACAAAAGGCCGCTTCTGCAGCCGGCAGGTCTCGAAGGCATCGGGAATGGAGGCGATATCATCCGCCCGGTCGACCACGTGATAGGGAAAGTCGTAGGCCTGCAGCAGCGCGATGGTGCGCCGGCCCTGGACCTCCTGATAGATGCGATGATCGTCGATCGAGCCGCGCTGGCTGACGATCAGGAACACCGGGATCTGGTGGCGAAGGTTGAGGGTCGCAAGCTCGCCGGTGCAGGTGAGCAGCCCGGTCGCGCCCATCAGGGCCACCGATCGCACCCCGCCGAAGAAGGCGCCGCTGCAGATCGCGATGGCCTCCGCCTCGCGCGCCACCCGAACGTGGCGCATCTGATTGTCGGCGGCGATGCGCTCGATCAGCGGTGCGACCCAGTCATCGGGCAGCGAGGCGGCGAGCTTGATGCCGCACCTGGTCAGCTCACCGTGAATTCGCGCGCTCACATCCATGATCGATCGCCTCACGGCACTTTTCGTCGTGATCGACGTGCGGCCGGGCCCGGATATTCGCTTCTTTCCGCTTGCGATTCCATTGTCCGGTCAGCTCGAAGTATCCGCAACCTGATTGCTAGTGTCCCGCTTCCGACGTTCGCTTCACATTGCAGCACGCTCCGAGTGCGAACGTCGAAGCAAGGGACACTAGCAAGTCTATGGTGCATGCGGTTTGTCTTTGACGTTCCGATGACGGAACCGCCGAGACTGATCGGAACGTCAAAGACACCGCACTAGTCACGACGCTGCGGCAATGACCTCGACCTCGACCAGGAACTCGGGGCGCGAGAATCCCGACACGATCATGAGCGTGGAGGCCGGCGGCGGGTCTACGATGTAGTGGTCCCGCACGCTCATGTAGCCCTTGAGATGCTCGCGCCCCACCACGAAGGCGTTGATGCGCACCACGTCGGCGAACGTCAGTCCGGCCTCCTTGAGGACCTCACCGATGTTGCGGAAGCACAGATGGGTCTGCTCCTCGATGGCTGCCGGCACGCGGTCGTCGGGCGCGATACCGAGCTGGCCGGAGCAGTACGAGGATGCGGCTGCCGGGCGGGATCTCCACGCCGTAGCTGTAGCGCGCGAACGGCGGACGGATCGCGGGCGGAGTGATGTGTCTCATGGGTCGGCACACGTCCGGCTGGAGGCATGACAGGCAGATGTTTTGCTATACCATGCGGCCGGCACCAACGTTGAGTCCACCCGATGGCCCTCCCCGCCTCGCTGCGCCGAGACCTCGGCGATATCCCGGTCTTGGACGATCCCGGTTCGCTGCGCATGCGCAGCCGCGATTTCTTCTGGTTCTCGCCGATCCTGAAGGAGGAGCTCGAGGACAAGCGCGCCGAGCTGGTCGCGGTCCCGCGCGACAAGGCCGACGTGATGCGGATCGCCGCCTGCTGCGCGCGGCACCGCCTGCCGCTCACCGTGCGCGGCGGCGGGACCGGAAACTACGGCCAGGCGGTGCCGCTCGCGGGCGGGCTGGTGCTCGACATGGGCCGAATCGACCAGGTGATCTGGCAGCGGCCGGGCGCCGGGCGCTTCGGCGCCGGCGCCCGCATGCTCGAGATCGATCGCGCTGCTCGCGCCCGCCGCCCATGAGCTGCGTTTCTATCCGTCCACCCGCCAGCACGCCACCATCGGCGGCTTCGTCGCCGGCGGCGCCGCCGGTGCCGGCTCCTGCACCTGGGGACAGATCGCCGATCCCGGCGCCGTGCTCGCCGTCGAGGTCGTCACCGTCGAAGAAGACCCCGCGCGCGCTGGAGCTGCGCGGCCGCGACGTGCTCAAGGTCATGCACGCCTATGGCGTCAACGGCATCATCACCGAGGTCGAGGTGCCGCTCGCTCCGAGCCATCCCTGGTGCGAGCGCATCGCCAGCTTTGCGTCGCTGTCGAGCGCGGCGCGCTTCGCCCACGCCTTCACCGAATGCGACGGCATCGCCAAGAAGCTCGTCACCGTGCACGACCCGCAGGTGGTGCCGTATCTGCGCCGCCTCGCCGCCTTTGCCGAGCCGGGCGCGGCCATGGTGATCGCGATGGTCTCGGAGCCGCAGGCCGAGGCATTCGAGCTTCTGGTCGCCGATCATGGCGGGCGAGATCACCTTCCGCCGCGACGCCGAGGAACGCGCGCAGGGTCGCCTTCGCCGAGACCTCGGGCCTGCAGCCGCTCTACGAGTTCACCTGGAACCACACCACGCTGCACGCCATCCGGATCGATCCCACCATCACCTATCTGCAGCTTCGCTTTCCGCCCGCCAACAATCTCGAGCTGGTCGACTGGGTGGCGGAACGCTTCCGCGGCGAGGTGCTGCTGCATCTCGAGTTCCAGCGGCGCTTCGGCAAGGTGACCTGCTCGAGCCTGCCGCTGGTGCGCTACACCACGCGTGAGCGGCTCGACGCCATCATGGCGGAGCTCGATGCCAAGGGCGTGGCGGTTTCCAACCCGCACACCTTCATTCTCGACAATGCCGGCTGGAAGCGGGTCGACGCGCCGCAGGCCGAGTTCAAGCGCATGGCCGATCCCCATCGGCCTGATGAATCCGGGCAAGCTGAAGGATTGGCAGTCCGGTGGACACGCGGGAATTGGCGGACAGCGAATAGCGAACGGCGAATTGCATGGCTCCCAAGCGCTTCTGGGCCGAGCTGAAGTCGAGCGAATTCGCGGCGCTCGATCCCGCCTCCACGATCGCGATCCTGCCGGTCGCCGCCACCGAGCAGCACGGCCCCACCTTCCGGTCATGACCGACAGCGCGATCGCCGAGGGCATGATCAGGACGGTGCTGGCGCGCCTGCCCGACGATCTCGCTGTGCTGTTCCTCCCGATCCAGGCGATCGGAAAATCCAACGAGCATCTGCGCTCGCCCGGCACGCTCACCTTGTCGGCCGAGAACCTGATCCGCATCTGGGTCGAGATCGGCGAAGGCGTGCATCGCGCCGGCTTGCGCAAGCTCGTCATCGTCAACTCCCACGGCGGCAATACCGATGTGATCGGCATCGTGGCGCGCGAGCTGCGGGTGCGGCTCGGTCTCCTGGTCGCAACCACGCAATGGCGTCGGTTCGGGCTGCCCGCCGGCATGTATTCGCCGTTCGATGCGACCCACGGCATCCATGCCGGCGACATCGAGACCTCGCTGATGCTGCATTTCCGTCCGGAGCTGGTCGACATGGGCAAGGCCAGGCTGTTTCCCTCGCGCGCCGCCGAGATGGAGAAGGACTACACGCACCTGCGGCCGGCGGGCATGCACGCCTTCGGCTGGATCGCGCAGGACCTCAATCCCGACGGGGCGGTCGGCGACGCCTCGCTCGCGACCGCCGAAAAAGGGCGACTGACGGCGGAGCACCAGGCCGACGCCTTCATCGCGCTTCTGCGCGACGTGGCTCGGTTCCCGCTCGAGCGGCTGGCATAGCGTGCGCAGGGGCGACGTGTGCTATCCTGACCTTCGCCATTGCCGTGATGGAGGCAGGAATGCTCGATCGCCCTCGCACCTCAAGCCCCTCGGCCGCGACAACGGCCGTCTCGCTGCCCTATCAATCCGGCTTCCTCGGCACTCATGAGACCGAAGCGCTCGAGGGGGCGCTGCCGATCGGGCGCAATTCGCCGCAGCGGGCGCCCTACGGCCTCTATGCCGAGCAGCTCAGCGGTACCGCTTTCACGGCGCCGCGCGCCCTCAATCGCCGCACCTGGTTCTATCGCATCAGGCCGTCGGCGCTGCACGCCAGCGGCTTCGACGAGGTCGATCGCGCACTCGTCCGCACCGCGCCGTGCCGGGACGAATGCAATCTTCCGATCGGCCAGCTCCGCTGGAATCCGATTCCGATTCCGGAAGAGCCGCTCGACTTCCTGAGCGGACTGCGCACCATCGCCACCTGCGGCGACGCCTCCTGCCAGCTCGGCATGGCGAGCCACGTCTATGTCGCGAACCGATCCATGGAGAGCAGGTATTTCTACAACGCCGATGGCGAGCTGCTCATCGTCCCACAGGTCAACGGCCTCCGGCTGCGCACCGAATGCGGCGTGCTCGAGGTGACGCCCGGCGAAGTCTGCCTCATCCCTCGCGGCCTCAAGTTCGCCGTCGACCTTCTCGAGCGCACGGCCCGCGGCTACGTCTGCGAGAACTACGGTGCCTATTTCGATCTGCCCGAGCGCGGGCCGATCGGCGCCAACTGCCTCGCCAACGCGCGCGACTTTCTCTATCCCTGCGCCGCCTACGAGGACGTGGAGAAGCCGTGCGAGCTCTACGTCAAGGCGGGCGGCCGGCTGTACCGGACGGAGATCGGACAGTCGCCGCTCGACGTGGTGGCCTGGCACGGCAATTACGCGCCCTGCAAGTACGACCTGCGCCGGTTCTCGCCGGTGGGGGCGACCCTGTTCGATCATCCCGACCCGTCGATCTACACGGTGCTCTCCTCGGCGTCGGAGCGGCCGGGCACCGCCAACGTCGACTTCGTCATCTTTCCCGAGCGGTGGCTGGTGATGGAGGATTCGTTCCGTCCGCCCTGGTATCACATGAACGTCATGAGCGAGTTCATGGGTCTGATCTACGGCGTCTACGACGCCAAGCCGGGCGGCTTCGTGCCCGGCGGCATGAGCCTGCACAACGCACTGATCGCCCACGGTCCCGACACCGAGGCGTTCGAGAACGGCTCCAAGGCGCAACTCGTGCCCCAGAAGCTGTCAGGCACGATGGCCTTCATGTTCGAGACGCGCTACCCGCTGAGCCCGACCGCGTTCGCATCCAACCTGCAACTGCTCGACCGCGGCTATCCCGACTGCTGGAAGGGATTGAAGAGGAATTTCGATCCCGACCGCAGGGACTGGTGACGATCATGCGATCGGGAGCCGCTGATCCCGGCGCGCCGCGTGGGTGAGCTCGTTTCTCCAAGCTTCGACAATTGCTCGGCATTTGCCCGCTGAGTGAGTTCGCGCTCGCTGTTTTTTCCGCTGTATTTTCAGCGGCGCGTGGGCCGGTGCCGACAGGAGCGCGGTGTGCTTTTTTTGCCACTTGGCTTCGTTTTCACAACGCAACTCCGGGATGGCCATCGAGACAACGGCGCTTCGCAGCCACGCTCGCGCATTGCGCTTCACGATCAAATGAAGCGCCGCTGCCTTCCCTAGCATCATCTCGAAATGCAGTCAATGAAAATATCCATTTCGTGGTTGATGGTCGGTACCACGTCGTCCGCGCGCGACCTGGCGTTCGAGCGGCACAATCCGCGCTATTCTATTTCGTGATCCGGGGCCGCGACGGCGGCGGCGCAGTGGGCGCCATCGGCGAGATCACGAGGGTGAGCCACGCGTTCCAGCCTTCCGGACGATGCTCGGCGCCGAACTCCTTATAGCCCTTGAGATTGAAGTAGGCCTGGTGGCTGCCGAGCGGAACGATGAAGCCGAGCTGCGGCCCGACCCCGAACACCTGCGACTCGAAGCAGCCGGACCTGTCGCCGGCGCCGCTGTCGCAGGAGAGCTGCTTGTACACGTAGCCGACCAGGCCGACCTGCAACTGCTTGGTCAGAAACCGCGACGTGCCCCAATCCAGGTGCATGTCGATGCCGTTCTGATACTGGGTGGACTGGTTCTCGAAATTGTAGGTGAAGCCGAGGACCGCGGAGAACTCGCCCCCGGTCATGGGATCGAAGTAGGTGTAGCCGCCGCCCGCATCGACAGCGGCATGTCCGATACCAAGGTTCGCCAGCCGCGTCGAATTGTAGGCTCCGACCGGGAGGTTTCCGGTGACGTAGGTCATCCAGTTGTGAACACCTTGATTCCAGCGGACGTTGAATTGCGGGACCAGATCTCCGAAGCCGTCCACCGTATCGGTGCGCCCGCCGGAGACGCTGAACCCGATCGGGCCCAATGCACCCGCCAGCGTCGCGTCGACAGAGACCTTGTTGCGGCCGAACGGCACCAGCAGCACGGCCGCCGCCTGCCCGCCGAGGAACGGCGTCGCGAAAACGTACTGCGGGATGGCGTATGCCCAGATTGGCGTCCGCATCGAGGTCGGCGCTCAGGTTCGCTGTGAAGTTCGCGGTGATCCGGCCGCGCGAGACCTGACGCGCGAACGCGACGTCGGCTCCGGCCTTTACGGAGGTGTGGTAGTAGATGGCGGCAAGCGACCACCCGGGCACCTGCGGCGTCGCCGCCAGGCTTCCGAAGAAGCCGGGAATCCAGAAGCTCACACCGCCTTCGTCGGCGCTTGCAGACGGCGACCAGAGTGCGGTCACGACAGCCAGGATGCCGATGATGCCGCGCCGGACCGGCGGTCTGCGACACGTCCGCTCGTTGCTCGCCGCCGCGTTCCGAACAGCCATCCGCATGTGGTGCGCCCCCAGTCGTCGGTATGCTTTTTCCGCAAGGAGGAACCGCGTGAGGAGCATCTCGACGATTTGATCCAATAGCCCTCGAATTGGCACGCTCCCCGCTGCCTCGACACTCTGAAGCGGCTTGTGGCCTCCGCGTGGCAACACGTCTCGTTCTTTCCACCGGAGGTGCGGATCTGCGCGGATGTGGCCCTCCGGTCACAGTTTTTTCCTGACGGCACAGGTGCCACCCGACCCGTGTCTGGCAAACAAGGCGACCAACTCGCCGGAAGCCGTGGCTTGCGTCGATGGTCCGCATCGATACTTCGGTAAGGGATATCGGCCCGCCAACGCGGCGATCCGAACCCATCGTCATGATCTCCGTGTAGCTGTGCTCGACGGCGCCCTGCGGTAAACTCCGGGCATCAGCCGGCTAGGCCGAGGAGAAACGGCGATGACGCTGCGATCCCACTCTGCGATTGCCACCCCGGATGCGGGCGTGGAGACGGGCAGCGATGCTCCTCCCGCCATGGTCTTCATTTCCGGCGGCACCTTCCGCATGGGGTCCGACAGGCATTATCCCGAGGAGGCGCCGGTCCATCGCGCCGCCGTGGACGGCTTCTGGATCGACCGCACCCCGGTCACCAACCGCCAGTTCAGGCAGTTCGTCAGGGCGACCGGTCATGTCACCTTTGCCGAGATCCCACCCGACCCGAAGGACTACCCGGGCGCACTCCCCCACATGCTCTACGCCGGCTCGCTGGTGTTCGCGCCGCCCAACCACCCGGTCGACCTGCGCGACTGGGGCCAATGGTGGACCTTCCTGAAAGGCGCCGACTGGCGGCATCCCTACGGGCCCAAGAGCAACATCAACGGGCTCGACAATCATCCGGTCGTGCACGTCACGTACGGCGACGCGCTCGCCTACGCGAAATGGGCCGGCAAGGAGTTGCCGACCGAGGCCGAGTGGGAACTCGCCGCGCGCGGCGGGCTCGACGAGGCCGAGTTCGCCTGGGGGGCGGAATTCACCCCCGCGGGCAAGCAGATGGCGAACACCTGGCAGGGCGAGTTCCCGCAGCAGAACCTGTGCGCCGACGGCTTCGCGCGCACCTCCCCGGTGACCGCCTTCCCGCCCAACGGCTACGGCGTGCACGACATGATCGGCAACGTCTGGGAATGGACCACCGACTGGTACTCGCAAAGCACGAGGCCGACGCGCCGAAGGCGTGCTGCATCCCGGAGAATCCGCGCGGAGGCCCCGAGGAGGCGAGCTACGACCCCTGCCAGCCCAACATCAGGATTCCCCGCAAGGTGATCAAGGGCGGCTCGCACCTGTGCGCACCCAACTATTGCCGCCGCTACCGCCCGGCCGCGCGCCATGCCGAGCCGGTCGACACCTCGACGAGCCACGTGGGATTCCGGTGCATCGTGCGAGAACGCAAGTCCGAGTGATGGAAGAAGCATCGAAGGCTCAGGTCCTGCTGGCTCGACTGGCCCTCGCGCTCATCATCGCTCTGATCGCGCTCGGGTTGATCTGGTACGGCTTCTCGGCCGAGGTCGATCAGCGCATCTGGCGAGATCTCTTCGATCGCGCCGGCGGACCGATGACGTTCCGGTTCGTCCTGCAGCCGGCGATGGCGGGGCTGGCGGCACTGCGCGACGGTATCCGGGACGCGCGAACGGGGCGCACGCCCTATCTGTGGACCGTTCTCACCGATCCTGCCGCGCGCGGCGATCGCCTGCGCGAAGGATGGATCGCCACCGCCCGCATCATCCTCCTGGGGCTCGGCATGGACGTAGCCTACCAGGTGATCGTGCTCGACAGGTTCTATCCGGGGGAGGCGGTGATCGTCGCGATCCTGCTGGCGTTCATTCCGTACGTTCTGCTTCGGGGCCTGATCGCCCGCGTCGCGCGCCGGCGGTTGGCGCGCAAGGCTGCCGCCTCCACGCCGCAACGAAAGGCCGTGTCATGACAGACCAGCATGTGACATCGACGGCCGACCCGGGGCGCATCTCGGTCGAGCTGGCGGCACGGCGCACCGGCATGTCGTTTCAGCGCACGCGCATGAGCGCCGACCGCACCCTGATGTCGGTGATACGCACTTCGCTGTCGCTGATCAGCTTCGGCTTCACGATCTTTCAGGTCTTCGAGAAACTGCACGAAGGCAACGTGCTCGCGGGCGGCAGCCATGCCGCTCGCAGCTTCGGCGTCGCGCTGGTCGCGCTCGGCATCGTGATGCTCGTCATCGGCATCGGCTATCACGCGCAATTCATGCTCGGCCTGCGCGCCATGCGGCGTGCCATGACAGCCGACGGGCTGATCCATGGCGAGAGCCGCTTTCCGCCGTCGCTCACGCTGATCACCGCCTTGATCCTGCTCGTCATCGGGGTCGCCGCGATCGTGAGCATGGTGTTCAATGTCGGTCCGTTCTGACCGTCTCGACCCGGAAAAAGGCGCACTTGGGGCGGGCGGTGGAGATTTCCGTGACGACGCGCACAGCAAGGAAATCGCCGAGGAAGTCTGAGGCAGCAAGACCTTCACGCAAGTCCGCGCACGCAACCGCAGCATCGAAGGAAAGGAGAAAAAGCATGGCGAAGCCCGACAAACCCAACATCCTCGTCATCTGGGGCGACGACATCGGGATCGCGAACCTGAGCTGCTACAGCCACGGCCTGATGGGCTATCGCACGCCCAATATCGACCGGCTCGCCAGGGAAGGCATGATGTTCACCGACGCCTACGGCGAGCAGTCATGCACCGCCGGCCGGTCGTCCTTCATCACCGGGCAGAGCGTCTACCGCACCGGCCTCTCCAAGGTCGGCATCCCGGCCGCACCCGTCGGCCTTCAGGCGGAGACCGTGACGATCGCCGATCTGCTCAAGAACCAGGGTTATGCCACGGGCCAGTTCGGCAAGAACCATCTCGGGGACCGCAACGAGTATCTGCCGACCGTGCACGGCTTCGACGAGTTCTTCGGCAACCTCTACCACCTCAATGCCGAGGAAGAGCCGCAGATGTACGACTACTATCCGGAAAAGGATTTCGCCGACTTCATCAAGACGATCCGCCCGCGCGGGGTGATGCGTTCCTGGGCGCAGGACAAGGATGATGCGACGGTCGAGCCACGTGGGGCCGCGTCGGGAAACAGAAGATCGAGGATACCGGTCCGCTCACCACCAAGCGGATGGAAACCTGCGACGACGAATTCGTCGCCGCCGCCAAGGATTTCATCAAGCGCCAGCACGACGCCGGCAAGCCGTTCTTCGTATGGCTGAACACGACGCACATGCACCTTTTCACCCACACGAAGAAGGAGAGCCTGGGACAGGCGGGCCGCTGGCAGTCGCCGTACCACGACACCATGATCGATCACGACAGGAACGTCGGGCAGATGCTCGATTATCTCGATGAGCTCGGTATCGCGGACGATACCTTCGTCATGTACTCGACCGACAACGGCCCGCACATGAACTCGTGGCCCGACGGCGCCATGACTCCGTTCCGCAGCGAGAAGAACACCAACTGGGAAGGCGCCTTCCGCGTCCCGCTGTGTGCGCTGGCCAGGCAAGATCAAGGCCGGCTCCGATCTCCAACGAGATCGTCCAGCACCACGATTGGCTGCCGACCTTCCTCGCCATGGCCGGCGAGCCGGACGTGATGGAGAAGCTGAAGAAAGGCCATTCGGCCAACGGCAAGCAATTCAAGAACCATATCGACGGCTTCAATCTGCTGCCCTACCTGACGGGCCAGGCGAAGGAGAGCCCGCGCAAGCTGTTCGTCTATTTCAGCGACGACGGCGACGTGCTCGGGCTGCGCTACGACAATTGGAAGATCGTCTTCATGGAGCAGCGCGCTGCGGGGAACGATGCGCGTCTGGGCCGAGCCGTTCGTCACGTTGCGTTTGCCCAAGGTCTTCAATTTGCGCACCGACCCGTTCGAGCGCGCCGACGTCACCTCGAACACCTATTACGACTGGTTCATCTATCACGCCTACCTTCTCTACGGCGCCTATGCCATCGCCGACAAGTTCGCAGCGACGTTCAAGGACTTTCCGCCACGACAGAAGGCGGCGAGCTTCACCATCGACGACGCATTGGCGAAGATGAACGAAGCCGCGAGCGGGGCGGGGCACTGATGACAACGCGAGCGAGCGGGCGGCGGCGCCCCTGCCGCCCGCTCCGCTCCGCAGTCCGAGAGCTTCGGGCCGCATGTCCGCGTCCGTCCCGGAGCGATGTTCCGGTGAATGTCGCTTTGCAGGGGAACCGCCATGAAGGAATGGCTCACCATCGCGACCCAGTATTCGATCCTGGCCATCGACGCGATGGCGTTGGTGCTGATCGTCGTCGGAACAATCGAAGCGTTCTTCGGCGGGATGCGCGTGATGTTCTCGTCGGCCGACGGTCACATGCAGCGCCACGTCTGGTTGCGCTATGCCCGCTGGCTCGTCGCCGGCCTGACCTTCCAGCTCGCGGCCGACGTCATCGAGACTTCGATCGCGCCTTCCTGGGAAGATATCGCGCGGGTCGCCGCGATCGCAGTCATCCGCACCTTCCTCAACTTCTTCCTCGAGCGTGATCTGGCGGAAGTCGATGATCGGCAGCATGCTGCCGCCGAGGGCAGCGGTAACAGTACAGGAGGTATCGATGCGGGCTCGTGAGCGGTTTTTCTTCGTATGTGTCGTCGGTGCGTTTCTTGTGGGATGGGCCGGCGGAGCCACAGCGCAGTCGCTCCCGTCCTGGAACGACGGCGCGACCAGGAGATCCATCACCGATTTCGTCGCCCGCGTCACCACCCCGGGCGGACCCGATTTCGTCCCGGTCGAGCAGCGCATCGCCACCTTCGACAACGACGGCACGCTGTGGGCCGAGCAGCCGGTCTATTTCCAGGTGCAGTTCGCAATCGATCAAGTAAAGGCACGAGCCGCGCAGCACCCCGAGTGGAAAACGAAGCAGCCGTTCAAGGCGGTTCTGGACAACGATAGCAAGGCGTTGGCGGCGATGGGAGAGAAAGGCCTCCTGCAGATCATTGCGGCAACGCACGCCGGCATGACGACCGAGGACTTCACCAAGACGGTGACCGACTGGATCGCCACCGCGCGCCATCCGCGCTTCAACCGGCCCTATATCGATCTCGCTTATCGTCCGATGATCGAGCTGCTCGCCTACATGCGGGAGAGCGGCTTCAAGACCTTCATCGTCTCCGGCGGCGGCATCGAGTTCATGCGGCCATGGACGGAGAAGGTCTACGGCATCCCCCCCGAGCAGGTGGTCGGCTCCTCGGGAGTGACCAAGTGGCAGTTGGGGCGGGACGGCAAACCCTCACTCCTCAAGGAAGCCAAGGTCGAGTTCATCGACGACGGCCCGGGCAAACCGGTCGGCATCAACCGTTTCATCGGCCGACGCCCGGTGTTCGCGTTCGGCAATTCCGACGGCGACCAGCAGATGCTGGAATGGACCGCCGCCGGGTCGGGTGCGCGATTCATGGGCATCGTCCATCACGATGACGCCGAGCGCGAATGGGCCTATGATCGCAAGTCCCACATCGGCAGGCTCGACAAGGCGCTCGACGAAGGCATGCGGCGCGGCTGGACGATCGCCAGCATGAAGCGCGACTGGAAGAAGATTTTTGCTTTCGAACCGTGAGAATTCACCCGAAAGGAGATCAGCCATGCAAGCCCAACCGGCAGCGTCCACCACCATCACGCCGCGACCTGTGCTGAACCAGCTCGCCAAGGGCTGGTGGCTGGTGCTGCTTCGCGGCATCGCCGGCGTCGTCTTCGGCCTGCTCGCCCTGGGCTGGCCCGGCGTCACCCTGCTGTTGCTGGTATTGTTCTACGGCGCATACGCCCTGGTCGACGGGGTCTTCTCGTTGATCGCGGCATTCGCCGGCAAGGGTGAGGGCACCCCCACCTGGTGGCTGATCCTGGTCGGCATCCTCGGCATCGCCGCCGGCCTGGTCACGTTTCTCGTGCCCGGCATCAGCGCCGTCGTGCTGATCATGATCATCGGCGCCTGGGCGGTGGTCTGCGGCATCTTCGAGATCATCGGCGCCATCCAATTGCGCAAGGAGATCGACAACGAATGGCTGCTGATCCTGAGCGGCATCGTCTCGGTGCTGTTCGGGCTCGGGGTGCTGGTCTTCCCCGGCGCCGGCGCGCTGGCGCTGGTCTGGCTGATCGCGACTTTTGCCATCGCGTTCGGCATTCTGTGGATCGTGCTGGCGTTCCGCCTCAAGAAGCACAATGTCGCGGCTTGAAACATAGGAGGATGTCATGAACTCGGCAATGCCCCGGCCGATCGCGCCCACCGCACGCCGATGGCTGGCCGTGCTCGCCCTGGTGCTGAGCGCGACCGCATCGGCGACGCAAGGCGCGCAGGCGCAGGACGCCGGCAGAGTCCTCAAGGCCATGGCCGACTACGTCACCGGCCAGAGGACCATCGCGATGACGTTCGACTCCGACATCGAGGTGATCACGTCGGAGCTGCAAAAGCTGCAGTTCACCAGCTCCGGCCAGGTGCTGCTGAGCCGCCCGGACAGGTTGCGCGCGACTCGCGCCGGCGGCTACACCGATGTCGAGCTCGTTTTCGACGGCAAGACCGCCACTCTGCTCGGCAAGAACATCAATGCCTTCGCACAGGCAGATGCGCCGGGCACCGTCGACGAGCTCATCGACCGTTTGCGCGAGCGGTTCAATGTCGCGATGCCGGGAGCCGATCTGCTGCTTGACGCGCGTGTACGACGAGTTGATGGCCGACGTCATCGACGCCAAGCATGTCGGCCACGGTGTGATCGACGGCGTCGACTGCGACCATCTCGCCTTCCGGACTCCCGACCTCGACTGGCAGCTCTGGGTCGAGATCGGCGCGCGGCCGATCCCCCGCAAGTACGTGATCACCAGCAAGACCGTCACCGGCGCCCCGCAGTACACGCTGCGCATCAAGGAATGGCGGGGCGACGTCCAGATCGCGGCCGACGCGTTCTCGTTCAAGGCGCCCGCGGATGCCAGGAGAGTCGAATTCGTGGCCTTGCGCGAGATCGACGAGATTCCGCCCGGCCAGCACGCACCGCAGGCAAGTGGAGGCAGGAGATGAGTCGCGCAACAAGACGGATTCTGCTGATCGCCGGGGCCGCGATGATCGGCATCGCCGCCCTCGGCGTGAACGAAAGATCGGCGCTCACCGGCTCGGCGAGCCTGGTGAGCACGGCCGACGCACGCATCGGGCGTCCGCTCACGCCGCTGAGCTATGCCGGCGCGGCGCGGCGCACGGTCCGCAGGGGCGCCTATGCCGCCGGCGCCGCGGCGGCCGGTGCGGCGGCAGCCGGCTACTATCGCAGCGGCTGCTATCAGGCGGTGGACGAATACGGTCGCGTCTTCACTCATTGCCCGTGAGCGGGTCGCTGAAGCCCTGCCGGATTCAATCGCCGCGGCTGACCATATTTGTCGTACGATCTTTTCCGCCGGGGCGTCGCCCGCGTCGGCGTCGTCGGAGATGTGGCCATGCAAACTAAGAGCGCCGTATTGTTGATGCTGACCTGGTCCGCGCTTACGGCGGTTGATGCTCGCCCGGCGGCTGGTCAATATCGGCCTTGGTGCGTTGAGTACCTTGGACGAGGTGGCACCAGCTGCACCTTCACCTCGCGCGAGCAATGCATGATGACAGCGACGCCAGGCACCGGCGGTGTCTGCTTTGCGAATCCTTGGTATCGTCCGACTGGCGACACCGCGGGCGGTGCCGGGCGAGCGGGACGTTAGCGCCAGGAGGCTGGGCGGTCCGAGGCCCTTGCAGTCCATGTCGCGCCGTGCTGTTCAGGTCATCCGTCACCCTAGCGCACTCCGCATGCATGGCTGCCGAACGTTGCTGGTTTATTGCAGCTCGAGTTGGTGCAATCACGGAGCGGACATCGAAGCCGACGAGTTGCCCGACGAAATGCCCATCCGCTCGCTCTGTCCTCGCATGGTCTGCACGCACTGCGGGCTGATCGGCGCCGACGTGCGGCCCAACTGGTCGCCCCACACCAACAAGACGCATATCTGGTAGCACTGGCTCGCGCTGGACTCTTCCGAACGCATGCATAATGCTGCGGAAGATCCTAGACCGGCGACATCAAGCCGCCTCCATGTACTACGGACTCGTACTCGCCACTCTCACACTTGCAACGGGCCCCGTTGCCGCCCAGTATGCACCGTGGTGCTCTCGTGGAGCCGAGAGCTGCACGTTCTACAGCTTCGAGCAATGCATGGAGACCGTAAGGGGAAACAGCACTGGCTCTTGCAGTCCGAACCCATTTACGTCCTCGTCCGCATCCTCCACAGCGGCAGGGCGCAAACGGCCCCGCTAAGGCGGCCTTCGCCCCGCCCCACAAAAGGAAAATAGCGGCATCCTTGGGGTCTCGTCGACGACTACAGATACCGATGCGTCTCGTCTCGTGTCCTCAGCGCAGCCTACCAAGCTGCGCTGGCGTCCAATGTCCGCAGTTGGGGATACAAGAGAAAACATTTGCTCGGTCTGAGCCTTACCCGGTTTTGTGCAGGTTGCTGCCGTTTGCCGCCGTGCAAGAGTACGGCCGCTTCCGAATGTACTGCGGACGAGATTTGCTCGATGTGAGCCTTTCAGGTGATGACCCGGATGTATGGTCCGGCCGTGCGTCGCAAGAGGTTTCCTCGATCCGGCGGATGCGGTCTTGCATCAATGTATCCGGTCTCTGATTGGAGCACGTTGTGGCTCCCGACCATCATGGATATCAGCGCGCGTGCGATCTCATTACCGGACAGGCCTCGACTGGGCCAAACGGGTCACCAGTGTTCGCATGCGCCGGGAAGACCGATCCTCCATCTCGTCTCATCCTCTCGCAGACCTCGGCGGGAAACAGGTTGTGGGACTACGTCATTGATCGCTCCTCATCTCGTGCAGTTCCTTTGTTCGTGCCGTGGGGTCGTTCCTTCGTCCCGGCCTGCGCTTGTGCGCAGGCGCCGCGCGCAGGAGGCCGTCAAGGCTGGCCGTCGCGCTTGGCTTGCCTCTGGCTCCGGCGTTTCCAGGCCACGCCTTGACGGGCGCGAGCACGGCGCGACGCTCAAGCCGATCGGGACGCCATCTTGTCCGTCCTGATGCATTCGAAGTTGCGCTCCTTGTTGAGGACGGCCCAGGCGATGCGGGCCAGCTTGTTGGCGAGCGCGATCGCCAGCACGTTGTGATGGAGCCGCTTCTTGGCGGCCTCGATCCAGGGCTTGAGCCCGTGGCGTTCCCAGCTCTTCGGCTTGATCAGCACGACCCACGCCGCTTGCACGAACAGCACGCGCAGGTAACGATTGCCGCGCTTCGATATCTTGCCGAGGATGGTGCGGTCTCCGGTCGAGATCTGCTTGGGCACCAGTCCAAGCCAAGCGCCGAAGTCGCGGCCTTTGGAGAACACGTCTCCAGTGCCGATTGCCGCAACCATCGCGCTCGAGATGATCGGCCCGACGCCGGGCACCGTCATCAGCCGCTTGCATGCTGCATCTTGCTCGGCCAGCACCGAGATCTCGCTGGATAGCCCTTCGATGCGCTCGTCCAGCCGGTGCCAGTCGCCTGCCAGGTCCTCGATCACCCGCAGCATGCGGGGCGAGAGAACATCGCTGCGCGTCGCCAGGATGCCCGGCAACTCGGCGCGCAGGAAACGGATACCCTGGCGCACCGCGACGCCGCGCTCCAGCAGGAAGGCGCGGATCTGATTGATGATGCCGGTACGCTGGCTGACCAGCCGCTCACGCACGCGGTGCAGTGCCTGCAGGTCAAGCTGCTCCGCGGTCTTCGTCGCCACGAACTTCATCGTCGGGCGCTGCACCGCCTCGGCAATCGCTTCGGCATCATTGAAGTCGTTCTTCTGCCGCTTGCTATACGGGCGGACGTACTTGGCCGGCATCAACCGGGCATCATGACCAAGCGATGCCAGCTTGCGGCTCAGGTGATGCGCGCCGACGCAGGCTTCCATGCCGATCAGGCATGGCGGCAGGTTGGCGAGCCGTGCTTCCACCTGGCCACGCGACCACTTCTGCCGAAGTACGATCGCGCCGCGCTTGTCGTGTCCCACGACGTGGAACGAGTTCTTGCCGATATCGATACCGACCACGGCTATTCCAGTATTGATCTTCTCTGACATGGCGTGCTCCTTGTCTTTGCCCCTTGCCAGCTTCGCTTGCTGGTAGGGCGGGAGCACGGCCGGACCATCCCATTACCGGACTCAGACTGGGTTGGCGGGTTGCGAAATAGCTCCCATACCACCTGACGCAGCCTCGCCAATTTCGATATCTTGCGATCCGGGCTTTGCTGGCGGGTACCGAATGCAATTCGATCAATTGAAGCGTCGCGAGTTCATCACGCTCATCGGCGGCGTGGCATCCTGGCCATTTGCTGCGTGCGGGCAGAATTCCCCGAAACCGAGGATGATTGGTATACTTGCGGTCGCGTCAGTCGAAGCTGCGCGGCCACAGTCGGACGCCTTTCGACAAGGATTGCGCGACCTCGGCTACGCCGAAGGAGTGGACTTCGAGCTTTTTTGGCGCTCGGCGGGCGGGCAAATGCAGCGTCTACCATCGCTCGCGGAGGAGATCGTTCGGCTTAGACCCGACGCAATCATCGCAGTGCCGACCCCCGCTACGGTTGCCGCAAGAGCGGTGTCGCAGACAATCCCAATTCTGTCATTCATGCTGACCGACGAGGTTGCCCTGGGGTTGGTGGCAAGCGCTGCCCGACCTGGCGGCAATGTTACCGGGTTGGCGATGCGAGTGGACGGGATGGCCGGGAAGCTTCTTGAGATAGCTCTGGAGGCAACCCCTGGCGGACGAAGGATCGGAATCCTGGTCAATGCTGCCAGCGCCGACTCCGCCACACAGCTGAGTGAGGTCGCTCGTGCAGCCGTCATGCTGAATGTCAAGCCAGTCGTCGCCGAAATTCGCCAGCCGGGAGACCTCGCTTCTGCGATTCAGCATTTCGCGGCGGAACGCGTAGCATCGGCCGTGGTGCTGTACGACGGCCTTTTCTTCCAGGAACGGCGCCGAATGGCGGCGCTTTTTGGAGCGGAACGGCTTCCTGCGGTTTACGGAGCCCGTGACCATACTATCGAGGGTGGCCTGATGAGCTACAAGACCGCCAAGGCACTCGGCCTCGAAGTGCCACCTACGCTGCTCGCCCGCGCCGACGAGGTGATCGAATAATGCGACGACGCGAGTTCATCACTCTGCTCGGCGGCGCGGCGGCTGCGTGGCCGCTCGCGGCGCGCGCGCAGCAGGCGGAGCGGATGCGACGCATCGGTGTGCTCATGAACTTGGCTGCGGATGATGCGGAAGGCCAAGCCCGCATTGCGGCGTTCCTGCTGGGGCTGCAAAAATTGGGTTGGACTGACGACCGCAATGTGCGGATCGACTACCGCTGGGGCGCGGGCGATGCCGAGAGCAGTCGCAGATACGCGGTGGAACTGGTCGCCCTCGCGCCGGATGTCATCCTGGCCTCTGGCACCGCAACCGTCGCGGGGTTGCAACAGGCGAGCCGCGCTGTGCCGATCGTGTTCGGAAACGTCATCGACCCCGTCGGCGCCGGCTTCGTCGAGAGCCTGGCGCAACCGGGTGGCAACGTCACCGGTTTTACCGTGTTCGAATTCGGCATCAGCGGGAAATGGCTGGAACTGCTCAAAGAAGTCGCCCCACGCGTGAAGCGAGCGGCGGTTCTTCGGGACCCCATGGCCTCCGGGACCGGACAGTTGGGCGCAATTCAGGGCGCCGCGCCGTCGTTCGGCGTGGAGTTGCGCCCCGTCGATGTGCGCGATGCCCCCGAGATCGAGCGCGCTGTTACGACCTTCGCGCGCGCCCCGAATGGCGGCCTGATCGTAACGGGGAGTTCGTTGGCTACGGGTCATCCGTGTTTGCTGCACAAGCACGCGAGCCGAATGGCAGCCTTATCGTGATGCCGGATTCCTTCCTGAACGCCCATCGCGTTGAGATCACATCGCTGGCTGCTCGCTACCGTCTCCCTGCCGTCTATCCATATCGTTTGTACACTAAAGTCGGTGGCCTCTTGTCCTACGGAAATGACGTGTTCGATAATTATCGGCGGGCGGCCGGCTACGTCGACCGCATCCTCAAGGGCGAGAAGCCGAGCGAGCTTCCCGTCCAGGCCCCGGTCAAGTTCGAGCTGGTGATCAACATGAAGACCGCCAAGGTGCTCGGCATCGAGGTGCCGCCATCCCTGCTCGCGCGCGCCGACGAGGTCATCGAATGAGGCGGCGCGAGTTCATTACGCTGCTCGGCGGCGCGGCGGCCGCGTGGCCGCTCACGGCGAGGGCGCAGCAGTCGAAGATCATCCGCCTTGGCTATCTCGAACCGCAGCGACCGACCGAGGCGGTCGCGGCCAACCTGCGACGGCAGTTTCTCCTTGGATTGCGCGACCTGGGCTATGTGGAAGGGCGTCATTTCAAGATTGAGGATCGCAGCGCCAACGGCCAACTCGAACGCCTCGGCAATCTAGCGAGCGAGCTGGTGCGCCTCCCGGTCGACATGTTCGTGGCTGGCGGCGACGCGCCGATCCTCGCCGCCATGCGGGCAAGCGACACGATCCCGATCGTGATGACGCTCGCCGCCGATCCGATCCGCAGCGGCTTCATTCAGAGCTTGGCACGTCCAGGGGGCAACGTCACGGGAATGAGTGCGCTTGCTTCGGATATGGCGAGCAAGCGGCTGGAACTGATTAAGGAGGCCGTCCCTCGCGCGCAGCGCGTGGCCGTGCTGTGGAATTCGAACAACCCGTCGAAAGTCGCCGAGTGGAAGGACACGCAGGAAGCGGCGGGCGCGGTCGGGCTCGCCTTACGCTCCGTCGAGGCGCGCTCGCGCGACGAGCTTGAGGTGGCGCTCGCGGCAATCGGGAAGGATCTCCCGGATGTGCTGCTCACCTTTACTGAGGGTCTTACCATCGGCCTGCGCCAGCGGATCGGAAGCTTTGCCCTGGCCAGCCGGCTGCCGATGATCTCCGAGATCCGCGAATTTGCTGAGGCTGGCGGGCTCGCTACCTACGGCGCCAGCCGCGCCGACCTGTGGCGCCGCTCGGCCGCCTATGTCGACAAGATCGCGCGCGGGGCAAAGCCCGGCGATCTTCCGGTTGAGCAGCCGACCAGGTTCGAACTGGTCGTCAATCTCAACACCGCCAAGGCGATCGGACTCGATATTGCGCCCATGCTGCTCGCCCGCGCCGACGAGGTGATCGAGTAGCCGCAACTTTATCCGCGCGCAGCTTGCTGCACCTGCTCAGGTCTATATTCGTCGCCCAGCGGCCTGAGGGCCTGGTCGTTGAATGCGGGTGGACGGTGCCAGAGACCGACTCCGATGATCCCGAGAGCTACGGCTACAATCCGTTCAAGGGCCGCACGGCCACGCCCGCATGGATTGGGCGGCGGCAGGTGTGCATCCTCCGCACCAGAGGCCGCCGCAGTGTACACGGCCTCCAAAGAGGCCGTTGCGCAGCGCCGCGTGGTCGCAGGGGGCGAAAGGATTGGTTCCGTCAGCCGGCGATAATACACACTTACGTGGCCGCCCAGAGGGAGCGGCCCGTTGCAGCCTGGAAACAGACAAGGAGACGCGACGATGGCAACACCCAGCATGCTTTCCACCGATGGCACGCGCACGCTCACGGTAGAGTCTAGTCAGCCTGATTATTGAGAATCACGAGTACAATACCATTTAAAAAAAGTGCGACCTCGACACCTCTCTCAACGACATCCTGCCGTCTGGTGTGACGGAGATCTGGAAACGCGGCTTAAATCCTGGTGACCACTACACCCTCTCTCGGGAGCGCGGCACAGGCAGTGCTGCCCAACAGTACTCGCACAGCCGTACACCGCGCCATCAATGATGCCAAAGACGCCCACCAGCGGGCCATGGCGACCGGCAGCCCGCGAATGGCGACGTCGTGACCGCTCGCTGCTGAGCGCCGGCTCCAGGACGAGCCGGCCGCTATTTCCCGGCGCTCCACCGTGCCCAGCAGCGCTGACTGCCTGGCAAGCAGCTTCCAGTAGCAGCACAGCGCGAGCTGACGCCACGCGCTATCGCAGAGCAGAGGAGTCCGAGCACAAAGCAGCAGGAGCCCTGGTCTAGATGCAGTGGATAGCTCTCGGGAGAACGACCCAGAACAGCGGCGCGCCACATGACATTTTAGCGGACAGGACGCGCGCAAAACGTGCCGGGGGCCGGAGCACTGAACCTACACGAGCGACACAGGCGGCTGGCATAACACACACGGGGGCGCTCGCGTCCCCCAGGAGACATCCCATGTCCATCATCCCCCGTCGGTCCATCCTTACTGGCGCTCTCGCCGGCGTCCTTACTCCCCTCCTCCTGCGCAGCGACCGTGCTGAGGCCCGCAGCCCCCGGCGGCGGCAACCACAGGTACCCCCGGCACCGCGTATTGTCGTCCAGCTGGGCACCGCCGAGATGCGCCTGGACATCGACCCACCACCACGCCCCACCTGGCCTTCTCGTTCTTTTCCATGGACGCGCAGAGCAGCCTGGGCGTCTCAATCCCGCTCACTACGACCGGGGCAGCGCAGCTGCGGGCCGCCATCGTGGAACGGGTCCAGGTGGCCATGGCCGAGGTGTTTGGCATCACGGATATTTTCGCAGAGGACATGCTGATTCTGGGGGGGCCCAGCGAGCCGGCGTGCCTCAGCTAATTTCCCACATCAGCCGCCTCCTCCTCAGGAGGGGGCGGGTCTTGCAGACAGCGGGGCGACACCTTCCGCACCGTATTCCCTTGCCACACATTCTCCAGGTCGGCACACCCCGCGGCGAACGGCCACTGCCGCAGATCCGCCCAGCCACTCCGCGTCACCACATTTCCCTCAATCGTGTTGCCAATGGACCGATGGAGCAAGGCCCGTGGCAGCAGGAGGCCTCGACCGAACTGGGGCGCCAGCGCTGCGAGATGAATGCCATACCGCCCGGACGCGTCAATCTGGTTCCCCCGCAGCACATTGTGCGTGCCAAGCACGAGGATCCCATCCCGGCGGCTCCGCGTGATGATGTTGCCCACATACAGGCCCTCCGTGCTGCCAGCCACAATCCCGTAGTCACACTCCCCGAGGATGTTCTCCTGGACAATCACCCGAGGTCCGCGATTCCAGAACCCGGCCAGGCAGCGCGGTCCCGTGACGGTCAGTCCACTGACGGTGCCCGTGCCGGCCTGGCGCTGCAAGAGCGCGGCAGACTCGTCTGGCGGCGGGGCCGGCGCATCGTAGAGCAGGCCCACCGGGCAGTTCTCGACGGTGACGCCACGCAGATCCATGGCCATCGCATCCGTGACCAAGAGCCCCACCTGCTGGTCCCCCGTACACCGGACGACGGTGCCCGGCGCGGGCGGGCGTCCCGCCTCAAGGACCAGGGCGGCGGCAGACGGGGGCAGGGCAAGGTCGACGGCCTGGACACGCGACGCCCAGAGCCCTAACATGGCGGCAACAAGTAGCAAGGCGAGCATAGGTCCCTTCTTTCTGTCAGAGAGATGGTTGGAAACACCAGAGAATTGTGACACAGCATGCGAAGAGGTGCCAAACATGGGCATGCATCCGCGTATCACGGCGACGCGCTTTCCACGGCAAAGCGACTTTCTTGGCAAGCGCTGTGAGGTGATCTTCCACCGCGATACATCACAAGACATCGGAGGAGAAATTATCCGTGACGATATGGAAGACCCGTTCGTGACGATCCTGGCACTGGATGATGGGCGCGTGGTGCTGGGAACGGAATGTCAATATAGAGTCCCGTAACGATCGGTCGTTACGTCAAGGGCTATCACTACCTAGAGGAATTACTGTGCGAACCATAACACTCCCTGCCATCGACAGAACAGTAACGCTCACAGCGTACCTCAAAGCCATTCAGCATGCAAAAGCGCATCCTGATACCACGTTCTCCCATGGGTTGACGACCTGGTGGCCGACCACGGGTGCCGAGATTCGGCAGCAGTTTTATCGGGGGGTCACGGAGCGGATCAATCAGGGGATTCCCTATATGCAGCGAGGAACGCAACCTCGTCCGTCTCTCCCGGGGTAGCGCTATGCCTCATCACCGTGACACGTCCGGCTCTCGCGCTCCCCTAGGAGATAATCGGTCGTGACGTCCAGGGCGCGCGCCAGCGCCCTGAGATGCCCGGACCCGACCTGCGTGGTGGCGCCACGTTCGAGGCGCGAAATCGTCTGAAACGGCACGCCTGACACAGCCTGCAATTGTTTCAGGGTCAGGCCCCGTTCGCGCCGCAATTGTCGCAGCCGCTCCGCCAAAGTCGCCACCGCGCTCTCCCGTCAAGTCGTTTCCCATGCTTGAGAACAACCATACACCAGCGCCGCGACAAAATCTAGAGGGGACCATTTTCTCATTGACGCGAATTCGGGGCAATGCTACGCTGTTCTCAGTCATGAGAATCATCCATCCACAGGAGCCCGCGATGACCCCCTTAGAGAAACTCAAAACCGACCACGCGGCCCTCGTGAAACGCCAGGAGGAGACCCGCGCCAAAGAGCGGGCAGCGCAGGCGAAAATCCGCACCGAAGAGCAGCGCCTGGCCCGCCTCCGGCAGGGGCAACTCGGCGCGATAGCTGATCGACCGGTATGGCCTGGGCGCCATCAGTCTGGAGACGTGGGATCTGGTGTGTGGATTTCTGGTCACGGTTGGCACCACGGAGACGGCTCTGCGAGCGTGGGTTGCGCGCCAGACGCCAGCACCCGTGAAGGCCGCGTCATGACCAGCGCCCCGTTCGGCAAACAGCTGCGTCGCCGCCTCGTCTGGGGCCTGCTCCGGGGCCTGTGTCGCTGCCTCGTGACACTCGGGTATCTCATCAGTGTCCTCAGCCTCCTCGCCTGGTGGCTCGGGGCGCCCGGCAGTCTCGGCCTTGGCGTCGTGAGTCTGGCACTGGCGGTCGGGCTCCAGTGCGTGTGGGGCTGGGGATTGTTTCGAGAGTAAAGTCTCAGAAAAGGAGGTACACACATGACAATGATACAGGCGGCGCTGCCACCGTATTTACGCAGCATTGTGGCGAGCATTTATGCTGACCAGCACATGACGGTGACGCCCAAAAGCAGACCGAATGGGCCATGGCTCTCTTGTGTGAACATGGCTACCGCTTCTGCGTGGAGTTCGGCGTCCTGAACGCGGTGGAGATCGCCCAGCGGGACGGCCTGCTCCCGGACGATGACACAGACCCGCTGGAGCCCAGGCCATGATCCGCCTAGTGGTCTGGGACTGGTCGCGCACGCGGCGTATCGCGTGGTGGTGCAGGTGCTGAATTGGTGAGGACACAGCGCGTGTAAACGGGAGACGAAGACACTGCCCATGAGAGCAGTATAAAAACCCAATGTTCAGTTAGAACGTTTCTCGGAACGTACCGCAGGATTCAGCACCATGGCGATCTATCGTCTCAGAGTTATAAACTATTCTCGCAAGACGAACAGGGATGCTGACGCCCCAAATTAGCCCGTCGCAGCGCATGCCCGCTATCTCCTCGCGACAGATGCCGCTTGAAGCCCATATCAACTATGCACTACGCGAGCGGACCACGGAGCGGCCCACCAATGATTTAGTCGCAAGTGGGTCTAGCGCATTGCCAGCCTGGGCGCGGGCGACGCCCATACCTATTGGCAGTGGCGACAGACATATTCACGGGCGGGCGGCGTGTCGCGAAAGAATTCGAAGTGACCTTACCCCGGGAGTTGACCCATGCCGAGAATCTTGCAGCTCATCCATGCCTGGCTGGCACAGCTCCCGCCTATCCCCTGACGTTGGGCGTTACATGGGCCTCGTGACTCGGAACGGACGAACCCAACCTCATGTGCATATCTTGATAAGTCCCACGTCCAGATGATGGGCAGCACGCGAGCCCGGCACCTAGTTTCAGCGGGTCAAGGCCAAGGCGGAGTACACAGCAGCGCAATTGTCGACACAGCGTGGACAATGGCGCCAGCTCTGGAAAGACTGGGAACACTCTTACGCGATACCCTGCCGCGCGCATGGCCTCGAACAACCTCGACCGAGCCCATAAGGTGAAAGAGATTCGTTGTCAGGTGGCGGGAAATGCGGAACCTGCGGCAGGCACTCATCAGCACGCATGCCCGGCGTCTGGGGCCACGAACACGGCTGCCCTACAGCAACCTTGAGACGTGGACACAGCACGGGCACCATTAGCGGTACGGCAAGCGACATGGTTCGTCCAGCGCGGGCAGCGCCAACTGACTGGAAGCGATCGCCCAAGAACAGCAGAAGCTATGGGAACAGTACCGAGGCGCTGGACAAGCGAAGCCCATGGCAGGTTCTGGCCAAGCACAAAGTCCGCAAGGCCGCAGCGTAGCGAGGCGACCATCCAGACTCTCCAGGCGCAACGCCGCCAACTGGCCGAGGTGTATACGACCACGCTGCAGCCAGCACTGAAGCAGGAACGGACGCGCTACCGGGAGACGCACCCCCGCGTCCTTTCCCGTGGGCGCCATCAGACACAGGAGCGCGGCGGGGACACCCGGCACATGGACCTCCCCATCTTGGATGCAGCGCTGCGGGCACAGGAGCGGCAGCGAGAACAGGAGCGCGCGCGATGACGCCCATCCAGCACGCCCTCGCCTTCTCCCACTGGCTCCAAGGCCACCAGACCGCCTTGTTCGTCAGTGTCGGCGTGCATCATGGTCGCACTGCTCATTGTGGGGGGACTGGCAAGCCGAGGCGAGCGCCGGCGCCAGACGCATGGCTCCAGCCGGTGGGCGACCTGGCGCGAGGCGCGGCGGGCGGGTCTGGTGCGACACCATGGGTATCCCTTGGGCATGCTGGGGCGCCAGACCCTTCGCGTCGTCCAGCGACATATTCTGCTGGTGGGAGGGACCGGCTCACAAAAAGACCGATCGCACAACTTTCCCTTCACGGCCACCTGCCCCTGGAGCATGGTCATTGTGGATATTAAAAACAATGAAGCGGGCGGCGTCAGAACCGGCGAAAGTGTCCTGCACTGTGGCCGCTACCGCCAGCGCCTGGGTCCGGTCTTCCGGCTCGCCCCGGGGGACCCCGACAGCCAGGCCTGGAATCCGCTGGACGTCGTGCGGAAGGGAACGGAGCACGAATTTCGCGATGTGATGGTGTGCATGCAGAGCGTACTGGATCCCGCGCAAAAAAGACACGACGGCAAGTGACTCGGGGAGCTATTTTGAACGGAGCGGCGCCATCGCCGGACGGGGCGTCCTGCTCTACGAACTGCATACCGCAGCGACAGGCAAGGCCACGCTCACCCACTGCCATCGCCTGATGAATACGCCCACGGCAACCCTCGCCGCGATGCAGGCGCATGCGCACCCGGAAGTCCAGGCGCAAGGGCACCGTCTCGGTGCGATGCTGCGGGACGCGGAACGCCAATTTACGGCGGAGTGGAGCACGGCCCAGCTGGCCCTCGATCTGTTCAGTGATCCGGCCATTGCCGCCATCACGACGTCGTTCAGATTTTGCCCTGACGGATCTGCAATTTGGGCACGCGCCCGATGACGCTCTATCTGGGCGCCGAGACCCCGGAGGATCTCGGGTATCTCTATCCCCTCTACCGTCTGCTGCTGCAATCGACGTATCGCGTGTTGACGACCACGGCAGGGACGCAGCCGGCGCCCCTGACCATGCTGCTCAACGAATTTAACGAATTAAGGTGGATGGATATTTTAGAGCGCGCCCCCGCCCATGCCCGCAGTGCCCAGATCTGGTTCGTGCTCGTGGTGCAGGACCTGGAGCAACTCTTTACGACCTACGGCTACGATACGCCGCTCTGGGGCAATCTGCGGGTGAAGATTTTCCATGCGCCGGACAGCCACGATGGGACAGCCAAACGGTTGTCGCAGATGCTCGGCAAACACACGATCTCGGTGGTGAGCACGACGCAGAGCGAGCGGCGCAGCCGCACCCAGCATGCGACCAGCCGGGAGTTGTTGACGATGGACGAAGTGATGGGGCTCGGGCCAGAGCAGGTGCTCGTCTGGGCGGGACTTCAGCACCCCTTATTACTCACCAAGCCGCCCTACTGGAAGGGGTAACGCATGGCCGAACAAGAAGAGCAACGACGGCGCGAGGAAGAACGGCAACGGCAAGAACGGTTCGAGCGCGAGCAGAACCGGCAGCAACAGGAAGAGCAGCGGCGACGCAGCCGGGAAGGCCCAGACAGGGACCAGCGGCGCCCTGATGGCCGCGAACGGTAAGACTCAGCACACGAGAAGGAGAAAATCTATGGCCCCATCACAACGACAGGCTATGCACGCCGTGCTCGGCAGCTCCTGCTCCTCGGGCTCGCCCAGACGAGCTGGGCCACCACCGGCACCACCCTGGACGACGCGACCGACACCTTGCAAGCGATGGTTTGTTGGGCGTCTTTTTGCTGGGCTTTGCGGGGCTCGGGACCGTGGCCTATACCATTGCCCGCAATCGCTACGGCATGATCTGGGATGAGGCGATTAGCATTGTGGTCGCCGTGGCAGTCGGCGCCTCGGCCCTCACCATCCTCGGCTTGGTTGGCTCCACCGCCGCGGCCACCCCACCGGCAGTAGCCTACAGTCGCAGCCCAGCTCTCGCAACTCCAGCGGACGGGGACCAGTGCCCCTGGCTGGCAGAGTAAGGAGGCAGGCACATGGCGGAGCGGGTCACTGAGCAACAACAGGCAGCCCTCGGCTTTTATGCCGACATTCCCCAGGCCTTCTGGCGGCGCATTACCCGCTACCATGTGCCGGTCAAATGGTTTGCGTGTTGGTTCGGGATCGCCGTCGTGCAGTTCGTCGGGGGCTTCATGACCTGCCCCTGGCACTGGCTCGTGACGCTCGGGGGCGGGCTCGTGCTCGCCCTCACAGAACTTATCTGCCTGCAATGGCTGACGTGGGCTGATCCCCAGTGGGATGGCGCGATGACGTCGCGTGATTGTCGCTACTATGAGGCAGACTAATATGAAGGCGACCGCGCCCTGAAGCGCGGCTGTCCCGGGAATGCTTGAACGCGCGTGCGGCCTTGTCCAGGGGCCGCTCCCGAGACCATGGCCGTCTAGACTGAGTTGCTGCTGGTGCTCTCAGCCTCGTTGAGCGTGCTGACTTCAGGCGCGAGCCTCAGTGGGCCTAGCTTTGTCGCACAAAGCGGGAACGTCGGGTACCACGATCACTTAGATACGTCGCTATGATTCACCGCTGTCGGAAGATGATCGCATCCAGCATCAAGCCTGTAGCCTATTTGTAACCGAGTACAAGGCCGTTGTTGTGCGGCGTACCGCCCGGCTGGATGGCTGCGAGCAGCTCAACCGCCTGTCCATGGCCGCCACAAGGGTTCACGCAGATCCCCATGCCACAGCTGACGGGATGTCTGGAACAAAGCATCATGACCGTCAACGAGTTAACAGACTACGTGGCTACATTCCGATGAGTGCAGCACGCAGCTTCTCCACGACGCTGCCCTGGCGCGCGCTCCTGGAGGACGGGATTGTCCTCTGTCACCATCACCATGCCTTCCTCCGCGTCTATACCGTGCGGGGGCTGGACCTGATTGGCGATGACCCGGAAACGGTCGGCGCGCGCATGCTGCAAGCGAATCAGGCGCTCAAGCGCCTCGACGGGACGTGGACCCTGCATGCTGAAGCCCAGCGCATCCAGTGCCCACGGGCTCCAGCCCGGCAGGCTCGGTTTGCGGTTGCGGGCCTGATCGACGCCGCATGGCAGACGGCGCTCTGTGACACCGAGGGCGGCGTGTGGGAGACGCGGTACTTTCTCGCCCTGACCTGGACGCCACGCACGGGCCAACGCCGGGCGCGGGCGCGCTTCCTGCAAGCGTCGGATGCCTTCATGACGCATGTGCAGCCCGTCCTGGCGACGATGGGGCTCCTGACGGGCGAGGCCTTGCTGCAATACCTCAAAACCACCGTGTCGCTCCGCTGGACGCCGGTCGGCCTGCCAGAGCCAGGCACCCCACTCAGTCAGTACCTGGTCGATAGCGCCTGGGACCCCGGACGCTATCCCGACTGGGATACGCGGCTCGGCACCGAGCACCTCCGTGTGCTCACCTTGACGGGCTATCCTCGGCGCAGCTGGGCCGGCATGATGCAACGCCTGGAGACGCTCGCCGTGCCCTTCCGCTGGTCCACGCGCTGGACGGGCATCGCCGCGCACCAGCAAGACGCCTGCTCAAGGAAAAACAGGAAGACTGGATCGAACTCGAAAAAACGATGAAACAGAAAGTCGACCAGCATATTGGCAAAGAGATTCGCGTGATTAACGAGGACGCCACCCGCAAGACGGAAGAACTGAGCGAAGCCCGGCAAGACATTGGCGCGGGCTTTTATGGCGTGGGCACCTTCTGTACCACCCTCGTCACATGGGCGCCGGCGGCGGAGGACGCCGAAGAACGGGCACAGCAGCTGCGCAATACCCTGGAAGGGCTCGGGTTTGTCGTGCGGCGTGAAGGCGACTATGGCGCGCGCACGCCCCTGGGCAACTGGCTCTTGCAGTGGCTCGCCCCACCGCACCACGCAGGCGCGTTTCGGGGCGCCATGCCGGGCAATACACAGGACAATATGCGGCGATCGCTCACCACGACGCTCGCGGCCAGTCACCTGCTGCCTGGCTTCCGGGCCACATGGCCAGGGCCTGAACGCGATGAACATCTTCAGGCCGGTCCCTGGTTCCTCGCGCGGACTGAAGGCACCTCGTTGGTGCGCGTGGTGCATCACGTCAGAGACGTAGGCCACAGCCTGCTGCTCGGTGCAACCGGCAGCGGGAAGTCGACCATGGTCGGCTTTGGCATGGCCCAGTGGCTCATGTACCCGCACACGCGGGGCACCATCCTGGATATCGGACGCACCGCCCGGCTGCTGACACTGCTCTGTGGTGGCATCTGGATTAACCTGAGCGAGGGGACAGTGCCGCTCCAGCCCTTGCGCGACATTGACGATCCAGCCGAACTGCGCTGGTGCGTGGAATGGTCTTTCCGCCTGTGTACCCAGATGGGTGTGCCGGGCAGCATTGCGACCCAGGCGTACCTGGAAGCCCGCATGCGCGACCTCGCGGAACGACCCAAAGACCAGCGGACCATCAGCGAACTGGTCCGCCTGTGTAGCGTCCACAACAACAACGTCGAGAGTCGCGTCTCCACTGGCGTAGGCACGCGCGACCTCTCAGGATTGTCCAAGCCCAACGAACACCGCATGCAGCGCGTAGAACTGTACCGCAGTATTGAGCGCACGCTGCGCCCACTCCTCAAAGGCGGCCTCTATAACGGCATTCTGGACGGGGTACAGCCCCATGCCCTGGACTCCCACCTGGTCGTGTTCGAGCAAATGGGACTCATCAAAACGCCGAGGCTGCTGGAGGCCGTGAGCCAGTACTGTTTCCACCTCACGGAGCGCCGTTTTGATACACGCCGGCCCATGTGGCTGGTGCTGGAAGAGGCCGCCATTCTGGCGACGATGCCCAAATTTAGTGAGCAGATCGATGCGTGGCTGTTGACCATTCGTAAGGCGGGCGCGAGCTTGGCGCTTATTATTAACTCGCTCGAATTGGCTACGAAAGTCGGCGCGGCCATGACCAGCGAGAATGCGCCGACGCGATGGTACTTTGCCAAACATGGAAGCCCTGACACCCCAATCCGGCAAAGCCTATGATCTCTTTGGGCTGACCAATGAAGAGAAACGCTTGATCGCTACGGCGCGCCACTATAAGGATATTTATTATGTCCAACGCGAACGTGGCAGGCGAATGATCGAACTGCCATTTCCTAGGCTTATACTGGACTGTATCGCATGCAACACTGATGCAGACCACGAAGCCATGGACAAGATCCTGGAACACGAAGGCGCCGAAGCGTTTCCAGCCGCCTGGTTCCGGCACAAAGGCTATCTCCCAGAAGCGGACCAGCTTACCACGCTGCGTAGAAAGGCAGACCCATGCGCATCAGCCTAATACTCCTCCTGCTCCTGGCGCTCACGCGGCTGTATGGCCGTGACCGAACACTACCAGAAGGCCGTCTACGGCCATGCCTTGCAACCTGGCACGCCCTGCAAGAAAGGGGATGTATGGAAAAACTGGGAATGTCACCCCGCGCCCGCCAAAGCCTCAGCGCAGGGCTCGTGATGCTGAGCGTGGAAAGAGGAGGACCTTAT
>CAWIZJ010000048.1:0-57628 GCA_963840535.1 uncultured Alphaproteobacteria bacterium
TGCGCGGGCCGCGATTACGCGCTCGCGGTCGAGCGCATCGCTTTGGAGCCACTCGATGCCGGACGGTGCGCTCCCGTCGGACGCCCTGACGATATCGCGGGCGAGCGCTTTGACGTGCCAGCCGTGGCGCAGCAGCGCGATCGCCGTTTCGCCGCCGATGCCACCGGTCGCGCCAAGCACGAGTGCGGTTCGCGTGCCTCGGGCATGCGCATTTCCATTGTTTTGGGTCGCCATTGAGCGTCCCTTTTGCCGCTAGCGGCACGAACGCTTATGCTCGGCGTTCAGGTCGGCGCCATGCCCTTGCGTGCAAGCTCCTCGGTCGCCTTCTCGTTCTTGGACAGGTGCGCGAGCCCCATGCCACGCAGCACGTTCGGCGCCTTGGTGAATTGGACATTGTCGTACCCGACGATCTCGATACAATTCCCCCATGGGTCGAGGAAATCGAGAAACGGGCCCGTGAGTGGCTCGATGCCGGCCGCTTTCAGCGCGCGTCGGACCGCCTCCTTGTCATCGACCACGAGTCCGAAATGGCGGCCGCCGTCGGCGGCCTGGGTGCGCCCCTTCTGCAGCGCAAGAAACTGATCGCCCAGATCGATGAAGGCCGAGCTTGCGCTCCGGCCGCGCAGCTCGAAGTCGAACAAGCGACCGTAGAATGCCAGCGCTTCATCGATGTCCCCCACTTCGAGGGCTACGTGGTTGAAACCTATGGCGCGCGCTTTCTTGGTCTTGGGCATGGGTGTCTCCACTCATCAGCTGTTGACCATGTGGAGATTACGGAGCCGGATTGCGAGCGCTCCACGGCGTCACGTACGTGGCCGCCGCAACGCACAGCCCGAATGCCACCATCGACGCTCCCACCAGCGCAAACAAGCTCCACACCAGCGCCTCGCTCACCGCGAGCCACCAGCCGCCGATCAGGACCATCACAAGCCGGACCGTCCCGGCAAGAACCGGAGCAAGAACCTTCCCTGATCCTTGGGCGGCGAAATAGAGGCTCAGTCCGAGGCCGACAAAGGCAAACCCGGGACCGGCCAAGCGCAGGTAGAGGTTGGCGGCAGCGCGAACGGCTGCGGCGTCGGTAAACAGCCCCGACCACACATCGGGCGCGATCGTTACGACCATCCCGATCACCCCCAAGATGGCTGTGGCCAGACCGGCAGCGGTCCATGCCACTCTGCGAGCGCGCTCGAGGTCGCGGGCGCCGATCGCCATCCCGACCATGGGCACCGTGGCGACGCCCACCGCGAACGCCATCGGGAGGAGGAGAAATTCCAGGCGCGCACCGATGCCGTAGCCCGCGAGCGCCTGTTCGCCGAACCCTGCCACGAGCCTCGTCAGGATCAGCACGGTCAGCACGACTTGCAGCGGCCCGAGCGACGACAAGGCGCCGACCTTGAGGATGTCGAAGAACGTGTCGCGCTCGAGCGCAATGCCGCGGAGCCTGAGCGTCACGTGCCCGCGCCCGGTGTACAGGAACCACGCCAGGAACAGCGCGGCCGCCGCCTGCGAGACGACCAGGCCGGTCGCGACCCCGGCTAGGCCGAAGCGCGGAATAGGACCGATGCCAAGCCCCAAGGCGCCGCCCAGCACGATCTGGAGCCCGGAGGCGGCAAGCAGCGTGAGCGACGGCACCCGCATGTTGCCGGTGCCGCGCACGATCGACGCGAGCGTGTTGACCAGCCACGTCAGCACTGCAGCGGTCAGTGCCACGTTGGCGTAGATCAGCGCCTGCCCGAGCACCTCGCCCGAGCCGCCCAGCGTGCGAAAGATCGGAGCGCCGAACGCCGCGAACAGGACGCTGAAGAACAGGCCAATCGTGGCGCCGATGACAACCGCGTGCAGCGCGAGGGCATCGGCACGCCCCATGTCGCCGGCGCCCAACGCCCGGCTGATTGCGGACGAAATGCCGCCGCCCATCGCGCCCGCCGATAGCATCTGCATCAGCATGACGAGCGGGAACACCAGCGCGATGGCCGCCAACGGCGTCGTGCCGAGGATGCCGACATAGGCGGTCTCGCTGATTGCCACCAGGGCGACCACCAGCATGGCAGCCAGATTAGGCAGGCTCAGGCGCACCAGCGTCGGCAGGATGCGCGCCAGAGAAGCGTCATTCCGATCCCCGTCGCCGAAGCTGCAACTGTCGTGCTCATGACAGTCTCCTATGTGCCGCAACGATGCGGTCCGGCACGAAACAGAACGGATGCGCCCGGGAGCACGGCTGGCGGAGTGCCTCCGCGGCTTACTCGCGGCGCAGCCGCAGCACCTTCACCTGATGCGGCGAGGCAGCGTCCAGCGTGGAAGCCGGCGAGCGTTCCGCCACGCCCGCCGCTCCGACCACCTGAACCTGGTGGAGCGTGATCGGAAAGCCGTGCTTGTCGAAGCTCGGAAGCTCCGAAGCCGCTGCACCGGCTGCCGCCAGGACGAGAGCTGCCGCTGCGATCGAGAACCGTTTGGTCATGACGACCTCCTGCATGTTGACTTGCTAAACTATAGCGACTATAATTATAATAGTCACTTGAAATTTTTGTGATCGGCGCGTACCTCGAAGGCCATGGCGCTCGCTTATGAACAGAACTGCCCGGTGGCGCGCACGCTCGAGATCGTCGGCGAGCGCTGGTCGCTGCTGATTCTGAGGGATCTGCTGCGTAAAGGCCCGTTGCGGTTCCAGGAGCTGGAGCAGTCGCTTGCGGGTGTCGCACCGAACACACTGTCAGCCCGGCTCAAGACGCTCGAGGCGCACGGCGTGATCGCCACCCGGCTTTATGAAACCCATCCGCCGCGCTACGAGTACTTCCTGACCGACAAGGGCAAGGCGCTCTCCCCCGTGTTGAAGGCGCTCTATGCCTGGGGCGAGCAGTTTGCCTGAAGTTCGCGAATCACCGTGCCGTCTCCCGCGGTTCGTTGGCCCCGTCTGCATGTCGGTTGAGGGTGTCGACGTCGAAGCCGGCAATGCGACGGTAGCCGAGCGTCACCGCTCCGCCCGCGCGGGATGATGGACGCGACACCGTCGTCGGGCCCGCGCAGCCGCTCCTCAACCATCTCCAGCACGCGCTCGGGATCGAATGCGCGGTTGCTGCGGACCACCACGGCGGTCGCCGGCACGCGCTCCGCCTCGTAGCGCCCCAGGGCCGCCGCAATGTCGCCTCCCGCCTCGGCCGCCAGCGCCTGCGCATCGAGGATCGCCTGGGAGGCGCCGTTGGAGCCGCCCGGGTACATGGGATGCGCCGCGTCCCCCAGCAGGGTGACGCGCCCGAAGCTCCAGCGATCGACCGGATCGCGGTCGACCAGCGGGTAGTCCATTCGGTGGCGCGAAACAGCCCGGGAAGATCGATGAAGCCGAAGTTCCAGATCGGGATAGGGGGGAGCCTTACGGCCCCGCCCCTCCCACACCACCGTGCGTACGGGTCCGTACACGGCGGTTCGGCGGATTGTGCGGTTGGCGGGGCGCGAGGAAAGGCAGGCCGAGTGCGGCGAGGGAGGCGTTGGGGAATGCAAGGGCCAGCGCGGGGCTGTTGCTGAGCCGCCAAGGGCCATGTGGGCTGCCAGCGGTTGTCGCCGCCAGATCCCGGCCGACGCCGCGGCGTCGCAGTTCGGCAAAGCGCGTGCGTCCGCGCTTCCATTGCTTCCAGACGAGTGCCCGCAGGCGTCGTCTCATCCACTGGTCGAGTTCGCGCAGCACCGACGGAGTCTCGCAGAAGCCGAAGTAGCCGCGCCATCCAAGGAGATAGCGCGACAACTCTCCAATGATCTGCGCGAGGCTCATGCCTCGTGTACGACGCGTCATTTCCAGCACTCTCGCTTTGAACCGCACCACCGTCTGGGGCGCCAGGCGGCGCTTGATCGATGGTCCGGTCGTGAAGCTGAAGCCCAGGAACTTCCGCTCGCGCGGCACGGCGACCGCACTCTTCGCTGTGTTGACCTTGAGCTTGAGGCGTTTGACAAGGAACTGTTCGATGCCCGCCATCACCCGCTCGCCTGCCCGCTGGCTGCGCACATAGATGTTGCAGTCGTCGGCGTAGCGCACGAAGCAATGGCCGCGCTTCTCCAATTCC
This sequence comes from uncultured Alphaproteobacteria bacterium, assembly GCA_963840535.1. GTDB lineage: Bacteria > Pseudomonadota > Alphaproteobacteria > Rhizobiales > Xanthobacteraceae > VAZQ01. The sequence continues at coordinate 4,053 of CAWIZJ010000048.1, forward strand.
TTGTCCAGCACGTCCAGCATCAGGTTCGACAACAGCGGCGAGAGTGGCCCGCCTTGCGGCGTACCCTCCTCCGTCGGTCCGACCAACCCATCGATCAGCACACCCGCGGTAAGGAAGCCGCGGATCAGCTTCAGGATGCGCTTGTCGGTTACCCGCTTGGCCACCAACCCCATCAGGATGTCGTGGTTGACCCGGTCGAAGAATTTTTCCAGATCGATGTCCACTACATGGCCGTGGCCGGACGCGATGTACGCCTGCGCCCGCTCCACCGCCTGATGTGCCGAGCGCTTCGGCCGAAAGCCGAAGCTCGCCTCGGAGAACGTCGGGTCCCAATCCGCTTGCAGCACCTGCATCACCGCCTGCTGGATGAAGCGGTCGAGTACCGTCGGAATGCCGAGCGAACGTGTGCCGCCCGTCGCTTTCGGTATCTCCACGCGCCGCACCGGCTGCGGCTTGTAGGTGCCTTCAAGCAAATGCGCCCGGATCGTGAGCCAGTGCTCCTTCAGGTAGGACGCCAGATCATCGACGCTCATGCCGTCGATACCCGCAGCGCCCTTGTTGCGCTTCACTTGCGCCAGCGCCTTCTTCAGATTCTCACGCTCGACTACCGCCTCCATCGACGGCCCGCTGGCCGCCGGGCCTTCGAGGCAGGCTTTCGCCGCATGGGTTTCGGTCTCTTGGGCAGCGGCATTCCGGGCTTCACCCGGCGCCCCGGTGCCCAAGTTCAGCTTGACCTGATTCTTCTGCCGCATGATCCGTGCGAGATTGCCGCTCTACTGGCCTCTTCCACCGTTCGGGCCTTCGGCGGATCGCTCCGCCTACTATGCCCTCTGCTGACTTCTACGCTGCGGTCAGCCCGCCTTGCGGCGATCTCAGTCTCGAATCCGAGACACAGCGCAGACCTCCCGAGGTAAGACCGACCGCCTTCGCCGCACGCCCGCCGGATTTACCACCCCGACCCTTGATGGCTTTGGACTTCGCGATCATACGCTCGCTCGTCCGGCCGGGTAGGCCTCCTTATCCGGTTCTTGTCCATCGGGCCGCGGCTTTGCTCCACGCTTCCTCCAGACCCCGCCTCGCGACGACGCCCTTGCGCTTCGCTAATCCTTCGCCGCCATCAGGCTGGATAGAGGACTTCCACCTCCAAGCTGTCGTTCATGCTCGGCACACGTAAATATCCCCCGGCAGAGCCGGGGGCTTTAGGAATTGAGCCGCTCAAAGCGGCTGAGTTCGGGGCCGCTGAGGCGGCCCCGAGGTGGTGGCTTGGCAGATTCAGCAGTTCCTTCGTTCCTCCCACTTGGCCGCACCTCCACACGCATTGCCAGTTGGACCTGGGGACCTGGGACAAGACCCAAGGGTTTGCCCTCCTGATGCATCTCCTTACAATGCGCTCTGATCCATCGATGAGGTCTCCTCTCGTGTGCTTGGCGGCTCACAATTGGAAGCTTCGTCGGTGGGTCGACTTCAGGAAATGTCAAACTGCTACTGCCACCCCGGCAGAGCCGGGGGGTCTCCCGGCTATGCTAGGGCGTGTACTCATAAAATCGCGATTGGTGACAGCGACCCGATAATGTCCGCTTTGGCCCCCGACGCAGGCTCCACCTTGCCAGTACGTTCAAACGACCAGCAACGGCAGGCCTTTCTGCGATCGCCGCTTCCCCGCAATCGCCCTGGGGAAGCGTCAGGGAAGCGGCCGATCACGCATCCGCGGGGCGCTGCTGCGCCTTCTCGATCCCGGTGGCGACGCCGTCTTCTACCGCGGCGAAGAAGTCGGCGCACGGGGCCATGGTGGCGTTGGTGATCATGCCCCAGATGGCGTCGTGCACGCCCTCACGGATGGCGGCGAGCAGTTCTTGCTTGCTCACCTTCGGCAACCGGATGGGCGGGGACTTGAATCGCTCGGGTAGATCTTGCTTAGTCATGGCGCTGCCGTAGCTCCCATACATTCGTGTTTCATTTCCGGCGTCCCATCCCCAACGGGCGCTGGACCCATCTGCACTATCGGTGATTCACGCTATTTTACCAGCGTTCTGCACTCGTCGGGCGCGGAAGCGGCGCACGCGCTCGCGGGTCTCGCTCCGCACCACTTCAATTGGCTGGCCGAGCCCGAACCTGCGACTCAGGGTCGCGAATGTGGGCGCTGCGCAGTTCATCTGTTTGAGACCGCGAGCCACGGGCAGGACTAATTCATGGCCTGTCTCGAATTTGAGTAGGTTGCGTTGTGGGTTTCTGCACGCGCATGACGCGCGCCGCTTCTCCTGAGTTCACGAGGCTTGGCGCAACGAACGGAACGCGGCGCGGAGCTCAGCACTGAAGAGTTCGGGCTGCTCCACGCGGCGAAGTGGCCGCCCTTGTCATTCGTGGAAGTAGATGAGGTTGCGATAGGCGCGCCGCGCCCATGTCTCCGGCGCGCGATAGCTCTCCCGCGGAAAGACCGTAATGGCGACCGGGAGCGATATCTCGGCAGTCCTCTCCGTGGCCGCAGTGGTAACGCTGCGTCCGCCGTATTTCCAATACAGCCGCGCCGATGAGATCGCGGTGTTCGTGAACCAGTACAGCGTTATCTCGTCAAGCACCCCGTCAGGAGACTTTTCAGGATCGCTTCTGTCGTACGTCCAATCGGAGAAGCCCGGATGTCCGAGCATCCACGCCCGAGGCCAGCGGGAAAGTCGGTCAACCCATAGCCGACCGTCTGCGGCCCCGTGCCCATCATCGCAGCGTAAGATCTGCTCCCCTTTTAGCGGATGCACTGAGTACGTCGAAGGTCGCGCGTTCCTTTTCTGAAAGCCCGGCCGGTGCGGGTCCGCCAGCCGCGATCGCCGTGGTTACCTCGGGCGGTACGACCGCTGGCAAGTTGATGTGGATGCCGAGCAGACCAGCAGGCGCGAGACGCGCCATCGCGCTGGACACGGGCGCCCCCCAGTCGCCGCCCTGGGCGACGTAGCGCGTGTAGCCAAGACGCTTCATCAGCTCGGCCCAAACGCGCGCGATGCGGTCCGGCCCCAACCGGCGTCCGTCGGTTTCTCGGAGAAGCCGGGGCCGGGCATCGAAGGCTGACCAGGTCAAGGCGTCTTCCGGACGTCCACCATGAGCCGTGGGATCGGTGAGCGGGCCGACGGTCTTGAGCAGTTCGAACACCGAGCCGGGCCAGCCGTGCGTCATGATCAGCGGCAGGGCGTTCGGATGATGCGAGCGCACGTGGACGAAGTGGATATCGAGGTTGTCGATCCGGGTCATGAACTGAGGCAAGGTGTTGATCTTCGCTTCCGCCTTTCGCCAGTCGTAACCGGTGCCCCAGTATTCCACGAGCGGCTTCAGCTTCGCGAGCTGTATGCCCTGTGACTGGTCATTGACGGTCTCTCGGTCGGCCACCGCCTTCGGAAACGCGCCTGCGGAGATCCACGAGGTCCTTCTCCGGCAGATTGACGCGGAAAGGGCGAATGGCTTCGTTCGCGGGCGCCGCAGCCAGTTGTGACGGGAACAGGCCGCACCGTCTGCGACAATGCCCATCGCAGCGGTGCCCAACAGCCGGCGGCGATCCTGGTTGATATGTTCGCGGGCCCTGCTCGTACCCATGGTTCTCTCCTCGGTTTGTGCTCGGCAGCGCTTGTGCGCGGCGTAGACCACATCAACGGATAGCGGCAAGACTTCCTTGCTTAATCTCGTCCAGCGACAGGCGCAAGGGCATATCGCAGCAGCGCCTCACGAGTTTCCGCGGTAACAGACCCGAAGGCTCTCCGGCCGACTGGTGTGCTTCGTGTAGAGTCGAGATGTGGCGCGGTGGCTGTAGGTTGAACATAGCTGTTGCCGCCTCTTTCGTCTGGCGGTGCCTTAGTGGTTCAGCCATGGCTCCGTTTCCACATCCCGCTCATCGAACCGGACGTGCAGATTTCCCGCATCCGGCTCTCGGACAAGAGTTCACGCCTTTGCTCTCGCGTGTAACGCCTTCTGCAGTTTTTTGAACACTCGCGGAGTTGATAGGTTGCCCAATCTCCAGGTCCCTCACCACTTATTGCGTCTGTCTTGAACTGAGGTCCCTTCCCTCCACCGGCATTACCCGGCTTCCGCGGTACTACGAACCTCTCCGCCACCCCAGGGCACCCGGCCTGTCCCTCACGGGCTTCCAGTTGGTCATCGCTGACCACGCCTCGGGGCTTCCCGTGTTGCGTGCGCTTTCCTTGTGTACATGCTGTCGCCACTACCCCGGCGCAGCGGCTGGGCGTATTCTTGCTCACTCACCCAGCCGTATCAGCCTTCCCCGAAATGGCAGTCGGGTCGGCCTGCGCATTGTCCTTTTCGAGGCTTGCTCGGCGTTCACTCGCGTTACGGCCTGCACACTCGCGCTGTCACCGTATATCGTGACACGCTATCCGAAGGCTTCAGCCAACTCGTTACCTCCATGACTGCTCCGGTTGCTTCCGGCTGGAGCGGTTGCCGGGTGGGGCTTGACCACTGGAAAGCGCCGCCTTGTCACGGCGCACACCAGGTAGCAGACATTGCCCCACATTTCGGCCGTTTGAATGGCACACCTAGGCCGATCAGGCGTCCACCAGATTGATAGGACCAAGAAAATCCATCTTGCCGACATCGACGCCGTTGTGGCGGAGGATGGCGTAGGCCATCGCGATGTGGAAAAAGGTGTTGGGGATCGTCATCTGCAACAGGTAGTCGTCGCCGCCGATGACCTTGCCGGGCGCCCAGGAGAGTTTGACCTTGCGCTCGCGCGCGCCCGCGTACTGCGCCTCCTTCACGCTCTCCGCGAAAGCGACGGTCTTCCGGATGCGGGCGCGCAGTTCGTCGATCGTCCGCTCGTTGTCCTCGTGCTTGGGCGGCGTCTGGCCTGAGAGCCAGGCCGCTGCGGCTTTGACGTAGTCGCAAGCGCTTTGGATCTGGTAGATGAAATGCTGCATGTCAGGCGTAAGGCGACTGGTCATGAGCACGCCGACGTCGAACTTCTTGGCGGCCGCATGCTGCTCAGCCTTGTCGAGGCAGGTCTCTAAATTCTTTAGGCTCCGCGCGCACTGCAAAATCACTTGATAGTACATGGGGTCCTTCCGTGTCTTGGTGGAGCATCAGCGAGCCGATCCGATCGCTGCCGAATTTCTCAGCGTTGCCGTGCCGTAGGTAGCCAAGCCGCCCAGGCGCGCCTTGCCCGCCCCATTTAGAGGCGCGGTAGCGGCGGGGCGGCCTCGTCATCCTGGGCGAATACGGCCAAGGCGCCGGTGGCCCGATCGCGGGCGTCGTGGATTACGAGCAGTCTGACTGCTACCCGTATGACCGTTCCGTCGCGGTGCATCGCTGGCACATTGGCGGCCGCCCGATCGACCTTCCCGTCACCGGCGGCCATCGCAGCGCGGAAGCCAGCCCAATGCCGCTCTCGATATTCAGGCGGGACGATGAGGTCGAGCGTCCGCCCGACCACATCTTCGGCCCGGTGCCCGAACAGAGCCTCGGCCCCGGAATTCCAGATGCGGATCACACCGGTGACCTCGGCGAAAACGAGTGCAGGCTCCATCGTCGTCATGTGGCAAATCCGTCCCAGACGAAAGACCATGCGTCTAAGGCACAATTATGAGACTTGCGTCGGTGCACATCGGCCGACGGCCATCGCGGCAAGTACTCACCTAAAGTTAGCTTCCATAGCATCATTCGTACCCGCTTCGTGCCGGCGCCTCTGGATCCCAACGCTCTAGTAGCGAGTTAGTCGCAACAGCTAGTCTAACAGGCGTCCGCCAATGGCCATGAGACGCTCGATCGGCTAATCGACCTCGTGCTGGGCGTGCGTGTGCGGCGGTCAGGTTGCATGCTCCATTTTCGCCAGCCCATCCAGGATGTGGTGCGGCAGGATTGGCACCTCGCGCACGCGCACGCCAATCGCATCGTAGAGCGCGTTGGCAACGGCGGCCGCGACACCGGTGCCGCCGAGTTCGCCGATGCCTCGCGCGCCGATGGGGCTCGCATGCTCGTCATATTCGTCGACGAAGCCGACATCGATATCGGAGGGAATGTCGGCGTTCACGGGCACCGCGACGTTGGACAGGTTTTTGGCAAGGAAGCGTGCATGCGTCGGTTCGACGACGGAAGCCTCCATCGCGACCTTGCCCCATTCCCAGATGATCGCTCCGATCATTTGACTGCGCGCGGTGAGGGGGTTGATGATCCGGCCGGCCGAATAGCGCGAGACGACGCGGCGCAAGCGGATGAGGCCAAGATCACGATCAACGCCGATCTCAACGAAGTTTGCGCCCCAGGTCTGCATGGCAAAAGGCGTGCCCGAGCCGTTGATGCTGATTGGTGCGCCATCGAGCGCGAAGCCGCCATCGCCTGTCACTTCCGAGACGTTGGCGAGGCGCATCAGCGTCGCGAGATCGAGCGGTCCTTCCGCCGCAGCGCCATAGGCCGCGAGCTTTTTGCGGGCATCGAGTGCTGCAAGCTTGACGGCGCCGCCCGTGCCCATGGTGTGCGAGCTGCCATAGACCGGACCGGCGGGTGGATAACGCGTGTCACCCCAGCGGATGTTGACGTTCTCGGGATCGGTGCCGAGCGCCTCGGCAGCGATAAGCTGGAAGACCGTCTGATTGCCGGTGCCGATGTCATTGGCACTGGCCTCAACGACGACGCTGCCGTCGCCGTTCACACGCACCCGCGCCTCGCCGGGAAAACGTGCGCAGAAGGTGCTCGCCATCGACATGCCACGGCCGAGCGTCCAGACGCCATCCTGCCTGGGCCAGCTATGACGCTCGCGCCAGCCGAAGACTTCCGCCGCCTCGGCATAAGCCTCCCTGAGCTTGTTCGACGACCAAGGCTTGTCATCGAACGGTTCGCGCTCGGCGAAGTTTTTGAGCCTTAGGTCGAGCGGGTCCATGCCGAGCTTCAGCGCCAACTCATCCATGGCGCTTTCCAGCGCCCAGCTGCCGGGACCTTCCACCGGCGCTCGCATAGGCGTTGAGTGCACCAGGTTGATGCGCTCGATATGCTGGTCGATCTCGATGTTCGGCGAAGCATAATAGGTGCGCGTCGCGGTCGCGGGCGATTCGAATTGGGTGTCGCTGATCGAGGTGGTGTTGATCGCCTCGTGGCGCATGGCGGTGATCGTGCCGTCCTGCTTAGCGCCAATGATGACCCGCTGCCGGCACTCCGGCTGGTGGCCGACCATCGAATACTGCTGCGCTCGGGTGAGCTGTAGGTGCACTGGCCGACGGGAGACCTTGGCGGCCGCGGCTGCTAGAATCTCGTGGGGCCAGCAATAGCCCTTGCACCCGAAGCCGCCACCGGTGTGGGGAGAAATGATCCGCACATTCTCCTTCGGGATGGAGAAGGCGGTGCTCATGACGTGCAGCGGATTGAGGTTCATCTGGGTCGCATCCCAGAGGGTTAGTCGATCGCCCTCCCATCGAGCGACGGTGGCCGAGGTCTCCATCGGATTGTGGTTGCGGGTGGGCTGGAACCAGGACTCGTCGAGCGTCACGTCGGCCTCGGCCAGACCGAGCTGCACGCTGCCCTTGGTCTCGAGCGGCTCGAAGAACTGGCCTTCCGGCGGTCGCTCGAGCTTGCCCTTGCCTGGCAGGAGTGGCGTCGTCTCAGCGATGCTCACATCAACCAGCGACGCTGCTTCCTCCGCGGCTTCCAGAGTCTCGGCGAGCACGATTGCAACAGGCTGGCCCTCCCACTCGATCACGTCGGTCGTCAGAGGAACACGGGTGATCGCCCACGGCATGGAGATGCGGGCCATGGGGGGCATGTCGGCGCGCGTTATGACCCGCGTCACCCCCGGCACCGCCTCCGCGCGCGCCGTGTCGATCGCCGTCACCGTGCCCGACGCCCGAGGCGAGCCAACGAGCACTGCGTGCAGCAGGCCGGCGGGATAGTTGTCGGCGGCGTATTTGGCGGCGCCGGTGACCTTCAGCGATCCCTCGATCCGCGTCCTCCTGGTCCCCACACTCATGCCGCACCTCCCGCCTCGACGATGGCGCGGGTGGCGGCGCCCGCAGCCATGGTGACCTTGAAGCCGTTGTGAGCGAGCGGGCGCGCGTCCGCCAACGCCGCCTGGATGATCGGCAGCACGGCCTCGCGCGTGGGCAGTTGGCCCACCAGCTGCCGTTCCGCCGTGGCAAGCCGCCACGGCTTCTGCGCGACCGAACCGAGGGCGATCGCCGCGCGACCGATAGTCCCGTTTGTCAGGCTTAACACCGCCGCCGCGGAGACGAGGGCGTATTCATAGCTTGCCCGTTCGCGCACCTTCACATAGGCGGAGCGCTGACCCTCCCGGATCTGCAGGTGATAGGCGACAATGATCTCACCCGGCTGCAGGCGCGTTTCCAAGCGCGCCGCGTCGCCGCCCTCCTGTTCCGCCTCCTCCTGCGTGAGATGAAGGTCGGCGACGCGCAGAGTGCGCCGACCCTCTCGGCCGAGCAGCTCGACTTCGGCATCCAGCGCCGCCAGTGCGACCAGCGGGTCGGAGGGCTGGACGGCCACACAGGCGTCGGTCCAGCCGAAGATCGCATGGCGCTCGTTGAGGCCGTGCCGCGCCGCGCACCCGGTGCCCGGTTCGCGCTTGTTGCAGCCCCAGGGAAGCGGCGCCTCGGCCCGAAAGTAGGCGCAACGCGTCTTTTGCAGGACGTTGCCGCCGATCGTCGCCCGGTTGCGGATCTGCGCGGACGCGGCCTTCAGACAAGCATCCGCCAGCACAGCGGCATAGTCGCGCACCAGCGTGTGCTCGCCGATCATGTTCAGCGTGGCCAGGGCGCCGATCGTCAGCCGGTCGCCCGAGTGCTCGATGGCGCGAAGATCCTCCAGCCGGCCGATATCGATTACCTGGCTGGGCGCGGTGATGCCCAGGCGGAACCAGTTGAGCAGCTCAGTCCCGCCGGCGATCGGCATGGTCGAGATGCCATCGGCGGCACAGGCATCCTCCGGGCGCTGCGCCACCGCATAGGCGAAGTTTTGCATCGGCTCAGCCCTTCATCTTGCCGGCGGCGTCGAGCACGGCGGCGGTAATCTGCGGATACGCGGCGCAACGGCAGATATTGCCGCTCATCCATTCGCGCACGCTCGCCTCATCGGTCGCATGCCCTTCCTGGATGCAGGCGATCGCGGAGAGGATCTGGCCCGGGGTGCAATAGCCACACTGGAAGGCGTCGTGATCGATAAAACTCTGCTGCACCGGATGCAGCGCGCCGCCCGGTCCGGCGATGCCCTCGATGGTCACAATGTCCCGCCCCGCGCATTGCACCACCAGTGTCAGGCATGCATTCATCCGCTTGCCGTCGATCAGGACGGTGCAGGTGCCGCAGGCGCCCTCGTTGCAGCCTTTCTTCACACCGGTCAGCCCCGCCTCCTGGCGCAGCCAGTCGAGCACGGTCGTGCGGTTGGCGACGTCGGCCCGCCGACGCTCACCGTTAAGGGTGAACGAAACGGTGGATCGATGATGCGGCATCGCGGCGCCCGCTGCCGGGGCAGCTCCGGCTGGCGACGACGCGGCAAGGGCTGCGGCCATCCCTGTCTCCATGAAGGGCAGCCGGATTCCGACCGTGCGTGGGGCTGCCCTTGCGGCCAGGGCCGCAAGGTGATTCGAGAACGCGGCGAGGGCATCGGGTGCAGACTGTTCCGACATGGCTTCTCTCCTTACGGGACGCTCGCCGCTACATCTGTCGCTGGCCAGTGCACTCCCCGGATGGTGAGTGTGGCGGTCATCGCCCTGGGCCGGCCGATCGCCCCGGGGGTGACACAGCGCGGGCTCTGCAAGACGGTTGCGATGCGTTCGAACGGGTTTGTCATGGGTGCTCACATGATCGGTTTGCGTGTCGGCTCCCCACCGATCGCGCAACTCGGGGTGGGAAACCCGACCAGCCGTGGGATCGAAAAAGGAGCGATCCCGTCCGTGCTACGCGACTGCACGCCGATCATCGACGAGCACGGAAACAGCGGCGACAAGGCGTTCATTGCGCTGCACCGTCTGGAGGGCTGTACCGCCGCTACTCTGCTCGAGCGGCGCAGCGAGCTTATTGAAGCCGCGATCCAGTCACGGCGCACCTGCGGCGTGAGCTTTGTTTCGTCACCTTCGTTCGGGCGAACATGGCACCGGCATGGCGGTTAGTCGTTTGACACGAGGCTTTGAGGACAGTTTGTTTTACGCCGGTAATCGGCGTGTAACAGATTGCGTTACGGCAGCGTGAATTCGTCAGTGTCCATTGCGGGCCGAAATCGGGCTCTTTTCGTGCTGGCGGTGTCGGGATGCTCTTGCTGACGGGCCGATTTCACGCGGACGCACGGCAATGGCGTCTTTGGAGCTGGTTCTGCTGGTGGAATCCGGCCAGCGCGGCCGGCCGCTCGATCGATATTGCGGGGCGCAATGAGCGGGCCCTTCTCGCTATCCTGGCGATGCCGCCGGGCAAGCCGCGCTCGCGAGAAAAGTTAGCCGGCTTACTATGGAGCGACCGCAGCGACAAACAGGCTCGTGACAGCCTGAAGCAGGCCCTGCAGGCTACGGAAGTCATTCACCAACTCTGCTCAGGCGCTCACGTTGCGGGGATGGTCCTTTGCATCGGCGGGAAAGCTCGACGAGGCCATCAAGCTGCTCCAGCAAGCGAGGCGGCTCAGCCCTTTCGATCCCGAGGTATTCTTACACCATGTTGGCGATGGGCTTTGCCTATATGGCGGCCGGTCGCTACGCAGAAGCGCTGGATTGGACGCGACGTGCTCTGCGGGAACGGCCGACGTTCGGCCCGGCGCTGCGCTTTCATGCCGTCAGCCTTGCAGAGCTTGGCCGGCTCGATGAGGCGCGGGAAACCGTGGTGCGCGTGCTCGAGTTGGAGCCGAGCTTGACGCTTTGCCGTTCTGCGTCGTCGGGCGCCGATCGCAGACCCGAAGTCGATGGACTTGTTTATCAACGGTCTCCGTAAAGCGGGCCTGCCCGAATGAGGCCGCTCATTCGTAATCGCGTGGGTTGCGCTCAGATGCGACCTACGAAATCCGGTGGGCGTTTGATGAGGTGCAGGTATCGATCACGGGATTGCGCTTGCCGTTCTTCCACCAGGATTGGGTCCACTTGATCACGGCGTGCATCAACTTGGCGTGCTCGGCGTGTGCCCGATGAGCGATCTCACTCCGCTCTACCCTCAAGAACTACCGTGACAGCGGACATCCTGGATCGGCAGCTCGGTGCTAACAGCGGAGATGGACGCTGGTCACGCCATGCCCATCAAATTCGTTCCCCCTGGGAGAGGCGGACCGAAGCAAAACGCCTCTTACAAGCGGGAACGTGAGAGTTACTGTGGAGGCTGACGGATTGCGCGTAGTGGTCGTTCAGTTTCCCGTCCCGTGTGCCATTGCGTGGCGCGGCTCGTAGAGGCCGAGATCGCCACCGCCGGGGAGATGTATTGTAGATAGCAGGCCCCAACCCTCATCGCTGATAGAGCCGCACTTGATGCCCTTCTTGCTAAGCTCGGCAATCTCCGCGTGCACGTCGTTGCACATAAGATAGAGCTCATGTTTGCCGTTGCTGTCGGCGGGATGGCAGGCGACCTCGGAGGGCGGCGCCGCGAAGATCAGCCAACCGTCGCCGGCATCAACCCATGAAAAGCCGAGCACATCACGGAAAAAGGCACGGTCCGCCCCAGCGTCGCGAGTATAGATAACTGCGTGCATGCCCATGATCATGGTTCGCTCCGTAGCTTAGCGAGCGCAAGGCGTTGAGGCGAGTTTCGCCTTGGCCAGGTCGAGCGCACCGAACCCCGAATTTGTCTCGCGTGAAAAACGGTTGCTCGGGTTTGTGTCACAAGCACACGATCCTCGTGATGTCATTTCCCCCTTGCATCGTAGCCGGCTCTTCGAAGGCTCGCATGCCGATGGGCAGAGCGCATGGCCCGCACCGATGCTCACTGCAGCAGCGGTGCGGTAACATTGCAGGGAGGCTCTCCGGCTCAGCTCGATTGAGAGCCTTTGTCGAAGTCTGCATCCGTGCGCGGCGCGTCTGGAAGTTCTCGGTCGAGAGACTCCCGATACTTGATGCAGCCCCGCAGAAACTGAGGCCAGTCAGGTACGGCGAGGTCTTTCGGAATCGGCTCTGGCAGGAGGTTCCAAAGCTGTGGATGATGCCAGCACAGATCGTGACCGCTGCTGTCGCGATGGGCGCGGATACCCGCACGCAACCGCATCACCTCGGCGATCAATTCCTGCCTTGTCAGGTTCGCAAGATCATCGTCCATTTCATCGCTCCGCGCATTCGCTCGGTGCGCAGGGGCAAGACCGTCAGGGCTTGAGATCAATCGCCGCCTTGTTACTGCCGTCCATGTACAACGGCACCGAGAAGTGCTCGTGCGTCGCCTTCCACGCACCGTCCATCTTGGCGAAACCAATGGTGGCGCGCACCCAGACATCGGTTTGCTCGCCGCTCGTCCTCTTTCCGCTGATGCGGTTGAGGCTGGTGGTGAACGCCACCCCGTCGCCCGCCGTTATGCTCAGATCGTGCACTTCAAAGCCAACGGGTACCTGGAACGTTGCGAACCATTCCTCGAGCTCCTTTTTGTATACGTCCACTCCCCTGTGCACGAGCGGGGGTGCGAGATCGTACAGCAGGATATCGCGCGCGTAGTGAGACACCGCTGCATCGATGTTCTTGTCGCGGATTGCGCACGCCCAGTAGTCGATGAGCTGGCGGATCTGGACCTCGTCGGCGGTCTTGCTGTTGTTTCTCGCCATGGTCTTCGCCTCATGTTGTCACGAACCGACTTCTGCTCATTCGAGGGCTTTGCGGTCCCATACTTCACCGTATTGAACCTTGGACGGTCAGTACACACGCTTAGTGTCGTTTCGGTTGAGCGTCGCGACTTCATCACCTGCTTGGCGACATGGGTTCACGTTTTGGAACCCGGGGTCCGCGCGCCCGCAGCGCACAGCGCGCTCAATCTCGCTGCGATGGATGCCGATATCCTTGAGCATCCGATCGTCATGCTGAGCAACTTGGCGAATTGCGCGCCGGATGCGACGCCGTCTTGCCACGGCCATAAACCAGGAGCTCAAGCCGGTGCCGAACTTCGCCGCGGTGACATCCTGGAGCATCTTTGTGTTCATGGTAGAGTATCTCCCTCAGTGATCTTCACCGCGGCGCAACCGCGCCAGGATCGCATCGATGCGGCGTTGTGCATTCGCCCTATCGGTGACGGTATGGAAGGCTTCGCCCGCAGTGGCTATCCACGGAACGAGCACGTCGAAGTCGAGAGCGCGGATGAGTTCGAGGCTTTGAATGTAGTCGGCGCGATCGCTGGAGCCTGCCAGCAGCGCGGCCACCCAGTTGCCTTCTCGCAGGTAAATCGTGTCGCTAGTGAACAGAATTCGGTGTTGTCCGCTGTCCCACAGGAAGGCGGTCGCGCCGCTCGTGTGGCCCGGGGTCGGGATCACTTCGAAGTCGTCGTCGAGCATGTGGCGCTCGGAGAAGGTCTCGCTGACCTTGCCCTTGGCCGACACCGATGGGCGCTCGTTCTCGTGGCAGAAGAGCGGTGGACCAGACGTGTTGGCGACCTGGCCGATGCCGAACGCGGCCTCGTGCCAGTGATTCAGGTACTGACGAGAGATGCCACCGAGATCCTCGGTCGCCTGCACATCGGCTGCAAGGTTGCCAGCGCTGTAGACGAGCAAATTGCCCTGCTTCCGAGCGAGAACGAATGCGCGAAGCTCGAGTGACCGGCCAAACGGCAGCGGTTCTGGTGCTGAGGCATACAGACCGGGGATTACCATCTGCATAGCTAAGGCTCCTCGTTCGCGGGGCCTCATGGGCTCAGCGCGGATTGCCGTGAAAAGTGATTCAGCGGCGGCAATGGTCAGACCGCCCATGACGGCCATCGCCATGAACTCACCACGGGACATCCTGCCCCGCGTCCCCAGCCGCTGCATCGACTTCGGACTCACTTCCTCCTCCCAGATCGGCCCAAACGGACCCATCCGAGATGCCAGAAGAGGTATGCTCAACCGCTCACGGACGGCAGTCATGATCTCCTCCATGCGCGTATCACCCAACGTTGCGAGGCGGCAGCGGGCGGTCGGCAGACGACCTTGAGACGATGCTTCGTCGCCAGCACGTCCAGTGGGTAAGTCGCGGCGACGAACGCCTGCGCGCGGGACAGGCAGGTCAAGGGGTTGCCGTACTCGCCCGGCACCGCGAGCGTGTCAGCGGCGTTTTCCGGCGTGCAGTCCCGCAGGTGGGGCGTGCTTGCCAGCAAGCATACCAGCACGAGGGCGGTGAGCATGGCGATGTTCTCCGTTCGGTCGTTGGTCGGGTCCGAGTAAGATCCAGCTCTCAGCTTCGCTCCCTCCCCAGCACCGCCCGACGCGAGACTTTGCGATAGGTTTGCTCTACGCTGGGTAGGTAATCGGCTCGTAACGGATTGCGTGACGGCAGGGTTAATTCGTCTAGCTTTCGGAAGCAGACGCTCAACCGTGCCTGTGTTGTCCGGGTCGTCGGTTGGCGTGACGATCCGTGCGGGCGCATCGCCTATGACGTGTTTGGAGCTGGTTCTACTCGGCGGATTCCAGGCTCGCGCAGCCGGGCGCGTAATCGAAGTTTCCGGCCGCAAGGAGCGGGCCTTGCTCGCCGTTCTCGCAATGCCGCCGGGCGAGCCTCGCTCGCGCGACAAGCTGGCCGCATTGCTGTGGAGCGACCGCGGCGACAAGCAGGCGCACGACAGCCTAAAGCAGACGGTGCTCAGGTTGCGGAAGTCGTTCGGCTCGCAGCATCCTTTGCCGGTACTGACCGACCGCGCATCCTTGACCCTTGATCGGGAAGAGGTTGCCGTCGACGTGCAGGAGTTCGAGCAGCTCATCGGGGAAGCGACGACTGAAGCACTGGCACGGGCGACGACGCTCTATCGTGGTGACCTGCTCGACGGCCTCGATGTGCGCGACCCAGCGTTCGAGGAGTGGTTGCTATTCGAGCGCCAGCGGCTGCGCGATCTCGTGCGCGAAGCGCTGGCAAGATTGCTTGATCGCCGGATGGCAAGTCGCGCTCACGATCAGGCCGGTTTGTGCGCGCGTCGACTGCTCGCGCTCGACCCTCTGCAGGAAACTGCGCACCGTGCTCTCATGCAGATCTACGCCCAGCAAGGCCAGACGGCGCTGGCGCTCAGGCAGTACCAACTCTGTTGCAACGCGTTGCGAAGCCAACTGGGTGTCAAACCGGAGGCCGAGACCGAGCGGCTCTATCAGTCGATTCAGGAGAAGCGAAGGGCGAGGCAAATGCATACCTCGCCTGCTGCCGAAATTGCTGCTGAGACAAGCTCGTTGTTCGACGCACCATCGGCGGTAGGCTCTCGTCCAACCTTGCTGCTGCCGGAAAAGCCGTCAATCGCGGTGCTTCCGTTCCAGAACATGAGCGATGACCTGGAGCAGGAATACTTCGCCGACGGCATCGTCGAGGACATCACCAGCGCGCTCTCTCACATCAAGTGGCTGTTCGTGATCTCGCGCAATTCCTCGTTCACCTACAAGGGCCGGGCGGTGAACGTGGGGCAGGTCGGGCGTGAGTTGGGGGTGCGATATGTGCTGGAAGGGAGCGTCCGTAAGGCCGCTGGCCATGTGCGTATTTCGGCGCAACTCGCGGAGACCGCTAGTGGAATTCACATTTGGGCCGGCAAGTTCGATGGAGAGCTTGCGAACGTCTTTGATTTACAGGACCGCGTCACGAAGAGCGTGGTCGCGGCGATGGAGCCGAGTTTACGCCACGCCGAAGTCGAGCGGGCGCGACGCAAGCCGACCGATTTGCTTGACGCCTATGACTGCTACCTTCGCGCGTTGCCGCCGTTCTATTCATTGACGCGCGAGGGCGTTGACGAGGCCCTGAAGTTGCTAGGGCGGGCGATCGAGCTCGACCCTCGGTTCGGCTTGGCAAAGGCGCAAGCAGCCCGCTGCTACGCCTGGCGTAATGCTCAGGGGTGGGCCGCCGATCACCAGGCGGAACGGGCCAAGGCGACCGGCCTTGCGCGCGAAGCAGTCGAAATCGCCGGTGACGATCCAACCGTGCTCTGGATGGCCGGCTTTGCCCTCTGGCAGCTTCGCGTCGATCTTGACGGCGCGATGGAACTCTATGATCGGGCAATTGCACTCAACCCCAGCTCTGCTCAGGCCCTAACATTGCGCGGCTGGAGCTTCGCCGCAGCAGGAGAGCCCGACGAGGCAATTAAGCTGCTCGAACAGGCTAGGCGGCTCAGCCCCGTCGATCCCGAGGCGTTCTTTACCATGTCGGCGATGGGCTTTGCCTACATGACGCTGGGTCGCTTCGGCGAGGCGCTGGATTGGACGCGACGTGCTCTGCGGGAGCGGCCAACGTTCGGTCCTGCACTGCGCTTTCACGCTATCTGCCTTGCAGAGCTTGGCCGGATCGACGAGGCGCAGGGGACCGTGGCACGCTTGCTCGAATTGGAGCCGAGCCTGACCCTTTCCGCTCTACGCGCGCGGGTCCCTATTCGCAATTCGAAACTCATGGACTTGTTTATCAATGGTCTCCGCAAAGCGGGACTTCCCGAGTGATGTATGTCGAGGGTCTTGTGTTCACGAGCATCGCCGGTCCACACGGCGGTAGTGCAGCTGTACGAGAGATTGAAGGAAGGCCCTTCGAGGTCGGCAATCAGGTGTTGATCTCAAGCCGCCGCAAGCTGCTGTCGTCAAAAGCGACGGTGGTGAACGTTGCGGAACAGTCGGGACGTGATACCCGGCGCGCAGGTTGCAGAGAGACGGGCCGCAAGCGAACCGCCGAGGTATAGCGCCTCGATGGGTTCCGACGAAGCGCGGACGGTGAGCGACCTCAAGGGCCATCAGGCGGTCGTACTGCCGATGGTTGGCGAGTTCGGCGGACGTGTCATCGATACGGCCGGAGACGGTATATTGGCCGAGTTCCCCAGTGTGTTGAACGCTGTCGAATGCGCCGTCGCCGTTCAACGGAAGATGATCGAACGCAATGCCGCAATCGAGCCCGAGCGGCGTATGGAGTTTCGTATCGGCATCAACCTCGGTGACGTTATCTACGACGATGATCGAATCTTCGGCGACGGCGTCAACGTCGCTGCGCGGCTGGAGGGAATCGCGGAACCGGGCGGTATCTGCGTGTCCGGCAAGGTCCACGAGGAAATCCGCGCAGAATTCGGTCTTGCTTACGAGGACCTTGGCGATAAGCAGCTGAAGAACATCGCGGAGCCGGTGCGGGTGTATAGTATCCGCCTCGACGGTGCTCCGAGAGGTACGGTGCTTGCGCTGCCCGACAAACCATCGATCGCCGTCCTGCCCTTCCAGAACATGAGCGGCGATCCGGAGCAGGAATATTTCAGAGACGTCATGACCGAAGATCTGATTACCGACCTCTCGAAGGCCTCGGGCCTGTTCGTGATCGCCCGCAACTCCTCCTTCGCCTACAAGGGCAGGTCGGTCAAAGCGCAGGAGATCGGACGCGACCTGGGGGTGCGCTTTCTGCTCGAGGGCAGCATCCGCAAGGTCGGCAATCGCGTGCGCATCACCGCGCAGCTCATCGATGCCGGCAGCGGCGGGCACCTCTGGGCTGAGCGGTTCGACCGTGATCTCACGGACATCTTCTCACGCAGGACGAAGTGGTAGAGAAGATCGTCGACACGCTGGCGGTCACGCTGACGCAGGGCGAGGAGCAGCGGCTGCGCCGACGCGGTACCAGCAACGTGGACGCATACGAGTCCTGGCTGCGAGCGCGCGAATTGCTCACTCGCGGCACTCGGGAGTTGATCGCGCAAGCGCGGGCGATGTACCGCCGAGCGATCGAGTTCGATCTGAATTTCGCGGCGCCGCATGCGGGGTTGGCGCTTGCCGCGATTTCGGACTACGTCAGCGGCTGGGCGTCCGATCCGGCGCAGGCACTGGATGAGGCCGAGAGATGGGCAGGCTGTGCGGTGAATTGGCGATCAGAGCCGGTGAGATGGGCTCGGACGCCCTCGCCCGAGAGGGTGGTTGAAGGAGGGCAGGAGGTCACGAAGAGGAAATCGCTTTGGCCCACCTGGACCTTCGGACCTTCACGGCCGCGACTAATAGGTTGCGTAATCGTTCCGATAGCCGCTGACGGCCTCTCGCCGATCCGATATCCTGCATCAGGTCCCGGCCGGGAAGGGACACTTGAATGCAATTCGCTCATTTGAGGCGGCGCGAGTTCATCACTCTTGTCGGCAGCGCGACGGCTGCGTGGCCCCTGGTTACGTACGCACAACCAGTCGGAACAGCGCACACGATAGGGATTCTTGTCGCGGGTGCAGCCGCCTCAGGGACTGAGGTTTTCTACGATGCTTTGCGGGAGTTGGGATGGATCGAAGGAAGAAACGTCGCATTCGAGCACCGCGACGGGGAAGATCGGCCTGAACGATTGCCTGAGTTGGCAGCGGAACTGGTCCGATTAAAGGTCAACGTCATCGTAACGTTCGGAACACCCCCGACACTGGCCGCCAAACAGGCCACGACCACCATTCCAATTGTGATGGGGGCAGCAGGCGACCCAGTGGGCAGCGGGCTCGTGGCGAGTCTGGCGCGACCCGGCGGCAACGTCACCGGGATGAGCCTGATGGCGCCGGACCTTGGCGGGAAGCGCCTGGAATTGCTCAAAGAGTTGCTTCCCCGGCTTGCTCGCGTCGGCGTACTCTGGAATGCGGCAAACCCTTACGGTGCGCTCGTGTTCAAAGAGGCGCAGGATGCCGGTACGACTTTCGGGATGATGGTTCAATCCTTTGAGGTACGAGGCCCGGATGACTTCAATGGTGCATTCGAAGCGATCACGCGGCAGCAACCGGATGCGTTGATTACGGTCGAAGACCCTCTGACCGAAGGTTACCGAAAGTCCATTGCAGACTTCGCTGCCGGGCAGCAATTGCCTACGCTTTATGGACTGAGACAGTTTGTGACGGCCGGCGGGCTAATGTCGTACGGAACAAGTCTTGCTGAAGTGATTCGACGTGCCGCAGGCTACGTGGACAAGATTCTCAAGGGTGCCAAGCCTGCCGACCTTCCAGTGCAGCAGCCGACCAGATTTGACCTAGTGATTAACCTCAAGACCGCCAAGGCGCTTGGTCTCACCATCCCGCCCACTATTCTGGTTCGCGCTAACGAGGTGATCGAGTAAGTGCGCCAGGCGAAGCTGGTGCAATCCAGCCGGTGGAAGACCGGCCCAAGTACGGGGGCAGCGCCCGCTTGGTAGCGAGTGTTGCGTGACCCCTGGCGACAGTGGTCACGAAGCGTACACAGCAATTGCATGGGGTGTGGGGCGAACGACGTCCGCGATCTTCACCTGCTTCTGAAAGCTCATTCCACCTGCTCGGCCCCGCCGTGGTGTTCGAGAACGGAGCCGGCATTACCCCTTTTTATGGGCACGCGAAGACTCAGGGGCTGAACAACACGGCATGCATGATCCGACCCGGCATGACGGTGAACAACCCGGCGATCACCAGCGCACCGAAAAAGATGGCAATCATCGCCCTACGATGAGCTTTCACGCGATGGCGGCGGGCATGCATCACGGCGAGCGGAAGCATGATCAAAGTGAAGATCGACAAGAGGTGGATCGGGCTGAACGGGCCGACGACGCGCAAATCGTGGATGAAGAACGAGCTTCCGGCAATCAGCACCATCAGCATGACCCAAATCCAGCCGATGGTACGATGGGGGATCGTGCCCTTTGGGGCGGCCAGCTGAATGGCGCCAAACAAGAATGCAGCCATGGCCGCGAAAGCGTGGACTTGGATGATCGGCGCAGCGTCAAGAAGGGGAGTTAATGCCATCATGCATCTACCAGAGCAAAGCGATAGCGACCATAATCGAACGTCTTTGCTAGACAGTTGTCGCGGCCACGGCTTTACGGCCAAGTTAGCGCAAGCCTCCTCCACTCGGCAAAGCCCAGTTCGAATTCGATGGATTGACGGCGGCACGCTTGGCCCTCCGTGGCGGCTTTGGTAAGTTGGACTTGGAACGCGGCATGACCGGGCACGGCTCGCCTCGTGGCTCCCGCAGCGGCCTATGCGGTGCTCGATCCAGTTCCAGCAATGCCGAGTCCATGTGGCTGACATGAAAGTCGTGCGCATCGTTGCCAATATCGCCACGCCCGACGTGGCCAAGGCGAAGACCTTCTATGCCGATGTCCTTGGATTGGAAGTCGTGATAAATCAGGGGTGGATCGCTACTTATGCCAGCACGGAGGCGATGGCGCCCCAGATCAGTTTCGCGAGCCAGGGCGGTTCTGGTACACCTGTGCCCGACCTATCGATCGAGGTTGACGACCTCGATGAGGCCCTTCGGCGTGTCAAAGCGATAGGGCTCGCCATCGAATATGGTCCGGCAACCGAGGAATGGGGTGTACGCCGCTTCTATGTTTGCGATCCCTTCGGGCGTCTGGTGAACATTCTTTCTCACGACGGATGTTGATGAAGGGACTTCCGGAAAGCCGCATATAGATAGACAAGCGCATACGGAAACACCCAAGATAGCATTTGCAGTTCACGCTTCGATGGCACCCTATGTCGCGGCGCGCCCGCGCCAAGTTACGAACTCGCAGCGGGACTGGGATCTCTTGGAATCGTCATTGGAACATGGGCAGCTTGGCCCGACCACCGCATCCAAGCTCCCTTCATAACGGGCCGGCATGGCGGTTGCCTTCTTGCAGATCGTGACGACACGCCGCTCGCTGTCGGCGCCCGGCGGACCGGATTGTGACGTTTCATCACGCCGCGTGGCGGGACCTCCCGACCTGTACCATGTCGTCAACGCGCTCGCCGATCTGCTGGTCGGGTCGGCGCGCGCCGCTTCAATCGGTACAATGCGAGGCGGCAAATCATACCTTGATCAGCGGATACTGACGTAACGTCACGCATCCGCACATAGGGTCACCAACCGTGGGGAAATGCTTCAGCGGCAAGCCCAACTCTGCCGGAACACTGATTGCTCAGCCTTCTTCCGGTTTTCCCGGAAATAGCTGGCCTGGCGCTGAGCTTCCGAACGCTGAAGCAGTGACGAATACTACCGCCGACGGCCGAGCAAGAATGCTGCGATGGCCGCCCCCTGGATCGCCGCTGCCGCGATGAAGAGGTATGGCGCGGCTCCAGCCGCCGTTGCTCCCAATTGGGGCGCAAACTCCCGAATCAGGCCGAAGGCGGCGGGTGCGAATGCGTAGGTGCCCTGACCGATCGCGACGATCATCGGAACGACGCGCGGCACATCTTCTTTCACGAACTCGACCTGCGCGATGAGGGGCGGCAGCGAGGTGGCGTTGCCGATGCCGAAGCCGAACAGCACGACGCCGAGCAGCAGCAGCGGGACGCTATCGCCGGCCGCGAGCAGGAACGCCAGCGACCCTGCGATCTGCACGAGATAGCTGGCGCAGGCGAAGAGTCGCCGGTCGGCACCAACTGGCATGAGCCATCCAAAGAGCGTGCGTCCCGCAATGGCGGCTGCCGTTGCCGCACCGGCTGCAATGCCGGCAGGTTGTGCGCCAAGCGCCGGCACAAGCAGCGAGAACAGATGCGCCAGCAGTCCAATTTGCGCGAACAAGCCGAGCGCCATTCCAGCGGCCAGCGTCATGAAGCGCCAGTCGCGCCAGAGTTGCCGGCCAGGAAGAGGCTTCGCAAGCAGTGACATGACTGACACGACTGACGCACCGGGCGCATCGCCGTCGGCGATCAGTCCCATCTGCTCGGGGGTCTTCGCGTAGTAGAGATCCGCGAGTACCCAGATCGTCACGACCATGACGAGGCCGATCGCGACCGCTGCTCCGGGAAAACCAAGCAGGCCGATCGCAGCCACCCACAACGGCGAGAAGACAACGCCGCCGATGCTCGAACCATTGTAGGCCGAGGCCAGAGCAGCGGGACGCGTCCGAACGAACCACGGCGAGATGATTGCGTTCACCGCCGCAGCGCCCATCGTCACCCAGCCGCCACCGCTCAGCAGGGTCGCAAGGAACAGTTGCCACGGTTGTTGTGCGATGGCCCATCCCGTGATGCCGGCTGCAAGAGCGATGGAGCCGGCCTTGGTCACTGCGGCGACGCCAAACTTCTTATAGAGCTTCGGCATGTTGGCGATGACGATCGCACCGAACAGGAAATGCACCGTCACGGCGGTCGAAACGAGAGCGAGAGACCAACCCCGCGCCTCGCGCACGGTGTGGAGATAGATGGGAGGCCCATAGAAACCGAGGCCCCATCCGAACGCCGCGAGCACAAACACAGCCGCGACGACCCGCCAGCCGAAGAACACTCGATTGTTGGTATCCGCGGACATCAATGCTCCGTCTACCTCTGCCAGAACCACTTGGCGCATTCCCGCTGCCGCTCGACCTCGGTTCGATCGATGTCTGCCACCAGCCGCGAGTCCACCTCTCGCAGGGCAATTCTCGTGCGTGACCGACGCCACCAGGTGCCGACGGTCGGACAGACCGTCTTCAAGAGTTGCTGGCCGGTCGCGCAAGACTTCCCCATGGCGCGACACTGGCTCGGTGGCACCGGACGATGCTACGGTGATGACCGTAGCGTTGCGACCAGCATCGCGGCTAAGCTGCTCATCTCGCTTGAGGGCCGATTGAATGACGAGCACGGCACGGTTCGCTGAGGTTGCGGCGCTGGCGGGCGATCCGGCGCGTGTGGGTATGCTGCACGCGTTGATGGATGGTCGCGCCCTGACCGCGAGCGAATTGGCGAAAGTGGCCGGCATCGCGCCGCAAACGGCAAGTGGCCATCTCGCCCGCATGACGGCCTTAGGTCTAGTCTCGGTCGAGAAGCAGGGTCGCCATCGCTATCATCGGCTGGCGACGCCATCGGTCGCGCGCATGCTGGAGAGCATTATGCATGTCGCAGCGGAGCTGGAGCCCGGCAGCAAGGGCGTCACCGTCGGCCCGAAGGACGCCGCGCTGCGGAAGGCGCGGACATGCTACGACCACTTCGCGGGTCAACTGGGCGTGGCTCTCGCCGATGCCATGATCGAGCAGGGCTACGTCGAGTTTTCCAGCGATGCAGGCATCGTCACCGACGCTGGTCTGGAATTCCTCGGCCAGATCGGAATGGACACGGCGCCGTTGCTGGCGCGGCGGACGAAGCGATCCGGCCGTGTCTTGTGCCGCCCTTGCCTCGATTGGAGCGAGCGCCGCATGCATCTCGCGGGTATCGTGGGAGCAGTCATCTGCTCCCACAGCCTGGCAACGGGTTGGACGCGTCGCATGGCCGACACCCGAGCCGTGCTGATTACGCCCAAAGGCGAACGGATCTTCCGGGAGAAGTTCGGCGCTAGGCTCGTGTAGACGTTAGATGCGCTTGGTCCGACTTTCTGAGCGGTGAGCCGCCGAGGCACGACGGTCCCCGACTTTCATCGGTGCTTTCGCAAGTGGCGCAATGCGAAGTGGCCGCACACCGCGACTATGTCTGCTCCCACTGGTAGTCCGGACTGAATATGCTCAATGCGAGTTTTTCGCAGTTTGGTCCCGAACCGGACATGTTGCTTGCACACAATTCTCCCGACTAAGCTGCTTCGCATTGCGTCCCCATTGTTCCGCCTGCCGAGACTTGTTCCTCAGGAGATGCTGCCTCTGCCCAGCCGCATGACCGGCGAGAGCAGGATTACCGCGGCCTGCGCCAAAAATCCGGCGGCCGGGATGATCAGACAGGCCCTCGGTACCTGAGAACGCGCCGATCACAGCGCCCAGTCCTGCGCCGACCGGCCGCGCACCGTAGGCGAGACTGTTGATGGCTGAAACACGCCCGAGCAGATGGTTTGGGGTGACGGTCTGGCGTAGCGTCGTCGTGCTCACGACCCACACGATCGGGCCTGCGCCCATGAGGAAGAAGCTCAGACCTGCGAGCCAGCCGCCACGGCGCGAAGATGGTGAGCACCATCGCCAGTGCGGCGATGAAGCCCGAAACGGGTCCGATCGCAATGACAGTACCGAGGGCAAGGCGCTCCATGATGCGCGCCGCCGAGAGGGCACCGACGACCATGGCGCGACCAAGTGGAATTCCAGCCGCGACGCAACGGTCGCAGAACACAGAAACAATGTCAGTTTCAGGAGTACCCGGCAAGGCCGGCATGAAGTCATCCATGCTGACAATTCGGTGAAGAGGTTTTAATTCATGCCGCGATTATATAGAAAATTGCTGTGTGGACGCGATTGCGCGTTCGGATGCGCAAAAAGCCGACATTGGCGGCGGTCCTCTCCCTCAAGATGAGGTCCTGTCGACTTTGCCGCCCTTTCTCGACAAGTAATCCAGGGGCTCCGCAACGAGGTCTGGTGCGACGCGGCGGGCGCAAGTGAGCGTCGCCGTTAAGGGTTGCCAAAGGTTTGCCCAACGCACACGGGCGTTCTAGCCCAAGGAGAAACCACATGATCCTTGAGAACAAAAATGCCGTGCTTTACGGCGTGAGCGAGTCACTGGGCGGAGCGGTGGCCAGGGCCCTGGCCGAGGCCGGCGCAAAGGTATTTCTGACTGCGCGCCGCCTGGAAAATGCCCGGAAAGTCGCCGATGAGATTCGGGCAGCTGGAGGACAGGCCGAGGCGGACGAGGTGGACGCACTGGATGAGCAGGCCGTGAACCACCACGCGGATCGGGTCGTGAAAATGTCCGGAACCCTGGATGTCTCGTTCAATCTGATCAATCTTGGCGAGCGGCAGGGCACGCCGCTGGTGGACATGTCGGCGGACGATTTTGTGCGCCCGGTGCGAACGGCCATGCTCACGCAGTTTCTCACGGCCACGGCCGCCGGCCGGATCATGTCGCGACAGCGCTCGGGCGTGGTGCTCTCGCTGACCGCCACGCCCGGGGGCATTGGTTACCCGATGGTCGGGGGATTCGGGCCGGCCTGCTGCGCGATTGAGGCGTTCTCCAAAAATCTCGCGGCCGAACTGGGGCCGCATGGCGTCCGGGTCGTCAACATCCGGTCGGCCGGTTCACCCGATTCACGGCCGTTCCGTGAGGCCGCTGCGCAGGGCGGGGAGGAGGTGAAGGAATTCTTAGCGCGGCTCAAAAACGACACCATGCTGAAGGAGATGCCCGTGATGAAAGACATCGCCAACGCGGCCGTCTTTCTTGCGTCCGATCTGGCCGGCAAGATCACCGGCGTGACGCTCGACGTCACGGCGGGCACCACGAGCGCCCTGAACTACAAGGTTCCCACCATCGCTTTTCGTGAACCGGTCGGGCGGCCGCGCTGAGAAGCGGAGAAGCTGGATATGTCGAGGGCCAAAACGTCCGGATCGTACATCGTTACGTGGATGGTCAATACGATCGCCTGCCGGTGCTCGCGGCCGAACTTGTTTGCAGCCAAGTGGCGGTAGTCTATTAGCGGACCGTCAGATGGTCCGCCGCCGTTACCCACCACGGAATTGAGTTTCTGGACCATACCGAAGTTCGAATCCGTCGGTCGCTTTAAATCGCGGCCCAACCGCAATCAATCTTCGGCACGGCGGGCGCGGAATTCGGCCTGCAGCTGCCAAGTCCGGCCGCCGTCGCGCGAGCGCTCGCCGAGCCAGCGGAAAGAGCCGGGTGTAATGTCAGTGAAGCTCCAGCGCAGCCCCTCGCCCGCGTCGTTGATGCCTTCCTGGACGATGTCGTTGCCTCGCGCGCGGCCAATCTGGCGCGTGTAATACTGCTTCACTGGATCGTTCCAGAGAATGTGCCAGGCGTCGATGCCGGGATCATAGACCCGCAGCGTCGTGCCGTAAAGAAGCCCGGCAGAATCCAGACGTCCTGAATGGCACGGCCTTCGAGCACCCATCCAAAGTGGATTTCACCCACGCCTTTGTGCTGCGTGCCATCGTCGCCGTGGACCACAGTGTCCATCCGCCAGCTGCCGATCAGCCAGCCGTAGAGACGCATCTTGTCGGCGCGGTCGGATGCCGGTCCGTCAGCGCGCAGGAAATCGAAGAAGGATGGATCGCGCATCACAGATCCTCACATTTCGTCGCGAGACGCTCGTTGAGGCTTTCACGCCTCGATAAATCCGGCTGTTCGATTGGTTGGATGGGAACGAACTCACAAGCCGCCTTCATCCGGTGGAAGCCGCGCCGATTTCGATCACGCCCGCCCAACTTTGAGCGCGGCGGAAACCGCCTCGACGATCTCCGCCGCATCGGGAAAATGACCAAACGTGCGCTTGGCCGCGACCTTGTCGCCAACTCGAACCTCGAAGATGCCTCCCTTGCCCGGCACTAGATTCGCGGTGACGTTCAGCTTCGCCCGCAGCGCCGCAGCTGCCTCGGCAGCCCGCTTTTCATAGCCGCACGGCTTGCAATAGACGATCGATACGCCCGTCATGGATCACTCCTTTCGCATTCACGCCCAATTTCGCTCGGGAGCAGCGACGCCGTCGCGGTCTCCGTGATCCATTCAGCGACGGAACGGCCGATCGTTTCAGGGTGGTCCTCCTGCAGGTTATGGGCGCCCGCGCCGAGCTGCACGACCTTGCAGTTGTGCAGGGTTGCGGCGAAGCGTTCCGCAAAGGCCGGCGAGACGAGCGCTCCAGGATCGCCGACGAACAGCAGCTTGGGGTAGCGGGAGCGCGCCAGCGCAGCATGCGCCTGTTCAAGGATGGCGTGGACGTCGGCGGGCTTGCCCTCGATCGGCAGTTCGTTCGGGAGGCGCCAGATCGGTCGGCGCGACTGCGGCGACGGGAACGGCGCGCGGTAAACCGCCATCTCCTCGTCACTCAGCTTTCGCATGACTGTGCCGGGAAGCACGCGCTCGACGAAGGCATTGCCGTCGAGGATCATCCGTTCGCCCTCGCCCGGCGTTCTGAACTTGCGGAACGTTTCGCGCACGGCCGGCACCTGATGGAAATCGTCCCACGTCGGCACAGGCCGGATGAATTCCATAAAGGCGAGACCGCGGATAAGGTCCGGGCGCCGCGCGGCAAGATGGAAGGCGAGCGCCGACCCCCAGTCCTGGGCGACGAGGTAGGCGGAGTAGATCTCCGATGCGGCAATGAAGGCGTCGAGATAGCGCACGTGATCGACAAAGCGATAGTCGATATCAGGCTTGCCCGACTGGCCGAACCCGATCAGGTCCGGCGCGATGCAGTGCGCGACCGGCGCGACGTGTGGAATGATGTTGCGCCAGATGTACGACGAGGTCGGATTGCCGTGCAGGAAGAGTGCGACGGGCATGCCCGCTCGCCGTGCTTCACGATAGGCCATCGTTGAACCATGAACGGCAATCTGCGGCAGGGCGATGTCGGGGTTCATCGGCGTGACTCCTTCTTGAATACTGTTGCGAATGCGATCCGCTTGAAGCGTTCGAGGGGCTCCGGGCCGCGTTCGACCTTCATGCGCAGGATCGCCCCCTCCCAGGAGGCGAGCAGGAATTCCGCGAGATCGTCGGGGGTGAAGGTTGCCGCGATCTCGCCCGCGGTCTGGGCTTCGGCGATGCACGCAGCGAAGGGCGCGCGCCACTCCTGAAAATGGCCGCAAGGCGTTCGCGCAGCATGTCGCTCTGCGGCGCGGCCTCGAGACTGAAGTCGCCGATCAGGCAGCCGCGCCTGAATTCGTCCGCCTTGAGACGCTCGGTGATGATGTCGAGATAGCGCCTCAAGCGCTGGCGCGGCGACAGGCTCCTGTCGTCCAGAACCTGGGCCACCAGGCCTTTCAGGTGATCGAAGTAGCGGTCGAGGACCTCGCGGGCGAAAGCCTCCTTGGACCGGAAGTGGTTGGTGAAGGACCCTTGCGGCGCCGACGCCTCGGCCACGATGTCGCGCACGCCGGAGCCGATATAGCCCTTGCGGAACATGACCTTAAGGCCGGCGTCGAGGATGCGGTCGCGATGGGATGCTTTTGCCATGGACGTATTAATACGTTCGTACGTATTAAATGTCAAGTTCTATTTTTTCACTGTTGCCACGGCCTTGGCCGCGCGATGCCCGCTCTTCGAAGAGCTTCGCTCCAGCCGCCCACGTGACCGTCGCGCCGCTCCGGCCTATGCGATGCCTCGATTCCAGTCCCAGCAATGCCGAAAGGCCACTTGCCGTCTTCATGGCGGCAAGAGCGCCAGCCGCGAACGCCGGGGGCATAGAACGCAGTTGCCAGCGCCGATGGATAAACACGATCAAGGGGAATTATGGTCATCTCCAGACCTAAGGGTCACCCCGTCGACATCGATCGTCGCTGTCGCTCCGCCTGAGCCAAAGAGCTCACGGGGCAAGCAGGAGCCGCAACATCGTCGATACAGGGGTTCAGAACGGCATCCAGGGGAAATGTCGTACACTCTGTCGATTTCGCGGCCACTCGTTCAACGTAACGTAGAGCCAGTTGGTCCCAACTTAAACTGAAAGCCAAGAGGAAGACGACGATGCGCTTATAGTGATGGTCAAGGCCGAAAAGGACTCCGAGCCGGCAACGCCGTCAGAGGGACTGCTCTCGGCCATGGCAAAATTCGATCAGGAGATGGTAAAGACCGATCTAATACTGGATGGCAACGGGTGCAGCCGAGTTCAAAGGGTGCCGCGTCAGGTTCTTCGACGACAAGCGCACGGTGATTGATAGTCCCTTCGCCAAAACCAAGGAACTCGTCGCTCGCTACTCGATCCTCCAGGTAAAATCGAAGGAAGAAGCGATCGAATGGATCAAGCGCTGCCCCAATCCGCGTGAGGGGAAAGCGAAAACGAGATCCGCCAGCTATTCGAACTGGAGGACTCGGCGCCAGCGAAGCTGTCGAGCACCGTCGCCGGCTCGGGCGAGCAGATTCGGAAAGGGTTCGACCCCCCCCTTTTACACTGGCCTTTAGTTGCCACACGGCTATCCCGTGCATCGGTCTTGCGACGACGGATTGGCGATCGATGGGCCGGTCTGCGGCGGATGTCGGTCGAGATAGGGTGCGCCGCTGCGCGGCTTGCTGTTCCGCCCTCCAACAGTGCAGCGCCCAGGTTAGCCGCACAGGATGACGCACATCGCCGGACAGAGCGATTAGGCGCCGATAAGCTTGCCTCTGGAATTGGTCGCTTTTGGCAATGAGCGAGCCGCCTCATCCAAAGCGTGATGCCACGCTGCAAGAGACATTGCCCTGAACGGAACGTCGGCAACCGCGGCACCGAACAGCACCACGTCCCGGTCCACGCTGCGCAGCATCGCGAGGCTTTGTTTAAGGTCGAACTTGTTCCCGTCCTCGAACACGACCGCTTGCCACGTCCCTCGGCTCGGGAACAGCGTATCGCCCGCGAACAGATATGTCTTTCCGTGCGGCGACTTGAAGCGGAAGCACGTGCTTCCGGGGGTGTGACCTGGGGTTGGTATCACTTCGATATCCCCGAGATGAACGTCGCGTGTCTCTAATGTGACGTCGACCGAGCTGAACTTGCTGACGCGCTCTTCGGCAAGCCGGTGGCAGACAAGCTTCGAGGCGAACATTTGTTTGATGCGGGCCAAGCCTGGCGCGGCTTCGTGCCAGTGGGTCAGATACTGGTGCGTGATGCCGCCGAGCTCCTGGATGTGTCGATGGTCAGCATGGTGCTCGGACCGGCAGAACAGGACATTGCCGGTCTCCCGCACCAGAAGATAGGCGCACATCATCAGGTCGGGCAGTTCGGGCAGGGGATGCTCCGCCTCCGTCACCCAAAGGTCCGGATAGATCTGTCTCATGGGGCGCTCCTCGCTTCGGACGCTGACGACTGAAAGATGACATCCCGACTAGATCAATGTAATTGTGAAAGAGTCCGGCAGCTTTCGCGCGGCCGCTGTCCGTTTGTCGCGGGTCCAGTCGGCGGTCAGCCACGCAATCCGCAATCTGGAGGACCAGCTGAGGATCGCGGTCTTCGACCGGTCGGGCCACCGGCCCACGCTCACGCCCGAAGGCCGGGCGCTGCTCGCCGATGTGCGCGCCATACTGCTCAAGGTCGACGCCATGCGAGCACGCGCGTTTGGCCTCGGCGAGGGCGTCGAGTTGGGCCTCGCAATCGCTCTCGACCCCCAGTTTCCGCTCGGACTTGCCGCCGCGGCGCTCAAAGATCTTCGTGGCGCCTATCCGTCGGTCAGCGTGCAGTTGCGCACGGCACCGCTGGGAGCGGCGATCGCCGCGCTTCGCGAAGGTCAGTGCGCCCTCGCGATCACCGCAGCCGACCTCCGCGGACCCTCGCATCGAACTTGAGGCGATGTCGTTCGTTCCGCGAGCCGCGGTCGCCGCCGCAACACACCCGCTTGCCGCGCGTTCCAGGGCAGGCAAGCCGCTCACCGCGGCCGAACTGGCGGACCAGCTCCAGATTGTTGTGCCGGACCCATCCCCGCTGACCGAAGGGCGCGACTTCGGCGTGCTGTCTCCCGGCACGTGGCGAGTGAGCGACAACGCCACGAAGCATGCACTGATCCTCGCCGGTGTCGGCTGGGGGAGCCTGCCGCTGTGGCTGGTCGAGCGCGATCTGGCGGAAGGTCGGCTCGTGCGCGTCGCGGCTGCAGAGTTCGGGCAGCGAGGCGAAACGTTTGTACGCGCCTACTTGGCGCGCCGGACCGACCAGCCTCTTGGTCCCGCCGCGAGAGCGTTCCGCGAGGCGCTGCTTCGGCGCGCCGGCGGGTCGGTCACACCACAGGCGCAGGGGCGAGGCTCGGCGAGGCCCGGAAAGCAACGAAGGCCGCGAACGTCACGGCCACGACGAGACTAGTCGCCGCCGGCGGACGCCGTCCTGCAAACGTAGGCGTGCTGTCGGCCGCGAAGGCTCGCAGGGCTGCTCGCGCCCGATGCGTTCGTGGAAGATCGAGACCGACAGCAGCGTCACCGTCCTGGTCGAGCACGTGGAGATGGGCAAGGCACGTAGAACCCGGTGATCATCCGAGAGCGAAGCGGCATTTCT
Organism: uncultured Alphaproteobacteria bacterium; assembly: GCA_963840535.1. Taxonomy (GTDB): domain Bacteria; phylum Pseudomonadota; class Alphaproteobacteria; order Rhizobiales; family Xanthobacteraceae; genus VAZQ01. The sequence goes on from CAWIZJ010000048.1 coordinate 34,845, forward strand.
TGGACTGACATCTGAGCGGAGCACCCTTCCTTCGTCCGCGTTTCCAGGCGGAAAGACCATCAGTTTGCCGGCTATGCTTCAGGAAATTTCCATGGGCCGCTATGGCGGCAACGCCTGGGCATCCGCCTGCGTCGCCAAGCCAATCGGGTTACTGCAACAGTGGTCATTGATCTCGAGGCGTTCATGCGTCTATGGCCGGAACGCGTCCCGCGCCGCTCACGTAAACTTGAACGGCGCGAGTTGACAAATCGACTATGACGAATTATGACTTTCGTCATTCATAAAGCGAGGCTGCCCACGATGAACGTGCAGACCCAGACCAGGACCAAAGCCGACGATACCCGCGGTCGCATCATGGAGACCGCGGAGGCGCTGTTCCGCCGGCTGGGTTTTGCCAAGACCGCCGTCGCTGACATCGCCACCGAGCTCAAGATGTCGCCGGCCAACGTCTACCGGTTCTTTTCCTCCAAGCATGCCATCGTCGAGGCGATCTGCCAGCGCTGCCTTAGTGAGCTCGACGACAAGGCCTGGGCGGTGGCGCGCTCGCGCGGCTCGGCCGCCGAGCGACTGGAACGCCTGTTCCGCGAGATCCTCACCTATCACAAGGAAAATCTCCTGACTGACCAGCGTGTTAACGACATGGTGCTGGTCGCCCTCGAGCACAATTGGGATGCGATCCGCGCCCACAAGGAGGCGATCCGCATGGTCGCGGAAAAGATCTTACGCGATGGCATCGAGGCGGGCGAGTTCGAGCCGGTCGAGCCCGGCGAGACCGCCCAACTGATGATGGGGTCGATGGTGCGCTACTGCCATCCGGTGCTGCTCGCGCAGAACCTGCAGGACAAGGAGGACGTCGAAGCCGGCGTGAGCAGCACGGTGCGCTTCCTCCTCCGCGCAATTACTCCCCGGAGCTGAGCCATGCTGTCCGCCCGCCCCCTCCCAGTCTTTGTGCGGTCAAAATGTGACAATGGAACAATTTCATCAGTCATCAAATCTTCGCGATCGAAGGAGACCCCGTCGAGCTCCTGGTCCCAGCGCATTGCTGCGCTTGCGGCGCTGCTCCTTCTAGCCGGCTGCCAGGCCAATACGGCGCCGGCGCCAAGGTCCGAGCGCCCGGTGCAGGTGCAGCGCGTGGCGTTCGAGAGCAAGGACACCAGCCGAGAATTCGTCGGCGTGGTGCGGGCGCGCTACGAGACCGATCTCGGCTTCCGCGTGGCCGGCAAGATCGTCACCCGCGTGGTCAATGTCGGCGATCGGGTGCGCGCCGGCGACGTGGTGGCCCGCCTCGATCCGCAGGACCTCGCGCTGCAAGTCGAGAGCGCCGAGGCCGAGCTCGCCGCGGCCACCTCCAATCTCGCCCAGGCGGCCGCGGACCTGGAGCGCTACACGACGCTCAAGAGCAAGGGCTTCGCCTCGATCGCCGACTTTGACCGCAAGAAGGCGGCGAACGACGAGGCCGCGGGTCGGCTGCAGCGCGCCAAGCGCGCGCTCGACCTCGCCCGCAATCAGCTCGGCTACGCCGACCTCAAGGCCGACGCCGACGGCGTGATCACCGCGACCTTGGCCGAGGCCGGCCAGGTCGTCGCTATCGGGCAGGCGGTGGCGCGGATCGCCCATCAGGGCGAGAAGGAAGCCGTGGTGGCGCTGCCGGAGACCTGGCTCGGCGAAGCGCGCAAGGCCAAGGCGACGGTGCAGCTGTGGTCGGAGCGCGACCGCAGCTTTGATGCGCGGCTGCGCGAACTCTCGCCACAGGCCGACCCCGCCACCCGCACCTATGCGGCGCGTTTCACCATCGCGGACGCGGACGACGCCGTCGCCTTCGGCATGACCGCCACCGTGACGCTGTCGCGGCTGGCCGACGTCCGGGTGGCGCGATTGCCGCTCTCGGCCATCCTCAACCGCGGCAGCGGGCCGTCCGTTTACGCGGTCGATCAGACCGGCGCGCTGGTGCTCCGCCCGGTGACGGTCGCCTCCTTCACGGAGAATGCGGCGCTCGTCACTTCGGGCATCAGCGACGGTGATCAGGTCGTCACCCTCGGCGTGCAGAAGCTCGAAGCGGGCCTCAAGGTGCGCGCGCTCGAATACCTACTGAAGCGATCAGGGAGCGGCGTCATGAAGCGCTTCAATCTGTCCGAGTGGTCGATCACGCACGGACCGCTGGTACTGTTCATGATCCTGCTGCTCGCCGCCGCCGGGGCCTATTCCTATCTCAACCTCGGCCGTGCCGAGGATCCCTCCTTCACCATCAAGGTCATGGTCGTGCATGTCGCTTGGCCGGGCGCCACCGCCACCGAGATGCAGTCGCAAGTCGCCGACAAGATCGAGAAAAAGCTGCAGGCACTGCCGTATCTCGATCGCGTCGAGAGCTACTCGCAGCCGGGCGTCTCCTTCATCCGGGTGCAGTTGATCGACAAGACCCCGCCCGACAAGGTCAAGGATCTGTGGTACCAGGTGCGCAAGAAGGTCGGGGACATCCGCGGCGACCTGCCGGCTGGCATCACCGGCCCGAACTTCAACGACGAGTACGGCGACGTCTATTCGGCGCTCTACATGCTCAGCGCCGACGGGCTCACGCTCGCCGACCTCAAGGCGCGAGCGGAGGACATTCGCCAGCGCCTGCTGCGGGTCCCCGACGTCAACAAGGTCGACATCATCGGCGAGCGGCCGCAGAAGATCTTCATCGAGTTCAGCCACGCCAAGCTCGCCACGCTCGGGCTGACCCCGCAGCAGATCTTCGACAACGTCGCCAAGCAGAACACCGTCGTCTCCGGCGGCTCGGTCGACACCTCGGCGGACCGCATCAATCTGCGGGTGACCGGGGCGTTCTCCGGCGTCGATGCGATCGCGGCCGTGCCGGTGCAGGCCGACGGCCAGATCTTCCGGCTCGGCGACATCGCCACGGTCAAGCGCGGCTACGAGGATCCGCCGAGCTTCATCGTCCGCGAAGGCGGCAAGCCGGCACTCGGGCTCGGCGTCTCCATGCTGGAGGGCGCCAACATCATCACGCTCGGCCGCAACCTGAAGCAGGCGATGAATTCGATCAGCGCCGAGCTGCCGGTCGGGATCGAGGTCACCCAGGTCGCCGACCAGCCCCACATCGTCGACGAGTCGGTCTCGGAATTCTTCAAGACGTTCGTCGAAGCGCTGGTCATCGTCCTGGTGGTGAGCTTCCTGTCGCTCGGCTGGCGCACCGGCATCGTGGTCGCGCTGTCGGTGCCGCTGGTGCTGGCGATGGTATTCCTGGTGATGTATGCGGCCGGGCTCGACCTGCACCGCATCACGCTCGGCGCGCTGATCATCGCGCTCGGGCTACTGGTCGATGACGCCATCATCGCCATCGAGATGATGGTAGTGAAGATGGAGCAGGGCTGGGACCGCGCCCGCGCCGCCACCTTCGCCTGGACCTCGACCGCGTTCCCGATGCTGACCGGGACGCTGGTGACCGCGGCCGGGTTCCTGCCGGTCGGCTTCGCCAAGTCGAGCGCCGGCGAATATGCGGGCGGCATCTTCTGGGTGGTCGGCCTCGCGCTGATTGCCTCCTGGATCGTCGCCGTGCTGTTCACGCCTTATCTGGGCCTCAAGTTACTACCGGATTTCGCTCGCGTGCGCTCCGCTCCGTCGCAATCGGACGACGCTCCGGTAACATCGCGTTGGACGCGGTTGCGAACTTTCATCGGAAAACGCCATCGCCACCGTGCGCAGCATGATCCGGAGGCGATCTACGACACCCGCATCTACCGGGTGCTGCGGCGGCTGATCGAATTCTGCCTGCGCTGGCGCAAGAGCGTCGTCGCCGCCACCGCGCTGATGTTCCTCGCCGCGGTCGGAGCCTTCGGCTTGGTGCAGCAGCAGTTCTTCCCGACCTCGACGCGCTCCGAGCTGTTCTTCGAGCTGCGGCTGCCGGAAGGCACCGCGATCGGCGTGACCGACGCGACCGCCAAGCAGGCCGAGCGCCTGCTCGCCGGCGACCCCGACATCGTGACCTATACCAGCTATGTGGGCCAGGGCTCGCCGCGCTTCTGGCTGGGGCTCAACCCGGTGCTGCCGAATCCGAATTTCGCGCAGATCGTCATCGTCACCAAGGACCTCGCCGCCCGCGAGCGGGTCAAGGCGCGGCTCGAGAAGGAACTCGCCGACGGCGCGGTGCCGCAGGCGCGCGCCCGCATCGATCGCTTCGTGTTCGGTCCGCCGGTCGGTTTTCCGGTGCAGTTCCGCGTGGTCGGACCCGATCCGATGAAGGTGCGCGAGATCGCCGAGCAGGTTCGCCGGGTGATGGCGACAAATCCCAGGATCATCGACCCGCACCTCGACTGGAGCGAGCAGGTGAAATCGATCCGGCTTGAGGTCGACCAGGATCGCGCCCGCGCGCTCGGCCTCACTCCGCAGGACGTGTCGCAGACCCTGCAGACGCTGGTCTCGGGCCTGACCGTGACTCAGTATCGCGAAGGCATCGAGCACATCGACGTAGTGGCGCGTGCGGTTGCGTCCGAGCGGCTCGAGCTCGACCGCCTGCCGGCGCTGACCATCGCCACCCGCAACGGCGTCGCGGTGCCGCTCTCGCAGATCGCGCAACTGAGCTACGAATACGAGGAGCCGATCCTGTGGCGGCGCAACCGCGACCTGGTGCTGACCGCGCGCGGCGACGTCGTCGACGGCGTGCAGCCGCCCGACGTCAGCAACGCGGTGGCGCCGAAGCTCAAGGCGATCAGCGATGCGCTGCCCTACGGCTATCGCATCGAGACCGGCGGCTCGATCGAGGAAAGCGCCAAGGCCAACACCGCGCTGGTCGCCGTGTTCCCGGTGATGGCGATCGCGATGCTGGCGATCCTGATGATCCAGCTGCAGAGCTTCTCGCGGCTCGCCCTGGTATTCGTGACCGCCCCGCTCGGCCTGATCGGCGCGACCGGTGCGCTGCTCGTCTCCAACCGGCCGTTCGGCTTCGTGGCGCTGCTCGGATTGATCGCGCTCGCCGGCATGATCATGCGCAACACCGTCATCCTGGTCGACCAGATCGACCGCGACATCGCCGCCGGTCACGGCCGCCACCGCGCCATCATCGACGCGACCGTGCGCCGGGCGCGGCCGGTCGTGCTCACCGCGCTCGCCGCCATCCTCGGCATGATCCCGCTGGCGCGCAGCATCTTCTGGGGCCCGATGGCGATCACCATCATGGGCGGCTTGCTGGTCGCCACGATCCTGACGCTTTTGGTGGTGCCGGCGCTCTACGCGCTCTGGTTCCGGGTGCACAGCGACGAGGCGCGGGTTGGCGATCCGGACCTGCAAACCTTCGAAGGCAAAGTCGTTCCCATCCGCATCGCCGCGGAATGACGCGGGTCCGAACCTGCATTGCGGGCCGGGCCATCGAGCAATGAGGAGATTCCATGATTTGGTATCATCGCGAGCCGACGCTCGAGGAGATATTATCCGACTCCGTGACCAGGGCGGTCATGGAGGCGGATGGCGTCGATCGACAAGAGCTCGAGGCGATGCTGCGGCAGGCGGGCCGGAATTTACCTCCGCTGCGCGGCGGCGAGCGATTGGTCCCGCAGTCCACGTCGAGCGGTCGGACCGCCGAATAAAAGTCTCGTGCCTCTGACACTGAGCAGGAATAGAGCTCGCCACCTCCTCGCTCAAAGCGGCCGGCACGCTGTCAACACTGAAAGGGCGCATGTAGGTGCCCGTCATTTCGCGCGGAATGGCCCCGCGAACCGCAAGATTTTCGATCATGTCCGACTACGCGGGCGCAAGGTGGAGGTGACTATGGCTTACACGATTAAAGTCAACGCGGTGGATCACTCCGTGGACGTCGACGGCGACACCCCGCTGCTCTGGGTGTTGCGCGACGTGCTCGGCATGACCGGCACCAAGTTCGGCTGCGGCAAGGCTCTATGCGGCGCGTGTACCGTCCTTATCAATGACATCGCCACCCGCTCCTGCATCACCACCATCGATAGTGTCGGCACCGCGGCGATCACCACTATCGAAGCCATCGGTAACACACCGAACGGCAAGAAGATTCAGAAAGCCTGGCTCGATCTGGAGGTCGTGCAGTGCGGCTATTGCCAGTCCGGCCAGATCATGTCCGCTTCTGCGCTACTGGCGAGCAAGCCAAATCCCAGCGATGCCGACATCGATGATGCCATGGCAGGCAATCATCTGCCGCTGCGGCACCTACGCCCGGATTCGCGAAGCCATCAAGCAGGCTGCGCAGTCCACCGGCACCAATGGACAGAGAGGTTGAGCATGTTTCCCGATCGATTGGGTTCTTCTGCTGCCGATAGTGCCGCCGAAGCATCGTGCGAGCGCAATCTCTCCCGCCGAACATTCTTGGCGGCAGTGCCGCTGCCGGGGGCGGGCTGTTGCTGAGCGTCAGTCTGCCGGCACTGACCCGTAACGCCAAGGCCGCCGACGTGGGCACCTTTGCGCCCAATGCGTTCGTTCGCATCGGGCGTGACGGGCGGGTGACCCTCATCATGCACAAGGTGGAAATGGGACAGGGGACGTACACCTCCATGCCCATGCTGCTCGCCGAAGAGCTGGAAGTGGATCTCAGCCAGGTCCACCTCGAACATGCGCCGCCCAGCGACGAGCTCTACGCCGAACCCCTGTTCGGCGTGCAGGAAACGGGCGGCTCGACCTCGGTGCGCGGTAACTGGGAGCCGCTGCGCCACGCCGGCGCCACTGCGCGCAGCCTGTTGGTGGCCGCCGCGGCGCAGATCATGGAAGGTCGATGCGAACTCCTGCCACGCTGCGCGGGGCGAGGTGATCCATGGACCGACCGGCCGCCGCCTCAGCTACGGCGCGCTGGTCGACAAGGCGGCTGCGCTGCCGCTGCCACGCAAGGTCCGCCTCAAGGATCCGAAGGACTTCAAGCTCATCGGCACGTCCGCCAAGCGGCTGGACGCCCCCGCCAAGGTCAACGGCACAGCGCAGTTTGGCATCGACGTAAAGGTCCCCGGCATGAAGGTCGCCACCGTGGCGGCTTGTCCGGTGTTCGGCGGCAAGCTCGCGAGCGTGGACGACAGCAAGGCGAAGGCGATCAAGGGCGTGCATCAGGTGGTGCGCCTCGACGATGCCGTGGCCGTAGTGGCCGACCACATGTGGGCGGCGAAACAGGGCCTAGCTGCGCTCGACATCCGCTGGGACGAGGGGCCGAACGCGAAGCTCAGCACCGCCGATATCGTGCAGCAGCTGGCAGCGGCGTCGCAGCGGTCGGGCGTGGTCGCGCGCCGTGAGGGCGATCCCGCCAAGGCCATGGCGAGCGCCGCCCAGAAGGTCGAGGCGGTTTACGAGGTGCCGTTCCTCGCGCACGCCACCATGGAGCCGGTGAACTGCACCGTCCACGTTCGCCCGGACGGCTGCGATATCTGGGTGGGGACGCAGGTGCCGACCTTCGCTCAGACCGCAGCCGCGAAGCTGACCGGTCTGCCGCCTGAAAGAGTCCGGGTGCATAATCACCTCCTGGGCGGCGGCTTCGGCCGTCGGCTTGAGGTGGATTTCATCGTCCGGGCGGTCGAGATCGCGAAGCAGGTCGCGAGTCCAGTGAAGGTGGTGTGGACCCGCGAAGAAGACATCCAACACGACATGTACCGGCCATACTACTATGACCGGATCGCCGCCGGCCTGGACGAACACGGCAAACCGATCGCCTGGACCCATCGGATCACGGGGTCCTCGATCATGGCGCGCGTCACCAGCGAGCTCTTCCCCAAGACCCTCAGGGTGATGCGCGCAGCCGGCCTCCACAACCTCGTCGCCATGGTGAGGGGCCTCGATGTGGATGCCGTGGACGGCGCGGCCGAGCCGCCCTACGCGTTTGCCAACATCCGCGTCGAGTACGTCCGCCAGGAGCCGCCGGGGATTCCCACTGCGTTCTGGCGTGGCGTCGGGCCCACGCACAACATCTTCGTGGTCGAGAGTTTCATCGACGAACTCGCCGTGGCCGCGAAGCAAGACCCGTTCGAGTACCGCCGGGCCCTGCTCGACAAGTCGCCGCGCGCCAAGGCGGTCCTCGAGCTCGCCGCGGAGCAGGCCGGCTGGGGGCGGCCGCTGCCGCCCCGCAGCGGTCGGGGCATTTCGCTCTTACGCGCGTTCGGCGAGACTTACATCGCCCAAGTCGCCGAAGTGTCAGTCTCGAAAGGAGGGCGACGTCCGCGTGCAGCGCGTGGTCTGCGCCGTCGATTGCGGGACGATCGTGAACCCGGACACGGTGAAGGCGCAGATGGAGAGCGGGATAATCTTCGGGATCACGGCCGCCCTGTTCGGCGAGATCACGATTAAGGACGGCCGCGTCGAGCAAAGCAATTTCGATGACTATCGGATGCTGCGCATCAACGAGACGCCTTTGATCGAAGTTCATCTGGTCAAGAGCACGGAGGCTCCGGGGGGCGTTGGTGAGCCGGGTACGTCGGCGGTGATGCCTGCGGTCGCCAACGCGATCTTCGCGGCGACGGGCAAGCGGGTCCGGAAGCTGCCGATCAACAGCGCCCAACTCAAATCGACCTAGACAGCATCGGCTGCTTTGAAGGCGCAGCCCGCCGGTAAACGAACGGTCTGAGGATAATTCAGAGATTCCGAAGCAAAGTAACTGCGGGAGCGGCTACGCGAGCTTTGCACCGAACTTCTCCCGGAAGATCCGTTCGCCTTTGGGCGTAATCAGCACGGCTCGGGTGTCGGCCATGCGACGCGTCCAACCCGTTGCCAGGCTGTGGGAGCAGATGACTGCTCCCACGATACCTGCGAGATGCATGCGGCGCTCGCTCCAATCGAGGCAAGGGCGGCACAAGACACGGCCGGATCGCATCGTCCGCCGCGCCAGCAACGGCGCCGTGTCCATTCCGATCTGGCCGAGGAACTCCAGACCAGCGTCGGTGACGATGCCGGCATCGCTGGAGAACTCGACGTGGCCCTGCTCGATCATGGCATCGGCGAGGGCTACGCCCAGTTGACCCGCGAAGTGGTCGTAGCATGTCCGCGCCTTCCGCAGCGCGGCGTCCTTCGGGCCGACGGTGACGCCCTTGCTGCCGGGCTCCAGCTCCGCTGCGACATGCATAATGCTCTCCAGCATGCGCGCGACCGATGGCGTCGCCAGCCGATGATAGCGATGGCGACCCTGCTTCTCGACCGAGACTAGACCTAAGGCCGTCATGCGGGCGAGATGGCCACTTGCCGTTTGCGGCGCGATGCCGGCCACTTTCGCCAATTCGCTCGCGGTCAGGGCGCGACCATCCATCAACGCGTGCAGCATACCCACACGCGCCGGATCGCCCGCCAGCGCCGCAACCTCAGCGAACCGTGCCGTGCTCGTCATTCAATCAGCCCTCAAGCGAGATGAGCAGCTTAGCCGCGATGCTGGTCGCAACGCTACGGTCATCACCGTAGCATCGTCCGGCGCCACCGAGCCAGTGTCGCGCCATGGGGAAGTCTTGCGCGACCGGCCAGCAACCCTTGAAGACGGTCTGTCTGACCGTCGGCACCTGGTGGCGTCGGTCACGCACGAGAACTGCCCTGCGAGAGCTGGACTCGCGGCTGCTGGCAGACATCGATCGAACCGAGGTCGAGCGGCAGCGGGAATGCGCCAAGTGGTTCTGGCAGAGGCAGACGGAGCATTGATGTCCGCGGATACCAACAATCGAGTGTTCTTCGGCTGGCGGGTCGTCGCGGCTGTGTTCGTGCTCGCGACGTTCGGATGGGGCCTCGGTTTCTATGGCCCTCCCATCTATCTCCACGCCGTGCGCGAGGCACGGGGTTGGTCTCTCGCTCTCGTTTCGACCGCCGTGACGGTGCATTTCCTGTTCGGTGCGATCGTCATCGCCAACATGCCGAAGCTCTATAAGAAGTTTGGCGTCGCCGCAGTGACCAAGGCCGGCTCCATCGCTCTTGCAGCCGGCATCACGGGATGGGCCATCGCACAACAACCGTGGCAACTGTTCCTTGCGACCCTGCTGAGCGGTGGCGGCTGGGTGACGATGGGCGCTGCGGCGGTGAACGCAATCATCTCGCCGTGGTTCGTTCGGACGCGTCCCGCTGCTCTGGCCTCGGCCTACAATGGCTCGAGCATCGGCGGCGTTGTCTTCTCGCCGTTGTGGGTGGCGGCGATCGGCCTGCTTGGTTTTCCCGGAGCAGCGGTCGCGATCGGCCTCGTCATGATCGTGACGATCTGGGTACTCGCGGATCTCTACTACGCGAAGACCCCCGAGCAGATGGGACTGATCGCCGACGGCGATGCACCCGGTGCGTCAGTCGTGTCAGTCATGTCACTGCTTGCGAAGCCTCTTCCTGGCCGGCAACTCTGGCGCGACTGGCGCTTCATGACGCTGGCCGCTGGAATGGCGCTCGGCTTGTTCGCGCAAATTGGACTGCTGGCGCATCTGTTCTCGCTGCTTGTGCCGGCGCTTGGCGCACAACTTGCCGGCATTGCAGCCGGTGCGGCCACGGCAGCCGCCATTGCGGGACGCACGCTCTTTGGATGGCTCATGCCAGTTGGTGCCGACCGGCGACTCTTCGCCTGCGCCAGCTATCTCGTGCAGATCGCAGGGTCGCTGGCATTCCTGCTCGCGGCCGGCGATAGCGTCCCGCTGCTGCTGCTCGGCGTCGTGCTGTTCGGCTTCGGCATCGGCAACGCCACCTCGCTGCCGCCCCTCATCGCGCAGGTCGAGTTCGTGAAAGAAGATGTGCCGCGCGTCGTTCCGATGATCGTCGCGATCGGTCAGGGCACCTACGCATTCGCACCCGCCGCCTTCGGCCTGATTCGGGAGTTTGCGCCCCAATTGGGAGCAACGGCGCCCGGAGCCGCGCCATACCTCTTCATCGCGGCAGCGGTGATCCAGGGGGCGGCCATCGCAGCATTCTTGCTCGGCCGCCCGCGGTAGGGAGCATGAAGTCGGCCAGCCATTGCGAGAAACGAGCGATCGTTGGGCGTTGCTTCTCAAGACTTCCCTGAGGCGCTGCGGACGGGAAGCCCTGCAACGTGCCCTACCTTAACTTGAGTAGTAGGCCGCGCCCCGGGTGGGCCTGGCCAGGTTGCCACGGATGGTATGAGGTTTAGCCGCCGGAAATGCACAGGATCGAAGGGACCTGTCGTGAAGATGTCAGACAGCTGACTAATTGTGGGCAGGTCGGGGCGATGATCAGCCGCTGCACCAGGAGTCTGCCCGCCATGCGTTCCCACCCGTCGTCCATGGTCAAATTTTGCCTCGCGAAAGCTGCCGAATGCCGCCGCGCCTCGGAGTTGGCAACAGACTTGGCTCGGAGACGGAATTGGTTGGACCTGGAGGGTCAATGGCACTTTTTGGCGCGCAGCTACGACAACGAGGGTGCCACGACGGTGAAGGTCGGACCATTCCGAGAAACTGACGTGATGCAATCACCGTGACGCGGATCCCTCGGAAGGTGCCTACCTCGTACATCGCAGGCGAGTAGCCGCCGTCAACCGCGTCACGAACGACTTACCGGAGTTGATCGCACCGGCGGTCGCCGCGTCTGAGCCGCCGAACGTTCAGGCCGAGCCCGCGCGCCAGCCGAACCCGAAGAACGACCGGCAAGGGTGGATGCTTTGAGCGGGGGAGGGATAGGGAGGGGCTCTTGCGCCGTCCACTCGCGGAAGGCAGCTGGGTCAAGATTTCCCTGAGCGCGTTGAGCTTCGGCGACTCCGCGCCCTTGCGCCAGATCAGCGCCACACGGACTTTGTTCTTGCCCTCCGGCAGCGGATGGACGCTCAGCAAAATCATCCCGGGAAATGTATCGAGCACGCTGCGCGGCATCAGCGAAAAGCCCATGCCTGCGACCGCGCAGCCGAGCATGGCATGGTACGACGATATTTCGATGATGCGGTCGGGCATCTCGCCCTCCCGCGAAAACCAGTCCTCGAGCCGCTTGCGGTGCGGACACCCAGGCTCGAACGCCAGCACAGTGCACGGTGCAGCGTCGCGCACTGATCTGATCGGCGGATGGTCCGCGGCGGCGATGATCACCAGTTCCTCCTCGTACACCGGCACCATGTCGAAAGGCCCTGAAGCAACCGGTTCCGACACCAGGGCGGCGTCGAGGTCACCGGCGAGCACCGCGGTGGCGAGCTTTGTCGGATTACCGGTGCGCAACTCCAGCGTCACGTCCGGGTATCGGCGATGGTACTCGGTCAATGGCGCGGGCAGACGCACCGACGCCGTGCTGTCCATCGCGCCAAGCCGAAACAGGCCGCGCGGCTTGGCGTCGTGCACAGCCTCGCGCGCCTGCTGGGCGAGGTCGAGCATGCGCTCCGCATAGCCGAGCAGCACCTGGCCGGCCGGCGAGAGGTGCAGCCGTTTGCCCTGCCGAAGGAATAGTTGGACGCCGAGCTCGTCTTCGAGCTGGCGCACGCGCGTCGTCACGTTGGATTGCACGCGATTGAGCTTTTCCGCCGCCCGGGTCACGCCGCCGGCCTGTACCACCGTGCGGAAAACCTGCAGATCGGAGAGGTCCATCGTTCATTCCTTGAGATGATTATGATCATTATTATTCATTTTACAGGATGAGTTGCGAGAAGTAAATCCTTATCCAGCAATCAATGGAGATTTCCCATGTCGACAGAGGACGAATTCCACCCCCGCATCACCGCTTACCGGGATTTGACGCTCGAGGAGCGCGCGCGCTGGCGGCGGCAGGCGATCCGACGAGCGCATGCCGAGCAGGCAAGACTTGTCAGGGCCCTGTTCGAGGCGATGGGGTCGTGGGTCAGGAGATCGGCGCGACTCGCCGGCCGGTGGCATCGCACCTTCGCGGCCTGGCGGATGCGCAGGGCGGCCGTCGCCGAACTGCAGGGGCTCGACGACCGCGCGCTCAAGGACCTCGGCATCCGGCGCGGCGAGATCGAGGCGGTGGTCCGCGGCTGGGGGAGCGACGCCACGCGGCGGGCACGCGGACCAGACGTGCTGCTGGATGTGGCGGCAACAAGCCCCCTGACGGCGGAACACAAGCGCCTGGTGAAGGAGACCTGGCGCGACGTCGTGCCGATTGCCGATACCGCGGCCGAGCTATTTTACAAGCGGCTGTTCGAGATCGATCCGTCGACGCGGAGGCTGTTTCGCGCCGATCGCATGGCGGAGCAGCGCAGGAAGCTGGTGCAGACGCTGGCGCTCGTCGTGCAAGGCATCGATAACCTCGATGCGCTCATGTCGACGATCGAGGAGCTTGGTCGCCGCCACGCCGGCAATGGCGTGACTGATGCGCATTACGATTTAGTGGCGGCGGCGCTCATCTGGACGCTGGAGCAGGGCCTCGGCCGTGGCTGGACGCCGGCAGCCGCAGCAGCCTGGACGGAACTCTATGGGCTCCTCGCCGGCGCCATGCGCAAAGCCGCGCGCGGGACTGAGGCCGCGCCCACGCCGATGGCCGCTTAGATGGAGAGCGTTCCGGCGAAAGCGCTGCCGAGGTTGCGATCGAGCGCGACCGGGTCCTTCACGCGCGGCGGGCTGGTCGCGCTTCATCACCGTTGCGCCCGCTGTCAAATGATCGGACCGTCCGGCGGTTGAGCGCCCATAGAAATGTGACCATCGCGAGGATGCCGAGGCCGCTGCGCACGGCGTGCAGGCTGCCCCACCGCTCCATCAATGCGCGCATGCCGCCACCCGCGGAATCCGGCGCAATCGCCATGAGCTCATTGTTGACCGGCAGCAACATGATCAGCGTGTAGGGCCAATTGAGGAGAATCAGCGCAGTGCCGAGCATCCATCGCCAGTTCCGTGACATCCACCACGTTACGATGCCTGCGAAACCCGCTGCGATCGCGAGCGTGCTTTGCATCCTCAGCCCCAAAGGGTAGCTGTGCTGCCATTGGATCAGGAGACCCCGATCATCAAGCAGCAATCGTGCGGGCTGCTCGACAACAGTAATGTAGGTGGCACCGCCGGCAAAGAATGCGGCAAGCGCAACGGCGATTGAACCAAGCAGTTTCTCGCTCATGACTGCCCTCGACTGACTGTGCGATTTCATACTTTCGTGTCTGCCTCGAGCCGCTCGCGGATTGCGGCTAGCACCCGCACAGCGGTCGCGAGGTCGTCTCGCATCGAGACCCCTGGCGAGGCGGTTGGCCCACGGCATCTGTCGCGCCACTGCGGCCAAATAACGTGATGCGCCAGCAATTCCCGCGGCTAAAAAATTCCGGCGGCCGCGACAAGGTCCGAGCGCGCCTTGGCGGTCTTGAGATTGATCACGAACTCGAATCTGGTCGGCTGCATGACCGGCAGGTCGGCGGGCTTGGCACCGTTGAGAATTTTGCCGGCGAGATGCCCACCTGGCCATAAAGTTCGGCGGTGCTTGATCCGTAGCTCATCAGGTCGCCGGCGTCAGCAACGCCGCCAATAGACCGCAGGCAGCGCATGGCGAGCCACCACGGGTCCGAGCTGCTCAGGTTCAATCTCGCCGGTTCCACGATGTCCATGAGTCCGCTTACCCCTCAATAGCGGCGTAAGAGCTAACTCGCTGGCACAAAAGCTGCCGTGAGTAGGTGCAGTAGGGCCGCCACTCCCTTCCGATCAGGTTCGGTTCAACGTGAAGCGCCGCTCCGAGCCGAAAGCGCAAGCTGACCGAGGCTCGAGGACATGACGCGCGCCGGCTATCAACTTGTCCTGAAGTGGGCTCGCCGCACCGTCGTGTGGGCAATTACGCACCATCTCTCGCTGACGCGGCCAGCCTCGCACTCCGCGGCAGCCGCTCCGAGCGCCCCTTTGCCTCATCGCTGAGCCGCCGCACGATTTCGGCGGTCTTGCGGATGTCCGCCTCGCTCAAATCAGCGCCCATCGTCGAGGCGATCGCAAGGAACCGGGCGCTCAACTCGCGGAAGCGCGCATCTCCTTTGCGAGTCAGGCGCACCAGCTTCGATCGCCGATGGCTCGGATTGTCGATGAACTCCACGAGCCCCTCGGCCGCCAGCTCGTCCGCCAGCCGCTGCATGCGCTGGCGGCTGGTCGGCCGCATCTGGGCGATCTGTGGCACGGTGAGGGGACCAAGCAGCGCCAGGCTGCGCATGAAACCGAACGCGCCGCCGCCCCAGCTCGTGATGAGCCCTGTTTTTTGACCAACGGCCCGCAAGCGAAAGAAGAACTGCGCCACTTCGAGCATCAGGTCCGCGATCGCCTCGCCCTTGCTGCTGACGACCCGACCTGCCTCTCTCCTCTGTCGCACCGTCGCCATCGCGTTTCGCTCCGTGCAGAGATCGCGGATTGACACCCATGTTGTCAACGGTTAGAAATGACACCTAGGTTGTCGTTCTAGGCCGATCCTGACCTTGACGCATTGCGTGGCAAGAGGAGGAGCCGACATGGGCTCTGCCCGCCAACAGCCCAGCGACGCCGCAACCGCGGGCGTCATCATGCGGCCGCCGCTGCTCTATCTCGCCTGCCTCCTCCTGGGGCTTGCCCTGGATCGGGTGCTGCCCTTGCCGCTCACCTTGCCGGAGGCCGCCCTGATCCGTTGGACGGCGGGCGGCGGACTGATCGTGGTCGGCCTCGCGATCATGGCCGCAGGAATTCGCAATTTCTCTCGCGCGGCCACGCCGGTGCCCTCCAACCAGCCTGTCCGCGCACTGGTCACAACCGGCATACACGGCTGGAGCCGCAATCCGATCTACGTCGGCATGTTTCTCCTCTATGCCGGCATCGGCATAGCTGCGCGCAGCCCGTGGGTCCTCATCCTCGCGCTTCCTCTCCTCATCATCCTGCGCTACGGCGTGGTCGCGCGCGAGGAGGCATATCTCGAGCGGCGCTTCGGCGACGCCTACCGCGACTACAAAGCTCGTGTCCGCCGCTGGCTGTAGCCGTTGAGCAAGAGCACCGGCCCTATTGGCCGGTCCTGGGACCCCGGAGGCCGAATTGAGATCGGGCCTCGTCGTACTCGGCATTGTGGGTTTGACGCTGGCCTCCTGCGCCACGATCCCCACGCCTCAGGACGCCAACGACGCCGTCCTCATGCTCCGCAAATACGACGCCTGGGCATGGGCGGCGGGCATCGCTCTCATCTGGGCCGATCTGGTGTTGCCGGTTCCCCAGACCGTTGTGATCGCGGCCCTCGGCATCATCTACGGCGCCGTCCTCGGGGGTCTGTTGGGCAGCGTCGGCCTGATCACCGGTGGCCTTCTCGGCTATGTTCTCATGCTCACCTCTGCACGGCGAATGGTGAAGCGCTTCGTCGGCCCCCAGTCATTGAACAGGATGGAGAGCTTGTTCGAACGGGGCGGTGCCTGGGCGATCGTCCTCACCCGCAGCCTCCCCTACAGCATTCCGGAAGCCATGGTCTTTCTGGCCGGCCTTGCGGGTATGCCGATGGGAAAATTCACCGCGGCACTTGGTCGTCGGCAGCGTGCCCACCGCGCTTTGCGTTTGCGGCGATCGGTGCCGGCTGGGCCGACCAGCCGATCCTGGCCCTCGTGGTGAGCTACGTCGTCCCAATCCTGCTGCTACCCATCGTGCTCTATCTCATGCGCGTGCGCCTATCGTAAGAAATGTCAGAGACACTCGTCATCGTTTTCCGCGCGGCTTCGCTGCTTGCCTTCGCGGCACCAATGTTGCTGGTCGGCAGACGGCGTCGACGAGCACCCAACATGCGCGCCGGCCAAGTTCACGGCGACCGTGTGCCGGTCGTTGCAAACGTGACTGCCTGTGCCTTGTTCTTCCCCATCCTCCTCACCCTTCCCGGTACCCTGGTGGGTTACGCGGCCCTCCTGCTCGCCTTGATTGGATGCATTCTTGCTGTCGCGGGCGTCGCCATAGTCCTAAGGTGCCGGATGGAGCTTGGTCCTGCATGGAGTCTTGCCCCCACCGCACATGAAGCGATGGGCCTCGTCACGACCGGTCCCTACCGCCTTGTCCGCCACCCCATCTATCTCGGCCTTTCCATGCTCGCGCTGGGCCAGGCGCTCGCATTTGCCAGCTGGCCTGCCTTCCTAGTTCTGCTTGCCGGCATTATCCCCACGTTCGTGTGGCGTGCCGCCGCAGAGGAGAAGGTGCTGACTGCCACGTTCGGCAAGCGCTACGCCCTCTACCAAACGCAAACAAAGATGATCCTTCCACATCTTCTCTGATCTCCTTGTAGGGCAGCACGCGCGCGCGCTGCTCGACGGCCAAGTCAGCCAACCGCTGAGCCATTGGTGGATAGACTTCGGCGAGTTCCTTCGCCAGCGCGTCGCTCTCGGCCGCCGCCTCGTCGTAGGCGCGCCGCCGCCGGTCCTGCTCACGGCGGCAGGACCACGGTGACCGTAGGCGCACTAGCGGCCCGCGCTACCGGAGCGGAGGACTACCATCAGCGCGCGATCGGGCTGAGCTCCGAAAGCTCACCAGCAGAAATATGCCAGTCAGCACCATGATTGCACCCACTATTGCCCAGCCTATCATGGTAAAAAACAAGCCGAGGAAACCGACCGCAGCGCCGAAAAGGATCATACAGAGCGCGCCAACAATCCACAGCATCAGTCACCGCCAGTCATCAGCCCCCCAAGCACAGTTGTAACACGACCACCCTAGCCAGTGCCATGCCCTCGCCAACGATTGGCATGGCTTGCCCGCGTCCCACGTCTGCCGCTGCGCATCCTGCGCTGATCCTGCCCGCTGACAATATCGCGAGCACTTCCTCACAGGCGGGAAGCACCAATGGTCGACAAACCATCAGCGCGATCGGCTATGGATACGACGTTGGTCCGGTCGGGCGGGTTGACGATCTGATCAATCCGCAACGCGCGGGCATCGTGGCATGGATTGTCCGGGCGGTCGCGCAGGTTGACGGTGGCGGTTAAGAACCTTCTATCGCCATTTACAGGTGAAGAGATCGAAGCGCTTCCGATGCCCGGACGATGGCTGCGGGATGCTGTTCTCCCTGATAAACCGATTTCGACCATCGAGGGTCGATTCCGAATTGGATTACGGGATTACAGTTACGACCGCTTCGGCATCCACGCCACCTAACCGCTCGCCTAAGCGGCCCGCGCCTGCGCACCGTACCGCGCCCGCACCAAGGGCAAGACGGAGAACATCGACGGCAACGCCTACTCGCTAGTCGCCCAAGGCGACCTCTGAAGCAGGCCGGGTTGGTGCGACCGCCACGAAGGTCGCCACACGCACGATGGCGCGCAGCTCGGCGCCTTGGCCCCGCTGATCGACCGGACAAGCCAGATGGCCGGGTTCTGGCAAAGCCGATTCGACGACCTCGAAGATCTGCCCAAAGGGATGGACCAAAGACCAAGACTGCGACCGAAACGCTCTCCGTCGTTGCCAAAAGGACGTCCAAGAAGTCGGCGAAGGTCGCAAAGAAGGCCGCCGCCAAGCGGGTCGCTGCGAAGGCGGCCAAGCCGCGCAAGGCGGCGCCGAAGTCGCAGTCCCGCAAGGTCGCGAAGCCGGCCCTCCTCGCAGGCGGCAACCCTCAGATCGCGAAGGCCGACGGCGACGCCCCCGTGCAGGCCTACATCGCGGCCATGCCGGGCTGGAAACGCGACGTCGGGCGCCGCCTCGACGCGCTCATCGTGCGCACCGTCCCCGGCGTGCGCAAGGCGGTCAAATGGAACTCGCCGCTGTACGGAGTCGAGGGCCAGGGCTGGTTCCTCGGCATCCATTGCTTCACGAAGTACGTCAAGGTGGCTTTCTTCCGCGGCACGTCGCTGCGTCCTGTCCCCCCCGGCGAGTCCAAGAGCAAGGACACGCGCTACCTCGACATCCATGAGGACGACCAGCTCGACGAAGCTCAGCTCGCCGCTTGGGTGAAGCAAGCCAGCCAATTGCCCGGCGAACGAATGTGAGCGGCCAGTGCGAGGTGCGTGCGTGGGCGTGAGCAGACGCCAAGTCATCAGCCCGCAAGGGCTGACTAGCGATACTCAAGTGGCGGGCGAGCGACAACAACCATGAAGAAAGCGACAACAACCATGAAGAAGAGGAAGAGCGGCTCGAAGGAAGGAAAAGGAGGAGACTCTCCCTCTCAGCTGATAGATGCGAGAATCAAGGAGCTGAGTGATTGGCGGGGCGAGACGCTCGCTCGGGTCCGAATTCTCATCAAGCAGGCCGACCCCGAAGTGGTCGAGGAGTGGAAGTGGAGAGGGGTTCCGGTGTGGTCGCACGCCGGAATGATCTGCACCGGTGAGACGTACAAGAATGTCGTGAAGATGACCTTCGCCAAGGGCGCCTCGTTGGAGGACCCTTCAGGCCTCTTCAACTCCAGCCTCGAAGGCAACACCAGGCGTGCCATCGATTTCCATGAGGGCGACAAGATTGATGAAAAGGCGTTGAAGGCGCTCATTCGCGCCGCCGTGGCACTGAACACGTCGGTGCGAGCTACCGCTCGCCCCGTCCGCTCTCAGAAGAGACCAAAGAGCGCTTGAGGAGCGTCTCGTGGGTTTTGCCGGCGATCATTGAGCAGAAAGCACAGGATCGATGTCAGTCGCTTCATGACAGTGCTCACGCCGGAAGCGCGATCGCGTCTGCGCGCGACCGCCGCGCTATGCCACTTCGAGCAGGATGTCAGTCAGGCGATCCGGCATGTCCACCATGACGTCGTGCCCACACGGCGTCTCGTAAACGCGCCAGCCTCTTGCCTTGGCCTTCTCCTGCGCGGCGTCGAACGGCGCATTGGCAAAACCCGTGGCGCGGATATAGGCCTTTTTCGCGATGCGGTCGCGCGCGCCGGTGAGGGTGATCGCTCTCCGTGAACGTCGCCAGCGGTTGCGGCGTGCACTTGCTATCGACCCAGGCACGGTCCTTCTCGTTCACCTGGAACACCGCCGCAGGCACCGGTTTCATAGTTGTCTCGCCCTTCTGTACCAACTCCTCGATGGCTGCGCGCCTCACGGTCAAGTCTTTCAAGCTGTCGCCGTTCTCGGGCACGAAGGCATCGAGGAAGATGATCGAGCCGATCGCCTCGCGTACCCGCTCTGCCACGCCGGAAACGACGGCGCCGCCATAGGAGTGGCCGACCAGCACGATGTCGTTGAGCCCTTCCCATTTGATCACATTGACCATGTCGGTGATGTGGGTCGTGAGATTGATTTTCGGGTCAATGAGGTGCGAACGCTCGCCCAATCCGGTCATAGTCGGGCTGAAGACCTTGTGGCCGCGCTTTTCGAGGAGATCGGAGACGCGCCGCCAGCACCAGCCGCCGTGCCAGGCGCCGTGCACCAGTACGAAGGTCTTGGCGGCAGCTTGCGCCTGCGCCGAGTTCACGAGGTCGCGCGCAGCGGTGGCAGCGGCCAATCCGACGCCGGCCGCGGCGCTGCTCAGCATGACGCGGCGTGTCATCGTCGTCTCACCGGTCTCGGTCATGACAATCCTCCTGCACAACGGGGTTCCGGACAATACATGTTATACCTGAAATTCATTCATGCCGTCTCAGTTCCACGTAGAGCGTCTTTCTGCGGCCCGGCGACGGCGGCACGGACATTTCACGCGAGCACGCGTCTCGTCGTCGAGCGGCGGCGGTCAGTCTCGCGTGAATTCATCGGCATTCCATCAGCGTGCGCGCGACATTCAGGCCTGCCGCTGTAGCACGGCGGGGTGCGCCTCAGTCACTGACGCCTTCTCGCCCTTCGACGGTGATCAGCGTCGCGGTGAGGAAGGCTACGAGCTTGTCCTGGCCCGCAGTCTGAGAAAACACTTCCGTTTGAGCCAAGGTCAGTGTTCGACCGGCCTTGATGACCCGTCCCCTCGCGAGGATGCGCTCCCCCGCTGCGGGTGCGATCTTGAACTCAGTCGTGAGAACGCCCACTCCCGGTGGCATCAGGCTGAGCGCAGCGTAGCCAGCCGCTGTGTCCGCGATGGCTGCGAGAGCGCCACCATGCACGAAGCCGTGCTGCTGCGATACGGCCGCGCAAGGCGTCATGGCTATTTCCACCAGCCCTGGAGCCACACTCTCCAAGGAAGCTGAGAGCGTGTGCATGTAACCTTGCTTCGCAAAGCTGTCGCGAACTCGAAGTTCGTAGGCGGGGTCACTCGGACGGAAGTTCACCACAGCTCCTTGAGAAACACTGGATCGCCGAACAACAAGCGGGGCGGTAACACGTAAACGGCATTCCGGTGACCCTAGCGCGGAACTCACGCAGCGTCAGTCGACCCCGAGGCTGCGGGAGGCCATCGAGCGCATCAGGTCATCGGGGCACCGGGCGACGGCGGCACGAGCACGCATGCCATCGCCGGGCAGCGCGCATCGAGTACGCGCACGATCACCGGCATCGCACCAGTGTGCGGGCGACATTCAGCCCTGCCGGAATACCCTTGCGAGCTGCGTGGTTGACTACGTTGTGCCCCACACCAGGGGCGCGCCTTGAGCGCATCTGGAGCCACGCAGTGTTGAGACACCGGAGTGTTGGGTTCGCTTCTGGGCTACCGCAGATCAACGGCCTTCGGACACCGGCGTTTTTCCGAAGCGACGCCTCCGCCAGCGCCGAAACCGCTCGAACGGAACCAAAAGGACAATTTCGAGCGCACCGACGATGATGTCGAGCATGACCGGCTCCCGAAAAGACGGAACGACTGGTAGCCCTTGGTCGTAGCGAGCGGGCGTTTGGTTCATTTCGAGGCGCAACGTGATGGCGAACGCACACTGCCGTTCTGTCCACGTTGCATGGGCCATGCGCAGGGCCGCGAAGCGCGCGACGTTCAGAGCTACCGCCGCAGCACCCTCGCGACCTGCGTCGGTGACCACGCCGTGCCGCCGCGAGCAGTCGGGATGGCGCGCGCGGTGAGCGCGTTGGCGAACCGTGCAGCGTTGTTATGCCCGAGCGCTCAGGACCGCGCGGCAGCGCTCTCACGCGCTCGGCTGGACCTGGGCGCGTCGCCTTGGCTAGAGCGAGGTAGTGGTCGTCGCTCACACTCCCAGCAGCCACCGCAGCTCCAACACTCCCAGCAGCCGGCCGAGCAGAGCGAGGATCAGGCCTGTCACGGCCGCCACGATGAAACCAAGCACCATACGTGCCCAGTCCGGTACGCGGTTCTGTAGCAGGCGATCCGTCAAGGTCGGAATGGCTATCACCGCAGCTCCAAACACGAAGTAAAACAACGCGAACTTGTCCATCGGGCTACATTAGTGACAGCAGCCTCCCGTGTCTAACGATCGTGAGACTGACCGACGCCAGGGCTCTTTGGCACTTGTCAAAAACCAATACGGTTCAATTGATAGTTGACAGCAGCCAGCGTGCCGATGGCAAGTGCTTTTTCAGCATTAGGGCTGGAGATCTTCCGTCGTCCCGGATATACTCGGCGGCTTTGGTCACGGCGTTGGCTTCACCTTTCGATATGCTTGCGGCGGCCAAATCGATCGTGAAAGTTTGGCTAAGCCGCGCCACCTTGCAATCTTTCCAGGCTCCGCGGCTTTGCAATCTTTGGTGTGGTCCACGCACCCTTGTGATCTTCAGGGACGGTTGAGAGCGCGAGGCAATCCCGACGGCGGTGGTCGACGGTTGGCCAACCCGGCCTCGCGCTCTGTCCCGCACCGAAACGATGTCTTATATTAGCCCTTGCGATCTTCAGGGACGGCTGAGAGCGCGAGGCGTCCTGCGCAACGGTGCAAACTTGAACCTGGCCACTTGCTCGCCAAGTGACGCGGAAATTTCCTCAACAAAAAACAATGCAGGTCTCGCCAAGTGGCGCAAAAGTGGGCTGAGTTGACAGTTGCAATACGACAAATTGGCGTATTTTGAGATTGCTGGGTTGACCGAATGATGAAATGTCCAAGATGTGCGGGATATATCACACTGTTTGTAGCCGGGACTTGCCCTCGCCGCCGGAGCTGCCGGCGAAGGCAGGGCGCATGCTTTCTTGGAACGTGCAAGCCCGGCCGCT
>CAWIZJ010000049.1:0-24505 GCA_963840535.1 uncultured Alphaproteobacteria bacterium
GTGGCCCTGTGCCTTTCAGAATCCACTGCGATAGAGGAAGCAGTAACGCTCGACATTGCCGGGCAACCAGATGCCGTAGTTGCCCCACGACTTGTACTTCGGCAGCTTCACCTCTTTCATCGCGGTATCGTAGCACTTGCCCTCGTCCGCGGCCTTTTTGACCTCGGCCGAGAGGTCGGCCATGTATTGCAGCAGGTTGCGGACATCTTCCTTGTTGCCGAGCCGCCCGCCCGGACCGGGATGGCCGGGGATCAGCCGCTCCCATTCCATCGCAAGAACGCGCTTGAGGGAGGCCTCCCACTCGTCGAGCCAGCTGTCCGGCATGCTGCGCCAGAACACGGCCTGGACCGGAATGAAATCGACCGCAAAGATGATCTTCTCTCTCGGTAGCCGCATGACGAGAGTGTTATCCGAGCGGTTTCGCCCGACATACAGCAGTTCGAGCGTCGTGCCGCCAAGCGTTAGGGTGCGCTCGGTGTCAACCACCTCGTCCGGCAGCACGATATCGGGTGGCTGGAGCCGCTCCAGCTGGGCCTTTGCGTTTCTGTGAGCGATGAAGCGGGCGCCGGCATCTTTGAACGGCTTGCCGCCGGTGATGTGGTCGTAATGACTGTGAGAGTAGATGACGTACTTGATCGGCTGATTGGTCACCTTCCTGATCTCGTCGATGTAGGTGGTGACGGCCTGGGGCCGGCCGAGGCCGATCGGATCCGTTGCGATGACGCCGTCCGAGGTCACGACGAACATCGATTGGTGGTTCTGATAGCGGAAGACGTAGACGTTGTCGGTGCCCTCCAGCTTGGTGGTGGCGAACAGCGGTGGCGCGGCCGGTGCCGGAGGCTGTGTCTGGGCGGGGGCGGGATCGGCGGCGAGCAGCGCAACGCCGATCACCGCGTTGGCGAGGAGGAGACGACGCATGTTCAGATTTTCCTGTGCATTAGCAGACCGACATATCCAGGACATGGTGTCGGACGCCCTCGGCCGCGTAAGCGTTTGGCGAGGGTCGGTCGATCACGGCGGACGGGCTGACGAGGTCAGTATTACCGATAGACCTTAAGCCTTCCAGAGGGGAGTTCGAATCTCTCGGGCCTATTCGATCGTCGAGCCGCCCGTTGCGGATCGCGACGTCGATGCGGTCCTCCACGAGATCCGCGAAGCGATCGTCGAGATGGAGATCGACCGTGACGCCGGGATAGCGGCGCGAGAACTCCGGCAACAGCGGCATGAGATATTGGCGCCCGAACCCGACGGTCGCGCTCACCCGGCACGAGTGAGCCGTGCGGCAGCTTCTTGGCGCTGCAGCCCCCATCAGGTTCATCCGAGCAGTGGGCGATACCAGCCGGCCGCCGAGCGCCGTGACGAGGCGGGAACCGTATCCTACCTGGGAGGATTAGTAGTCAGGGGCAGAGAACGGCGGTGCCCAATGTCGGGGTCACCAGTCGATAGGCCGGACCGGGATTTCTCGGCCGGATACGCGATCCTGCAATCGCAAGAGCCGCTTCCTCCCTACGACCTTGATCCTCGATTTCGATGATCCCCTCGCTCGCAAGCGCATCGGTGAGGTAATTGCGCGGGGCATGGAGCAGCAAGTTTCCAGACGCTACCGCCGCAGTTGGCGGCTCCGCAGATTTCCTTGACTACTTCACCCCTCTGCGCCACCGGCTGCTTCTGCTTCTCAGGATCGTTAATCTCGAATTCCTTGATGGCTTCCCTTACGGGCTATTGTAATTGAGCAGTGATGAACTCTTCGCACCGTTTAAGGGTGGGTGTCGGTGCGAGGCTGGGGTGTTTCTCGTAAGCAGCATTGAGCATCTCTTTTGCTTTGCGAAGAGCGTCGTCTGTCATTGCTCTGGCATTTTCGCACTCTCTTCGTCCCAGTTTTCGGCTATCTGCCGCTGGTGAGTAATGTCAGCGAGTTGGAGGCGCCAAAACCGTTCGCCGTGGATTGTGCTGCTTAACTTGGCAAGTATTCCGCCGGGGAGCAGTCCGTGGTGCTCAATTGGCCTGCTGCTGGCCATGTCGCCCAACCGACGAGAACGGTAAGCGCAAGGCCACCAGCGATTAAAATCTTCGGTGACCGATTTGCCATGAACGGCGCTCCTGTCGAAAAGGCGAAATTAGCACAAAATGGCCTAGCAGGCTGCTGAAAAACTCCCACGGGCATGATCTCCGCGCAACAATCGAATCCAGGCGCTCGGGTGCTTGAATTATTGTTGCGCCTGGGAGGGCGCGCACGAATCAATCTTGCGTGGCCCTGACGGTTTCGGCGCTCCAGAATAGTTTTTCAGCAGCCTGCTAGCGCTGTCCACGCGCGCCGAAGCCGTTCCCGGCGATCTGATCGAGGCGATGAAGGCGGGAAAAATGCTTTCGATTGAAGGTAGCGATCTCAACCCGCCGCATAATCGCATTTCCCTTCAGAATTCGCGTAAGGCCATTGAACCGATTGAGCAGGCCTGCGCACGCTCGCACCGGAGTGCCGCAGGCATCTTGAGGCGCTTCACATGGGGGGTAGGGCTCTTTTGATGGCGGGACTCGCCCGTGGGCTCCCTCGTCCGCGAAGCGGCCGCTTGGTACGCGGGCGCTGCGCGTCGAGCGTCAATGGTTCAGTTCGTTGCCGGCGTTCTACGAGCGACGGCGTAGCCTGGGAAACGGCTTCCAGACTCGCCCCCGCGGCTCGAATCTGCCAGGCCGGTGCAGTGTTGCAACAATCTGTCCCTTACCAGACCGATGCCGCAAAGCGCCAAGCTCGACCACACCGCCACGCTGAAATACAGCGACATCCATGCAATTTCATCTTGCCAGTGAACGATATCACGCGTCACCGCCCAGCGGTTGCTCAAGTCATGCAGGCCCGCGAGGAGTCCCAGCAGCTCTTTGCCGCTTGCGACATCCGCCTGCCAGCGGCCGAAGTACATCGGCACGTCGATGGTGACGAGAAACATCAAATAGCCGGCGATGCCGGCAACTGCTGTCCCGATCGCAACTCGAACGACACCGTTGAACTTGCTCGATAGTCGCAACAGGCCGGCCGCAATCAGTAGGAAGGTCACCGCCCACAAGGAGTTTTCGAGCGTGTTGCCGAGATAGTCGGTCGTGATCACCGCGTACCAGGAACAGCACTCGGCGACCAATATCAAGGGTACGATTGCATATGAGATATTTCGCGCCGTATCCGATTTGGCCAAGGTGGCCAGCAGGTGCAGCACGATAGCCCACTGCACCACGAAGCAGATCTCGGCCACCGTCGCGACGGATCGTCCGACGAAGACGCTCGAAAGCCAGGTGTCGAACAGGCAGATTCTCTGGACATCGGCGCGCGGCAGGATGGATCGAAAGGCGCAGCCGAATACGTAGGCGGCGCAGAGCAAGACCAGGAGCTCGATGCGGAACAGTCCAGGTCGACGATCGAGCGCTGTTTTGCGGACACGGCGATGAAGCATCAGCCAGAGTGCGATGTTTGCGCTGCTGACGACGAGCAAGAAGCCCCACCAAATCGCCACCGGATTTGACCAGGTGAGCCAGTCGAAACTCATATGCGACCCCTGTCATAAAACCCCAACACGACTGTAACAATACTGACACATCAATGACAACGACGCCATTGCGCTCGCGGCGGGTCCACGTTCAATCCTGGGCAGGCTGCAAGGGGGAGGCGAATTGCCGTCGCTCAGGCACGGGCAGGTCGGCGCGGGCCCCGAGAGGCGCGCAACGTGCCACGCCGATGAAGTCGGGACGCCATCAGACCCAAGTCACCTCTGTCGTCCGCGGCGCCCCGGCGCAATGCAATCGGGTCACTCCGCCTCGCGCCACTCGGCGTCAGTATCCGTCGCCAGCGAGATCCCATCGGAGTGGAATCGGGTCAACAATGGTTGGGATACGGTCCATCTTACGACCTCGAACGTCCCGTCGAAATGCTCGATCACCGCCGAGCAGCTTTCGACCCAATCGCCGCAGTTGACGTAGCGCAATCCGGCGATGGTCCGTATCATGGCGTGGTGGATGTGGCCGCAGATCACGCCGTCAACGCCGCGGCGATGCGCCTCGGCGGCGAGCGTTTGTTCATAGTCACCGATGAAGCTGACCGCGTTCTTCACTTTGAGCTTCGCCCATTGCGAAAGCGACCAATAGGTCAGGCCAAGTGCGCGTCGTACCGCGTTGAAATAAGTGTTGAGCCATATCGCGGCGTCGTACGCGTGGTTCCCGAGCAATGCCAGCCAACGTGCGTGGCGGATGACGACATCGAACAGATCGCCGTGAATGACGAGGTAGCGCCTGCCGTCAGCGCCCACGTGAATCGCGTCCTCGAGCACCTCGATGCCGCCGAAATGCGTTCCATAATAGCCGCGCAGGAACTCATCGTGGTTGCCGGGAATGTAGAGCAGGCGCGTCCCTTTGCGCGCCTTGCGCAACAGCTTTTGCACGACGTCGTTGTGCGCCTGCGGCCAATACCAGCCGGTTTTGAGTTGCCATCCATCCACGATGTCGCCCACCAGATAGATGGTGTCGGCCTCGTAGTGACGCATGAAGTCGAGGAGCTTGTCGGCCTGGCAGCCTCTGGTCCCCAGATGGATGTCGGACAGGAAAAGCGCCCGGACTCGACTTGGCGCGTTCGCGAGCCGCTCAAGCATCTCAATCCCCGCCAAGGTCATGCGCGCTCGTCGCCGATTCGTGTTGCAACGAGATGATGACGGTTGTGCTGC
This sequence comes from uncultured Alphaproteobacteria bacterium, assembly GCA_963840535.1. Classification (GTDB taxonomy): domain Bacteria; phylum Pseudomonadota; class Alphaproteobacteria; order Rhizobiales; family Xanthobacteraceae; genus VAZQ01. The sequence goes on from CAWIZJ010000049.1 coordinate 4,701, forward strand.
GGACCTGCGACGCGCATGGAGGAGGCACAGGAGACGCGACCGCCCGGACAAATGTCCAAACGTGACGAAATCGGACGCTCGATCCGGGGGACACCGATCGAGCCATCACGGCACCCGCATCAGCGGCTGCCCGACACGGATGATGGTCGCCCTCCCGCACATTTTCGCATAGCGAGAAGCCGTCGGGGGCGAATACGATGATCGTCGACCCGTGCTCGAACCAGCCCATCTCCTGTCCTTTCGCGAAACAGGCGCCGCAGGGAAGGACATTCGGCCCGCGGTGCCTGAGGCCGAGCGGACCATCGAGAAAATTGAGGCGGATGCCGGCGACGAGCATGGCCGCGACCGGCGACCAGGGTGATGGTCGTGGCCTCCCTCCGCGAGCGTCGTGCGCAGGATTGCGCGTTCGTTCTTGCAGAACAGCTTCTCGACGCGCCGCAGCGCGATCGGATTGACGTTCCAGGTGTCGCCGGAAATGTAGGTCACCTCTTCGACGTGGCAATCATGCGGGGCGTGGAAGCGGTGGTACATGCTCGAGGTCAGCCGCAACGTCACATAGCGGCCGTCGCGATGAGCATCGACCAGCTCGCGATCGTGCAGCAGGTCCTCCAGCGTGTAGGGGAATCCCTTGATCTGAAAGAGATTGGTGCCGGCGATCGCGCCGGCACGCGCCGACGATGGCATCGCACGGGCTGACCAGGATTTCGGGCCGGCCGTCGATCGGGCGCGCGCCATCCTTGAGCTCGCGGATGAAGCAATCGTGCATGCTGCGAAAGCGCGGCTGCTTCGCCTCGCTCAAGTCCAGGTCCGAGAAGAAGCGCCACAGCCCGATCGACAGGTCGCGCACCAGCGGCTGCTCGATCTTGCTGAACCAGCCCATGAACTGGGTGAGCCAGCCGGCGCGGGATCCGGTTGGTGAGCAGGAAATTGATGTCCTCCTGCTCGAACAGGCGCAGGATCTGGGATCGGAGCGTCATGGTACCGTAAAATCCGTCAGGTAGACCCCGATTCGATGAAGATGGGGCAGCGCGACCCTGGCGTTCTACGGCCTCGGCAGCCGCGGCGCTGGCGACGTCGCTGGTGGGTTGCGACGGCGGCTGCAGCTCTCGAAGGGAAAGCACTGGTCGCTGACCGGCCATGCGCGCATGGCGCGGCGGGCGGCGTCGCTGGTGCCGTTCTACGACTACGACGAAGCCCGCTTCTTCTGCTCCGACGATGCGCCGGCGGAGGTTGCCGCCCGCCGCCGGACCGGCTTCATGCGGCTCTCCGCGCTTTACCGGACGCGCTTTGCCGAGACGATCCGGCGCACCGCCGAGGTGAGCGACAGCATCTCCGATCTGCAATTCACCGACGCCTACCGGGTTCCGTTCCAGTACAGCCGATTCGTGCGCCAGCATCTGCAGTCGGGCGCGTTCGTGCAATCGTCTGCCGGCGTGAAGGTCACCGATCTCGACGGCAATCGAGTTTTACGATCTCACGGCTTCCTATGGCGTCAATGTCTTCGGCTACGACTTCTACAAGGAGACCATCGAGCGCGGCCTTGAAAGCGTGCGCCAGCTCGGCCCCGTGCTCGGGCCTCTATCATCCGGTGATCGCCGACAACGTGGCGCGCCTGAAGGAGATTTCCGGGCTCGACGAAGTGTCGTTCCACATGTCGGGCACCGAGGCGGTGATGCAGGCGGTGCGGCTGGCGCGCTACCACACCGGCCGGTCCCACCTGGTGCGCTTCTGCGGCGCCTATCACGGCTGGTGGGGCGACGTGCAGCCGGGATCGGCAATCCGCTGCCAGCGCACGAGACCTATACGCTGAAGGAAATGTCCGAGGATACGCTGCGCGCTGCTGCGGACGCGCCGCGACATTGCCTGCGTGCTGGTCAATCCGCTGCAGGCGCTGCATCCGAACGCGGCGGCGCCGGCCGACTCCTCGCTGGTCGACAGCGCGCGCAGCGCCCATTTCGACAAGCAGGCCTATGCCGATTGGCTCGCAGCGGCTGCGGGCGGTCTGCAGCGAGCGCAACATCGTCTTGATCTTCGACGAGGTGATCGTCGGGTTTCGTCTCGCGCGGAGGCGGAGCGCAGGAATATTTCGGCGTCCAGGCCGACCTCGTCACCTACGGCAAGACGCTCGGCGGCGGGCTGCCGATCGGCGTCGTCTGCGGGCGCAAGGACCTGATGAAGCGGTTCCGCGACGACCGCCCGGCCGACATCTGCTTTGCCCGCGGCACCTTCAACTCGCATCCCTACGTGATGGCGGCGATGCAGCAGTTCCTGCAGCATCTCGATACGCCCGAGGCGCGCGAGAGCTATCGCGACCTGGATCGGGTTTGGAACGAAAGGTCGCGGCGGCTCAATCTGCGCCTGCGCGACGAGGCCCTTCCGGTGCAGGTGGCGAACATGTCGTCGATATGGACGGTCTGCTACACGCAGCCGTCGCGCTACAACTGGATGCTGCAATACTACCTGCGTGCCGAAGGGTTGGCGCTGAGCTGGGTCGGGACCGGCCGCTTGATCTTCAGCCTCAATTACACCGACGACGACTTCGAGGCGGTTGCGGACCGTTTCGTGGCCGCCGCCGGAGCGATGCAGCAGCGATGGCTGGTGGTGGAGCGATCCGGCGGTGACGAACAAATCGATCAAGCGCCGGATCCTGAAGGAGATGATCGCGCATCAGACTGTCCGCGCTGCGCGATCGCCTCCGGCGCTAGGCTGACTGCGCGCTCAATGCGCGCGCGGCGCCGCTTCGGCGTTCTGCGCGGCCCAGTCGCGAGCCGATGCCGGGGTCGATCAGCTCGCCGCGCAACAGGTAGAGCGGCGCCTTGTAGTAGAGCTTGATGTCGTGGAACGGGTCGGTCAGGATCTTCGCCACCCACACCAGTCCGGTCTGGACGTCCTTGACGAAGAACAACTGGACCATCCTGAACAACAATCCGCCCAGCCCGATGACGAGCCAGACCTGCGCGACGTGGCGCACCAGCTCCATGGCGTCGGCGTGCGGCGTGAAAATTCCGAACAGCGTCGGGTCGAAGAGCAGCGGCAGCGGAGACAGCGCCCAGATCGCCAGCAGCACGACCTTGCGCTGCAGATTGTAGCCGACCTTGATTTCTTCCTTGTGCTCGTGGCTGGCCTGATTGACTTCGTCATAGCCCTTCGGCTCGAAGAAGAAGTGACCGGCCTGCCGGGTGGTCATCGCCACCAGCCAGCCGACCAGCGCCGCGATGGCCGGATCCACGAAAATCATCACATAGGCAAACAGGAAGCTTATCGCGCTGACCAGATGGAGCGATTGGTTGATCCGGCTGTGATGATAGTAGCGGTGGTCATCCCAGCGTTGCGCTCGCAGGGCTTCGAGGAAGCGGTTCATCCTGATCTCCCCAGGTTGCGAGCGTCCTGTCTCTGGTATGTCGAGTTCGATGAATCCCGATGTGACAGGCAGCGCGTCCGGCGGCGACGGCGCGCGGGGGCTGCGAGCCGGACGGCAGACGCGGTCAACCGGCCGCGCGTGCCGCGCGGCATGTTCGCGCTCGCCACGAGCTTCGGCGCCCTTGCCGAAGCGGATGAGCGAGAAGTGCCCGAGCGGAGGCATCGTGCGCCGCTCGACCAGCCGCATGCCGGCGGACCGCTCGGCCCACCGCGCATAGCGCTCGAAGGAGAATTCCGTGCGCCATCCGAGCTTGCGCGCCGCCGGCGCAAACCATCGCTCCAGCGAGCGCCGCAGTCCCACCTCCGCGCCGACACGGCTGACCAGCACGATCTCGCCACCCGGCTTCAAGACGCGGGCGAACTCGTCGAGCGTCGCCTCGGGATTGGGGACCGTCGTGACGACGTATTGCGCCACCACCACGTCGAACGACGCATCCGGGAAGTCCAGATGCTCCGCGTCCATCACCCAAAGTCCCTCCACGTTGGCAAGTCCAAGCTCGGTGACCCGTTCCTGCGCCTTGCGCAGCATGGGCTCGGAGATGTCGACGCCGCAAATGCGGTTCGTGGGCGAATAGTCGGGCAGCGAGATGCCGGTGCCGACTCCGACCTCGAGGATGCGGCCGCCGATGCGCTCGGCGGCGGCGATCGCGGCATGCCGCCCGCGCTCGAAGACCGCGCCGAACACGACATCATAGACCGGCGCCCATCGTGCATAGGCTTTTGTGATCGTTTCCTTGTCGAGTTCCTGGGGCGTGAGATCCGTCATGACCTTGCTTCCTGGCTCCGGTTTCAACGTCGGGCTGCGCGTCCGTCAACCATGCGCGGCGGCGGCTGCCGCCACGGCCGTGTGCGGCTTGGCGATAGCCGCCGGTGGCGACCTTCTGCACATGTCCGATGAATTGCAGGGCGCTGTTTTCCCAGGAGTGGCGCAGCGCGAATGTGCGACATGCGGCGCGCGGAATCCGCAGCGCCTCCAGGCAGGCCACGCGCAGATCCTCGCTCAAGACCCCGATGGGATTGTTGCCGACGACGTCCTTCGGCCCGGTGACCGGAAAGGCGGCGATCGGAACACCGCTGGCGAGCCGCTTCGAGTTGCACGACGCCGAACGTGTCGGTCAGGCTCGGAAACACGAAGACGTCGGCTGCCGCCAGGTGGGCGGCCAAGGTTCCATTCTCCAGCAATCCGAGAAACTTTGCGTCCGGGAATCGGCGCTTGAGCTCCGCCTCCTGCGGTCCTGTGCCGATCACGACCTTGGTGCCCGGCAGGTCGAGCGAAAGGAACGCTTCGAGGTTCTTTTCAACCGCGATACGTCCCACGGTCACAAAGATCGGGCGCGGGAAACCGAGCTCGATCGCGCGATCCGGCCGGAACAGATCGGTATCGACACCGCGTGTCCACATGCCGAGGTTGGAAAATCCCGCGCTGGGCGAGCTCGGTCATGAGCGAGGGAGTCGCCACCATCGTGACGGTCGCGGCGGCATGGAACCATCGCAAAGCCGCGTAGATCCAGCTTTCAGGGATGGGTGCGCGCGCCGAGATATATTCCGGAAATCGCGTCGTGTAGCTCGTGGTGAACGGCCGGCCGTGTTGTCGGCAATAGGCCCTCACCATCAGGCCGATCGGTCCTTCGGTCGCGATATGGATTGCGTCTGGCTTGGCCTGCTCGATGCGGCGCGCAATCTTCCAAGGGCTCGGCAAGCGCCAGGCGCAAGTCCGGGTAGGTCGGCACAGGCAGGCTCGGAAAACCATCCGGCGAGAGGAAGTCGATGCTGACGCCGAAGGCCCTCACACTGCGCGCGAGCGCGCTCAAGGTGCGTACGACGCCATTGACCTGGGGGTGCCAAGCATCCGTTGCCACCAGAACCCGCATCGGCCCCGCTCTCGGCCGAGACGGCTCGGCCCCTTCGTTGTCGAATCACGTGTGACAACATTGCGGTTTCACATCTCATTTGTGTGACGGCGCGACGCGTCGTTCGACGTTCGCTGCGAATGAATGAAGCCGCCGGCCTGCTCGCCAGCGGTTGATTTCGGGCGTGCCCGGGAACGTCCAATGCAGCCCTGCAGCTCCGGGATGGATTTGTCATGGAACTGACATCCGGCTGCAGTAGCAGGAAACGGTCTGTGCCAACCCGCGATGCAGCCCCGCTACGCGATCTATTACACGCCGCCGCCGTTCTCGCGCCTGGCCGCCTTCGCGCCGGGCGTGATCGGCTACGACTGCTTCGAGGCGGTGGACGTGCGTTTCGGCAAGCTTGCCGGCATCGACCCGCACGTCCAGAAGCTGATGACCGTCGACCCGCGCCGCTATGGTTTCCATGCCACGATCGTGGCGCCGTTCCATCTGTGCGTTCATTCGGAAGACGAGCTTGTCGCTGCGGCCAACCACTTTGCCGGCAAGACTCCGCCGGCCCGCATCGGCAGCCTGGCGGTCGCGGTGCTCGGGGATTTCATCGCCCTGGTTCCAGTCCGGTCGAATGCGGAGATATCGAGGCTTGCTGCGACGTGTCTCGAGGCCTTCGACGCCTATCGGGCGCCGCTGTCGGCGGCGGACCGTGAGCGGCGCTTGCGGATGCATCTGACGCCGCGCCAGATCGAGCTGATGGATCGCTGGGGATACCCCTTCGTGCTCGACGAATACCGGTTCCACATGACCCTCACCGGCGCGCTGCCGGAGCACATGCGCGACGATTTCCGCCACGCCCTGGCGCACGCGTTCGCCGAGCGGTCGCGCGACACCTTCGACCTGGACGCCATCTCGGTGATGCGGCAGGACGACGCCGCGGCCCGCTTCAGGGTGCTGCGGCGCTGCCGGCTGCGCGGGTGACTACCCGAGCAGCCGGTCTGCTTCCGCCAGATAGACGATGCTGCCGGCCGCGATGGTGGCGACCACGCGCGGGTGCTGCCCGGCGTCCACCAGAATGACAACTGAGAGAGTCGCATGTCCAGGCATGCAACGTCGAAAGGCGTGCAGGTGACATCACGTGCCAGCCCGCAGCCACGTGGTCGCACGTCGGCACGGCCGCCGGTCGCGATGCGGCCGCGATCGCCGAGCCCAGCGGCGGCGGCAGGCGCTTCCGAGATCAGGCGCCAGGCCCGCGCCAGCGGCGCCACGCCGTCCGAGGCGAGACGGAAGGCGGCGAGCAACTGCGCCGGATAGTAGTAGTCCGACGCCAGGATCGAGCAGAGCCCGCCCTCCACCAAGTCGGCGGCCCTGGTCCAGCCGGTGTGACTGCCGCCGCGCACGACATTGGGCGCGCCGAGCACGATGTCGTCGCCCTCGCGCGCAGCCTCCTGGGCCGTCTCGATCGTGGTCGGGAATTCGGACACGCGGCTGCCGAGCGAACGAAACCATTGCCGCTGCGCCGGACTGGTGTCGTCGTGGGAAAAGATCGGGATGCCGTTGGCGCCGGCGATCTCGGCCAGGCGCGCGATCGAGGCGGGAACCTCGTTGCCGCGCCGCCGGATCCGGTCGACCAGGCGCTCGAGCTCCTGGGCGGAAAGTCCCGACCGCTTGATCATCTCGTCGGCGAGCTTCCTGGCGCGGTCGCCGGCTTCGGCCGTCGAGGTCATGTGGTCGTTGAACGCCAGGATGCCGATGCGCTTGCGGGTCAGCCAGTCGCCGACCTCGGCCTCGGCGTCGAGGTTGAAGGTCTCGTGCCGCAGGTGGTAGCGGGTGTCGGCCGCGAGGCGGGGCCGCAGCCGCTCCATCGCTCCCTTGTCCCGCAGCCCAGTGAGAATTCGTAATTTCTGTAATCATTTAAGCTGTCATCTCACTGTCATCGAGTGGTCATACAACGACGACATGAGACGGGTAGGGATGTTGGCGACCTCGGAATGGGGCCATTCTCGAACATGGTCCAATCGGTCCCGAGACCGTGCCGCTACCGCGTACGACCGAACCAACCTCGAAAAGAGCCGTCAGGGAAGCAGTCGTGGGCCCAGGCCTGCGCTGATTCTCTAGTTCAGGCTCACCAAAACAGGAGAGAGACATGAAGATAGCCACATTCGCGCTTGCGCTCGCGACGGCCGGCGCATTGCTTGCCGGTCACGCCGAAGCCCGTGACCAGATCCGTATTGTCGGATCGTCGACCGTCTATCCCTTTACCACCACGGTCGCCGAGCAGTTCGGCAAAACCTCCGGCATGAAGACCCCGGTCGTGGAGTCGACCGGCACCGGCGGCGGCATGAAGCTGTTCTGCGCTGGGGTCGGCGAGGGCCATCCCGACGCGACCAACGCATCGCGCGCGATGAAAAAGAACGAGTTCGACGACTGTCAAAAGAACGGCGTCAAGGACATCGTCGAGATCAAGATCGGCTTTGATGGCTTGACCATGGCGCAGTCGAAGCAGGGTACGCCGATCAAGCTGACCCTGCCCCAGTTGTACCTCGCAATCGCCAAGGAAGTGCCGGGCCCGGACGGAAAGCTCATTCCCAATCCCAACAAGAACTGGTCGGATATCGACCGCACGCTGCCCAACAGCAAGATCGAGGTGCTCGGGCCGCCGCCGACCTCCGGAACCCGGGATTCGCTGCATGAGCTGTTCCTGGAAAAGGGCGCCGAGCAGATTCCCGCGCTTGTCGCTCTCAAGAAGTCGGACGCCAAGGCGTTCGAGAGGGCGTGGAAGTCGTTGCGCGAGGACGGCGCCTACATCGAGGCCGGCGAAAACGACAATGTGATCGTGCAGAAGCTCGAAGCCAACAGGAACGCGTTCGGAATCTTCGGATTCTCGTTCCTCGACGAGAATTCCGCCAAGCTCCGCGGCGTGCAGTTCGATGGCGTCGAGCCGACCTACGAGAACATTGCCAACGGAAAATACAAGGGGTCGCGCCCGCTGTTCGTTTATGTGAAGAAGCAGCACGTCGGCGTGGTTCCCGGCATCGACAAGTTCGCCGCCGAGTACGTCTCCAGCAAGGCGCTCGGCGAGGACGGATACTTGGCCAAGAAGGGCCTCGTGACGCTGCCCAAGAGCGAGCTCGACGGCGTTCGCAAGAGCGTGACCGGCATGGCTCCCATGTCGGCGCCGAGCTCGTAAGCCGCACCCAGCGCAAGACAGGGGCGGTCGCGCGGCCGCCCCTGCGAAGCAGCGCTCTCTTTGTGACGCGACTCGAGGAGGAGAGAAGCGATGGGGCTGATCTACTTCACCGCCCTCGCACTCCTGATCTGCGTCGGCTATCTGTTCGGACGTTCGCGCGCAGCGGCCGCGGGTCGGACCGCGGCGTTGCATTCGCGTCCTTCCTATCATGGCGCTTTCGTCGCCCTAGCGGTTCTCGTCCCTGTCCTGCTGATCTTCGCGATCGGCGTTCCGGTGGCCGACCGGATCGTCGAGAGCAAGGCGCTGTCGGCTCTCGACCCATCGATTTTGGACGACCCGTTGCGCCGCGGCGCCGCGCTGCGCGACATCGAGGCGGTGGCCGCCGACCGCTATTCCGGCGATCCGCCGCCGGCGCTGCGCCGCGCCGCGGAAACCTATGCCTCGGTGCGGTCATGGGCGAACAGTCTGATCCTGGCGACCGGGCTCGTGTTCGGACTGCTCGGCATCGCCTTCGGCCTGCGCGCCTTGTCGGTTCAGTTCCGCGCCCGCAATCAGGTGGAGCGCTTCGTAAAGGTGATCCTGTTCGCGGCCGCCTCCGTGGCTGTCCTGACCACGATCGGCATCGTCCTGTCGGTGCTGTTCGAGACGGTGCGCTTCTTCGAAAAGGTTTCCCCGATCGACTTCCTGTTCGGTCTGCAGTGGTCGCCGCAGACCGCGATCCGCGCCGATCAGGTCGGCTCGTCCGGGGCGTTCGGCATCGTGCCCCTGGTCACTGGCACGCTGCTCATCACCCTTATCGCCATCTTGATCGCCGGACCCGTAGGCCTGTTCGCCGCAATCTACATGGCCGAGTATGCCAGCCCGCGATTCCGTGCGCTCGCAAAGCCGGTCCTGGAAATCCTTGCCGGCATTCCGACCGTGGTGCTCGGCTTTTTCGCGGCCTTGAGCCTGGCCCCCTGGATTCGCGACTCCGGGCAGGCGCTCGGCCTCGATGTCGCCTCCGAGAGCGCGCTGGCCGCCGGTGTGGTGATGGGGATGATGATCATCCCGTTCGTGTCCTCGCTCTCCGACGACGTCATCAATGCGGTGCCGCAATCGCTGCGGGACGGCTCCTACAGCATGGGCGCCACCAAGTCGGAGACGATCAGGAAAGTGGTGTTGCCGGCGGCGTTCGCCGGTATCGTCTCCGCCTTCATGCTGGCCATCAGCCGCGCCGTGGGCGAGACCATGATCGTGGTCATGGCCGCGGGCCTTGCCGCCAATCTGACCTTCAATCCGCTCGAGGCGGTGACCACGTTTACGGTCCAGATCAAGACCATCCTGGTCGGCGACCAGGAGTTCGACAGCGCCAAGACCCTGTCGGCGTTTGCGCTGGGGTTCGTGCTGTTCTTCTTCACGCTCGCGCTCAACGTGATCGCGCTGCAGATCGTCAAGAGATATCGAGAGCAATATGACTGACTTTGCCCTCCCTGCCGTGCGCAGCCTGGATCTGGTGTCGGACGCGGCGAGAGCGCGGGTTCGTGCGCGCTATCGGGCGGAGGCGCGGTTCAAGTTTTACGGGGTGGCCGCGATCGGCCTGACCGCGATCTTCCTGCTCGTCGTGTTGACCGATATCGTCGTTCGCGGATATCCGGCGTTCTGGCAGCATTGGCTGACGTTCGACGTGACGGTCGACCGCGCCGAGATCGATCCGCAGGGAACCGGCGATCCTGCCGCCATCCGCGCAGGCGACTTTCAGGCCCTCGTGCGCAACGCCCTCCGCGCGCAATTCCCCGAGGTGCAGGATCGCGCCGGCCGGCGGCTGCTCGACGGCATCCTCTCATCGGGCGCTTCCGATGTCCTACGCGAGCAGGTGGTTGCCGACCCCTCGCTGGTGGGCAAGACCATCAAGGTGCCGGCGCGGGCATCGGAGCGGGCCGACCTCTACTACAAGGGCATCGGCACCCCGATCGATCGGCGCCCCGGCCGCGGGATCATGACGCCCGGAGGCGCCACCGACGAGATCGTCCTGCTGACCTCGGCCAACGACTTCGCATCCGACGTCACCACCGTGAAGCGGGCCTTGTCGACGCAGGCGCGCAGCCTGCGCAAGGAAGCGGACGGCTTGCGCCAGATCGTGCAGCGTCTCGAGGCGCGCAAGGCGGAGCTCGAACGCGGGCTCGCGCTGGCGCCGGCGTCCACGTCCCTGCAAAACGACATTGCGCATTTGAACGCCGAGATCGAGATCGTGTCGCAGAAGGTGAAGGAGCTCGACGAGGGAGCCGCGGCGCTGCAGGCTCGTTTCGACGGCGCCGCCATCGATGAGCCTCTGGACGACAAGGTCCCGAGTCTGCTGGTCGCAGTCAACGGCGGGCTCGTCAAGATCACCCAGCTCGGCAATGCCAAGGCGACCGGCACCGTGCTGCTCCCGTTGCAATCGAGCGCCGATGCCGCGCCCGGAACTTGGCAGATCGTGACCTACGGCACGCCGGCCTCGAACCGCCGGGTGTCCGACCGCGAGATCGCCTGGCTCGAGCGCCTCAAGGAAAAGGGACATATCGAGCGGGCGTTCAACTGGTCGTTCTTCACCTCCGGCGACAGCCGTGAGCCGGAGCTCGCCGGCATCCAGGGCGCGCTCTTTGGCTCCGCCCTGACGTTGCTGGTGACGCTCGTGCTGTGCCTGCCGATCGGGGTCGCGGCCGCGATCTACCTCGAAGAGTTCGCCCCGAAGAACCGGGTGACCGAGCTGATCGAGGTGAACATCAACAATCTGGCCGCGGTTCCGTCGATCGTGTTCGGCTTGCTGGGGCTGGCGGTGTTCCTGAATTTCTTCGGGCTTCCGCGCTCCGCTCCGCTGGTCGGCGGCCTCGTGCTCGCCCTCCTGGTCTTGCCGACCATCATCATCGCGTCGCGCGCCGCCTTGAAGGCGGTCCCGCCGTCGATCAAGGAAGCCGCGCTCGGCGTCGGCGCCTCCCATCAGCAGGCGATTTTTCACCACGTCCTGCCGCTCGCCATGCCCGGCATCATGACCGGCACCATCATCGGCATGGCGCATGCGCTGGGCGAGACAGCGCCGCTCCTGATGATCGGGATGGTCGCTTTCATCGTCGAGGTTCCCAAGGGCATCACCGACGCCGCCACCGTGCTGCCGGTCCAGATCTATCTCTGGTCGGACCTGCCCGAGATCGCCTTCCAGGCCAAGACCGCCGCCGCGATCATGGTGCTGCTCGTCTTTCTCTTCGTCATGAACGGCACCGCGATCTATCTGCGCAGGATGTTCGAGCGCCGCTGGTAAACGTTGCAGGGAGATTTCGTTTATGAACACGATGGTTCAACTCAATACCGCGGCCCCGGTCGGTGCGCCGGTGGTAGAGGGCGCGACCAAAGTGGTGGCGCGCGGCGTCAACGTCTATTACGCGGAGAAGCGCGCATTGTTCGATGTCGACCTCGATGTCCAGGAGCGGGCGGTGACCGCGCTGATCGGCCCATCGGGGTGCGGCAAGTCGACGTTCCTGCGCTGCATCAACCGGATGAACGACACCATTCCGATCGCCCGCATGACCGGACAAATCGAGCTCGACGGCCAGGACATCTACGACCCCGCGCTCGACGTAGTGCAGCTGCGCGCCCGCGTCGGCATGGTGTTCCAGAAGCCGAACCCGTTTCCGAAGTCGGTCTATGAAAACGTCGCCTACGGCCCGCGCATCCACGGCTTTGCGAGATCGAAGACCGATCTCGACGAGATCGTGGTGACCAGCCTCAAGCGCGCGGGCCTGTTCGAAGAGGTCAAGGATCGGCTCAACGACAGCGGTACCGGACTGTCCGGCGGCCAGCAACAACGCCTCTGCATCGCCCGCGCCATCGCGGTCGGCCCCGAGGTAATCCTCATGGACGAGCCTTGCTCGGCGCTCGATCCGATCGCGACCGCGAAGATCGAGGAACTGATGGACGAGCTGCGCGAGAACTTCACCATCATCATCGTGACGCATTCCATGCAGCAGGCCGCCCGTGTCTCGCAAAGGACCGCCTTCTTCCATCTCGGCGTGCTGGTCGAGTACGACACCACCACCAAGATGTTTACGAACCCGGGGGACAAGCGCACGCAGGATTATATTACGGGGCGCTTCGGTTGAGCCGTAGTGCTCTCGGCTCCGGCACGAGGATGACAAGGATGGCAATGAACGAACATACCGCCAAGGCCTTCGACGTCGACTTGCAGGAGATCACCCGTATGATCGCCGAAATGGGCGGCCTTGCCGAGAAGCAGGTCGCCGATGCGGTCGGCGCGCTGCGCGCCGCGACGCCGAGCGCGCCAAGCGCGTGCTGGAGATGGACACCAGCGTCGACGCGCTGCAGCGGGAAATCGAGGAAAAGGCCGTGCTCACAATCGCGCGTCGCCAGCCGATGGCGGTCGACCTGCGCGAGGTCGTCAGCGCGCTGCGGATCGCCAACGACCTCGAGCGGATCGGCGATCTCGCCAAAAACATCGCCAAGCGCGCCGTGCTCACCGGGGACTTCCATCCGCAGAAGCTGATCCGCGGCGTCGAGCACATGGCGGCCATGGTGCTCGGCCAGCTCAAGCAGGTGCTCGACAGCTATGGCGGCCGCGATCTGGTCAAGGCGATGATGGTGTGGAAGGGCGACGAGGAGATCGACGCCTTGTGCACCTCGCTGTTCCGCGAGCTGATCACCTATATGATGGAGGACTCGCGCAACATCACCTTCTGCATCCATCTCATGTTCACCGCCAAGAACATCGAGCGCATGGGCGACCACGCCACCAACATCGCCGAAACCGTCTACTTCATGATCGAAGGGCGCCCGATCGCCGACCAGCGCCCGAAGGGAGACACCACCACCATCGCCGGCATCGAAGAGCTGAGGAGCCCGAGCGGATGAAGCCCAACATCCTGATCGTCGAGGACGAGGAAGCGCTGACGGAGGTGCTGCGCTACAACCTCGAAGCGGAGGGATACGAGGTGGAGACGGTCGCGCGCGGCGACGAGGCCGACGTGCGGCTCAAAGAGCGCATGCCCGACATTGTCATCCTTGACTGGATGCTGCCGGGTCTTTCCGGCATCGAGCTGTGCCGGCGGCTGCGCACCCGCCGGAGACCCGGCAACTGCCGATCATCATGCTGACCGCGCGCGGCGAGGAGAGCGAGCGCGTGCGCGGCCTTGCGACCGGGGCGGACGACTACATCGTCAAGCCTTTTTCCGTTCCCGAGCTGAGCGCCCGGGTGCGCGCGCTGCTGCGCCGCGCCATTCCGGAGCGGGTCGCCGACGTGCTCTCCTTCGGCGACATCGAGGTCGACCGCGAGAAGAAGCGGGTCTCGCGCAGCGGCCGCGTGGTCGAGCTGGGGCCGACCGAGTACCGGCTGCTCGAGTTCCTGATGGAACGGCCCGGCCGCGTGTTCTCGCGCGCGCAGCTGCTCGACGGGGTGTGGGGCAGCGACATCTATATCGACGAGCGCACCGTCGACGTCCATGTCGGGCGGCTGCGCAAGGCGATCAACCGCGGCCACGCCGCCGACCCGATCCGCACCGTGCGCGGATCCGGCTACGCGCTGGACGATCGGTTCGGGATGCCGAAAGACCGGCAGCGAAAGGCCAGGGCCTCCAATACTTGTGTCTGACACCTAGACGGCCAAGGATTGGTAGCCGCATGGAATTAGGGCGCGCATGATCCGCTCGCCGAGTTCCGTCGATGTGGTCGCACGGTGCCGCGGAAAGTCGTTCTTGGCCGCGATGATGGCGGAAAAGGTACTGCTTCACTCCGCGGCGACACCCTGGCCAAGCTCGCGCAGGCGCTCGCGCAGGCTGATCTCGTCGAGCGAACGGAAGCTGCATGAATGCCCTGAGCTGCCGCTCGAGGCCGGCCAACATGGCGGCCAGCTCCTTGCGCCGTTCCCAGGTCTCGCCCCGCAGCGTTGCGGGGTCCGGATAGCGCCAATCGGCGGTCACCGGCCGGCCCGGCCAGTTCGGAACCGGCTCGCCAGCGGCCGGATCGCACAACGTAAATACGAAATCGAGCGGCGGAGCGTCGTCTCCCGCGAACTCCTACCAATGCTTGGGGCGCAGGCCGTCGGTCGGATATTGCGCTACCCGCAGGATGTCGCGCACCAGCGGATCGAGCCGCTCGGCCGGCTTCATGCCGGCGCTGAAACCCGTGAAGTTTTCACGGCCGATGCGGTTCGTCACCGCCTCGGCGAAAATGCTGCGCGCGGTGTTGCGATTGGAGAGAAACAGGACGTTTTAATGGCCTTCGGACATGGGCATCCCCCTTTGGTCGAGAGGCTGCTACTCAACCGTCGATCATGATGATGGTTCCCGCTAACGCGCCCCATCCTCGGGGGATGAGCCGGCCCTGTCATCTGCTTGTCACAATGCTCCATCGGCTTCCGGCATCGCGACCTCGCGCCTCGCCGCGCATCGCCAGCCAAATCATCATTTCGGCGCGAGCCGGGGCCGCATAGCGCCGAGTCACGGCCTACGGCTTTCCTTGGCATCCAGTCCCCTGTCCGCCTCGACCGCTTTTGCTTCGCGAGCCAACTCCTCGTCCTTGATGACGTCTTGAAACCAACGAGAATAATCATCATGAGGAATTCCCCACCAACTCCTCGCCAGATACTCAGTTCGTTGGAATTGAAAACTAGCATATTCGCCCGAGGTGCCGTCTAACCAAGGACTGGGATGTCTGCACCTGGCACGTTTGAAACGTCAACAATGTCCGCTGCGCGAATCCGCACGGGTAGAATTTTCGGGAACGAAAGGACCTCACCAGTGGTTGCGTCGTCTCCACCGTGATAAAAAATAAAATCGGATAGCCAGTCTCTGGTTTCTGGCGGAGCTTAGGAGATCACATGTTTGGCAATTGGATGAAGGTCGGATGGGATTGGACCATGCTGACGCTCGAATGTCAGCACGTCATCGCCTTACGAATGGCAAAGCTTTCGCTCGGCGGAGCAGCTGCGTCAAAGGAAGCAAACAGGATGGTCTCAGAAAAAGTCATTGCCCTCGTCCAAGCTGCCGCGCAAAGTGCCAGCGGCGGCTCCGCACATTCAGTCGTAAAGAAATATCGTAAGAAGGTGCGATCAAATCGACGCCGTTTGGCAAGGTGAATGGCTCGACACCTGGGTTGCTGGATAATTGAACTCCAGCGATCATTGTGGTCGACGTCAAGCGATTGTCTCACCAGATCAATACGGATAAGGTCTTCAATAATACAGGTCTGCGCGTCACGACCAGAACGACTTTGCTTCGACGAAGGCGGCATAGGCCTGCTCCGCTTCCTTGAGCACAGCCGCGATGCGTGCCTCCTCGCGGCCCGACAGGCGACCAGCGGCGAATGCTTTCTTGGCAGCGCGCCCGCCACGCCGTCTCCCGTCGGTAGCCGAGTCTTCGAGAAGCCGCTTCGACAATTCCTCGTGCACCGCGATGTCGTTGAGGTCGCCGAGCGCGTCCTGCAGCTTCTCGAGAGTCGCTACGAAATTCTGTCGACGTCGTGCAGATTTCTTGCGTGGGAAGGCACCCGCAAAGAACTCCGAGGCATAGCGAAGTTTCTTGGCCTGGATGCGCAATTTGTGCCGGCGCTGCGGATCCAACGCTTCCAGACGCTTGCCCCTTTTCAGAATCGCCTTCCAGCGGCGGCGCAGTTGTTCCGCGGCCGCAGGCGCGATCGGTCGGGCCCGGAGCCTGCGGGCGAGGTCATCCGGGTTACGTGTCCAATCGCCGGCCTCGATCCACGCCGCGGTATCGAAGACAAGCGCGCGAAAGCGCGCGCTCTCGACCGCCGCTTGCGCCCGGGCGAAGGCATCCTCGCGGCGTTTCCGAAGCTCCCGGGAAAGCACTGCGATCCCCGGTTCCTTGCGGTCTGCGACCGGCTTCACCACGCGTTTGAGAAAAATGTCGAGCTCGCGCGCCGGCCCGAGCTCCCCCATGATCCATTTGAGCTCGGCCTTCAGCGCGTTCGATTGCGGGTCGGGCAGCATGTCCGAGAACAAGGAGATCGCCGCCCGCAATCGCCGGAGCGCGACCCGCATCTGGTGCAGGCCTTCCGGGTCGCCGTCGAGCATCACGGGCTGGTTGGCGACCAGCTGGTGCAGGCATGCTTGGGCGATGGTCTGGAAGGCGGACTGCATGTCCGCATCGGGCGCCACCGCGACCGGCGCGGCCTTCGCCGCCGACGGCTTCTCGGCGGTGAGCAGCGCATAGCCCCGGTCGGCCTTGCTCTTGACCGCCAGCTGCACCGGCACTTCGTCCGCCAGTGTCTTCGCCAGCTTGAACAGGTCGGCGGCCTGCCCCTGCTTGAGCTCCAGCTCGACTTCGCAGAGCGGCGAGGATTGCCGGCCCGCTTCGACCTTTCCCTTGTCGATGCTGACCTCGATCTCGCTAGCGCCGCTCTGGACCTGGAACACCTTGCGCCGCACGTTCGTCTCGAACACGGGCTTGAGGCCTTCACGCAGCCTCTTGTTCAGCAACGGCGCAAGCGCCGTGTTGCGTGCCGCATCGAGGTCGGGCTGCCGCGCGCGGATGTCCTGCTCCCATTCGTTGCGGGTGAACAGGGCCGCACCGGCGCCGTTTTCCTGCTTGACCGTCTGTACGAGACGGCGGCCGATCCGCCGCACCCGCAGCGACAAGCCTTTGTCGCGCAGCTTGAGCTTGTCAGTGTCGAAATAGACCGAGACAACACTGGCAGGCTTGCCCGCCGATCCGGCCACGCCCTTCAATAGTGAGCTGCGATTGAGCCGCGGCAGGCTATAAATGGGTACGTCGAGCTTGAGCTCGATTTCACGCGGAGGCGACATTGGGGATCACGCGCTGACGGGACGCCGGCCGGGTCATAGTCGCCCATCCGCGCGGATGTTTCCAGGGGGGGTGGGGAAAGTTCGATGTTCGGCCAGAAATCATCACAAACCAAAAATATTTCAACCAACTCAAGTGTTTGTAAATCAACTGTCATATTCATCATAGAACTCATGGCGGAACGTCTTGGGCAGGCGGCGTCTGTCGAAGCTGAGGTGAAGCTGGTGCCGCACCTGTTTGTTTGGGGGCGGCTATCTCGACCGGCACTCCTTCTGGGTCAACTCGCTAGGTCGACTTGAGTTGGGCACTGTTGATCGGCAGCTTCCGGACCCGCTCGCCCGTCGCCGCGAAGATCGCGTTGGCGACCGCAGGTATGACCGCCGACGTACCCGGTTCACCAACGCCGCCAGGAGCCTCCGTGCTCTTGACCAGGTGAACTTCGATCAGAGGCGCCTCGCTAATGCGCAGCATCCGATAGTCATCGAAATTGCCCTGCTCGACGCGGCCGTTCTTAATCGTGATCTCGCCGAACAAGGCGGCTGTGATCCCGAAGATTATCTCGCTCTCCATCTGTGCCTTCACCGTGTCCGGGTTCACGATCGTCCCGCAATCGACGGCGCACACCACGCGCTGCACGCGGACGTCGCCTTCTTTCGAGACCGATACTTCGGCGACTTGGGCAATGTAGGTCTCGCCGAAGGCGTGCAAGAGCGAAATGCCCCGACCGCTGCGGGTCGGCAGCGGGCGCCCCCAGCCGGCCCGTTCCGCGGCGAGTTCGAGGACGGCTTTGGCGCGCGGCGACTTGTCGAGCAGGGCCCGCCGGTACTCGAACGGGTCTTGCTTCGCGGCCAGTGCAGCGAACTATCCTATGAAACCGGGCAATGGTCGATCAGAGGGTTGCGGCCGAAAAGCAAAACCGCGTGGGGACACCCTACATACCGCCCATGACGCGCCGTTTGAAATGCCGGATCGATCCCGAGCAGAGCCCCTACACCTGCATGCTGCCGGAGCACAAGCCGGTGCGGCGCGGGCGCGAGATGATCGACCTGCTCGCGGTGGAGGAGCCGAAGCCTAAGCCGGCGAAGATACGGGCGGTGTCGTACGAGGCAGCGATCGACCAGTTGTTCAAACGCATGCGGTCGTCTAGTTCGGCCCTAACCCAACAAGCGGTCAGTACTCCCAGGGGCCCGGTACCCAACGAAAGACGTCGCCGGCGACCGCCACATGGCAGACGGACGGGAACGACAGGTGAGTGGCCACCAGCGACTCGCGGTTCGCCGCCAGCTCCCGCAAAAGACGGACCCGGACGCGGGCCGCCTCCTCGGGGTCGTGTTCGAAGCCGTTGTACCAGTCGGGGTGCTCGAACCCGACCTGGAACACGAGGTCCCCGGCGAACGTCAGCCGGTCGCCGCCGGACGCCAGGCGGACCACGCTGTGCCCGGGGGTGTGGCCGCCGGTGCGACGGACGACCACCCCCGGCGCCACCTCGTACTCCGTCTCGAACGTCCGCATCTGGCTGTGGTACTCGTTCAAGAACCGCTTGGCCGTCCGCCGAAGCGCGTCCGGGAACCCCGGCGGCATGGAGACGCGGGAGAAATCGGGCGACGCCCAGAACTCGGCCTCGGCGGCCGCCACGTGGACCCGCAGGTCCGGACGCAGCCGCTCTTTCACCCCGTCGGCGAGCAGCCCGCCACAGTGGTCCATGTGCATGTGGGTGAGCACCACGTCGGTCACGGATGCGAGATCGATGCCGGCGGCCTCCAGTCGCTGGGCCCACAGCCCGGCCCGCGGCAAGTCCGGGAACTCCCCCCCTATCCCAGCGTCGATGAGTATGGTCCGGCCGCCGCTACGCACCACGACCGCGTTCAGCGCCCACTCGAGCACGTCCGGCGGCAGGAACATGTCCTCCAGCCAGGCCGCCCGGACGGCCGGGTCGACGTTGTGGCCCAACATCGCGCCTGGCAGCGATAGCACCCCATCGCTGACCACCAGCACGTCAATCTCGCCGACCCGGTGCGCGTAGCGCGACGGAACCAACTCGGGCCCCGGTCTACCGTGGATGTACTTCGCGTTCACCTTGTCGGCGCAGTACTTGACCGAGGGTTGTGAGGTGTTGTCCAAGCTCATGTTTGTCTCCTGCTGACCGCCTTACCCACGGCCGTATCGGCCACCTCCGCCGCCGGCCCCCGTGGGTTGGCACGCGCCGCCGAACTCGGAATTAGCTTGCGCCGTGCGCAACCTATCACGGCAGACCGCCGGGCGGTTTAGCATAGCGGGCTTGTGCTAAACCGCCCGACGACCGCCAGTCAATCATTCGTCCAGAGGGTGTTCTCCGTCGTCAGGGCGTGCCCATAGGGGCAGCGGAAACTTCTTCCGGTTGTGGGCGCCCCGCAGGTCGAGCTCGCCACCTGCGGCATCACCACGGCGCTCGACGATCTTGCGCTCGACCTCGCGCAGTACGCGCTGCTCTTCCTGCTGCGCATTGATGTCTCGGAGAGCCGCCTCCACACGCGCTTAGTGGGCTCGGTGGAGCGCATCGAGTTCGGCCTGCGTGTAAGGACGCCACTG
>CAWIZJ010000050.1:0-21990 GCA_963840535.1 uncultured Alphaproteobacteria bacterium
TGCGATAAGGCCGTTTTGCGGGTCGCGTGAACGAACTCCACGTCCTGGTTTTCGGCCCGTCTCCTCCAATTATTCATCGACAGCCCAGACCACGCGGGATGTCCAGCTTCCTCTGCGACACGCGGCGCTCGCTCGAGGCGAGGCCCCTGCTCGCCATACGGAGATTCCCCGTTGACGTCCTTTTTCGACCTCGGCCTCTCCGAACCTCTCACCCGCGCACTCACCGACGAGCAATATACCAAGGACGGCATCGCCACGGTTGCTGTCATGCAGCCGAGGTCTCGGGCTGGTGCGACCTCGTTCGGGCATGTGCCGCACTGAGCCCACAACGCGTTGGAGTGAATCATGGCCAAGGAAGAGCTGCTCGAGTTCGAGGGTACCGTGACCGAGGTGCTGCCCGACGGCAATTACCGCGTCACCCTGGACAACAACCATCAGCTGCTCGCCTACATGTCCGGCAAGATGCGCAAGTTCCGCATCCGCACCGGGGTGGGCGACCGCGTGATCGTCGAGGTGACGCCTTACGATCTCAGCCGCGGCCGCATCAATTTCCGGCACAAGGGGGAGCGCGCGGCCGCTGCAGGCCCCGCACGCCGGCCCGGTTTTCGGCGCCACTGAGCAACATGTCTTGCCATCGGCTGTGATCGCGCTATTGACTTGAGGCGAACGGGTTTCTGCCCAGATCACCTCGGGACGACCCTTCGCCGGAGCCGATTGCAGTTCGAGAGGGCAAACATGACCGCACCATCCCACGAGCGCCCCGTCAGCAGCGTCGATCCGAAGCTCCTGGAAATCCTGGTCTGCCCGCTGACCAAGGGCCCGCTCGAATACGATGCGGACAAGCAGGAGTTGATCTCGCGCTCCGCCAAGCTCGCCTATCCGATCCGCGCCGGCATCCCCATCATGCTGCCGGAGGAAGCGCGCCGACTGGACTGAGCGGGAGAGATACCGAGATGATCAAGATCTGGGGGCGAAACACATCGTCCAACGTGCAGAAGGTGATGTGGGCAGTCGGCGAAATGGATCTGCCTCATCAACGCATCGACGTCGGCGGAGCGTTCGGCAAGAACAAGGAGCCGCCCTATCTCGCGATGAACCCCAATGGGCTCGTCCCGACCCTCGAGGAGGAGGACGGTTTCACGCTGTGGGAATCGAACTCGATCGTACGCTACCTCGCCGCCAGGCACGCCAGCCGCACGCTCGAGCCCGCTGATCTGCGCACGCGAGCGCTCGCGCACAAATGGATGGACTGGCAGCTCTCCGTGATGGGGCCGGCCCTGACCCCGGTGTTCTGGGGACTGATCCGCACCGCACCGGAGAAACGCGATGCCAATGCCATCGCGGCCGGCAAGGTCAGGAGCATCGAGGCCGCGCAACTGCTCGACCGCGAACTGGCCAGGAGCGCGCATCTCGCCGGCGACGCTTTTTCCTACGGCGACATTCCGGTCGGCATCATGATCTACCGTTATGTGCAGCTCATCCCGGAGCGGCCTTCGACCCCCAACCTGGACCGCTGGTACGCGGCGATCTCGTCGCGTCCGGCATTCAAGAGCCAGGTGGCTTCGGTACCGCTGTCATAGGCTAGAGCTAGCGCTCTTTCCGGTCGACTTGAGGCAGAAATCTGGGCGGTCATCATCCGCGTAAGCGGATGATCCAGTAGCCACCGCCACGTGCGGTGATTACTGGATGCCCGCGTTCGCGGGCATGACGACGGGAGATCGGTTCAATTGGAACGGAACACGCTCTAGACCCTAGTCCAGCCACTTTGGCCGAAGCTGCCGACTAGAGCGGTTCGCCCCGGAGCAGCTTCGGCACCTCGCCGGAAAGCCCTGCCGCCTGGCGGATGAAGAGCTCCTTGAGGGCGGGCAGGCGGTCGACCAGGCCGAGGCCGACGTCGCGCACCAGGCGCAAGGGGTCCGATCCGTTGGAGAACAACCGGTTGAGGCCGTCGGTCGCCATCGCCATTGCCAGCGTGTCGAACCGGCGCCAGCGCTGATAGCGCTCGAGCACGGCGAGTGAGCCGGGATCGAGCCCGAGCCGCACGGCGTCGGCGATCACCTCGGCGAGGGCGGCGGCATCCTTTAGTCCCATGTTGAGCCCCTGCCCGGCGATCGGGTGGATGACATGGGCGGCGTCGCCCACGAGCGCGAGCCGGTCGGCGATGAACGTGCGCGCCATCGCAAGCCCGAGCGGATGAACCCGCCGCGGTCCGACCGCCGCGATCTCCCCGAGCTTCAGGCCGAAACGCCGTTCGAGCTCGGTGTGGAAGTCCGCATCGGGCAGCGCGACGATCCGTTTTGCCTCTTGCGTCTCCTCGGTCCAGACGATCGAGGAGCGATGACCGATCGACGCATGGCGCGTGAGCGGCAGGATTGCGAACGGCCCCGCCGGGAGAAAATGCTCCTGTGCGCGACCGCCATGATCGCGCTCGTGCGCGACCGTGGTGACGATGGCGGACTGGCCATAGGTCCAGCCGTGGCTGGCGACACCGGCATGCTCGCGGATCGTCGAATTGGCGCCGTCGGCCGCGACCAGGAGCCGCGCAGCCGTTACGCTGCCATCCGACAGGCCCACCTCCGTGACTTGCGACGAGCTGCGATGCGGCGTCTCCCCGACGCTTGCGGAAGGGGAAGGGACGCCGTCAGTGGAGCGCGGAGAGAGCCCGGTGACCGCAACGGTCCGGCACACCACGCCCTCGTCCTCGGCCTTCTTCGCAAGCGCCGCGAGCAGAGGCCCGTTCTCGACCATGTCGGCGAACGGCTCGCCCGGCTCGATGTCGCCGTCGAAGGAGAGAAAGACCGGACGCACGACGTCGTCGAGGCGACTATCGGTCACCACCATGTCGATGATCGGCTGCGCCTCGATCTCGTCCCAGACCCCGATGGTCTCGAACAGCCGCCGCGCCGCCGCCACGATGGCGGACGCGCGCGGATCGGACGCGCCGCGAGTGACCGCGGGATCGGCCACCGTGACCGAGAAGAAGGGCCCCAAGCCTTGGCGCAAGGCGATCGCCAGAGCGAGTCCGGCAAAGCCCGCGCCCCCGATCAGGACATCGACACGCTCGACGCTGCGAGCTGATGGTTGCACGACAACTCCCGAAGGGCTCGCATGGAACGAGGCAAACGACCCGGCGCGGCCACCGGCCGTCTCACATGAGATCCACTATAGCATTGTCAGCACACGCTTCCGCGGACGATGATGACCGAAGCCGCTTGCCGACGGATCGGTGCGTCGCGGCTTCGTTGCGGAAAGCAACTCCTTCCTTCCGGCCATGCAACAGCCACGCAGGTAAGCAATGTCTTCCGCGGTCCGTGACCTCCTCGACATTCTCGACCTCGAGCAGCTCGAGATGAATCTGTTCCGTGGGCGCTCACCGCAGGTGGGATGGCAGCGGGTGTTCGGCGGGCAGGTGATCGGCCAGGCGCTGGTCGCGGCCTGCCGGACGCTCAACGCGGCCGGTCGGCCGCCGCATTCGCTGCACGCATATTTTCTGCTGGGCGGTGATCCCAAGGTGCCGATCATCTACGAGGTCGACCGCATCCGCGACGGCAAGAGCTTCACCACCCGACGCGTGGTGGCGATTCAGCACGGCCAGGCGATCTTCACCATGGCGGTCTCGTTCCACCACGACGAGCCCGGCATGGCCCATCAGGCTCCGATGCCGAAGGTGCCCACCCCGGAGGAGTTGCCGAGCGAAGCCGATATCAAGGAGCGCGTGCTGCCGATGATGCCCGACCCGGTCAGGCGCTACTACGAGCGCGAGCGGCCGATCGAGTGGCGGCCGGTCGAGCTCGACCGCTACCTCGGCAACAAGATCGCCGACGGGCGCTTCCACGTCTGGATCCGGGCGACCAGCCGGCTTCCCGACGAGCCGGCGATCCACCAGTGCGTGCTGGCCTATGCTTCCGACATGATGCTGCTCAATTCGGCACTGATCCCGCACGGGCGCACCGTGTTCGAGCACACCATCATGGCGGCCAGCCTCGATCACGCGCTCTGGTTTCACCGGTCCTTCCGCGCCGACGAGTGGCTGCTCTACGCCCACGACAGCCCGAATTTGTCGGGGGCACGCGGCTTCGCCCGTGGCTTGATCTTCGCCCGTGACGGAACCCTGGTGGCCTCGGTGGCGCAGGAGGGCCTGTTGCGGGAGCGCCGGACGTAGCTAGGCACCAGGTCATCGTTTTTTGCTGATCTCAATGAAAAAACTTGGTCGCGCGCGCATCTTGGTCGCAGCCGCACGCCCTGGACGATCCAGGTGACGAGTGATCTCGACTGCCGGCGCCTCCTGCATCGCTCGCTGCAGTTTTCCTACGCCGATGGGGGTCCCGTCCTCGCTCGACAACGGTGCAACGCCAACCTCCTCGAACGCACGCCGGATCGCGATCATGTTGTTGGCAATCGGCACCCGTCGCCCGGCCTCGAAGTCCCTGATGGTGCTGCTCGATACTCGCGCCCGCCCGGCAAGGTCGTCCTGCGACCAATCCAACCAGGCCCGCGCAGCCCGACATTGCTCCGGTGACATGGCGTAAGCTCTAGCCTCCAAAGGGGACTTTCGTCAATCTACACGATTTCCAGTGACATCGCCGCAAATGCTGGTCATCCGCCCTGAACGATGCCTCATCGTGTTGATCGAACTTGATCGAACTTGATCGAACCGGGCAGCCGTGTCGTACCGACTTGCCCACAGGTTCGGCCGCTTGTCGGCCCCGCCCCGCAGACTAATCGCTTAAACTTTCATCGCGACGTGGATATCTTGGACATAATGGAGTGCGGTGCGCTGGCTTCGCCGGACCAGGACAGACAGTCCGCAAACCCGTCGGGAACGAACCCCATGAAACTGGTCATCGCGATCATCAAGCCATTCAAGCTCGAGGACGTCCGCGACGCACTGGTCGCAGTTGGCGTGCACGGCATGACTGTCAGCGAGGTCAAGGGCTACGGGCGCCAGAAGGGGCACACGGAGATCTATCGCGGGGCCGAGTATGCCGTGAACTTCCTGCCGAAGATCCGGATCGAGGTGGCGGTCGCGAGCGAGAGCGTCGACAAGGCGGTCGACGCCATCATCAATTCCGCCAAGACCGGCCAGATCGGCGACGGCAAGATCTTCGTCACGACCATCGATCAGGCGGTGCGCATCAGAACGGGCGAGACCGACGTGGATGCACTCTAGTGTGCTGTCTCTAACGGTCGTGTCCCGGCTGCGGTGCGGCGCTGAGCCGGGACCGTTCCAGGGGCGGAGTTTGTAACGATCCCGGTTCTGCAGCGCACCACTTCGTGCTGCGCTGCGCCCGGGACACGTGCGATGCAGGCGTAGAGTCACTGCACTAGCGACTGTCCGCCGTGGCCGGACTTGTCATTGTGGATGGGATACCAATCTGCGGCACTTGAATGTGCCGCGTTCGGGCAGCAAGAGCGAGACGCGCGCACGAATGTTCGACCGAAGGGGGGAGATCATGACACACGAGATCAGACACGGCCGCGTTGCGTTCACCAACGCTGCTGCACTGGGCCTTGCGCTGGTTGCGTCGCCGGCACTGGCCGAAGCCGCCGGGCCGAAGATCGATGCCGCCGACACCGCCTGGATGATCTCCGCCAGCGGGCTGGTGCTGATGATGACGATCCCCGGCCTGGCATTGTTCTACTGCGGGATGGTGCGCAAGAAGAACGTGCTGGCCACAATGGCGCAGAGCTTTGCCTGCACCGCGCTGTGCTCGCTGCTGTGGTTCGCGTTCGGCTACAGCCTGAGCTTCGTCGGCGACGGGCCGTGGCTCGGAACCTTTGAGCGGGCCTTCCTGCTCGGAACCGACATGGAGGTGACCAGCGCGTTCGCACCCACCATCCCGGAGCTCCTGTTCGCATTCTATCAGATGACGTTTGCGATCATCACCGTCGCGCTGGTCGCGGGCGCGGTCGCGGATCGCATGCGTTTCTCGGCTTTCCTGTGGTTTGCCGCAGGCTGGCTGATCCTGGTCTACGTGCCGATCGCTCACTGGGTCTGGGGTGGCGGCTTTCTGGCCAAGGCCGGGGTCCTGGATTTCGCCGGCGGCACCGTCGTTCATCTCAATGCCGGGATCGCCGGGCTCGTTGCCGCCTATGTGGTCGGCAAGCGCCACGGCTACGGCAGCGAGAATTTCGCCCCATTCAATCTTGCCCTGGCGGTGATCGGGACCGGCCTGCTGTGGGTCGGCTGGCTCGGGTTCAACGGTGGCTCCGCGCTCGGCGCCAACTCGCGCGCTGTCTATGCCATCATGGCCACGCATCTCGCGGCTTCGACCGGCGCCTTGACCTGGATGTTCCTGGAGTGGTGGACGCGCGGCAAGCCCTCGATGCTGGGCATGATCTCGGGTGCGATCGCGGGCCTCGGCACCATCACGCCGGCCTCCGGTTTCGTCCTGCCATGGCACGGCGTGGTGATCGGCCTGTTCGCGGGAGCGTTCTGCTACTGGGGCTGCACCTGGCTCAAGCGTAAGCTCGGATACGACGATTCGCTCGACGTGTTCGGTGTGCACGGCGTCGGCGGCGCCACCGGGACCTTGCTCACCGGCGTGTTCGCCGTCGCTGCGCTGTCGGCGGGCCCTGATGCGCCCGGCTCGCCCGGACTGCTGGAGGGCAATGCGCGACAGGTGCTGATCCAACTCTACGCCATCGTTGCGATCATCATCTGGTCGGGCGTGCTGACCTTCATTCTGTTGAAGGTCATCGAGTTCCTGGTCCCGCTCCGGGTCAGTCAGCAGCATGAGATCGAGGGGCTCGATCTGACCCAGCACGGCGAAGCGCTGCAATAGGCCGCGCTTCCCCGTAGGACGGCCGGGGAAGCCTCCGGGGAAGCCTCCCGGCCGGGAAACGGCATGGGCGGCCGTCTCTGTGGCGGCGCGGGCGCCCCCCAATGCAACCGTTGTTACAGGGGAATGCGAGTACGAAGAATGTTTGTTGCAAAGTGTGAGCTGCTTCACACTCGCGGTGCCGCATCGGGCGCGTGGTCCAGGGCATGGAGGCGATCATGCCAAGGAGCACTACGCGATTGACCATCGGAGCGGTGATTACTCTTGGAGTGGCGATTGTTGGGCTCAGTGCCACCGGCACCCCGCTCAACGTGCCGCAACCGGACAAACCCTCCCTCTCGGAGAAGAACGCGCAGTTCAGTGATCGTCAGCAGCTCAGGAGATACTTTCTTCAGGAAAGGCGCGATTGGCGCGAGCGATTACCTACGCTCTGATCAGCACCCGCCCGGGCTTCGCAACCGCGCGGAGCGGCGGCAGCGGTTCGGGCGGGCGTTCTTACATTAAAGTTATGCCGACCCCGGTCGGGGTGTGCCTTTCGATGCGCCCCCACCCGCGCTATAGCCGTGCCATGCCCCTCCCGCCCGGCTTCGTCCCGCCGTGCCTGCCCACCAAGGCGCCGCAGCCGCCGACCGGCGAGGCGTGGCTGCACGAGATCAAGCACGACGGCTTCCGCGTCGTCGCCCGCAAGGACGGCGACCGCGTGCGGCTCTACAGCCGCCCCGGCAACGACCTGACCTACCGGTTCGCGCTGATCGTGGAGGCGCTCGCCCGACTCCAGTCGCGCTCCTTGCATCATCGACGGCGAGGCGGTCGCCTGCGACGACAAGGGCATGCCGAACTTCGATCGCATTCGTTACCGCCATCACGACGCCAGCGTCTTTCTGTACGCCTTCGACCTGATCGAGCTGAACGGCGATGACCTGCGGCGCGAGCCGCTGGAGGGGCGTAAGGCCACGCTCGCCTCGGTGCTCGCGAAGGCCACGCCCGGCCTGCGGCTCAACGAGCACATCGAAGCGGACGGTCCCACCGTGTTCGCCCATGCGTGCAAGATGGCCTAGAGGGCATCGTCTCGAAGCGGAAGACGTCGGCGACCGCTCGGGCCTCTCGCCCGACTGGCTCAAGAGCAAGAACCCGGCGTGCGAGGCGGTGCGGCGGGAGGCGGAGGAGGATGGGGGAGGTGATCAAGATCAGAGCCCCACATGCGGGGCTCTGTACGCTTACGCATACACACTAGACAGACACCAACCGATGACATCGGCGGGGGTCCTCGGGCGCTCTTGGGTCGGGGGCTGAAGACCGGAAGCGCTCCGGCATAAATAGGTCTGAGCCGATCTCGCGTCCGTGTCTGTATAAGATTGCTCACAACGCTCGATCTTCAGGCGGGCATCACGGCTGCACCAGCCCATGCGCGCGCACGATGCCGGGACCGTTCTGCGGCACCGGCTCGTCCTCGGCCACGAGCGTCTCGGCCACCCGCTCGAAATCGCCACCGCCGACTCCCAATAACATCGACGGCGCGCAACAAACCCTCATCGGTGTCGACGAGGATCAGCCGGTCGAGCAAGCGGCGGCGGCGCAGTATCTCGATCTCCACCCCCAATGGGGCGTCGTCGATCCAAACAAAATCCGAAGTGAGATCGATGCCGGAAGTCTTGCTGCTGGACCATTTGGTCGGCCTGACCGCTCTGAGCAAGGCTTCAATTTCAGACGGCAGCTCGGGGGTGCCGATGGCGTGCCGGAAGGCGCGCAGGATACCCGCGTGTTCGCCGTGGGTACGGGTGCGGGCCGAGAGGTCATGGTTTTACCAGGGTGCTATAGCTCGCGGTAATGTTTGACATTTTCCCGTCTGATGAATCGATCCATGGCGTTCCCGATAGCCAACGTCGGTTAGCGGACACTTTGGGACGTGTTGAGGTAGATCAAGGCGCTGGCCTTCGAAGAATCCGATAATGTAGATCGCGATCCGAACGACTCTAGCGGGAGATCGAGTGTTGTTCGATGAACTGGATCGGTGCGAGGCCGTGCCTTCGATCCGATGCTCCTCCTCGCCGAGAACGGCGCGTTGCGTCTTCGCGTGCGTCCTATCTGCCATTTTCCTGTTGGCGACGCTCGGCGCGGGCGCAGCCGAAACCAAACAGGTGTTGATGCTTCACTCTTTTGGCCGAGATTTTAAGCCCTGGAGCGAATATGCCAGAACCATCCGCGCGGAACTGGATCGGCAATCACCATGGCCGCTGGAAATCACTGAGCATTCGCTCTTGACTGCCCGTTCCAGCGATGAAAACCCGGACACTCCATTCGTCGAGTATCTCCGTGCCCTCCATGCCAAACGCCCGCTCGACCTGATTGTGACCGTCGGCGCGCCTGCGGTCGCCTTTGTCCAGCGCCACCGACAACAGCTCTCTGTCACCACCCCCATGGTGTTCACGGCAGCGGAACAGCGTCGCGTTCAGTATTCCATTCTGACTCCGAATGACGCCGTCGTCACGTTCGCACATAGCTTTCCGGCTGTGTTCGAGAATATCCTGCGAGTATTGCCTGATACCGCTACTGTGGCAGTGGTGAACGGCAATTCTGCCAATGAGAAATTTTGGTTGGAGGAGATGCGCAGGGCGGTGAGGCGCTTCGCAAACCGCATCTCATTCATTTGGTACAGCGATCTTTCGTTCGAAGAGATACTGAAGCACGCCGCCTCGCTGCCGCCAAACTCCGCAATCTTCTGGTACCTGATGAACGTTGATGCGGCAGGCGTTGTGCACGAAGGGGACAGAGCGTTAACAAGGCTCCATGCCGTCGCCAACGCGCCCATTTTTTCGCTTAATGATGCCTTTTTCGGCCGTGCGATTGTTGGTGGCCCGATGCACTCGGTGATCGAGGGGAGCCAACGGACAGCCGCCGTTGTCATTCGCATCCTTGGCGGCGAGAAGGCAGGCGACATCAAGCTACCGCCCAGCGGATTCGCAACGCCGAAGTTCGACTGGAGGGAAATGCAGCGCTGGGGTATCAGCGAGCGCCGCCTGCTGCCGGGAAGCGAGATTTACTTTCGCGGCCCGACTGCATGGGAGCAATACCGTGTGCAAATCCTGGCGCTCTGTGCTGTGATTCTGGCGCAGGCCGCGTTGGTCTCTTGGCTGCTTTACGAGCGGAGGAAACGCCGCCGCTCCGAAGCCGCAGCGCACGAGCTGGGCGGGCGGCCATAGCGGCTCAGGGCGCATACGACGACTTGTCCGCAGCTGGCGAAAGCTGACGCCCGTCCCTAACGAGGGGGATGTTCCGTTCGCCTGGGTGGAGGCCGCCGCCGACATCGCCCACGATGGCAAGAGCTACGACGGCAGGACCTCTCCCTTCTGGTACGATTCGGTGCAATTCCACGAGCTTATTCTCGCGCACGGATCGCAGCCGCTCCGTAGCCTAATCGCGCAGTTCGACGGCTGCAGCGGATCGAGGGGCTCGATCTGACCCAGCACGGCGAAGCGCTGCAATAATCGTTACGGTGCGCGCTCGGCGGCTCGCATTTCCGCATTTCTCGTTCAAATCCATTTCCATGGCCTGCTCGAATATTGAGCAGAATTGACCGGTCTTTGGGCAGCCGCCGAGGAATGCTCGCGACGGGATCCGGCCACCCCTCGAAACGCCGCTTGTTTCCGCGCACTTAGCCCCGATGCACGGAACTGGCACGCGGCTTGATTAGTGCTCGGGCACGTCGCCGGGCGAGGGCAGCTTTCGCGCGGCAGAGCTAACCGCCCCACGACCTGTACCCAGGCAGGAAGGGGGCCTGCGTGCGGGGGTCAATCCATGAAAATCGTCATGGCCATCATCAAGCCGTTCAAGCTCGACGAGGTCCGCGACGCGCTCACCGCGATCGGGGTGCACGGGATGACGGTTACCGAGGTCAAGGGCTACGGGCGTCAGAAGGGCCACACCGAGATCTATCGCGGCGCCGAGTACGCGGTGAGCTTCCTCCCCAAGGTCAAGATCGAGGTGGCCGTGCCATCCGATCAGGTCGACAAGGCCATCGATACCATCACCACGGCCGCCAAGACCGGGCAGATCGGGGACGGCAAGATCTTCGTGCTCGGCCTCGACAGCGCCGTTCGCATCCGGACCGGTGAAACCGACGCCGCGGCGCTCTGATCGCGCGAATCGACAAGGAGAGTGGATCATGATGAACGCGAACATTCGCGCGGCACTGGCGGTCGCAGCTCTCGTTGCCTGCTGCCTTCTGCTGTCACACCCCGCTGCGGCCGAGGAGGCGGCGACCGTGGCTCCGACCTTCAACAAGGGCGACAACGCCTGGATGCTCACTTCGACCGTGCTCGTGCTCCTGATGACGATTCCCGGCCTGGCGTTGTTCTACGCGGGGCTGGTGCGCTCGAAGAATACCCTCTCGGTGCTCGGTCACGTGTTCTACACCGTATGCATCGTCACCGTCATTTGGGTCATCTATGGCTATAGCCTCACATTCACCGGCGGGTCCTCGTTCATCGGCGGCTTCGACAAGGTCTTCCTGAAGGGGGTCACCACCAACTCGCAGGCGGCCACCTTCTCCGTCGGCGCGACCATCCACGAGCTCGTCTACATCGCCTTCCAGATGACGTTCGCGGCGATCACCCCGGCGCTGATCGTCGGCGCCTTCGCCGAGCGCATGCGGTTCGCGGCGGTGGCGCTGTTCATCCCGCTGTGGGTAACCTTCGTCTATTTCCCGATCGCCCACATGGTCTGGTACTGGGCGGGGCCGGACGCGATCGACGCCGCCGCCAAGGCGCTCGCTGCCGCAACCGACGACGTGGCCAAGGCGGCCGCGAAGAGCAAGCTCGATGAGGTTCTGGCGGATGCCGGCCTGATCTTCCAATGGGGAGCGATCGACTTCGCCGGCGGCACCGTGGTGCACATCAACGCCGGCATCGCCGGCCTGGTCGGAGCCGTCGTGGTCGGCAAGCGCATCGGTTACGGCAAGGAAATCATGGCTCCCCATTCGCTGACGCTTTCCATGGTCGGCGCGTCGCTGCTTTGGGTCGGGTGGTTCGGCTTCAACGCCGGATCGAACCTCGAGGCCAACGGCGGTGCGGCGCTGGCGATGATCAACTCCTTCGTCGCCACCGCGGCGGCGGCACTATCGTGGATGTTCGCGGAGTGGATGTCGAAGGGCAAACCTTCGCTGCTCGGCATCTTGTCGGGCTGCATTGCCGGGCTGGTCGCCGTCACCCCGGCGGCGGGTTTCGCGGGACCCATGGGCGCATTGGTGCTCGGCCTCGTAGTCGGCGTCGTGTCGTTGTTGTTCTGCACCACGATCAAGAACGCGCTCGGCTACGACGATGCGCTCGACGTGTTCGGCGTGCACTGCATCGGCGGCATCGTGGGCGCCATCGGCACCGGCATCCTGGTCAATCCGGCGCTCGGCGGTGCCGGCATCATGGACTACACGGTGGGCAAGATCGCCGACTACGAGTTCGGCACCCAGGTGTGGGCGCAGATCAAGGCGGTGTTGATGACGCTGATCTGGTCGGGCGTGATCTCGTTCATCCTCTACAAGGTGGTCGACATCCTGGTGGGGCTGCGCGAGCCGCTCGAGAAGGAGCGCGAGGGTCTCGACATCTCCGACCACGGCGAGCGCGCCTACACCGCGTGAGATACGGTTAGGGCGGAGACCCGGCACCCGCCCTTGCCGTCGGGGGGCTCCAGCGCAAGCTGGGGCCCCTCAATTCCTTCCCGGAATGCCCGAAGCATCAGCGCGCAAGAACGCTCGCCCGGTCGGCGACCCCTCGATGGTTAATCATGCCTTAAGCCTGGATAGTAGGGCGGAAGCTGCCGACTAGCGCGGAAAGATGCATGCCTCCGCCACCTCGACGTTGCGCACATTGATTGACGATCCCCGACGAACATCTGCGCGACCTGTTCGTCGAGCTGGTGCTTGCCGCCATCAATTGCTCGGCAGCAGCAACAGCATTAACCCCGGGCTTGGCCAGGCGCAGAGGGCGCCCACCGGGGAACAAACCTGCTCGCAGATCACGTGCCACTCGCAAATGCCGAGAACGGCAGACGCCGCGAGCAACGACGCCAGGCCGCACTTGCGGGCTCGGCAAAAGGTTCCAGGCGCGGTCGCAGATCCAAAGCCGCCGAAAACGAGAGCCAACAGGTCCATCTGCTCCGGCGTCTTGATCGCCACAGAGTTCATGGTCGGCCGCTGCACGGCTTCCGCGATCGCCTCCGCATCGCGGTAATCGTTCTTGTGACCCTTGAGGAACGGTTTCACGTACTGGGCCGGCATCAGACGCACGTCGTGACCAAGCGCGTCGCCATCCGGCTGTCTTCACTTGGCCGCCCGGGGGGAGCCACCACGCACTACGCGCTGCGTCGGGCGCCTGTTCGCCAGGGTGCGGAGCCGAGGCGCTCGATCAGAAAATCGATGAAGGTCCTCACCTTGGGAGCCTGATGATGGCCCGGCGGCATCAGGGCAAACAGTGGGTAGGTTTCCGGATCCTGCATATCCTGCAGCAAGGGTTGCAACAGTCCCTCATGGATGGACCGCGCGACCACGTGCTCGCTCAGCCGCAGGATGCCCGCTCCTCTGGTTGCCAATTGCAGCAACATATCCGCGCTATCGGCGCTAACGGGACCTTTGACATCGATCCGGGTCCGCTTGCCATTGATTCGAAACGGCCAGCTTGCCGAGCCGGGATTTCGGCTCAAGGTCAGGCATGCGTGACGAACAAGATCAGCAGGTTCGGCCGGGCGACCATGGCGCGCAAGATAATCTGGACTGGCGCAAACGATCCGGGAGAGATCGACGATCTTGCGTGACACAAGTCCGGAGTCCTCGAGCGGCCCGATGCGCAGTGAGACATCCACGTTTTCACCGATGAGATCAACACTACGATTGGTCACCATGAAGTCGAACGATAGATGAGGATGGCGCGCAAGGAACTCCGGCAATGCGGACGCAAGCTCATGGTCGGCAATGACCGGAAACGTGTGCACGCGCAGGTGTCCGCGCGGCGACGCCCGCGCAGAGACGATCTCGGACTTCGCAGCCTCGATGGCCCCGAGTATCTCGTGCACGCGATGGAGATAGGTCTCCCCCTCCGCGGTTAGCGCTAGCCGCCGTGTAGTCCGATTGATCAGCCGCACACCGAGGCGGTGCTCCAATCGCGTGATGAGCTTTGCCACAGCAGATGGCGACAAGCTCACGTCCTTGGCTGCGCCCGCAAAGCTGCCGCGCGCCGCCACGCGTTCGAAAATGGCCATCTCGTTGGGCGAACTGGCCATAAGGGAAATTCCTTCACGAGTGATGGGAATTCATTGCTGATTATCCCAGCCATGTAAATGCGTACCTTCGGCCCAGAGGCCCGATGGTTGTCGGCGCGCGGGAGGAGTCGGAAAACAGAGGAGACGGAATATGAGCGCCACTGAAACGAAAAACACCCTTAGCAGAATGGACGACATCATGAGGAATCTGTTCCCGATCGCAGCCACCGCAGCCCTCATGCTGGGCGGGGCCGGTGCTGCGGCTGGAGAGCTCCCAACCTTTGAGAGTATGGGCTTTCCGATCACGCCACACCAGGTTCAGGTGGTGGGAGCGGCTCATGTTCAAGAGCGATCGCCCACCCCGACCCTTACGCTGGGTGGGATGCCCGCCTCTCCGCATCAGGTAGCGGTCTTGACGCCGCGCCCGAGAATGACTGAGCACCGAACGGGGCATCTTATGAACCCGCGTGCGATGCCATCTGCGACACCGCGATAATTTGTGCTGATCTGCTCGGTCGCGGTCACGCCCTATCTGGCGAGCTGGCCATACCGGAAATTCCTTCACGAGTGATGGGAATTCCCTGCTGATTATCCCGGCCACGCAAATGCGTACGTACATGTTCTGGATTCCCACGGTTGTCGGCACAGAAGACGAAACATGAGCGCCACTGAAACGAAGGGTATGACACTGATCGCCGGCGTCTCCGCTGGCAGCGACGCGATCTGCGCAGCTGCCAAGGTTGCCTCCCCCCTGGCGGCGATAAGGTTGCCGCGCTGGCCGCTCGATTCGCTCGCCAGTGCGGCGCGCGCCGAGAACGCCCTCGTCGCGGGCCCGATCCTGCCATCGCTGCTGCGGCTCACCCTGCCCAACCTCGCGGCAATGCTGGTCGTCGCGCTGGTGGCAATCTTCGAGACCGTCTATGTGGGCGTCCTCGGAACTACGTCGCTGGCGGCCATCGCGCTGGTGTTTCCGCTGATCATGCTGATGCAAATGCTGTCGGCGGGAGCGATGGGCGGCGGCGTCTCCTCGGCGATCAGCCGGGCGCTCGGAGCCGGCGACCTTGCGCGCGCCGAGGCGCTTGCCCTGCACGCCGTCGTCATCGGCGCGGCGGCTGGCCTCGCCTTCAGCGCGATGTTCGTGGCGTTCGGCGCCCCGATCCTTCGCATGCTCGGCGGCTCCGGGGCGGTGCTCGGCGAGGCGCTGGTCTACGCCAACATCGCGCTCGCCGGCGCGATCCTGACGTGGCTGGTCAACACCTTCGCCTCTGTCCTGCGCGGCACCGGCAACATGCGGGTGCCCTCGTTGACGCTGCTCGCCGCGTCAGGACTGCAGATCGTGCTCGGTGGCGGCTTGGGCCTCGGCATCGGACCGATCCCTCGCTTTGGCCTCGCGGGCGTCGCCACAGGCTTGATCGTCGCTTACGCGCTGGCCGCGTTGTTTCTCTTTTGGTTCCTCCGCTCCGGACGCGGGCGCCTGAGGCTTAAATTCCGCGCCGCCGCTCTCCAGCGCGAGATGTTCTTCGACATCCTCAAGGTGGGTACCGTGTCGTCCCTCAACTCGTTCCAGGTCGTGCTTACAGTCCTGATTCTGACCCGACTGGCAGCAGGCTTCGGCACGGAGGTGCTAGCCGGCTACGGCATCGGCGCACGCCTGGAGTTCCTCCTCATCCCGATCGTCTTCGCCGTCGGCGTTGCCAGCGTGCCGATGGTGGGCATGGCGATGGGCGCTCGCGACATCGCGCGCGCACGGCGGGTAGCATGGACCGCAGCCGGCGTGGCGGCGGCCATGCTGGGCGCAATAGGGCTCGTCGTAACGATTGCGCCCGACTTGTGGTCGGGACTTTTCACTAGTGACCGCCGCCGTCCGCGCCGTAGCCAACCTGTACCTGCGCTGGGCTGGCCCCGGATTTCTATTCGTTGGTCTGGGGCTCAGCCTTTTCTTTGCGTCGCAAGGCTCAGGCAAGGTGCTTGCCCCGGTTCTCGCCGGCACCGTTCGACTCTTGGTGATTGCAGTCGGCGGTTGGTGGCTGACGGCGAACGATGCGCCGGCATGGAGCCTGTTCGCGCTCGTGGGAGCTTCCATGACGGCCTTCGGATTGTGCATCGCCGCTGCCGTCTACCTGACGCCGTGGGGTGCCCGCGATCGGGCTATCGCAGCCGATGGCATGTCTCGTGAGGAGGCAGCACGAGGTTCGTTCGCTCACTCTGCCTGAAGGAGACGAAGATGAAAGACTCGAAAACTCTGCTGTTGGATTATCTCACCTCGATCCGTGATCCGGAACGTGCTGCGTCGCTATTTGCGGACGACGGGGTGTTCGAACTGCCGTTCCTGCGCTCGCTCGGGGTCGAGCCTCGCTACAGGGGCCGCCACGAGATCACCGCGCTCATTAACAAGTTGCTCGAACTCTATCCGGACTTCGCGTTCGCGCCGGACGATACCCGCATCCTCATCGAGACGCTGGAAAAGACGTTCGCCGAGTACGTGGCGCACGCGCGCGCCGCTGCGACCGGGCGAACCGCCCATCATCTGTTCACCGGGTACCTGGTGGCAGAAGCGGGTGAGATCAAGTTGCTGCGCGAAACCTTCAATCCGCTGACGATGGCGCAGGCGCAACTGCCGAATGGAGTGGCCGACATAGGACCACCCGGCGACGAGGTGCACGCGTTCTGATCGAGTGTGCAACTGCCAACCATCATGAACACGGCGAGAAGGAGTAGTAACTATGGCCAGTAAGCAACCGAAGCTTATGAATCACCTCTACGCGTCCATCAAAGAACGGGATCGATGCCGGGCCTGGATTTGGCAGAATGGGACATCGTCGAGACCGCATTGGCCGCCGCGAGACCCGAGGCGGTCATACGCGGAATGGACCGACCGTCCTGTTACAGCACAACCGGCAAGCCAGCGCCGCGCTGCAAGGCCGCCTCGACACCGGCAATCAGCTTGAACAAGGAGCAGACCGATGACCACCACCAACCGTTTGACGATCTCACAGGTCACGCCAGCCTACTGGCGTGTGATCATCGAGAATCCGCCGATCAACCTATACGACCCGGAGATGTTCGCCGAACTCAACGTCCTTATGGACAGATCGAAGCGGATACGGAGTTGAAAGTCGTCGTCTTCGAGAGCGCGAATCCGGACTACTTCGTCGCTCATTACGACCTGGAGCGCGGTGAGGTGATCCCCGAACAGCCGGGAGCAGCCGAGTTCAACGCATGGCCGAAGTTCGTCACGCGATTGGCGCAGTCGCGCGTGGTCAGCGTCGCTAAGCTGCGCGGCCGAGCGCGGGGCCACGGCTCCGAGCTGGCGCTCGCCTGCGACATACGCTTCGCCTCGAAGGAGAAGGCCATGCTCGCCCAGACCGAGGTCGGCGGGGCAGTCGTCCCCGGCGGCGGCGCGACTGAATGGCTGTGCGCGCTGGCGGGCCGTTCGCGTGCCCTGGAGATCATTTGCGGCGCCAACGATTTCGACGCCGATACTGCGGAGAAGTACGGCTGGGTGAACCGCTCGATCCCCGATACGGAACTCGACGCTTTCGTCGATGATTTCGCCCGCCGCGTCGCCAGCTTCGAGAAGCGGGCGCTTGAACTTGCCAAGAAGCTCGTTAACGCCCGCGCCGGCGTGCCGTCGGAAGCGGACCGCTGGGCCTCCAATCAGTCATTCATCGGCACGACCTCCTGGCCTGAGACAAAGGCCGTTATCGCCAAGCTGATGGACAAGGGCCTTCAGAAGGAAGGCGATTTCGAGCTCCGGCTCGGTCATCACGTCGGCCACGCCGCCCGCTGACGTGGCGACTCGGGCGAAGTCACGGCGAAACTCGCCGACTTCCTCGGAGAACAACAAGGATTAGAAGCATGACCGTCATTGCCGTCATTGTTGGAAGCACCCGCGAGGGCCGTTTCTCGGAAAAGCCTGCGCATTGGATTTTGCAGCACCTGAAGAAGCGCGATGGCGTCGACGCTCGGCTTCTCGATCTGCGCGACTTTCCGATGCCGTTCTTCGATCAGCAAGCAACGCCGGCCACGCCGGGTCGCGAGCCTTACAAGAACGAGGTGGTTCAGAGATGGACTGCCGCGATCGCGCAGTCCGACGGCTTCGTCTTCGTCACCCCCGAGTACAACTACGGACCCTCGGCAGTGCTCAAGAACGCCATCGATTGGGTTATCCGGAGTGGAGTCGCAAGGCCGTTTGCTTCGTGAGCTACGGCAACGCGGGGGGCGCGCGCAGCGTGCAGCAGCTCCGCCAAAACGTGATCGAGCTTCAGCTCGCCCCAATTCGCTCATCGGTCCACATCCCTGTAGCCACCCTGTTGGCTCACTACCAGGGCGGCGATGTTGAGCTGGGCTGGCGGAGCTGGAGGAGCCTGCCGGGGCGATGATCGACGATCTGCTGTGGTGGACCGCAGCCTTGAAGACGGCGCGCGCGAGCGTGTCCTGAAGCACTGCGCGGCGAGGAGTTATGTCATTAAAGGAGAAAAGCATGAAACGTTTCGATAATCGGACGGTGATCGTCACGGGCGCTGCCCGTGGAATGGGTGCCAGCCACGCGCGCGGCTTCGTCGCCGAAGGCGCGAACGTCGTGATCGCGGATGTGCTCGAGGAGGAGGGACGGACGCTCGCCGACGAGCTCGGCGATCAGGGGATCTTCTCCCGCCTCGACGTCACGAGCGACAGCGGACTGGGCGGAGATGGTGGCCGCCGCCGAGGACGCCTTTGGCCCGGTCTCCGTGCTGGTCAACAACGCGGGCATCGTGCGCTTCGGACCGATCGCGGAGACGAGCCGGCGGCCTGGCGCCAGGTGATCGACATCAATCTGACCGGGACGTTTTGGGGATCCGCGCGATCGTGCCCTCGATGCGCAAGGCCGGTGGCGGCGCGATCGTCAATATCTCGTCCGCGGGCGGGATGATGGCCTACCGCAACAACGCAGCGTACATCGCGAGCAAGTGAGGAGCGCGGGGATTGACCAAGACGGCGGCGCTGGAACTGGGCGCGACAACACCGTGTCAACTCCGTACATCCGGGCGCAGTACGCACGCCGATGACGATCGGGCCGGACGCCGCGATGGCCGTAGCGGCGGAGGCAAGACGTTTGGCGATTCCGCGCGTGGCCGAGCCTGACGAGATCGCGCGCCTGGTGCTGTTCGTCGCCTCCGACGAGGCCAGCTTCTCGACCGGCTCCGAGTTCATCGTCGACGGCGGCGTGCTGCTGGGCCGGCACCGCAGTATGAGCGCGCCGAGACGGTCGCGGCCTGAGCCGCCTGCGCGGCGGACAGCTCCTCTTACCAGGAGTCCACGATGACCATGACCCAACTCGACAAAGTGCTGTACACGGCCAAAACCCACAACACCGGTGGCAGGGAAAACGGCGAGTCCCGCAGCTGCGATAGACGACTGGACATTAAGCTTTCACTCCGGGCGCGACGGGCAGCGGCGCCAATCCGGAGCAGCTGTTCGCCGCCGGTTGGTCGGCCTGTTTCGAAGGCGCGATGGGGCTTGCGGCCCGCAAAATGAAGATCACCCTCCCGGCGGACTTGGCCATGACGCCGATGTGGACCTGAGCAGCACCGACAGCGAGGCGTTGCTCCAAGTCGCGTGAACGTGAGCTTGCCGGGACTGGAGGGCGAAAGTTACGCAAGCCTTGGTCGCTGCCGCACACCAGATGTGTCCGCGCGCCAAGGCCACGCGGGGAACTTCGAAGTCGCAATTAATGTGCTGTGAGCCGGAAAAATCATCTCGGTTGGTGAACTGGCCATTCAGGAAATTCCTTCGTGAGTGATGGGAATTCATTGCTGATTATCCGAGCCATGTAAATGCATTAGGGTTCGTGCGTCGCGCCCGGCTTGCTGTCGGAGTTGGCAAAGCGTCGGGGCAGCCGTGGTTTCAATGCCGAGGGAGATCATGCCTTACCTTCAGCTCGACGTTCCGAACCACTATCCGGTCGACGTGAAGCGCGGTCTGGCCCGGCGTTTGGGCGATGAATACGCGCGTATCATGCAGACGACGCCCGACCTCGTGACCGTTGCGTTTCGCGAGTTGGGCGAAGGCGGCGTGTGGTGCTGCAGCGCCGGCGAGCCCGAACCGGCAGCCCTGCTGTCGTGCGACATACGGCGTGGCCGCCCGGCCGAACAACGAGCCGACCTGGCCCAGGCGCTGATCGACGCGTGCGTCGAGACGTTAGGGCTGCGCAGCGACCGCCTTGTCGTGGAGTTCACGCAGCACACGAGCGACGAGATGTATCGTCCCGGACGCGGCTGGGGCACCGAATGGACGCCGGCCGAGGTGACGGCGCTCCTTAACCGCCGACGGGCCGCTGCGAACCGTTCTCAGAGGAGGTGACGTTGGGATAACGAGGCTGTCGAACGGGCTATGGTCGCACTGTCGTTCGCATGTCCGATCCGCGCGAACAGCATAGAGGTAACTATGGCTACCACGATCAAAGTCAACGGCGTCGATCGCACGGTCGATGTTGACGGCGACACTCCACTCTTGTGGGTGTTGCGCGACGTGCTCGGCATGACCGGCACGAAGTTCGGCTGCGGCATGGCGCTGTGCGGTGCCTGCACCGTGCATGTCGACGGCGTAGCCATCCGTTCGTGCATTACCCCGATCGACAGCATCGGCAGCTCCGAGATC
This sequence comes from uncultured Alphaproteobacteria bacterium, assembly GCA_963840535.1. GTDB lineage: Bacteria > Pseudomonadota > Alphaproteobacteria > Rhizobiales > Xanthobacteraceae > VAZQ01. Next base: position 20,667 of record CAWIZJ010000050.1, read on the forward strand.
ACGACGATCGAGGCGATCGGCGCGACGGCCGCGGGCGCCAAGATCCAGAAGGCCTGGCTCGACCGCGAGGTCCCGCAATGCGGGTACTGCCAGTCGGGCCAGATCATGTCCGCTTCGGCGCTCATTGCGAGCAACCCGCACCCGACCGATTCCGAGATCGATGATGCGATGTCCGGCAACATCTGCCGCTGCGGGACCTATGTCGGCATTCGCGAAGCGATCAAGCAGGCTGCGAAGCGGGCTGAAAGGGAGGCGACCATGACCATCGATCACCACGCGTCCCGAGATGCCGGCTCGGCCCGAACGCCTTCGGCGAACGCTCTTTCTCGGCGCAGCTTTCTGCGAGCCGGAACTGCCGCCGGCGGCGGCCTGATGCTGAGCCTCAGCCTGCCGTTCGCAAAGGGCGAAGCCGAAGAAGCCGGCGCCGACACGTTCGCGCCCAACGCCTTCGTCCGCATCCAACGCGACGGGCAGATCGTGCTGACCATGCCCTATGTCGAGATGGGCCAGGGCACCTACACCTCGATCCCGATGCTGATCGCCGAAGAGCTGGAGGTGGACCTGAAACAGGTGCAGGTCGAACACGCTCCGCCCAACGAAAAGCTCTACGTCAATCCCCTGCTGGGGAGTGCAGGCGACCGGCAACTCGAACGCGATACGCGGGGCATGGCAGCCGCTGCGCCGGGCCGGTGCGGTTGCGCGGACCATGCTGGTGTCAGCAGCGGCGAAACGCTGGAATGTCGATCCGGCGACCTGTCACGCTCAACGCGGTGAAGTGGTTCACGCGCCGACCGGGAGGCGCATCGCGTATGGCGAACTTGCCGCCGATGCGGCTCGCATGCCTGTGCCCCCAAACGTCGCGCTGAAGCGACCGGAGGAGTTCAAGCTGATCGGTACCCCGGCTAAGCGTCTCGACACGCCGGCGAAGGTCAATGGAACGGCCGTCTACGGCATCGATGTTCGGCCGCCAGGCGTAAAGGTCGCGACCCTTGCGCAATCGCCGGTGTTCGGCGGCCGCGTGAAGCGCGTCGACGATGCCGCGGCCAAGGCCGTCAAGGGGGTGCGCCAGATCGTGCGGCTCGACGACGCCGTCGCCGTCGTTGCCGATCACATGGGGGCGGCGAAGAAAGGGCTGGCGGCCCTGGTGATCGAATGGGACGACGGTCCGCATGCCAAGCTCGACACGGGCGCAATCCTCGGCGAGCTCGAACAGGCGACGCGCAATGCGGGCGCAGTCGCGCAGAACATCGGCGATGTCGACCGGGCGATGGCTGGCGCTGCCACCAAGGTCGAGGCGACTTATCACGTTCCGTTCCTCGCGCAC
>CAWIZJ010000051.1:0-80007 GCA_963840535.1 uncultured Alphaproteobacteria bacterium
GATCGTAAGATATCGAATTGGCGAAGCTGCGTCAGGTGGTATGGGAGCTATTTCACAACCCGCCAACCCCGTTGGGGTTCCGGTTAAGGGTGGTGGACGGTACCGCACTCGATGTCCACGACAGGTCCGGTCCACCTTCAATTGCTGACGTGATTTTGCAGCGCGGCAAATGGTGGAAGCGTGCCAGGGAGAGCATTCCCCGCGCGGCTATTCGATCACCTCGTCGGCGCGCGCGAGCGTGTGGAAGCCCGCTCCCGGCCGGTGTCGGCATCGGTCCTAAGACGTTCGTCAGCGAGCCAAGCACGACAACCTTGTACTGTCGGTCCCTTTGCTGGACGTGGATGTCGAGCGCTGCTCGCCCAAGCGACATTGGAGAGGGTCCAGGAAGACGGATGTCACAGCTCACCGCCAAGACACGTGCGCAACTAAGGAGCGCCGCCTTTGCCTACGTAGACTCAAAGGGTCGACGACGCTTACCTATCCACGACAAGGCACACGTCTAATGCGCTGGCTCGCTTCAACCAGACGACATTCGAGGACGATGCAGCGCGCGAGCGAGCGCGCAAGAGGCTACTGACGCGGCCAAAAAGTACGGCATCGTGCCGATCGGGTTCATCACTGGACAGCTTGCAACCGAACGCCTAGAGGGCGAGTCAGGGCGCGCGCTGGGGTGGTGCGCGGTCTGCCGAGCGGTCAGGTCACCTTCCTTCTGACCGATATCGAGGATTCCACCGGTCTATTCCGCCTTCTGGAGGACAGGTACGCCAACCTCCTCGGTGACGTGCGTCGCCTCCTCCGCCGCGCCGTGCAACGGTCGGGGGGCAAGGAAGTCGACATTCGCGCGGACGAGCTATTCGCTGTGTTCAAGCGCCCGTCCGGAGCGCTCGCTGCTGCGCTGGCGATCCAGCGGAGGGTCGGCTCACGGTCATGGCCGGCCGGCGCCAAAGTGCGGCTCAGGATCGGCATCCATACCGGTCGTCCCGCACTGACCGACGGCGGTTACGTGGGGCTGGCAGTGCACACTGCGGCTCGCATCTGCTCTGCCGGTCACGGCGGTCAAGTCCTGCTCTCGAGCGACGCGGTACGAGCGGTCGAGGCATCGGCTCCTCGCAACGTCAGCTTTCGCAGCCTAGGCGCTTACCGGCTCCAGGGCCTGCCGGAGCCGCAGCCTCTCTTCCAGCTGGAGGCGCCAGACCTTCCGGGAAACTTCCCAGCACCTCGGACCACAAAAGGGTCATTCCAGCCTTTTGATGAACCAACGATTGGAGCTCACGATTCAAACCACGTGGCTCGAACACGGTCTCGTTCGCGATAGAGGAAGGGCCGTGCCTCTGCGGGGTCCTACGCCCGCTGTTCAGCCCGATGCCCAACCGAACTTGCTCCGCGGGTCGAACTCGACCAGCACGGAGTCCTCCAGCTCGATCGGCGCTGCGGATTTCTATTGCGGACTTGTAGAGTTTGCGACGGATCTGTGCCATGGCAACGAGCGGCCATGCCGCCGTCGAGCCGCCGAGCAGAGTGATCAACTCACGTCGTTTCACACCCGACGGCAGGGGTTCCTCCTGCTAGCCCCTCGTTGTGCAACGGGTCGAAAAAGATAGCACATCACTGTGTGGCCGGGCCTGCTGCGATGCGGGATTTCGACCCGCTAATGACCGCAGTGGGTCGTGTGTCACGAGGATCGCCGGTCCAAACGGCGATGCGCAACTGTACGAGAGATGAAGGAAGGTCCTTCGAGGCCGGCAGTCAGGTTCTGGCCTCAAACCGCTGCAAGCTGCTGTCGTCAAAAGCGATGGTGGTGAGCGTTGCAGTCAACGTCGGGAGGATATCCCGGCGGGTGAGGTTGAGAGAGGCGAGCGCAAGCGAACCGCCGATGAACTGTCGAAAGCGGATTAGACGATGTCAAAACCGGGGGGTGACCCTTCCTCCGGGATCAGCTCGGGGGAACCCTGAAGCCTGCCCGAGCGGCATCCGGCATGTAGGCGGCGCGAAGCTCAACCAGGCTCTTGTACGGAACGTGAGAACCTGTGCCCCGATGCAAAGGGAGAGATCACAAGCGGCTCAAACCGCAAGGATCAGAGTACCGATGCGAGGCGCAGGGGCGGAGCAGCCCGTAGTAGGAATGAAGGCTCTGTAATGGAGCTGGACCGAAGGGGCTGCGTTGTTCAGCCGAGACCATGGGCCAACCGGCAACGGGAGGAGCCTGTGGACGAGGCAAAGCCGTTCAACATCCCCAAACGGGTGGTCTGGAAGGCCTTCAAACGTGTGAAGGCCAACCAGGGAGCGGCCGGAGTAGATAAGCAGTCGATTGCAGGGTTCGAGGCTGATCTATCGAACAACCTCTACAAGCTCTGGAATTGGATGTGCTCAGGGAGCTACTTTCCTCCGCCGGTGCGGCGAGTGGAGATTCCAAAGGCGGACGGCGGCATGCGCCCGTTGGGAATACCGACGGTTGCAGACCGCATCGCCCAGGAGGTCGCCCGCCGTTATCTGGAGCCGCGTCTTGAGCCGGTGTTCCACGCCGACTCCTATGGCTACAGACCCGGCCGCTCTGCCATCGATGCCGTGCGCACGGCACGCCAGCGCTGCTGGCGGGCTGACTGGGTGCTTGACATCGACGTGAAAGGCTACTTCGACAGCATCGATTGGGAGTTGCTGCTCAGAGCAGTCCGTCGTCATACGGATTGTCCATGGGTGCTGCTCTACATCGAGCGCTGGCTGAAGGCGCCGGTGCAGATGGAGGACGGCAGCGTCGTGCCGCGGACAGCGGGAACGCCGCAAGGTGGGGTCATCAGTCCCTTGCTGGCGAATCTGTTCCTGCACTACGCGTTCGACATGTGGATGGCGCGGACCTATCCGCACATTCCGTTCGAGCGATACGCGGACGATATCATCTGTCACTGTAAGAGCGCCGAAGAGGCGCGGGCGCTATGGGGCGCGCTTGCTGATCGCTTTGCGGCCTGCAAGTTGGTGCTGCATCCGCAGAAGACGAAGATCGTCTACTGTAAGGATGCAAACCGGCGTGGCGATTTTCCGAGCCAATCGTTCGACTTTCTCGGGTTCTCATTCCGAGCGAGGAAGACGCTATGGCAAGGGCACATCCACTCGCACGGTTTCCTGCCCGCGGCTCGACCGAAAGCGCTGACGTCCATCAGCCGGGCGATCCGGCGTTGGGCACTTCACCATCACAGCGACAAGTCCCTGCAAGATCTGGCTAAGACGTACAATCCGTACATCGAAGGCTGGATCAACTACTACGGCCAGTTCTATCGGACGCAGTTGCGCCCGACCCTCAAGAGGATCGATGTCTATGTCATCCGCTGGGCGCGCCGGAAGTTCAAGCGGTTGCGTCACAAGACCAAAGGGGCTCGAGATTGGTTTGAGCGGCTTCGCCGTGCAAATCCAACTCTATTCGCTCACTGGCAGCTATGTCATGGCAACGGCCGAACATCGGGAGCCGTATGAATCGAGAGGTTCACGTACGGTTCTGGGAGCGCGCGGAGGTGAAATTCCTCCGCGCGAACTCGACATCACCTGACAGGCTCAGCATCGACCAAATCTCGTCCGCAGTACATTCGGAAGCAGCCGTACTCTTGCGCCGGCGGCAAACGGCAGCAGGTGCCAGGAAGCGACATATGCAGTGCAGCAAAACCCGTGCGAAAGGTTTAATAATTCAATCGATCACTTCATCGGCGGTGGCGAGCAGTGAGGGCGACACGTCGAGGCCAAGTGTCTTCGCGGTCTTCAGGTTTAGTATCAGCTCGAACTTGGTCGGTTGCTCGACCGGAAGATCGGCTGGTTTCGTTCCCTTGAGAATCCGGTCGATGTACCAGGCAGCGCGCTCGCCCAAAGCAAATATACTGGGTCCGTAGGCCAAGAGCCCGCCAGCTTCGACGAATTGCCGCGTCGGATGAACCGTAGGCAAGCGGTGGCTAATTGCGAGGTCGGCGATTTGCCGGAAATGGGGGGTAAAGGACAAATTTTGTTGCACGATGAGTGCGTCGGGCGGCTCTTTGCTGATCGACCGGAACGCTTCGGCGATCTCTTCGGGACGGCCTCGAAATTTGAAGTGCGAGGTGCAATGCGCGCGCCGCCACTTGCGTTTCACTGACAAGGGTTGCGGTAGGGGACGGTCTCGTTCGGCGAGTATGGCGATGCGGGTGAGCTGCGGAACGACCTCCTTGAGCATCTCCAGCCGCTTGCCCGCCAACTCATTGGAGAAGAGGCTCACGCCCGTCGTGTTGCCGCCGGGTCGCGCGAAGCTCGCCACAAGGCCGTTGCCGATAGGGTCGGAAATGGCCGTCATGATGACGGGAATAGTCCTGTTGAGGCTGCGAATGGCTGTGATCGCTTCAGTGGTATGCGAAGCGAAAAGGTCGACATTCAACTCAAGCAACTCGCTCGCCAAATCGACGAGTGGATCTCGTCGTCCTGCAGCCCATCGATATATCAGGACGAGGTTCTGGCCCTCGACGTATCCGAGTTTCCGCAATCCGTGCTGGAATCCATCTATGTTAGGGTTTGGCCCGGACGCCCCCGTGAGAAAGCCGATGCGAACGAGCTTACCTGCCTGCTGCGCGCGCGCGAGCGGCCAGGCGGCCGCGCCGCCAAACAAGCTGATGAACTCGCGTCGCCTCATGCTCGAACCCTGGATGTCAGGATATCGATTTGGCGACGGTCAGTCAGGACGTATCGGAACGATTTTGCAACCCGTCAGCCGATGGCGAGGATCGGCGAATGTCCGGAGTGGGTCATGAACGGCCCAAAAGGCATCTTCCCAGTAAGTCCGGTCTACCCCAAACTGCGGACATTCGCAGGCGCGGCTGGCAGGTCTCTTTGGTGCCATTTCCGGACTCATGCACTGCAGCAAAACAGAAGCTTTATTCGATCACCTCGTCGACGCGGGCGAGCAGCATCGGCGGCACATTGAGGCCGAGCATGCGGGCGGTCTGGTGCTTGATCGACAGCTCGAACTTCGACGCCTGGAAATCACCGGCAGGACCGCCGGCCGCGCGCCCTTGAGAGCGAGTCCGACATTGCCGCATTGAGGGGGCTATCGAGTTCGCCCAGGCAGCGTAGTCACTTGGGCTGCACTCTGGCTTTCACGAATTCCTTGACGGCCTTCAGTGCCTCGGCATGCGCCTGAGGATTGTAGGCGACCGTTGCTCCGCGTTCGACGCACGGGTCGTTTGCATACGTGAAGGGCTGTTTGGTCTGGCTGTTTACAATTTGGCCATCCGATCAACTCTTCCAAAAGGGGGCATCGGCTGGTTACTTGCGCCTGAGGAAGCCTGAGAGGATTTTTGAGGGCGGCCCAATCAAACACGTGATGAGCGTCAGCGTATTCAGTAAACATGGCATCCCTGCCAGCTTTCTGCAGTTGCTCGACATAAGAGCGGCAGCCCGCCGCTGGAATGTAATCATCCGCCGTGCCATGAAAGATGCGGATCGGCTTGTCCACGACATCGAGCCAGCCAGTAAAGAACCTGTTGCACGTTGGATAGAATGCGATGTGGCCGGCAAACTGCAGGCCACCTGTCGGTCCGTGCATTGCCAGGAACCGTTTCTGGGCGGACCAATGGGCAGCCCCACCGCCTCGCGAGAACCCCATAACCAGCACCCGCTCCGGGTCAATTCGAGGATGCTTGCTTAGTAGCTCTAATGCTCGATAAGCATCGAGAACCATAACTAAACGGCTCAGTTGATCTTGATCTGAGTTGGTGCTGACGATACCCCGGCCCGTGAAGCTATCAAGAATGAACGCTGCAACGCCGATACTATTTAGCTCTCGCGCCCAATCGTCGACGTAACCTGATACACCGCCAGATCCGTGAAGCAGAACCACGGCAGGAAGCCTGTCGTTCCCAGGTCGCGGAATCCGGAGCTCCGCTGTGATCATCGCAGCCTTGCTGTCCTTCTTTCCGGCCAGAAACTCCCGATCGGTTGGTGTTTGTGATTGGATTGTGTGCAGCTCCAGCCTGGCTACCTGCGCATGAACAACCGCTGGGCCGAACAACGTTCCGCAGGGAATAGAGGAGACAGCAATGAGAAAGAGTCGCCAAAGGCGCGCGCCGCTGACTAGCATGTAGGTACCCTCCTGTTTGACCCCTTATGCGTCGCCCGGGCGGGCGAGAGGTCCAGGCTATCGCCTTGCCGAGCACACCGGAAGCCGCCACCTCAGTCAGCTACTGGGGCCACTGGAGGAAACACTGTAAGCGTGAAAACCAGTTCCGGGAAGCTGGCACGTCAACGCACCTCTTCGACGCCAATGTCCGAAATGGGATGATCCGGCCATGCGCCTTTTCGCATATCTTGAAAGCGCTCTGGCCGTCGCCGTGGCGGCCCTCGTAGCGGGAGCGGTAAATCAACTTTTCGTATTGCCCCACGTCACCGTGTTGCTGCTCGCCGCTGTGTTGTTCAGTGCTTTCCGCAGGGGGCTGGGTCCATCACTTTTTGCGGCATTGTGCTGCGTCGCGGTGTCGAGCTACTTCTTTATGCCACCTATCTACAGCTTTAGAGTCGATGCACCACAGGATATAGCCGACCTATGCGTCTTCGTGCTGGTCGCCGTGTTCACCAGCAGCCTAGCTGCGCGCGTGCGCCGCCATGCGGTTGAAGCGTCTGTGCGCGAAGCGCGATTGCGGGAACTATTTTCCTTCAGCCGCACTCTCGCGGGCTTACTCGATTTCGACAAGCTATTGGTTGCGATGGTGGGGCACTTCGGTGCAGTGCTGCGAAGGCCGGTCGTGTTGTTGCTCCCATGGGGCAATGGCTTGCGGATGGTTCCGCCAGACACTCAACTTTTCGATAACGCCGCGCGGGAAGCGGCGCAGCGCATTTGGTCCAGTCCGCTGCCCGACGGTGCCGGAACTCAGACCGTCTTGGCGGACGGCTGGACTTTCTACCCGCTAACTGGCGTGCGGGGCCGCGTCGGCTTGCTCGCAGTGGCCGATGTTCCGAATTCGGCCGATCCCGCGCCGCCCAGTTTTCGGACATTGGTTGAGCACGCTGCGACAGTTATCGAGCGCGCTACCAGGGACGTTGAGCCGAAAGAGAACATAGGCAGTGCCGCCCCATCATCTTCGGCTCCGAGGCCGTGATCCACGGAATCAGTGTTTGCACGGCAACAATCCAGTGCCGCACATGTCTCAGTTGGGTCATCCACGTCATTTCCACGGTGCCCGCGATTAGTTCGGTCTACCCCCAACTGCGGACGCGATACTGAATCGCCGTGAACGGTCGAACCGTGCCATTAGCAGCGCTTCGCGCGGGTAGGCGGGTGTGATCGTTCTTGACAGTCGGAAGAGCTCGCACCTACGCTTTCGCATCCGAGTGCTTTCGCATCCGAGTGCTTTCGCGTCCAAGAGATGAACAGCGCCGAACCCGCGGCGCATGATGGGAGGAGATGGATGATGTGCAGACGCGTCGCAGTTCTATGCGCCTTGACGGCGGCAGGCCTCATGATGGCCTCCCCAGCCCCGGGTCAAACCCCAGCCGTGAAGCCGATCGTCCTGAAGGGGCAGTCCTCGCACCCCGCTGCGTCGAACTTCCACCTCATCTTCAAGCTTTGGGCGGAGACGGCGGAGAAGATGTCAGGCGGGCGGCTGAAGATCGAGACCCTGCCCGGCGGCGCAATCGTGCCGCCGTTCGAAGTGTTCGACGCGTCGTCCAAGGGCGTGCTCGACATCGCCATGGCACCGTTCGGATACATTCAGGGCAGAAACACGGCCACGATCCCGATGTCGCATGGCCCGCTGTTCGGGATGGACGGACAGGACTACTACGCCTGGTATTATGATGGCGGCGGCATGAAGCTGCTCGAGGAGTTCTACCGCGACCACCTCAAGCTGAACCTCGTCGGGTTCCCGATTCCGACCGACTATCCGCAGGGGCTCGGCTGGTTCAAGAAGCCGATCAACAGCCTCGCCGACCTCAAGGGCATGAAGTACCGCATCTACGGCATCGGGGCCGAGACCTACAGCCGGCTCGGCGTGGCCGTCGTGACCATACCGGGTCAGGAAATCGTACCGGCGATGGAACGCGGCGTGATCGATGGCGCCGAATGGATCAACTGCCTCGAGGACAAGAAACTCGGATTGCACAAGGTCGCCAGGCACTACTACACGCCGGGCATGCACGAGCCGGTGACCGGCGGGCAGCTGATGTTCAATGCCGACGTCTGGAAGAAGCTTTCACCGGACCTGCAGGAGGTCGTCAGGGTGGCGTCCGTGTACGCCACCACGATGCGCAACTTCGCCTTCAATCGCGAAACCGCCGGTGCCTGCCAGGAGCTGATCAAGGAAGGCGTTCAGATCCACCGCACCCCGGACGACATCCTGAAGAGCTTCCTCGACGAATGGGAGAAGATCCAGGCCGAGTACACCGAGAAGAATCCCTTCTACAAGAAGGTGGTGGAGAGCCAGAAGGCCTATGCGGAGGTGGTCGTGCCGTTCCGCCTGTCGTGGTTCCCACCCTATGACTTTGCCGGGAACTACTACTGGAAGGACAAGGTCTACCGCGGCAAGTAGGTGTCGGCCGGCGCATCTCATCCGAGGTTCGGCGGGCTGCCGGGTCCTCCGGCGCCCGCCGTTGCGCCGGACGAGCAGGAGCGGCTTGCGCGCCGAGTGCCTGCCGTGCTGGCGAGCGTAGCGAGCCGCCGGCGCGGGGGCTCCATGGATGCGCGTGATGGCGCGTCGAAAACCGCGCTTGAACGCGCTGATGACACTGGCGCTGAACCGGGCTCGTCGGCTGAGAGGAGAAATCGATGTCCGCAGCCACCGGGCCGCCGGTCGCGAATGGCGGCAGCGGCGATTTCCCGTCGGTCTATTACGCGATCATCCGCACGATCGATCGATTCTCGGACGTCACCGGCAAGCTGATCGCCCTGTCGATGCTGTTCCTCGTGGGGTCGATCACCTACGAGGTCGTTGCGCGCTATTTTTTCGCGCGCCCACCGTCTGGGTCTTCAAGTCGAGCTACATGGTGAACGGCGCCGCGTTCATGCTCGGCTGTGCCTACGCCCTGCACAAGGGCGCCCATGTGCGCACCGACATTTTCTGGGAGAACTCAATTCTGATTAGCTTGAAGAAGAAGCGGGTGGCGTTCGCTCCATTTCAAGGTACGCTTTATCGAGAGCGTCCCCAGTCCTCCTCCGCCTCGCGCCGCAGGTCCCGTGCCAAGCTAGCGTCGGATGGCAGGATATCGAATTGGCAACGATCAGTCAGCGGGTGCGCGGAACATTTTGCAACCGGTCAGCGGATGATCCGCACCCCTGAGGTCGGCTCCGGGTCAAACCCGGACTTCCTCCTTGCGGCCCGCACGTCCGCTTCCGCCGAGTGCAGACATTGGTCCGGGAAGGCAGTCCGTTGGTCAAGCAGTGCAATTCCGCTTAGGCTCAGCGCGTTAGCTGCGCCCGGCGGCGCTCGGCGGTGTGGTCGAGGACGAGCCGCACGTCGACGCTCGGGAGCGCGGCCTCGACCTTGCGTTTCAGTATGGCCAAGCTCAAGCGCCGTCACCGGCGCCTTCAGCTCGGGCGCCGTGGCGACTGTATCCGCAGCTCGCGTCGTAGGTCACGGTGACGGCCACTTCGGATCGATCGGCGCTCATCTCAATGTCCATCGCCCAATTGTGTTCACCATACCGCTCCCGGACTCCGATAGTCGGCTATGACAGCCGGTAGCGGCTTGCGATTCCGCGCCAAAGTTTTGCTCAAGGACACCAAATCTCGGCCAACAGCATGACCGCCTCGCCGCGCCTGCTGCGGCTGCTGGCGGCGGCGGGTCGCGCCGCGCACGCACGTCGAGCTGCAGCATGACGTGGAGATCGTCGGCCGATGGCGGCGACGAACAAATGTTTGGCGCAGATAAGCAAGGCCGGAGCCGGGGTCAGAGCGACTAACGACACGAATGGGCTCGACCGTCGGAACAGCCGAGAGGCCGGGCGCGGTCCGGCCTGCGTTGGGCGTTTCGCGCGCCTGCTGCCGCTCAAGTGGATGAACTCGACGCGATCGGAAGGCCGCCTCGTCGGCATGCTGCCGCCTGGCCGGGCTGACTCAACACTGACAACGAAGGCCAAGGACGGTGAAGACACTGAAAAAGAAGCTGATGGAATGGTGCGACACGCGGCCGTGGAGGGTGGGGATCGCGGTGGGCTTTATGTTGCTCGGGTTTGTGATTGCCGCCGACAACATAGGTGGGCCATCGTCGCCGCAAGCTGCAGCGCCGCAAGCTGTCGCAGCGCAAGCCGAGCCGCCGCCCGAAACTCAAGGGCGCCAATTGGCAATGTTGGTCGAAGAGGCTTTGTATGTGAAAGAGTGCATCCCCAGCAGGATGAACTACGTCTATCTCAAACGCATAGAGGAGAGTTACGCCCAAACGGTAATCGCCTGCCAGCAGGCATGGCTGGCGATACCAGAGGAGAAGAGGAACCTGTCACGACGAAGCGCGCTGGATTGGTACTTCGCGAACCTCATGTACGATTGCCTCTCCAGAACCATCACTCCTGAGGATTTTGCTGCGCTCGACATCGAACAGCGGGTGGGACGTGCAGGATTCTGCCAGAGGTTTGCACAGCGGCATTGGCGGCAGCTCTCACCCCCATCGAATTGAACCGAACGAGAACGGCCATGACGACGAACCAAGTGCTGCGCGCGAGGCCGGGCGCATCGCTGACGCTGGCCGGAGCGATCATGGTGGTCGCGCTAGCGTTGCTCAACCAGCCAGGCTGCGCCTGAGAGTAAGGCCCAGGCTCCACGCCCGAAGGTGCTGTTTCCGTCACTCACAGCTCACCCCGACCATGTTATGGTCTAACAGGCAGCCCTCCGGCTGGGAGTCAGCCCGAACGGCTGACAGGGCGTCGAGGTGACCTTGTCTCGCAAAGGCGCGAAGAAGCAAACGCACGGTCGCAAGCTTCGTTCGACCGGAACGAAGGCTAGAGCGCGCGTTGGCCGCGCGCGCGAGCCCCAGACCGGGCTGGAGGAGAAACTCGAGCGTGCGCTCAACAAGCTTGATGCCACCAGGCGCGAGTTAAACGATACGCGGCAATATCTTGCCGAGGCGCTGGGCCAGCAGACTGCGACCAGCGAGGTCCTGCGAGTCATTTCGAGTTTGCCGGGCGAGTTGGAGCCGGTGTTCCAGGCCATGCTGGAGAAGGCGACAGGACTCTGCGAGGCCAAATTCGGCATGCTGTACCTGTGGGACGGGGAAGGACAATACAGCGTCGCCGCACTGTACGGTGCACCGCCCCGACTGGCGGAGGAACGCCGCCCCGGAGTTATTATCCGTCCTCCGCCTGGATCCGCTCTCGGGCGAGTCGCGCAGACGAAGCATACGGTCCACATTGCCGATAGTCGCGCCGAAAAGAATTACATCGACGTCCCGCCAACCTTTACTCCTCCGGGAATTACCATTTACGGCGGAGCGCGGACCCAGCTGGATGTGCCGATGCTCAAGGAGGACCGGCTCATCGGTGTCATTGCCATCTACCGACAGGAGGTGCGCCCGTTCACGGACAAGCAGATTGAGCTGGTCCAGACCTTCGCCGACCAGGCGGTGATCGCGATCGAGAACGCACGCCTGCTCAACGAGCTGCGGCAACGCACCGACGATCTCTCCGAATCACTGGAGCAGCAGACCGCAACCTCGGAGGTCCTCAGCGTCATCTCCAGCTCGTCGGGCGAGCTTCAGCCAGTGTTCCAGGCCATGCTGGAGAACGCCGTGCGCATTTGCAACGCGAAGTTCGGCAACCTGTTTCTCTATGAGGAGACTGCGTTCCGTATCGCTGTCCAGCGCAACGCACCGCCCGCCTACGCCGAGCGATGGCGCCAAAATCCTGTGCTTATAGTCGATGACAATCCGCACAATCCACTCGCCCGTCTCGTCAAGACTAGAGACGTCGTCAACATTGTCGACCTCGCGGCGGAGGCCGCCTACTTGGAGCGCGATCCTCGCTTCGTTGCCCTCGTGGAAGGCGCCGGTGCTCGAACACACCTCCTGGTTCCGATGCTCAATGAGGGTAAACTGATCGGCGCCATCTCCATCTACCGCCAGGAGGTTCGCGCATTCACCGACAAGCAGATCGATCTGGTCAAGAACTTTGCCGCCCAAGCTGTCATCGCCATCGAGAACACGCGCCTGCTCAACGAGCTGCGGCAGCGCACCGACGACCTCACCGAGGCGCTGCAGCAGCAGACCGCCACCGCCGACGTGCTCAAGGTCATCAGCCGCTCGACCTTCGATCTGCAAACGGTGCTCGATACCCTGGTCGAGTCGGCGGCGCGCCTGTGTGCGGCCGATCGAAGTATTCTTTTTCTGCGCGAGGGTGCGACCTATAAGATTATCTCGCATCACGGATTTTCGCAGGACTTCCGGGAGTACCACGAAAGTCATCCGATAACGCCAGGACGCGGAACTGCCGTCGGGCGAACGGCACTTGAAGGAAAGACGGTTCACATACCCGATGTGCTTGTCGATCCGGAATACACGTTCCTTGAAGCGCAAAAACTCGGTGACTACCGTGCCATCCTCGCCGTTCCACTATTGCGAGAAGGAAGCCCGATCGGCGCGCTGATACTAAGCCGCTCCGAGCCGCTGCCATTTAGTGATAAGCAGATTGCGATGGTGGAGACCTTCGCCGACCAAGCGGCGATCGCGATCGAGAACGTGCGGCTATTCGACGAGATCCAGGACAAGAGCCGCCAGCTCGCGGCGGCAAGCCAGCATAAGTCGCAGTTCCTCGCCAGCATGAGCCACGAGCTACGCACCCCGCTCAACGCCATCATCGGGGTCACCGAGATGCTGCGCGAGGATGCGCGGGACTTGCAGCGGGAGGACGAGTTCGAGCCACTCGACCGGGTGCTGGGGGCGGGCCGCCACCTGCTGGCGCTGATCAACGACATCCTCGACCTGTCCAAGATCGAGGCCGGGCGCATGGAGCTTCACCTCGAAGCGTTTGCGCTGGTGCCGCTGATCGAGGACGTGGCCAAGACCATTGCGCCGATGACGGGTAAGAACGGCAACCGCATCGTGGTCGATTGCGCCGCGGACCTGGGCACGATGCACGCCGACCAGACCCGGTTCCGGCAGGCGTTGCTCAACCTGACGAGCAACGCCAACAAGTTCACGGAGAAGGGTACCGTCACCATCGCCGCGCAGCCGCAGCCTGACAACGGCCGCGACTGGGTCACGATCGCGGTGACCGACACCGGGATCGGCATGACGCGCGGAGCAGATGGGCCGGCTGTTCCAAGAATTCTCGCAGGCGGACGCCTCGACCACGCGCAAATACGGCGGCACCGGGCTGGGGCTCGCCATCAGCCGGCATTTCTGCCGCATGATGGGGGGCGACATCACGGTGGCGAGCCGGCCGGGGGCGGGCTCGACCTTCACCATCCGGCTGCCGCGGGTGGTGGAGATCGGCAAGGCGGGCGGGGATGTGGCCGTGGCGCCAGGGGAGGCGCGGGCGGAACCGGTTCGCCCGGTGTTCGAGGAGGCGGAGGATCCGCTGATCCTGGTGGTGGACGACGATGCGACGGTGCGCGACCTGGTGGAGCGGCACCTGCAGCGGGCGGGGTTTGCGGTGGTGACGGCGCGCGGGGGGCTGGAGGGGCTGCGGCTCGTGCGGGAGCTGCGGCCGGCGGCGGTGACGCTCGACATCATGATGCCCGATCTCGACGGCTGGACGGTGCTGGCTGCGATCAAGGGCGACCCGGCGCTGGCGGCGATCCCGGTGGTGCTGATGTCGATCGTGGAGGAGAAGAACCGCGGCTACGCGCTGGGGGCGGCGGACTACCTGATCAAGCCGGTGGACCGCGGCAAGCTGGTGGAGACGCTGACCGGCATCTGCGGCCAGGCTGCGGGTCGGGTCCTGCTGGTCGACGACGACGATGTGGTGCGGCGCGGGGTGCGGCAGGCGCTGCAGCCGCTGGGGTGGCAGGTGACGGAGGCGGAGAACGGGCTCTCGGCGGTGGAGCGGCTGGCCGACGCGCGGCCCGACGTAATCATCCTCGACCTGATGATGCCGAAGATGGACGGGTTCGAGTTCCTGGACGAGCTGCGCCGACGGCCCGACTGGCAGGATATCCCTGTGGTGGTGATCACCGCGAAAGACCTCACCGACGAAGATCGCGACCGTCTCAACGGCGGCGTCGAGCGTATCATTCAAAAGAGCGACCGCGACGAAATGCTGTGTCAGCTTAGTCGCGAGATCGCAAAGTGCATCAAATTGCAGAGCGCGAGGGTGCCATGAAAACACTCTCTACGTCGACGACAATGACCGCTGTGGTCATCCACGTCATTTCCAACGATGCTCGCGATGGTCCGGTCTACCCCCAACTGCGGCTGTGATGGTGCAGCGCCGCGAATGGTCGAATCGTGCCATAACCGGCCGCGAGCAGGTGCAGCAACGCAGGCCGTTATTCGATCACCTCGCCGACGCGGCATTAGCGGTCAACGTGTCCATTGACGGGCGAGGGCGGCGCGGCTGGCGCCCGACTAACCCGGACCACCCGGACCACTAAGTCCCAGTCGTCGCGACGGAATGTACTCGACGTCGATGCTGATGCCGTCCCCGCTCAGAGGGTTCGCCGTGTAGACCGCGGAGACGGACAGCTCGACCAGGCTCAAGATCGTCAGGATGGCGATGGTGAGCCCGGTGTCTCCGCTCGGGGGCGCCCAGCAGCAACTCCGCGATGCGGCAACAATCGTCCATCGTCGCCCCCAGCGGGGGAAGTGTGATGGCCTCGGCTCCAGCGTGCGGGTCGGCGACGTTGGGCTCACGCGCAACAACGGCGCCCGAGTTGATCAAGGGTAGGACGGACTTCACAACCGGCGCGGGCTAGAGATTGAGATTTTGAATGTTGACCTCGGTCGCGTACACGCCCGGCCGGGCGCCTGCGACACAACAACAGTTTGTCTCGGTCTGTTTACCGCACACGATCTTCACGCTGTACGCGAAGATCTCCCATCCGCTCTGGCGCCGAGCTTCTCGAGAAGCGGATGCGTTAGCCGGCCAGCACTTGAGCGCGTTTGCTTCTTAGCCATCTCGACCTCCGCGAAGGGTTTGTGGGGTGATGAGCGGCACGCTTGCGTGTCCGCCATCCCGCCGTACAGCGATGCTTACAAGCAAAATTGAGAAGCAGGGATAATGACGACCTGATGTTTAAGGCCGACATCACGTCACCCAACGAGTAGAGACTTTCTCAGAATATCAGAAGTTAGGGCGCAGGGAGAAGAGTGGCCCCCTTGGCGGCCTGGCAGTGTGCCCGTCGTTTGCCCTACCCGATACACGGCCGAAAATCGCGGTAGCAACCCGCGATCGCCGGGTGCGTTTCCGGTAGCGAAAGCTGCGCCTGCACCTAAGCTTTTCCACCCTTTAAAGCGGAGACAATTTTTGCCGGAAATTGTGCAGTACAACAATGGACTGGCCATGTCGGCTAATGGGATGGTCCGGTCGTGCTCCTGCCCTGCCAGCGATAAGCTGGCCAGGGGCGCCAAGACAAGGAGCATGCCATGCCTGCGACCGCACAGACTGCGATTTCTGTAATCGGCATCGATATCGGTAAGAACTCGTTCCACATTGTCGGCCTCGATGATCGCGGCGCAATTGTGCTGCGTCAGAAGTGGTCGCGCAGCCAAGTGGAGGCCCTGCATGCGGCCGCAGACCGTGCACGAGCCCAAGCTTCTGCGCAGGCTGCCGCAAGGCCGACGCTTCTCATCAGCGGCAACCAAGGTCGAGTCGTATCCCTGAGAATTGGGACGAAAAACCCCTGGAGGCGTTGTGGCATCATTTCAATAGCAACAGGCCGACCCCGCACGTCACCATCGAGGCAGTCCTACATTGCGTGCGGGAGCGTGGCCTCGATGCGCTGAAGGAGCCGGCCAACATCGAGCGGCTATCGCGTTGTGACGCTGCGGCTAAGGCGCGGATCGACTTTGCAATTGCCAAGTTGTTTGCCTCGACAGGAATTGCCCTATGACCCGCAGGTATTGCGACGAAGCGTTGGCCGAGGCCACGAAGGCTAATGGCGACGGCGCCCATCTCGTATCCCGCTGCGCAGCCGACATCACGCCGAGGCGGATCGACTTCTTGTGGCCAGGTCGACTCGCTCGCGGCAAGCACACCGCCATTGCGGGCGAGCCTGGCGACGGCAAGAGTCAGCTATCGGTCTTCGTTGCCGCAACCGTCTCGCGCGGTGGTGAGTGGCCGTGCGGCGAGGGACGGGCGCCGGTCGGAAACGTTATCATCCTCAACGCCGAGGACGGCGCCGACGACACCGTGGTGCCACGCCTGCATCGCTGCCGGGGCCGATCTATCCCGCGTCCACATCGTGAGTGCCGTTCTTCAAGGGGATGGGAAGGGCCGCCGCACATTCAACCTGCAAGCCGATCTCGCGCTTCTCGAACAGAAGATTGCTGAGATCGGTGACGTAGCGCTGGTCATCATCGACCCGATCAGTTCCTACATGGGCAAGGCGGATAGCCATAAGAATGCGGAGGTGCGCGGCGCACTGGAGCCGGCCAGCGAGATGGCCGAACGCCTCAAGGTTGCGATCTTGTCCATTACCCATTTCTCGAAATCCGGGTCCGGCAATAACACCAAGGCGCTGCATAGGTTCATCGGCTCCATCGCCTTCGTCGGCGCCCCGCGGGCCGCCTTCGCGGTGATCGAGGACGCCGACAACGAAGGTCGCATGCTGTTCTTGCACGCCAAGAACAACATGGCGGCCAAGCCGCAGGGATTGGCCTATCGACTGGTGCAGATGCTCGTCGGCGAGCCGGGAGAAAGCATCGTTGCCTCCTATGTCGCCTGGGACAGCGAACCGGTCACCATGTCGGCGGACCAGGCGCTTCGAGCGACCGATGATGCGGGCAGGGGGGCGAGCCCACGCGAGGAGGCCGAGGAGTTCCTGCGGGAGCTCCTGGCCAAGGGGCCGGTCCCGCAGACAGACATCAAGAGCGACGCCGAGGGCGCGGGGCTGGCATGGGCGACCGTGCGGCGCGCCAAGGACCACCTCGGCATCAAGCCTCATAAGGCCGGGATGGAGGGGGGATGGCTCTGGACCCTCCCGAAGGTGCTCACCCCTGCCGAAGATGCTCACCTTTCTAAAGTGAGCACCTTCGGGGAAAGTGAGCACCTTCGGGGGGCCACCCCCGCTCCGGTGCCCTCGAAGCCCGCGCCCGCCGACCCCTGGGCCGACCTCGACATTCCCGACAGCCTCCGCCGCCGTCTCGGGGCGCCCGCATTGGGGCCCGCTGGCGACGATCTCGAGGATCTCGAGTGATGGCGCGCGCGCCCTCCACATTCCGGCAGGCGGACGTCACCAGGGCCGTGCGGGCCGTGGTCGCGGCTGGGCTGAAAGTGACACGGGTGCGGGTGAATCCACAGGGTGAAATCGAGGTTGAGGCCGCAACGGCGGAGGCGCAGAATCCGGCCGGCACGGAGGGGAACGAGTGGGACCGCGATTGAAGCTGCCGCGATACGTTCATGCCTTCATCGACCGGCATGGCAGGGCTCGCTACTACTTCCGTCGTCGCGGTGTGAAACAGACGCCGCTGCCGGGATTGCCCTGGTCGCCTCAGTTCATGGAGGCATATCAGGGTGCGCTCGGTAGAGATGAATCCCGCGCAGAGATAGGCGCGAGCCGCACGAAACCGGGAACGGTCAACGCCGTAATCGTCAGCTACTACAAACACGCACTTTGGCTTGAAGCGTTGTCGCCAGCGAGCCGCGCCATGCGGCGTCCGATCCTGGAGCGTTTCCGAGTTGAACACGGCGACAAGCGGATTGCGCTTCTACAAGCGCAGCACATCGCGAAGATCCTTGCGTCGAAAAAGTCCTTCGCCAAGCGGAACTGGCTCAAGACACTGCGCGGCCTGATGGCGTTTTGCATGGAAGAACACCACCTCAAGCACGACCCAACGGCCGACGTGCAATTGGTTAAGCTCGGCAAGAACATGGGCCATATGACATGGCGTGAACAACAAATCGTACAGTATCGGGAACATCACGCGATTGGCACGACGGCTCGGCTCGCCCTGGAGCTACTGCTAAACGTCGCGGCGCGCCGTAAGGACGTTTATCGGCTCGGCCGTCAAAACATCCGCGACGGACGTCATTTGTGCTGGCGGCCATCGAAGACGGTGCGCTCAACTGGCAAGTTGCTCGTCATTCGGATCACGCCTGAATTCAGGGCTGCGCTGGACGCGATGCCAGCGAGCGACAGCTTGACCTTCATCACGACCGACTACGGCAAGCCGTTCGCGTCAGCTGCAGCGTTTGGCAACAAGTTTGCCGACTGGTGCCGAGAGACCGGGTTCCTTCCGGTTCTCTGTGATGATGGGCGCGTGAGAAGCTATCGCGCTCACGGCCTACGAAAGGCAGCCTGTCGGCTGCTCGCACACGCAGGCTGTACCGCGCCAGAGATCATGGCGGTCAGCGGCCACACAACCTTGGCGCAAGTACAAATCTACATCGATGAGGTCGAACAGGAGCACATGGCAGAGGCCGCTATGAATAAGCGAGCCGCCGCAGACAAAACGGCAACATCAAGTGGCAAACCTTGATATCCACGGTGGCAAACCTTGACGTAACTCATTGAGAAAGGGGGATCTGAAAATTGATATGGCGACCCCGGCTGGATTCGAACCAGCGACCTTCAGCTTAGAAGGCTGTTGCTCTATCCCCTGAGCTACGGGGCCGCGCCGGCACGCTTGTAGCGCAAGATCGCCCCGAGCCGCCAGCGGCCCGGCCGAACCTGCGCGCGCAATTGACGGTCGCCCGCGCATATCCCGCGCCCGGTTTTTGGTGGTAGATGGTCGCCGGGACCACGTTCGGGAGCCGGACATGATTGCGGTGCGTCGCCTCGGCCATGCCACGCTCACCACGCCCGACATCGAGCGCCAGATCGCCTACTACACCGAGGTGGTCGGCCTCGTCCCGATCGCGCGCGGCGCGGACCGCGCCGTTCTCGCCACCCGGCAGGGCCTGGAGGCGATCGCGCTCGAGCCGGGTGCGCCCAACGCGCTCTCCCGGCTCGCCTTGCAGGTGGCGCCCGGCAGCGACCTCGACGCGCTTGCGCGCGCGCTGTCGGAGGAGGGGATCGCGACGGAGCGCCGCAGCGACATCTCGCCCGGCATAACCGATGCCCTCGTATTCACGGATCCCAAGGGCACCGCGATCGAGATCTTCTCCGAGTATGCGTTCGCCGCCGACGACGGGCGGCCCGCGGGCATCGCGCCGATCAAGCTCGGGCACGTGGCCTATCGCGTGCGCGACGTACGCAAGGTGGTCGGCTTCTATACCGATGTGTTGGGCTTCCGGGTGTCGGACTGGCTCGACGATACGTTCGCCTTCCTGCGCTGCGGGCCCGATCACCACACCGTCAACTTCGTCTTCGACGAGGTGCCGCAGCTCCATCACATCGCGTTCGAGGTGAAGGACTGGGCGGAGATCCTGCGCGCCTGCGAATGGCTGGCCAGGAACGGCATCCAGCTGGTCTGGGGTCCCGGCCGTCACATCATCGGGCACAACATCGCCATCTATCATCGCAACGCCGACAAGGTGCGGGTCGAGTTCTTCTGCGAGATGGACCAGATGAAGGACGAGACGCTCGGCTATTTCGACCCGCGCCCGTGGCACCAGGACCGGCCGCAGCGGCCGAAGGTGTGGGGGCCGGACACGCTGCGCAACTACTGGGGCTTCGGATCGGAGCGGATCATCCGCGGCTACCAGACCGTGGAGTGACAGCGTGATGCGGGCCGCGTCGTGACCGGATTGCGGCGGCTGGCCGGCAGGGCTCGATAAGAGATGCTCCTTCGATGCCGCGAAGAGCGGGGTTCAGCTTGGTATCGGAGTCCTCTTACCGGTCACCGCCATCGCCACTGCTCGCGATCGCTCCTGGGGACGTTCGGACGGGGTAGAAATCGCGGTCCCGCGCGTCATGTCACCGCCTTCGCCAGAGGCTCGCCTGGCAGCGTTAATGAGCTGCCGGGCACGTGGATCGGGGGCTACGTCACTCGACGGATCAGGGCGGAGGCACAGGGTGCCTCTCAGTGACTCAGAAATGGCCATGGTGCGCTTTTTCAAGCGTCCGCGCTCGCCCCCAGACCGCTACGCACCAGAGGCCCGCGATGACCACCGCAAGCCGCTCACTCCTACCGAGCAACCAGATCGCGGCAACTGCGTGCCCTCCGAGGCGCCGCGTGACCAGATGGTTGAGATGCCTTAAGCTGAAAGCAGCCTGAAGGAGATGACGCAATGGCTTCGCTCGATTGGTCGAAGTGCCCGGCCGTGGAAAGCATCCCTGGCAAGGTCAGTGGGGCGTGGGTCTTCAAAGGCACCCGGACGCCGGTATCGGTTGTCTTCGAGAACCTGGAAGATGGCATGACCATTGACGAGGTGATGGAGCAATTCCCTGTGTCGCGGGAACAGGTCAAGACCGTTCTGGAATTCGCCGCCCGCAGTCTCGATGCCCCCGTCGCTGGGCGCTGATGCGTGTTCTATTCGACAACGGTACGCCCCGAGGTGTTGCGGCAGCGCTCTCCGAACACACCGTCGAGGAAGCCCGCTCGCGCGGGTGGGACACGTTGGCAAACGGTGAACTCCTTGACGCTGCGGAAGCCGCCGGCTTTGACGTCTTCCTCACGACAGATCGAAATATCCGGTATCAGCAGAATCTTGTCAGCCGCAGAATTGCGGTTGTGGTTCTTGGCAAGAGTTGGTGGCGGCTGATCAAGAACAGGCTTCCTGAGGTCGCCGCGGCCGTTGCGACGGCGACGACGGGTGGCTTCGTCGAAATCGAAATACCGATCGCGTGAGCAAAACGGAAGATCGTGCGCCCCGATTGGCTGTCAATGGGACTCGCCGTCACATCACCGTCACATCATCGGGCACAACATCGCCATCTATCATCGCAACGCCGACAAGGTGCGGGTCGAGTTCTTCTGCGAGATGGACCAGAAGGACGAGACGCTCGGCTATTTCGACCCGCGCCCGTGGCACCAGGACCGGCCGCAGCGGCCGAAGGTGTGGGGGCCGGACACGCTGCGCAACTACTGGGGCTTCGGATCGGAGCGGATCATCCGCGGCTACCAGACCGTGGAGTGACAGCCATGTCCGGGGCGCGGGACTGTTCACTACTTTTTGCATAAGTATTACGACTACAAATCGTGTTATTAAGGGATGACTACGTTTCGTGTTGGTGCCGGGTCCCGGGTCGAGGTTCGGATTTCGGATAGGGAGACGACACATGCGGTTCGCTGAAAATGCAGCGGGAATACAGCACTCGACCCCCGCCGGGCCTCCCGCCAACCGTCCGGGCGGGCGGCGGTCATGACCTCGACAAGTTCTTGCCCATCATCTCGTGCCGTCCCGTTCGGAGCCCCGCCGACGGGCAGCGGAGGTCCCCCCATGCTCGCGTTCGTTCGCGCTGCCTGCGCAGCCGCGCTCGTTCTGCTGTTGTCTGCTCCCGCCATTGCCGCCGACAAGCCGTTCAAGCGCGACGATCTCGCCGCCGCGGCCACCAGGCTCGAAGCCCAGATCAGGTCCGAAGCCGGCGCGGTGGCCAAGCCGCCCGCCATGCTGCAGCGCGAGGCCGATGCCGCCCTCCAGCGCAACGACGTCCGCAGCGGACTGGAGATTCTCGGACAGATCGTGGCGGTTGCGCCCAACGATGCCGCGAGCTGGCTGCGCATCGCCAGGACCGTCCTGCGCATCCGGCCGGGCGCGGACGACGAGCGAACCCGGCTGCTCGAGCGCGCGGCCGCCGCGGCCTATGTCGCCTACCAACGCTCCGGCGGTGCCGGCGAGGAGGCCGAGAGCCTGCTCCTCATCGCGCGCACCTATGTGGATCGCTCGAGCTGGCGCCCCGCGCTCGATGCGCTGCGCAGCTCGCTCGATCTGCGCGAGGTCGCCGAGGTGCGGCAGCAGTACGAGCGCTTGCGCGAGGAGCACGGTTTCCGGCTCCTTGATTACACCGTCGATGCCGACGCAGCCTCGCCGCGCGTGTGCTTCCAGTTCTCCGAGGACCTGCCGGGAAGGCGCACCGATTTCTCCCCGTTCGTGGCGGTCGCCGGCCAGGACAAGCCCGCGCTCTCGGTGCAGGATCGCCAGCTCTGCGTCGAGGGCCTTCGGCACGGCGAGCGCTACGCCGTCACGCTGCGCGCCGGCATTCCCTCGGTGGTGAAAGAGACGCTGTCGCGATCCGCCGAGTACAGCGTCTATGTGCGCGACCGCAAGCCGTCGGTACGCTTCGGCGGCAAGGCCTACGTACTGCCGCGTACCGGTCAGCGCGGCATTCCGGTGATCAGCGTCAATGCCACGGCGGTGAAGCTCGAGATCTACCGCATCGGCGACCGCAACCTCGTGGGCAGCGTGGTGGGGCGCGACTTCCAGACCAGCCTCGACCGCTACGATCTCGAGCGGCTGGCAGCCCAGCGCGGCTTCCAGGTCTGGAAGGGCGAGATGGCGGTCGAGCAGAAGCTCAACACCGATGTCACCACCGCCTTTCCGGCCGATCAGGCGATCGGCACGAGCGCCTCCGGCGTCTATGTCATGGTGGCCGAGCCCGCCGGCGCGATCGGCAAGGACGAGTACGAGACGCTCGCCACCCAGTGGTTCATCGTCTCCGACCTCGGCCTCACCGCCTTCTCCGGCAACGACGGCATCCACGCCTTCGTGCATTCGCTCGACACCGCACGGCCCAAGGGCGCGATCGAGATCAGGCTGATGTCGCGCGGCAACGAGATCCTCGCGCGCAAGCGCAGCGGCGATGCCGGCCATGTCCATTTCGAGGCCAATCTGACGCGTGGCGAGGGTGCGCTGTCGCCGGCCATGCTGATCGCGGCCGACGACAGGGGCGATTACGCGTTCCTCAACCTCAAGGCGCCGGCCTTCGATCTCGGCGACCGCGGGGTTTCCGGCCGCGTGGTGCCGGCGGGCTCTCGACGCCTTCGTCTACGCCGAGCGCGGCGTCTACCGCTCGGGCGAAACGGTGCAGGTGACGGCGCTGCTGCGCGACGGCCGCGGCAGCGCCGCGCTCGGTGTGCCGCTCACGCTGGTGGTGGAGCGGCCCGACGGCGTCGAATACCGCCGCAGCGTCGTCACCGATCAGGGCCTGGGCGGGCGCTCGCTCGCAATTGCGCTGGTGCCGTCGGCGCCGACCGGCACCTGGCGGGTGCGCGCCTTCGCCGACCCCAAGCGTCCGCCGGTCGGCGAGGCCACCTTCATGGTCGAGGACTATGTGCCCGACCGGCTGGAGTTCGACCTCGCCGCCGATGCGCGCTCCATCTCCAGGTCGAGCCGCGCGGAGATCACCGTGGAAGGCCGCTATCTCTACGGCGCCCCGGCCGGCCGGCTCGGGCTCGAAGGCGAGCTGGTCATCAAGCCGGCGAGCGAGCGTGCGGGATTTGCCGGCTATCAGTTCGGTCTCGCCGACGAGGATGTGGAAATGGTCCGCGCTCCGCTCGAGGGGCTGCCGGAGACCGACGCCGCCGGCAAGGCGCGTTTCCCGGTCACGCTCGACAGGCAGCCGGCCTCCACGCGGCCGCTGGAGGCGCAGGTCGTCGTGCGCATGGCCGAGCCGGGCGGGCGTGCGATCGAGCGCAAGCTCACCCTGCCGGTGGTCGCGGCCGGGCCCATGATCGGAGTGCGGCCGCTGTTCTCCGGCCGCTCGCTCGGCGAGGGCGAGCACGCGAGCTTCGACGTGATCGTGGTCGCCCCCGACGGCAATCAGATGGCGCGCCGCGGGCTGCGCTACGAGCTGCTCAAGGTCGAGACCCGGTACCAGTGGTACCGGCGCGACGGGGTGTGGGACTTCGAGCCGGTGAAGACCACCAGGCGCGTCGCCGACGGGGACATCGACGTCGCCGCCGGGGCGCCGGCCCGCATCTCAATTCCGGTGCAGTGGGGCCGCTATCGCCTCGAGGTGGCGACCGCCGATCGCGACGGACCGGTCACCTCGATCGGCTTCGACGCCGGCTGGTATGCGCAGGCCAGCGCCGACACGCCCGACCTGCTCGAGGTCGCGCTCGACAAGCCCGAATACGCGGCGGGCGAGGCGATGACGGTCGCGGTGACCGCGCGCACCGCCGGCAGGGTCACCATCAACGTGATCGGCGACCGGATGGTCGCAACGGTCGCGCAGGACGTGACGGCGGGCACCGCGCGCATCCGCGTCCCGGTCGGCAGCGACTGGGGCAGCGGCGCCTACGTGGTCGCAACCCTGCGCCGCCCGCTCGACAGTCAGGCCGTGCGCATGCCCGGCCGCGCCATCGGCGTGCAGTGGTTCTCCATCAACCGCAAGGCGCGCACGCTCGCGCTCGACCTCGAGCTGCCGCCGCTGACGCGCCCGAACAGCGCGTTGCGCATCCCGGTGAGGGTGTGGGGGCTCGCCGCCGGCGAAGAGGCGCGCATCGTCGTCGCCGCGGTCGATGTCGGCATTCTGAACCTGACCGCCTACAAGCCGCCGGCGCCCGACGACCACTACCTCGGGCAGCGTCGGCTCACCGCCGATATCCGCGATCTCTACGGCCAGCTCATCGACGGCATGCAGGGGACCCGCGGCCAGATCAAGGTCGGCGGCGATGCGCCGGCCGAGCTGCAGGGCTCGCCCCCCAGCCAGAAGCCGCTCGCGCTCTATTCCGGCATCGTCGCCGTCAACGCGGACGGCACCGCCGAGGTGGTCTTCGACATCCCGGATTTCTCCGGCACCGCGCGCGTGATGGCGGTCGCGTGGTCGAAGGACAAGGTCGGCCGCGCCGTCGGCGACGCCGTCATCCGCGATCCGGTGGTGCTGACCGCGACGCTGCCGCGCTTCCTCAACAACGGCGATCGCGGCACCATGCATCTGGAGATCGACAACGTCGAAGGCGGAGCCGGCGACTATCGGCTGGAGGTGAAAGGCGAGGGCATCGCCGGCGCCACGGCCCCGCAAACGCTCAGGCTCGACGCCGGACAGCGCCGCTCGGTCGCCGTGCCGCTGGCGGCATCCGCGGCCGGCACCGCGTCGGTGAGCGTGCGGCTGAGCGGCCCGGGCGAGCTTCCTGCTCGAGCGCAACTATGCGCTCCCGGTGAGACCGGCGACGCAGATCATCGCGCGACGCACGGTCAAGCCGCTCGCCAAGGGCGAAAGCCTCGCGCTGTCGAGCGACATGCTCGCCGATCTGGTGCCGGGGACCGGAGCCGTCGCGCTGTCGGTCGGCCTTTCGTCCGCGCTCGACGCCGCCGCGCTCCTGGCGGCGCTCGACCGCTACCCGTTCGGGTGCTCGGAGCAGATCGCGAGCCGCGCCCTGCCGCTGCTCTACGTCAACGAGCTCGCCAGCGCCGCGCAGCTCGCACTCGACGCCACGGTCGACCAGCGCATTCGCGACGCCATCGACCGGCTGCTCGCGCGCCAGGGCTCCAACGGCTCGTTCGGGCTGTGGACGGCGGGCGGCGAGGACGTGTGGCTCGACGCCTACGTCACCGATTTCCTGACGCGGGCGCGCGAGCGCGGCTTCCGCGTGCCCGATCTGGGCTTCAAGCTCGCGCTCGATCGCCTGCGCAACTTCGTCGCCAATGCCGAGGCCGCCGCCAAGGACGGCGGCGGCAACTTCGCCTATGCGCTCTATGTGCTGGCGCGCAACGGGGCGGCGCCGGTCGGCGACCTGCGCTACTTCGCCGACGCCAGGCTCGACGCCATCGCCACGCCGATGGCGAAGGCCCAGATCGCCGCCGCGCTCGCCATGCTCGGCGACGGCGTGCGCGCCGAGCGCGTCTATGCCGCGGCGCTGGCCGCGATCGCGCCGCAGCCTGCGCTCGACCACGGCCGTACCGACTACGGCTCGGCGCTGCGCGACGCGGCCGCGCTGGTGACGCTCGCCTCGGAGGGCGGCGGCGCGCGCCCCACCATCACCGGTGCGCTGGAGCGCGTGGAGGCGGCGCGCAACCTGACGCCCCACACCTCGACCCAGGAGAACGCGTGGATGGTGCTGGCGGCGCGCGCGCTCGCCAAGGAGGCGCAGACCGTGCGGCTCGAGGTCGGCGGCGAGCGCACGCAGGGAGCGCTCAAGCGCAACCTGCGCGCAGGCGAACTGCGCCAGCCGCTCAGGGTGACCAATGTCGGCGAATGCCACCGTGCAGGCGGTGGTGACGGTATCGGGAGCGCCGCTGGTGCCGGAGCCCGCCACCGAGCGCGGCTTCAAGATCGAGCGCCGCTACTACACGCTCGCCGGCAAGGCGGCCGATCCCGGCAAGGCCAGGCAGAACGACCGCTTCGCGGTGGTGCTCAGGATCACCGAGCCGAAGCCGCAGTTCGGGCGCCTCATCGTCGCCGACCACCTCCCGGCCGGCTTCGAGATCGACAATCCGCGGCTGGTGTCGTCCGGCGACACCGGTACGCTCAAGTGGATCGAGGACGCGCAGGAGCCGGTGAGCGCCGAGTTCCGCGACGATCGCTTCAGCGCCGCGTTCGAGCGCAAGAGCGAGGATGCATCGGTGTTCACGGTCGCCTACGTGGTGCGCGCGGTCTCGCCCGGCCGCTACGTCCATCCGCAGGCCTACGTGGAGGACATGTATCGGCCCGACCGCTTCGGCCGCACCGCGACCGGAACGGTCGAGGTGACGGCGGCGAGGTGAGATGAGCGACGCGGCGGCGGCTTATCCCCCTCTCCCCGCTTGCGGGGAGAGGGTCGGGGTGAGGGGCTCCGACCCCTGCCCGCAAGCGGGGAGACCGGGTCCGCGGCGATGGTTGCGGCTCGGCGTCCGTGCAGCATCGGTGATGGTCATCGCCGCTGCGGCTGCGGGAGCGTACTGGATCGCCTCCCTGGGGCCGCTCCCGCTCGCTGACCGGCTCGAGTACTCGACGCTGGTGGTCGATCGCGACGGCAGGCTGCTGCGGCCCTACACCACCTCGGAAGGGCGCTGGCGATTGCCGGCGGCTCGCGCGGATGTCGATCCGCGCTTTCTCGAGCTGCTGCTCGCCTACGAGGACAAGCGGTTCAACTCCCATCACGGGGTCGATCCGCTCGCGCTCGGCCGCGCGCTCGCGCAACTGGCGACCCATGGCCGCATCGTCTCCGGCGCCTCGACCATCACCATGCAGGTGGCTCGCCTGCTCGAGCCGCGCGCCGAGCGATCGTGGGCGGCGAAGCTTCGCCAGATGGTGCGCGCCGTCGCGCTCGAGCGCGCGCTCACCAAGGACGAGATCCTCTCGCTCTATCTCAGCCTTGCCCCCTATGGCGGCAATCTCGAAGGGGTCCGTGCCGCCTCGCTCGCCTATTTCGGCCGCGAGCCGCGTCGCCTGACGCTGGGCGAGGCGGCCATGCTGGTGGCGCTGCCGCAGTCGCCCGAGCAGCGCCGTCCCGACCGCTCGCTGGAAGCGGCGCGCCGTGCGCGCGACCGCGTGCTCGAGCGCGCCGCGGCGGCCGGCGTCGTCGCTTCCCACGAGATCGCGCGCGCGGCTCGCGAGCCGGTTCCAGACGGGCGCCAGCCGATGCCGATGCTGGCGCCGCACGCCGCCGATGCCGCGGTTGCCGCCGCGCCCGAGCGGCGCCTCCATCGGCTCACCATCGACGCGACCCTGCAGCGCAGTCTCGAGGAGCTCGCGCGCGAGCGCGCCCGCAGCCTCGGCCCCGACGTCTCGGTCGCCGTGCTCGCCGTCGACCACGCCAGCGGGGAGGTGCTCGCACGCGTCGCCTCGGCGGACTATCTCGACCCGCGCCGTGCCGGCCAGGTCGACATGACGACGGCGCTGCGCTCGCCCGGCTCTACGCTCAAGCCGTTCATCTACGGGCTCGGCTTCGAGGACGGCCTCGTTCATCCCGAGACGCTGATCGAGGATCGTCCGCTGCGCTTCGGCGGCTACGCGCCGGAGAATTTCGACCTCACCTTCCAGGGCACGGTGACGGTGCGGCGCGCGCTGCAGCTGTCGTTGAACGTGCCGGCGGTGGCGGTGCTCGACAAGGTGGGGGCGAGCCGCTTCGCGGCGCGGCTGCAGCAGGCCGGCGGGCCGCTGGCACTGCCGCCGGGCGAGGTGCCGGGGCTGGCCATGGGGCTCGGCGGCGTCGGCGTGCGGCTTGTCGATCTGGTCACGCTCTACGCCGGGCTGGCGCGGCTCGGCACCACGCTGCCGCTCGCCGAGCGCGCGGCGGGCGCAGAGGAGCGGCCGCCATCCCGGCGGCTGCTCGACCCGGCCGCGGCCTGGCATGTCGGCAGCATCCTGCTCGGCAGCCCGCCGCCGGAGAATGCCGCCGGCGGCCGCATCGCGTCGAAGACCGGCACCTCCTACGGCTATCGCGACGCCTGGGCGGTCGGCTTCGACGGCAGGCGCACCATCGGGGTGTGGGTCGGGCGTCCCGACGGCGCGCCGGTCCCCGGCCTGGTCGGCCGCGTCGCCGCCGCGCCGATCCTGTTCGATGCGTTCGCGCGCACCGGAAAACCGCCGACGCCGCTTCCGGCCGTGCCCGACGGCGCACTGGTGGCGGCAACCGGCAAGCTGCCGCCGCCGCTGCAACGCTTCCGCCCCGGGGCGCTGGCAGGAGCGGGCGGCGAGCCGCAGCTGCGCATCATGTTCCCTCCCAACGGCGCCCGGCTCGAGCTGGCGAGCGACGGCTGCGGGCAAGCTCGATCCGATCGCGCTCAAGGTGACCGGCGCGAGCGGTCCGCTCACCGTGCTGGTCAACGGCGTGCCGCAGCCGTCGGCAAACGGCCGGCGCACCTTGTTCTTCGAGCCCGACGGCCCCGGCTCCGTGCGGCTCACCGTGATCGATGAACGCGGCACTGCCGACAGCGTCGTGGTGTGGCTGCAATGACGGTCAGGGCCGACGAGCGACATCAGCGCGTTTCCGCGCGCAGCCTCACGCGCATCGTCGACTTCGCCGTGGGCTCGCATGCGCGAGCGGTCGCGGTCCTGCTCGCGGTTGCGCTGCTGTGCTTCCTGCCCGGCTTCTTCGGCATCCCGCCGATCGATCGCGACGAGGGACGGTTTGCGCAGGCCACCAAGCAGATGGTGGAGAGCGGCGACTATGTCGACATCCGTTTCCAGGACGAGGTGCGCTACAAGAAGCCGGTCGGCATCTACTGGCTGCAGGCGGGGGTGGTGAAGGCGGCGCAGGCGCTCGGCTACCGGCAGGCGCTCACCTCGATCTGGCTCTATCGCGTGCCTTCGCTCGTCGGTGCCGTCGCAGCTGTTCTGCTGACCTATTGGGCGGCGCTGCCGCTAGTGTCGCGGCGGGCCGCCGTGCTCGCCGCGGTGATGATGGCGAGCTGCGTGCTGCTCGGATTCGAGCGTCTCATCGCCAAGACCGATGCCATGCTGCTGGCGACCGTCATTGCCGCCATGGGCGCCATGGCGCGCGCCTATCTGTCGGCCCACGGTCGGCAGCTCGAGGCGGCCGCTGCCTGGTTCATCGCTGCGGTGTTCTGGACCGCGCTCGCCGCGGGCGTGCTGCTCAAGGGGCCGCTGATCATCATGATCGTGGGCCTTGCCGCCGCCGCACTGGTCATCGTCGAGAGATCGGCGCGCTGGCTCCTGGCGCTGAAACCGGCGGTCGGCGTCGCATGGCTGGCGCTGCTGGTGCTGCCGTGGTTCCTCGCCATCGTCGGACGCGCGGGGGATGCGTTCTTCGCCGAGTCGATCGGAGAGGACCTGGTGAGCAAGATCTTCTCCGGCCAGGAGTTCCACGGCGCACCGCCCGGTTACTATTTCGTGCTGTTCTGGGCCACCTTCTGGCCCGGGGCGACGCTGGCAGCGCTGGCGACGCCGGCAGTGTGGGAGCTCCGGCATGCGCCCGCGACCCGGTTCCTGCTGGCGTGGCTGGTGCCGTCATGGCTGATCTTCGAGCTGGTGGTGACCAAGTTGCCGCACTACGTGCTGCCGCTCTATCCCGCCATCGCGATCCTCATCGCCGGGGTGATCGACGCGCACAGGCTGTCCCGTCGGTCGCTGCTGGTATGGGGGACGATCTGGTGGTTCGTCGTCGTGGTCATCACCGGCATCGCCGGCATCGTCGCGCTCGCCGTGATCGGGCGGCAGTTCGGCCTCCTGGTGTGGCCGTTGTTCGGCGCGGCCGCGGTGCTGAGCTTTCTGGCCTGGCGGCTCTACGAAGCCGACGGTGCCGAGCACTCGCTGCTGCGGGCGGTCGCCGCCGCCATCCTCACCGCCGTTGCGATCTTCGCCCTGGTCGTTCCCTCGCTCCGCCAGCTGTTCCCGGCTCCGACGCTCGCCCGCATTCTGCGCGACAGCGGTTGTGCGCGGCCCGTCGCCGCCGCCGTCGGCTATCAGGAGCCGAGCCTCGTGTTCCTCGCCGGAACGGCAACCCGCCTCACCGACAGCGCGGGCGCCGCCGAGTTCCTGCGCGGTGGCGAGTGCCGCTTCGCCTTCGTCGAGGCGCGCCAGGAGCGCAGTTTCGCCCAGTACGCCGAAGCCGTCGGTCTGCGCTATACCGCCGGTCCCCGCGTCGATGCGATCAACGTCAGCACCGGACGGCCGATCACGATCGCAGTCTACCGTTCGGTCGGTCCGTCATGACCGTGAGCGGCGGGCCCGGGCGGACGGCGGCAGTCGAAGCCGGCGCCGCCGCCCATATACTCACTGGTTACCGTAACGCCTCTGAAAGTACGCGCCCCTCGCAACCGTTTGGGGGGCGAACGTTGAGGATGAAGGCGATCGTCCGCCCAAGGTCCACGACTTCGGAATCACCGTACTTGCCGGGCTTGATCCAATTTGGGCCGTACATGGCCAACGGCACGTTGGTGTCATACGACCAAGGCGATCCGTGAGTTGAGGCGTAGGTGGTCGGCTTCCCGAACAGATACCAGTTCGGCTTGTTCATGATGACGATGTCGCCGCTGATCTTCTGATGCCAAGCCAGAATCACCTGCTTGGCAAGTTTGGTTGCCGGCATCATCCCCTGTTCCATTTGCGTGCGGGTGTACACAGCCTCCACGCCTGGGTAGTCCCGCAAGAAATCCTGTGCTGCGTTCTCGACTTCGACCTTGTTGAGCTTTCGAGCTTCGATCAGCTTGTAGTCAACGTAAAGGGTCGGGTTCCACCAAGCCGTGATGTATTTGCCGTCGCCGAACTTGGCGGAAAGTGCGGCATTGGTAGCCTCGATCATCTTGTCGGGATCGATGCGGCCCGCGTCGAGATTGCGGCTGGCGCTGTACTCCGGGATATTCATGAACCCGTGGTCGGCGGACAGCGTGATCAGCACGTTTTGTAAGCCGATGCGCTGGTCGAGGTAGTCGAACAGTTCCGCGAAGATGCGGTCCAGACGGGCGGTCTGGTCTTGCGACTGCCGGCTCTCCGGGCCGAACAGGTGGTTCACGTAGTCGTGGCTGGTCCAGCTTATGGCGAGAACGTCGGGGACACCGGCTGGATTGTTGCCGAGATTTTCCCCTTCGATGGCTGCCTTGACGAAGTCGAACATCAGCAGGTCGCCGAACGGAGACCACATCATTGCATCGTAGTAGGCCTTCCCGGGCTCTTTGGCGCCACCCACGATTGCGTGCGGAAAGCGCGTTCCGAGTTCCTTGAATTTTCTGGTCCATGGCCTGTCGTCAGCAGTCGATCGGGCATAGGCCTCTTCGGGCAGCAGAAGCGACCAGCTCTCCTTGAAATACTTGTTCTGCGGCTTCGACTCGTAGAACGCCTTCCACCAACCGGGATAGTCTTTCATGTAATAGTTGGACGTGATGAAGCGCCCAGTCGTCGTGCTGTGCATGTAGGCGGTGCCGTACTGTCCAGCTAATCCAATGGCGGATCGATCCTTTCCGGCGACCGCAATCACCTTCGACTTTGAATTTGAATAGATCAACTCGTCGCCGACCGTGGTGACTTTGATGTTGAATGGAGAAGTGCCGGAGTGGTCTGGGGTCTCCTCGTCAAGATATTTGAATCTCGCGTCTTCGGTGGAATAGAGTCGTTTGCCGGTCTTCTTGTCGATCCAATCGTTGCCGACCACCCCATGCTTATACGGGTGTGCGCACGACAACAGCGTGGCGTGGCCGACACCGGTATAGGTGGTGGCGTGGCTGTAATGGTTGTTGCCGTACCAGCCACCCTTATCAAGTAGGAGCTTGAAGCCGCGGTCGCCGTAGAGATCGTAAAACTTGACCCACTGGTCCTGGGGGAAGCCATCGACGACCATGAACAGAACAAGCTTTGGCAGCGGCTTGCCGCCCGGACTGCCGATTTGGGCCAAGCCCGATTGCGCAAGCAGCA
Organism: uncultured Alphaproteobacteria bacterium; assembly: GCA_963840535.1. Lineage (GTDB taxonomy): Bacteria > Pseudomonadota > Alphaproteobacteria > Rhizobiales > Xanthobacteraceae > VAZQ01. Next base: position 32,198 of record CAWIZJ010000051.1, read on the forward strand.
ACGTCACGCAGGCAGAAACCGTACACAAACAAACCTTGTTTGGCTTCATTGCTTTCCTCCCTTTAGCTACAAAATCCGCCAGTTTTTCATTCCGTGTGGAACGCCCGCTTTCAGGGCTCCTCCTAGCTTATCGAGAGTTGGGAAGCATCGTTCGGTTCTAATCACCAGTAGGCGAAATCCGGAACTCGATCACTTCCGGAAGGTCGCGTAAATGCCGCGACAGCATTTCTGCGTTCTTGCGATCCTGGCTGCGGATCACCATCCGGTACTCGAATTGTTTGCCGCCGTCTGTGAGCCGCGACGACAAGTTGGCAATGGAAAATCCAAGTTTGCCGACGAGCGTGCGCAAGTCTTCCTCCGCCATAACCTTGTCGCGAGCAAACCGCAGCATATGGTGGGCATAAAACTCCGAGGGCAGCCTGCGTTCGATCCATCGGAACATGGCAAGCACTGCGAGCGTAGCGGCAGCCCCGAGCAAGGCTGCAAAGTAGAAGCCAACGCCAACCAGAATTCCGATCGCGGCCGTGATCCAGATCGACGCGGCAGTCGTCAGGCCGCGGACCGTCAGCCCCTCCTTGAAAATCACTCCGGCACCAAGAAAGCCGATTCCGGTCATGATGCCCTGCGCCATGCGCGTCGGATCGGTACGGATGGTCTCAAGTGGCGTCTCGGTCATCCAGTGGCTCTGGTAGACTGTAACCAACATCAGCAGAGTGGAAGCGACGCAGACCAGCGAATGGGTGCGGAAGCCCGCCGGCCGCCCGTGAAACGTCCGCTCGAAGCCGATCGCGGCGCCGATCGCCAACGCGCCGATCACCCTCACAGCGATTACGAGTTCTTCGTGGCCCATCGTTCGAAACCTATTCCCGCCCAGTGCCCGTCGCAACAAAAAAGGCTCTCTCGCGGCGACCGCTCGCCTTGATGCGCAGACGCGGTACGCGCTGTTCCGAACGTCAGCTGCGGATCGTTCGTGGTATCAATGTTGCCGAACGAACAACTCGCGGGCCTCCCGATTCACAAGCCGTTGCTGATTTCAGAGGATGACGCCGGAGAGGAGATAGAACAGCGCGCCGATCAGACCGGTCGCCGGCAGCGTGACGATCCAGGCCAGAACGATGTTGCTCGCCACGTTCCAGCGCACCGCCGACACTTTCCGGGCGGCCCCAACCCCCACGATAGCTCCCGTGATCGTATGCGTGGTCGAGACCGGAATCCCGAGATAGGTGGCCCCGAACAGCGTGAGCGCACCGCCCGTCTCCGCGCAGCAGCCTTGCATCGGATTGAGCCGTGTAATCTTGGAGCCCATGGTGTGCACGATCCGCCAGCCGCCGACCAGCGTCCCAAGCCCCATGGCCGCCTGGCAGGTGATCACCACCCAGAACGGCACATGAAATTCGCTGCCGAGATACCCTTGCGAAAACAACAGGACAGCGATGATCCCCATGGTTTTCTGGGCGTCGTTTGCGCCATGGCCCAGCGAATAGAGCGAGGCGGAGACGAACTGCAGCGACCGGAAAAGCTTATCGACGGAGTGCGGCGATGCGCGCACGAACAGCCAGGACACCGCAAGAACCAGCAGCAAGGCGAGGAAGAAGCCGGTCATGGGCGAAAGTACGATGGCGCCCGCGGTCTTCAACAAGCCGGTCCAAACCACCGCGGGAGTGCCCGCCTTGGTGACGCCGGCGCCGACCAGGCCGCCGATCAGCGCATGCGAGCTGCTGGAGGGAATGCCTGCCCACCAGGTGACGAGATTCCACGAGATCGCCCCCATCAGCGCGCCGAATATGACCCGTGCATCGACCACATCTGCGGCCACGATGCCGACACCGACGGTCTGCGCCACATGAAGCCCGAAGAACAGGAATGCGATGAAATTGAAGAAAGCGGCCCACATCACCGCGTAGCGCGGCCTCAGCACGCGCGTGGATACGATGGTTGCGATCGAATTGGCGGCATCGTGCAGACCGTTCAGAAAATCGAACGCCAGCGCGACAACGACAAGTCCGATCAGAAGGGGCAGGGCCAGGCTTGCGTCCATCGCCGGTCGGCTGCTGCCTATGCGTGATCGATGACCAGCGCGCTGATCTCGTTGGAGACGTCCTCGAGCCGGTCGACGACCTTCTCGAGATGATCGTAGAGCTCGTTTCCGATGATGAAGCGCATGGCGTTGCCGCCGTCCCGGCATTGGCCACGAACAGTGCCTTGCGGCCTTGCGCGTGCAGCTCGTCCGCTTGATCCTCGATACGGATAATTTCCGCCGAGAGCGCATTCAGCCGGCCCGCGTTGTCACCGATCGACTTCAGCAGCGGCAGGGCTTCCAGGACCAGCGCGGCGGCCTTGACGATGATCTCGGCCATCTGTTGCATCTGCGGCTCGAAGCTGCGGACCTCGAAAAGCAGGATCGCCTTCCCGGTCTTGTTCATCTGATCGATAGCATCGTCCATGCTGCTGATCAGATCCTGGATGTCGGTTCGGTCGAACGGCGTGATGAAGGATCGGCGCACGGCGGTCAGCACCTCCCGGGTGATCTCGTCCGCCCTGGTCTCGTGCTCGAGGATGCGTTGGCAATACTGCTCGATCCGGTCGCCGCCCTCGAACAGGCCGCGCAACGCCTCGGCGCCCGCCATGACCTCGTTGCCGTGCCGCACGAACAGGTCGAAGAAGCGCTCCTCCCTGGGCATCAGCACTTGAACCAACCGAGCATCGAAGCCTCGTAGGAGCCTCGTAGTCAGCGCGCGACGGCGCCGCCAAGACGCATGATGAAGTCGCGCCGTTCGCTGCCAGTTGTGAAAACGATCGGAATCAAGATAGTTGCCCCAACCCCCATGTCATTGGAACGGCACTATAGCATGTTGGACCTCGCGCGAATGGCTTCCAGGGCATGTTGTTGTGAGGACGCCGATGTCCGAGTAGGGGTGGTCAAACCGAGAAAGTCTCGAATTGAGCAAATCCGGTCGGGTTTATCCTCAATAGCGACAGTGAGCGATCTCCTGTTTTCGGGTCATGTGACGACATGTGGCCCGGTGAGACGAAGGAAAACATGGCGAAACGCCGCGCACAATATATGACGGGGACTTAGTCTTAGAGTAATGAGACCGGGTGTGCTGGTGCGCGACGGTAAAATACACCAACTTCAATGGGTGCGCGCCAACGTGGTGCGATACTTCGCCCATCTCGCGCGCAAGCCGAGACCCGCGCCACGATCGGTGTGGCTGGCGCCGCAGCGCCTCGCCGCCGCGGCGGCGGTCGCGGTCGCCGCGCTCGGCGCCACCATGATCGTCGTCGATGCCTGGGCCATCGGCCTGGTGCCGGGCCTGCCGGAATGGTCCATTGCGGCCTTCGACCGGGCGACCGATCTCGGCAAGTCGGTGTGGGTGCTGGTGCCCGCTGTTGTCGCGCTTGCTGCCGTCGCTATGTTGGCGTCGCCGGCGCTTCCGCGCATGTCCCGCGGCGTGCTCGCCGCCGTGGCGGTGCGGCTCGGATTCCTGATCGCGGCGATCGGCTTGCCGGGGCTCGTCTTCACTGTCCTCAAGCGCGCGATCGGACGCGCCCGGCCGCTGGTCGAGGGCGCCGCCGACCCCTTCATCTACCGGCCGCTCCGATTCAGCGTCGAATATGCGAGCCTGCCCTCGGGCCACGCCATCGATGCCTTCGCCATCGCCATGGCGATCGGCGCGCTGTGGCCGCGCTGGCGTCCGCTCATGTGGACCTATGCGGTCGTCATCGCGGCGAGCCGGGTCGTCCTGCTGGCGCATTTTCCGAGCGACGTCGTGGCCGGCGCCGCGGTCGGCGTGCTCGGCGTGCTGCTGGTGCGGGAATGGTTTGCGGCCCGCGGCCTTGCCTTCGTGCGCGACGGTGACGGCGGCATACGGCCGTTGCCGGGGCCGTCCGCGGCCCGCATCAAAAAGGTTGCCCGGCAGGTGATCGCCTCATAAGTAGCTCGCGCATCCGAGCCCGCTTCGACCCCGCCCCGCCAGTGGGGCGGGGAAGGGAGAGGGAATTCGCCGCCGAGCGCCGGCCACGATCGTGAGCGAAATGTCGACCAGCGGACCCCCGCCGACGGTCTCCGTCGTCGTCCCCGTGCGCAACGAGGCGGGCAACATCGCCCCGCTCGTCGGCGAGATCGTCGACGTCCTCGGCGAGGGCGCCACCTTCGAGCTCATCTATGTCAACGATGGCTCCACCGACCGAACCGATTCCGAATTGACGCTGCTGATGGCGAGCCGCCCGTGGTTACGGCAGATCACGCACCAATCCTCATGCGGACAGTCGGCGGCGGTATCGACGGGCGTGCGCCACGCCCGGGCCGCGGTCGTCGTGACGCTCGACGGCGATGGTCAGAACGATCCGGCCTTCATTCCGGTGCTGCTGGCGGCGCTGACCGCAGGAGCGCCGCGCATCGGCCTGGTTGCCGGCCAGCGCGTCGGCCGCAGGGACACCGGCTTCAAGAAAGTGCAGTCGCGGCTGGCCAATGCGGTGCGCGGCGCGGTGCTGCGCGACGGCTCCCGCGACACCGGCTGCGGCCTCAAGGCCTTCCGTCGCGATGTATTTCTGGCGCTGCCCTATTTCGACGGCCTGCACCGGTTTCTTCCGGCGCTGGTGCGGCGCGAAGGCTACGACATCGGATATGTGGACGTGGTCGATCGGCCGCGCCGTGCCGGCCGGTCGAACTACGGCATGTGGGACCGGCTCTGGGTGGGCATCCTCGACCTGATCGGGGTGTGGTGGCTGATCCGCCGCCGGCGCCACGTCCCCCGTGCCTCGGAGGTGATACGGAAATGCTGATTGAGCTTTCGCAGACGGTCGGCAACTACCTGCATGACGTCTTCGTCGCCCGGTTTCAGTGGTGGGTGCTGCTCGGCTATGTGGCGCAGGTCATGTTCACCATGCGCTTCGTGGTGCAGTGGATCGCCTCCGAGCGTGCGGGAAGGATGGTGATGCCGATCGCCTTCTGGTTCTTCTCGATCGGCGGCGGGGTGCTGCTGCTGGCCTACGCGCTCCATATCCGCGACCCGGTCTTCATTCTCGGCCAGGGTTTCGGCGTGTTCGTTTATCTGCGCAATCTCTATTTCGAGTTGCGCGACCGCAGAGCGGGAGCAGCTTGACCGAAGGCAGGCGGCGGGCCTGCGAGCGCGACGCCTGCTACGATTGCTTCGCTGCCGCGAGCGCCGCGAATCCGCGCTCGAGATCGCCGATCAGGTCGTCTACGTCCTCGAGGCCGATGTGGATGCGAACCGCGGGCCCGCCCGGGGCCCAGCTCGTGGCGGTGCGGATGCCGGCGCAGTCGAAAGGGATGGCGAGGCTCTCGAAGCCTCCCCATGATGCTCCCATCCCGAACAGCTCGAGCTCGTCGAGGAAGGCATTCACCGCGGTTTCCGAGACCGGCTTGAGCACGAAGCTGAACAGCCCGCTGGCGCCGGAGAAATCGCGCCGCCAGACGGAATGACCCGGGCAGCCTGCGAGCGCCGGGTGAAGCACGCGCGTGACCTCGGGGCGCTGCTCCAGCCAGCGTGCGACCCGCAGCCCCGACTGCTGATGCCGGGCGAGGCGCACGCCCAAGGTGCGCAGGCCCCGGATGCCGAGATAGATGTCATCCGGGCCGACGCAGAGGCCGAGCGCCCATGCCGTGGCGCGCAGCCGCTCCCAGGTCGCGGCATTCGCCGACACGGTGCCGAGCATCAGGTCGGAATGGCCGCCGATATACTTGGTTGCGGCCTGGATCGACAGGTCGACGCCCTTGTCGAAGGCGCGGAAATAGAGCGGGGTCGCCCAGGTATTGTCCATCAGCACCGTCGCGCCGCGAGCGTGGGCGGCAGCCGCGATCGCCGGCACGTCCTGGACCTCGAACGACAGCGAGCCAGGCGCCTCCACGAACACGGCGCGCGTGTCCGGCCGGATGAGCGCGGCGATGTCGGCCCCGATCATCGGATCGTAATAGGTGGTGGTGACGCCACAGCGCGCCAGCAGCCCGTCGCAGAATTTGCGGGTCGGCTGGTAGACGCTGTCGGTGACGAGGATGTGGTCGCCGGCACCGGCGACCGAGAGCAGCGCCGTGGTGATGGCCGCAAGGCCGGACGGCATGAGGGCGACGCCGGCACAGGCGGGCCCTTCGAGCTCCTTGAGCGCAGTCTCGAGCGCTTCGGAGGTCGGCGTGCCGCGCCGCCCATACACATAGCGAGCATTGCGGGCGCGGTAATCCGCCGCGCTCGGATAGAGCACGGTCGAAACGTGGTGCACGGGCGGATTGACGAAACCCTGATTGGCCGCCGGATCGCGGCCTCCCACGACCAGGTGCGTTGCCGGCTTCAATGGCGGGCGCGCGGGATCGGCTTTGGTGTTCCTGGTCATGGTTAGGGTCTCTTGCGCATGCTGGCGAGCGGATGCGTTGTATCCAGAGCTCCTCCCGAAAGGCGGAGACCGCCCTTGCGCACTTGAGCCCAAGTCGAAGCAGCCCAAGTACGAAGCGCTGCTTGGAACATGCCGATGCGGTCATGACGGCGCGCGGCGCCCGCGTCAACCCCTTGACCCCGATGCACGATCGTTCTGAGATGTGCGGGCCGACCACCGCGGCGCCGGCACATACGGGTGGTGTCGGTCGGCCCGGCGCGCCGGATGCTTCGAGCAGGTGGCAAGATCAAGAGTTCCGCCGCGATACACGCAGGTTGCGGTCAACAGGCTGTGCCATGAAGGACGGTTCGATGAAACGCACAATCTTCATCTTCGCCGCGATCTTCGCGGGCTCGTTCGCGGCCGGGGCATCTGCTCAGACGCTCAAGGCGGTGAAGGACCGGGGCTCGCTCGTGTGCGGCGTGGGCCAGGGCGTGGCGGGATTCTCGCTTCCCGACGACAAGGGCAACTGGACCGGTTTCGACGTCGACCTCTGCCGCGCGCTCGCGGCTGCGGTCTTGAACGATTCCACCAAGGTGAAGTTCACGCCGCTCTCCGCCAAGGACCGGTTCGAGCCGCTCAAGACCGGCGGCATCGACGTGCTGTCGCGCAATACCACCTGGACGCTGTCGCGCGACGTCGCGTTCGGCAATTTCGCGGGCGTCACCTATTACGACGGCCAGGGGTTCATGGTGCGCAAGGCGCTCAAGGTCAACTCGGCGCTCGAGCTCAGCGGCGCATCCGTCTGCACGCAGACCGGCACCACTACCGAGCTCAATCTCGCCGACTTCTTCCGCTCCAACAACATGAAGTACGAGGTGATCGCATTCGCCACCTCGGACGAGACGGTGAAGGCCTACGAGGCGGGACGCTGCGACGTGTTCACAACCGACGTGTCGCAGCTCTATGCGGAGAAGCTCAAGCTCGCCAACGTCAACGACCATGTCATCCTGCCCGAGGTCATCTCGAAGGAGCCGCTGGGGCCGCTGGTGCGCCACGGCGACGACCAGTGGTACGACATCGTCAAGTGGACCCATTACGGCATGCTCAACGCCGAGGAGCTCGGCGTATCGTCCAAGAACGTCGACGACGCCATGAAGTCGAATTTGCCGGAAATCAGGCGGCTGCTGGGGGTCGAGGGCAATTTCGGCGAGCAGCTCGGCCTGACCAAGGATTGGATGGTGCGCATCCTCAAGCAGGTCGGCAACTACGGCGAGGTGTTCGATCGCAACGTGGGCACCAGCTCGAGGCTCGGCATCAGCCGCGGCCTCAATCGGCTGTGGACCAAGGGCGGCATTCAGTATGCACCGCCGATCCGGTGACCGGATCGGGACGCTGCAATCCGCCGTGGCCGGGGCCTCGGACCTGATCCGGGGGTCGGACCATGGCGAGGGAGCGAGCGGCAGACGTGCGGACGGACGACGAACGCGCTCCCCTGCCGCCGCCGGTTGCGATCCACAACAACCCGAGAGTCCGCGCCGTCTTCTATCAGCTGCTGCTGCTGGGCGCCGTGCTGTGGATCGGATCCCTGGTCGCGCTCAACGCGAAGGCCAATCTCGACGCGTTGAAGATCACCAGCGGCCTCGGCTTTCTCGACAACACCGCCGGCTTCGGCATCAACCAGACGCTCATCGACTATAACGAAGCCGACAGCTACGGCCGTGTCTTCGTGGTGGGGCTGCTCAACACGCTGCTGGTGTCCGCAATCGGCATCGTGCTGGCGACCGTCATCGGCTTCGTCGTCGGCATCGCTCGTCTGTCGCCCAACTGGCTGCTGGCTCGGCTCGCCGGCGGCTATGTCGAGCTGATCCGCAACCTGCCGCTGCTGTTCCAGATCCTGTTCTGGTATCTCGCGGTGCTGGGCACGCTGCCGGGACCGCGCCAGAGCATCGGCATCGGCTGGCAGCCGGTGGTGACGCGTGTCGCCGAGACCTTCGAATGGCTCTCGCGTCATGGCTCACCGCCGGCGCTCGCGCAGTGGAGCCGCGCCGTGGCCGAATGGGTCGGCCCGCCGGAGATGTACCTCAACAATCGCGGTCTCATCGTTCCCAAGCCGGTTTTCGAAGCGGGATCGGAATTCGTCGTCGTCGCATTGCTGATGGCGGTCGTGGCCGCGGCCGCCCTGCGCGGCTGGGCCGTTCGCCGTCAGGCAGGACCGGCGAGCGATTCCCGCTCGTCTGGGTGAGCCTGGGCCTCATCGTCGGATTGCCGCTCGCGGCAATGGTTGCGCTCGGCTTTCCGGTCGGTTTCACGCGGCCGGAGCTGCGCGGCTTCAACTTCGTCGGCGGGGTGAGGCTGATCCCCGAATTCGTCGCGCTGCTGGTCGCGCTCTCGACCTACACCGCCGCCTACATCGCCGAGATCGTCCGCGCGGGCATCCTGTCGGTGTCGCGTGGACAATCCGACGCTGCGATGGCGTTGGGCCTGCGGCGCGGGCTGTCCCTTCGGCTCGTCATCGTGCCGCAGGCGCTCCGTTTGATCGTGCCGCCGCTCACCAATCAATATCTCAACCTCACCAAGAACTCGTCGCTGGCGGTCGCCATCGGCTATCCCGATCTGGTCGCGGTGTTCGCCGGCACCACCCTCAATCAGACCGGCCAGGCCATCGAGATCATCGCCATCACCATGGCGGTCTATCTCGCGATCTCGCTCCTCACCAGTGGCCTGATGAACTGGTACAACGCCAGCGTGCGGGGGGCCGAGCGCTAATGGACGGCGAGCAACCATCCGACCTGCGCCGGGCACCGACACCGCCCGAGCCGCCGCCGCCCGGGCGCACCGGTGCGCTCGCGTGGACGCGCGCGCGATTGTTCGACGGCGCGCTCAACTCGCTGCTGACCGTGGTCAGTGTCCTGATCATCGCCATCCTGGTGTGGCCGACGGTGAGATTCCTGTTCATTGATGCGGTGTGGAACGGATCGAGCCGCGTCGATTGCCTGCCGGAGACGGCAGGCCGCGCGGTCGGCGCGTGCTGGCCGTTCATCAAGGCCAAGCTCGCCCAGTTCATGTACGGCTTCTACCCCGAGGGCGAGCAGTGGCGCGTCGATCTCACCTGTGCGCTGGGGATGGTCCTGCTGGTTCCGCTGCTGATTCCGGGCGTCCCCTATAAGCGCGCGAATGCCATCCTGTTCTTCGGCATTTTTCCGGTCATCGCCTACTTTCTCCTGATCGGCGGTGTGCTCGGCCTCACCCATGTGGAGACCAGACTCTGGGGCGGCCTGCTGGTCACGCTGGTGATTTCCTTCACCGGCATCCTGCTTTCGCTGCCGCTCGGCATCCTGCTCGCGCTCGGCCGGCGCTCCGACATGCCGATCGTGCGCACGCTGTCCATCGGCTTCATCGAGTTCTGGCGGGGCGTTCCGTTGATCACGGTGCTGTTCTTCGCGACCTACATGCTGCCGCTGTTCCTGCCGGCCGGCTGGGAGATCGATCCTCTTCTGCGCGTGCTGGTCGGAGCGGCGTTGTTCGCGGGTGCCTACATGGCGGAGGTCGTGCGCGGCGGCCTGCAGGCGGTCCCGCGTGGCCAGGTGGAAGGAGCGATGGCGCTCGGGCTCGGCTATTGGCGCACGACCGGCCTGGTCGTGCTGCCGCAGGCCCTGCGGCTGGTCATCCCCGGCATCGTCAACTCGTTCATCTCGCTGTTCAAGGATACCACCCTGGTGCTGATCGTCGCCATCTTCGATCTGCTGGGCCAGTTGCGGGCGGCTTTCGCCGATCCCGCATGGGCGACGCCGGTGACGCTGTTCACCGGCTTTGCATTCGCCGGCATGATCTATTTCCTGGTGAGCTTCGCAATGTCGCGCTACGCGCTTGCGATGGAGCGCCGATTGAGCACCGAGCATCGGCGTTGAGATCATGGACGACCGTCAACAGCGAGCGGATCGGTCGCGGGTCGCATCCGACATTCGTACCACCAGGAACGAGGTCGCGGTCGAGATCATCGGCTTGAGCAAGTGGTTCGGTTCGTTCCAGGCGCTGCGCAATGTGGACCTCAAGGTCAAGCGCCGCGAGCGCATCGTCATATGTGGCCCGTCCGGCAGCGGAAAGTCGACGCTGCTCCGGTGCATCAACCGTATCGAGGACTGGCAGCGCGGCCGCGTCATCGTCGACGGCATGGAGCTCACGGCCGACCTCGGGAAGATCGACGAGGTACGCCGCGAGATCGGAATGGTCTTTCAGCAGTTCAACCTGTTTCCGCATTTGAGCGTGCTCGAGAACTGCACGCTTGCGCCCGTCTGGGTCCGCAAGATGCCGAAGAAGGAGGCCGAGGATCTGGCGCGGCATTTTCTCGAGCGGGTGCGCATCCCGGAGCAGGCGGACAAATACCCGGCCCAGCTCTCGGGCGGCCAGCAGCAGCGGGTGGCGATTGCGCGGGCACTCTGCATGCAGCCGAAGATCATGCTGTTCGACGAGCCGACCTCCGCCCTCGATCCGGAGATGGTCAAGGAGGTGCTCGACACCATGGTGGCGCTCGCGCTCGACGGCATGACCATGCTGGTGGTGAGCCACGAGATGGGCTTTGCGCGTCAGGTCGCCGATCGCATGGTGCTGATGGACGCCGGGGAGATCATCGAGATCAACGAGCCGCACGCCTTCTTCACGCACCCGCAGCACGAGCGTACCAGGCTGTTCCTGAGTCAGATTCTGCGCTGATCGCCGGTCACGGCGACGCGCTACCGCACCAGCGGCCCGTCTGCCTTCTTCCAGGCGTCGATGCCGCCTGCGATGTGGCAGGCCGTGGCCATCCCGGCATCCTGCGCCGCGCGCACCGCCATTGCCGAGCGTTCGCCGAACGCGCAGTAGAATACGATGCGCTTGCCGGTGGCGCGGGCGAGCTCGTTGAGCATGCCGCCCGAGCGCACATTGGCCATGAGATCGGGATAGGGGGCATGCAGCGAGCCCGGGATGATGCCGTGCTTCTCGCGCTCGGCGCGCTCGCGCAGGTCGATCAGCGCCACGTCCGGCCGGTCGGTGAGCGAGATCGCCTCGGTCGCGCTCACCGCCCAGCCGCGGCGCGCGATCTCCTCCTGCGCCAGTCCGACCCGCATGTTGGCGGGCACCGCCACGTCCATCATCTTCGGGTTGGGCAGGTTGAGCTTGCTCATCAGATCCACATATTCGTCGACCGATTTGACTTGCAGGCGAGGGTTGAACGCCTTCTCCTCGGCGATGGTCGAGACCGTCTCGCCCTTGTAGTCGTGGGCCGGAAACACCATGGTTTCGTCGGGCAAGCGCAGCAGCTTGTTGAAGATCGAGTCGTACTGTGCGCGTGCATCGCCGTTCTGGAAGTCGGTGCGGCCGGTACCGCGGATGAGAAGGGTATCGCCGGTGAACACACGGTCGCGCATCAGGAAGCTGTAGGAATCGTCCGTGTGGCCCGGCGTGTAGAGCACGTCGAGCGCGAGCCCTTCGATCGTCAGCCTGTCCCCATCCGCGAGCCGCATCGATACCACGTCGACCTTGCTGCGCTCGCCCATCACGGTCACGCATCGGGTGCGGTCGCGCAGTGCGCCGAGGCCCGTGATATGGTCGGCGTGAAGATGGGTGTCGACCGCCTTGACCAGGCGCAGGTCGAGCTCGTCGATCAGCTGGATATAGCGGTCGACCTTCTCCAGCACCGGATCGATGATCATGGCCTCGCCACCGTGCCGACTGGCGAGCAGATAGGTGTAGGTACCGGAGACGCTGTCGAAGAGTTGGCGGAAGATCATGGCACGGCCTCGCGGCGAGCGAGATTCCCAATCCCCCGATCCGCCCCTTCACAGTATAGTTATTCTGCGCCTTTTCCAACAGTGCGACAGGGATGGCACAGTGGATTGCGCGGCTACTCGCGTGGCAGCGGGTCAGGCCTTCGGCTCGATCGGAAGATCGCTGCGTGATCCCCATTCCGACCAGGAGCCGTCGTAGAGCGCCTGCGGCTGCTTGCCGATGGCGTCGAGCGCGAACCACAACGTTGCAGCGGTCACGCCCGAGCCGCAGCTGGTGATGATCGGCCTCGACAGGTCGACGCCGCCGGCCGCAAAAATTTGTGCGATCCGCTCCGGAGCGACCAGGCGGCCGTCCTCGACCAGCTCCGTGGACGGTACGTTCAGTGCGCCCGGCATGTGACCCGAGCGCACGCCCGGCCGCGGCTCCGGCGCCTCGCCGCGAAAGCGGTTGGCCGGCCGCGCGTCGACCACCTGCGCGGACCGTTCCGACAATGCACGCCGCACGTCGGCGGCGCCGGCAACCAGTTCGCCGTCGAGCCTGGCGTCGAACCGGCGCGCCGGGCGCTCGACCCGGCCGGCTCTGCAACGGTCGGCCTTCGGCCTTCCACTTCGGGAGGCCGCCGTCGAGAATGAACACGTTCGCGGCTCCGAACACGCGAAACGTCCACCACACCCGGGGTGCACCGCCGAGCCCGACCCCGTCGTAGACCACGACGGTGTCGGTGTCTGCGATGCCGAGGAGGCCGACCGCGCGTGCGAATTCGTCGGCGCTCGGTAGCATGTGCGGCAGGGGATTGGAGTGGTCGGCGACCGCGTCGATGTCGAAACGCACCGCGCCGGGAATATGGCCGGCGAGATATTCGGCGCCGGCATCGCGCTTGAGGGCCGGAAGATAGAACGATCCGTCGACCACGACCGTGTCGGGAGCGGCGAGGCGTTGCGCGAGCCATTCGGTGCGACACCAGCCAGCGGGAGGAGGGGGCTTGCTTCGACATCTCGGTGTTCCGATTGTGATCCATGCGCGGAGCCGCCCTCCTCGGGCAGCCGCCGGATGCAGGTAGCACGGTCAGCGGGCGAAGGCGATGCGGGACGCGGTGGTTCTGCCTGCCCTTCTTCTCGATCTGCGTCACTCGCACGTCGCCGAAATCCTTGAGGTAGGAATCCTCGCGAAACAGGCAATCGGTCGACATGGTGGCAATGTTTCAGGCAAGTGCCCGGATCAGAGCTTGGCGAACGGGATCCTCACGCTCGATCGTCGTTCCAGCCACGTCGGTACGGGAAGACCCTTTTCACGCAGGAACTGCGGATTGAACAGCTTCGACTGATAGCGAGTTCCAAGATCGGCGAGAATAGTGACGATGGTGTGGCCGGGTCCCATGTCCTTGGCGAGCCGGATCGCGCCGGCGACGTTGATGCCGGTCGAGCCGCCGAGGCACAGCCCCTCGTGCTCCAGCAGGTCGAAGATGATCGGGAACCGCTTCCTCGTCGGGAACCAGATACGCCTTGTCGACCTTGATGTCCTCGATCAGGTTGGTCACGCGTCCAAGCCCGATGCCCTCGGTGATGGAGCCGCCTTCCGACACCTTGGCCGCTCCATGCGCGAACAGATTGTACATGGCGGCGCCCTTCGGATCGGCGATGCCGATGACGATGTCCGGCTTCTGTTCGCGCAGATAAGTCGATGCACCGGCGATCGTGCCGCCGGTGCCGATGGCGCAGATGAAACCATCCACCTTGCCGTCGGTCTGTTGCCATATCTCCGGCCCGGTCGAGACGTAGTGCGCCTTGCGGTTGTCCATGTTGTTCCATTGATCGGCGAAAAGGACACCGTTGGGCTCGCTCTCGCGCAGCTCGTCCGCCAACCGCCGGCCGATGTGCTGATAGTTGTCCGGATTGCTGTAAGGGACGGCCGGCACCTCCACCAGCTCGGCGCCGTACAGCCGCAACGTGTCCTTCTTTTCCTGGCTCTGCGTGTCGGGAATGACGATCAAGGTGCGGTAGCCGCGTGCATTTGCGACCAGTGCAAGTCCGATGCCGGTGTTGCCGGCGGTGCTCTCGACCACCAGGCCGCCTGGCCTGATATCGCCGCGCCGCTCGGCCTCCAGGATGATCTGGCGCGCGGCCCGGTCCTTGACCGACTGGCCCGGATTCATGAATTCGGCCTTGCCGAGGATCGTGCAGCCGGTTGCGGCGGAGGCATCCTTGAGCTGGATCAGCGGCGTATTGCCGATGGCCTCGACGGTTCCGTCGCTGACTTGCATGTCCGGGACTTCCACGTTGCGGGCGTTTTCGGAACCTAGATGACGATCCTGCGTCCGACAAGCGGACGCCGGGGGGCTGCGCAAGACACGCTTTTTCCGGTCGCCATTCACGTACAAGGGCTGTTGCCGCCCATATGCCGTAGGTTCGCCCCGCGTCGGTTCGGATCGCCGGTCCCGTGCGAGCTACTACTCCGCCTTCCACGGAATGATCACGCGCTCGAGCTCGTTGAGGCCGAGCGAGATCACGAAGCCGATGATGGCGATCACGAACAGGCCGACATACATCTGCTCGACTGCAAAAGTGCTCCATGCGCTCCAGATCAGGTAGCCGAGCCCGCTCTTGGCGCCCACCATCTCGGCGACCGCGATCAGCACCAGCCCGATGCCGATACCGAGCTTGAAGCCGGTCATGATCACCGGCAGCGCGCCGGGAAGTGCGATGGTCCAGAACGTATTCCAGCGGTCGGCTTTGTAGTTCCGTCCGACGTCGAGATAGATCTTGTTGATCTCCAGCACGCCGGTGGTGGTGTTGATCACCACCGGGAAGAACACGCCGATCGCCACCATGAATATCTTCGAGGCCTCGCCGAGGCCGAAGATCAACAGGGCGAGCGGCAGGATGGCGCTCTTGGGGACCGGATAGGTCGCCGCGATGAGCGGATCGAACAGCGCACGGATCGGACGGTTGAGGCCCATGACGATGCCGAGGACGAGGGCAGGAATGCCGCCGAGCACGGTTCCGTAGACGAGCCGCTGCATGCTGACGGCGGTGTGCGTGACGAGCTCGCCGGTCCGCAGCATGTCGATCAGCGTCGCCACCACGCTCGACGGTGCCGGAAAGAAGCGGGTATCGATGACGCCGAAGCGGGCGCACAGCTCCCACACGATCAGCAAGCCGAGCGGCGAGATCACGTTCAGCAGGCGGTCACGCGTTCGTGCCGACATCCGCGCGGGGGCGCGTGGGCCGGTCGACATCGTTTGCACGCTCATGACTTCATCTCCTCCTCCTGCCTGCGCGCGCGTTGCACCTCTTCGCGCAGGCTCGACCAGATATGGGCGATCAGCTCGCCGTATTCCGGCGCCTTCTGCAGCTCCATGATGTTGCGGGGCCGCTCGAGCGGCACCTCGACGAACGTCTTCACCTTTCCCGGCTGTGCCGTCATCACCATGATGCGGTCGCCGAGGAAGACCGCCTCGTCGACCGCGTGGGTGATGAAGACCACGGTCTTCTTGTGTTCCTCCCAGATGCGCAACAGCTCCTCCTGCAGGAGAAGCTTGTTCTGCGCGTCGAGCGCGGAGAACGGCTCGTCCATCAGCAGGATTTCCGGGTCGTTGGCGAAGGCGCGCGCGATCGACACGCGTTGGCGCATGCCGCCCGAGAGCTGATGCGGGTAGTACGTGGCGAACCGGGTGAGGCCGGTGCGTGCGAGGTAGTGTTCGACCACCTCCTTGATGGTGGCCGCCGGCAGCCGGCGCATCTTCAGGCCATAGGCGGCGTTGGCCCACACCGTCATCCACGGGAAGATCGACTCGCCCTGGAAGATCATCGAGTTCACCGGACGCTGTGAATTCGGCGTCTCGATCTCGATGGTGCCCGACGTGACCGAATCGAGGCCGGCGAGGATGCGCAGCAAGGTGGTCTTGCCGCATCCGCTCGGTCCCACGATCATGAAGAACTCGCCATGCGCGATATCGAGCGAGATGCCGTCGATCGCGGTGAGCGGCCCGAACGTCTTGCGCAGGTCGCGGATGCGGATCGCGGTGCGCGCGGGCCGCGGTTCGACGGACGTGAGCTCGACGAGCGGACGGCTCATGTGCGGGCCTCTCGCAAGCCTCGAATTTGCCGGGCAAGACCGTCGTCCACAACCGCTATTTGGCGACGCATGCGGCTGGAGGTGATACGGCTTTCAATTCGCCGGTGGGTATGAACAATCGGCGCCATCGAGCTGCCGGCCCGGAGCGCCCCTCGTCATGAAGATCGTCCGTGTCACCGCGACCGCGCTCGATGTTCCCCTGCAGATTTCGCTGCCCGGCATCGAACGGACATCGTCGCTGGAAGCATGCCTGGTCGAGGTCGAGACCGATGCCGGCCTCGTCGGCCACGGCCTGGCGGGGATCACCCGTGAGACGGTCATCGCCGAGATCGTGAACGGGGTCGTTGCCCCCGCGATCGAGGGCGACGATCCGCTGGCCAACGAACGGATCTGGGACAAGCTCTATTGGACGCTCACCCCGCGCGGACAGACGGGTTTCGGTGCCCAGGCGCTGTCGGCGGTCGATACCGCGCTGTGGGACATCAAGGGCAAGGCGCTCGGCCAGCCGCTTTGGCGGCTCATCGGCGGCGCGCGCGAGCGGGTGCCGCTCTACGCCACCTTCGGGTTCTCCTTCTTCGACCGCGAGCAGCTTGCCGCCGCGGCGCGGCTGTGGGTGTCGCGGGGCTACCGCCGGCTCAAGATGGTGGTCGGCCACGAGGCGTTGCTGCGGCGCGAACGGCGGCCGCTGGGGGAGGTCATCCGGGAGGACGCCGCGCGGGTGGCTGCGGTGCGGGAGGCCGTCGGACCCGATGTCGAGCTCTACATCGACGCCAATTGCAGCCTCGACCTCCATCACGCCACGCGGCTCGCCGAGATGGTTGCGCCCTGCGGAATTTCCTTCTTCGAGGAGCCGATCACGCAGAACGACGCGCTGCAGATGGCGCAGATGCGGCGTGCCACCGGCATGCCGCTCGCCTGCGGACAGAATGAGGGGCTGATGTTCCGCTTTCGCGACCTGCTGCTCAATCAGGCCGTCGATTACGTGCAGCCCAATGTGGTGAGCGGCGTCGGCTTCACGCAGGGCATCAAGGTTGCCGGCCTCGCCGCTGCGTTCAACGTGCCGATGACCAATGGCGGCGCCTGGCCCTACCACAACATGCACCTGCAGGCCGGCCTGGCCAACGGCGGCCTGGTCGAGATGCATTATCTCGCCGTGGAGCTTTGCAGGAAGATCTACCGCGGCCTGCCGGAGCCACGGGACGGCTGGCTGACGCTGCCTGCCGCGCCCGGCCTGGGATTCGAGCCCGATCGCGACGCCATTGCCGAGATCGCGAGGTCATCGCGGCGCAGGCGGGACTGAACGCATGGCGTTTGCCGGCGAACGGGAAACGGCGCCGCCGCAGGAGGCACGCACCATGAGGCCGCTCGAAGGGCTGTTCGTCCTCGACTTCTCGACCTTGCTTCCCGGGCCGATGGCGACGCTGCTGCTGGCGGAAGCCGGCGCCGAGGTCGTCAAGATCGAACGACCGGAACGCGGCGAGGACATGCGCGGCTACGTTCCGAGATGGGGACGCGACAGTGTCAATTTTGCGCTGCTCAATCGCGGCAAGCGCAGCGTCGCGCTCGACTTGAAGAACCCGTCTGATCGCGAGCGGTTGCAGCCGCTGCTCGAACGCGCCGACGTGATCGTGGAGCAATTCCGGCCGGGCGTGATGGAGCGCCTCGGCCTGGATTACGGCAGCGTCGCCAAGGTCAATCCGATGGTGGTCTATTGCTCGATCACCGGATACGGGCAGTACGGTCCCAAGCGCGGCGTGGCGGCGCACGATCTCAACTATATCGGGGATTCGGGCCTGCTGGGGCTGTCGATGGGCGATCCTGCGCGGCCGGTCATCCCGCCGGCGTTGATCGCGGATATTGCCGGCGGCGGCTATCCTGCGGTGTTGAATATCCTGCTGGGGCTCGAGGAGCGTCGGCGGACGCAACGCGGTCGTCATCTCGACGTGGCGATGGCGGACAATCTGTTTCCCTTCATGTTCTGGGCGATCGGCAACGGTCTCGCGGGCGGCTCCTGGCCGGGGAACGGCACCGATCGCGTCACCGGCGGATCGCCTCGCTATGGGCTCTATCCGACCAGCGACGGGAAGGTGGTGACGGCAGCCCCGCTCGAGCAGAAATTCTGGGACACGTTCTGCGACATCATCGCGCTTGAGCCGGAGCTTCGCGAGGACCGCAAGGACCCGCGGGCCACGAAGGCTCGCGTGGCCGAGCTCATCGCCTCCGAGACCGCCGCGGTCTGGCGTTCCCGCTTCTCCGGAAAAGACTGTTGCTGCTCGCTCGTTGCCGAGATCGAGGACGCGTTCACGGACCCGCACTACCTTGCGCGCGGCGTGTTCGACCACCTGCTCGCCAACGCCGACGGCGCAACCATGCCGGCGCTGCCGGTGCCGCTCGCTCCGGGTTTTCGAGGACCGACCGCAACGCCGATCGCGGCGCCCGCGCTCGGTGCTCACAACCGCGAGTACCGGTGCTGACGCGCGGCGCGATTGTCTGCCGACCGCTTCGTCTGCTAAAGCCGGCACCGTCGGCGCCCAACAAGCAAACGAGCCCATCGAAGCGCCGGAGGGAGGCAGGTCATGAACAAGGTTGCCACGCTCGCATTGGCCGCGCTGGCGGGAATCGCCGGCGCGCAGGCGCAGGCACAGACGCAGACGCAGACCTATCCGTCGCGCCCGATCACGCTGATCGTTCCCTTCGCTCCCGGCGCCGGCGCCGACATCTCGGCCCGCATCGCCGGCGAGTACATGTCGCGCACGCTCGGGCAGCAGTTCGTGGTCGAGAACGTCGTTGGCGCCGGCGGCACCGTCGGCACGACCCGGGCGGCGCGAGCGAGCCCCGACGGCTACACGATCGCCCTCGGCCACATGGGCACCCACGCCGCCTCGGTGGCGCTCTATCCGAACCTCGCATACAAGCCTGACCTGGACTTCGAGCCGATCGGCCTGATCGTCGACCAGCCGATCGTGCTGGTGACGCGCAAGACCCTTCCGGTGAGCAACCTGCGGGAGTTCGTCGACTACGCCAGGGCGAACGAGGCCAAGCTCAACCTCGCGCATGCCGGCGTCGGCTCGGTATCGTTCACCTCCTGTCTGCTGCTCAATGCCGCCATCGGCATCAAGCCGGCGTCGGTGCCGTTCAGCGGCACTGCGCCGGCGATGAATGCAATCATCGGCGGCCAGGTGGACTACGTGTGCGACACCGTGCTCGGGGTCGTTCCGCAGGTGCAGGCCAACACCATCAAGGCGCTTGCGATCGCCACCGCCAGGCGCAGCGCCGCCCTGCCGGATGTGCCCACCTCGGCGGAAGGGGGGCTGCCGACGTGGCAGGCGGCACCGTTCTTCGGATTGTTCGCGCCCAGGGGAACGCCGAAGCCGGTCCTCGACCGGCTCAGCGAAGCGCTCGACAAGGCGCTCGACGATGACAATGCGCGCAAGCGCCTGATCGAGCTCGGCGGCGACATTCCGGACAAACCCAAGCGTGGGCAGGCGATGCTCGCCGCGGTGGTCAAGAACGAGATCGCGCGGCTGTCACCGATCCTGAAAGCGGCAAGCCAGGGAAACTGAACGGCACGCACGATCGTCGGCCGAGACGGCAGGGTGCGGAAATCTATCCCCCCGGCGTCTCGGGTCGCCGATGTTGGTCAACTCCGCTTCGACAGCGTCCGATCGACGCTCCAGCGGCCCGCCCCAGCGACGAACAGGATCAGGGCGCCACCGAGGAGGGCGAGATTCTTGAAGAAGTATTGTACTGGTTCAGCACCTGCGCGGCGGGATACTCCCAGTAGCGGTGCGCCAGGGCGGTCGCGACGATGAGGAACAGGGCGCACAGCAGCGCCGCGTAACGGGTGCCCGCCCCGAGGATGAGGCCGAGGGCGACCACGATCTCCACCAGTGCGCCGATCCAGGACCAGAACTCGGGAGCGGGGACCTTCAGGTTTCTGAGGTAGCCCGCGAATCCGGCCATGTTCCCGAACTTGTCCCATGCGTTGGTGAGGAAGAGCCAGCCGAGCAGGACACGGCCTACCAGCAACAGAAAGTCCGTGGTATTGGCCGCAATGCGGTCGGTATGCGACAGCATCGGGTGAGACGATTCGGTCGAGTGGACGGACATGATTTCCTCCTGATGTCTTGCCGATCGAGTCGGCGCCTGCAGGAAGTCTCGCGACGGCCGAGCTCGCGCGCCCGCCTCGCTGCGGCCGTCGCACGCATGCTGTGTATTCTTCCTACAGCTCCCGCCCGATCGTGCGGTCGAGTGACCAATGGCCGCCGCCACGGAGCAGGAAGTACAGGGCGCAGATACCGATCAGCAGGGGAAATTCGAACCCGCCATTGCTCCAGAAGAAACCTTTGGCGGACGTGAATTTCACCGCCACGATCATGAAGATGACGACAGCCGCTGCCGCGAACCTGGTGAACAGCCCCAGAATGAGAAGGATGCCGCCGATGAGCTCGGTCAATCCCACCAGCGTGCCCCAGAACATGCCGGGCGAGTAGCCGATGCGGTCGAACAGGGCAGCATTGGCGGTCAAGCCCATGCCGCCGAACATGCCGAACAGCTTCTGGCAGCCGTGCGGAATGAGAATTCCGCCCAGCGCGATCCGCAGGATCGGCTCCGCGAAATCGGAGACGGCATTGTAGATCCCGCCGAGCGCCGGGATGTAGAGACGTTGCGTCGCGTTTGCCATTGATCTCCCCCTCGATGCGTTTCCCTGGTCCTCGCCTTCCTCGGATGCCGATGGGCGAAGACAGCGCCTCTTCGCGTGCGCAGCCGGGAAATCTTAGCGGCCGGGAGGGCGGGTGCAAAGAGCCTTGCGGGCAACCCCGCCGCGGCTCGCCGGGACCGGACTGCTTTCTCGGTGCCGACAATCGACCGGGCGCGTCGGCGGGATGGATATGCGGTGGAGGAAGCCGCTCGATTCCCGGCACTCTCTGGTCGAGCAGGCGGCGAAGCGCCTCATTGAATGCGGCCCGGCAGGCGTCTACCTTCGTTTCAGCCCGAATGAGGGAGAACCCGAATGACCGATCCGCTGCGCGCCCTCGTGCCTGGCGCTTTGGCGCTTGCCGCCGTGCTGTCCTGGACTGCCGCGTCCCCGGCGCAGGACTATCCCGCAAAGCCGATCAGGATCATCGTTCCGTTCGGAGCCGGAGGTCCCGCCGATGTCTTTTCGCGTCAGATCGGCCAGCACCTCTCCGAGGCGCTCAAGCAGTCGGTGCTGGTCGAGAACCGGCCCGGCGCCGGCTCGATCATAGGCACCGACGCGGTCGCCAAGTCCGCACCGGACGGCTACACGCTGCTCGCGATGTCGAACACCCACACCACCAACGAGTCGCTCACGCCCAACAAGCCGTTTCAGCTGATGCGCGATTTCCTTCCGGTGGCGGGGCTGAACTACTCCGACCTGGTGATGGTGGTCCATCCGTCGGTGCCGGCCAAGGACCTGAAGGAATTCGTCGCGCTGGCAAAGTCTAAACCAGGGCAGCTCAACTACGCCTCGTCCGGCCCCGGCACCCCCTATCACATGGCCGGCGAGCTGTTCAAAGCGCTGAGCGGCACCGATCTGGTGCACGTGCCGCACAAGGCATCCGGCGAGATGCGCAGCAGCGTCATCGGCGGCCACGTGCAGATGGGGTTCGACGCCATCACGACCATGGCCACGAACGTGAAGTCGGGTCAGGTGCGCGCACTCGGGACCTCCGCCGTCAAGCGCTCGACCGTGCTGCCGGATGTTCCGACCATCGCCGAAGCCGGCGTGCCCGGCTACGAATCGACCATATGGCTCGGCATCATGGCGCCTGCCGGCACGCCCAAGCCGATCGTCGACAAGCTCAACGCCGAGATCAACAAGGCGATCAATCGCCCCGACGTCAAAGCGGCGTGGGACCAGCAGGGCGCGGTGGCCCTGGTGATGACTCCGGCCGAGTTCGATGCCTACCTTCGCAAGGACATCGAGAAGTGGGCGAAGGTGGTCAAGGCGGCGGGTCTGGCGCCGAACTGACGCCCACGCACGATGCCAACGGAGCTCCGCACGAGTTGCCGGTGCTGCTGAGTCGCCGGTGCTCCCGAGTCGTTTGACGGAATGCATCTCCGCCTGCACTGAGCTGCGGGTCGGGCCTCGCGCTTTTGGAGTTGCGTGGCTGCGCCAAACCGCCGAAAATCGTCGAGAGCCGCAGCACGACGCGACCCAAGCGGCGGGAGGTGCCTGATGCTCTCGGCGGTGAGATTCCGGATCATCCTGTGGGGATTGGCGCAGCTGCTCAAATACGCGGCGTGGCGATATCCAGCCTTCCGGGCACGGCTGAAGGAACGCAACCTGGTCGCGCAGTTCAAGGCGCGCGACGAGGAGATCGGCCGCTGGTACGCGATCCGTGATGGCGCGTTGACATCGGGTGCGGGCCTGCGCACCGACGCCGACGTGACGCTCGCCTTCAAGAACGCCGCGCTCGGCGCCGATCTGCTGATGCCGCCGATCAACTGGCTCGATCAGATCAACGCGCAGAAGGATTTCAAGCTGACCGTCGAGGGGCCGGACGACCTCACCAACTGGTTCGCGCAGACCGTCATGATGAGCCGGAGCGTCGGGTTCAAGATCGGCACCAGGCTCGCCGGAGGCACCACGCGCTACTGCAACATGACCAACGGCGGCCCGGTCTTCGTCTACGTCCGGGACGGCAAGATCATCCGGATGACGCCGATCGATCTCGCCGACAGCGACGGGGCTTCCTGGACCATCGAAGCGCGCGGTCTGAAGCTGACGCCGCCGCGCAAGACCACGCTGGCGCCGCACGGACAGAACGCCAAGTCGATCATCTATTCGCCCGATCGGCTGCTCTATCCGATGAAGCGCGTCGACTTCGACCCCGACGGTGAGCGCAATCCGCACAACCGCGGCAAGTCCGGCTATGTGCGCATCTCCTGGGACGAGGCGCTCGCGCTCGTCGCCGGCGAGATCAAGCGGCTCAAGCGCAGCTATGGTCCCGGGGTGATGGCGGTATCGCACGGCTCCCACCATACCTGGGGCAACATCGGCTACTATCTCTCCGCGCTGTTCCGGTTCCGCAACGCCGTCGGCTACACCCAGATCCACCACAATCCCGACAGCTGGGAGGGCTGGTACTGGGGCGCGGTGCATCACTGGGGCCACACGCTGCGCGTCGGCCAGTCGGAGACCTACGGCACGGTCGAGGACTGTCTGCAGAACTGCGACATGATCGTGTTCTGGGCGGCGGATCCCGAGTCGACGTCGGGCTCCTACGGTGCCCAGGAAGGCACCGTGCGGCGGCAATGGCTGAAGAACCCCAAGCTCGGCATCAAGGTCGTCCACATCGATCCCTACTTCAACGCCTCGGCGCAATTCCTGCCGGGCAAGTGGCTCGCGCCCCGACCCACCACCTCGGTCGCGATGGCGATGGCGATCGCCCACGTGTGGATCAAGGAGGATCTCTACGACAAGGCCTACGTCGAGAGCCACACCATCGGCTTCGACAAGTGGAAGGCCTACCTGCTGGGCGAAGAGGACGGCATTCCGAAGACTCCGGAATGGCAGGAGCAGGAGACCGGGGTCCCGGCCAAGGACGTGCGCGCGCTGGCGCGCGAGTGGGGCAGGAAGCGCGTCTATCTGGCCCCCGGCGGCTGGGGCAACGGCCATGGCGGCGCCTGCCGCAACCAGACCGGCATCCAGTGGGCGCGGGTCATGGTGTGTCTGACCGCGATGCAGGGGCTGGGCAAGCCCGGCGTCAACATGGGCAATCTGCAGTGGGGCTGTCCGGTCGACTTCCAGTTCTACTTCCCCGGCTACTCCGAGGGCGGCATGTCGGGTGATCTCGAAGGCACCGCGTTGCCGATCTCGCTCTATCAGCGCATGCCGCAGCTGCCGACGCTGACCTCGACCTTCCAGCGCATTCCGCGCCTGCAGACGCCGGAAGCAATCGCCGACGGCAAGGCCGAAGGCTATCCCTGGATCGGCAAGTCGATCGAGCACCAGTTTGCCAAGTTCGCCTATCCGGCCCCCGGCCATGCGCCGGTGCGGATGATGTACAAATACGGCGGCTCGATCCTGTCCACCATGAACAACACCAACCGATGGGTGAGGATGTACCAATCGCCGAATCTCGAGTTCGTGGTCAACCAGTCGATCTGGTTCGAGGGCGAGGCGAAGTTCGCCGATGTGATCCTGCCGGCTTGCACCAACTTCGAGCGCGTCGACATCAGCGAATGGGCCGGGCTGGGCGGCTACGGGCACCACGGCCAGCAGCAGCTCAACCATCGCGTCATCGTGTTCCAGGCGCCGGCGATCGCACCGCTCGGCGAATCGAAGTCCGATTTCTGGATCTTCAACGAGATCTGCAAACGGCTCGGGCTCGCCAACTATTTCTCGGAAGGCATCAACGAGATCGACTGGGTGCGGCGTCTCTACGAGGCATCCGACATGCCCAAGGTGATCTCGTGGAGCAAGTTCATCGAGCGCGGCTATTACGTCGTGCCGGCTGAAAAGGAGAAGCTGCGCGCGCCGGTGTCGTTCCGTTGGTTCTGGGAGAATCGGAAGAAGGACGTGCCGGAGGCGCAGCCGCTGCCGTCGGACTATTCCGGGGAATACCTGCACGGGCTGCAGACCCAATCGGGCAAGCTCGAATTCGAGTGCAGCAGCCTCAAGCGCTTCAACGACCCGGAGCGTCCGCCGATCGTCAAGTACGAGCCGTCATGGGAAGGGCCGCATTCCGGAGAGATGTTCCGGCGCTATCCGTTGCAGATGCTCACGCCGCATTCGAAATACTCCTTCCACACCCAGGGCGACGGCAAGGACTCGTTCCTGCTCAACATCGAGGATCATCGGGTCAAGGTCGACGGCTACTACTACTGGATCATGCGGCTCAACGCCGAGGACGCCCATGAACGCGGCATCAGGAAGCACGATCTGGTGAAGGTGTTCAACGACCGCGGTGCCGTGATCTGTGCTGCGCTGCCGACCCAGCGACTGCCGCGCGGCGTCTGCCACGGCTACAAATCGTCTGCGGTCTACGATCCGATGGGCGAACCCGGCAAGTCGGTCGACCGGGGAGGATGCCTCAACCTGCTCACGCCCGAGCGCACGCAGACCCGCAGCACCCACTCGATCGCCGGCGCCAACTCGCTGGTGCAGGTCGAGCCGTGGGACGGACGCACCGAGCACATGTCGGAAACCTTCGCGCGCATGGAAAAGGATCAGGCGATGCGCGAGGCCCTCGAGGCCGCCTCGCTGGTGCCGGCCAAATGACAGGGCAGGCGGGCGTCGCCGTACCGTCGCGACGCAGCTGGATCCGATGGTCGCGACGGAAGGGAGACGGAACGTTCACAGGCTGGGTAGCGTCATGCAGAAATGGAACATGATCATCGACGTCGCCGAGTGCACCAATTGCAATCTGTGCACGCTCGCGACCATGGACGAATACGTGGGGAACGACTGGCCGGGCTATGCCGCTCCGATGCCGAAACACGGGCACAAGTGGATCAACATCCTGCAGAAGGAACGCGGCCAGGTGCCGATGATCGACATCGCCTATGTGCCGACCATGTGCAATCACTGCGATGACGCACCGTGCATGAGCAAGGCCGACGGCGCGATCACAAAGCGCAGCGACGGGATCGTGCTGATCGATCCCGAGAAGGCGAAGGGCCGCCGCGACCTCGTCGACGCCTGCCCCTACGGCCACATCTGGTGGAACGAGGAGCTCGGGCTTCCCCAGAACTGGCCGTTCGACGCCCATCTCCTCGATCAGGGCTGGCGACAGACCAGGGGTCAGCAATCGTGCCCGACCGGGGCCATGCGCGCCCTCAAGGTCGAGGATGCGGAGATGGCGCGGATGGCGAGGGAAGAGGGACTCGAGGTGATCCGGCCCGAACTGGGGAGCAAGCCGCGCGTCTATTACCGCAACCTCTGGCGCTACTCGAAATGTTTCATCGGCGGCACGCTCGCGGCGGAGGTCGACGGTGTCGTCGACTGCGTCGAGGGTGCGCACCTGCGCCTCATGAAGGGCGGTACGCTGGTAGCCGATGCGACCAGCGACAACTACGGCGACTTCAAGTTCGACCGTCTCGACGAAGGTTCGGGACGCTATCTGATCGAGATTTCCGCTCCCGGGCGCGCCAAGAAGACGATCGAGACTCGTCTCGGCGCCAGCATCAATCTCGGAGAAATTCGAGTGTAACAACTCGCAGGTGCGTCGAGCACTCGCGACCCGACCCTGCGGAGCGTGCTGGGTCTCGCCTTCGGCTCGACCCTGCCGCGCACATGCTACGGCTCGTCGCCCACCCATGCTGGACACTTCGACCCCGCTCTTCGTGCCGCAACTCGGCCACCTCTATCAGGCGCTGGCGCCGTGGAGCGAGGCTCTGCTGCGGGTCGGCGTGGGGCTCGCGCTGGTTCCGCACGGGCTGCGCAACACGTTCGGAATGTTCGCCGGCACCGGCGTACGCGCGCACAATCTGACCGAGCTGGCGGCGCAGCTCGACGGCGACGGCTATCGGCCCGGCCGATTCTGGGCGCCGGCGATCTCGGTGACGCAGCTTCTCGGCGGGCCGATGCTGGCGCTGGGACTGTTCACTCGCCCGGTGGCGCTCGTGATCGTCGTTTTTCTCGTCGTCGCCAACTTCGAGCGCTGGCGGGTTGGAAAGTATTTCTGGAACCAGCTCGGCCTCGAGTACACGCTGATGTGGACGCTGGCCGCGCTCTATTTCCTGGTCCACGGCGGCGGCACCATCTCGCTCGATCATCTCCTGATCGGGCGTCAGTTCTGAGCCGCTGCGCCCGCGGCAGCGGCTGGAACCGGCCGGGCAATTTCATTACCATGCCGCCCCATCAAGGCGGCATCGTGCGCCCGATGAGAGGAGATTCCTGCCGTGAACATCCGCGCCAAGGCTTCGTCAGGCACCGCGCCCGCAACCATCGCGCCGCAGGAATGGAGTGCGCGCGTCGATCTCGCCGCCGTCTACCGGCTGGTCGCTCATCACGGCTGGGACGATGTCATCTACAATCGCGGCGGGAGCGCCGACGGCCCCCGACAAGCGCCGACATTTTCCGCCCGATAACGTAAGAAACCCCACTACCATTGACTTTCTCGCCTACTGTCCCACATTGTCGGCGACACAGGCCGACAGGGCGAGACAGCCCGTTTGGCCTTCGTCCGGTTACCTGAGGTAACGGCGGAGACGACATGATGGCAAGGGAATTCGCACCGTCCGAGGCGCCGAAGGAAGCCGCGAGGACGAAAGTACGGCGGGCGAGTCAGTGGCCGGCGGGTCTTCACCGTCCGGTTCACGGGAACGGGAAGCTAGAGCTCAATGCTGCAGGCGAGCCGGAGTAACCGGTATCGCGAAGTCGTGGCTCCCTGCGCTCGCAATGCGGTCGTCTGGGCATCGAAGCGGATTCCGCTCGGCGCGCCGGCGAGGAAAGCTGGCAACTCACCTTTAAGGACACTCGTCACAGCTGCCGCTCGACACGCCGCCGCCGCGGCGGCCTTCGGGTCGAGCAGGGCGTCGATCCTAGCCCGCGCCGACCAGCTGCCTCCGGGCGGTACTTCCGCAAAAGATAACACAATCGAGCACTGGTCGGCATCGTTCCTTGAGCTCCACGCCTATCGCAAGAACCGTAATTCAACGGCCGCGGCCGCCGAGCGCATCTTTAACAGGTTGGTGCTGCCGGCGCTGGCGCGGGCGCAGCGTGCAGGTCATCCGGCGTCGAGACACCATCGATCTCGTCGAGGACCTCGTCACCGATCGGCCCTACCTCGCTAATCGCACGCTCGCGGTCTTGATCAAAGTTCGATAGTTGGCTACGGGCGCGTGACATCATCGCGGTGTCTTTCACTGCCGGTGTTGAGCGTCCGCATAAGGAGCAAGCCCGCAGCCGCGTGCTCTCCGATGTCGAGCTGCGTGCGCTGCTGCTCGCGGCCAACAGCGACAATCCCTTTGATCGCGCGTTGTGGCTGCTCGCCTTGACCGGATGCCGGCGCAACGAAGTCTCGCAGATGAAGTGGAACGAGATCGATGAGGGCCGCCGGCTATGGTCGATCCCGAGTGCGCGCAGCAAAAACCACCGCGAGCATGCTGTGGCGTTCTCGACGCAGGCATGGCGCATCATCGAGGCGGATATGCCGGCTGCGACTACGTGCTGACCGCCGACGGCATGCGGCCAATTAGCGGCTGGGCGAAGCGCAAGAGCTATTTGAGCGCCAAGGCCGGCATCGATGAGGCAATTTGGAGGCTACATGATCTTCGGCGTGGCTGTGCTGCCGGCATGCAAAAGCTCGGCATCTCCGTGCCAGTCGTCGAGGGCGCTCAACCACGTCGCGGCGAACTTCCGCGGCATCGTCGGCGTTTATCAGACCCATGACTATGCCAACGAAGTTTGCGTCGCCTGCAGGCTCTGGGGCAACCACATCGAAGGGCTCGTTTCCGGAAAGCCGGCGAAGGTTCTACCGATCAGCGGGCGGAGGCGGTGATGCCGAAGCCTATCACGCCGGCCGATCCCAAAAAAGTCTCGCTCGCTAGGGCTTACTTCCATTTCGTCGGATCTAGTCCGTCGGAGCGGCAAGCCATCATCGACCTGATGACGTTGATTCGCTCCAGAAGGCTGAAGTTGCGCGCCGGCCAGGTAAGGGAGTTCCTCCCCGGTCAAGCGCAGCCCTGCGTCAGGTATGACGAGGTAATTCCTTCAGCCGCTTTGGATGATCGTCCGGGAATGAAGTTTGATTTGGAATACTCAAGCGCAACGTGGAAGAACCCGTGCAGGCAGCGCCTGCAAGACTAGCCGCCAAGGAGCTATTTCAGCTTCGAGGAGATCACCGTCATGCGCGACGAAGTCCTCGATTTGCAGCCAGTTCCCGCAGACGCTAGCGGCGAGAGCATAGTTAAGCTCGAACAGAAGATGATAGAGCTCCAGCAGCAGTTGGCGCCCCCGGTTGAAGCTATCGCGAAGCTTGAACAAGGAATGGCTGAACCAACAATGGTTGAAGCCAGAGGAGCTTGCTGGACTAAAACAACAGGTGGCCGAGCTTCAGCTTCGGATGACAACTTCCGGGCCACACCCGGGCGGAGCACCCCGCAAATACGACCGCGAACAGATTTTGATTACGGGAGCCATTCTCACAGTCGTGGAGGGTCTGCCTCCCAGTTTTGAGGACTTTTACGGACGGGTTGCCAATCGCCTTGGCGACAAAATTCCGGGAGACACCCTGCTTAAACAGGTGCTTCGTCCGCTGTACCAAGCGATAAAGGCAGCCGACGCGGAGACTCCGGAAAGCTGACTGGTCAATAACTAGTTTCCGACCAGTTCGCGGCCTGACAACGTTTCAAATCGGATTAGCGTCGCGCCTGTCATCGTCAACCTAACGACAGGACGCGGCAATGCCTCCGTGGCTTTCCCGGCGCCAACAGGCGAAACGTTGGAGCGTGACCAAGCGCACGGTCGAACGCTGGGGCGAGGACAAGAAGGTCGGGCTCCCTCAAGAGTACGAGGTTAACGGCCGGAAATATCGGGACCTGCCTGAGATCGAGACCTGGGAACGTGCACGCGCGGTATCCGCTGCCGCCAACCTAGCAGCGCCCCGCAACAAGTTCGTCAAAACTGATCTTTCGGGTTCTGCTTAGCAGAACGGCGGCCCGAAGGGACCGCCGCTTCGTGCGTCTGTGTCACCAAACGCCCTGCCAGGGGCGCGCCGGAGAATTCCGATGGTTGCCGATATAAGCCGCGATACCACCTCAGTCAACGATCTCGACACACTCGCCGCCGCCGTTCGAACTGCGCACAAGGCCGCCCAGGCGGCGTGGTCTAACGCGTTAGGCCACATGCTCGACGCCGGTGACGCCCTCCTCGAGGTTCAGAATCGGGGTGTACCGGGGAGTTGGAAACGGTGGCTGCGGGAAAACTGCTTACTCGGGGTCAGCACCGCGCAGTTGTACACGCGACTTGCTCGGCACCGCGCCGAGATCGAGGCCGCGCTACAAGAAGATCCTGAGCTCTCCCTGCGCGCGGCGCGCCGCCTGCTCGCAAAACCCAAGTCTAGAACGTCATCACCCAAGCCGCCGATCCCGACTCCTTACCGCCTGGCGCATAGCCTCAAAAACGGAGCGTACCGACGCGCTCGCCGCCATTCGGGTCGACGAGTTCTATGCGGTGATGCCGGCGAACTGGCGCGCGGAGATGGCGAATTGCGTCGCAACGCCGCGCTCGGCAGATGAGCCATTCATCAAGGCGTCCGAAATTCTCCGCCGCGCTCTCTCCCTAATGAAATCGGTGACTCAGCACCCCATCGCCAGAGACCAAACGCCGAAAGAGAAGCACTCGCCGCCCTGCGAAGGCTGAACATCGTCCTCGCTGGTGCAGGCATCGACGAGGTGACGATGTCAGGGTCCACGCCAAAGAGCGCCGCCGCGCCGCTTGAATTCCCGCGCAGCTAGAGATGTCGCGGACCCCGATCCCGACCGCGACAAGGAAACGGCCCCCGCGGATCCACGCTGAGGCCGGAGGGATAGAAAACAGTGCGGTAGTTCAGATGGTGACGTACGGACGCCCACACGCTGCTGCGCGCGTTTAATAACTGACAACACCGTGGTGCCGCTCGCGCCACGCGCGGGCGGTGCCGTGCTCGGCCACATTGAGTTTGGGGTCTTCGTGCACCGATGAACGCCTGCTGTCCAACTTGTCATCAGACGATCGGCACCGTGCGTCTCGGTGTGAGGTTGACGCCGCTAAAAGCTGCGCTGGTCGACGCGATCAAACGTAGCGGTGACGTCGGTATCACGAGCGACGAGCTCGTCTATTCGCTCTGGGAACGTGCCATGACGCGGGACACCGTCAAGGCGCATATCTCGCAGATCAACTCGCTGCTCGAAGAGACCGATTGGGTCATCTTCAGCGATCGCCGCCGTTGGTACCTGCAGCGGAGGTGACCATGAGTGGTCGTACGCGTCTGTAACAGGCGCCATTCCGAAAGCTTCGACTTTGAAATCGCCGGTTTGAAGTTTACCGCGTCGTTCGCACGCCTTAATGATGGCCGCGTCGCCGAGATTTTTCTGCAGAACCACAAGCCCGGCAGCCAGACCGATAGCAACGCACGCGACAGCGGGATCGCCGCGAGTCTCGCTCTCCAGTTCGGGTGTCCGTTGCAGACGCTGCAGCGCGCGGTACTGCGCAACTCCAGCGGTCGGCCGTCAACACCATTGGGCGCCGCCATTGATGCGATTACCGGTCAGGGGAACGGCAAATGAACCTCGCAAGCATTCACAAAGTTAGCGCATTGCTACCGCCGAGGATCCTGATCCACGGTGAAGAGGGCGTTGGTAAGACGACGCTGGCGAGTAAGTTTCCTTCGCCCATTTTCTTGCAGACCGAGGATGGCTGTCCCAGGGGATTGGAGATCAGCAGCTTCGGTTTGATCGACAACTTTCCGGATCTGCGTTCCGCTATCGGTACGCTCGCCTCTGAGCAGCACCATTTTCAGACGGTCGTGCTCGACAGCCTGGACGTCCTCGAAGAACTCGTTTGGCACGACGTGTGCCGGTCGCAAGGTTGGGCATCGATCGAAACTCCTGGCTACGGAAAGGGTACGTAATCGTCGATTCCTGGTGGGTCGATATCCTGAAGGGTCTCGATTACCTGCGCCGACAGCTCGGCATGATCATCGTGCTGCTGGCACATAGCGCGATTGAGACGATCAACGATCCGCGCGCTGCTTCTTACACATCCTATCAATTGCGTCTGCACAAGCGTGCGCGCGGCCTGGTGCAGGCTGGTGCGACGCCATCGGCTTCCTCGCGCCGGATCTTCACGTGCAGAGCGAGGAAGTCGGCTTCGGCAAGAAACGGAATCGCGCCGACGGCGGCTCGCAGCGCTGGATCCACTTCGAAGGAAGGCCGAGCTTCGTCGCCAAGAATCGATACAACCTGCCGGCCAAGATGCCGGTGCCGAAGGACTTCAGTTACGAGGCGCTCGCCCCGTACCTGCCGCCGCAGCCGTCGGCGGCCATCGACGGCAAACCCAACCCCAAATCCACCAAACAGACGAGGTCCCAATGACTACACAGTTTCCAGAAACCTTTGACCCAACGACGCAGGAAGGTAATTCCTGGGAGGTATTGCCGGTCGGCGAATACGTCGCCCAGATCGTCGAGGCCGACATCCAGCAGCCGAATTCCGGCGACGGCCATCACCTGGCCCTGACTTGGAAGATCATCGAAGGCGATTACGAAGGCCGGCAAGTTTGGCAGCGGATCACGATCCTGCATTCCAGCGAGCGGGCGCAAACGATTGGCCGCAGGACGATCAAGGATCTGTGCGTCGCTACCGACGTTGCCGAGAAGGTCGCCGACGCCGAGGTCTTCCTGTTCAAGCCGGTGCGCATTCGGCTCGGCATCGAAAAGGACAAACAGGGGATCTACCCCGACAAAAACAAGGTGAGCCGGATCATGCCGCTGGAAACAAAGCCGGCGGAAACGGGACAGCCGGCCAAACCGGTAACCCCGACGACGAAGGCTACCGCGGCAACGGCAGCACCAAAGGGTCCCGGCGGCCCCGCTCCTTGGCACGCGCAACGTTAATGGGAGGAACTGGCCGGTGTCCCTTGGGCAAGGCACCGGCCACTTACTACATGTTTGAACTTCGTCCCTACCAACAAGAGGCACTCTCCGCGCTGGAGACCTACTGGTCGCAAGGTGGCGGCAATCCGCTGGTGGTGATGACGACCGCCACCGGCAAAAGCGTCGTCATCGCACATTTAATCCACGATATCTCGCATCGTTTTCCGGCGCTAAGGACACTCCGAACAATAACTGAATTGCAGTCGGCGGTCATGCGTCGGAGTGACTTAGGTCTTGGGGATTCCTGTGTTCGGCGAATAGGGGTAGGTCGGTCGCATGATCGACGAGGACGCCATTCGGCAGCGATGGGACGCGGTCGGCTCGAAGCTCGACGAGCGGGGGCGGCGATTGTTTGCGGCGGCCGAGGTGCGGACCGCTGGTCGAGGCGGTCTGGCGATCGTCTCGAAGATCACCGGGCTCGCCCGTTCGACGATCAATCGCGGCAAGGAAGATCTCGATGCGCAACCGCTGCCGAAGGGGCGGGTTCGCCGTGCCGGTGGCGGGCGTCGCGCGGTTTGCGAGAACGATCCGGGGCTCGTCCCCGCGCTCAAGCGCCTGGTCGAGCCCGCGACGCTGGGCGATCCCATGCGGCCCTTGATCTGGGTGTCGAAAAGCATGGAGAAGCTGGCGGCGACCCTGACGGAGATGGGGCATCCGATCAGTGCCGATACGGTGCGCACGGAGTTGGTGAAACTCGGGTTCTCGCGCCAGTCCAATCGCAAGGCGGATGAAGGCTCGAAACATCCCGACCGCAATGCCCAGTTCGAATACATCAACGCGAAGGTCATTGCGGCGCAGGCGCAACAACAACCCGTCATCTCCGTCGACACGAAGAAGAAGGAGCTGATCGGCAACTTCAAGAATGGCGGAACCGATTATCGTCCGAAAGGCAACCCACAGCGCGTGAACGTGCACGACTTCGAGGACAAGAAGCTCGGCAAGGTCGTACCCTATGGGGTGTACGATGTGACCGCCAACGCCGGCTTCGTCAGCGTCGGGATCACGAGCGACACGGCCGAGTTCGCTGTGCAGTCGATCCGCTGCTGGCTCGAACGCATGGGACGACAGCGCTATCCGAATGCGCGAGAATTGACGATCACGGCGGACTGCGGCGGCTCGAATGGTGCGCGTGTGCGGCTCTGGAAGGTCGAGCTGCAAAAGCTCGCCGACGAGACGGGCCTCGTGATCCGTGTCCACCACTATCCGCCGGGCACATCGAAGTGGAACAAGATCGAGCACCGGCTGTTCTGCCACATCACGCAGAACTGGCGCGGCCGGCCGCTGACGGATCGCCTTGCCGTGGTCGAGCTGATCGGGGCGACGACGACCAAGACCGGTCTGAAAGTCGAGAGCGCACTCGACACGCGCAGCTACCAGAAGGGCATCAAGGTCAGCAAAGCCGAGATGGAATGCCTCGACATCACCGGCGATCAGTTCCATCCTGAATGGAACTACACGATCAGGCCGCGGCAGCCATCGGAATCGTAGCAGTTATTGTTCAGGATATCCTAAGGGTGCTGGTCGTTACCCACGTGCTCGAGCTGATCGAGCAGGATCTCGAGCCTCTGCTCGCGCTGTGGCCGGACGCGCCCGTCGGAATCAACAGCGCGGGCATCGGCCAGCGCGAATGGGATGCGCCGATCGTCTTCGCCGGGGTGCAGAGCGTCTGGCGCAACGCCGCCCGGCTCGGACCGCGGCACCTGGTGCTGATCGACGAGGCGCACCTGGTGCCGCACGACGGCGACGGAATGTATCGCAGCCTGATTGCAGAGCTGCGCGCGCTGGCACCAGAAGACGGCATGCGGGTTGCCGGGTTCTCGGCGACGCCGTTCCGGCTCGATCAGCGGCCGGCTCGACGAAGGCGAAGGCAAGATCTTCGACGACGTCGTTTTCGACTACGGCATCGGCCAGGGAATCAGGGATGGTTGGCTGTCGCCGCTGACGTCGAAGACGACCGGCACCGAGATCAATGTCAGCGGCGTTGGTCGGCGCGGCGGCGAATTCATCGCCAGCGAGCTCGAGCGTGCCGCCGACGACAGCGCCACCGTCGGCGCCGCTTGCGACGAGATCGTCGCGCGCGGTGTCGACCGGCGTTCATGGTTGGTCTTCTGCTGCGGCGTCGCCCACGCGCATCACGTCGGCCAGGCGCTCCGTGCCCGGGGTATTTCCTGTCGGGTGGTGACCGGCGAGACGCCGCTCCCCGAGCGTGCGGACAGCATCGCCGCGTTCAAGGCCGGCATGGTCCGGTGCCTGGTCAACGTCAACGTGTTGACGACCGGCTTCGACGCGCCGCGGATCGACCTGCTGGCCATGCTGCGGCCGACGCTGTCGACTGGACTCTACGTGCAAATGGTCGGCCGCGGCACCCGCAAGGCCGACGGCAAGGTCAACTGTCTGATCCTGGACTTCGCCGGCAACTGCCGACGGCACGGACCGGTGGACCAGGTCGACATCAAGCTCGGCGGCAGCAACGGTGCGGCCGTCGCGCCGGCCACGGTGCGCACCAAGACCTGCCCAGACTGCGCCGAGATCAACCCGCTCGACGCCGCGGCCTGCTGCTGCTGCGGCTACGAGTGGCCGAAGCCGAAGCCGGTGGCCAAGCATGCGACGTCCGCCGACGCGGTCCCGATCCTCACCGGCGAGCGGGTGTGGCTGCCGGTCACGCGACGTCAGCTTCCACCGCCATTACAAGTATGGCGATCCCGACGCGCCGCCGTCGTTCCGGGTCGACTATCTCTGCGGCCTCTCGCCCTACGCCGAATACGTTTCGTTCGAGCGCCAGGGCTACGCGCGCACCTGCGCCGAGCGCTGGTGGTACGCGCTGGGGGGATCCGCGCCGGTCCCGGTGACGGTGGACGAGGCGCTGCAGCGCCAGCACGAGCTCGATCCGGTGGTCGCGATCGCGGTCACGCGCAACGGCCGATTCTGGAACGTCATCGATCGCCGCGTCCGGCGCCCGGACGGCAGCGTCGTCGAGGTTGACCGGCACTATCGCTGCTGGGTGATCGAGACGCGCGCCGATGCCGCGCGAACCCTCGCCGCCACCCCGATCAACGATGCGATTTTGTTCTGATGAGCAGCGCCGTCAGCCGATTTGCAACCGAGGAGCCGACGGCCTGCGCCGTCTGCCGCCGTCATGCGGTGTGGCTCGGCTACGGGCCGCCGAAACGGGAGCGTCCGCCGGTGATCTGGTTGTGCGACGACAACGGCTGCCACGCCGCGGCAAAGAAGGTCTACGCCATGCCGAAGGAGATGCTGGACGCCTACGAGATCGGTGCCGCGCTCGAGGCCGGCGCGGAGGCCGGCGCCTATCTCGAAGAGATCAGCAAGACCGACATCGCGACGCTGGACGCCGGCGAATGGCGCGAATTCCTTCGCCGGCTGTTCGTCGGCTACGAGCTCGCGCTGCGCCGGAAAATCCTGAACAACGAGCCACCGTTTTAGGGATCCGGATCGCACCATGGGTGCCTATGCGCAGTGTGCCGAAAGGTTGATCGAGCGCGGCTTCGCCGCGGTGCCGATCATGCCGGGGACCAAGCGGCCGGGATTCTTCTTCGCCGGCATGTGGATCGGCCTCGCCAATTGGCAGAAGCGCTTCAACGGCGGTCCGCCACCGGCGACCGAGCGCGAGCGCTGGGCCGCAGGCGACGCCGGTGTCGGCGTCGTTGCCGGTCAGGCCAGTCACGGCCTGATCGCGGTCGACATCGACAGCGAGGATCCGGCGATCCAGGCGGCGCTGCGAACGGTCCTGCCGCCGACGCACGTGCGCAAGACCGGCGCGCGCGGCGAGACGCTGTTCTACCACGGTCCCGGCATCACGCAGTCGCAGAGCTGGAACATCGCCGGCAAACGGGTCGTCGACCTGATCGGTCCGGGGCGGCAGACGGTGCTGCCGCCGACGATCCACCCGGACACCGGGGCGCCGTACCGCTGGTCGGGCTCCGAGAGCCTCGAGGACCTGCAGCCGCACGAGCTGCCGACGCTGCCGGCCGACATTGCCGAGCGGATCACGGCGGCGCTGCTGCCGCTGGGATATCGTCCCGAACCGCCGCCGCATGAAGGCGGCAACGGCGGCGACGGTGACAGTGACAGCGACAGTCCGCATCGCCTCCTCAACAACGAAGCACTCGCCAACTTGGACGCTTGGGTGCCGGCGCTGATGCTGTATCGCTGTCGGCGGACGCAGAAGGGCTACGAGGCGGTGCCGACCTGGCGGCCATCGACAACCGGGCGAGAGCTCGGCAAGCGGCACCTCAACCTGAAGATCGTGCCGGACGGCATCCGCGACTTCGGTGCCGACCAGGGTTACACGCCGCTCGACCTGGTCATGGCGGCCTGCGACTGCGACCTCGACACCGCGTTCCGGTTCCTCTCCGAGCGGCTGGGCTGGGCCTCGGATCTCGATCTGTCCGCGCTGCGGCCGCCGGCTGACGAGGCGGCGGCCGAGCCGGTCGTGGGTGCGGCAGCGAAGCCGAAGGCCCCGATCGACGAGCTCGCCCGCTTCACCGCCGTGCCGGGAGTGCTGGGGGAGATCGTCGACTGGATCGTCGCGACCAGCCGGCGCCCGAACCGGGTGCTCGCGCTCGGCGCCGCCGTCACCGTGGTCGGCACCCTGATCGGCCGCCGCGCCGCTGGCCCGACCCGCAGCGCCACCCACCTCTACGCCGTCGGAATCGCACCCACCGGCAGCGGCAAGCAGCACCTGCTCGACAGCGTGATCCGGCTCATGGAAGCGGCCAAGGCCAGCAACCACATCGGGCCGTCGAAGTTCTTCTCCCTGAGCGCGGTGCTCGATCTGTTGTCCAGCAAACCGCTGGTGCTGTGCCCGCAGGACGAGATCGGGGTCTTCCTCAAGGCCGTGACCAGCAGGCGAGCGACCAGCCACGAGGCGGCCGTCAGCCAGATCCTGCGGGGGCTGTGGGGCGTTTCGTTTGCCAGCATGCCGACGCCGGCATGGGCGCAGCGCGAGATGCAAATCATCTCGTGCCCGGCGTTGTCGATCTTCGGGGTCTCGACGCTGGAGGAATTCCACGCCGCGCTGCAGGGCGAGAGCGTCGCCAACGGCTTCCTCAACCGTTTCCTCGCTCTCAGCTTCCAACATTCGCGCCCTGGACCGTGATCCGGAAACCGATCCGAGCCGCGTGCCCGCCAGCCTGAGCGAGGCGTCTGCAGACGCTGTACCTGTGGTCGGGTCCGGAGAGCCTGATCCAGATCGGCAACCCCAGCGCCAGGATCCAGCCGGAAATCCTGCCGTGGGCAAGCAAGGAGGCCAACAACTGCTACACGGAATTCACCCGCCTGGTCGAAGCTCACGTCGACGAGCATCAAGGGAGCGGGGCCTACCTCGCGCGCTGCGCTGAAACGGCGGTCCGGCTCGCGACCATACGCGCCGCCGGCCGCTGGGGGCGTGGTGCCAGAGTTGACCTGTCGGACATCGAGTGGGGCGTCGGCGTGGCGTGGACGGCGGGCCAAGCCCTGGCCGCGGCCGCGCAGGATTTCCTGCCGCAGAACGAACGCGGCGAGATGACGGAGAAGATCCTGGCCTACGTCCGACGCAAGCATCCCGTGAAGCCGCGCGACATCCAGCAGTTCCTCAAGGGCCGCCTGCGCAGCAAGGACATCAAGGACATCCTGAGCCAGTTGGTCGAAGCCGGCGAGGTCGAGTGGCAAGGGGATGAATACCAGCCCACAGCAAAGTAGCCCGTGTTGCATTTTTGCTTCGCGGGCCATTTCGGCTCGCGAGGCATTTTTGCAACATGGGGTTTTTGGTAAACGTTTGGATTTTGGGGTAAACAGGGCTGAATCTGAATTCTTCAATAATATCATATATCTATATAATATAGATAGATATATGTTTACTGTTTACTACCCCTTAGTAGGTAG
This sequence comes from uncultured Alphaproteobacteria bacterium, assembly GCA_963840535.1. Lineage (GTDB taxonomy): Bacteria > Pseudomonadota > Alphaproteobacteria > Rhizobiales > Xanthobacteraceae > VAZQ01. The sequence continues at coordinate 70,858 of CAWIZJ010000051.1, forward strand.
AGGGAATCAAGGAAGGAAGGAGGGTAGTTCCGGGGGGTCTCTAGTAGGTAAACAGCTAACAAGTAAACCGAGCGAGGGCGCCAGGCGTCCCCCTACGTGCCCGGGGTGGGGCCATGAGCCCTAGGCGCACCCCACTCGAGCAGAAGCTGGGAACATTCATCCGCATGCTCGCCAGCGAACGGGACGGCGAAGTCGTCGCAGCGGCGCGCGCCATCGTGCGCACGCTGAAAGCCGCCGGCGCAGACATCCATGTCCTTGCCGAGCGCGTCGAGACGGCGAACGGCAGTAAGTTGACCGACGGGGAGATGCGGAAGCTCTACGACGCAGGCTACGACGCTGGTGTGCGCGCAGCGGAAGCCAAACAGCACGGTCCTGACGACTTCCGCAACGTCGACGGCACCCCCGCCTGGCACGAGATCGCGCGCTTCTGCCAGCAAAGCCGCGATCGACTGCGAGAGAAGGAGCGCGAATTCATCAACGACATGGCGTCGCGAACGGTCTGGCGCGAGCCAACCGAGCGGCAATCCAAATGGCTGCGCAGCATCTTCTATCCAACTCGGCGGGATGACCTTAATCGCCGCCGGGCGCGGTCAGCTGCTGAGCCAGATGATGCGCCGCCCCGCTCCCCGATCGCGATCCCGGATCCACGGAGCGCATCAAGAATCCAGGGCCGCGCGGATGCTGACAGTGTGTCAGGGCGCGGACCTGACAAGGTGGCAGGATGGGCAACGGGTCGAGCGGTCGGCTGTGGCAACGGGTCAAGCGCCGGGATCGGTCGCTAGGTCCGGCCTCCGCGGTGCGCCGGGTCGAGGTCACGCCAGAGGTCGAGCCGGAAGCCCTGGCGAAGCTCGCTACCTGCGGATCCACCGGATCCACGGAGCGCCCGGCGAGCTACTAGGGCGAACACTGGCACGCGAGCGCGCCGCCGCGGTTTCGCTCCGGCTCGCCGTGACTCGTGGTCGAGCCGGGGTCACGAGCCGAGGCGCGCGGCCTACCAAACACACCACGCATCAGGCATCTCTCGGTCATAGCAGGGCCGAGTCACATCCTCCCGAACACCGTCGCCAAGCGTACCATGCCAGTCGGACGCCCGTTCCCGCCAGGGGTCTCTGGAAACAGTGCCGGGACTCCTCGCGCGCACGCCGGGACCTGAACGCCGACACGATCAGGGCGATGCATCAGGCTTTCCGTGAGGGCGGCCGCGAGCGCCATCGACAAGGTGATGAAGAGCAACCCGCGGTATTCCTTAAGCTATTGTGCCTTTTCGTTCCACGCGAACTTGAAGTCACGCAAGTTCAGGTGTTAAGGGTATGAGTGACGATCAGATCGAGCAGGCCATCGAAATAATTGAGGAGATGTTGGCGAGGCGGGAGGCAGGGGAGATGCCAAGGTGGTCGAGGGGTCGCGAGGCGGTTAAGCCAGCATTCCGGACCTTATCCCATCAAACCCAGGAAGCGGAATGGAAACGCAAGGCAAAGCGGGCGACTAGATGTAGTGGTAGAACGACGCCGAACAGGGGCGAATAGCTAACCCATTGATATAATTGAGGTCAACTGTACAATAAAGGAACTGATTTCTGTACAGTCGAGGCGACGCGAGCAACGGCGGCGGAAAAAGCACGCGGGCCCATGGCCCCGACCCCCACCCCCCGGCCGCGAAAAATAAATTTCATTAAGGCCCCTGCCCCAAGTCCCCGGCCTTTTTTCACTCAGGGGCGGTAGGTCCACATCAGGCCGTTGGCATCGGCCGCGGCCAAGCGCGAGCAGCGCAGGAGATCGAGCGGATGCAGCGCAACCGAGGCCGCCCTTGTCGTCGCCACCGGTGCGGTACGCGAGCGCCGATGTCCGGCATGCGTCGTGCTGGCTGTTAAGGCATAGAGGCGCGCGCGGCCTCGCGGCTGGTGCCGAGGCGCTCGGCGAGCTGGTAGTAGGTTAACTGTTCGGTGGCCATGATCAGCAAGGGTCACGGCAGGGTCACCAATGGCGGACTGGGCTATTTCTCGGAGAGCATGGCGTGCGCTTCGACCCATGCGTTGGGTTGGACGGTCGCCGGTTCCTGGCCATGCTGGGCATCAGCGAAGCTGCCCGATGCCTCGGCCTGCCTTCTCTCTTCGCACATCTCTGCAAGCAGGCGATTAAGCGCGGCGAGCATCGCTTCATAATTGAGGGTGACGGCGCTCTTCTCGGCGGGCGTTTCGTTGTCCGGTTCGCGTTCGGCGTCGGTGGTGGCATCTACGGTGGCGGGCATCCGGCTGGTCACCTCCCGCACAGGGAGGGCTCCTGTTGGGGCGCGATCCACGCGGACGGCATGGTGCCCTGTGATCGGTTTACGATTCGTTAGCTTTTATGAAGGGCGTGGGTCCCCGAGCGAGTTTGCTGCGCCTGCGCCGCCTTGCTTTCGCAAACCATGCGGCTCCCCCCAGCCGATGTGCTGCGTCCTTAGCCAGATTAGGCCGGTAAGATCGGATAAATCGAGCCACGTTTCGTTGAGAAACTGCCCCACCCCCGTGGCGCTTGACCGTTTGGGGCAGTCGACCTAGCTCCTGGCGTTGCGCGCAGAGCAAGCGCACGAGCGGGCGCAGACGCGGGCGGGCGCGCAGACCCCCCACCCCCCCTTATGGAAACCAAAAATCAGTTAAGGCCCCTCCCGGGAAGTGCCGCGCGTTTTTTCATTCCGGTTGCAGTGCGGCCCTCGCAAGGCCGCGCGCTGATCGCCACGCCTGCGGAATCGTGTCTTGTCAATCACTTATCCATGAACGACCTCGACCCAGGCTATTTGTTCCCGCCGTTGAAAATCCCATCTGTGACCGTCATGACGCTAAGGATGCGTAGGGTCTGCCGATCCTCATCGGTCAACCCCTCGCCGCATTGGCGTTCGTACTCGTGGGCAAGAAGCGCGGCCTTCTGCGTGATTTGCTGGATGTCTCCGCGTGACATATCGCTCACACACCTCGATGGCATAGGGCTCTCCCTCAATGATGATGATTTACTGTGTCGAGCATAGCAAAAAGCCTCCGGCTTGAGACCGGGGCCTTGTTGTGCTTGTACGTTACTGTGGCTTCTGGTTTTCAGGCAATTTGCATCCCTGGCGAGTGCATACGACTGGGGGAGCCTCTTATCGGGCGGGTTCTTCTAAATTTTCCACTTCCTCGTCAGTCAACTCCCTGCACTTGCGGCCGTTCAAGCAGGCCCTTTCGTCCCGCCACCGGAACACGGGAGTGGGCGTGACCTCGGTATGGGCGTTGACGCCACCAATGGTGACCTCATACGTCGCGACGCCGTTTAAAGAAACAGCCTCTCCCAATTGGTGGAGGCGGGTTGACGCACGCAGTCAAGTGAGAGCCGGTCTGCACTCTTTAGCGACTGTCTTCGGTCTTGGCCCGACTGGTCCGATGAATTGCGGGATGACATGGCTCAAAATGACCAAGCTGATCACCGCGCTCGCGCTGATGCTGGCGACATTGCTCGCCGCCGCCGAACCCTTGCCGCTGCCGGAAGCCGCCGGGCCGGGCGAGCTTCCTGCCCGCACGGCTACAAGTCGAGCGGCTCGTTTTGCGTTCCATCGGCAAGCGCGCACGCAGGACGCCATCGCGAAGCCGGCGAATGGTACCTGCCCGTTCGGATGGGACATCCAGCGGAGGAGGAGACACGCGCTCGGACGGGCCTTAATGATTCGCTTAACTCCTTCGCCAGCAAATCGTTGGCCCCCAGGTCGAGCTCGACCACGGCCGCATGCATGTCCGCAGGGCCAAGAACGGCACGCCATCCGTCCATCCTATCCGGGGCGATGAGATTCGTGCCTTACGCAAGCTCCGCCGTGAAAGCCCGACCGAGGCTTACGTCTTCGTCACGGAGCGCGGCGGACCCATGAGCACCATCGGCTTCCACCATCTCATCCAGAGGCTCGGCAAGGCCGCCAGGATGCCTTTCCCACTGCATCCTCACATGCTGCGGCATGCGTGCGGCTATAAACTTGCCAACGACGGGCACGATACCCGAGCCTTGCAGCACTATCTCGGCCACAAGAACATCCAGCACACCGTCCGATACACCGAGCTTTCGCCCGACAGGTTCCGCGACTTCTGGCGAGATTAGCGTAGATTGGCGCCCGTCGCCGGCACCGCGGGTCGGAACTGGCACGGTTCGGCGCATCTCAAACGAGCTTGGATGTGCGTGCGGCAGATGCGACCCCCCGGTAGGGGGGACTTTTGGATTCTGAAAATTGCTCATGCCCCCTCTCCCAAAAACCTGTCCAAAAACGGTTTCTGCCCCAGAAAGGGGGTAGCCTTTCTGCGGAAGGCGTTTTTGCAAAAAAAATTTTCAGGTGCGGGAGAAGATTCCGCTGTCGGCGCTTGCGTTCGGCTGCAGTCACGCGCTTGTGGCCGAGGGGTTTAAGGAGCCGTCGGCCTCACAGTAGCCTGATTAGTGGCCTGCTCGGGCTCAAGGCAGCCCAAGCGCAAGGACTCGGACGCCGCGGCGGGGCGGCACTGGCTCAAGTCAAGGACCCGGACCTGTGCGGCCGTCAAGCGGGAGGCGGAGGAGGATTTGGGGCAGGCATTCCGAATATGTGACGATTTCGATTCGAACCCGCACAGGGCAATTATTCTGCTTGCGGGGCGTTGCGCAGACAGCCGCGCGGCTGAGCGCAAAGCTTAGGGCGAGGCTGTCGCTAGGCCAGGTGTTTCGCTGAAACGGTGAAGCGGCGTGCGCGTTGCACGCGTCTCCTCAGCATCGATGGCAGCGAACAGCTTCTCCATGGCACGCGCGGACGGCGCGCCGAGCCTCTCGTTGAGGCGGATGGTCTCCGCGAGCTCCTCGCGGACGAGTTCGTAGCGGTGCGCGAGTTCGCCGTCCTCTGCAAGCGCCCGCTCGACACGCTCGGCGTCGCGAAGACCTAGCGTCCCGGCCGCGTGCCAGGGCAGCAAAGACTCGATCTCCTGGCGCTCGCGCTCCTTATTGATCATGTTCAAGGCCATTTCGCTGGATTCTTCCGCCTTGAGCAGCTCTGCTACCGGTTGAGTGCGTCGAACGTGAGACTCGATAAGGTCAGTGCATTTCGACGATCTCTGGATCGCTTGCCTTCTCCCGGTAACGCACGAATCATGTCCCAGCTTCGGCGCCGGGAGCCGCAGCACCTCGCGTCTATCGATTCCGATCACTGCGTCAAGACCTGCGGAGTGCGCTTGCACCATCCGCCGGAATCCAGCTTCGGTCAGTTCAATCATCCCGTCATCATGGACGACGAAATCGAGGTCGGGGTCGAGGCGAATGCGGTCCACAGAAGGCAGCGCAGCCCGTGGCTCCCCTGATCGTGCTGAAACAAGGGATTGCCCGCTCGACTTTTCATCTACGGAACTTGATCCGTGCGTGCAAGGTATGGCGAGAGAAAGTTCACGAAGGACCCTTTCGGCTTCTGCCAAGGCGTTCGCACATTCGGATTTAGCGCCTGCGCCGTATCCGTCGAGCTTTGTGTCTACAGGCCGCTGTGGTTGCGCGTTCCAAGGTCTTACCGATTTGGTAGTTTCCATGTTCCCTACCCTCGGTGTCGGCACGGAGGACTTTTCTAGTTCTACCGGAGCCAATCACCACGATATGGGCCCGACTCGGAACCCATGAAGGTGGGCACTGTGAACGATGAGCTGGGACGAATCGGGGCTCGTTCCGTCTGAACTTTAAAATTGCTCGAGTGTGACTTTCCGGCAACGGCAGGGGCACAGAGCGCTCCCTGCCGGCAAAAGCCGGGCACCAAAGTCCGGAGCTGACCGACCGGCTCGAGGGTGAGTTGATAAGAAGCACAAACGGCTTCGCGAATGAGCGATGATGTGCTGCCGAAACGCGCCCAGCGGCGCTCGTCGCGCGGCCTCCAGCAGATTCAGAAAAGCGGCGCCAGTAGCCTCCGGAGCGGTCGGCGCGAGGTGTAAGACGCCTGTAGTTGCGAATGGACGGCGGTGCAAGTTGGCGATATCGGAGGGCATAAAGGTCACGCGCCTCAGTTGCGCTGTACAAGGCAAGTTTCACCGGCCGCGCGCAACCGAGAGCAAAGCGTCTCCGCAACTGGCGGCTTTCTGCCTCGACACGAATGCGTGTCCAGGTCGGGGCGGTGGTCATCTTGACCGTGGTGGTGCGGATAACCATCGGCTGATAGTTGCCAAGGATGGCCTCGTACTTCTTCTGCAATACGCGGTAAGCGGCGAGCGCCTTGACTTCGGAGAGATCGCCGATGAGCTGCACGCCCCAAGGGGAGGTGGACCTATTCGGCGCTTCCTTGTTCTCATCGGAGCCCTGGCGGCCATCTCTCGCACGGCATATCCGCGGGAATGGTCACATTGAGCATGGAAAGCGTGACCTGCGGCCTCCACTCTTCCGCGCGCCGGCCTGTCACGATGCGGACATACGCCTGGGTCTCCGACGGCAAAGTCCGCCTCCCCGCGAGCCAGTCGCGCACGCGCGCGGGTCCGGCATTGTAGGCGGCCGCGGCGAGTCCGAGATTGCCGAAGTGCTCCTGCAGTTCCCGCAGGAATTCGGCCGACTTAGGCAGGGCCTCGGCCGGATCGAAGGGATTGCGCAGGAGGCGCTCGGCGGCGGTCATCGGCATAAATTGCGCGATGCCCTGAGCCCGCCGTCCGCTACGCGTCACAGGGCCAACCGCATCGGATCGGAAGCGGCTCTCCTGCCAGATGACGCGAGCGAAGAACTCAAATGGCAGCCTATTCGCAGCCGCAGCCGCTTCGACTAGCTGGCAGATGGATACTGGGTCGCCGCTGGGGATCCCGTCCGTCGTGCGCGCCCCTTGTTGTCCGCACGGGGAGACGTGCCGGTGGCTTCAGTCGATTGATCGGGCTTGGCTACCTGCGCATATGCTGTCAGGTTCGCGAGTGCGAGCACCCACACAAACAAAGAGGTAAGGCGGGTAAATTTGGCTCGCGGTTGTTCGCTTAACCGGCAGAGCCTCTGACGCTGCCTCGGAGGAGCAATCATTGATGAGCCATGGCCGAACGCTAACTCGGCTTGATGTTAGCACGAGTCGTCAGCGAGCCGAAATCCATTAAGAGGCAACTGCCCCATCGAAGCGGGACTGCGGGGGTCAAAGCGGAAAAGGGTGTGCTGTTCCGTTCGGAGAGGTACTTGCGGACCCGTTAATAAGTATGGGCAGGCGGCCCACGTCGAACTATTCTTTTTAAGTAATTGGCGTAAGACCGCGCGAGGCTGCATTCATTGAACAAATTCTTTCGTTGCGCTTAACTGGTAACAGCTGGTAACACAAGGCACATTAAAAGAACAGTTTGCGGTTGGCTGCAAGGCTGAGCTCAGGCTTTGCCGCTGGGATCAGAACAGCGCCCCGTTCGAGCGGAAATCTGTGCCGTAGAGCGCCGGGCACAGGCGACGTAGACATTCCCCACCTTCAACTGGAGTCTGGCGCGGATAACTTCGGTACGGCGCCTGCGAGCGCTTGCAGCAATCCAATGCGAGACCAGGACAAGCGAGCGCTTTGCGCTAGCGCCAAACAGCGGCCGAGAAACGCCTTGAGCGCCGCCAGTTCTGGGCCGTCTGCGCCGCCGCGCGCGAGCGCCAGCGTGGCGAGCCGCCCACCGGCGGCCCGCGACACCCGTGTGTAAAAACGCGATGTAGGCCGGGATCAGCCAGAAATACACGATGGCGTCCAGGGTCCAGGAGAACAGCGTGCGGGACAGACCCACGTCGATCATCTCGGTGACGCCGAGCGCCGCCGGGATCACCTGAAACAGGAGACTCGGCCGCAACGCCCACTTTCGTCCACTCCGCTGCGTATGATGATTTAAAATCTGCCCCTCGGTTTCGGATGGTCTCCGGGTCCTAGTTCGGGAGCGACCACCAAAATCCCTGGAAAGTCAGGCACTTCTCACACCATTAATGCAACCGCGCGAATTGAAGTGCGCCAGCGGCGCACGCCATGGGCACGTAATGGGCACCGGGGGCACGATTTGCGACGGCTGGTAGCCATACTCATCGAGCATGCTCCACCGCCCCGTCAAGCTGTAAGCCAAGAAACAGCTCGGCGGTGCCTTGAGACCTCCAGACAGGGCACCGGTGCGCCGATCCGCAGGGCGCTCCCTGAGCCTCAAACGCAATTTAATGATCAACAGCGGCACGCACTGCGGGCGGCCAATCGCCCGCACGCACGAGCCTCTATTGGAAAGAGAGCGCGTCGCCGGAATTCACCACCAGGTGTTGGACGCCGTCGACGTCCAGGTGCCCACATCCGGCAGAGACTGCTGCCTTTGGAAAATTCTACTCCTCATCTTCATCATCGTCGGCTTCATCGTCCTCAACATCCACAGCCATTGCGCTGACGTAGTCACGCCGGACGCGTTGCAGGGTGCGGCGGGACGCCTGATCCGTGAGGAAGAATGACCAGCCGTTCGTTCGCTTGCCGACAATCGCACTGGCGGCGTCAGGCGCTCGAGAAGGCCACGCCATCGACGTCCACCTGACCGTCCTGAAGCAGCATAGCCACCCTATGGCTGTATCGCCGCGCCCGTGCCGTTCGTCCGCTTACCCGGCACCGCGAACACATCAGTCCACATGTCGATCATCCGCAGCATGAAATAGCGGCCGCCGGTACGCGACGATCCGATTGCAACATCGTCAAGTGCGCCGCCATGCTGTAGGATTTTGAGTTGTAATCTGTTCCGCAAGACACAGCGAAGGATGACGGCTTGAACGTTCCGAGCTTCAGCCGGGTGTCAACGGCGTTCGCGATCGTGAGCGTCCTAGGCATCGTGTTTCAGGTCGACACCGCTGGGGGTGGTGACGATCAAAAAGCGGACACGGTGCCGGCCGATGCCGCCACTTCGTCGCTCCCATCGCCAGATCTCGCCGCTGTCAAGGCAGCAATAGCACTGGCGCGCAAGGGCGAGCTGGCGCAAGCAAGCGACGTAAAAGAAAGCATGAGCGATCCCATCGCTCGCAACGTGGTCGAGTGGGCAATTCTGCGAAGCGACAACAAAGAGGTCGACTTCCGGCGCTATGTTGCCTTTATCTCCGACCATCCGAGCTGGCCGAATATCGGTTCGCTGCGCCGACGCGCGGAGGCGGCGCTCTGGAAGGAACGCCTCGATCCCCAGACCGTGCGCGCGTATTTTGACAAGGACCAGCCGCTCACCGCGCAGGG
>CAWIZJ010000052.1:0-249436 GCA_963840535.1 uncultured Alphaproteobacteria bacterium
GTGATCGAGTGAACCCGGGATAATGGGGTTTGCTCCGCTCAACCGATGCTGGTCAGTTGCGTCCCGATTTTCTCCTCATGGCTTCCTGGCGATTTGAGAGGACGCCACGTCCAGCCCGAAGCGGACACTGAGTGCGTCGATCCCCACCGTCGTCCGTGCACCGAGGATTGCGCGAGCGATACGGGCCGCGGATCAATTCCTCGACGCATACGCGCGTGCCACGAGGGCCACGATGCGACCGAATTTCATGCCACGCCGAGCTTGACCGCCCACCAACGCCGAGAGGCTATCCAGCGACTCGCTGAGGGGCGCTACGCACGCCGAAGTGGCGCGCAGCTACGGCGTCAGTCAGGCCACGATATCGCGGCTCGATCCTCGCCCTTTCGGCTGCGGCCCGAGCGTGGCCGTCGTAGGATAAGTGCCAAGGCGCGGGGCCGGCCGGCCAAGCGTCGCTGAGCACCGCCGCAGCGATGTTGCTTGTCAGCACGCCTAGCGCACCTATTCGATCACCTCGTCGGCACGGGCGAGCAACATCGGCGGCACGGTGAGGCCGAGCATCCTGGCGGTTTGGGCGTTGATGACCAGCTCGAACTTCGACGCCTGCGCGACCGGGCAGGTCCGCAGGCTTGGCGCCCTTGAGGATGCGGCCGATGTAGACACCGATCTGACGATAGGCATCTGTAACGCTGGCTCCGTAGCTCATCAGCCCGCCGGCTTCGGCATAGTCACGCAACCCGTATGTCGCGGGAATCGCATGGCGCGTCGCAAGGTGAACCAATTGGACACGCCGGTTGGCGAAGAAAACGCCGCCACCGACGAAAAGCGCGTCCGGTCGCTCGCGCGCAAATGTTGCGAAGGCTGCATCGATCTCGCTGCCGCTGCCGGCGTTCAGGACCCGAACTTGCAGTCCAATGGAGCGGGCGGCCAATTCGACGCCTTTGACCGTTGACTCGACGTTCGCGCCATCGCCGATCGGGTTGACAAGCAGAGCGACACGAATGGATGCCGGCACCAGCTCATGCAAGAGCTCCAACCGTTTTGTCGCCAACTCAAGATTGAAGAAATTGAGACCTGTCAGATTGGCACCGGGCCGGGCAAGGCTAGCGACCAGACCGAGCCTGACCGGGTCTTCGGCGACGCCGAAGACTATGGGGATCGTTGTGGTCGCCGACCTGGCCGCCAACGGCGCCTCCCGACCTCCGGTCGCGGCGATCGCGGCGACCTTTCGGCGAACCAGATCGGCCGCCAGCGTCGGCAGCCGGCCCATTTGGTTTTCGGCCCAGCGGTATTCGATCGCCACGTTCTCGCCCTCGACGAAGCCGGTCTCCTTCAGGCCTTTGTGAAAGCCGCGCATACGCTCCGTGAATCCGTCAGGCGATTGGCTGTTGAGGAACCCGATCACCGGCATCGCGGGCTGCTGCGCTTGCACAGCGAGCGGCCACCCGGCTGCTGCGCCGCCGAGCAGCGTGACGAAGTCGCGCCGTTTCAGTAGCGGTAGGGACGTGCGTTTCATCGCACGCCCCCCGCCCAGATCCGTACGTGCGGCTTGCCCGCATACGGCTCCCGCCTCGGGTGTGTGACGGCACGTGCCGTATACGCTCCAGCGCCTTTGACACGCGAGCCTGGCTCGGAGTCCAGTGCGTGCTTTGCTGGTGCGTATTCCCCTTGGCCCCCGCCCTTCGCTCCACCGACACCGCTGCGACCGCCCCCGCAGACGCCTCCGCAGGGGGCGTTCTTCGCTTTGTTCGCCGGCTTCATTGCTACTATGACGAGGTCCGACTTCTCGTGCCCGTGCATCATCGGCTTCGGCTCCTCACCTTCCCGATGCGGACCGTCCCGCTCACGCAACTGCTGACGGCCAGACGCGAGATCTCCCAGGTTCCGATGCGATCCCTTTGCACGTGATGTGGCCTTTGACCCCGGCAGGGCGTCAGCACCTCGCATAGCGGTGCCGCACATGTTGCCTTCGAGCGAATGAAAACCCTCGGCCCCTGCGATGTCTGATCTTTCGTGGCTCAATCCCACACCCCATGCAATCGCTGTGTACGCTTCGCAGCCACTGTCGCCAGGGACCACGCAACACTCGCTACCAAGCGGTCGCTACTCCTTACTTGGGCCGGACTTCCACCGGCTGGATCGCACCAGCTTTGCCTGGCGCACTTATTCGATCACCTCGTCGGCGCGTTGCTGGAGAATCCAAGGCACGTCGAGGCCGAGTGCTTTGGCGGTCTTGAGGTTGATCACCAACTCGAACCTCGTCGGCAGCTCGACGGGAAGATCGGCCGGTTTTGCGCCTTGGAGAATCTTGTCGACGTAGAATGCGCAGCGCCGAAATAGCGCGGGCCGATTGGCCCCGTAGGCCGCGAGACCACCGGCTATCGCGAATGCACGCTGCTCGGCCATCATCGGCAGGCGATGTAGAGCCGCAAGCTCGGCGAGCTTCGCCCGGTGCCCGACGAAGAGCGGCTGCACAATCAGCGCCTGCGCCCGTTCCTTGATCATTGTGGCGAAGGCGGCGTCGAATTCCTCAGGTCCCGCCACGAGCAGCGGCTGCAGGCGCACGCGGATCGAGTCGGCGGCCGCTTGTGTCTCGTTGAGGAAGGTGCGCGTGTTGGGATCGTTGGCGGCGCCGAGAAAGGCGACCCGGGCAAGACCCTGGCGAAGTTCCCGGAGCAACTCCAGTCGCTTGCCGGCCAGATCGGGGCCGCTGGCCGAGACTCCGGTGAGATTGCCGCCCGGCCGTGCAAGGCTTGCAACCAGCCCCGTTGCCAACGGGTCCGAGACCAACATGACGATCGGGATGGTAGCCGTTGCGTTCTTGGCGGCATGGGCTGCGGGCGTCGCCACGGCGACAATAATGTCGACCTCGCGCCGCACCAGATCGGCGGCGAGCGTGGCGGCAAGGTCGCTGCGCTGCTCGGCGGAATGGTACTCGACGTGGATGTTCCCACCATCGACATAACCAAGCTCGCGCAATCCTTGCTGAAAGGGCTCGATAAAATCCGCCGATGCAGCCGATGGAAAAAAGTCCAGGATACCGATGCGCTGGACTTTCCGTGTCTGCTGCGCGCGGGCGGCTAGTGGCCAGACGACCGCCGCCCCGCCGAGCAGCGCGACAAAGTCGCGTCGTCTTGTATGACGGGAAAAGAGCATTGTGAGGGATGACGGGGGCCGGGTCATGACCGCGCCCCTGCCGGTCCGTCCGGTCAGTTCTCGTATGTGCATGGCGATGGCTTTCGATAGATAGTATGTCGAAAGACCCTGGCGTGGAAAGGACTGCCACACGTTCTCCGGCTGGCTAGGTCGCAAACCTGAAGTGCATGACGTCGCCGTCGGCCACCGTGTAGGCCCTGCCCTCCAGCCGCATCTTGCCGGCCTGCTGCGCGCCGGTCTCGCCGCCGAACGTCACGTAGTCGTCGTAGGTGATGGTCTCGGCGCGGATGAAGCCGCGCTCGAAGTCGGAATGGATCACCGCGGCCGCCTGCGGCGCCTTGGTGCCGCGCGTGATCGTCCACGCCGCCGCCTCCTTCGGACCGGCGGTGAAATAGGTGATCAGATTGAGCAGCCCGTAACCGGCGCGGATCAGGCGGTCGAGGCCCGGCTCGGCGAGTCCGATGGTGGCGAGATATTCGGTGCGCTCTGATGCGGGCAGCACCGCGATCTCCGCCTCGATCTTGGCCGATATGACGACGCAGGCGGCGCCCTCCTCCCGCGCGCGCGCCTCCACCCTGCCGGTCAAGTCGTTGCCGGTCGCAGCCGCGGCCTCGTCGACGTTGCAGACGTAGAGCACCGGCTTCGAGGTCAGAAGGCCGAGCATGCGGAAGGCCTTCTCCTCTTCCGGCCTGCGCTCGACCAGTCGTGCCGGCTTGCCGTCGCGCAGCAGCGCCAGCGCGCGGTTGACGAGATCGAGCGTTTCCTTCGCCTCGGCGGCCTCCTTGTCGCCTCCCTTCGCCTTCTTGGCGAGACCGTCGACGCGCCGCTCCAGGCTGTCGAGGTCGGCGAGCATCAGCTCGGTCTCGATGGTATCGATGTCGGCGATCGGGTCGATCGCACCGGCGACATGGGCGACGTCGGGGTCGACGAAGCAGCGCACCACGTGCGCGATGGCATCGACCTCGCGCACGTGGGCAAGGAACTGGTTGCCCAGACCCTCGCCGCGCGAGGCGCCGCTCACCAGGCCGGCGATGTCCACGAAGGTGAGCCGGGTGGGCTTGACCTTGGCCGACTTCGCGAGCCTGGCGAGCACGTCGAGGCGCGGGTCCGGCACCATGACCTCACCGACATTGGGCTCGATGGTGCTGAACGGATAGTTGGACGCCTGCGCCGCCGCGGTCGCGGTGAGCGCGTTGAAGACCGTCGACTTGCCGACATTGGACAGGCCGAGGATGCCGCATTTGAAGCCCATTGTTGCCGGTGCTCGTCGAGATGGGGAGAGGATGTCAGATCGGTGGTGCGGTTTTTTGCGGGGCCGGGCTCACGCCTCCTCACGAATCCCGAGCGGAATTCATGGCGTCCTTGTCGTCCCCGAATCCCTTGGCCGCCATGGCAAGGTGCACCCTGTTCTGGAAGCTCGAGTCCTGCCCCTTGGCCAGCAGTCCCGCATTGTCGGCGATGATCTCGCGCAGGGCCTCCACCCACGTCCGCTCGTGCACGGCGAAGTCGCTGAGCACGTGCGGATGCACCAGCTCCTTGACTCCGGGATGACCGACCCCGATGCGCACGCGGCGATAGTCATTGCCGATATGCGCCGAGATCGAGCGCAAGCCGTTGTGTCCGGCGATGCCGCCCCCGGCCTTGACCCGGACCTTGGCGGGCGACAGGTCGATCTCGTCGTGGAACACGACGATCTCGGGGAGCCCGAGCTTGTAGAAATGAGCGGCCTCCGCCACCGCCCGGCCGGAGTCGTTCATGAAGGTGCCCGGAAGCAGAAGCAGCACGCGCTCGCCGCCGATCGGCCCTTCGGCCGCGACGCCCTGGAAGCGCCGCCGCCAGGGGCCGATGCCGTGGCGCCTGGCGATCGTCTCCACAGCCATGAAACCGATATTGTGCCGGTTGCCGGCATAGCGCGAGCCAGGATTGCCGAGCCCGACGAACAGCAGCATGGACGGCTCGATTCATCGTTGCTGTCGTCCCGGCGTGGCCGAGGCGCATATCGGCTAGTGTCCCGCTTCCGACGTTCGCTTCACATTGCAGCACGCTCGAGTGCGAACGTCGGAAGCAAAGGGACACTAGCAAGTCTATGGTGCTAGTGCGGTTTTGTCTTTGACGTTCCGATGACGGAACCGCCGCGAGACTGATCGGAACGTCAAAGACACCGCACTAGTGCCGAACGGCGGCAGGAACGACGTTGAAGGGCCGAGCCACCAACCGGAATGGTCTCACTTCTTTTCTGCACCGGCGGCGCCGGCGGCACCAGGAGCAGGGGCACCGGGCGCGGGAGCCGCGCCGGGCGCCGCCCCCGGAGCGGCGGCCTCGGCCGGAAGCCCTGCTTCCGCAGCGGCAGCGGCGGCAGCGGCGGCAGCAGCAGCAGCTTCGGCGGCCGCCTTCATCTCTTCCGCATAGCCCGACGGCGGCACGATGGTCACCAGCGTCTGATCGAGCCTGCCGACCACGCGCACGCGCGGCGGCAGCGTGATGTCGCTCAGATGCCTGGAATAGTTGATCTCGAGCCCGGAAATGTCGACGTCGATCGATTCCGGGATGTCGTCGGCCGAGCACACCACCTCGACCGCATGGGTGACGATGTTGACGGTACCGCCGCGTTTCACGCCCGGTGCCTGGTCCGGGTTCAGCACGTGAACCGGGATGCGTACGCGAATCTGGGCGCCTTCGCCGAGCCGCAGAAAATCGACATGCACCGGCAGATCCTGCACCGCGTCGAGCTGGAAGTCGCGCGGGATGACCCGATGCTTGGCGCCGTCGACCTCGAGCTCGTGGATCGTCGTGAGGAAGCGCCCGGCATAGATGCGCTGCTTGAGGTCGGCGTGATCGACGGACACGTTGAGCGGCGGCTTGCCGTCGCCATAGATCACGCCCGGTACGCGGCCGGCGCGACGCTCCGCCCGGGCGGCCCCCTTGCCGGCCCGCGCTCGCGCCGTCGCCTTCATTTGCTTGACGGTCGCCATGGTTCAAATTCCCGCTGAATGGAGACGGCCGCATCAGCGGCCCCGATGGACCGCGGCATGCCTCCAGGGGTGTCTGGGTCGCGGTCCGGCGCGCTTATAACGGGCGGGTACGGGAAACTCAAGGAACCCTCGATCGCCGCCGGCCGGCGCAGAAAACGTATGGTCGGGGGCTTGTCTAGCAGGAGCCTCCGGCGGCGCCGAGCTTGCCCTCGAGGGCGGCGATGCGGGCCTTCAAGGCCTCGTTCTCCTCGCGTGCCAGCCGCGCCATGTCCTTGACCGCCTCGAATTCCTCGCGCTTGACCACGTCGAGATCACGCAGAATCCGCTCGGCCTGGTTGCGCACCACGGTTTCGAACTCGCGGCGCACACCCGAGGCGACGCCGGCGGCATCGTTCATCAGGCGCGCGATCTCGTCGAAGAAGCGGCTGCTGGTCTGGGTCATGCTGGTGGCCTCGGCCCGGGTTCGTACGCTGCCACAACAATGGTGACGGCGGATTGCGATCGCAAGACCTGCGAATGTCGATCATTGAGCCGATCGCGCCTGCGACGGGGAACAAGAGAGAAACCCGCATGGCGAGGGCTGGTAAGATGGACGCCCCGAACTGGAAGAGAACGCCATGGCAGAGCTCGACCGTGCGAAGATCGAGGAGGCCTTTCGGATAGGGCCCTACTGCTCGCGTCTCTGAGTCTCTAGGCGCGCCCCTCGTCGCTGGAGGCGCTTCCCGGATCGTACGCTGCCGGCGACGGCCGAGTTGCGTCTCGGCGAGCTTGCGCGCGCGATTGCGGCACGATCCGCTCCG
Organism: uncultured Alphaproteobacteria bacterium; assembly: GCA_963840535.1. Lineage (GTDB taxonomy): Bacteria > Pseudomonadota > Alphaproteobacteria > Rhizobiales > Xanthobacteraceae > VAZQ01. The sequence goes on from CAWIZJ010000052.1 coordinate 6,926, forward strand.
TGAACGGAAGGAATGGAAGCACGACATGTCTCGTCCCCAAACGCTGGCCGAGGTCGCTCAGATCGCTCGTCGGCGTGCATCCGATTTCCCGATGGCGCTCGACGAATTCATGGACGAGTTCTATCTCGACCATCCGGACAAGGCGGCGCAGCAGGGTCGTCTCGATCCGGTCCCCGATCCGGTCGGCGACCCGCTCGTCGACGCCTGGATCGGCGCCGCCGGAGAGCATCTGGCTCAGCGATGGGATCTGTGCCGTCCGGCCTGGACGCAGCGCCCGGAGCACTTCGCATTACAGAAGCCGGTGTTTCATCCGCAGTCGCGCGCGCTGCGGGGAGTGCTCATCGTCGAAAGCCCGCCGGCGTTCCGGTCGCGGCTCATATTCACTCGCGTCGAGCCGCTCGATCGGGCGCGTTTTCCGGCCGGCGTTGCGCGCGCCCGCATCGCGCTCGCCTGGCCCCCGCGCGAAGCTTCGGCCGACGAACGGAAATGAGATCGCGGCAAACGACCTTGCACGCTGCCCCGCGGGCGATCCGTGAGGCGGCAACGTCGATCCGCCCCACCTTGACAGCCCCGGCCGCCTGCCCGCATCACCGCGACGCAGTGGTGCAAATCGCCGATGCCGCTTCACGTCATCCCCTTCCCTGCCATCGACCCGGTGCTGATCAGCATCGGGCCGATCGCCGTGCGCTGGTACGCGCTCGCCTATATCGTCGGCATCCTGCTGGGCTGGATCTATGCCCGCGCCATCATCCGCTCGGAGACGCTGTGGGGCGGGCCGGCGCCGATCACCGTTCGCGATTTCGACGATTTCGTGCTGTGGGTCACGCTCGGGATCATTCTGGGCGGTCGCATCGGCTACGTGCTGTTCTACAATCCGAGCTATTTCGCCGCACACCCGCTGGAGAGCCTGCAGTTGTGGAAGGGTGGCATGTCGTTCCACGGCGGCTTTCTCGGCTGCGTGCTCGCGGTGGTGTTGTTCGCGCGTCATCGCGGGCTGTCCATTCTCTCGCTCGGGGACATCACCTGTGCCGCCGCGACGATCGGCATATTCCTCGGCCGCATCGCCAATTTCATCAATGGCGAGCTGTGGGGCCGGCCGACCGACGCCCCGTGGGCGATGATATTCCCGACCGGCGGCCCGCAGCCGCGGCATCCGAGTCAGCTCTACGAAGCGACGCTGGAAGGGCTCGTGCTGTTCGCGGTGCTCGGCCTGCTGATCCGCGCCGGCGCACTGCGCAGACCGGGCTTCATCCTGGGGGCGTTCGCATTCGGCTACGGACTTGCGCGCTCGATCTGCGAGCTCTTCCGCGAGCCCGACCCGCAGCTCGGCTATCTGTGGGGAGGACTGACCATGGGGATGCTGCTGTCGGTGCCGCTGATCCTTGCCGGCATCGTGCTGATGGCGATGCCGCGCCGGAGCACGCAGCCGACATGACGGCGGACGCCATCATGCCGCTCGAGTCGGAGATTCGCCGTCGCATCGAGCTCGGCGGTCCGATGGCAGTCGCGCAGTACATGGCGCTCTGCCTCACGCATCCCGAGCACGGCTACTACACCACCCACGACCCGTTCGGTGCCGCCGGCGACTTCACCACCGCGCCCGAGATCAGCCAGATGTTCGGCGAGCTGATCGGCCTGTGGGCCGCGGCCGCCTGGCGGGCGATGGGATCGCCGGCCACTGTCCATCTGGTCGAGCTCGGGCCCGGCCGCGGCACCATGATGCTCGATGCGTTGCGGGCAGCCAAGGTCGTGCCGGAGTTCCGTTCCGCGCTTGCGGTGCACCTGGTCGATGTCAGCCCCGCGCTCGAGCGCGTGCAGCGCCAGGCACTGGCCATGGTCGAGCTGCCGCTGTCGTGGCACCGCGCGATCGAGGACGTGCCGGACGGTCCGGTCATCATCCTGGCCAACGAGTTCTTCGATGCCTTGCCGGTCCACCAGGCGGTGATGTGCGCGGACGGCTGGCACGAGCGCGTCGTCAAGATCGGCGACGATGCCAAATTCCATTTCAGCATCGATCGCGATCCGATCCCGCTGTTCGACGAATTCCTGCCGAGTAGCTTGCGTACCGCAAAGATAGGCGAGATCTTCGAGTGGCGTTCCGACAGGACCGCGCTCGAGCTCGGACGCCGCGCGGCGCGATCGGGCGGCGTCGCGCTGGTCATCGATTACGGCCATACCGAGAGCGCCATCGGCGATACCCTGCAGGCGGTCGGCGGGCACGACCATGTCGACCCGCTCGCGGCGCCCGGGCTGGTCGATATCACCGCCCACGTGGACTTTCAGGCGCTGGCGCAGGCGGCCGAGGGCATGGGCGCGCGGCTGCACGGACCGGTGACGCAGGCCGAGTTTCTTCGCCGCCTCGGCATCGAGCAGCGGGCCGCCGCGCTCAGGGCGGGTGCCCCGGAGCAATATGCCATCGCGATCGTGGCCGCGCTCGAGCGCCTGACCAACGAGGAGCGCACCGGCATGGGCCGCCTGGTCAAGGCGCTGGCCCTTTCCGGCCCGCACATCGAGGCGCTACCCGGATTCGAGCCATGAGCACGCAGGCACGCCACTTGTATCCGCGCGGTAAAGCCGGGCATGACAATGGCATGCTTCGCGCCGCCTCGCTCTCCGCGCTTGCCAGCATTCGACACGCCTTCTTCACACGCGACGGCGGGGTGTCGAACGGCCCCTATGCGAGCCTCAACGGCGGCTCCGGCTCCGATGACGCGCCCGCCAATGTGGCGGAGAACCGCGCCCGCATGGCGGCGGCGCTGGGCGTGACGCCGGAGCGGCTGCTCACCGCGTATCAAGTCCACTCGCCCGACGTCGTCACCATCGACCGCCCATGGAGCGTGCAGGAGCGGCCGCGTGCCGATGCGATCGTGACGCGCGTGGCGGGCATCGCCATCGGCGTTACAACCGCGGATTGCGGGCCGGTGCTGCTCGCGGACGATCAGGCAGGCGTCATCGCTGCCGCCCACGCCGGCTGGCGCGGCGCCGCCGCCGGCGTGCTGGAGGCGACCGTCGCGGCGATGGAGGAGTGCGGCGCCGACCGGGCTCGGATTACGGCTGCACTCGGACCGATGATCCGCCAGCCGAGCTACGAGGTCGGCCCGGAGCTGGTCGCCAGCTTCAGGTCCGAGAACGAGGCCAACGAGCGCTTCTTCCGGGCCTCGTCGCGGCCGAGCCACGCGCTGTTCGACCTCGCAGGCTACATCGCGGGCCGTCTGGCGGCCGCCGGCATCGCCCGCTTGGAGGATCTCGGCCACTGCACCTATGTCGATGCCGCGCGGTTCTTCAGCTACCGCCGGTCGACCCACTTCCGGGAGGTCGACTATGGGCGTCACATCAGTGCGATAGCGTTGGCAAATTGAGCCGTAATCGGCGCCCGGCCTGTTCCGGCTTCGAGGTTGCATCGACCGCGACGCTCGCGGGCGCCGCCGCCGTCGCACCGCAATTCGGCAACCACAATGGCTAAGCCCGAGGCCAGCGCGGAAAACCGCGGGACAATGCACTCCTCACCTTCCCCGTCATATTGCCAGCCTCGGCGCCTCCTTGTTATCAGGACGCCGCCGGCACGCGGGAAGGTGTGAGGCATCCCGCCAGGAGACTGCGATGCGGCCCAACAACGGTGCGATCAAGCTCGTCGCCGGCAACTCCAATCCCGCTCTCTCAGAGGCGATCGCCGCCTATCTCGCGACGCCGTTGACCAAGGCCGTCGTGCGCCGCTTTGCCGACATGGAGATCTTCGTCGAGATCCAGGAGAACGTGCGCGGCAGCGACGTTTTCGTCATCCAGTCGACGTCGTTCCCGGCCAACGACCACCTGATGGAGCTGCTCATCATCATCGACGCGTTGCGGCGCGCGTCGGGGCGGCGCGTGACCGCGGTGATCCCCTATTTCGGCTATGCGCGCCAGGACCGCAAACCCGGCCCGCGCACGCCGATCTCGGCCAAGCTGGTCTCCAACCTGATCACTCGCGCCGGCGCCGATCGGGTGATGACGCTCGACCTCCATGCCGGCCAGATCCAGGGCTTCTTCGACATTCCGACCGACAATCTCTATGCCGCCCCCATGATGGTGCGCGACATCAGGGAGCGCTTCGACATCACCAAGGTGATGGTGGTCTCTCCGGACGTGGGTGGAGTGGGTCGCGCGCGCGGGCTCGCCAAGCGCATCAACGCCCCGCTTGCGATCGTGGACAAGCGGCGCGAGCGCGCCGGCGAATCCGAGGTCATGAATGTGATCGGCGAGGTCGAGGATTACACCTGCATCCTGGTCGACGACATCATCGATTCCGGCGGCACGGTCGTGAACGCGGCCGACGCGCTCCTCGAGAAGGGTGCGACCGCAGTCTACGCCTACATCACCCATGGCGTGCTGTCGGGAGGCGCGGTCGCCCGCATCAGCGCCTCGCGCCTCCAGGAGCTGGTCATCACCGATTCGATCCAGCCCACGCAGGCGGTCCGGGTCGCGCGCAATATCCGCGTGCTGTCGGTGGCGACACTGATCGGAGAGGCCATCGGCCGGACCGCAGCCGAGGAGTCGGTCTCCAGCCTGTTCGATTAGCCGGCGTCGGACGTTCCCCTGCTCCATCGTGTCCTGCATGCACGGCCGTCAACCGTCTCGGCTGTGGAGAAGTCGATGCGGCGCGAGATATCCACGAATCGTTAACCATTGCGCCGTCCAATTGCGCTTCAGCCCCTGGAATCGAAGGGGTTATATTCGAGTCGCCAAGTGATTCGCCCCGGAGCAGTCCATGCGCTCCACCGGGGACCGCGTCGAAGGCGGCGTGGCGTGCGTGCGGTCGGGTGCGCATCCCATTCCGAGCGGCAGGGCGGAGAAGGGCATGACCCTCATCGACTATTCGGAGCAGTCTCGGGTGAATCCTCTCGATGTGGTCGAGCGGGTCGCGGGCACCCATGGCTGGTCGTTCGAGCGTGCGGGCGAGGACGAGATCACCATCCTGGTGACCGGCAAATGCACGGACTACCAGGTCTCCTACACCTGGATGTTCGACATCGAGGCGCTCCACCTGGCCTGCGCCTTCGAGCTCAAGGTACCGGATCGCTGCCGCAGCGAGGTGCAGCAATTGATCTCGCTGATCAACGAGCAGCTGTGGGTCGGGCACTTCGATCTCTGGATCCAGGACGGCCTGGTGATGTACCGGCACGCGCTGGTGCTCGCCGGGGGTGTCGATGCCTCCAACCGCCAATGCGAAACGCTGCTCGCAACCGCGGTCGATGCCTGCGAGCGCTATTTTCCAGCATTCCAGTTCGTGGTGTGGGCCGGCAAGGGTGCCCGCGAGGCGCTCGACAGCGCCATGTTCGAGACCCAGGGCCAGGCCTGACCTCGCCGCGGCCGTTTCCGACCTGCGCCGCACATCCGGCAGCTCCCCGGCCGTTTGCCAATCCCGAGGGCAGTGAGTACTGGATCGTCCGCTTCGGATGATGACAAGCGAGAACCGCCATGACCGCCTCGGCGCGCAGCAACCTCGCCGACCTGCCGGGAAACATCCTGCTCGTCGGCGCCGGCAAGATGGGCTCTGCGTTGCTGGAAGGCTGGCTCGGGCTGGGGCTCGATGCGTCCAGGATCGCCGTGATGGAGCCCCGGCCGTCGCGCGAGATCATGGCGCTGTCGGGGCGCGGCCTGCGCCTCGATCCTGCGCCGGGCGCCGCCGTCTCCGCCGTCGTGGTCGCGGTCAAGCCGCAAGCGGCGCCCGAGGTGATGCCGACGCTCGCGCCCTTCGTGACGGCCTCGACCGTGGTCGTCTCCATCATGGCGGGACGCCCGCTGCGATCCCTCGAGAACGCGCTGCCCGCCGCTGCGCTGGTGCGGGCGATGCCGAACACGCCCGCCGCCGTCGGCCGCGGCATCACGGTTGCGGTTGCGAACGCCCGCGTCGGCGATGCCCAGCGCGGGCTGGTGGACGCCCTCCTTTCCGCCGTCGGGGCAGTCGAATGGGTCGACGACGAGTCGCTGATGGACGCGGTAACCGCACTCTCCGGCTCGGGGCCCGCCTACGTGTTCCTGCTGGTCGAGGCGATGGCGCGAGCCGGTGCTGTCGCGGGCTTGCCGAGCGGCCTTTCCGAGACGCTCGCGCGGGCCACCGTGGCGGGCGCGGGCGAGCTCCTCCGCCGCTCCCCGCTCGACGCCGCGACGCTGCGGCAGAACGTGACCTCGCCGGACGGCACCACCGCCGCGGCGCTCGAGGTGCTGATGGCAAATGACGGCCTCATGCCGCTGATGACGAGAGCGGTCGCGGCTGCCACCCGGCGCGCCCACGAATTGGGGGGATGACTCGGTCTGCCGACGCCGCCCCGGCGCACATCCAAAGCCTGTTCGGACACAACGCCGACCTGGAACGATGCCCGCGACCGGCCTACATTGAGATGCGCGGGAGCAAACCAGTCCAGGAGCCCGGCCATGGCTCGTCGACCGTCAAGCAAGTCCGCCGTGCCTGCCTCTTCCGGCAGCGACGGGTCCGCGCGTGCGCGCATCACGAAGGCTTTCCTGGCGCTGCTCGCGGAGCAGCCGTTCGAACGGATCGGCTTTGCCGAGATCGCCACGCGCGCCGGCGTCTCGCTGTCGGAGATGCGCGAGCAGTTCGGGTCGACCGTCGCGATCCTGGCCACGCACATGAAGGACATCGACCGCGCGGTGCTGGCGGGCAGCGACGCCGACATGGCCGCGGAGCCGCCGCGCGAGCGCCTGTTCGACGTGCTGATGCGGCGCATCGAGGTCTCGACCCCGCACAAGGCGGCGCTGCGCTCGCTGTCGCGTTCGGCCATGCGCAATCCGCCGCTGGCGCTCGCGCTCAACGGCCTGGCGGTACGCTCGCAGCAATGGATGCTGACCGCAGCCGACATTTCCGCCTCCGGCCCCAGAGGTATGGTGCGCGCGCAGGGGCTGGCGCTGCTGTACGCGTCGGTGCTGCGGACCTGGCTGGACGACGACGATCCCGGGCTCGCCCGCACCATGGCTGCGCTCGACCGCTCGCTCGCACGCGGACAGCGCTGGTCCGGCTTCCTCGACGACCTGCTGCGCGTCTCGGCCTGCGTGGGGCGCAGCGGCCGGCGACCGCCGCGACGACGCCGCGACGACGAAGCCGACGACGAGACGATCGCGGCGTAGGCCGAGCACCCGGCTAGTGTCCCGCTTCCGACGTTCGCTTCACATTGCAGCACGCTCGAGTACGAACGTCGGAAGCAAAGGGACACTAGCAAGTCTATGGTGCTAGTGCGGTTTTGTCTTTGACGTTCCGATGACGGAACCGCCGCGAGACTGATCGGAACGTCAAAGACACCGCACTAGTGCCGGTGGCGGCCGGGCGCCGCCGGGGGCTCGTCCACGCGATCGCCCTCGAACCGCAGCAGCTTGATCACGCGGTCGCGCACCGCACCGGACAGATCGAGTTGGAGGGCCCAGTCGCCGTGCATCTCGAGCACGATGCGGGCCCGATAGGTACCCTTGTCCCTATCCTCCGTGGCGGCCACGGGCCGTACGTTGTGCGCCGCCGGCATCGACGGCATGCTCGCGCCCATGGTCAGCTTCATGCCGGACAGCGGCTCGCCAGTGCGGGAATTGGCCAGCTTGATGATGCAGTCGTAGTGCAGCTTCTCGGCTCCCGGCCGGCAGCTCACGTCGGCCTTGGCGCGGATCTGCGCATGGGCGCGCCCGGCAGCGCAGAGCGCAAACGCCGCCAAGACCGCCGTGACGCAAATCGCTGCCTTCACCGCCGCCTTCCCGCCGCTCACGCGCCGCTCCCCCCGGTTCGAGCCCGTCGCCGCAGCCATGGGCGCATGTGGCGCCCGAAGCGGCTTATCCTGTGCACGACCGTCTCGTCGAGCAAGCCGCGCGGGCGCACGATCAACAGCAAGGCGACCAGCCCGCCGAAAATGATCATGCGATAGCCGGCCAGGGCCCTGATCGATTCCAGCAGGCCGATATCGATCAGCACGCCGAGCAGCGGACCGAGCGCGGTGCCGAGCCCTCCGATCAGACCATAGGCGAGGCTGTGAACGCCGAGCATGACGTCGAAGGCGCGCGGCTCCACGTAGGTCGTCAGATGGGCATAGAGGCCACCGCCGATTCCGGCGAGTGCCCCGGCGATGCCGGCGGCGAGCACCTTGTGACGCGCGACGGAAATTCCCTGCAGCCCGGCCAGCATCTCGTCCTGGCCGATCATCCTGAAGACGACGCCGAGCCGCGAGCGCTCCAGCAGCATGAAGCCGAGCAGCACCGCCGCGAGCAGCGCGTAGATCAGCAGCAGGAAGTGGAAGGCGTCGATGTTGTGGTCGAAGACATAGCGGATGTTGCGAAATCCGTCGGTCCCGTTGGGCCCGACCAGCTCGCCGTCGATCATGACCTGGTAACGGAACAGCTCGAACAGAATCCGCACCATCTCCGCGAAGGCCAGGGTCGCGATCGCGAAATAGAGGCCTTGCAGCCGAAGCGTCGGCACACCGATCAGCAGCGCCGCCCCGCCGCCGGCCAGCGCACCCCATAAGAGCGCCGCCAGCAGCGACCAGCCCCACAGGGTGGTCGCAATTCCCGCGGCATAGGCCCCGATCGCGAAGAACGCCTGCTGGCCGAACGAGATCTCTCCGGTCAGCAGCAGCAGGTAGGCCGACAATGCGACGAACGAGATGACGCCGATATTGGACAATACACCGATGAGATGGTCGTCCATGGCCGAGGACTCAGCGCGGCATCGCCGCGTCCGGCGCGCGGCCGAGCAGCCCGCCCGGACGCACCACCAGGAACGCCAACAGCACGAAGTAGGCGACCAGATCGCGGATCTGCGGACCGAAATACCATTGGCTGTGGGTCTCGACGATGCCCAGCAGCAATCCGCCGACAACCGCACCGGGGACCGATCCCAATCCGCCGATCATCATCGCGATCAGTCCCTTCAATGTCGCCCACATGCCGAACATCGGCGTGATCTGCTGGTCGACCGCGAGCACGAGGAAGCCGGCGGCGCCGCCGACCGCCGAGGCGGCGACGAACGCGAGCAGCACGGCACTGCGCACATCGACGCCGACCAGATGCGCCGCCAGCGGATTGCCGATGATGGCGCGCAAGGCGAGGCCGAAACGGGTGCGGTAGAGCATCAGCTGCACGGCCGCCGCCAGTCCGAGCGCGCAGACGAGCATGACGAGGTGATCGGCACGGACCAGGAAGGGTCCGAATTGGAGCGGGGACGTGGTTGCGAGCGGCGGGAAGGGATAGGTGTGACGGGGGAGAACGAGCACCGCCGCCTGCTCGAGCTGCATCCAGATTGCAAAGCTCGACACCATGGAGGCGATGCCGGCCCCGGCCTTCATCGGTGCGAAGCAGAGCCGCTCGACGTAGATGCCGGCGATCACCGCTCCGAGAATCATCGCACCGGCGACCGCCGGCGCGCCGGCGCCGGTGTGCAGATAGAGCACGGTTCCGAGATAACCCCCGATCATGATCGACGGCCCGTAGGCCAGGTCGAGCCTGCGCATCACGCCGAAGATCAGGGTGAAACCAAGCGCCAGCAGCCCATAGGACGAGCCGATCATCACGCCGTCGAGGGTGTTCTGGACGAGGTCGATCATCGGTCTCTGCCGCGTTCGGTCACCCGGAACGCCTGGTGCCGAGATACGCGCGCTGGATCACTTCGTCTTCGGCCAGTTGTCCGGGCCTGCCCTTGAACGTGATGCGTCCCTGCTCCATCAGGAGGAACTGGTGCGCCACTTTCAGTGCCATGTGCGCGTTCTGCTCGACCAGGAAGATCGTGGTTCCGTCCCGATTGAGATCGCGGACGATGTCGAGGATCTCGGCGACCACGAGCGGCGCGAGCCCGAGCGACGGCTCGTCCATGAGCAGAAGCCGCGGCCGCGACATCAGCGCACGGGCAACCGCCAGCATCTGCTGCTCCCCGCCCGAGAGCGTGCCGGCGGGCTGCTCGTGCCGTTCGCGCAGGCGCGGAAAGCGCGTGTACATCCGCTCGAGGTCGACGGTTATCTCCGCCTTGTCGCGCCGCCGATAGGCCCCCGCGAGCAGGTTCTCGTGCACGCTCATCTGCGGAAAGACGAGCCGGTTCTCCGGCACCAGCGCGACCCCCTGCCCGACGATCCTGGCCGGCGACAGGCCGACCAGCTCGCCGCCGGCGAGCCGGACCGAGCCGCGGCGCGGCTTCAGGATGCCGGCGATCGTCATCATCAGGGTCGTCTTGCCGGCACCGTTGGGTCCGAGCAGGCAGGTGATCCTTCCGGTCTCCAGCTCGAGCGACACGCCTTTCAACGCCTCGATCTTGCCGTAGGCCGTGACGAGATCGGATATGGCGAGCATCGTGCCCCTCACGCCGCCGCCGCAGTGCCGAGATAGGCCTCGCGCACCGCGGGATCGACCTGAACCGCGGCGGGAGCTCCTTCCGCGATCTTCTGGCCGAAGTTGAGCACGGCGACACGGTCGGCGACCGACATGACCAGCTCGACGTGGTGCTCGATCAACAGCACCGTGAGGCCGTCCTGGCGCAGCTTGCGGATGCGCCCGTCGAGCTGGTCGATCTCCTCCGCGTTCATCCCGGCCGCCGGCTCGTCGAGCAGCAGCAAGGCGGGCCTGGCGGCCAGCGCCCGCGCAAATTCGAGGCGCCGCTGCTCGCCGAAGGCCAGATTCGCGGCCAGGTCGTCGCGCTTGTGCGCGAGGTCGAACAGCTCGAGCGTGCGGTCGATCTCCTCGCGCGCGTTGCGCGAGCTGCCCAGCCAGCGCTCGAGAAAGCGCTGGCTGCGCTGCGCACCGGAGTTCTGCGCCACCCAGAGATTCTGCCAGACCGGCAATTGCCCGAACAGGCGTATGTTCTGGAACGTGCGCGCGATCCCCAGGGTCACGCGCGTGTGCGGCGGCCGGTCGGAAATGTCGGCACCGTCGAAGACCACGCGCCCGGCGGTGAGTGGAAAGAGGCCGCACACCAGATTGACGATCGTGCTCTTGCCGGAGCCGTTGGGGCCGATGAGGCCGAGAATCTCGCCACGCCCGACCGCGAGATCGACGCCGTCGACCGCACGAACGCCGCCGAAATGCTTGGTCAGTCCGTGGAGCTCAAGCACCGCTTCGGTCCTTGCTGGGCATGATCAGCCGCTTGAGGGCGAGCATGGCGCCGGCGTCGAGCAATCCACGCGGGCGCACATTCATCGCCAGCACGATCAATGCCCCGAACAGCAGGTTGCGCCAATCGCCCATGAAGCGCAGCCCTTCGATCAGGAAACCCTGGATGAAGACGACGGCGAGCAGCGTGCCGAACACGTTGGAGAGGCCGCCCAGGATGGGATAGGCGATCGCGAAGGTGGCCAGCACCACGCCGAACTGCACGTGCTCGATATGGGTGGTGTAGTGCGCGAACAGCCCACCGCCGATGCCGGCGATGACGCCGCCGATGGTCATCGCCGAGACCTTCACCGCCGTGATGTTGATGCCCGAGCTCTGGGCGGCGAGCTCGTCCTCGCCGACCGCACGCAGCACGGCGCCGGCGCGGGAGCGATCGAGCCACCACACGCCGGCCATCACCAGCACGACCACCGCCCAGATGAACAGCATGACGTGGAGCGTGGTCCAGCCATTTTCCGGAAAGTAGCGGATCTGGCGAAAGCCCTCGGCCCCGTGCGGTCCGAGCTTGAGATTTCCGGCCTGCACCTGATAGGTGAAATTGAAGAGGAACAACCGCACCGCCTCTCCGAATGCGATGGTCGCCACCACCAGCATCAGGCCCTTCACCCGCAGGGCCGGGAAGCCGACCGCGCACGCCAGCGCGCCGGCGACCACGGCGGCGGCGCCCAGCGCGGGAACGATCGGCCACTGCGCCAGCACCGTGAGCATGCCGGCCACATAGGCGCCGATGGCGAAGAAGCCCGCCTGGGCCAGGCTCACCTGGCCGGTCAACAGCACGCAATAGGCCGACAGCCCGAGCAGCGTGTGAACGCCGATGATCTGGGCGAGGCCGAGGTAGAAATCCATTGCAGTGCGCGCCCCGCGTCAATCGCGCCCGGCCGGCATTGCGAACAAGCCGCCCGGACGAAAAACCAGGAAGGCAAACAGCAGAAGCATGATGTAGAGATCGCGCTCGGAAACGCCTCGGAAGAACTGGAAGGCGTTCTCGAGGCCGCCGACCACGAGCCCGGCGATGATGGCGCCCGGTATGCTGCCGAGCCCGCCGATCACGGTGACGATCAGCCCCTTGACCGTCAACGGCAGCGACAGCAGCGGCGACAGCATGCCGATTGCAGCACCGATCATGGCACCGGCAATCCCGCCCACCACGCCGGTGACCGCAAAGGTGAGAGCATTGACCCGCGTGATGCCGATGCCGCAGAGCTCCGATGCCGTGGGCTGTTGCGATACGGCGCGGGTGGCGAGACCGAGCCTGGTCCGATACAGCATGAACAGCAGGACGACCATGCACGCGCAGCCCAATACGAACACGAACATCAGGTCGCCGCGCAGATTGAACGGCCCGACCCGGATAATCACGTCGGAGAACAGCGCCGGATAGTTGAGCGGGACGCCTGCCGTGGCATGCACGACGATCTCGTCGATCAAGAGCAGCAGGCCGACGGTGGACATCAGGGTCGCGAGCGGATTGGCGAGCGGAATGAACCTGAAGCCGATGAGATAGACCACAAGCCCGATCAACCCGCCCGCAACAGCAGCCATCAGGAACACGAGCACGGCCGGCGCCTTGATGACCGCAAGCAGCAACAGGCTCGCATAGGCAGCCCCGATGGAGGCCGCGGCATAGGACAGGTTGATCTTGTGCATCACGCCGAAAATGAGCGTGAAGCCGATCCCCAGCAACGCATAGGTCGCGCCGAACAGAACGCCGTCGGCGACCGACTGTACCGCGTCGATCAGGTCGAGAAGATCCACGTCAACGGCCGGTGCTGGTCAGCAACAGGCGGACGACAGCGAACCGGCGGACCGCGCGGTGCGATCCGCCGCGACGCTCGCGCGCTCAGGACGACGGCTTGTGCAGAACCAGCCAGCTACCGCCCTTGGCGTGGACGTAGAGGAAGGGCTTGATGGCTTCGCGATCGGGGGTGCGCCCGACCTTGCCGAGCAAGCCCATCGTCTCCTTGAGCCCCGCCAGCCCCTGCCGCATCTTGTTGCGATCGGCCTGAACGGTGTCGGGCTTCGCCATGATCTTCTGCTGCTCGATCACATCCTTGAGGATGAACATGATCTCGTAGGCGGCGGCGCTGTGCAGATCGGCGCTGCCGCCGAACTTGGCGACGCTCTCGGCCGCCTTCTGGGCCTCGGGGGTCACCGGCGCGAAGCTGGTCGGAATGATGATGCCTTCGGCCTGCTTGGCACAGCCCTGCAGGGTCTCGATGCTGGACGAGCTGGTCAGGCCGATCAGCAGCTTGGGCTTCACGCCCTGTCGGTCCATCTCCTTGAGCGCGCCGCAGGTCGTGAACGGATGCGCCGAGATCGCCACGATGTCGGCATTGGCGCGCTTCATGTCGCGGATCTGAGTGGAGAAGGTGGTGTCGTTGAGCAGCCATTCGGCGGTTCCCAGCAGCTGCGAAGCCGTTGGCCTCGGCTTGCGCCTTCATGACGCCGTAAGTCGCATTGGAATGCGCGAAGTCCTTCTCGACGCCGCCGAAGATGGTCTTCAGCGTCGGGTGCTGCGACTTGATCCAGGCGAACAGCGACTTGTACATCTCGAATTCGCTCGGGACATTGCGGAACGACCACTCGGAGATCTTGGCGAGGCCGCCCTTGGCGGCCACGTCGGCGATGATGGGGAACTGCAGCCCGCTGTCGGAGGCATCGCCCGCCTTCTTCTGCAGGATCCCGAACAGCGACTCGGCGACGTTGGAGCAGGTCGGCCCGACCGCGACGAAGGCGTCGCTCGAGGCGATGCGGCGCACGACCGAGATGCCTTCCTCGGCATTGCAGCGGTCGTCGAGAAAATCGACGGTGAACCTGGCCTTGGTGCCGTCGCCGAGCGTGACGCCGCCGGTCCTGTTGATCTCCTCAGCCGCCGCCTTCATGGCGGCCTCGCTGTTGATGCCGAACACGCGGACCACGCCGGTCTTGGCGCCGAAGCCGGTGATCTTGACCGTGCGCTCCTGGGCGAGCGCTCCCTCGGATGCGAGCAATGCCGGAACGGCAAGCAGCGCCGCCGAGACGATAGCCAGAGCCTTCATGGATTTTCCTCCGCCTGAACTGTTGAGGGAGCCTACGCTTCCGTTCTGCGGCCACCCTAGCATGCCCAATCGGTTGCGCCACCGCGCATTGCCGGCCGCGACAATGGATTCGACGCAGGGCGCGGCGATCGGCGGGCCGCACAGGATCGCCGCACTGCAGCATTCGCCTGCCAGGTCGGCTTCAGAATGTCGCGATCGGCGCCGCCTCGGCGTCCGACAGCCAGGGAAGATCGCGATCCCCGCAATTCCCGCCATCTCGCTCTGCTATGATGCCCGGCCACCAGTCGCGGGTCGCGAACATGCTGCAGCATCTCGTCGTGGCGGCACCTCGCCGCCGCGCCGATCACGCCGGGTGAGAGGGGAGAAAGATGGCCAAGCCGCGCAAGGCGAAACCGACCGACGCCCGTCGTGGCAAGGCAAGAAGCACCAATTCCCGCCGCCCATCGTTGCCCGCCGGCAAGCGCAGACGAGGCGCACGACACAACATCTTCCAGGACCTGCAACCGAGCGCCGCGAATTTCGCGGCTTTGACCCCGATATCGTTCCTGCCACGTTGCGCCGACATCCATCCCGACCGCCCCGCCGTGATCCACGGCGCCCGCCGATACGGCTATCGCCAGCTTTACGACCGGGCGCGGCAACTGGCGTCGGCGCTGGCGGCAGCCGGCGTGCGCGCCGGCGATACCGTCTCGGTCATGCTGCCGAACGTGCCGGCCATGGTGGAGGCGCATTACGGCGTGCCCATGCTGGGCGCCGTGCTCAACACCATCAATACCCGGCTCGAGCCCGCCACCATCGCCTACATCCTCGAGCACGGCGAGGCCGAAGTGCTGATCACCGATCGCGAGTTTGCCGGCCAGGTTGGGCCGGCCCTGGCGATGTCGAAGAAGCGCCCGCTCGTCGTCGACGTCGACGACGAGCTCTATAGCGGACCGGGCGAGCGCCTCGGCAAGATCGAATACGAGAGCTTCATCTCGAAGGGCGATCCGGATTTCGCGTGGGCGCCGCCGGTCGACGAAAGCAGCGCGATCGCGCTCAACTACACGTCCGGCACCACCGGCAATCCCAAAGGCGTGGTCTACCACCATCGCGGCACCTTCCTGGAGTCGGTCGGCAACATCATGGCCTGGCCGCTGCCTCCGAAGCCGGTCTACCTGTGGACACTGCCGATGTTCCACTGCAACGGCTGGTGCTTTCCGTGGTCGGTGGTGGCGATGGGCGGCACCCATGTCTGCCTGCGCCGGGTCGACCCCGCGCAGATCTTTGCGATGATCGCGGAGCATGGCGTCACCCACATGTGCGGAGCGCCGACCGTGCTCAACCTGTTGACCTCGGCGCCGGCCGAGCAGCGCCGCCGCTTCGACCACGTCGTCGACATCCAGACCGGTGGCTCGCCGCCGCCGGCCAAGGTGATCAAGGGGATGGAGGAGCTCGGCTTCCGTGTCACCCACATCTACGGAATGACCGAGTTGCAGGGGCCGTCGACGCTGTGCGTGCCACAGGACGGCTGGGAGCAACCTGCAGCTCGAGGAGCGCGCCGCGCTGACCGCGCGCCAGGGCGTCCGCTATCCGGTCGTGGACGGCCACATGGTGGCCGACCCCGACAGCCTCGCGCCGGTGCCGCGCGACGGCAGGACCATCGGCGAGATCATGGTGCGCGGCAACACCGTGATGCTCGGCTATCTGAAGGACGGCAAGGCGACGGCCGAAACGTTCCGCGGCGGCTGGCTGCACACCGGCGACCTCGCGGTCGAGCATCCCAACGGCTATGTCGAGATCAAGGACCGCGCCAAGGACATCATCATATCCGGGGGCGAGAACATCTCGAGCGTCGAGGTCGAGATCGCGCTCTACAGGCATCCGGCGGTGCAGCTTGCCGCGGTGGTCGCGCGACCCGATCAGAAGTGGGGTGAGACGCCGTGCGCCTACGTGCAGCTCAAGCCCGGCGGCAAGGCGACGGCGGAGGAGATCATCGCCTTCTGCCGCGACCAGCTCGCGCATTTCAAGGCGCCCAAGTCGGTGGTGTTCGGTCCGCTGCCGACCACGGCCACCGGCAAGATTCAGAAGTTCGTCCTGCGCGAGCGCGCACGCAGGCTCCCGTCATCGGACGTCGGCAGCCCGTAGTCGGCGGGAGAGAACGGCACCGGGCATCGAGCCCTCGTCAGACCGGCACCCGCACCGTCGCCCGCAGGCCGCCCAGCGGGCTGTCGGAGAGCACGATGTCGCCGCCATGGGAGCGCGCGATATCGCGCGCGATCGCCAGGCCGAGCCCGGTGCCGCCTTCGTCCTGGTTGCGGGCATCGTCGAGCCGCAGGAACGGCTTGAACACCTCCTCGCGCAGCCCCGGCGGGATTCCGGGTCCGTCGTCGTCGACGGTGACCGTCAGCCAGCGGTGGTCGCGCTGGCCGGTGATCGAGATCGAGGGCGCATGACGCGCCGCGTTGGAGACCAGGTTGGCGAGGCAGCGCTTGAAGGCGTTGGGGCGCACCGTGACGATCGGGTGACCGCGGAAGAAGACGCTGGACTTGTGGCCGTTGCGTTCGGCGTCGGTCTTGAGCTCCAGCAGGAAGGCACCCATGTCGGTCGGCGCCGACTGCTCGCCCGAGTCGCCGCGCGCGAAGGCGAGGTAGGCCTCCAGCATGCGGCCCATCTCGTCGACGTCCTTCTTCATCGCCTCGATTTCCGGGCTGTCCTCGATCAGCGCGAGCTCGAGCTTGAAGCGGGTGAGGATGGTGCGCAGGTCGTGCGAGACGCCGGCCAACATGGCGGTGCGCTGCTCCATGGTGCGCTCGATGCGCCGCTTCATCTCGATGAACGCCTGCGCCGCGCGGCGTACCTCGCGCGCGCCGCGCGGCTGGAAGTCCGGCACCTCGCGTCCCTTGCCGAAGCTCTCGGAGGCATCGGCGAGCCGCAGAATCGGACGAATCTGGTTGCGCAGGAACAGCACCGCCACGGTGATGAGAACCAGGGAGGTGCCCACCATCCAGCCCAGGAAGATGTGCGAGTTCGACACATAGGCGGCGCTGCGCGGCGCGAACACCCGCATCACCGCGTTGTCGAGCCTGATGCGCACCTCCAGCAGCGACGAGCGTCCGACCGTGTCGATCCAGAAGGGGCGTCCGACCAGCTTTCTGACTTCCTCCGACAGCGCCTGATCGACCAGGGAGAAGAACGGCTTCGGCCCCGGCGGCGGCAGCTCGTCGACCGGCAGGAAATCGACCACCAGTCCGAGCTTCTCCTGCGCGATGCGGCGCAGCTGCGCATTGTTGGCGTCCTGCGGCCAGGTCTTGTAGACCTCGATCAAGGTGGCGATGTCCTGCACCACCCCGGCGGACAGCCGCTGCGTCACCAGGTTGTAGTGGCGCTCCATGAACATGAAGGCGACCACCGACTGCAGCACCACCATGGGCACGATGATGATCAGCAGCGCGCGCGCATAAAGGCCCTTCGGCATGACGTTCTTGAACGTCGCGCCGACGCGATCCCAGAGATCCAGGAAGCGCGCCACCGCCGAGCGCAATGCGGTCAGCCCGGAGCGCAGCGCGGCGATGCCGACATCGAGCGTTGTCATGGCGCGGTCACCAGCCGGTACCCGATCCCGCGCACCGTCTGCACCAGCAGCGGATTGGCGGGATCGAGCTCGATCTTACGCCGCAGGCGATTGACCTGCACGTCGACCGCCCGTTCGCCGGTCGCGCCGCCGCTGCCGGCGAGCGCCTGGCGCGGGACGGTCTCGCCCGGCGTGGCGGCGAGCAGCCGCAGCATGTCGCGTTCGCGGTCGGTGAGCCGCACGACATCCTCGCCGCGCTTGAGCTCCCCGCGCACGAGGTGGAAGCGGAAGTCCCCGAAGCGCACGGTCTCGACCGGGGGAGCCGCGAGCGGGCGGGCGCGGCGCAGGATGCCGGCAATGCGCAGCGAGAGCTCGCGCGGCTCGAACGGCTTGCCCACGTAGTCGTCGGCGCCGAGAGTGAGGCCCTCGATCCGGCTCTGCGCCTCGTCGCGCGCGGTCAGCATGATGATCGGCACGTTCGACGAGCTGCGCAGGTCGCGGGCGAGATCGAAGCCGTTCTCGCCCGGCATCATGACATCGAGGATCAGGAGATCGAAGCGCAGGCCTGCGAGCTTGGCGCGCGCGTCGGCGGCGGTCTCCGCGGTGCTGACGCGGTAGCCTTCCGCGAACAGGAAGCGCGAGAGCAGGTCGCGGATGCGGCGGTCGTCGTCGACCACCAGGAGATGCGGCGCGTCGTCCGGCAGCGCGGCGGAGGTCTTGCTGGCGGGCCGCATCGGCGCGACCTCAGCCGCGCGGCCGCCGCGCCCGGTCGGCACCCGCGATGAAGCGCAGCACCTGTTCGCGGTGGTCGGCATTGATCATGGCAGCGAGGAAGCGGCAGGCGGTCTCGTGCGCATTCGGCCCGAGCTCGGACAGCGCACGCGCGATGCGCGCCGTCTGCAGCCCCGCGAGCTTCATGGCGAGCGCCTCGCCCTTGGGCGTCACATAGAGCAGGCGCTGGCGGCGGTCGCTGGCGCCCTCCCTCTGCACGACATAGCCCTGATCGATGAGCTGCTTGAGCACGCGGCCGAGCGACTGCTTGGTGATCTTGAGAATGTCGAGTAGCTCGGCAACCTTCATGCCGGGATTGCGATTGACGAAATGCAGCACCCGGTGATGCGCGCGCCCGAAGCCGAACTTGGCCAGCACCTCGTCGGGATCGCCGATGAAGTCGCGGTAGGCGAAGAACAGGAGCTCGATGACGTCCCAGGTGGGCTCGTTCCCACGAGCCCCGCGCTCTCCGCCCGCGACCGGCCGATCGGCGATATTTAGGTCAGCCATATTGACATATTTCGGTCAGATTGTTATTCAGGATGAGGCGGTCACGAAAGCATCGTGCCCGCAACCCTGCCCGAGCGATTGCGCCGGAGGCGCAAGCGCGCTCTCATGGGCGGCCCGCAACATACCGGGTGCGCGGCCGCGACGCAAAAACATAAGGACGCCGGAGCACCCGCGCGCGGAACCGGCCGAGGAGGTCCGAGGAGGAAGCGCCATGGCTGAGAAACCGTATGATCGCCTCGACGGTGTCATCTGGTACGACGGCGAGCTCGTGGAATGGGGCGATGCCACCATGCACGTGCTCACTCATGGCCTGCATTATGGCAGCTGCGTGTTCGAGGGCGAACGCGCGTATGGCGGCGAGATCTTCAAGTGCACCGAGCATTCCGAACGGCTGAAGACCTCGGCGCAGGTGCTCGACTTCGAGATTCCCTATTCCGTCGCCGAGATCGATGCCGCCAAGCGGCTGGTGCTGGAGAAGAACGGGCAGGCCGACGCCTATGTGCGGCCGGTCTCCTGGCGCGGCTCGGAGATGATGGGAGTCTCCGCTCAGAACAACCGAATCCATCTCGCCATCGCCAGCTGGCAGTGGCCGAGCTATTTCGATCCGGCGCAGCGCTTGAAGGGAATCCGGCTCGACCTCGCCGATTACCGCCGGCCGGACCCCGCCACCGCGCCGGTGCGTGCGAAGGCTGCCGGCCTCTACATGATCTGCACCATCTCCAAGCACAAGGCCGAGCGCAAAGGCTACGCCGACGCCATGATGCTGGATTGGCAGGGCCGGGTGGCGGAATGCACCGGCGCCAACATCTTCTTCGTCAAGGACGGCAGGATCCACACGCCGATCGCCGACTGCTTCCTCGACGGCATCACGCGCCGCACCGCGATCGAGCTGGCGAAGCGGCGCGGCATCGAGGTGCTCGAGCGGCGCATCATGCCCGACGAGCTCGACCGCTTCTCCGAGTGCTTCATCACCGGCAGCGCCGCCGAGGTGACCGCAGTGTCGGAGATCGCGCATTGGCGGTTCACGCCCGGGGCCATCACCCAGCAGCTGATGGCCGACTACACCGCCGAGGTGCAGCCCAAGGGCAAGAAGGCGGCGGCGTGAATTCGGCCGGAGGCGCTGAGCAGGCGAGCATCGCGCGTAGGGGGCAATGTCGGCACAGCGCAAGGCACCGCCGAATGTCCATCGATCTGTTTCGTGCGTTCTACGCCACGAGGCCCGACGAGGAGCGCTGGCAACTCATCGATGGCGTCGCGGTCATGATGACTCCGCCGACGCCAGCACACCAACGGATCGCGAGCAACCTCGAACGGTTGCTCAACGACGCCCTTGAAACGCATTCGCCGACCCTGATCGCCTACCAGCGGCTCGGGGTCGACCTCGCACCAGCGGTCGAGCACTACGACCCCGAGCCGGACGTGCTGGTCACCGACGCCGACGTAAGCCGCAACCTGACAGGCGTTACATCGACCGCTGCTACCTCGTGGCGGAGATCGTCTCGGCGAGCGATCGCGTTTGGGTCGAAAAGAAGCGCGAAATATACAAGCTGCACGAGAGCTGCATGTGCATCCTCACCATCCAGCAGGATCGTACGAGGTTCGTGTCGATCTGCGCACGGACACCGGATGGACGGAGCAAGTGCTGACCGAGGCGGATGACCTGCTGACCCTTGCCGAATTCGGCCTGCGTTGCAGCCTTTCGGATATCTATCGACGGACCCCGCTACAACCGCGGCAACCACCCGAGCGCTAACCCAACTTCCGCAGTGCCGAAGTTGGGTTACCCCTCACCTCAGCACGTCAATCGGCGGAAAGCGGCGACGAAGCGATCCACGTCCTCTTCGTCGTTGTAGGCATGCGGACTGACGCGCATCCTTCCGATGCGCGATGCAACGTAGACATTCTCCGCCGCCAGCCGCGCGATCAGTCCCTCCGGCATCCCGTGCGGAAAGCCCAGACTGAGGACGTGAGGAGCCCGCGATGCGGCCGGCGGCACGGTGACGCCGCAACCGCGCAGCCCGGCAGCCAGCCGCTCGGTCAGCATGCCGAGCCGTGCCGAGACGGCGGCGCAGCCCCACTGCGCCATCATCTCCATCCCGATCGAGGCCATTTCCAGCGAGATGAGATGATCGCGCTCGCCCATGTCGAAGCGCCGCCCGCCGGACACGAAATCGGTATCGCGATAGTAGGGTTCCCGGTCGGAGCTGATCGCGCGCCGACCGTAGCTCGTCTGCTCCAGCGGCACGCCATTCTGGCGGCGCTTGGCAATATAGAGAAAGGCTCGCCCATAGGGTCCCAGCAGCCACTTGTAGGTGGGGAACACCAGGAAATCGGGATCGAGCCTGCTCACATCCGATTGGACGACACCGGCAGCATGGGTCGCATCGACCAGCAGCGCCGCCCCCTGCCCGCGCAGCGCCGCGGCGACCCGCTCCATGTCCAGCATCCCCCCATCCGACCAGTGCACCGAGGAGACGGAGGCGAGAGCGACCGGGGCCGCCCCGGGTCGCGCGATCGCCGCCAGCACCGCCATGGTCCAATCTGCATCGTCGGGCCGCCGCACGACATCGACGGTGAACCCCTGCGCAGCGGCGCGGGTGGTCCATTCCAGCACCGCCGAGGAATGGTCGTTCTCCAGCACCAGCACGCGCGCGCCCTTGGGCACCGGCAGCACCTTGGCGGCGCTGGCGACGCCGTAGCTCACCGAGGAGATCAGCGCCACGTCGTCGGGGTCGGCATTGATCAACCGCGCCGCCGCGCGGCGGGCACGTTCGTGCTGCTGCGAGGCGAAGCTCGGATCGAGGGTCCAGGGCCGACCCTTGCGCGCGACGGCGGCGCGGCCGGCCTCCAGCGTGGCGATCGGCAGCGGGCTCCAGGAGGCCGCGTCGAGGTAGCAGACGTGGCGGGGAATATCGAACAGGGACCGTTGCGATGGCAGCATTGCGTCGCCGTGCCTTCGATCCACCCTATCTCGATGCTAATCCGCAGTCGCACGGCGGCCCGGTGGTTTCGTCCAGCGATCGGCCAGCGCATCGTCCGACGGCTTGGCGTCGATCCACTTCCTCTCGCTGCCGGACTCCCTGCCGGCGTATTCGACCTGTTTCCAGAACGGCGCGCGGGTCTTGAGATAGTCCATCAGGAACTCGGCGGCGGCGAAGGCATCCTGCCGATGTGCCGCCGCGGTGACGACCAGCACGATGTCCTCGCCTGGCGACCAGACGCCCGTAGCGATGGATCACCGTGACGCCGAGGAGCGGCCAGCGCCGCTCGGCCGCCTCGACGTGGCATGCGATCTCGGCCTCCGCCATCCCGGGGTAGTGCTCGAGCGTCATGGCGAGAAGCGGCGCGCCCGCTTCCTCGCCGCGGCAGATGCCGGTGAAGGTGACGACGGCGCCGACATCGGTGCGCGAGTGCGTCAGTTTCGCCGCCTCCGCCGCGGCATCGAACGGCTCGCGCTGCAGGCGCACGGTGGCGGTCATCATGCGGCTCCGATCTGGTGCAGCCGCGAACCGGGAGATCATCCCCCCGTCATCGGCGGAAAGAAGGCGATCTCGCGCGCGCCCGAGATTGCGGCATCGGCTCGCACATGGGCGCGGTCGATGGCCGCGCGGATCACCTTCGGATTCTCGAAGGCATGCGCATATTCCTCGCCGCGGCGGCTGAGCCAGGCCATGAGATCGGCGATGGTGGCGATGGCCGCTGGCGGATCGAGCTCTTCCTCCGGCTTGCCGATACGCTCGCGCACCCAGGCGAAATAGCGCAGCTTCACGCTCAATCCTCGATCAGATGCCGCACGCCGGCGCGGAAATAGTCCCAGCCAGTGTAGAGAGTCAGCAGGGCCGAGAGCCAGAGCAGAGCGAGCCCGATCGGGGTCACCACCGGCAGGATCGCATCGCCGGCGTCGCCCGCGATGAGAAAGCCGACGGCGACGAGCTGCAACGTGGTCTTCCACTTGGCGAGCTGCGTCACCGGCACGCTCACGCGCAACTCGGCCAGGTATTCCCGCAGGCCCGAGACCAGGATCTCGCGGCAGAGAATGACGATCGCCGCCCACAGCGACCAGCCGCGGATGGTGCCGTCGGCGGCCAGCATGAGCAGGCACGAGGCCACCAGCAGCTTGTCGGCGATCGGGTCGAGCATGCGGCCGAAGGCGGATTGCTCGCCCCATTTGCGCGCGAAATAGCCGTCGAGGACGTCGGTCACCCCGGCGCCGATGAAGAGCATCAGCGCCACCCAGCGCAGCCAGATGCCGCCCTGCAGGATATCCTGCCAATACAGGCACGCGACTACCGCCGGTACCGCGGCGATGCGGGCATAGGTGAGCAGGTTCGCCACCGCGAGGGGTCGCGCCGGAAGCTGCCGCGTCGTGACCGTGTTCATGGGCCGAAAGAATACCCTTCCCGCGCCGTGGTCAAACGGGATGTGGGGCCATCCCCATGCGAGTTCGCCGAGCCCGTTCGATCCGAAGGCACAGGCGCCCCCATAAGCACGGGTTCCCTGCATAAATATGACGCAGCCCTATTTGCGCCATGCAGGGCAGCCCCGCGCGGGCGGTCTTCGTACGCTGTCAGGGGCGCGACCCGCGTGCAACGGGAGGCGTTCCGCGACACGCTAGCGAGGCTCCGCGCGCTCGTGGAAGAAGTCGTAGACCTTGCGCGCGATCTCCGCGCTGATGCCGGGGACCTTGGCGAGGTCCGCCGGCGCCGCCCGCTCGATCGCCTTCAGCGTCCCGAAATGGCGCAGCAGCGCGCGCTTGCGGGTTGGGCCGATGCCGGGAATTTCCTGCAGTCCGGCCTCTCGCAGGTCGCGTCTGCGGCGCACGCGGTGCGAGCCTACCGCAAACCGATGCGCCTCGTCGCGCAGCCGCTGGACGTAATAGAGCACGGGATCGCGCGGCCTGAGCTTGAACGGATCTCGCCCCCTCACATGGAACGTCTCCAGCCCGGCGTCGCGGTCCGGTCCTTTCGCGACGGCGACCAGCGGCAGGTCCGTCATACCGAGCGCGGCCAGCGTCTCCTGCGCGGCGGAGAGCTGCCCGCGACCGCCGTCGATGAGGACCAGGTCCGGCCACGGTGGGCTGTCGTCAGCGCCGTGACGGCTCCGACTCGGGCGTCGGGACGGCGATCGCGCCTCGGATCGGGGCTCGGCGGCGGGACCTGCCGATCCGACCTGCGCGGCGCCTCGTCGATCAGGCGCTTGAAGCGGCGGCCGAGCACCTCGCGCATCATCGCGAAATCGTCGCCCGGCTCGAGGTCGCTCGAGCGGATGTTGAACTTGCGGTACTGGTTCTTCTGGAAGCCGTCGGGTCCGGCAACCACCATGGCACCGACCGCGTTCGTTCCCTGGATGTGGCTGTTGTCGTAGATCTCGATGCGCCGCGGCACCCGCGGCAGAGCGAAGCTCGCGGTCAGCGCCTCCAGCAGCTTGCGCTGCGACGAGGTGTCGGCGAGCTTTCTCGCCCAGCGCCTCGCGCGCGTTGGCGAGCGCGTGATCGACGAGCTCCCTGCGCTCGCCGCGCCGGGGCACCGCGACCTCGACCCTGTGGCCGCTCTTGGTGCTCAGGGCATCGGCGAGCAGCGCGCGCTCCTCGATCTCGTGGGAGATGAAGACGCAGCGCGGGCACGGCTTGTCGTCGTAGAACTGCGCGAGGAACGCGCCCAGCACCTCTCCGGGCGCGAGCGAGCGGTCGGCCTTGGGAAAGTAGGCGCGGTTGCCCCAGTTCTGACCGGCGCGGAAGAAGAATACCTCGACGCAACTGAAGCCGCCGGCCTGATGGACGGCGAACACGTCCGCCTCCTCGACGCCGCGCGGATTGATGCCTTGATGCGACTGCACCGCCGAGAGCGCGGCGAGCCGATCGCGATAGATCGCGGCGCGCTCGAAATCGAGGGCAGCGGAGGCCTTCTCCATCTCGGCCGCGAGCGCATCCTTCACCGCCCGGCTCTTGCCCGAAAGGAAGGCGTTGGCCTCGCGCACGAGCTCCGCATATTCGGCGAAATCGATCTCGCGCGTGCAGGGACCCGAGCAGCGCTTGATCTGATGGAGCAGGCACGGCCGGGTGCGGCTCTCGAAGAAGGCGTCCGAGCAGGAGCGCAGCAGGAACGCGCGCTGCAGCGCCGTGATGGTGCGGTTGACCGCCCAGACGGAGGCGAACGGACCATAATACTTGCCGTCGCGGCTATGAGCGCCGCGGTGCTTGAGGATCTGCGGAGCCCAGTGGTCGGAGGTGATGAGGATATAGGGAAACGACTTGTCGTCGCGCAGCAGCACGTTGAAGCGCGGGCGCAGCCGCTTGATCAGATTGGCTTCGAGCAGCAGCGCCTCGGTCTCGGTCGCGGTCGAGACGAACTCGAGCGCGGCGGTGGCCGCGATCATGCGCTCGATGCGGGGGTCGTAGCCGGTGGGGCGGGTATAGGCGAGGATGCGTTTGCGGATGCTCTTGGCCTTGCCGACGTAGAGCACGTCGCCGGCGGCATCGAGCATGCGGTAGACGCCGGGCGCGGTCGGCGCCAGCCTGCGATCGCGCGCAATGACCGCGCGTCCGGCGGCGAGCGGCATCGCCGCGCTCGGCGAGGTCGATCGCGTCGTCCTGAGGCTCGGGCAGAGCCTGCTCCTCGTCCTCCTCGACGAGCTCGGTGGTCGGGTCGATGTCCTTCTTGGGCCGTTCATGGCGCCAACCTAAGGTCTCGAGCCCGTGGGGGCTACCGGATGACCGCCAGGCATGCAGTTCGGCCACGCTCGCAGCGTCGGCGATTCTTTAAGTCATCATTTACTATATCAAGAAGACCATAAACGAATTATTTACTGTAATGCTGGCGATTTGTTGAAGAAGTTGAAGTAATAATTTCGGCTAAATATTTCATAATGTGATGTGTCTTTCTTGCACTAGACTGCACAATAATTAGTAATACTGTCAGCATCCAAGTCGTGCATTCGGAGGGATGGATCAATGAGGATTGGTGTTGTTGCGTGCGTCGGCCTGATGGCCTTGGGGCTGGCGGGACAAGCGGCGGCGGCGGATCTGACGGCCGCGCTATCAGCCGATCCCGCAAGCCGCGGTCCACAATCCAGTCTACAACTGGAGAGGGCTTCTATCTCGGCATCAATGGCGGCGGCGGACTGGGGACGCTCGCAGTGGGACGGCGTCACCACATTCGACGTTTCCGGCGGGCCTGATCGGCGCCACCATCGGCTACAATTGGCAATTCGATGCCACGCGATCGCGTGAATCGGGGTGGAAGGCGACATCGGCTGGTCGGGCATAGAGGGCAGCAGCACGGTCCTTTGCCCGCTCGGCTGCGAGACCCGCAACCATTGGCTCGCCACCGTGCGCGGACGCCTGGGCTACGCTTTCGGACCGCATCCTGCCGTACCTCACCGCCGGTCTGGCGCTCGGCGACATTCAGACGACCGTGCCGGGCTTCCCGGCCGGCAGCGTCACCAGCGCCGGCTGGACCGCCGGCGCCGGTCTCGAGGTCGGCATCGTCAGCCAAGTGTGAGCGTGAAGGCCGAATATCTCTACGTCGATCTCGGCGACTACAACTGCGGCTTCAATTGCGGCCTGGCGGCGAACGGCAACGTATCGTTCTACGCCAATGTGTTTCGCGGCGGCCTCAACGTTCGCTTCTGAGCGGATCCGGCAGCATCGGTCACGGCGGCGGCCTGGTGGCGGCGAAGGCCGGCACCGCCGCCGAAAAGCGATCGAGCCACGCCACCAGCTTTGGATGATCCGGCCGCCAGGTACCGTCGAAGCGGAAGTCGCGATAGCCGAGCGCGCAGGCGAGCGCGATCTGCCCGACATTGGGGAGCGCATCGAGGGCGGGCGGCGCCGCCTCGAGCGATGCCAGGGCGCGCACCACCTTGCCGGCCTGATGATCGATCCATTTCGGCTCGTGCCGTTCCGCCGGCCGCCAGCGCCCTTCGTAGATCAGGAGGATCGAGGCATCCATGATGCCGTCGGCGAGCGCCTGCAGTCGCAGCGCCGAAAAACGTGACGCGGGATCGCGCGGAACGATCCTGCCGCCGCCGGCGCGGTGATCGAGATAGTCGAGGATCACGCGCGAGTCGAACAGCACCGTGCCATCCTCGAGCACCAGCGCCGGAATCTTGCCGAGCGGGTTCTGCCGGCGAACTATGTCGCTGGGATCGGTGGTGTCGGCGGGCTCCAAGGCGATCTCGCGCTCGAGGCCGAGCAGGCTCGCGGCGATCCTGACCTTGCGGACGAACGGCGAGGCCGGGGAGCTTCGGAGCGTCAGCATGGAATGTCCTGTTGAGATAGCGTCGATCGACGCACGCTGCCGACGGGCGCCGAACCGGCACGCAACGCAATGACGAGCGCGATGCGCAGGGACCGCGGCGGTCAGCCCGTGACGACGAGATTGACGGCCTTCGGGCCCTTGCCCTTCTTGTCGGGCTCGACGTCGAAGGAGATGCGCTGACCTTCGGTCAACGACTTGAGGCCCGCACGCTCGACAGCGGTGACGTGGACGAAGACGTCGCGTCCTCCGTCATCCGGCTTGATGAAGCCGTAGCCGCGCTCGGCGTTGAAGAACTTGACGGTACCTGCCATGGCCATCGGGAAACTCCTTTCCCCGTGGTTGCTCCGCCGTCGGCCCCCGCGGCGCGACGGCTCGGCCGGACATTCGCAATCGGGGAAAGCAGGGGGCCATCACGGCCTCCGTCACTCCGCCGGCCCCCACTGGAGGCGGAACGTCAAAGCCAGCCCTATAGCAATACGGCAATCGCAGCCTGTGGAGAAGTGGCCAAACTACGATTCGGCTGCGAGCCAATCGAGGCGGTGGGCGCCGCCCGCTTTCGACAGAGCGCCGGCGAGCGCCGGCAACAGGACCGCGAGCTCGCGCGCGAGCGTCCACGGCGGATTGATCACGATCAGGCCGCAGGCCTCGAGGCGGCCGGGATCGTTCGATGGCGGGCGTCGACTCGCGGGTCGATTCGCGACCGTGAACGCCGCGACGCTTAATTCGGCGCGCAGAATCCTGGCGATGCCGGAGCTCGCGAGGCGTCGCGCCAACGCATCCGGCGCCGACTGCTCCTTGATCGGATACCACGCGAGGTAGATGCCGGTCGCCCATTTGCGGTGCGCGGCTGCAAGCGTGCAGGCAAGGCGCGGGAAATCCCCGGCATCCTCGAACGGCGGATCGATCAGAACGAGCCCGCGTCGCTCCTTCGGCGGCACATAGGCGTTGAGCGCGGTCCAGCCGTCGATCGCGATCGCCTTGCTGCGCCGGTCACCGGCGAACCGGCGCGCGAGCGCGGCCGCCGCGCTCGGCTCGAGCTCGCAGGCGATCATCCGATCCTGCGGGCGCAGAAAGGAGCGTATCAGCGTCGGCGAGCCTGGATAGACCGCGATGCCGGCCGGCGCCGTTGAAGGCTGCGACCGCATCGAGATAGGGCGCGAGCAGCGCCCGCGTCCGCGGCGGCGAGCGGGGCGGTGAGCGAGCCGCTCGATGCCTTCACGCCATTCGCCGCTGCGGCTCGCCTCGGCGCCGGCGAGATCGTAGAGGCCGGCACCGGCATGGGTGTCGACGACGCGAAAGGCCGCCGGCTTGGCGCGCAGATGGACGAGAATGCGCACCATCACCGCGTGCTTGAGGACATCGGCGAAATTGCCGGCGTGAAAGGCGTGGCGATAGTTCATTGCCGCCTGGACCGGCGCGCGCGGACGGCGGCCGCGGATCCGGCCGGCGCCTATCGGGTCAGCGCGGCGCTGCCGCCGCGCACGGGCGGCATGACCACGCGGTCGCGGCGGCAGGCGCGCGCGTCGATCTCGGGGCAGGCGCGGAAGCGCAGATCCTTGCCGACGCAAATGCGCACCTCGCCGAGCCGCCGGTGGTCACAGGTCACGGCGATGGCGTCGCGGCGTGAGACCGGGATTGGCCTTCACGAACGCCTCCTCGACCTCATCCGGCGTGACGGTGAGGAAATCATCGGGCTCGATAAAGGCGTCGGGAATCTGCACCAGCGCCCGCGCCTTGCGCACGGTCTCGAAATAGGCACGGGAACCGAGCCCGGAGCAGGTGCCGTGCTTGTCCCATTGGTTCAGGATCAGCCGCGGCGCCGGCATGACATCGAGCATGGAGGAGACGATGTTGCGGTCGAGCCGCGGCGCCGGCTGCCGGCAGAACTCCGGGAAGCCCCGCTCGTACTGGGGCCACAACCCGTGCACCACGAAGGAATAGGGGCGAGCCGCGCATTGCCGCTGCGGCGGGGTCCCGCGCTCGCCGGCTGCCTCGCAGAACGACGGCGACCAGGACAGCGCCAGCACGTAGAAGTCAAACTGTCCGGGCTGGTTCTGACGCCGATCCTGCGCCGAGGCCAAACCACCGAGGAGCGACACCGCCACGGCGAGCGATGCCGTACGACCGACTATTCGAGCCATCAATGTCCCCCAGGACTTGGAGTGCGAGGATCGAAAGCCCGTAACACGCCGAGAGGAACATTTCAAGAACGAACGATCGAGCGGGAATCGAGCGGGGCGGCAGGCCCCGTGAGCCCGCCGTTCAACTGCTCGCCGCAAAACGGATTGGCGGGCTCCCGCAAGCAGCGCCATCCCGTCAGAGGTCAGGGCCGCGCCGCCTTGCACGCCGGGTTGTAAGCCCAATTGCGGTCGAGCCCGGTCACGCACCACTCAACGCCCCACTTCAAGCCGAAAATGCCGGTATCCTCCGCGATGGCGTAGTGGATGGCGTGCCTGCGGCCGTCCGTGACCTCGACGATCCCGCTGCAGAAGCGACGTGGAATGGAGTTGGCTGCCCACGGCCGGAACGCGGTTTCCCGGATCTTGTCGAACCCGACGATCGTCAAGATTGGTGTTCCAGTACCTGTATTCCTTCTCGTGTGAACCGGCTTGCGATCCTGCGCAGCGCCTGCGGGTAGTCGCACGGCGGCAGCACGCCGTCGTAGCGCGGGCCGGAGAGATAAAAGTTCATCTCCAACCAACTGGCGGCCCCCGCCGGCCCCGCCGGTGCCGCGAGCGCCAACGCGAACGCGGCGTATCGCAACTTTTGGCGGCCAAGCATGATCATGCTCCCGCGTCGAGTAGCCTGACACGACGGTGACCGTCGCGCCCCGGCGGAATCAAGATATCCATGAGCCGCGAGGACAAGTACGCAGCGACTGTGGCGTTGCGGCCACGGCGCGCGCCATGAGCGCAGGAAGAACGGGAACCGGCGGTATTCCCGACCGGCTGGAGCCTGCATCGAAGGGGGCGGGCGGAGTGTGGATGCCAATCGGCAACACTTCCCGGCTTTCGCAGCAGGGCAGTCTTGCGCGTGGGGGCTGTCGGATTAGGCTTCCGCCGCGGCCGGACCACGTTGCGCTCGGTCCGAGGAGACGCGAGCATGCGCGTATTGGCGTCGGTCTTCGGGATGATGCTTTGGGCTGCGGCGGCGCAGGCGCAAGTCCATCAAGCACGGGTCTATCACGGCAACGACACCGGCGGCATCATTTCGTGGTCGTGCGAGAACGAGGCCATGGCGCAGCACATCGCCGCGGATTATTGCGCGCGCTGGAACAAGTATCACCGGATCACCAGCGTGCACCGGCAATTCGGCGACTATATCGGCTTCCATTGCCTGTGGTCGCCATACGTCAACCGCTACGCGCTGCCGGCGGTGCCGACCTCACTCCGCCTGCCGCTACGAGCGGCTGCGGCCGGTGCTGAGAATCTACAAGTGAGCACTGGCTAGCCCCACTTCACGTCGTGGCGGGCCAGCACCTCGCGCACGGCCTCGACCAGCCTGTCCTCGGCGACCGCGAACTGCGCCGGACGGCTCTCGCGCCACTCCTCGTGCGAGGCGATGCCCGCCGCTGCCTTGGCGCCTTCGATCAGATCCTTGATCTGCACCTCGCCCCTCGCCTTCTCGTCGCCGCCCTGGATGACCACGCAGGGCGAGCCGCGCTTGTCGGCATATTTGAGCTGCGGGCCCAACTTGCCGGGGCCGAGATAAAGCTCGGCACGGATTCCGGCATTGCGCAGTGCCGACGATCATACTCTGATAGTCGGCGATGCGGGCGCGGTCGAATACCGTCACCACCACCGGTCCGAGCGCGGGCGCTGGCGTCGAGCTTGCCGAGCTGCCGCAAGGCCGCGAGCAGCCGCGACACGCCGATGGAGAAGCCGGTGGCCGGCACCGGATCGCCGCGAAAGCGTGCGATGAGGCCGTCATAGCGCCCGCCGCCCGCGACCGAGCCGAAGCGCACGGACTCGCCGCTCTCGCCTTGGATCGGGAAAGTCAATTCAACCTCGTAGACCGGACCGGTGTAGTATTCGAGTCCGCGCACCACCGAAGGATCGACCACAATCCGGTCGACTGCCGTAGCCCGCTGAGCTCCACCACAGCTGTCGATCTGCTCAAGTTCATCGGCCCCATGCTGCCTTCGCTACCCAACGGTGCTTCGAGCTTCGACCACGCATTGCGCCAATCCCTCGCCGAGTCCATGTCTTTCAGGTCTGCCGTTCGCCTCGGCCGGTTGCAATTCAGGCACACGTAGTCGATCACGCATCTCGATCTGCCGCGGCATTCAACCGGCGCCCGCGTGTGAAATCTCCCGACTCGTCCTTGCGCGCCCTGGCCCAGAAGTTGCTCTGACGCCAGCAATCGCCGAGCCGATCAAACTTGTCGATCGCCCGCAGAACGATGAGCCGCTTTGCGGCGTTCGCTTCGCCACCGAGCCCGATCGCTTCCAGTACGCCATCGAGCACCTTGCGGTTGCTCACTTTCACCACATAGCTGCCGCGCGGGATGCCGAGCGCTTCCATCGTATCGGCTGCCATCATGCAGATCTCCGCATCGGCAGCCATCGAGGCCGAACCGACGGTGTCGGCGTCGAACTGCATGAACTGGCGGAAGCGCCCCGGGCCCGGCTTCTCGTTGCGGAACACCAAGCCCTCGCGATAGCTGCGATAGGGCTTGGGCAACTGATCGAAATTCTCCGCCACATAGCGCGCGAGCGGCGCCGTCAAGTCGTAGCGCAGCGACAGCCATTGCTCGTCGTCGTCCTGGAACGAGAACACGCCTTCGTTCGGGCGGTCCTGGTCCGGCAGGAACTTGCCGAGCGCGTCGGTGTATTCGATCGCCGGTGTCTCCATCGGCTCGAAGCCGTAGCGCTCGTAGACCGCCCGGATCGTTTCCAACATGCGCCGGGTGGCAGCGATCTCGGCCGGCCCGCGATCACCAAGCCCGCGCGGCAAGCGCGCCTTGAGCTTGCTGGTCTTGTTGGGTTTGCCGGGCATTTCGTCTACACTTGCGAGCCGCGGGGTTGGTAGCAGCCGCATGGTGGAGCGGCAAGGGACGACGCGAGCCGAGCATAGGGAGCCAACCATGCCATCTGCACCAGCCACCAGAGCAACCGCCGTCCCCAACGACCTGGAAGCGTTTTGGTTGCCGTTCACGCCGAACCGCGCGTTCAAGGCCGCGCCGCGGCTGATCGCGCGGGCCAAGGACATGCACTACTACACGCCCGACGGCCGCGCCGTGCTCGACGGCACCGCCGGGCTGTGGTGCACCAATGCCGGGCACAATCGCGATCCGATCGTCGACGCGATCCGCGCCCAGGCAGCCGAGCTCGACTACGCGCCGGCGTTCCAGTTCTCCCATCCGAAGGCGTTCGAGCTGGCGAGCCGCGTGGCGGCGCTGGCGCCCGGCGATCTCGATCACGTGTTCTTCTGCAATTCCGGCTCGGAAGCGGTCGACACCGCGCTCAAGATCGCGCTCGCCTATCACAATGTGCGGGGCGAAGGCGCGCGCACCCGCCTGATCGGACGCGAACGCGGCTATCACGGCGTCGGCTTCGGCGGCATCGCGGTGGGCGGCATCGTCGCCAACCGGAAATTCTTCGGGGCATTGCTCGCCGGTGTCGACCATCTGCCGACGACCTACAATCGCGAGCAACAGGCCTTCAGCAAGGGCGAGCCCGATTGGGGCGCGCATCTGGCCGACGATCTCGAGCGCATCGTGGCCCTGCACGACGCCTCGACCATTGCCGCAGTGATCGTCGAGCCGATGGCGGGATCGACCGGCGTGCTGCCGGCCCCCAAGGGCTATCTGCAGCGCCTGCGCGCGATCTGCGACAGGCACGGAATCCTGCTGATCTTCGACGAGGTCATCACCGGCTTCGGCCGGCTCGGCTACGCTTTCGCCGCAGAGCGCTACGGCGTGATCCCCGACCTGATCACTTTCGCCAAGGGCATTACCTCGGGCAGCGTGCCGATGGGCGGCGCGATCGTCCGCAAACCGATCTACGACGCCTTCATGCGCGGCCCCGAGCACGCGGTCGAGTTGTTCCACGGCTACACCTATTCGGCGCATCCGCTCGCTTGCGCCGCCGGCCTCGCCACGCTCGACCTCTATCGTGACGAAGGGCTGTTCGAGCGCTGCGCGCAGGCTCGAGCCGGCCTGGGCCGACGCCGCGATGGCGCTGCGCGGGCTGCCCAACGTGCTCGATATCCGCTGCGTAGGGCTGACTGCCGGAATCGACCTCGCCTCACGCCCCGATGCCGTCGGCCGCCGCGCCTACGACGCCATGGTGAAGGCGTTCAACGAGCAGGACCTGACCATCCGCATCACCGGCGAGACCATCGCGCTCACTCCGCCGCTGATCGTGAGCGAGCGCGAGATCGAGGAAATCTTCGGCCGGGTCGCAAGCGTGATCAGGGCGGTGGCCTGACATCGCGTTTCGCGCGGTCCCGGCAAACGCGGGCTGCGGCCGCAAGATGGCCCAGCCGACGGTGAGGATCCCGCCACCGCGACGAAACGAAAGTGCGAATGGCGGTTGCACCTGGGCATCGCCGGCCGCGCCGCGCAGCGCGATCGGGATGACGTTCGGATCGCCGGCGACCCACACCACCACCGCGCCCTTCGACCGCAGGTCGCCCAGGTCGATCCAGGGAGCGCGGCGCGGATCGCCGTCGATCAAAACGCGCGGCTGTCCGGGCCCGTAGTGGGCGACGTTGCCTCCATCCCACATGCTGCCGATCACGTAAGACGAGCGGCCGGCCGGTGGCGGCACGGAAGCGGCGCGCAAGCTCGTCGGCCAAACGATCGCCGGGATAGAATACGGCACGGTAGCGATGATCGAACCTCGGCAGCACCGAGTAATTGGCGATGAAGGCGATCGCGAACACCGCGAACACGACCGTCCACAGTTTCGCGACGCGCGCAAACTGCACCGGCGAGATCGCGGCCGTCGCAAGCCTATCGGACTTGGGAGCTGTACCCGACGACTCCACGCCGCGGACCTGGAGCACGATCCAGAGCCCGAGATAGAGCCACAGGGGATAGCCCCACATGGCGATGGTGCCGCGTCCGCTGATCGCCGACAGGGCAACCGTCGTCGCGAACGGCCCGAATGCCAACAGCGTCACGATCCGGCGATCGAACTCGTCGGCGGCGACCGGCGGCGGCCGATCATCCTGCGGACGCCGCGGCCAGAACAGGGCGGCGGCGATCAGCAGCGCCGGCAACAGGAAGACGAGCTGGCCGAGGGCGAACACCACGGGATGCAGGAGGTGATCGAACAGGCTGCGTGTCGGCGCCGCGCGGGCGCTGGCGTACGCGAACGGCAGGAAATCGTTGCGCACGAGCCAAAGAAGATGCGGCGTCATCACGATGAGGGCGATGGCGAGGGCGATCCATGGGCCGGGGGTGGCCAGCGACTTGCGGGCGCGGCGGTCGAGCAACAGGAACAGCGCAAGCGGCAGTGCCAGCACGATCACGAAATACTTCGCCCACAGGGCGAGCCCGATGGCAAACCCGAGCACCGCCCAAGGGAACGCGCGTCCGTTGCGTAGTCCGGAATGGAATGCCCAGCCGGCCAGCGCCCACAGCGGCAATTGGATGACGTCGTGATTGAACTTGGCGGCGGTGTGATGGAAATAGTGCAAGCCGTCGAGGATCAGGACCGCCACCAGCGCCCCGACCGGGCCGACCAGCGGTACGGCCGTCATCCATACCGCCGCGAAGGCGGCAATGACCGCGACTTGCGCCAGCGCATAATAGGCAACGTCGGCTCCGATCAGCCGGTGAACGATCTCGATCAGCCACCACGGCAAAGGCGGCAGCTTGTCGTAACCGAGCTGCCATTCGCGGCCGTAGGTCAGCGCTTCGATGAGGTCGAGCGGAAGATTGGGGTAGAGCAGCGCGGGTAGAGCGGTCCAAAGCACGAGATGCAGCGCGAGGAACGCGGCGAAGCTCGCTTGTGGCCTGCGCTCGATGGTGTCGATCAATCCCGGCATCGACGCAGCCGCTTTATTCGTCCCGGAGAACCCGCGGTGGAGGAGCTCGAGCCGCCCGCTCGCGTTATAGCGTTTCCCGAGCGCCGCCGGATAGCCCGAGGCAGCCGCTGGGCCCGTTCGCGGTTCCCACCATCACCATGAGATTGCTTGCGCCGGACCGTCATGTCATGGAGATTCGATCAAGCGCAAGCGTCCTCTGTCCCGAGATGTCCCCTCCCCCATTCAGCAGTCACTTCGCCCCGCTCGCCAGCAGCTATGACACCGTGCTCAGCGACGTCTGGGGCGTAGTCCACAACGGCGTTGCCGCCGCGCGGGAGGCATGCGACGCGCTCACGCGCTTCCGGGAGCGGAGCGGCACGGTGGTGCTGATCACCAACGCACCGCGGCCGGGCGATGTGGTCGCACGCTCGACCCTCGACCGTCTGGGGGTACCGCGTGGCGCCTATGACGGCATCGTGAGCTCGGGCGACGTCACCTACGCGCTGATCGCCGCGCGCGGCGGTCAGCGCGTGTTTCATGTCGGGCCTCCACGCGATCTGCCGATCTTCGAAGGGCTCGATGCGCCCCTGGTCCCGCTGGAGAGCGCCGATTACGTGGTTTGCTCGGGCCTTACCGACGATACCGTCGAGACGCCGCAGGATTACCGCGAGCTCATCACGCGCATGCGCACGCGCGGGCTGACCATGATCTGCGCCAATCCCGACGTGGTGGTCGAGCGCGGCGATGCGCTGGTTTATTGCGCGGGAGCGATCGCCGATCTCTACGCCGCGGCCGGTGGCGAGGTGATCTATGCCGGCAAGCCGTATCGGCCGATCTACGAGCAGGCACTGGCCATTGCCGAGACCGCGCGGGGCCGGGCGGTCGAACGGCATCGGGTGCTGGCGATCGGTGATTCGGTGCGTACCGACCTCAAGGGCGCTGCCGCTTTCGGGGTCGACTGCCTGTTTCTCACCGCGGGCATCCACGCCGAAGAGCTCGGCGGCCGCGACTCTCCCGACGCCGCAACCCTGGCGGACCTGTTCACCGCGGCAGGCGTCCTCCCCAAGGCCGTGATGCACCGGCTGGTGTGGTAGACGTGCGCCAAACCCTCGCAAACATGCTTACCGAGTTGTCAACATCGGCGGCGGTGCCTGCGGATTGCGGGGTCACCGTCGCGGGGCCGCCGTAAATTGGTACCGGGCGGGTCAATTTTTTTCCTCATTTATCCATGAGCCTTCCCTGATCGGGGATCGTAGTTCTGGGATCGGGGGCACTCTCTCTTTCTCGTCTGCTCTGACAAGTGCGGATATCGCGCCGCCGCAACGAAGGTTGCGCGCTTGCCTTATCCGCAGGCGAGACATCTCCGCGAGAGTGTTCCCCGGGGGGAAACTGCATGATCGCACTCGCCGGCGCTGTGAAACAGCATCCGGGCGCTCTCCTCGCCTTGCGACGAGCGCCTCTAAGAGCGGTTCCCATCCGTCGCCAGCCGGCGATGATCGCACCCAGCATACGTCGCAGACCGGCGATCATGCCGAGCGTATCGGCAATCCAGACCAGCGTGAGCGTGCTGAAGATCGCAGCCGGCGCCCTGGCCGGGGCAACCGCGGTTCTGGCGATCATCAACCATCACGGCAGCAGGGACGTCACGCCGGCGCTCGAGCCTGCACGCAACGAAACCGTGATCTATCGCCAGGCGCCGGCAAGGGCCGAAGCCCGACTGATGCGGGCCAGCGCATCCGTCGAGCCCGTGGACAAGGCGCCCCAGTACAATCCGCGCGCGATCCAGACCGTCCGTTTCGTCAATCCCAATCCGGGCGAGACCACCTTTACGCTCGTTGCGGTGACGAGCGAGCCGCCGATGACCAAGGTGGGCGGTTTCATCGCCTTCCCGGGGAAAGAGGCCGCTGCGGATCCCGCGGCGACCGTGGTGCATCCCCGCTTCGCGCGGCCCGGCATGCAGCGCAAACGTGCCGTGACCACCATTGCCGAGGTGGACGACTATCTGTGGGAGGTCTACCAGCGCGCGCCTATCAAGAGGGACCGCGGCGGCGACTTCACCTGGAAGGATCCGGCTGCAGCGAACCGTGTGGGCCTGTCGCTCAGGGAATACGTCATCAGCGGCATGGATCCCGACTTCCGCGAGCAGCTCTATCATGCCGGACGCGCGATGGATGCAGACGGCATCCAATGGGCCATGCTCAGCGCCTTCCGTGACGACTATCGCCAGAAGATCGCCAGCGGTTTCAAGGCCCGCGGCGGCAATTCGTTGCACGGCGGCAGCCGTCGCACCGGCGGATACGGCAATGGCCGCGCCGCCGACGTGACCAACTCCGAGGGAGACCACTGGGCGGTGTGGAAATGGCTCGACGCCAACGGCGCGAAGTACGGGCTCTATCGCCCGATGCCGAGCAACGATCCCGCGCATATCCAATCCAAGGGCGACTGGCGCAAGGTGGCGCATACGTTACGCGACGCTCGCGCCGCCAAGGAGGCCGTGGCCGCCCGCGAAACGGTCAAAGAGAAAGCCGCCACCAAGGTCGTCGCCGTGGATGATGCCAAGCACTGATCGCGCCCACCACCGCACACCTTCTCGCTCCTCTGCCGCGCCTCCCCACGCACTCGTCCGCAGGGCTCGCGCTCACGCGCGACCAGAGCGGTTCTGTTGCAGCGGCGGGCATGGCACCGAGCCGTAGGAACAGAACACGCAACAGTCGCCCGGCTTGGGCTTGAGCCGCTCGCCGCAACCCTTGCAGGTATAGAAAAATCGGCAGGCATCCGTAGGCATTTGCTCGGTTGATTGGTGCCCGCATCTCGGACACGTGATGGTGGACCCCAAGATCATGCCGGCCTTCGCCAAACGAGAGCTGCGAATGATGCGGACCATCGTATCGTAGTCGTCGACCGCGAGCACCGGCATAGATAGATTGACCGCCACCTGCCTGCTCCATCGATGGCGGCCCAGCCTCCATCGCGGGCGCCACGGCGGAAAGCGCTGGCAAATGCCGTTGAATATCCGCTCAACTCCTCGTTGTCCGCCATGAGCTGCCCGCCACCGCCAGGACCGTTCGTCGTAGCTCGCGGCGAGAGCATGCCCGACCTCGCGCTCACCGGCGCGGTGGTTGCCATCGGAAATTTCGACGGCGTGCATCGCGGCCATCGTGCCGTGATCGCGGCCGCGCGTACCCGCGCCGAAGCCCTTGGACGGCCGGCCGCAGCGCTGACCTTCGAGCCGCATCCGCGCCGCTTCTTCCGCCCGGACGAGCCGCTGTTCCGCCTCACCGACGAGCGCGC
Organism: uncultured Alphaproteobacteria bacterium; assembly: GCA_963840535.1. Lineage (GTDB taxonomy): Bacteria > Pseudomonadota > Alphaproteobacteria > Rhizobiales > Xanthobacteraceae > VAZQ01. The sequence goes on from CAWIZJ010000052.1 coordinate 45,444, forward strand.
GAAACTGCGCCTGCTGGCTGCGACCGGATTGAGCGGCGCCATCGTTCTGCGGTTCGATGAAGCGCTGGCCGGACTTTCCGCGCACGACTTCGTAGCGCGCATCCTGACGGAGCGGCTCGCGGTCGCCGGGGTTGCGATCGGCTTCGATTTCCACTTCGGTCTGAACCGGGCGGGCTCGCCCGACTATCTCGCGGCGCAGGGCGCCGCGCGCGGATTTGCGGTCGACGTCGTTCCACGGTTCGAGGACGATGGACGCGCGGTCCGTTCCGGGCCGATCCGGGCCGCGCTGACCGCGGGCCGCGTAGGGCACGCCAACGAGCTGCTCGGCTATCCCTGGTTCGTCAGCGCGCAAGTGATCCACGGCGACAAGCGCGGACGGGAGCTCGGCTACCCCACCGCCAATCTGCGCCTCGACCCCGGCTGCGCCCTTGCGCACGGCATCTATGCGGTTCGCGTGGGCGTCGGCTCTCGCCGCCACGACGGGGTCGCGAGCTTCGGGCGACGTCCGATGTTCGACCAGGGCACCGTGCTGCTGGAAGTGTTTCTGTTCGATTTCACCGGCGACCTCTACGGCGAGGTCATCGATGTCGCGTTCATCGAATGGATCAGACCCGAGCTCGAATTCGAAACCGTCGATGCGCTCGTCCGCCGAATGGATGAAGACTGCCGGCTGGCCCGGCGCGCACTCGCGCGCGTGCCCGATGTCTTTCCGTGTCTCGGCGAGGTGCCGATCTAGCTTTCGGACGGCTCGTCGTCGTTCGCGCGCGCCCCGCGACCTCCGAGCCATTCACGCGCCACCAGCGCTGCCACCAGACCGACGGCAGCCAGCGTCGCGACCTTGCGCCAGCCGACCGCCTGACCGAGCTGAAGCCCGACTGCCAGGAACCTGGGATCGATCAGCTCCGTGTTGCTGCGAGCTGCAAGCTCGAGACGGGCCCGCTCGATGTTACGTCGGCGTACCAGCATGCACGCTACCATTGCGATCGATGCGATCAGCAGACAGAAGAACGCGAGCGTCAGGCCGGCAATCACGGGGTCGTAGCGCTCCGCCAGCCAGATGAACGCAGCAATGGCGAGGAAGACGATCGCCGCCGCCGCCGCGACGGCGCCGATCACTGCCCAGGCGAGGATGTGGACGCTGAAGCCGCTGCGAGCCTGCGCATTGAGCAAGATTTGACGGAGCCAGCCGCTCATTCGCTCAACTCATCGGCTCCTTGCGGCGGGCGGGCTTTGTCAACGGTCTGATGGCGGCGGCCTGTCCGGCCGGCGGGACCTCATCGTCGCCAGGTTGCGCCCAACAGGAAGCCGATGCCGACTGCCATCGCCAGCGTCGTGTAGGGACGCTTCCTCAGCGACTCGTCGACGGCCTCGATCACGTTGTCGCCTATCCCGCGCACCGCATCGACGGCTTCCTGCCCCTTGGCGCTCGCGTCCGACATCACGCCCTCGATATTGGACCGCGCTCGGACTCCAGGCGGCACCGCCCTTGGCGGCGAAAATGTCGGTGATCTGCGCGGCGAGGCGCGATACGTCGGTCCGCAATGCTTCGAGATCGGCCTGGATGTCGCCGCTCGCTGCCGCGGCAGCCTTGCTGCTTTCGTGCACCGCATCCTTGGCATCCCGCACCGTGTCACGAATCGAATCCCGCATCGAGCCTGATGTGTTGGACATATGCCTGCTCCACTCTGGATCCGGATTATTCGCGTGGCCCCAACCGGGCGCAAGCGAAAAGGTTCCACGCTGCGGATCGCCGGCGCGGCACCGCTCTGGTCTTGCCGAGCCGGGCCTTTTCGGCCGCCAGGCGATCTGCTAGAAAGCCCCCATGATGGCGCGCGTCTCATACGCTCGTGTCCTCGGGTCGGCCACTCGGCGAATTATCGGCCCTGCTTCCGCTTGACCATGGGTCGGCGGGACCGGGATTGCATTGCCGAGCCCATCTTGCCATCGAAATCCTAAGTAGACCGCCATGACCGATGCCACCCGCGACTACAGCGAGACTCTATTTCTGCCCAAGACCGACTTTCCCATGCGCGCCGGGCTGCCGCGGAAGGAGCCCGAGATCCTCGCGCGCTGGCAGCGGCTCGGCCTGTTCGAGAGGCTGCGCGCAGCCGCAGTGGGCCGGCCCAAGTTCGTCCTCCACGACGGCCCGCCCTATGCCAACAGCAACATCCATATCGGGACATGCGCTCAACAAAGTCCTCAAGGACGTGGTGACGCGCTCCCAGCAGATGCTGGGCTTCGACTCCAACTACGTGCCGGGTTGGGACTGCCATGGGCTGCCGATCGAGTGGAAGATCGAGGAGGAATATCGCGCCCAGGGCAAGAACAAGGACGCGGTTCCGGTGATGGAATTCCGCCGCGAGTGCCGCGCCTTCGCCGAGCATTGGATCGACGTTCAGCGCGAGGAGTTCAAGCGCCTCGGCGTGGAGGGCGACTGGGCCCACCCCTACACCACCATGGATTTCGCGGCCGAGGCGCAGATCGCACGCGAGCTGATGAAGTTCGCACGCAACGGCACGCTCTATCGCGGCTCGAAGCCGGTGATGTGGTCGGTGGTGGAGAAGACCGCGCTGGCGGAAGCCGAGGTCGAGTACGAGGATCATGTCTCGGACCAGGTCTGGGTGAAGTTTCCCGTCAAGACGATTCGGGGCGCAGCGGACGACCTTCGCGAGGCGTCGGTCGTCATCTGGACGACCACGCCGTGGACGATCCCCGGCAATCGCGCGATCAGCTATTCGCCCCGCATCGAGTACGGCCTCTACGAGATCACCGATGCTCCGGAGGACAATTGGGCGAAGACGGGCGAAAGGCTGGTTCTAGCCGACCGGCTGGCGTCCGATGTGATGCGGCAGGCGCGAGTCCTGGCCCATCGCAGGCTGCGCGCGCTTTCGGAGACCGAGCTGTTCCCGGTCGAATGCACGCATCCTCTCGCAGAATTCCATCGCGGCTACGGCTTTCCCGTGCCGCTGTTGCGAGGCGATCACGTGACCGACGACGTCGGAACCGGGTTCGTCCATACGGCTCCCGGTCACGGCCGCGAGGACTTCGAGATCTGGACCGCGAATGCGCGCCGGCTGGAGGCGGAAAAGATCAACACGGTGATCCCCTATACCGTCGACGAGGACGGACGCTTCACCGAGCAGGCTCCGGGCTTCTCGGGAAGGCGCGTGATCACCGACCTGGGCGAGAAGGGCGACGCCAACGAGGCGGTGATCAAGTCGCTCGTGGACACCGGCATGCTGATCGCCCGCAGCCGGCTCAAGCATCAATATCCTCATTCCTGGAGGTCGAAGAAGCCCTTGATCTTCCGCAATACGCCGCAATGGTTCATCGCCATGGACCAGCCCATTGCGGACGCCGACGGCGAGGCGCGACCAGGCGACACTCTGCGCGTCCGTGCGCTCGCGGCGATCAAGGCCACGCGCTGGGTGCCGGTACAGGGCGAGAACCGCATCAACGGCATGATCGAGAGCCGTCCGGACTGGGTGATCTCCCGCCAGCGCGCGTGGGGCGTGCCGATCACCGTATTCGTGCGCGAGAACCACTACGGCTCGGTCGAGATCCTAAACGACGCGCGCGTGAACAAGCGTATTGCCGACGCCTTCGAGCAGGAAGGCGCCGATGCATGGTACGCCACCGGCGCCGCCGCGCGCTTTCTCGGGCGCGACCACAATTCCAACGAATGGCGGAAGGTCGACGACATTCTCGACGTCTGGTTCGACTCCGGCTCGACCCATGCCTTCGTGCTGGAAGATCCCGAGCACTTCCCGAGTCTCGCGGGCATCAAGCGGCGGCTGGAGGGCGGGCCCGATACGGTGATGTACCTCGAGGGCTCCGACCAGCACCGCGGCTGGTTCCAGTCCTCGCTGCTCGAATCCTGCGGCACGCGCACGGTCGCGCCCTTCGACGTGGTGCTCACGCACGGCTTCGTGCTCGGCGAGGACGGGCGCAAGATGTCGAAGTCGCTCGGCAACGTGACGGCGCCGCAGGACGTGATCAGGCAATCGGGCGCCGACATCCTGCGCCTGTGGTGTTGCGCCTCCGACTATGCCGACGATCTGCGCATCGGGCCGGAGATCCTGAAGACCACGATCGAAACCTACCGCAAGCTGCGCAACACCATCCGCTGGATGCTCGGCTCGCTCGCCCACTTCCGCGACGAGGATCGCATCGCTCCCGCGCGCATGCCCGAGCTCGAGCGGCTCATGCTGCACCGGCTGGCCGAGCTCGACCGGCAGGTCCGCCAGTCCTATGCCGACTTCGATTACAAGCGCATCTTCGCCACGCTCAACGCGTTCATGACGTCCGATCTCTCCGCGTTCTACTTCGACATTCGCAAGGACGCGCTCTATTGCGACCCGATCTCGTCGACGACACGCAAGGCGTGCCTGACCGTGCTCGACCATCTGTTTCGCGCCACTGTATGCTGGCTCGCACCCATGTTGCCTTTCACCGCCGAGGAAGCCTGGCTCGCGCGCTATCCGTCGGCGGACGGCTCGGTGCATCTGGAGCTGTTCCCCGCGGTGCCCGCTTCGTGGCGCGACGATGCGCTGGCGGAGAGGTGGCGCAAGGTGAGGCTGGTGCGGCGCGTCGTCACCGGCGCGCTCGAGATCGAGCGGGCGCAAAAGCGGATCGGCTCCTCGCTGGAGGCGGCGCCCATGGTGTACGTGTCCGATCCCGACCTGTTCGCGGCCATGCTCGACATCGACCTGGCGGAGGTCGCGATCACATCGGCCGCCACGCTGGTCGAGGGCGACGGCCCCCCGGCTGCATTCCGCATCGAAGAGGTCAGGGGCGTGACGGTGGAGGTGCGGCTGGCCGCCGGCACGAAATGTGCCCGGTCCTGGAAGATCCTGCCGGGCGTGGGCTCGGATCCCGCCTATCCCGACGTTTCTCCCCGCGACGCGCAGGCATTGCGCGAGTGGGAAGCCATGCGCAAGGCTGCGGAGTGACGCTGTCCATGGCCACTCGCGCCGATCCTGCGCCGTCGCTGTGGTGGGGTTCGCTGACCCGGTTCGGTCTGGCGGTGGCGATGGCCACGGCCGCAGTCGACCAGGCTTCGAAGTTCTGGCTGCTGCTGTCGTTCGACCTGGGAGCGCGCGGCATCGTGACGCTGGCCCCCTTTCTGGACCTCGTTCTCATCTGGAACAGGGGCATCAGCTACGGCCTGTTCCAGCAGGATGGACCGCTGGGACAGTGGGTGCTCATCGCGCTCAAGGCCATCGCGGTTGCGCTGCTGTGGGTATGGCTGGCACGTGCATCCACGCGGCTGACCGCGCTTTCGCTCGGCCTGATCATCGGGGGAGCACTTGGCAACGCATTCGACCGGCTGCACTGGCCGGGCGTCATGGATTTCATCCTGTTCCACCTCGACATCGGCGGGATCCGCTACAATTGGTATGTCTTCAACCTAGCCGACGTAGCCATCGTCGCCGGTGTGGTCGGGCTCCTGTACGAGACCTTGCTGGGGGACGGCGCCGCAAAAGCGCCCTGATCGTGGACAAAATAGTGGCGGGGCGCGGCATATTCTGCCGTCGTTTGAAGGGGATAGCTATGCGGGACCGGTTTCCGTGGAGGCAGCGCCGCAACGCTGCTGCCCTCGCTGGCACATTGGCGCTGGTGATGGCGTTGAGCCCGGGCAGCGCGGCTGCCGAGGATGACGAGAACGTGTCGTGGGACACCAGGATCATGCGGCAGTTCCTCAAGGATCTCGGCCTCCAGCGCGACGGCGGTGCCGCCATCGAATACCGGGAGCGCGCGCCGCTGGTGGTGCCGCCGACTCGAAATCTTCCACCCCCGCAGGATGCCGCGGCGTCCGCCAGCGGAAACCCCGCCTGGCCCAACGATCCCGACGTGCGACAGCGTCGGCAGGAGGCCGCCGAGAAGAAGAAGCCGAGAAAAACCGTATCCGAGGTGATGGAGGCGGAGGCACGTCCGCTGCCGCGCAGCGAGCTCGATCGTGGCGGCCGTCTCCCGCCCGGCACCCAGAAGACCGAGCAGGCTGCGTCGCCGGAGGAATCGGCGCGCCCAATGCGGCCGTCCGAGCTCGGCGCCAGCAAGAGCATATTCAGCGGAATGTTCTCTTCCTTCGGCGGCAGCAAGGTAGAAACAGCTCCCTTCACCGGCGAGCCGGAGCGGGAACGCCTGACGGAGCCCCCACGCCGGCTACCAGACGCCGTCTCCCAACCACCCTTACGGCGTCGGACCGCAGGTCGAGCGGGCCAAGCCCGCGCGGCCCGAGGATCGCCTGACGGGGGAAGGCCGCTGATGACAGCCGCGTTGCCGGCGGGTATTACCTGCGCCGGCACTTCATCCCGTCGTCGGTCGGTCCGGTGGCGAGTTCGCCTGCGACGTGGCAGGCCGTGCTGCTTTGTGGAACCGCGCCCTTGCTCGAGCTCAAGCGACTGACGACCTGCGCCGCGCTGGCCGTTGCAGCAGCCACCGCACCTGCGGCTGCGACCGGGAATGGCGCCAGGATCGCCCATTTCGCCTTGTCCAACGGCCTCGAGGTCGTGGTCATTCCCGACCACCGCGCCCCGGTGGTGACCCACATGCTCTGGTACCGGGTCGGCTCCGCCGACGAGACGCCGGGCAAGTCCGGGCTGGCCCATTTCCTCGAGCATCTGATGTTCAAGGGAACGGCCAAGAACCCGTCCGGGCGCTTCTCGCAGGTGGTCGCCACCATCGGTGGCCAGGAAAACGCCTTCACCAGCTCCGACTACACCGGATATTTCCAGCGCGTGCCGCGTGACAAGCTCGGCCTCGTGATGGAGTTCGAGGCCGACCGGATGACGGGGCTGGTCCTCAGCGACGAGGTGGTGCGGCCCGAGCTCGACGTCGTGCTGGAAGAGCAGAACATGCGGGTCGCCAACAATCCCGCTGCGCGCCTGGGCGAGCAGATGGAAGCCGCGCTCTATCTCAATCATCCCTACGGCCGGCCGGTGATCGGCTGGCGGCATGAGATCGAGAAGCTCGACCGCGAGGATGCGCTCGCGTTCTACAAACGCTTCTACGCACCCAACAACGCCATTCTGGTCGTGGCCGGAGACGTGACGCCCGAGCAGGTCCGCGCGCTGGCCGAGGAAACCTATGGCAAGGTTGCGCGCGTCGCCGCGATCAAGCCGCGACTGCGGCCGCAAGAGCCGGTGCAGGAGGCGCCGCGCACGGTGACGCTCGCCGACCCGCGGGTCACCCAGCCCAGCGTCACCCGCTATTATCTCGTCCCCTCGAGCACGACGGCACGGGAAGGCGAAAGCGAGGCGCTCGACGTGCTCGCGCATATCCTGGGCCGAGGCTCGAACAGCCGGCTTTATCGCGACCTGGTGATCGGCAAGGGCATCGCGGTCAGCGCGGGCGCGAGCTACGACGGCACCGCGATCGACAGCACGCGTCTGAGCGTCTACGGGACTCCCAAGCCCGGAAGCAGCCTGCCGCAGGTCGAGGCGGCGATCGATGCCGTCCTCGCCGAGATCATCGAGCAAGGCGTGAGCGCGGACGAGCTCGAGCGCTCCAAGAGCCGCATGATCGCGGATGCGATCTATGCCAACGACAATCAACGCACGATGGCGCAGTGGTACGGCGCAGCGCTGGCGACCGGCTCCACCGTCGAGCAGGTCGGCACCTGGACCGACCGCATCCGCGCCGTCACCGCCGAGGCGGTGCGCGACGCCGCGCGACGCTGGCTCGACAAGGGACGTTCGGTCACCGGCTATCTCGTGAAGGACACCCGGCCCGAGGAGAAACGCTCGTGAGCATGGCGCGTGCGCTGATCGCACTCACGGCCGGCACTGCGCTCTGGTTGCCGGCCCCGGCCGCGCTCGCCATGAACATCGAGCGGGTGGTGAGCCCGCGCGGCATCGAGGCCTGGCTGGTGCAGGATCGCACGCTGCCGCTGATTGCACTCGAATTCGCCGTTCGCGGCGGTGCCGACCAGGACCCCGACGACAAGCCCGGCGTCGCCAACATGGTGGCCGGCCTGCTCGACGAGGGCGCCGGGCCCTACGACACCAAGACCTTCCACGATCGGCTGGAGCGCAAGGCGATCGAGCTTTCGTTCCGATCCGGGCGCGACCATTTCCGCGGCACCCTGCGCACCCTCAAGGAGAACCGCGACGAAGCCTTCGACTACCTGCGGCTGGCACTGACCGAGCCGCGCTTCGACGCCGCCGACGTCGAGCGGATACGGGAGCAGATCATGTCGCGGGTGCGCCGCGAGAGCACCAGCCCGAACGACATGGCGAGCCGCACGTGGTGGGCAACCGCATTTCCCGGGCATCCCTACGGGCGGCCGGTCAATGGCACGCTCGAATCGCTGCCGCGCATCACTGCCGTCGACCTCAGGGCCCATATCCGGGCGCGTGCTGGCGCGCGAGCATCTCAAGATCGCGCTGGTGGGCGATATCGACGCCGCCACCGCCGGCGAGGTGCTCGATCGCACCTTCGGTGCCCTGCCGGCCCGGGCCGAGTTGACGCCGGTCGCAAACGTGGTTCCGCATGGGCTCGGACGCCGCATCGTCATCCCGCTCGACGTGCCGCAGGCGGTCATGAATTTCGGCGGCCCCGGGATCGGCCGCAGCGATCCGGACTTCATGGCGGCGTATATCGTCAATCACATCCTCAGCGGCGGCTCGTTCTCTTCCCGCCTCTATCGAGAGGTGCGGGAGAAGCGGGGACTGGCCTACGGCATCTCCGGCAGCCTGGTCTGGCTCGCCCACACCGCGATGCTGATCGGCAGCACGGCGACCCGCGCCGACGCCACCGGGCAGACGATCGAGATCATCGAGAGCGAGATCCGCCGCCTCGCGGACGAGGGCCCGACCGAGGAGGAATTCGACAAGGCGAAGACCTACCTCAAGGGTTCCTTTGCGCTCGGGCTCGACACCTCCAACCGCATCGCGAGCCAGCTGCTGCAGATGCAGCTCGACGATCTCGGCATCGACTATATCGAGCGCCGCGCCGGCCTGATCGATGCCGTCACGCTTGCCGACGCCAGGCGCGTCGCCAGGCGACTGCTCGACGGCGGCCTGCTCATCACCATCGCCGGCCGCCCCAAGGGAGTCGCCTCGACCGAGGCGATCGAGGCCGAGGCGTCGTCGGGTCAACTCCCGAAGCCGCGCCAGGCGCCCGCCGGGCGGGAACCCTGAGCAGCTCATCGAGTTTCTAACGGTCGTGTCCCGGCTGCGGTGCAGCGCGAAGCTCTTGCGGAGCGGTGCAGCGCTGAGCCGGGACCGTTCCAGCGGCGGAGTTGTAACGGTCCCGGTTCTGCAGCGCACCACTTCGTGCTGCGCTGCGCCCGGGACACGTGCGATGCAAGCGTCAGAGTCACAGCACTAGAGTTCCGCTTGGCGTTTGAGCGTCGCGATGTCGTTGAGACAGTAGTGGCCTGATGATCGAGTAAGGATCTTGCACTGCATCCAATCGCTCAGAACCCGGCTCGCGTATTCGCGCGCGACCCCTGCCATCGCCGCGAGGTCGTTCTGCCTGACCTTGTGGCAGATGAGGATCCGCCCCGAGCCGCGGTCTTCGCCGAGATGCTCCGCCAGCTCGAGCAGCGCTCGAGCCAGGCGGGCTTTCACCGTCAGGAAGCTGGTGGCGGCCAGAGTCTCGTCGGTCTCCCGCAGGCGCGATGCCAGCACCCTGACCAGATACCCGCAGAGCTCGGGATGCTGGCGCATGCATTCCTCGAAGCGCGTTCGGCTGATGAAGATCCTCTGAGGGCGAAGACCGATGCCGACCGCGGCCGCCCATCGATAATGGCGAGCTCGCCGGCAATCGCGCCGGGGGCGAGAACGGCAAAGATTTGCTCGTCTCCGCGCGCCGAAGTCACGACGACTTTGAGCAGTCCGCGCTCGAGCAGTTAGCAGCCGTCGCCTGGATCCCCGGCAGCAAAAAGGATTTCACCGGCCTCGAGGCGATGTCGTTTCGCGCCCGCGAACAGTTGCGCCGAGAGATTCTGCGGTAGGCGGGGCAAAATAGCGGGCACTTCGCCGGTCAACCTCGCCATGATCAGCCCTTCATTCGCGCATCCGCGACCAATCACGAGATAACGGCACCCTCGTCAAAAGGTTGAACAAGCCGCGACACTGGCTGTCTTTCCCGCTGGCGACCGGGAATGGCCCCGCGAATGGGAACGGCTCGCGAATATGGCAGCGAAGAACAAAGACATGGCAGCAAGCAACACGCCATCACCTGGTATCAAAACGGCGGCAACACTTTCGTGCAGGGCGATGTGAACGGCGACACGACGGCGGATTTCCTGATTGAGCTGACAGGCACCATCCCCTTATCGATGTCTGGTTCCGGAATCGCGCAGGACTTCATCCTTTAGAATTGCGAGCAGGAAGGTCGCTGAGGATCATGCAGTCGCATGAAGCAAGGACTTTCGGCTGGGTAATGGGCGGAAACGAAGGCGGAGGCAGCACTGGAACGCGAACTGATCCGACGCTTCGTCCGGCGCTACCGTGCAACAGCCTGCACGAGCGTCGCGGCGATCGTCTCCAGCACGCCGGCACGGTTCGTCATTGCGTCATGATTGCTGAAGCGAAGTACGCGCAAGCCGCGGCGCGCGAGGAAAGGGCCCATCCATAAACAACTGAGTCACAATTGCCACAGATCACGAAGAATGTTTTGCCCAAGATTCACAAGGAGGAAGCACTCGACGTAGCGTTGCGAGATGATTCGATCTGCGCAAGCGCGTTCCGCACGGAAGCGATATCGGGAGATGGCGCCGGTTCTGAATGAACAGAGCCGTCGGCGCTTTGTTGCCTTGGAAGCTCGAGGGTTGGGACGCGGCGGGGTGAGTTTGATGGCCCGGGTCAGCGGGCTGGCGCGATCGACGATTTATCACGGACTTTCGGATATTCGCGCCAACGTTTCGGCTCCGCCCGGACGGATCCGCAAGAAGGGCGGCGGCCGCAAGAAGAAGACATCCCAGGATCCCACCCTTGTGGTCGATCTCGAGAGCCTGGTCGAGCCGGTGACGCGGGGCGACCCGATGCAGCCGCTGTTGTGGACGACCCGTAGCTTGCGTAACCTCGTGGAGGCGCTGGCGAAGAAAGGGCATCGGGTTTGCCCGACGGTTGTCGGCGATCTTCTGCGCGACATGGGCTATAGCCTGCAGGCGAACAGAAAGACCCGAGAAGGCGGCAAGCACATCGATCGCGACGCGCAATTTCAATACATCAACACGCAGGCCAAGGCGTTCCTGGCGGCGCAGGAACCGGTCATATCGGTCGATACGAAAAAGAAGGAATTGGTGGGCAATTTCAAGAACAACGGCCGGGAATGGCGTCCAAAAGCAACGCCAGAACTGGTCAACGTTCACGATTTCATCGATCCCAAGCTGAGCCGCGCCGTGCCATACGGCGTCTACGACATCACCAACAATGTCGGATGGGTCAGCGTCGGCACCGATCACGACACTGCCAGCTTTGCCGTCAATGCGATCCGCCGCTGGTGGCGGAGCATGGGACAGAAACGCCATCCCAAAGCCAAACGCCTGATGATCACCGCCGACGGTGGCGGCAGCAACGGATATCGTGTGCGGCTATGGAAAGTCGAGCTTCAAAAGCTCGCCGACCAGCTCGAGCTTCCCATTACGGTTTGCCACTTGCCGCCCGGCACCAGCAAGTGGAACAAGATCGAGCATCGGCTGTTTTCGTTCATCACCATCAACTGGCGCGGCAAGCCGCTGCGCAGCTATCGCACAATCGTCCAACTGATCGCCGCGACAACAACCGATGCTGGCCTCAAAGTGCGTGCTGAGCTGGATGAGAACAAATATCCAAAAGGCGTGAAGGTTTCCGATGCGCAACTGGCTGCTGTCAACCTCTCCCGCCACTCGTTTCACGGCGACTGGAATTGAGGACTTGCTCCTCGGCGACCCACGAAGCCACGGATAGCGCGTTTACGCGCGTCTTTGGGCGCGCTATGGCGGAAGGCGAAGGGGCCACTCCCACGGCATCGGCGCGTGGTTTCGGTCGGGCCCCGTCCGGGCTACGGGCCGACCGCGCCCATGCGAGAACGCGATGCCCCTTCTGCAATCGATCGATACTGCGCTTGCGGAGCGTATCGGCGCCGAGGGCGTTGCCAAGCTCGCGCTCGACGACACGATCGCGCGCAGCGCCGAGGCGCTCGATTGGCTGCGTGCGCGCCATGGCGACGGCTCGCTGCCGCTCCTGCGCCTGCCGGCGGCGCGTGACGATCTCTCGTCGATCCATGCCGCCGCCGACCGGTTGCGGGCAGCGAGCGACGTTGTTCTGCTCGGCACTGGTGGCTCGAGCCTCGGCGGCCAGACGCTGGCCCAGCTCGCCGGCCACGGCGTCGCGCGTCATGTCCGCGGTCGTCCGCAGCTGCATTTCCTGGACAATCTCGACCCCGATACCTTCGACGCCTTGCTCGCCTCGCTGCCGCTCGCGACCACACGCTTCGTCGCGATATCGAAATCGGGCGGCACCGCCGAGACCCTGATGCAGACCATCGCCGCGCTCACCGCGGTCAAGGATGTCGGGCTTGGCGCTCGCATTCCGGAATTGTTCGTCGGGCTCACCGAGCCGGCCAGGGCGGGAAAGCACAATGGGCTGCGCGCCTTGCTCGACGCGCATGGCATCACCATGCTCGGCCACGATCCCGGGGTCGGCGGTCGCTTCTCCGTGCTCACCAGTGTCGGTCTGTTGCCGGCAGCCATCCTCGATCTCGACATTGCTGCGATCCGGACCGGAGCCGCGGCGGCGCTGGCGCCGGTGCTCGAGCGGCGGCCGGCCGCCCAGGTTCCCGCCGCAGTCGGTGCCGCGCTCGCGGTCGCGCTCGCCGAGACCAGGGGCAAGTCGGTTTCGGCGATGATGGCCTATGCCGACCGGCTCGAGCGGTTCACCCGCTGGTACGTGCAGCTGTGGGCCGAGAGCCTGGGCAAGGACGGCAAGGGCACCACCCCGGTCGCCGCGCTCGGGCCGGTCGACCAGCACAGCCAGCTGCAGCTTTTCATCGCCGGCCCGCGCGACAAGCTCGTCACCGTGATCACCACCGGCACTGCCGGGGCTGGTTCGCGGATGGCCGCCGATCTCGCCGGGCTCGTGGGCGAGCCGGACCTCGCCGGCAGAACGATGGGCGACCTGGTGGCCGCGGAGAGCCGCGCCACCGCAGAGACGTTGGCCAGGAACGGCTGTCCGGTACGGACCATCCACCTCGAGCGCCTGCACGAGGCGACCCTGGGCGAGCTGCTCATGCATTTCATGCTGGAGACGATCATCGCCGCGCGGTTGCTTGGCGTCGATCCGTTCGACCAGCCGGCGGTCGAGGAGGGCAAGGTGCTGGCGAAACGGTATCTCGCCGGCGACGCGGGAGCCCGGCCGACGCAGCGATGATCCGCGTTACTCCATCGATCGGCATCGGCGAGGACGAGCTCGAGGAACGCTTCATCCGTGCCTCGGGTCCCGGTGGCCAGAACGTCAACAAGCTCGCAAGTGCGGTGCAGCTTCGCTTCGACGTGCGCCGTTCGCCGAGCCTGCCCGACGACGTGCGCGCGCGGCTCGAGCGCCTCGCGGGGAAGCGGCTGACCCGCGAGGGCGTGCTGGTCATCATGGCGCAACGCCATCGCACCCAGGAGCGCAACCGCCAGGATGCGCTCGACCGCCTGGTCGAATTGATCGAGCGAGCTGCGGTCGCTCCGGTCCCGCGCCGGCCGACCAGGCCGACCAAGGGATCGCGCGAGCGACGGCTGGAAACGAAGAAGCGCCGCTCCTCCATCAAGGATCTGCGCCGCCGCAAGCCTGCGACGGAGTAGCGTCTTCGCTCTGCCCACCGCTTGCTCGCGCGCGTACAATGATCCTGTCCCGGCTCCCGAATTCGCCACGAGGACCGTTGATGCCCGTTCGCCAGCTGTCCGCAGGCATCGTCAACCGCATCGCCGCGGGCGAGGTGGTCGAGCGGCCGGCGAGCGTGGTCAAGGAACTGGTCGAGAATGCGCTCGATGCCGGCGCGACGCGCGTGGAGGTCGTCACCGACGGTGGCGGCCGCCGATCGATCCGGGTGACCGACGACGGCGCCGGCATGACCCGCGACGACCTCGCGCTCGCGGTAGAGCGTCATGCCACCTCCAAGCTGCCCGGCGACGACCTGCTCGACATTCGCACGCTCGGCTTCCGCGGCGAGGCGCTGCCGTCGATCGGCGCGGTAGCCTGCCTTGTCCTCACCACGCGGCACGCCGGCGAGCAGCATGCCTGGGCGATCACTGTCGATGGCGGCGTCAAGGGCGAGGTGAAGCCGGCTGCGCTCGGCCACGGGACCCGCGTCGAGGTGCGCGACCTGTTCTACGCGACGCCGGCGCGCCTGAAGTTCCTCAAGAGCGACCGCAGCGAAGGCGAGGCGATCCGCGAGGTGGTGCGGCGCCTGGCGATGAGCCGTCCGGACGTCGCCTTCACGCTCGCGGGCGAGGAGCGTGCGCCGGTGACGTGGGCGGCGGCGCTGCCCGGCCCGCCCGGACGGCTGGCACGGCTCGCCGACATTCTCGGGACGGAGTTCCGCGCCAACGCAGTCGACGTGCGCGGCGGCCGCGAGGGGCTCGCGATCGAGGGCTTCGCGGCACTCCCCACCCTCACCCGCGCCAATTCGCTCGGGCAATACCTTTTCGTCAACGGGCGGCCGGTGCGCGACAAGCTGCTGATCGGCGTGGTGCGCGCCGCCTATGCGGACTACCTGCCGCGCGACCGCCACCCGATCGTCGCGCTGTTCGTCGCGATCGATCCGCGCGAGGTCGACGTGAACGTGCATCCGGCCAAAGCCGAGGTGCGCTTCCGCGATCCCGGCCTGGTCCGCAGCCTGCTCATCCGGGCCCTGCAGGAGGCGCTGACGCGCGGCGGCCAGCGGGCGGCGACGACCGGCGGCAGCGCCACCATCGCCGCCTTCCGCACCGTCTCGATGCAGCGGCGCGGCGACACCGCCGGCGTATCCGGCGGTTCCTGGGACTGGCGCCATTCGCCGGCGCGGCCTCCCGTCGCACATCCGATGTCGCGACGGAGCGCCGGCCTCGGCCTGGCCGAACCGGGGCAGGCCGCATTCGACGTCGGCGCTCCATCGGCCGACGCGCGCAGCGATGCGGCCGAGATCGCCGCCGATCTCCTCGACCGGCCGCTCGGCGCCGCGCGCGCGCAGGTGCACGAGACCTATATCGTGGCGCAGACCCGCGACGGGCTCGTCATCGTGGACCAGCATGCGGCACACGAGCGCATCGTCTACGAGCATCTCAAGGCCGCCCTCGAGCGGACCGGCGTCGCGCGCCAGATCCTGCTCATTCCCGAGATCGTCGAGCTCGACGAGGCCGACGTCGGGCGGCTGGTGGCGCGCGCGGGCGAGCTCACCCGCTACGGGCTCACGATCGAGCCGTTCGGGCCGGGCGCGGTGGCGGTGCGCGAGACCCCCTCGCTGCTCGGCGTGATCGATGCGCAGGCGCTGGTGCGCGATCTCGCCCAGCACATGGCGGAATGGGACGAGGCACTCCCGCTCGAGCGCCGCCTCATGCATGTCGCCGCGACCATGGCCTGCCACGGCTCGGTGCGGGCCGGGCGCCGCCTCAAGGCGGAGGAGATGAACGCGCTGCTGCGGGAGATGGAGACGACCCCGAGCTCAGGCCAATGCAATCACGGCCGCCCGACCTACGTCGAGCTCAAGCTCACCGACATCGAGCGGCTGTTCGGGCGACGCTGAGCGGAGCCTGGAAGGGAGCGCAACCTTGCCCGGAGGCATGACGGCGAATGCCTGATACGGAGAGCTTCACAACTGAGCGGCTCCGGTTCGAGCACGCCTGCTGAATCTCCTCGATGGAATGGTCGGCTCGCGCTGAGCCGACACGGCATCGCATCGGCGAAGCTCGACCGGCGCGGCCGCGACAAAGAAGGCCTTGATCCCGCCCGCCCTGCGCGCGACTGTCCGGCGGACAAGGAGAACCTCATGGCCAGGTCCGTGATGGGCGCCGCCGCAGCGCTGATCGTTCTTGCCGGCGCCTGCAGGGCGCAGGACTGGCCCAGCCGCCCGATCACGCTGGTCGTCCCGTTCGCGGCCGGCGGCGGCATCGACGTGAGCGTGCGCCTGCAGGCGCTGCAGATGAGCGAGCTGCTGGGGCAGACGATCGTGGTCGAGAACATCGGCGGCGCGGCGGGCACGACCGGCAGCCAGCGCGTCGCCAAGGCCGCGCCCGACGGCTACACCCTGCTGATCGGCAACACTGGCACGCACGCCTACAGCCAATCGCTGTACAAGCGGCCGCTCTACAATGCCGCGACCGACTTCACGCCGGTCGGCCTGGTATCGGATTCCCCGCGCATCCTGCTGGTGCGAAAGGACCTTCCGGTGAGCAACCTGCAGCAGTTCATCTCCCACGCCAAGGCCAACCAGGGCTCGATGCAGTTCGGCTCGGCCGGAGTCGGGTCCGGCACGCATCTACCCTGCGTCCTGCTCAATCTGACGCTCGGCGTCAACATCACGCATGTGCCCTATCGCGGAGCCGGGCCGGTGATGCAGGATCTCATCGGCGGGCGCATCGACTACTTCTGCGACACCATCCAGACCGGCGCGCAGCAGGCCAAGCAGGGGACCGTGAAGGGCATCGCGGTGATGGCGCCCCGGCGTGTGCCGATCATCGCCGAGCTGCCGACCACCGGCGAGCAGGGGCTGCCGGGCGTCGAAGCGAGCGTCTGGAACGCCTTCTTCCTGCCCAAGGGAACACCCGAGCCGATCGTGCGCAAGCTGAACAAGGCGATGAGCGAGACGCTGGACAATCCCTCGATCCGCAAGCGGCTGGAGGAGCTCGGCCTGGAGATCACGCCGCCCGAGCAGCGCAGCCCGGAATTTCTCGCGAGCTTCCTGCCACGGGAAATCGAACGCTGGGCCAAGCCCATCCGCGAGGCCGGCATCAGCGCGGATTGACCTCGCCGATTCACGAAACCGACCGGAGCAGATCGATGATGAGGATCGCCATCGCCTTCGTGTTGGCATTGACCGCTGCCGCGAGCGCACAGGACTGGCCGACGCGGCCGGTCACCCTGGTGGTGCCGTTTGCGGCCGGCGGACCGGTCGACACCATGGCGCGGATCATGGCAGCGCGCCTGAGCGAGCTGCTGGGCCAGCAGGTCGTGGTCGAGAACGTCGGCGGGGCCGGCGGCATGACCGGCACGGCGCGGGTCGCGAAGGCGGCACCCGACGGCTATACCGTGGTGCTCTCGGGCAGCGCGGTTCTCGCCATCAACCAGACCATCTACAAGAAGCCGCTCTACAACGCGGTGACCGACTTCGAGCATGTCGCCATGTTTTCCAACTCCGCACGCGTGCTGATCGCGCGCAAGGACTTTCCCGCCGCCACGCTCGCGGAATTCGTCGCCTATGCCAAGGCGAACCAGGGCAAGATGCAGTACGGCTCCGCCGGAGGCGGCTCCGGCACCCACGTGTGCGCGGTGCTGCTCGACGCCGCCATGGGCACCAAGATCACGCACGTACCCTACCGCGGCGCCGGCCCGGCAATGCAGGATCTGATCGCCGGCCGCATCGACTACATCGCCGAGCAGATCTCCACCGCGCTCCCGCAGGTGCAAGCGGGCACGGTGAAGGCGATCGCCACCCTCGGGCTCGACCGCGCGCCGGGGCTCGAGCAGCTTGCGACGGCGCAGGAGCTCGGCCTCTCCGGCCTCGATTGCGGCAGCTGGGGTTCGTTCTCGCTTCCCAAGGGAACCCCGGACACGATCGTGCGACGCCTCGCCAAGGCGACGAACGACGCGGTCGAGACGCCGGCGGTACGCGAGCGGTTCAAGAGCCTCGGCGTCACCGTCCCGGTGCGCGAGCGCAGGACACCGGAATATCTGGCCCGGTTCGTCCCGAGCGAGATCGAGCGTTGGGCGGGCCCGATCAAGGCGAGCGGCGCCAGCGCAGATTGACGCCGGCTGCCGCGAGGCCGCGAGCAGGGAGAGAGACATGGCCAGGAGGCTGCCCGTTGCTCTCTTCGCCTGCACGCTGGCGCTCCCCGGCGGCGCGGATGCACAGGACTGGCCGGCACGGCCGGTCACCGTGGTGGTTCCGTTCGCCGCCGGCGGTCCCATCGACGTCGTCGCCCGTCTCATCGCGCCGCGCATGTCCGAGCTCATCGGCCAGCAGTTGGTGGTCGACAACACGCCCGGTGCGGGCGGCATGGTGGGGGCGAGCCGGGTCGCCAAAGCCGCCCCCGACGGCTACACGTTCCTGCTCGGCAACCAGGCCACCCACACGTTCAACCAGTTCATCTACAAGAAGCCGCTCTACAACGGCGTCGCCGACTTCGCGCCGGCCGGGCTCCTCGTCAGCAACACCAAGGTCCTGGTGGTGCGCCGCGATCTTCCGGTCGGGACGCTTGCAGAGTTCGTCGCCTATGCCAAGGCGAACCAGGCCAGGATGCAATTCGGCTCGGCCGGCGGCGGCTCGGCGACCCACATCACCTGCGTGCTGCTCAACGCCAAGGCCGGCCTCGACATCACGCATGTGCCCTATCGCGGCACCGGGCCCGCGATGCAGGATCTGCTGGCGGGGCGCATCGACTACATGTGCGACGTGGTCTCGACCGCGCTCGCGCAAATCCGCGCCGGAACGGTGAAGGCGATCGCAATGCTTTCCAACGACCGCTCCGCGGTGCTGCCGACACTGCCGACCGCGCTCGAGCAGGGGCTCGCCGACGTCGATTCCGACGGCTGGAACGGCTTCTTCTTCCCCAAGCACACGCCGCAAGCGGTCATCGAGCGGATCAGCGCCGCAATCTCGGCAACGCTCGACACGCCGGCGGTGCGCAAGCGCATCGAGGACCTCGGCCTGGTGGTTCCGTCGGCGCCCGAGCGCGGGCCGCGAGTTCCTCGCCAGGCTGGTGGAGAGCGAGCTCGACAAGTGGGGGCCGCCGATCAAGGCCGCCGGCGTCAGCGCGGAGTGAGGGCGGCGGCCCACCACGCCGGACGGCTTGCGATCCTTCGTCATTTGGACCGAAGAAAGATGAATTCGGTGTCGTCGTACGGCCGGCGCTCGAGCTCGTCGAAGCCTTCGGGCGCGGTGAAGCCGGTCTTTGCCGCCTCCTCCACCACGACCAGCGCAGCGGGGGCGAGCCATCCGCCGGCGCGCGCCGCAGCGAGCGCCCGCTCGCCGAGACCACGACCGTAGGGCGGATCCACGAAGGCGAGCGAGAACGGCTCGATCGGATGCGCGGTGCCGAGCTTGCCGGCATCGCGCCGGAAGACGCGGGTCACGCCACCCAGTCCGAGCCCGGCAACGTTGGCGCGAATGAGTGCGCGCGCCTCCGCCCCGTCATCGACGAACAGCGCAAACGCCGCGCCGCGCGAGAGCGCCTCGAGCCCCAGCGCGCCGGTGCCGGCAAAGAGATCGAGCACACGCGCGCCGGTGACCGGATCGCCATAGGCATGCACCAGGACATTGAACACCGACTCGCGCAACCGATCGGCTGTCGGCCTGATCGCATGCGACGTCGTCGCAGTCGATCCGGGCGCGATGAGCGTGCGACCGCGCAGACGCCCGCCGACGATGCGCATCAGCGTCGCTTGCGGCGAGCACGACGGCGCCGCTGCTCCCGCCGCGCCCGTTCCGGCTCACCGATGCGGTCGTGATCGGCACTGCGACGCACGCCTTCTGCGCGGCCCGGACCGACAGCTTTCGATGCTGGCGCCGCCCGTACCTTGGGGCGAGGTCCGGCCGCCTGCGCTCGTGCGGTTTCGCGCTGGACGATGGGGCCGGCAAAGTCGGCACCCGCCGCAGCAGCCACCCGCTCGCCGAGCTGGTCGCGCAGCGCGCGCGTCCTCACCTCCTCGACCGCGCCCTCGGGAAGCTCGCCGAGCTGGAACGGTCCGAACGACACCCGGATCAGCCGGTTCACCGCGAGGCCGAGATGACCCAGCACGAACTTGACCTCGCGATTCTTGCCCTCGCGGATGGCGAAGGTGAGCCACACATTGGAGCCCTGGATGCGGTCGAGCCTGGCCTCGATCGAACCGTAGCGGATGCCGTCGATAGTGATGCCTCGGCGCAGCCGGTCGAGCTGATCCTGTCGGACGTCGCCGTGCGCGCGGACGCGATAGCGGCGCAGCCATCCGGTCGCCGGCAGTTCGAGGGTGCGAGCGAGCCCGCCGTCGTTGGTGAGCAGCAGAAGCCCCTCGGTGTCGATGTCGAGGCGGCCGATGCTGATCACGCGGGGCAGGCCTCGCGACGACAGTGCGGCGAAGATGGTGGGTCGGCCGGCGGGATCGGCGTGCGTCGTCACCAGGCCGCGCGGCTTGTGGTAGAGAAAGAGCCGGGTGCGCTCGCGCAGCGGAAGCGGCTGCCCGTCGACGGCGACGACGTCTCGCGCCGTCACGTTGAGCGCTGGCGAGGCGATGACTTCCCCGTTGACGCTGACCCGCCCGTCCGCGATCCACGCCTCCGCCTGCCGGCGCGACGCCAGCCCGGCGCGGGCAATGGCCTTGGCGACCCGCTCGACACGCCCGGATTGCTCGTTTCGCCGGCTCATGGGCTCATCGTCGGGCTCGCTGCCCCGGTTGCGGCGTGATAGCAAAGTCCGGAACGTTCGACGAGCCATGCGGATGCACACTTTCATGGAGCTCGCACTCGACGAGGCGAAGGCGGCAGCCGATGCCGGCGAGGTGCCTATCGGCTGCGTGATCGTGTGCGATGGCGACCTGATCGCGCAGGCCGGCAATCGGACGCTCGCCGACCGCGATCCCACCGCGCATGCCGAGATGGTCGCGATCCGCCGGGCGGCGGCAGCGCTCGGCAGCGAGCGTCTCGTCGACTGCGATCTCTACGTGACGCTCGAGCCCTGCACAATGTGCGCGGCGGCGATCTCGTTCGCCCGCATCAGGCGGCTCTACTTCGGCGCCGCCGATGCCAAGGGCGGCGCGGTCGAGAACGGCGTGCGCTTCTTCTCGGCATCGACCTGTCTGCACCGGCCCGAAGTGTACGGCGGCATTGGCGAGACCGAGGCGGCGGCCGTGCTGCAGAATT
Organism: uncultured Alphaproteobacteria bacterium; assembly: GCA_963840535.1. GTDB lineage: Bacteria > Pseudomonadota > Alphaproteobacteria > Rhizobiales > Xanthobacteraceae > VAZQ01. Next base: position 66,453 of record CAWIZJ010000052.1, read on the forward strand.
TCTTTCGCGCGCGGCGTTGAAGTACGTCCATGGACCGTGACTGCGCTGCGCCTCCTCCCCTATGATCCGATGCATCCTCGCATGAGTGATTCGGATGGAGGAGGTACCCGTGAGACGATTTGTGACGCTCGCCGCCGCTTTGTTCGCCCTCGCCCAGGCGTCGGCGGTCATCGCGCAGGAGCAGCAATCGTTCAAGACCATCATCGGCAAGGGTTACGAGATCAAGAGCGTCACCTTCGCGCGCGGAGAATTCACCGACAACAGGGACACCTTCGTGGTGACGCTGCAGAAAGAGAGGTCGGTCGCGGTCTGCTATTTCGCGGCCGCCACCTGGATCAACCTGAGCCCCAATGCTCTCGACGATTCGCGGCGGTGCGACGTGCGGTAGCAGGCCCGTACGCGATCAGGCCGAGAGCAGTGCCGTCAGCTTTTCCTTGAGCCCCGCCTTCGCCGACTCCGAGGCGCGCAGTATGGCGCTCGCCTGCAGGAAATCGAGGGTGCGGAATCTGCCGACCTCGGGGCGAACGATCAGGTCGGGTGCGGCATGCTTCACCTTCTCGGCGGTGATGGCACTGCCCATGACCAGGAAGGTGGCGAGGAGGCACTCCCACGGATTGGGGATATCGCGACGCCCCTCCCTCGGCTCGCCGGAGACGTCCACCGCCACCACGATGTCGGCGCGCCCGCGCAGCTGGTCGAAGGGCAGCGGATTGGTCGCCCCGCCGTCGATCAGAACCCGGTCCTCGACCACCACCGGCCGCATCACGCTCGGCAGCGCGATCGAGGCGGCAAGCGCCGGTGCGAGCCTGCCGGACGACAGCGCCACCGGCTGCCGCAGATGCAGATCGGAGGCGATCGCGACGAGCGGAATGTCGAGGTCGTCGAAACGGTTCGGAAGGTCGTCCGGCAGGAATTGCGCGCAGAACTTCTCCGCATCGACCAGCGGGACGCCGCCGAAGCCGGCGCTGAACAGGCCCGCGAAGGTGCCCGCGCGCGTCGCGATCAGGCGGCGGAACACCTCGGTGCGATTGTGAGCGAGCGAGAGCACGAAACGGCGGATGCGCCTGCCCGACATCCCAGCCGCATAGGCGGCGCCGACAAGCGCGCCGATCGAGGTACCGGCGATGACGAGGGGCTTCGCGCCCATCTCGTCGAGCGCCTCCAGCACCGCGATGTGGGCGAGCCCGCGTGCTCCGCCACCACCGAGCGCGAGCGCAAACGTCTTCATCGGGCACCCGCCTGCAGGGCGAATTCCCAGGCCTTGCCGGCGAGCGGACGCACCAGCGGCGCCATGGCAGCTGCGCTCTCGCTGGTCGCGGTGCCGTCGCGCACGCGGCCCACGATGCCCTGCAGGATCGCCGCCAGGCGGAAGAAGTTGTAGGCAAGGTAGACCGGCAGCTGCGGACGCGGATCGAGGCCGGTGCGCGCCACATAGGTGTCCACGTAGGTCGACCGCGCCGGAATGCCGAGCGCCACGAGGTCATGGCCGAGCAGCGTTCCGGTGCCGGCACCGGTCTCCGACGGCGGCATGTCCCACTGCATGAGGTGGTAGGCGAGGTCGGCAAGCGGGTCGCCCAAGGTGGACAGTTCCCAGTCCAACACCGCGAGGATCGCCGGCCCGGACGGCGCCAGAATGATGTTGTCGAGACGGTAGTCGCCGTGCACCAGGCGGATCGGTGCCGCCGGCGGCAGATGCGCCGGCAGCCAGGCGATCAATCGCTCCATCTCCTCGATCCTATCGGTCTCGGATGCGCGGTACTGCTTCGACCAGCGCTCGACCTGGCGCGCCACGTAGCTCTTCGCCGCGTCCGAAGTCCGCCAGACCGAGCGCGGCCGGATCGAACGAATGGAGCCGCGCCAGCGTCGCATTCATGGCGTCGTAGGTCGCGGCACGCTCGGAGCTCGCGGCGCCCGGCATGTGCGGCTCCCAGACGACGCGGCCTTCGACATGCCCCATCACATAGAACGACGTGCCGGCGACGGAAGCATCGTCGCAGAGCAGGACCGGCTCCGCCACGGGAAAGCCCTGCGCGTAGAGCGCGCTGATGACGCGGAACTCGCGCTCGACGGCATGTGCCGAGGGCAGCAGCTTGCCCGGGGGCTTCCTGCGCAGCACGTAGCGGCGCCGCGGGGTCTCCAGCAGGTAAGTGGGATTGGACTGGCCGCCCTTGAACTGGCGCACGCCGAGCGGCCCGCGGAAATCCGGCAGCCGTGTCTGCAGATAGGCCTCGAGCCGCGCCGCATCGATCGCGAGCGCGGATGCAACGTCCTTGGTGCCGGAAAACGTCGCCTGACGGTCGATCTGCACCATCACCGGGCATCCACATCACGGCGTCTCGACCGGGCGGAGCACGCTCATGCGGCGAAGAAGTCGATGCAGCGCCTCGGCGGTCGCCTCCGGTACCTCCTCCGCCAGATAGTGCCCGCTGTCGAGGGCAAAGCCGCGCACGTCGGTGGCCCATTCCCGCCAGGTCGCGAGCGGGCTCTCGGTCTCGGCCGGGATGCCGCCGGCGCCACCCCAGATCGCCAGCATCGGACAGGCGATCTTCCTGCCGAGCGCACGAGTCTCCTCGTCGTGGGCGAGATCGGTGGTGCGGCCGGCGCGATAATCCTCGCAGGTGGCATGGATGCGCAGCGGGTCCTGGAAGAAAGCATGGTAGTGCGCCAGTGCCCGCGGGTCGAACGGCGCAAGACTCTTGACCCTGGTTCCGCGTGCCGCCCGCGAATCGAAGAAGAACAGCGGGTCCTTGCCGATCATGGTCTCGGGAAACGGCGCCGGCTGCGCCAGGAACAGCCAATGCCAGGCGCGCTCGGCGAGCCGCGCATCCATGCGGTGCCACATCGCCCAGGTCGGCACGATGTCGAGCACGGCGAGCCGGTCCACGCGGCCCGGATGATCGAGCGCCAGCCGATAGGCGACGCGGCCGCCGCGATCGTGGCCGGCAAGGCGGAAGTGCACGTGTCCCAGCGCCTCCATCACCTCGATCATCGCCTCCGCCATCGCGCGCTTGGTATAGGGCGCGTGCTCGGCGTCGGCGGCCGGCACGTCGGACCAGCCGTAGCCGGGCAGGTCCGGAATGATCAGGCTGAAACGCTGCGCCAGCGCCGGCGCCACGCGATGCCACATGACGTTGGTTTGCGGATAGCCGTGCAGGAGCAGGAGCGGCGGACCCGCCCCGCCGGTGCGGGCGAAGATGCGGCCGGCCGCGGTGGCGATCCACCTCGAGGCGAAGCCGGGATAGAGATCGGCGAGGTCTTCGATCACGGGGGCAAGGCCGGGACGATATCGGTTTTCGAGAAATCGTCGCCTTTGAACAGCAAGGGAAGATTGCGGCTCTTGGCGAGCCCGTAGGCAAAGCAGTCCGATAGATTGAGCCGCGCCGGGTGACGGCCTTTGCCGTACCGATCGAACGCGTCCACCGCTGCATCGGCTGCTCTTCGATCGACCGGGACGATTTCGAGTGCGAACACTTGCATCAATTCATCCACTCGCGCCCGTGCCAATCGCTTCGAGCGTCCGGTCAGCACCATGATACTTTCGACGTACGTCACCGCCGAGATCAAGCTCTTCTGGGAGTCCAGCACGTCGATGAACGCCGTGCGTTCGAGCTCGCGGGCGGCAATGGCGAACAACGCCGAAGTGTCGATAACGATCACTTCGGCACTCCATGTTCGTCATAACCGATGATCTCGTCGTGCGCTCGCGGGTCGTCGACCGGCAGGGAATTGAAGTATTTCAAGCAAGTCCGCCAGCTTCTTGCGGTCGATACGACCCCTCTTGCGCGGTCGCGGACCCAATTCGGCGAGACGGTCGTCGACTGCCCGCTCGACCGCGTCGGTCAGCGATTCGCCGGTTCGCTTCGCAAGCCTGCGAAATCTTGGCCACGGCTGCCGGCCGCTTGATCAGAACACTCCAAGACAGCCTCCGTATATATCCAGAACCATCGATATATACTACAGATGCGTGCATGACAGTCTGATTCACAGCGCGCTCAGCCGGCTCAGCATTCTCGCGCTCGACCGCCCGGGATCCGATGTCGCGGCGGCAGAAGCCGTCGGGCCAATGGATGCGATCGACCGCCCGATAGGCGCGCGCCTGCGCCTCGCCCGACGCTCTTGCCGAGCGCACAGACGTTGAGCACGCGCCCGCCATTGGCGACGATGCGCCCGCCCTCGGCGCTGGTGCCGGCGTGGAAGATCTCGACACCCTCCACCTGCGAAGCCGCCGCCAGCCCTTCGATGATCGAGCCCCTGGCGTAGCTTCCAGGATAGCCTTTGGCCGCCATGCACCACGGTCAGCGCCGCGTCGGAGTACCAGCGCAGATCGAAATTCCTCAGCATTCCGTCGCAGCAGGCGAGCAGCGCCGGAACGAGGTCCGACATCAGGCGCAACATCAGAACCTGGCATTCGGGATCGCCGAAGCGCACGTTGTATTCGATCAGCTTCGGCCCGCCCGCGGTGATCATCAGCCCGGCATAGAGCACGCCCTTGTAGGGCGCCCCCATCGCCTTCATCGCTGCGATCGTCGGCAGCACGATCTCGTCCATGATGCGGCGCGTGAGCTGCGGCGTCATCACCGGCGCCGGCGAGTAGGCGCCCATGCCGCCGGTGTTGGGACCGGCATCGCCGTCGAACGCCCGCTTGTGGTCCTGCGCCGACGCGAGCGCGATCGCGTTTTCACCATCGCAGAGCGCGAAGAACGACGCCTCCTCGCCGCGCAGGAATTCCTCCACCACCACCTCGGCGCCGGCTTCGCCGAGAGCGCCGGCGAACATCATGTCGATCGCGGCCTCCGCCTCGGGCACGCTCATCGCGACCACGACACCCTTGCCGGCAGCGAGCCCATCGGCCTTGACGACGATCGGCGCCCCTCGTGAGCGCACGTGCGCCTTGGCCGGTCCGGCCGCGACGAACCGCTCATAAGCTGCAGTCGGAATGCGGTTTGCCTTGCACAAGTCCTTGGTGAAGCCCTTGGAGCCTTCGAGCCGGGCGGCGGCCTTGCTGGGACCGAAGGCCTTGATTCCGGCAGCGGCGAGATCATCGACGATGCCGGCGCAGAGCGGCCCCTCCGGACCGACCACGACCAGATCGATCCCATGCGCGGCGCAGAACGCGATCACCGCGGCATGGTCGGCGGGATCGAGCGCGGCCCGCTCGCATTCCTCGGCGATGCCGGCGTTGCCGGGCGCACAATAGAGCCGTTCGCGTGAGCGGGCTCGCCGCGATCTTCCATGCCAGCGCGTGCTCGCGTCCGCCGGAACCGAGGAGAAGAATGTTCATGGATGTGCTACCGGAACGCAGCGGAGACTGGCCGGCGGTGGTGTAGCATGGCGGATCGTCCCCGCAAGGGACGGGCGAGCCGATCGAAGCGGAGGCACCAATGACGATCCATCTGACGCGCGTTGTCGTGCTGGCGCTCGCCGCGCTCCTCGGCGCGGCGGCGCAGGCGCAGGCTCCGTTTCCGTCGCGACCGATCAAGGTGCTGGTCACGATCCCGCCGGGCGGCGCGCCCGACATCTCTGCCCGGCTGCTCGGCCAATACCTGCAGGAGAGCCTGGGATGGTCGGTCGTGATCGAGAACCGCCCGGGTGCCAACGGCAACATTGCCGCCGCCGAGGCCGTCAAGTCCGCGCCGGACGGCTACACGCTGATTCTCGCCGCCGACAGCGGGATCACCATCAACCCCCACGTCTATTCCAAGCTCGGCTTCGACCCGCTCAAGGACCTCGTGCCGGTCACCAGCGTCGCGACCAACCAGTTCATGCTGTCGGTCAACCCCGCCCTGCCCGTGAGCACGTTCCGGGAATTCATCGACTACGCCGGCAAGACCAAGCCGCCGCTGCCTTACGCCTCCGGAGGCAACGGCAGCCAGCACCAGCTCTGCATGGAGATGCTCAAGCAACGCGCCGGCATCGACCTCCTGCACGTCCCGTTCCGGGGGGCCGCGCCGGCGACCCAGGCGACGGTCGCGGGCGATACCAAGGTGTTGTTCTCGGGGTCGGCGAGCGCCCACCTGATCCAGAGCGGCCAATTGCGCGCGCTCGCCACCAGCGGCAAGCAGCGCTCCAAGCGCTTTCCCGATCTGCCCACCATCGGAGAGTTCTATCCCGGATACGCGGTCGACATCTGGCTCGGCCTGTTCGCACCCGCCGCAACGCCGGAGCCGATCGTCACCACGTTGCGCACGGAGATCCAGAAGATCATGGCGCGGCCGGATTTTGCGCAGAAGCTGAATGTCTCCGGCAGCCTCGAGCCGTTGATCCTGGTGCCCGCCGACTTCAACGCCTTGCTTCGCAGCGACTTCGAAAAGTACGGCGCGCTGACCAAGGAACTCGGCATCAAGCTCGACTGAGATCGATCGAACGTCACGAGCAGCGACGGCGCCCGTGCGCAGGCTTCTAGCGCGCGACGATCGGTGCTACGACCGGCGGCCGAGCGAACCCATGCGTTGGAGGGACCCGTCAATGGACATCAAGCCGCTGGGCTCCGTGCCCTCGCGCCGCGCGCCCGCCGAATCGTTCACCGGGACGGTATGGCAGGAACCCATCATCGAGGCCCCGGCGCCCGCGCGCATCCGGGGTGCCTGGGTCAGATTCGAGCCCAGGGCGCGCACCGCCTGGCACACGCACCCGCTGGGCCAGACCCTGCATGTGGTCTCCGGGTGGGGCGGGTGCAGGTTTGGGGCGGTCCGATCCGCGAGATGCGGCCGGGCGACACGGTCTGGATCGCGCCCGGAGAGAAGCACTGGCACGGCGCCGGACCGAACGCCAACATGGTGCACATCGCGCTGCAGGAGCATCTCGACGGCAATCATGTCACCTGGCTCGAGCATGTCACCGACGAGCAATACAACGGCAAGGTCGCGGAGTAGCGGCGGCCCATGAACGAGCAGGCGCGCCTCAACATTCCGGAATGGACCGTCTCGGAGCTTTCGGCGGCATTGAAGAGGACCGTTGAGGATGCCTACGGCCATGTGCGGGTGCGCGGCGAGATCTCCGGCTATCGCGGCCCCCATTCCTCCGGTCACTGCTACTTCGCGCTCAAGGACGACAGCGCCAAGATCGATGCGGTCATCTGGAAGAGCGCGCTCGCCCGCTTGCGCATGAGGCCGGAAGAGGGCCTCGAAGTCCTGGTCACCGGCCGCCTGACCACCTTTCCCGGCCAGTCGAAATACCAGATCGTGATCGAGACGCTCGAGCCTGCCGGGCTCGGGGCACTGATGGCGCTGCTCGAGGAACGCAAGAAGAGGCTTGCCGCGGAGGGCCTGTTCGACGCCGCGCGCAAGCAGCCGCTGCCGTTCCTCCCCGACGCGATCGGCGTCATCACCTCGCCGACGGGCGCAGTCATCCGCGACATCCTGCATCGCCTCGGCGATCGATTTCCGCGCCACGTGATCGTGTGGCCGGTGCGGGTGCAGGGCGACGGCTCTGCCGACGAGATCGCCGCCGCCATCCGCGGCTTCAATGCGCTGGCGCCGGGCGGGCCGATCCGGAGGCCGGATCTCGTCATCGTCGCGCGCGGCGGCGGCTCGCTCGAGGATCTGTGGTCGTTCAACGAGGAGATCGTGGTGCGCGCAGCGGCTGCGAGCAGGATCCCGCTGATCTCGGCGGTCGGGCACGAAACCGACGTGACCCTCATCGACTTCGCCGCCGACGTGCGGGCGCCGACGCCGAGCGCGGCCGCCGAGATGGCGGTGCCGGTGCGCGCGGAGCTCCTCATGCGCGTCGATGGCCTCGGCCGGCGCTCGCTCGCGTGCTGGCATCGCTCTCAGGAGGCGCGCCGCACCGAGTTGCGCGCGGCGGCGCGGGCGCTGCCCACGGCCGAGACGCTGCTGGCGCTGCCGCGCCAGCGGCTCGACCATGCCGGCACGCGCCTGCCGCGCGCGCTGATCGCGAACGCGCAGATCCATCGCCACGACTTCACGCGCATCACCGGCCGCCTCGGCCCGCAATTACTGCGCGCACGGCTCAAGGCTTGCGACGAGCGGGTTGCCGCGCTGGCGGAGCGGGGCAACCGCGCCGAGCACGTTGCACGCGTCACCAGGCGAGAACGGCTGGCCACGGCGACGGTGCGGCTCGCGGCCGGCTTGCGCGCCAATGCCGCTGCCCACCGCAGCCGCATCACCCACCAATGCGACCGGGTGGCGGCGCTGGCCGAGCGCGCACAGCGTGCCGCGATCCAGCTGCTTTGGCAGCACGCCGCCACCGTCGAGCGCTGCGGCCAATTGCTCAATGCGCTTTCCCACCGCGGAGTGCTGGCACGCGGCTTTGCACTGGTGCGCAGTCCCGACGGCCGTCCGCTGCGGCACGCAGCGGCAGTGAGCGAAGGCATGCGCCTCGATCTCGAATTTGCCGACGGCCGTGTGCGCGCACGGGCGGAAGCAGTGATCATTGCGCCCGCGGAACAGACGCAATCCGGCGTTCTCCGCAGGTCCGCGCCGCCGCAGCGACGGCAATCCGGATCAGGGCAACCTGTTCGGCGCCTAGGTGGGTTACATCCGCACGCGCGGCCCATTATGTTGGGGCGTGATCGAGGCGGGTGCGGCCTCGGGCGGCAAGCCGGAATGGCGCAGCCCGGTTTGGCCGCTACGACGCGCGCCCGCACAGGCGTGGATGCGGCGGAGGCGGATGTGCTCAATCGAACCGATCGTTCCTCGCCGATGACGGGCGAGGCGGAGGTCAAGTATCTCGACGGTGATTTTCGCGTCGTGCGGCCCGGTGCGTTCGTGCGCTGTGCGGTGACGGGCCTCCCGATCCCACTCGAAGAGCTCAAATACTGGAGCGTCGATCTGCAGGAGGCCTACGCCAATCCCGATGTGGTCCTGCAGCGGCACTTTCCGGGCGCCGTGAGACGGTGAGGCGGACGACGACGGGAGCGAGCAGCGGGCGGCATTCCGGTCTGCCGTCATCCCCTCCCCGACTGCGCAAGCTTGACCAGCAACAGCCGCTCGAAGCCGTCGTGGTCCGCGAGAACCAGCCTGACCGGCAGCGCATTGGCACGGGCTGCAAGCTCTGCCACTTCGTCGTCGCCGGAAAGCCGCGCCAAGTCCTTTTCCGTCGTCACCAGCACCAGTCCCTCGCGGTCGGCTTCCTCGCACAATCGGCGTGCCTCCGCATGCGTATAGCGATGATGATCGGCAAAGCTGCGCTTTGCCGCGACTGACACGCCGACGTCCGCGAGAGTGGCGAAGAACTTCCCCGGATCGCCGATGCCGGCAAAGGCCAGCACCCGGCTCTCGCCGAGCGCCGCAACGACGGCGGCATCCGGCTCGAGCCGCCCGGCGAAGACCGGCAGCGCGAGCGCGCCCGCGGTCGCCACCACGGCCGCCGCGGCGCCGCCGCTCCCGATCACGACCAGCGCATCGGCCTGCCGCAGCTGCGCATCGAGCGGTGCCCGCAACGGTCCTGCCGGAATCACCCGGCCGTTGCCGATGCCGCGGCGGGCGTCCACCGCCAGCACCGCGAAGTCCTTGGCGAGCGTCGGATTCTGGAAGCCGTCGTCCATGACGATAACGGTCGCGTCCGCACTCACGGCCAAACGCGCGCCCTGCACACGTTCCCGCGCAACGAATGTCGGCGCCGCGCGCGCCAGCAGCAACGGCTCGTCGCCCACATCCGTGGCGCGGCTTCGCTTCGGATCGACCTCGAGCGGGCCCGCTTTCCTTCCACCGTACCCGCGAGTGAGGAACGCCGGCCGTTCGCCGGCCGTCCTCAGCATGCGTGCTATGGCAAGCGCGGTCGGAGTCTTGCCGGCACCGCCGATCGTCAGGTTGCCGATGCACACGACCGGGGCTCCGGCGCGCCGTCCAGGCCGTGCGAGACGCGCCGCCGCCACCGCACCATAGATCGCTGCCGCCGGCGCCAGCAGACGGGCGGCGATGGCGGCCTCGCCCCACCAGAACGACGGCTCACGCATCGCCGGCGCGGCGCTCGAGCCGGATCTGCATGAGATAGGGCTCGAGCGCGGCGAGCGTCCGATCGAGCCCGCCGCCCAGCGTGGCCACCGTCTCGCGTGCGGCGGCGACAACCGTTTCCCGCTCGCCGACGTCCTTGAGCAAGGCGCCCAGGCGCACCGCGAGCTTGCCCGCGTCGGTGACCAACTCGGCGCCGTGCGCCTTGTCGAGCGACGCATAGATCTCGGCGAAGTTCCAGACGTGCGGACCGTGCAGAATGGCGGCTCCGAGCTTGATCGGCTCGATCGGGTTCTGACCGCCGTGGCTGGCCAGCGACCCGCCGACGAAGACGATCGGCGCCAGCCGGTAGATCAGCCCGAGCTCGCCGACCGTGTCCGCGACATAAACATCGGTATCGGGGCCCGGGAGCTCTCCGCGCGAGCGCAGTCTGGCCCTCAGACCAGCGGCGTGAGCGATCTCGAGGATGCCGGGCCCGCGGTCGGGATGGCGCGGCGCGACCATGGTGAGCAGGCGTGGGAAGGAACTGCGCAGCCGCCGATGTGCCTCGATCAAGATGGTCTCCTCGCCAGCATGGGTCGAGGCCCCGGCAATGATGCTGCGATCGGCGGTGGCTGCATCGAGCGCGGCGAGGCTGTCGGGGTCGGCAGGCGGATCCGGCACGTCGAGCTTGAGATTGCCGGTGGTGGCGATGCGGGGCGCACCGAGGTCCCGATAGCGTTCGGCATGGGCGGCAGATTGCGCCAGGCACAGGTCGAAACAACGCAGCAGCGCGGCGATCGTGCCCGGGACGAGTCGCCAGCGCTTGAACGAGCGCTCGGAGAGCCGGCCGTTGACCAGAAGCAAGGGAACGCCGCGGCTGGCGCTGGTCATGATCAGATTGGGCCACAGGTCGGATTCGACGAAAAGCGCCAGATCGGGTCGCCAATGATCGAAGAACCGCCTGACGAAACGCGGCGCGTCGAGCGTCACGTATTGGTGGATGGCTCCCGACGGCAGACGGTGTGCGGCGAGATTGGCCGAGGTCACCGTGCCGGAAGTGCACAGCACGTTGAATTCCCGTTCGCGGACGCGGTCGATCAGCGGGATGACCGTGAGCAGCTCGCCGACGCTGGCACCGTGCACCCACACCAACGGGCCCGACGGGCGCGCGACCTTGCTCTGCCCGTAGCGCTCGGCGACACGGGCGGGATCTTCCTTGCCGCGCTTGAGCCGATGCGAAACGAGGGTCGGCGCGAGCGGCGCCGCCGCCGCCGTCAACAAGCGGTAGACGTGCAGCGTGAGCGGTACGCCCTCAGCCACGGCCACCTTCTCCTTTCGCTCCATCGGCGAGCGCATAGGCACGCGCGGTTGCCGCATTGAGGGAGGCCTCGACCGCACGCCGCGCCGCTTCGAGTGCCCGCCCGTCGGCATCCGCCGGCACGCGCACCGGCTGACCGGCAACCCGCGCACCGCTGCCAAAGGGAAGATTGATGGTGGTGCGATCCCAGTTCTCGAGCTCCACGCGTCGCCGGGTCGCGATCGCTACCGGATAGATCGGTCGGCCTGACGCGCTCGCGAGCTTGACGATGCCGAGGCCGGCCACCCGCGCGACTTTGGGGACGTCGGCCGTGAGCGCGACATTACAGCCTTCCGCCAGAGCGTCCAGCATTTGCCTGAAGGCACTGACCCCGCCCTTGCCGACGAAGCCGCCACTGTGATGTCCGGAGCCCCTGATGGCGCCGATGCCGAGGCGCTGGGCGGCGAGCGCATTCACCTCGCCGTCGCGATGGCGCGAAACCAGCACCTTGGCGCGATCCTCGGTGCGGCGGATGAAGGGAAGCAGGAAATGCTGGCCGTGCCACATGGCGATGATGACCGGCGCGTCGCCGGCGAACCGCTCGTAGATACCTTCCGGCTCGGTCGCGAAGCTGGTGGACTTCCATACCAGACGCAGGTACTCGGCCGCCACGACCCCGGCGGCCACCTGGAACGGCCGCGTCCCCACGACCCGCCTGACCCACGACATCTCGAACGGGACCCGTCGGTGTCAACGCTTGGCGCCTCGATCCGTCTCCGGATCGAGCAAGCGGTGCATGTGCACGATGAAGTAGCGCATATGTGCGTTATCGACGGTCTGTTGTGCCTTCGCCTTCCACGCCGCATAGGCGGTGGCGTAGTTGGGATAAACCCCGACCATGTCCAGCTTGCCGAGATCCCGAAACTCCACCTTGTCCAGGTCCGTGAGCTCGCCCCCGAAGACGAGATGCAGCAGTTGTCCGCCTGCAGGCTGGTCCGACATGGCTCTGTCCTCGAGCGTCCTTCGATCGGGGATCCATCACGTTCCGGCGAGGCCCGCGCCCGGACGCGAGCCGAGAGTGGCAATCGGCCCGCGGGTGAAAGTGCAATACCCCAGCACCGCGAGCGATCCTGCAATGCTCCGAAAATCGAAAACCGCTCCGACCTATCAAGCGAACTCGGCGATCCGATCGCGAATGAGGCCGAGCAACATCGCGTGACGAGCCCGTCCCGCGGCGACGAGCACGCCATGCACGGGGTCGGGCCGATTGTAGATCAGCAATTGCCCCGTCAAGTCCGTCACCATCCCACCGGCTTCGTGCACCAAAAGATCGGCCGCCGCAAGATCCCAATCGCGACTGTTGGGACCGGCGACGGTGCCGTCCAGTACGCCGCTCGCGACACGCGCGAGACGAAGCGCCAGCGAAGGAATGCGCGGCATCGGCTCGATGCCCGGCTCGATTGCCGCGAGTGCTTCGAGGCGTCGCTTCGGCCCCGAGAACTTGGCTCCGGCGAGCTGATCTCCGGTGCTGGCCGCGATCGGCGCTCCGTTGAGCGTCGCGCCCTCGCCGGCGACGGACAGGAACAGCTCATCGCTCACCGGTGCATAAAGCGCGGCGACGACCGGGCGGCCTTCGCTCACCAGCGCGGCGGAAACCGTCCAATCCGCCGAACCCTCGAGGTAGGCGCGCGTGCCGTCGATCGGATCGACGACCCAGAGATGGGCGCGCTGGAGACGTGCCGGATCGTCCTCGGTCTCCTCCGACAACCAGCCGATATCGTGGATTGCAAGCAGGCGCTGCCGCAAGAAACGGTCGACGGCGAGATCGGCATCGCTGACCGGCGACGATTTGCCCTTGATCCAGCTCTTGAGCGTTCCACGGAATGTCTGCAGCGCCAGGGCGCCGGCTTCGCGCACCGCCTCGGCGAGTCGATCGCGCGCGGCACCGCGATCGATGCCGTCGTCACCGGCCGGCAACGGTGAGACCCTCGATGCGGACGGTCGGCGCATTGGTGCCGAAGCGGAATTCGAGATCGTCGGCCGGCGTCAGCTCGCGGAACATGTCGACCAGATTCCCGGCGATGGTCACCTCGCTCACGGGGAAGCTCTTTCTGCCGTTCTCGATCCAGAACCCATAGGCGCCGCGGCTGTAGTCGCCGGTCACCTGGTTGACACCCATGCCGATCAGGGCGGTGACATAGAACCCCTCGCCGATGTCGGCCATCAAAGCGTCGGGTGAGACTTTGCCGGCGGAGAGGTGGAGATTGCTCGATCCCGGCGACGGCGTCGAGGAGACGCCGCGCTGGGCATGGCCGGTGCTGGCGAGCCCGAGCTCGCGCGCGGTCGCGGAATCGAGCAGCCACGACACCAGCACGCCGTCGTCCACCAGCGCCATGCGCTCGGACGCGACTCCTTCGGCATCGAACGGCCGCGAGCGCAGGCCGCGCCGGCGGAGCGGATCGTCCACCACGGCGATGCCGGGCCGGAACAGCCGATCGCCGAGCCGACCCTTGAGGAAACTGGTCTTGCGCGCGACCGCGGCGCCGTTGATCGCGCCGGCGAGATGACCGACCAGCGTTCCGGCCACGCGGCGATCGAACACGACCGGCACGCGCTTGGTCTCGACCTTGCGCGGATTGAGCCGCTCGACCGTGCGCTCACCGGCAATGCGTCCGACCTTCTCGGCAGGCTCGAGATCTGCGCCGTGCAGCGCCGACGCATAGTCGTAATCGCGCTCCATTGCGGTGCCCTCGCCCGCGATCGCGGTCATCGACACGCCATGCGCGGAATGGAGATAGGCGCCGCAAAAGCCCTCGCTCGTCACCAGCACCATGCCGCCCATGCCGGCCGTTGCAGAGGCGCCACCCGACTTGCTCACACCCTTGACTGCGAGCCCCGCCGCTTCGGCACGCTGGGCGCGTTCCTCCAGCTCGGCCACGCTCGGCAGCGCCGGATCGAGGAGATCGAGATCTCGAACATCGCGCGCGAGTCTGCGTCCGATCGGCCAAACCGGCGTACGGGTCCTCGGGAGCAACGCGGGCCATGGCAACCGCGCGCTCCGCCAGCGGAGCGACATCGCCCTTGACATCGTTGGTCGACACCACCGCCTGCCGTCGGCTCACGAGCACCCGCAGCCCGACATCGTCTCCCTCGGAGCGCTCGGATTCCTCCACCGCGCCCTCGCGGATCTCCACCGCGAGCGACACGGAACGCACAGCGACCGCATCTGCGGCATCGGCGCCGGCACGGCGCGCGGCCCTGACCAGCCGTTCGGCGAGATCGGTCAGCGCGGATTGGTCGAGGAGCGATGACATCGGAAAGGCTTACGCGGTTGGTCGAGGATCGAGCGGATCACGACGATACGAGAGGGACACGGCAAGGACTCGTCAAGCATGAAACGAACCGGGGCTCCGATACCGCAATTTAACCAGGAACATTAAGCCGATTCCGACGTGTTTGCGGCATGTTTGCGGCAACGAGCGGGGCAAACTCCGACGGGGCGAGCATACCGGGTGTACCCGGCGGGGAGAGAGGCTGAGGCGTTGAGGCGTTGAGGCGTCAAGCGACAACAGGCAGGGACATGCCTGCAGGGTCGAGCCGCGACGAGCGGCTCGACCCCTATTCGTCGGAGTACCATCTCGGTGCGTCTCGGTGCACCGCAAGCCATCCTCTGTACCGCTCGGGACCACAGCGGGGCCAAAGCGAGATGGTCGAAGAGTACGGGATGAGGGATGGGTCGCCGCGTCAAGTACCGCGCGACGCTTCGGAGACCCATCTCCGTTAGCAAATTCAGACGTTTGGGCCTTGCCTGCACTCTAAACCCCCGGCTCCCTCATAAAGGAATTGGCTCCGTTGAGCCATTCCCTATTCTCCGTGGGCGGTGCCAATTTGATTCGTGAGGCTGAGGCGAACTGATGCTCGACAATCCAGAGAAGACCACGCAGCTGCTGGCTGCGTTAAAGGCAGCTGCGCCATTTGAAGTCGAATTGACGGAACGGCTTCTTAAGTATCTCCAGGCTCAACAAATTGCCGTGTCAGATAGTACGCACCACACCGTGTCCGCCCTGTCATATGCCGGCGACGAAGGTGGCATCGTGTGCCATATCGTTCCGCCGGAAAAACGAGAAGCACTCGTTGTCTCCTTAACCCAGGTCCGGGTGCCTCGCTCCATGCCACTTGCCGGGGCCGTTGCCGATTATCAGAAGCATCGAGTGAAGAAGCTGAAGAAGCAGGGTCGGGCCTAAACCGAGCTCGCTTGCCTGACGGCGCCTGCCCTGATCCAGCCAGCGACCCAAGGGCGCAACGCACCCACACGAGGAAGGCCGCCTGTCAGCCATCTCTCCTTGAAGCGCATGGTTGGCGCACGCGCGATAACGGGCAGTAGGTCTACATCCGAAGTCAAAAACCGACCTCAGACCTACGGTGCGTCCCGCAAGACACCGTGTCTGATGGGGGTCCCCATGCAAACGAAACCATGTACCATCACGGTCTCAGTCACGGGGAGGCAGGTGAGGCGGCGGAAATTCATAACGCTCTTCGGCAGCGCGGTGCTGCTTGCGCCCTTTGCTGCGTCGGCGCAAGAGTCGGGTCGGACCTATCGCCTCGGTGGCTTGTTTCAAAGTTCACGCGGTGCGCCGCAGCACGTGGCGTTTTTCGACGAGTTGCGGCGGGGCGGCTTCATCGAGGGCCAAAACCTCAACGTCGATGGGCGCAGTTATGGACTGCGGATCGACCAGCTTGCAGGACATGCGGCGGAACTGGTCAAAGCCCAAGTCGATGTCATCGTGTGCGGCGGGGACACCGCCATTCGCGCCGCACAGCAGGCGACGGCGACGATTCCGATCCTTGCGCTAACCGACGATATGGTCGGGTCGGGACTTGTGCGCTCGCTTGCCACGCCCGGCGGCAACACGACGGGAGTGAGCATCCTCGCTACAGAGCTTGACGGCAAGCGCCAGGAAATTCTCATCGAGGCGGTGCCCGGACTTCGCCGCATGGCGGCCCTTGCCGATGTCAACACGAGCACGCCGCGCCAGCTTCAGGCGCTGCAGGATGCGGCGCGCGAACGGGGCGTCGAGCTTTCGCTCCATCCAGTCGCCATGCCCGACGAGATCGCGTCTGCCATAGACGCCGCGAAGACTTCGGGTGTCGCAGCGCTCAACGTGCTCGCCACACCTCTCCTCTTCAACAATCGTCGCGTCATCTTCGAGCGCGCTACGGCGTCAGGTATGCCGGCCATTTATCAATGGCCGGAAATGGCCGAGGAGGGCGGACTCGTGGCGTATGGTCCGCGCATCGTCCAAATCTTTCGAGAGGTGCTGGCGCGGCAACTCGTCAAGCTCTTGCGCGGCGCCAAGCCCGCCGACCTTCCCGTCGAGCAGCCGACCAAGTTCGAGCTTGTCGTCAATCTCAACACCGCGAAGGCGATCGGCCATGAAGTCCCCGCCGGTCTAGTTCTGCGCGCCGACAAGGTGATCGAATAAAGGCGGTTCGCTACACATGACCGTTAACGGGTCAGCGGGAGACTCTATAGCGCTTTTCAGCGGTTTTGCGCATTGGTGGTTTCGGCGGCGGCCGCCTCAACCGCATGGGTGGGCTCATCGTTGACCAAAAACCTACGCGGAATTTGCGACGTGGGGGCCCTTCACACCGTAGGCGGCGTACAGACGATCTATCGTACCACTTTCGTCGAGCTTCCGAACGAAACGGTCCTCGATCAAATCCTCGATCTTGAGTTCGAGCACCCGGGCGTCATGAATTGCCATGATCCTCTGCATTTTTTTCAATGTCATAAGCGTGGCATACGGCTTTCGCTTCAATTCACGTAAATTGCTCTGCGGCGGCATTTGCGTCGGTGATGTTAAGCGATGTCTCGAAAGCTTGCATGACTTCCGCCCTTTATTCTCTGCAAGACTGAACGCCAGCGCCTCCGTTAGCGCAGCTACAACATTCTCGACGATATCAGGATGTGCCGACAGATAGCTCGCGGCGCCCACCATTCCACCTTCCCAGCTACTGATGTTCTGTGGGTAATCCAAAAGAACGGAAAAGCCCTTGGCCTTCAACTCACGACTTTGCCCAATTGAAACGAGCGCTCCATCAATGGAGCCGTCTTCCAGAGCACGAAAGATTTGGACGGGACTGCCTACCGGTACCGTGGTGATGCCGTCTCGCTGAGGATCCAATCCCAATTGCTCTAGGGCAAGAATCGTCGATATCCAAAGTCCGGCCCCCATCACGCGGACGCCAAGTCGCTTGCCGCGCAATCCTTCCGAATTCTTTATCTCGGGTCGTGCAACGAGGTGGCCCGAAAGATTGACGTTGCTGAACGAGGCAATAATTCGTAAGTCCGCTCCGTCCGCAGCTTGTAAAAGAGCTGCCGGTTCTCCTATCATCCCAATTGGCGTTTCGCTCGTCAGACGCGGCACCACGGCGCCGCGAGCGGCAACAGATTGAGCATCGACACCGAATTTCTCGAAGAACCCTTGCTGTTGGGCAACTGCAAGCAAAAGAATGAACGATCCAGTGGCCTCCGCATAGATAATGCTGACCTTGCTTTGATCTGCGCGCGCCGCAAACGGTGTCATGGATTCCTATCCGGTTGAACGAGCAGTTAGTCGCTACAAACAGCGCGACCTTTATCTGCTTGGACTGTCATGTTGCGGCCTCGTCACCCTAATGTTGCGATTGATATTTCCGACTACCCTTTATGAAATCAGGGCCGTCAGACGACGATTAGCTTGTCGACGTAAAGCTTCCAATTGCCGGGGCGCGGTCGGGCTACTTCGCCGGACAGCCACGTGCCGGTCGGCTTGCCTTCCCATTCAACCGGAAGAATCATGCCTCGCAAGAACTTTGCCGCCATCTGGCGCGACCCCCAGGCAACCACCGTATCCGGACCAGTCTCCCACCAGGCGTCGCCCGGATGCAGGTTACGCGCCAATTCTGCACCCTGCGCGACGTTGAAAGTTCCCTCCAGCAGGCAACGAATTCCGGGGCCGGGATGCTGATGACGATCGGCAATGCGACCGGCCGCGCTGGTGATTTGATCGAGCCGGAAAAGCCAGCGGCTTTCGTCCAACATAGCCAGATGCGTGATAACCCGCGACATTCTGAGGCTGGACAATACGCCTGTGTCGTCGAGCAGCAGCGGCGGCGCGTTCGGCACCGCGAGTTCCCATCGCCAGACTTGGCTCCAGTCGGCGGCCAACTCCAGCGTAATGGGCCCATCGCAGTACGTCGCCTCGTCAGGATTCAACGTCTGCCCGTTGATGACGACGCGACCGTATCGGACATACAGAAGTCGGTGAGCCGCTGCCAGCGCGGGCGCAGATGAGCCGCCTGCGCCAACCTGGTCATGAACGAGATTTAAGGCAAATGGCATCGCTACCGCACTCGGCCTGCTGCGCCCGCGCATTGAGCGGCCAAGCGAGCGCCGCGCCGCCGAGCAGCATGATGAACTCGCTCTTGGCCGGGTTTGTAGGATATCGAATTGGCGAGGATGAGTCAGGAGGTAACCGAACCATTTTACATCGTACCGGGTAAGGCTCAGATCGAGAAATGTAGTCCGGTATACCCTCGATCGCGACCGTTGCGCGGACGTCTTGGATCGGCAGCCTCGTGCATCAGAAGCGGTCATAGTCGATCCTATGACCCGACGCATCATAACCTAGGGCCTAGCAATCGATGCTAATTTGGGGAACTGCGAATTCCACTTTCGCCTTCGCGCCGGCCGCCGGCAGCGCGACCGGTATAGGCATGGAGCTATAAAAATGTTGCGAGCGCAGCGCGTCGCCGTGATCGGCGCAGGCCTGGGCGGCATGACGGTCGCAGGCTTACTCCAGCGCCGCGGGTTCTCGGTGAAAGTGTATGAGCAGGCATCTGCCTTTTCGCGCATCGGCGCCGGAATTCATCTCAGCTCCAACGTGATGCTGGTGATGCGTCACCTCGGGATCGACAAGACGCTCTCGGAGATCGCCTTGCATCCTGATGCCTTCGTGAGCCGCCAATGGGACACAGGCGAAATCCTGTTCGAGCTGCCGTTCGATCCCGCCAGCGAGGCACGCTATGGCGCTGCGTAAATTAATGTCCACCGCGGCGATTTGCATTCGGTGCTGGAATCGGCGCTTATGCAAGCCACTGTAGCATTCGGAAAAAAGCTGTCGCACATCGATAACTCGGGCTCCGCCGTCCGCCTTTTCTTCGAGGACGGCGACCAGGCGGAAGCTGATCTGGTCATTGGTGCGGACGGGCTCAATTCGAAGGTTCGTGACCATCTGCTCGGGCCCGAGAAACCGCGCTATACTGGTCACGTCGCTCATCGCGCCATCTTCCCAACAACACGGCTGAACGGTCTGCCAATCCGCGCCTGCACGAAGTGGTGGGGTCCGGGTAATCATATCGTTGTCTACTACATGACCCAGACCCGCGAGGAGGTTTACATCGTCACCAGCGCGCCCCAGCCCGAATGGACCAGCAACGCCGCATTCGTGCCGTGTGACCGCGACGAGCTCATTGTCACCTTCGACGGATACCATACGGAACTGCGTCAGATTGTGAAGGCTGCGACCGAAATCACCAAATGGCCGATATTTGATCGCGAGCCGGTCGAACGATGGAGCGGCGACCGGATCGTCTTGTTGGGTGACGCCTGTCATCCGATGCGGCCGTACATGGCGGCGGGCGCCGCCATGGCGATCGAAGATGCCGGTATTTTAGCGCGCTGCATTGCCGAGGTAGGGTCGGACGATGCGGGCGAAAGCTTCACCTGGTATGAGGCCAACCGCAAGCCGCGCGTGCGGCAGGTGCAGCAGATCTCGATGGTCAATACCTGGCTGCGGACGCCAATCGACCCGGGGTGGTTCTTCGACTACGACGCGTGCGTCGTTCCTCTGAAGCCACCGGACACAGCTACACAACAATAAATCTTGTTTGCTCGCGTGCTTGCGTCGCCGACGGCGGCGACATTGTTGCGGTAATGGCAGTCGTGGAGCCGCATGCGGCTGCCGCTGCGGCGGAAGGCGGTCGGGTTGCTGGCATCGCCGCTCGTGCATCGCGGCGAGCGCGAGATCATTGCGCGCAATTGAGCCGCCGCGCGCGCCTCACCTGGAATTTCGGGCTTCGCTTCGACGCGGCTGCGATCTATCGTCGGGGCGGGAGGTAGCGTCCGATGGCAGAACAGCAATTGCTCGGCCGCGGCGCCGTGGTGACCGGCGCGGCGAACGGAATGGGCCGGGTCATGGCACGGGCGCTCGCGGAAGCGGGAGCGCGGGTGGCGGGAGTCGACATCGACGACGGCGGCCTCGATCGGCTGGGCCGGGAAGCGGTCTTCGCCGGAAATTTCCGCGAGGTGGTCGCCGACGTGTCGAAGACGGCGGATTGCCGGCGTGCGGTTCAAGCTGCGCAGGAGAGCTTCGGCACGCTCGATATCCTGATCAACTGTGCCGGCATCAGCATGTCCTCGGTTGCGGCGCACAGGGAGGCCCGCATCAAGTTCTTCGACGCCGACGCCGATGCCTGGCAGCGGGTGGTTGCGGTGAACTGCATCGGCGCCTTCCTGATGGCGCACTTTGCGGCGCCAGCGATGATCGAGCGTGGCTGGGGCCGCATCATCAACGTCACTACCAGCTTCGATACCATGCTGGCGGCAGGGTTGTCGGCCTACGGCGGATCGAAGGCGGCGCTCGAGGCCTGCTGCGCGAGCTTTGCCAAGGACCTCGAGGGAACCGGCGTGACCGTGAACGTCCTGGTGCCGGGCGGACCGACCGACACGCCCGGCTTCTTTCCGCCGGGCAAACCCCGCCCGCCCGCGCTGCTCGATCCCGAGATCATGGGCGTGCCGGTGGTGTGGCTCGCCTCGCCGCAATCCGACGGCATCAGCGGATGCCGCTTCATCGCCCGCGACTGGGACGCGAGACTGCCGGGTGCCGAGGCCGCAGAGCGTGTGCGCATGCCGGCGGCGTGGCCGGAACTGGCGCAGGGCGCGAGCGCGGCGCGCGGGCATGCGATGTAGCCTCGATCAGCGGCCGGTCGGTGCCTCCAGCACCATCCCCGCGAACAGGATCAGCCCGGCGTCGCGATTGGATTTGAACACCTTCAGGCAGCTCGCTGGATCGTCGGTGTCGAGGCGGTGGACTTGCCAGATCAAGTGCGCGGCGAAGGCGACGACGGCGAGCGAGAACACCACCCCGGCGCCTGCACTCCATCCCGCCAGCGCAATCAAGAGGACGGCGAGCGCGTAGAACACGGCGAGCATCGGCTTGGTCTGCTCGGCGAACAACAGCGCAGTCGACTTGATGCCGATCAGCGCATCGTCCTCGCGATCCTGGTGGGCGTAGATGGTGTCGTAGCCGATCACCCACGCGATAGCGCCGGCATAGAGCAGGAAGGCAGGCGGATCGAGCCGGCCGAACACCGCCGGCCAGCCCATGAGCGCGCCCCAGGAAAACGCCAGCCCGAGCACGATCTGTGGCCAATAGGTGATCCGCTTCATGAACGGATAGATCGCGACCACCGCGAGCGACGCCAGGCCGACGAGGATGGTGAAGCGATTGAACGACAACAGCACCGCGAGCCCGATCAGGGCCTGCAGCACGAGGAAGGCGGCCGCAGCCGCAACGCTCACCTGTCCGGACGGGATCGGGCGCGAGCGCGTGCGCTCGACGCGGGCGTCGAGGTCGCGGTCGACGATGTCGTTCCAGGTACAGCCGGCCCCCCGCATGGCGAAGGCGCCGACAAAGAACAGGACGACGTGCCGGATATCGACGAAGGCGTGGGCGTGGACCGCGGCGAGCCCCGCCGACCACCAGCACGGGATCAGCAGCAGCCAGGAACCGATCGGCCGGTCGAGACGCGCGAGCCGCAGATACGGCCGCATCCAGGCGGGAGCGAGGCCGTCGACCCAGTTGCCGGTCGAATCGGCGACGCGTCCCGCGCCACCGATCATCGACTGAGCGGGCTTCCGGACAGAGTATCGAAGGTGCCCGCCCCCCGCTTGGGTGCGGACGAATCCGGCACCGTGGGCGTGGTGCCGAGCGCATCACTCAGGCTCGGACCGGCCGGGCGCGGCCCCTGCGCCGCCACCTCGCAAATCCTCTTCCCGGTCTCCGTCCCCTTGGCGTGGGATGCCTTCACCTGCTTGATCACATCGGACGGCACTCCGCACATGGCGCTGCCTTCCTCCAGGCCCTTGATCATCTTGCTTTCGGCGGCGAGGTAGGCCTTGAACAGCTTGCACAGCTCCTCGGCGCCCGCCTTCTTCTTGCCGGCCGCCTGCAGCGCGTGGCCGTGCTTTTGGGTGTCGTCCCGCAAGCTCAGGAGCTGCTGGCAGGCCGGAGGCGGTCCCTGTTGCGGCGCCCCGAACGGCGAGCCCGGACCCGGACCCATCGATCCCGGCATGCCCGGCATGCCACCGAACTGCGCTGCCGCCGGCCAGAGCGGCACGACCGCGAGCGCGAGCACGAGTGGAAGAGCCCGGCTGAGCATCATGGCGTTCCCCCTAGGCGTTCCCCTGGCCTTCCCAATTCGACCCGATCGAGCCTATCGCCCCAATGATACCAGCCTTGGAATCCGGCGATAACAAGACCGCGGAAGCGGTCACATGCCAGGATTGGCGGCGGACCGGCATTTGAGCTCCTGGGCTGACCCCAGACCGCCGACAGGGCCGATTGGACGGTCCTATACTGCAGTCGTTCCTGCTACGCCGCACCAAGGGGCGCTCGCGATGCCCAGATACGATTTCCGCACGCCCCGCCTCTACCGGGAGGCCCGCTCGGCGAGGGAACGAGCGTGCCACTCGACGCGGCGCAGGCGAACTATCTCGGCAACGTGCTGCGGCTGAGGTCCGGGGATGGGGTGCTGGTGTTCAACGGCCGCGACGGGGAATGGCACGGCAGGCTCGCGAGCACGGGCAAGCGCCGGCTCGTGCTCGAGATCACAGCGCAAACCAGGCCGCAGACGACGGCATCTCGACCTGCACTTCCTGTTCGCGCCGCTCAAGCATGCGCGGCTCGACTACATGGCGCAAAAAGCGGTCGAGATGGGCGCCTCGCGGCTGCAGCCGGTGCTCACGCGGCACACTCAGGCGGCCCGCGTCAACCTCGAGCGCATGCGTGCCAATGCCATCGAGGCCGCCGAGCAGTGCGGCATTCTGAAGCTGCCGGAGATCGGCGCGCCGCTGACCTTGGAGCGCATGATCGCGGCGCGCGATCCGGCGCGCCTGCTGGTGTTCTGCGACGAGGACGCGCAGGTCAGGACCCGGTGGCTGCGCTCTCCGCAGCGCCTGCGGCCACCCGCCCGGCGCCGCTTGCGGTGCTGGTCGGACCGGAGGGCGGCTTTGCGCCCGACGAGCGCGCCGCGCTGCTGCAATTGCCCAATGCGGTGCGGCTCGCGCTCGGGCCCCGCATCCTGCGCGCCGATACCGCAGCGGTCGCCGCGCTCGCGCTGGTCGGCGCGGTGCTCGGGGACTGGCGCTGACCGCCGCCGCATGCCGCCGGCAATGGCTTGGCGTCAAGCACATCGGCGGTTTGGCGTCGAAATCATCGTTGGTCCATGCTAAATGGCCGCCGCCAACGATTTTGCGCACCCTCGACATGTCATGAAGAGTGCAGGGATCATCTCCACGAACAGCGCGCCCGATGCGCGAGCCAAGCATTGGTGACGGCCTTCGAGCGGGCCGGATATCTGCGGGTGGCACCGGCCATCCTGCAGCCGGCGGAGCCGTTCCTCGATCTCTCCGGCGAGGACATCCGCAGGCGCATGTATCTCTCCACCGATCCGCAGGGTCGCGAGCTGTGCCTGCGGCCGGACCTGACCATCCCGGTGTCGCGCGACTACCTGGCCTCGGCGGCGGCCGGGAAGCCGCAAGGCTTCTGTTATCTCGGGCCGGTCTTCCGCCATCGCCAGGACGCGCCCGGCGAGTTCCTGCAGGCCGGTATCGAGTTGTTCGGCCGCTCGGACAAGGCGGCGGCCGATGCCGAGATGCTCGCGCTCGGCCTCGACGCCACCGCCCACTACGGCCTCGATGCCCCCGACATCCGCGCCGGCGACTTGGGGCTGTTCTCCGCCCTGATCGCCGCGCTCGACCTGGCGCCGGCGTGGAAGCGTCGCCTGATCAAGGACTTCAATCACAAGACGTCGCTCGCGCACGATCTCGAGCGGCTCGGCATCGATGCAACCCGGCAGCGGGCGGAATACCAGGGCGTGCTGGCTGCGCTCGCCGGCTCCGATCCCAAGGCCGCCCATGCGCTGGTCACCGACCTGCTTTCGATCGCCGGCATCACCGCCGTCGGCGGACGCTCGGTGGGCGAGATCGCCGACCGCTTTCTCGAGCAGGCGGCGCTCGGCGCGCAGACCTCGCTGCCACGCGAGACGCGCGCGCTGATCGAGTCGTTCCTCGCCATCGGCGGCGATCCCGACGAGGCCGGCGCGAAGCTGCGAGCCTTTGCGCGCGATCGCAAGATTGCGCTCGACGGCGCACTCGACGCGTTCGAGCGCCGCAGCGGCTTTCTCGCTGCGCGCGGCGTCGACGTCAGGCGCATCAGGTTCTCGGCCGCCTTCGGTCGCGGCCTCGATTACTATTCCGGCTTCGTGTTCGAGCTGCACCGACCCGGCGCGCGCGACGCCGGCCCTGCTGGTGGCGGGTGGACGCTACGACGGGCTGCTCACGCGGCTGGGCAGCCCGATCGCGATCCCGGCGGTCGGTTTCGCGGTGTGGATCGAGCGACTCTCGGCGTTGCAAGGTGGACGATGAGCGCGCCGTTCGTGATCGCGGTGCCGGCCAAGGGCCGCCTGCAGGAGAATGCGGAGAACCTGTTCGCGCGCGCCGGCCTCGAGCTGGTCAAGCCGCGGGGAGCGCGCGACTATCGCGGCACCATCGCCGATCTCGCCGGCGTCGAGGTGGCCTATCTCTCGGCGGCCGAGATCGTCGATGTGCTGGCGCAGGGCGCGGTGCATCTCGGCCTCACCGGCGAGGATCTCCTGCGCGAGAAGATCCCCGATGCCGATCGGCACGTCGTCCTCATCGACGGACTGGGCTTCGGCCATGCCAACGTCGTGGTGGCAGTGCCGCAGGCCTGGATCGACGTGCACAGCATGGCCGACCTCGACGAGGTCGCGATCGCATTCCGCCTCGCGCACGAGCGCAAGATGCGCGTCGCCACGAAATACGTGAACCTCACGCGCAGCTTCTTCTCCACGCACGGCGTCACCGACTACCGCATCGTGGAAAGCGCGGGCGCGACCGAGGGGGCGCCGGCGGCCGGCACCGCCGAGCTCATCGTCGACATCACCACCACCGGTGCGACGCTCGCCGCCAACGGGCTCAAGCCCGTCGAGGACGGAACGATCCTGCGCTCGCAGGCCAATCTGGTGGCGGCACGAGCGGCGCAAATGGGGTGCGGTCGAGCGCGACTGTGCGCGGGCGGTGCTCGACCGCATCGCCGCGCAACGGCGGGCGCGCGCGTTCCGCGAGGTGCGCACCCGCTTCGCCGGTTGCGACGAGGCCCTGCTCGCCGAGGCGAAGCGACGCTTCGGCGTCGAAACGCCGTTCGGCGGACCGACCTCGTCCGGGATGATCACGCTGCACTGCCCGCCGCAGCACGTGCATGCGCTGGCGAACCTGCTGCGCGAGCGCGGCGCCGAGAACGTGGCGGTCGCGGATCTGGGCTATGTGTTCTCCCGCGCCAATCCGCTCTATGCCAGGCTCGAGGCGGGGCTTGGCTGAGCTCAAACGCATTTCTGGAAGTTGGCGCGCGCGGACACGCTGCTGATCGGCCGCAGCGCCTTCTTCGCCACCGCCTGATGGCGCAAGCACTCACTCCGCCTTCAGGTTCGATGCACGCACGATCGGCCACCACTTCTCGGTCTCGGCCTTGTGGTGGGCCGCCAGCGCCTCGGGCGTCTGCTGCTCGCGCGGCCAGATGTCGTGCCCCTGGGCGGCCAATCGCTGCTTCACATTGGGATCGGCGAGCGCACTCACCACTGCGGCATTGAGCCTGGCGATAACGTCCCTGGGCGTGCCCCTGGGCGCCCACATCGCGTGCCAATAGGCAACGTAGAGCCCGGGAACACCCAACTCGTCGATCGCCGGCACCGCAGGCAGCGCCCACCAGCGCGACTTCGCCATCACTGCATAGGCCTTGATGGTGCCGGCGCGAACCTGCGCGAGCGCGTTCGCGGCCTGATCGAGCATGAGATCGACCTGGCCCGAGATCATGTCCTGCAGCGCAGGCCCGCCGCCGCGATAGGGCACGAACCGGAAGCGGGTGCCGGTGGCCTGCTGGAAGTAGATGCTGGAAACCTGGGCGCCGCCTGCCGCGCCCACCGTCGCCGCGGTCGCCTGGTCCGGGTTGGCCTTGAGCCAGGCGATGAGCTCCTTCACGTCGGCGGCGGGAAAATCCTTGCGGGCGATGATCAACTGCGGCGTGATCGCGAGCAGCGCGATCGGCTCGAAATCGTTGAGCACATCATACGGCAGATTGTAGGTGATCGCGTTGACGACATGCGTGCTCCATTGCCCGATGCCGAGGATGTAGCCGTCCGGCCCCGCACGCGCGACGCGGCCGGTGCCGAGATTGCCGCCCGCGCCGGACACGTTCTCGATCACGACCGGCTGGCCGAGCGCGGCGCGCATGGGCTCGGAGATGATGCGCGCGATGGTGTCGAGCGGGCCGCCGGCCGGGAACGGCGCGACGACGGTGATTGGACGTGACGGATAGGTTTGCGCCGCCGCCGCGCCGAAGCTTCCCGAGGCGACGATCGCGGCAATGACCAGCTTTCTCATGGCGTGCTTCCCTGATTGCGGCACTGTCACAACGCTGCAAAGTCGATCGGCCGCAGGCGATCGAGCATCCGATCAACGGCCGGCATCCGGTACTTGAGCCCGGTCGCGCAATTGAACAGCACCACCTGCTCGTCGCGACCGATACGGCCGTCGGCGAGCGACTGCTTAAGCGCGGCATAGGTGGCCGCCGCCTCGGGGCAGAGCAAGAAGCCCTCCACGCGCCCGACCTCCGCCACCCCTGCAGTGATCGCCTCGTCCGATACCGCAATCGCGAAGCCATTGCTCGCGCGCACCGCCCGCAGGATGAGGAAATCCCCGAGCGCCTGCGGCACACGGATGCCCGCTGCGACGGTGTGCGCATCCTCCCAGCGCGACGCGTGGTCCAGGCCCGCCTCGTAGGCACGCACCACCGGCGCGCAGCCGGCCGCCTGCACCGCCACCATGCGCGGGCGCTTGCTGCCGATGAGACCGATCGCCTCCAGCTCGGCGAACGCCTTCCACATCCCGATCAGCCCGGTGCCGCCTCCGGTCGGATAGAGAATCACGTCGGGAACCTCCCAGCCGAGTTGCTCGACGAGCTCGAGCCCCATGGTCTTCTTGCCTTCGATTCGATACGGCTCCTTCAGGGTCGAGGTATCGAGCCAGCCGAGCTTGGCCGCCCCTTCGGCGACGATCCGGCCGCAATCGTCGATCAGCCCGTTGACCCGGTAGACGTCGGCGCCCTGCAGCGCGATCTCGCCGACGTTCACCTCCGGCGTGTCCTGCGGGCAGAACACGGTCGTCTTGATGCCGGCACGGCTCCCGTAGGCTGCGAGCGCGGCACCGGCATTGCCGTTGGTCGGCATCGCCATGTGGCTGACACCGAGCGCCTTCGCCATCGACACCGCCATCGTCAGCCCGCGCGCCTTGAACGAGCCGGTCGGCAGCCGGCCCTCGTCCTTGACGAGGATCTCGGCAGCCCCGAGCGTCGCGGCGAGCTTCGGCATCGCCAGGAGCGGCGTGACCGTCTCGCCGAGGCTGACGATGTCGCGGGCCCGCCGCACCGGAAGCAGCTCGCGGTAACGCCAGAGGTCGTGCGACCGGTGCGCCAGGGCGTCCTTGCTCAGCGCCTTGCGAACCCCCGCGAGATCGTAGCGCACCAGCAGCGGCTTGCCGGCGCGCGAGAGATTATGCAGCGCGTCGGCGGCATGACGCTCGCCAGTGGCCGAGCACTCGAGATGGGTGACGAATGTCGGCCGCTCGGCGGTGAGGTTGTCGTCGCAATGCAATGGGTGATCTCCAGGTCCGCCGCGGCGGCCGACCGTCAGCCGGAGCCGGTGGGGTGGTCATGGCGAGGGAACACCACGAAGTGCGAGAGTGCGAAATTGACGGCGAAGCTCGCGACGATCGCCACCAGCTTCGCAGCAAGCACCGGCATCCAATAGGAGGCCATCACCAGCACGGTGGTGTTGGTGACGACGCCCGCGATCCCGGAGGCGACGAAGGCGCCGTAGTCGCGCAGCCGCAGCTGCCTGCCGGATTCGGCCGCGAAGGTGATGAACGAATTCATCACGTAGGAACCGGAGACCGCGACCAGCCACGCCAATACGTTTGCCGGTATCAAGGGGACTGCGAGGACACTGTAGGCGACGAGAAAGACGCCGAGATCGACCAGCGTGTTGACTACGCCGACCATGGCGAAGCTCGCTGCCTTGAGCGATGATTGCCGCGGTTGCGCCAGGCCTGCTCGAAGCGGCTGACGAGACGATCGAAGGGTGCGGGCAGCGACATGACCGAAACCGCTTAGCACGTCCGCCCCGGGTCATCACCTCCCTCTTCCGACATGGTCACGCCGCAGGATCCAGTCCCGGCGACTGCCAGCGCCGGCTTGCGTGGCCGACGACGAGGGCTCGCCAGCCCGGGCGGCAACTCGCCGCCGCGACAGGGAGCCGGCGAATGGGCTATAAACCGCGCTCCGAAGCGTCCGTGGAGCTCGGAAAGCGATCGATGGTACCCGACATGACCATCCGAACCGGAGGCGGCAGCACTTCTACACGTTCGGGTGATGGCCTTTCCATCGTCGTGCCGCTGTTCAACGAGGCGGACAACCTTTCCGCCTGCATGCTCGCATCGTCGAGGTCGCAGGCAGGCTCGAGGCGGTGCGCGGTCTCGCCTCCGAGGTGGTCTATGTCGACGACGGCAGTCGAGACGCGACGCTCGTCCTCGCTCGCGGACTTGCAGCCGACAGCCTCGATGTCCAGGTCGTCTCGCTGTCGCGCAATTTCGGCAAGGAAGCGGCTCTGCTCGCGGGCCTCGACCACGCGCGCCATGGCGCCGTGATGTTCATGGACGGCGACGGCCAGCATCCGCCCGCGCTCATCGAGCGGCTGATCGGCCACTGGCTCGATGACGGACTACGATGTGGTCTATACCGCCAAGGCTCATCGCGAGAGCGAGCCGTGGCTGCGTCGCCTCGGGGTCAAGACGTTCTACACGCTGATCAATTGGGGGGCGCGGCAGAAGATTCCGGAGGATGCCGGCGACTTTCGCCTGCTGTCGCCGCGCGCGGCCGGGGCGCTGCGGCAACTCCCGGAGCGCAACCGGTTCTTCAAGGGGCTCGCCAGCTGGATAGGGTTTCGCCAACTGCGCGTCGACTATGAGCCGGCGGAGCGCATCCACGGCCGCACCACCTGGAACCTGTACTCACTGATCGGCCTTTCGATCGAAGGGCTTACGTCGTTCTCGGTCGCGCCGCTGCGGCTCGCCAGCCTTCTCGGCCTCCTGCTCGCGGGTGCTGCTCTCGTCTTCGGCGTGCAGATCATGGTCGAGACTTTCTTCTTCGGCGAATCGGTCCCCGGCTATCCGTCGGTGATCGTGGGCCTGATGGTGCTCGGGGGCGTGCAACTGATCATGATCGGGATCATGGGCGAGTATATCGGCAAGATCCTGTCCGAGCTCAAAGCACGACCGGTCTATTTCGTCGCCGAGCACACGCTCAAGACCGCGAGCGGCGTCGGCGCTGCCGAGGACCCGCCGGCGCGGTCGGCCGCGGAGTGAGCAATTGGGAGCCGAGGCAGCCGCGCGCCGCATCTGGATGTGCGCCGACGACTACGGCATCTCGCCCGCCGTCGACGTCGCCATCCGCGATCTGGTGGTGCGCGGACGCATCAACGCCACTTCGGTGATGGTGGCGGCGCCGAGCTTCGGCCGCTTCGAAGCATTCGCGCTCGACGCGCTCAATTCGGTCGCGCGGCGCGTCGCGATCGGGCTCCATCTCACGCTCACGGCGCCGTATTTGCCGCTGAGCGGAACCTTCACGCCGACACGCGAGGGCAAATTCCTGTCGCTCGCGGCAACATTCGCCCGTGCGGTGATGCATCGCCTCGATCCGGTAGCGCTGAGGTCCGAGATAACGGCCCAGATCGCAGCCTTTCGTGAGGCCTTCGGCCGGGTGCCCGATTTCATCGACGGCCATCAGCACGTACATCTGTTCCCGCAAATCGCCGCCGCCGTGCTGCGAGGTGGTGCGGGAGCAGGTCCCGACCGCATGGGTGCGCCAATGCGGGCGTCCCCAACCGCCGGCGAACCAATTCTCCGACCGCAAGGCGCTGTTGCTGGACATCCTGAGCATCGGACTGCGACAACGCGCCGCCGCGCTCGGAATCCGCTGCAATCCGGCTTTCGCCGGCACCTACGACTTCGATGCAGGAAAGGACTTTTCCTCGCGGTTTCCGCGCTTTCTCGAGCGACTGCCGGATAACGGGCTCGTCATGTGTCACCCCGGCTTCGTCGATGACGAGCTGGAACGGCTCGATCCCCTCACCACGCTGCGCGAAGCCGAGCATGCCTTTTTTGCCGACGATTCCTTTCCTGCACTGCTCGCAGCTCACGGCGTCGGGCTTGTCGATCCGGTTGGGCATCCCCCCCTCCCGGACCGTTGATGCGAGCCAAGATATTTGGTGCGGTGGGTCGTGCAACCGCCGTGGGCGCCGCTTACATGATCTGCGTCGTCACGGGACCGAGGACACGACCAATGACCCCAGAGGAACGCAGTCTCGTCAAGGAACTGTTCGACCGCTTGGCCACGCTCGAGAATGCCCGGCGCGATCCGGAGGCCGAGCGCCTCATCAGCGAAGGGCTGCGCTACACGCCCAACGCCCCTTATGCGCTGGTGCAGACCGTGCTGGTGCAGGACGATGCGCTCAAGCGCGCGGACGCACGCATCCGCGAGCTGGAAGCCGGGGCCACGAAGTCGGCGCGCGATACCAGCTTTCTCGGAAGCATGCGGGAGGACGTGCTCGGCCGGCGCGAGAACCGCAGCTCGGTGCCCTCGGTTCGGCCGGGCGAGGGTCAGCCGGCCAGGTCGCCGGCCTGGCAGGCCGGCGCGCAGCCGCCGCAAGGGGGGCTCGGGTCGGTCCCGGCGCAGGCCCCGGCAGGCCCCGGTGGCTCCTTTCTCGGCACCGCGGCAGCGACAGCTGCAGGCGTGATCGGCGGCTCACTCCTGCTCGGCAGCATTCGCTCGATGATGGGGCAACCGGGCAGCGCGCATGCCGCCTATGACCCGGCCGCCGGTGGAAGCGGCGCTTCGCCGTGGGGCGGCGGGAGCGCCGGCGGCGGCGACCTCTCTCGCCAGGCCGGGCTCGACGATGTCGGGCGCGGATCGTCCTCGGCTTCCGGCGACGGCGGCGGCCAACGTGGTTTCGGCTTGCTCGACGACAGAGGCGACGCCGGCGAGCATTCGCCCGCGGGTGTCGTCGATGACGACGGCTTCGATTTCGACCTCGACGGCGCAGACGACAGCTTCGACGGCGGCGACGAGTGAGCGGACCCTTCGTCAGGTGATCGAAGGAGAGGTCCTTTGCATTACTCGATTTTCGCCGTCGGCCTCCTGACCGCGATGAAGCCGACGAACGAGATCAGCGCGAAGGCCGCCACCAAGGCGAGCACGACCGGGTCGGACGTTCGCTCGGCGACGAACGCGAGCACGAGCGGCGCAATGGCCTGCATCACCAGGAAAGGTCCGCCGATTCGTCCCATGAGATGGCCGTAGCCGGCGGCGCCGAACAGCGCGAGGGGAACTGCTCCACGAGCAATGGTGATGAGACCGTTCGCCATCCCGAACAGGATCGAGAAGGCCGCGGCAGCGGCGATCGAGAGCCCGGACACCGCGAGCAACACGAAGGCGAGGAGCAGCATTCCGACCGCGAAGCGCGCGACGTTGAGCGGATGGATGCGGCGGGCGAACACGAGCTCGCCGATGCGCGCTGCGACCTGAGCGGGTCCGAACAGGGCGCCGATCGTCACCACGGTCGCGGCATCGATGCCCGCGCGGCCGAAGATGGCGAGCAGATGCGCGGACAGCCCCGAGGGTACGAAGGCGTAGGCCGCAAAGGCCGCCGCCACCAGGACGAAGGCCCAGCCCGTCGGCCTCAGCACGACGGCTCGGCACCTGTACCTGTCCGTCCGGCGGCAACTGTCGGATCGGCGCGGCCCCGCGGCAGCACGAAAGCATGCAGGGGCGCCGCGATCACAGCAAGCAGGACGGCATAGACGAGATAGGTACCGCGCCATTGCACCGATTCGAGCAGGAAATGGGTGGCCGGCCAGCTCACCGTCGAAGCGAACCCGCCGGCCAGGGTCAGCGCGGTGATCGGGCGGCGCGCAGCGGTCCCGAAAATGCGTCCAAGGGTGGCGAAGGCGGGATCATAAAGGGACGCGGCGATGGCGACGCCCAGCAGCATCCAGACCGCGAGATAAGCGGCGGGATGATCGGCGTGGACCAGACCGACCAGCCCGAGTGCTCCCAGCAGCGATCCGACCGGCATGACCCGATGTCCGCCGTGACGATCGATCAGCAGCCCGACGCGCGGCGACACCAGCCCGGCCGTGAGCAGAGCCAGAGACAAGCCCCCCATGGCAAAGGTCATCGACCATCCGCGATCGGCGGCAATCAGCGGAAGGGTGAGCACGGGCGGGTAGAACAGCGCGCCCCAAGCGAGGATCTGCGTGACGCCGAGCACGAGAACGGCGCGCCAGGGTCCGGCGATCACTTCGCGAACGGCGGGCATGACAGGATCGGGGGCGACGCCGGAGGATGGACAGCGGAGCGCTGCATGCCCTCACCTGTAATCCGCCCTCCTGCCCTCTGTCATCTGCCGCTTGTCATCTGAATTCCGACAAACGCTTGACCATGACGGTCGCCGCTGCCGGACACAGCTCGGCGAATTGCCGGCCGGCACGGATTGTGCGGGGAACCCGGGCACGCTCACAAGGCTCATAACCGAGCCGCCGGAAGAAATCGGTCTCCGACGAGGTCAGGAGATAGATCGCGCCACACTTGCGGGCGCGCGCCTCGCCCTCGAGCACGCCCACGATGGCAGTCCCCATGCCGACCCTGCGGAGCGGCGGCAGCGTCACCACCGAGCGCAGCAGCGCATCGCGTCCATGGATCTCGAGGCCGCCGAAGCCGACGGGGATGTCTTCGTACGTCTCGAAGCGCCAAAACAGCGATTGCGGATCGCCGACATCGGCCACCGGCAACCCTGCCCCGACCAGCGCAGCCGCGAGCCCGTCACGCTCGAAGGTGGCGAGTGGCGTCGCCTGCAGGCGGCGCATCACGCGCGCATGCCCTTCAGTCCGCCCGGATCGACGGCAGAGACGCGCGAAGCCGCATTCGCTGCCCTACGCCCGCGGCGAGCATCGCACAAAGACGCCGATGCCGTACCGCCCATCGACCTCGGGGTCGACATATTTCAGCATCAGCACGCGCCCATCGAAGGAAACGATTTCGCGATCCTGTCGACCGGGCGTCTCGCCCGCCGGACCGATGTAGTCGCGGCCGACCTGGGTTCCCTTGAGGCGCAACTCTTGCAGCTCCGACGAATCGGCGAGGTACATCATGACGCCGCCGGACGGGCCCTGGCCGATGACGAACGGCTGCTTGCACTGTCCTCGAGCATTCTTCTCCGTGCGGACGCGATCTTCCGGCTTGTGATAGGCGGCGTAGCCCCAACGGCCGACCACCTCGGAGGCGCGCACGTTTGC
Organism: uncultured Alphaproteobacteria bacterium; assembly: GCA_963840535.1. GTDB lineage: Bacteria > Pseudomonadota > Alphaproteobacteria > Rhizobiales > Xanthobacteraceae > VAZQ01. The sequence continues at coordinate 100,447 of CAWIZJ010000052.1, forward strand.
CGGGATTTCTGGCTGCGGCAATGCGGCAGACACATCCGGTTGCGGCACGCTGGTCGCGCATCCTGCGAGCGTCAGACCGCCGACCGCGACTGCGGCCACGATGACCCCGAAACCGAGTTTCCCCATGGGTACCTCTCCCCAACTTCTGTCCACCGCGTAGGGAGCCGAAGACGCCAAGCCTGCGGACAGACTCATCCACTCGCACCAAACGCGCGGTTAACGAGACGGCAACCCATCCTCGCGTAAGCGAATTCGGATGGCCGGTCCCGACAGCGGGTGTCAGGATAGGGCCGCGGCAAGGCAGATGTGAGGCAACGCACTGCCGGGAACCGGACCGAAACCACCCGAGCCTACCGCGTGGCGCGGGTCCTTCAGCGGCAAATCGACCTTGATGTTGAGACGCCTGGCCTGTGCCGCGTCGAAATCCGCGTCGGCACGGAACCCGCCGGCGTGGATTCCATCTATCGCACAGAGGTCGTCGACCTCGTTCACGTCGCCGGTCACGCCGATCGCCCCCACGATCTCGCCGAAGGCGTCGCGGATCTCGAAACGCAGCAGCGAGGCGCCGTCCTACTTCTGAAAGGCCTTCACGCGTCCCCCGGCGTCGAGCACGATCGCTGCCAACGCGTGAGCCTCACGTCTTGCAGCGGAATCGAACGTGCCCTCGATGATCTTGTTCGCTTCGGTCAGGGTGATCGCGCGCATTCCATGCTCCCGTCGGTGCCGCCTCGGCTGCGACGCTCGTTCCGATCCATTGCGCCATTTAGATCAAGCAGAACCTAGAGGACTACGCACATGGACGTCGAGCTGATGGACACCGAGGTGCGCGAGCCGCCGCCAATGGGCAACGGGGCGTTTTTCGCGAGAATGCCTGATCACCGCCTCGCCTTCTCGCCAGCCGAAATTTCTTTCACCCCCAACGTGTCCGCGAGACGGTGCGTCGCCGAGCCCGGTGCGCGCGGCTTTTGTTGGCTCTCGTGCGGCACCCAGCCGGAGAGCCACACGATCTCGAATGTGGCCCGGACGCGGCCATCAGGATCGGCGAAGCGCTCGGCATAGATCTCAGTCATGCGTGCCAACGTCTTGTACGACAGCGGTCGGCGATGTCGCTCCATCAGCGGGTTGGCGGCCCCCATGCGGCGCAGATCGTGCATCATGGCGAGCGGGGAGTCATACCGCACGGTCAGGCGGTCGACGTCGGTCACCGGTAGTGCGAACCCGGCGCGCTGCAAGAGCATCCCGGCGTCCCTCACATCGGCAAAGGGAATGACGCGTGGCGAGATGCCGCCTTCAATCTCGGCTTCGGCGGCCGCGAATGCCTGACGCAGCTCGGTAAGCGTATCGCCGCCGGCGAGCGCGGCGAGCAGCAAGCCGTCCGGCTTGAGCGCGCGGCGGATCTGAATCAGCGTTCCCGGCAGATCGTTGACGAACTGCAGCGCCAAAGCCGATACCACGAGATCAAGCGAGCTTTCACGGAACGGCAGCGCTTCCTCGTCGGCAGCAACGGCCGCAAACGCATGGGGAGACGCCCGCGCACCTGCGCTTGCTGCGATGATCGCCCCCACCTTGCCGCTCTCGTCGAGAACGCGGCACACGACATCGGCGGGCGTGCCGAGATCGACCGCCCATTCGAACCGGCGCCGTACGGTGGCCAGGCGATCGGCGAGATCGAGCGCCACGCGCTCGAGCAGAAATGTCGCAGGGCCCAGCGCCACCGCGCGCGCATGGCGGGCGCGCAGGAGCCGGCGATCGAAGACGAGCGGATTCGGTGGCATCGGGGTCGTGCACATTGACGAGGTCTGTAACTTTAGCAGGCTGTAGGGCTACGGTGCGACAAGGCGTTGAGGTCCATTGCCGACGGGGATACGGTGGCTCGATGCAGGGGGAGATGGAAGCCACCGGGATCCCGACCAGACGGCTCGGCCGGTGGATTGCTGCGCTGCGCACAACCCTGGGGCTCGCCCTGGACGTGGCGCTGCCGCAACTGTGTGCCGCCTGCCGCGAACCGGTTCGCGGCGCGGGGCTATGCCCCGCTTGCTGGTCCAAGCTCGCCTTCATCGCTCCGCCCTATTGCGAGCGGTTGGGCATCCCATTCCCGTTCGACGGCGGGCCGGGTCTCCTCTCAATGGAGGCGATCGCCGATCCGCCGGCTTATGACCGGGCGAGAGCGGCGGTGCGCTACGAAGAGGTCGCCCGCACGCTCGTGCATGCTCTGAAGTACGGCGACCGCCTCGATCTCGCCCCGATCATGGGCCGCTGGATGGCCCATGCCGGACGCCACCTGCTCGCGGATGCCGACGCGTTGGTACCGGTGCCCCTGCATTGGCGGAGGCTGTGGGCGCGGCGTTTCAATCAGTCGGCACTGCTCGCCGAGATCATCGCTGCAGCGAGCGACCGCAGCGTCGTGCATGGGGCCCTCAAGCGGGTCAAGGCGACCCCGCAGCAGGTCGGACTCGGAAGGTCCGAGCGGGCACAGAACGTGCAAGGGGCCTTCGGGGTGGCGGCCGACGGCAAGGCTCAGGTCATCGGGCGAAGGCTCGTCCTGGTCGACGACGTGCTGACATCCGGCGCAACTGTCGACGCCTGCGCCCGGGCGCTGCTGCGCGCGGGGGCGGAAGCGGTCGACGTGCTGGTGTTCGCCCGGGTTGTGGCGGCGGCGCGCCCTCCCATATAAACAGGCCGACAGACTTGCGATCCACAATGAGCGAAATCGAGATATACACCACCCGTTTTTGCCAATACTGCCATGCCGCGAAGCGGCTGCTGTCGCAAAAGGGGGTCGATTTCGCCGAGATCGACGTGAGAGACCCGAAGACCCGCAACGTCATGACGGAGCGCGCCAACGGGCGCACCACGGTGCCGCAGATCTTCATCGGCTCCACCCATGTCGGCGGCTGGGACGACCTGTTCGCGCTCGATCAGGCCGGCAAGCTCGATCCGCTCCTGGACGAGCGGCTCGTCAGAGAAGGACCATCCGCATGAACAGCGGCGCTTCCACCTTCACCGCCGGCTTGGTGCAGATGCGCTCGGGCGTCACACCGCAGACGAACCTGGACGCCGCGATCCGGCTGATCGTGGAGGCGAAGGAGGCTGGCGCCGACTATGTGCTCACGCCCGAAATGACCAACCTCATGGAGGTCAAGCGCGAGCGGCTGTTCGCCGCGCTCGCGTCCGAGGACAGCGACCCGGCCCTCGCCGCATTCCGCGAGCTAGCCCGCAAGCTCGGGATCTTCATTCACGTCGGTTCGCTCGCGATCCGGCTCTCGTCGGAGAAGGCTGCGAACCGCTCGTTCCTGATCGACGGCACCGGCACCGTTGCCGCACGCTACGACAAGATCCACATGTTCGACGTGGATCTCGAGAGCGGCGAGAGCTACCGTGAATCACGCAGCTACCGCCCCGGCGAGATCGCGGTCGCAGCCGATCTGCCGTGGGGTCGGCTGGGGCTCACGGTCTGCTACGACCTGCGATTTCCCGCGCTCTACCGCGCGCTGGCCGAGGCCGGCTGCTCCTTCCTCGCCATCCCCTCGGCCTTCACCAAGCAGACCGGAGAGGCACATTGGCACGTGCTCAATCGCGCCCGTGCGATCGAGAACGGCGCCTTCGTGCTGGCGGCGGCGCAAGGCGGTCGGCACGAGAACGGACGTGAGACCTTCGGCCATTCGCTCGTCGTCGATCCGTGGGGACGCATCCTCGCCGAAGGCGGCGCCGAGCCGGGGGTGGTGCTGGCCCGGATCGACCCCGAGGAAGTACGCGCGGCGCGAGCACGAATCCCTTCGCTCCAGCATGGGCGGCGGTTCGAGATCGTCGTACCGATGGCTGAGCCCGCGCATCTTCGCGCAGTGCGAGGCTCGGCATGATCCGCTACGCGCTCGCTTGCGACAAGGGACACGCGTTTGAAAGCTGGTTCCAGAGCTCGGACGCCTATGACAAGCAGGTCAAGCGTTCCCTCGTCACCTGCCCTGTCTGCAATTCGGCCAAGGTGGAGAAGGCAATCATGGCGCCGCGCATCGCGGGCGCCAAGCAGGACGGCAACGAGCCTTCGGCGACGCCGGTACCCGAAGCAGCCACGCCGGAAGCTCCTGCGCCGCTCGCCATGATATCGCCGCAGGAACGCGAGCTCCGCAAGAAGCTCAAGGAGCTGCGTGAGCACCTCATCAAGAACGCCGACTATGTCGGCGGCAGGTTTCCGGAGGAAGCACGCAAGATGCATTGCGGCGAGATCGAGCACCGCTCGATCTACGGCGAGGCTTCGCCCGATCAGGCGAGGGAGCTGCACGAGGAGGGGATCGAGTTTCACCCGTTGCCTGTGCTGCCGGACGAGCGGAACTAGGACCGCCGGTCATTTGCCCGGGGCATACGCGGTATCACGGCGAATGCTCGAGGGGCTCAATAGGACCAAAGCAGCAGAACGACGCCGATCACAATCACCACAACGCCGACGGCTTCGCGCGGCGTGATGGCTTGACCGAGCACGAACCGCGCGATCGCCTGCGCGAACAGCACCTCGACAAGGGCGAGGGTGCGCACGCTTGCGGCGCTGGCGAGCGCGAAAGCGAGGAACCAGAACTGGGAGGCGAGCGCTCCCATGAAGCCCGCGAACAGCGACGGCCGCCACGCTCGCGCGATCGCGCCGAGCACATCGGGATCGCGTTGCCCAAGATAGAGGGTGAGCAACGCCGATTGCATCACCAGCCCGACCGCCAGCGTAAAGGTCGCGGCCATGACGTAGCTGGGCAATCCCAGGCTCAGGATGGCGCCGCGGTAACCGACCGCCGACAGCGCGAACATCGCACCGGCCGCGAGCCCCAGCGCCGTCGCCCGGATATCCATGGCGGTACCGGGTTTGAGCGCCATGACCAATACGCCTGCGGTAGCGATCAAAATGGCCGCCGCCATCATCGGCGTCACTGCGTCGCCGAGAAAAACCAGGCCGAACAGCGCGACCAGGACCGGCTCGGTCTTGATATAGGCATAGATCACCACGAACGAGCGGTCGTTCATGGCGGCGAGCATCAGCGCGGTGGCGGCGACCTGCGCCAAGGCGCCGTCGATGATCCAGGCCCAGAAAACGAGCGGCGGTCGCGGCAGGTCCTGAGAGAGCGCGATCATCACAGCGGCGAGGAAGGCGAGCGCGAACGGAAACCCGAACAAAAACCGCACATGGGTCGCGCCCACTGTGCCGAGTTGGGCCGTGAGCTCCCGTTGCGTGGCATTGCGCACCGTCTGCGCGGCAGCGGCGATGACCGTGAACAAGGCCCAGAGCCAACCGGTTTCGGACACCCCCCACTCCCTCGCCGCCGAACGGTTACGCTTGCATCCTCCAATGGGGCGCTGCGCGCAAGCGTAATTCGGCATAGGCGAGGCTTCCGCTTCGCGCGCAAACACGACATGATCTTGCATCGGCAGGGATCACGACACGGCATGAGCGATACCAGACGCATCGCCTTCATCGGTCTCGGCAATATGGGAACGCCGATGGCGGCCAATCTCAAGCGCGGCGGCCACGATGTCATGGCCTACGACATCGCCTCGGAACGGGCACGCCGCTTCGCGCACACGCACGCCGCGCACGCGACCGATAGCCTCGCCGAACTCGCAGCGCACGCCGATATCGCGATCACCATGCTGCCCACCGGACGCGAAGTGCGCGACGTTTTGCTCCAGGCGCAGGGCGGCGCATTCGCCGCCAATCTGCACCCGAATGCGATCGTGGTCGACATGAGCTCGGCTGATCCGGTCGGCACGCGCAGCCTCGGAGCTGATCTCGCAAGGCGTGGCATCAGGCTGGTCGACGCCCCGGTGTCCGGCGGGGTGCCGGGAGCCAAGAACGGAACCCTGGCCATCATGATCGGCGGCGAGGCGACGGCGGTTGCCGCAGTAAAGCCGGTACTCGCTGCGATGGGGAAGAACCTGTTCGAGGTCGGCGGGCTCGGCTGCGGCCACGCCATGAAGGCGCTCAATAATTTCCTCGCCGCCACCTCGTCGGCCGCCGGTGCCGAGGCGATCACGATCGGGCGCCGCTTCGGACTCGACCCGGCGGTCATGACCGACGTCATAAATGCCTCGACCGGGCGCAGCTTCACCAGCGAGAACCTGATCAAGCAGCACGTGCTCAGCGGCACATTCGCGACCGGCTTTGCACTCGGATTGCTGGCCAAGGACGTCACGATCGCTGCCGACCTCGCGCGGCAGATCGGCATCGAAGCGCCGATCGGCCGGCTGATCAGCGAGCTGTGGAGCGAAGCACGCGAGGCCGTTGGCGGCGACGAGGACCATTCCCGTGCCTGGGCGCATTGGCAGCGCCGAGCCGACGTCCGATGACGAAGATGGACGAGACTATGGCGCAAACGGTGCGCCCGCTGTTGGACTACAATGGCTTTTCCGCCGTGATCACGTAGTTCACGCTCATGTCGGTCGAGGTCTGCCAGCGGTCGGCCAACAGATCGTAGGCAACCCCGGTCTCGCCGCTTGTGCGCAAGCCGTGCCGCTCGAGCACCGACTCGAGCTCGTTCGGCGTGACGAATTTGTCCCACTGATGAGTGCCCCGCGGCAGCCAGCGTAGCACGTATTCGGCCCCGACGATGGCCAGGGCGAAGCTCTTGAGCGTGCGGTTTATGGTGGCCACGATGAAGAGTCCGCCGGGCTTCACCATCTCGGCGCAGCGCTTGATGAACAGGCCAAGATCAGCGACATGCTCGACCACCTCCATGGCGAGCACGACGTCGAAGCGCTCGTCATCGTCGGCCAGCGCTTCGGCAATGGTGGCACGGTAGTCCACGGTCACGCCGGCACCGGCCGCGTGCAGCTTCGCCGCCTCGATATTTGTCCTCGAAGGATCGGCCCCGACAACCACGGCGCCTAGACGCGCCAACGGCTCGCTCAAGATGCCGCCTCCGCAGCCGATGTCGAGAATGCGCAGGCCCGCCAACGCGTCGAGCTTTCTCCGGTCACGCCCGAAACGGTCGCACGCGGCGTCCTTGATGATCGCGAGCCGCACCGGATTGAACCTGTGCAGCACCGCCATCTTGCCGTTCGGGTCCCACCATTCCGTGGACAGCGCCGAGAAGCGTTCGACCTCGGCGGCGTCAACCGTAGAACCGGAGCCATCCCGCGGATTTGCCATCGCAATCGTCCCGGATCACCTGGCGCCAGCGGTTCAGCGCCGGAAGCCATCTTGTCCGCGCCTTGCGGCCGGCATGATACGCGGCTTTCCAATCGTCGTGCGGGATTTGCACGTACTGCCTTGCCCCGGGCTAAAAAAACAGCTGCGGCAACGCGCCGGAGTTCTGGTAGGCTTTCGCAGCCGCCGATCCGGAACGGCCGCTAACGAAACCAACGGGCTTCAAGATAGAGAGGAACCGCCTATGAAGAGAGTCCTTACCAACGCGCTTTGCGCCACCCTCGGGCTCGGACTGGCACTTCTGACGGAGAGCGCCAGCGCGCAACAGCCGCGCGTTCTCAAGATGCAGTCGACCTGGCCGGCGAGCCTGACATTGCACGAGCAGTTCGTCTACTGGGCCGACCGGGTCGACAAGCTGTCCGGCGGCATGCTCAAGATCGAAGCGATGCCGGCCGGCCAGGTGGTGCCGGCGTTCGAGGTCCTCGACGCCACCCACAAGAAGGTGATCGACGGCGCGCATTCCTGGGCCGGGCTATTGGACGGGGAAGAACAAGACATCGATCCTGTTCACCGGCGGGCCGGGCGGCACCTTCGGCATGGACTTTATCGACGTCATGGGCTGGATGTATCACGGCGGCGGCTTCGACCTCTACCAGGAGTTCTACCGGGACCAGCTCAAGCTCAACGTGGTCGTGTTCCCGATCCTGCCGGCGGGACCGCAGGCCTTCGGCTGGTTCAATAAGCCCATCGAGACGATCGCTGACATGAAGGGCATGAAGTGCCGGCAAACCGGCATTGCCGGGGAAATCTGGCAGGCGCTCGGATTCACCGTCGTGAACATGCCCGGCGGCGAGATCATCCCCTCGGCTCAGCGCGGCGTCATCGATTGTGCCGAGTGGGTGGGCGGCATCGAGGATCTCAAGCTCGGCTTCCATACGGTCTGGAAGTATCACTACTCTCCGGGGGTGCACGAGAACGTCACCATCGGAGAGCTCGTGATCAACGGCGACGTGTGGCGCTCGCTCAAGCCGCAAGAGCAGGAATGGATCAAGTCGGCTGCGAACGAGGCATTCCTCATCTGGTGGGCCAAGTGGCAGAAGCAGAACGCCGAAGCGCTCAAGGACCTGCAGGAGAAGCACGGCGTGCAGATCCTGCGGACCCCGCCCGAGATCCTGCGTGAGTTTCTCAAAGGATGGGACAAGCTCGCCGAGGACGAATCGAAGAAGAACCCATTCTTCAAGAAGGTCCTGGACTCCCAAAAGGCGTACGCCAGCCTGGTGGTCCCGGCCAAGCGATTCTACTTCATTCCCTACTCGTTCGTCGCCAACCACTACTTCCCCGAGAAGAGATAGGCGGCGCCGAGACCGGCGGGCGGCCTCGGCCGCCCTTTGCGCTCGAACCGGCCGGCCGCGACCGGCCGGTGCGACCGCGATGCCGGCGTGACGTGCTGGGACGCTCATGGCTGAACCATCGCCCGCGCTGCTGGCGACCATCCGCGCCATCGACAAATTCACCGACCGATCGGGCACGGTCATCTCGTGGCTCACCATCATCCTCGTATTCGCGGTCAGCTACGAGGTCATTGCACGCTACGCTTTCAACGCGCCCACCGTCTGGGTGTTCGACGTCACCTACATGACCTACGGCACTCTGTTCATGCTGGGGGCGGCCTATGCGCTGCACAAGGGCGCTCACATCCGCACAGATTTCTTCTGGGAAGCGTTCTCGATCCGAAAGAAGGGACTGATCGACAGCATCTCGTATCTGCTGTTCTTCTTTCCGAGCCTGGCCGCGATTCTGGTCATCAGCGGACACGAGGCGCTCTATTCGTGGGGGATAAGCGAAACGTCGGATCAGACGGCCTGGCGGCCGATTCTCTGGCCGTTCAAGGCGGTGGTGCCGCTGGCTTGCCTGTTGCTGATCGTCCAGGGCATCTCCGAGTTTCTCAAGAGCCTGTACATGGCGCGCACCGGCCTCGAGCTCGAGCACAAGGACAAGGTCGAAGTATGACGACCGATGCGCTCATCGGCCTTATCATGCTGCTGGTGCTGCTGGCAGCGATCTTCATCGGCGTCCCCATCTCCTTCACGCTGCTCTTCCTCGCCCTCGTGTTCGGCTACCTGGGCATGGGAGGCACGGTGTTCGACCTCGCCTATTTCCAGATCATCGGACTGATGAAGGAGGAATTGCTCGCGGCGGTGCCGCTGTTCGTCTTCATGGGCTTCGTCACCGAGCAGGCCGGTCTGATGCAGCGGCTGTTCACGGCGTTCCGCCTGCTGCTCGCCCCGGTGCGCGGCGCGCTCTATCTGGTCGTCATCCTGACTTCGACCGTGTTCGCGATGGCGACCGGCATCGTCGGCGCCGCCGTGACCGTGCTGGGCATCATGGCATCCCCGATCATGGTCAAGACCGGCTACGACGCCCGCCTCTCCGCCGGCACCATCACGGCCGGCGGAACGCTCGGCATCCTGATTCCGCCGTCGGTGATGCTGATCGTGATGGGGCCGGTGCTCGGCATCTCGGTCGCCGACCTCTATGCGGCGGCATTCGGGCCCGGGTTCCTGCTGGCCGGCGCCTACATCGCATACCTGATGACTCGCGCGTTCCTCAATCCGAAGCTCGGGCCGCCGGTGCCGCTCGAGGAGCGGGTGCATTCGGTGCCCGTCATGCTGCTCGAGGTCGTCGTCGGCACGGTCCCCCTGATCTGCCTGATCGCGGCGACGCTGGGCTCGATCCTGGCCGGCCTCGCCACTCCGACCGAGGCCGCGGGCATCGGGGCACTGGGCTCTTTGATCCTCGCGGTCGCCTACGGCAAGTTCACGCTTCCCGGCCTTCAGCGCGCACTGCACGCCACCATGGCGACCTCGAGCATGGTGCTGTTGCTCGCGGTGACATCGAACATTTTCGGAGCCGTATTCGCGCGACTGGGAACCGCCAACTGGATCACCCAGACGCTGCTGTCGCTGCAGATGCCGCCGACACTGATGCTGATCCTGATCCTGATCTTGATCTTCCTCCTGGGCTGGCCATTCGAGTGGCCGGCGATCATCCTGGTGTTCCTGCCGATCTTCTATCCTGTCGTGGCGGCCATGAAGATCGATCTCGTGTGGTTCGGTGCGCTGGTGGCGGTCGTGCTGCAGACGGCGTTCCTGTCGCCCCCGGTCGCCATGTCGGCCTACTATCTCAAGCAGGTGGTCAAGGATTGGTCGCTCGCGACCATCTATGCCGGCATGTTCCAATTCATGATCCTGCAGGTGATCTGCGTCGGGCTATTGGTCGCGTTCCCGAAGATCGCCACCTGGTTCCCGGAGCAATTGCAGGCCGCCGCGAGATCGAGGGTAATTCCCGAGGCGCACGAAAGGGTGCTGGAAAGACAGCGCAGCGCCCCATCGCTCGAGGACGACGAATGGGGGAGCGATCGCAAGAAATAGCGCGGAGCGACCGCACCGAGCGGTCGGTTGCAGCCACGCGGGGCGGCCGATATGTATTGCCACTTTCGCGCGGAGGCTTGCCTGAAAGCGGATCGCGCCTGACAGACCCTTCCCGAGAGGTTTCGCGCGATGTCCCGCCTGGTGATGAAGTTCGGCGGCACCTCGGTTGCCGATATCGAGCGCATCCGCAACGTCGCGCGTCACGTCAAACGGGAGGTCGATGCCGGCCACGAGGTGGCGGTGGTGGTTTCCGCCATGTCCGGCGTCACCAATCAGCTGGTGGCATGGTGTCGCGACGCGGCGGCGTTGCACGATGCCCGCGAATACGACGCGGTGGTATCATCCGGCGAGCAGGTGACCGCCGGCCTGCTCGCGATCGCATTGGAGGGCATGGGCGTCAATGCCCGCTCCTGGCAAGGCTGGCAGCTCCCGATCCTGACCTCCAATGCCCATACCTCGGCACGCATCCTCGACGTCAACGGCGCCGAGCTCATCAAGCGCTTCAAGGAGCGGCGCGAGGTTGCGGTGCTCGCCGGGTTCCAGGGCATGCACAGGGAGACCACCCGCATCACCACCCTGGGTCGCGGTGGATCGGACACCTCGGCGGTCGCCATCGCCGCCGCCATCGCCGCCGAGCGCTGCGACATCTATACCGACGTTGACGGCGTCTATACCAGCGACCCTCGCGTGGTACCCCGCGCCCGGCGGCTTCCCAAGGTCGCCTACGAGGAAATGCTGGAGCTCGCCTCGCTCGGCGCCAAGGTCATGCAGGTCCGCTCGGTCGAGCTCGGAATGGTGCACAATGTGCGCATCTTCGTACGATCGAGCTTCGAGAGACCCGAGGACATCGATCCACACGGGATTCCGCCCGGAACGTTAATTTGCGGCGAGGAGGAGATCGTGGAGCAGCAGGTCGTAACCGGCATCGCCTTCTCCAAGGACGAGGCGCAAATCTCCATCCGCCGCGTGCAGGACAAGCCCGGGGTGGCGGCCGCGATTTTCGGTCCACTCGCGGAGGCCAATATCAACGTGGACATGATCGTGCAGAACGTCTCCAGCGACGGCGCGACCACCGACCTGACCTTCACCGTCCCTGCCGGTGACTACCAGCGGGCAAACGACGTGCTGGTCAAGGCCAGGTCCCAGGTGGGCTACGAACGGCTCGACGGCGCGACCGATGTGACCAAGGTCTCGGTGATCGGCATCGGCATGCGCAGTCATGCGGGCGTCGCCGCCAGGGCGTTCAAGGCGCTGGCGGAGAAGGGAATCAATATCCGCGCCATCACGACCTCCGAGATCAAGTTCTCGCTGCTGATCGACGCCAACTACACGGAATTGGCGGTTCGGACCCTGCACTCGCTGTATGATCTGGACAAATAGCTGCTCATCCGACGCTTTGGCTTGCCCGGCCTACGCCGCATTCGCTATACGCCTGACGGATCGTAGCCGTCGCGGGCGCCCGGGCTCGGCGGATACTCTTTCCTGACTTTGGTCGAGCCGAAGCCCCCGAGCGGCTGCGGCCGAATGGTGGGCCGGTCCGAGGAATGGACTGGTCCGAGGGATCAGGTCATGCGTGGCGCGCTCGGCGGTCCGCGCGTGTTGCTGCGCCGGCTTCGCGAGGTCATGGCGGAGCAGGTCAGCGCGCAGGAACGCCTGGACAAGATCGTGGTGCTGATCGCCGCCAACATGGTGGCGGAGGTCTGTTCCGTCTACGTGCTGCGCGTGGACGGCACGCTCGAGCTATACGCCACGGAAGGCCTCAAGAAGGAGGCGGTGCACCAGACCGTGCTGCGCGCCGACGAGGGCCTCGTCGGCCTGGTCGCGAGCGAGGCCAACCCGATCAATCTGTCCGACGCCCAGAATCACCCGGCCTTCTCCTACCGGCCTGAAACCGGAGAGGAAATCTACCACTCGTTCCTCGGCGTTCCTGTCCTGCGTGCCGGCAACACGCTGGGCGTTCTGGTGGTGCAGAACCGCGCGCGGCGCACCTACACCGAGGAGGAAGAGGAAGCGCTGCAGACCACCGCGATGGTGCTCGCGGAGATGATCGCCTCGGGCGAGCTGTCCGCCATTGCCAAGCCCGGCCTCGAACCCGCCGCCCGGCGGCCGCTGCGCCTGGTCGGCATCGCACTCAACGACGGCATCGCGCTCGGCCACGTGGTGCTGCACGAACCGCGGGTGGTCATCACCAATTTCATCGCCGACGACATGCCCAAAGAGCTCAAGCGCCTGGAAGCCGCGGTCGAAACCATGCGCTCGGACCTGGACGTGCTGCTCGAACGCGGCGAGGTGGCCGACGGCGGCGAGCACCGCGACGTGCTCGAAGCCTACCGCATGTTTGCCTACGACCGCGGCTGGGTGCATCGACTGGAAGAGGCGGTGGCCACCGGCCTCACCGCCGAGGCGGCCGTCGAACGGGTGCAGTCCGACACGCGTGCGCGCATGTTGCGCGCGACCGATCCGTATTTGCGCGAGCGTCTGCACGACCTCGACGAGCTCGCCAACCGGCTGATGCACCAGTTGCTCGGCCAGGACTATGCGCCGGCGCGCGACCGTCTGCCGGAGAACGCCGTCCTGGTTGCCCGCTCCATGGGGCCGGCAGCTCTACTCGACTACGACCGCAAGCGCCTGCGTGGGCTCGTTCTGGAGGAAGGCGGCCCCAATTCGCACGTGGCGATCGTCGCGCGCGCTCTCGGCATCGCCGCGGTAGGCGAGATCGCCAACGCCACCGGCGTCGCCGACCCCGGCGACGCCGTCATCGTCGACGGCTCGACCGGTGACGTGCATGTGCGACCGTCGTCCGACATGCAAGCTGCCTATGTCGAGCGGGTGCGGCTGCGCGCCCGACGGCAGTCGCAGTACCTCGCATTGCGCGACAAGCCGTGTACGACCAAGGACGGTGCCGGGATCACCCTGCTGATCAATGCCGGGCTCGCGGTCGACCTGCCGCATATCGAGGAGACGGGCGCAGCCGGCATCGGGCTGTTTCGCACCGAGCTGCAGTTCATGGTGGCGGCCACCTTTCCTCGCACCGCCGAGCAGTTCGCGCTCTACCGCGCGGTGCTCGATGCCGCCGGCGACAAGCCAGTGACGTTCCGCACCCTCGACATCGGCGGCGACAAGGTGCTGCCCTACATGCGCAACGTCGAGGAGGAGAACCCCGCCCTCGGCTGGCGCGCGATCAGGCTGGGACTCGACCGTCCAGGCCTGCTGCGTAGCCAGGTGCGCGCGCTGCTGCGGGCGGCGGGCGGGCGCGAACTCAGAATCATGTTCCCGATGATCGCCACCGTCGAGGAATTCGACGAGGCCAAGTCGCTGGTCGAGCGCGAGCTCACGCACCTGCGCCGGCACGGCCACAAGCTCCCGGAGCGAGTGGAGGTCGGCACCATGGTCGAGGTGCCTTCGCTGCTCTATCAGCTCGACGAGTTGCTGGAGCGGGTCGATTTTCTCTCGGTCGGGTCCAACGATCTCTTGCAGTTCTTCTATGCCGCCGACCGCGGCAATACGCGTGTCGCCGAGCGCTTCGACCCACTCTCGGTGCCGGTGCTGCGCGCGCTCAGGGCGATCGTGGAGAAGGCGCACGCCCACGAAAAGCCAGTGACGTTGTGCGGGGAGCTCGCCTCCAAGCCGATCGGTGCGCTCGCTCTGGTTGCAATCGGTTATCGCTCGCTCTCGCTCACGCCGACGGCGGTCGGCCCGGTCAAGGCAATGCTGCTCGAGCTCGATGCCACCAAGGTGGCCGCGCTGCTCGCTCCCCTCATCGATGGGCCGGCCGGCAGCGTGGCGATTCGCGAGCGTCTACAGAAATTCGCCGCCGAGGAAGGGCTGCAGATTTGATTCGCCGCGACTATTTTTGGGCGTCCTGTGCCGGAAATCGAGCGGGGCTCCGCCCGTTGCGGACAGGCAAGGCCTGCCGAGCGTGAACGGATGCTTCCCGAGCAAAAACTCGACGCACTGGTCGCCCGCCACAAAGTGGTGGAAAGCGAGCTGGCAGCGCAGGTCGCACCGGAGACCTATGTCAAGCTCTCTCGCGAGTTCGCGGAGCTCGGCCCGATCGTCGAGGCCGTCAAGGACTATCGAACGGTCGTGGTCGAGCTGGATGATTTGGCGGCGATCATCGCGGATCCGGCAACCGACGCCGAGATGCGCACCCTGGCGGCTGCCGAGAAGCCGCAGCTCGAGCAGAAGCGCACGGTGCTCGAGCAGGCGATCAAGCTTGCACTGTTGCCCAAGGACGCGATGGACGAGCGCAACGTCATTCTCGAAATTCGTGCCGGCACCGGAGGTGACGAGGCCGCCCTGTTCGCCGGCGACCTCTTCCGAATGTACGAGCGCTATGCTGCGAAGCAGGGCTGGAAGGTGGAGGTGATCTCGGCCAGCGAGGGCACGATGGGCGGCTACAAGGAGATCGTCGCCGAGATCCGCGGTCGTGGCGCCTTCGCCAGGCTCAAGTTCGAATCCGGCGTTCATCGGGTCCAGCGCGTCCCCGACACCGAGGCCCAGGGACGCATTCATACGTCGACCGCGACTGTCGCGGTACTGCCGGAAGCCGAGGAGGTCGACATCGCCATCAACGATACCGACCTGAGGGTCGATACCTTGCGGTCGGGTGGTGCCGGCGGCCAGCACGTCAACAAGACCGAATCCGCCGTCCGCGTCACCCATATCCCCAGCGGCATCGTGGTGATGATGCAGGAGGATCGCTCACAACACAGAAATCGCGCGAAAGCGATGGCGGTCCTGCGGGCGCGACTGTACGATTTCGAGCGGCAGAAACGCGATGCCGAACGCGCGGCCGAGCGCCGTGGCCAGGTGGGCTCCGGCGATCGTTCCGAGCGCATCCGGACCTACAATTTTCCGCAGGGCCGGGTGAGCGATCACCGTATCAATCTCACTCTCTACAAGTTGCCGCAAGTGATCGTGGGCGAGGCGCTGGGCGAGATCATCGATGCGCTGGTGACCGAACACCAGGCCGAACTCCTGGCAGCCGAGGGCGCGGCCCAGTGATGGCGAGCGGAGTCGAGGCGAGTATGTCGGTCGATGCCGCCCGTCGACACCTTGCACGCGAGTTCCGCGAGCGCGGTCTCGATACGCCCGAGCTCGACGCACGCCTCATCATCGGCCATGCGCTCGGGCTCGGCCACGCATCGCTCGCAACCCGGGCTCGCTGCCCGCTCGCATGCGACCAGGCGCAAGCGATCTCCTTGCTTGCGGCGCGCCGGCTCGCCCGCGAACCGGTCGCGCGCATTCTCGGATACAAGGAGTTCTGGGGCCTCGAGCTCCGGCTTAGTTCCGATACGCTCCTGCCCCGACCCGAGACCGAAACCGTGGTAGAGGCTGCACTGCTGGAACGTCCCAGGTCGAGCGCGTTGCGCATCGCGGATCTCGGCACCGGCTCGGGCGCACTCCTGCTCGCACTCCTCACCGAGCTGCCGGACGCGTACGGTATCGGCACCGACATCAGCGCTGTCGCGCTCGCCTGCGCCCGCGATAATGCCGCTGCGCTCGCCCTGTCCGTGCGCACGCGGTTCGTGGCTTGCGACTACGGCAGTGCGCTCGCGGGACCGATCGATGTCCTGGTGTCCAATCCGCCTTATGTCGCGCACGGCGACATCGCGGGATTGCAGCCGGAGGTGCGTGATTACGATCCGCGGCGCGCGCTCGACGGCGGGGCCGACGGCCTTGACGGCTACCGCGCGATTGCAGCCGATGCCAGGCGGCTGTTGGCACCCGGCGGCATCCTGGTGGTCGAGCTGGGGCTGGGACAGCTTGGCGCGGCGAGTGCGATTCTCACGGCTGCGGGACTTGCGCCAGCGGCCCGCAAGCACGACCTTTCCGGTGTGGCCAGGGCCCTCGTCTTGCGTCCCTCGCCATGAGCTCCTCCACATTCCTGGTGCGAAAAAAGCACTTGGATTGTGGGGCAAGACCGACTAGGTTTCGGCTAGGAATTGACCCGAGACACCGAGCGCCGATAACGAGCCCCGGAGCAGGACTGCGGAGAGCCGACGGTGCGGACGGAGCGAACATAGGATGCCGGATGACCCGGCAGGTGGTTCGCTTCATCGGGACGGGATGCTTCATCGGTTCGGCGCCGACCCGCGAGCGACGCGGCAATGCGCTTGAGGAAGAGGTGGGCAACACCGCGGAATGCTGCGGTCAAGGGGTTGCTGCTCCGCAACACGGAAGCTGACATCGCGACGAAAGTGCCGCAATTCATCTCCTGCTCGAACGCGAGCACGCGCTCGCCGCGTGGCTCGCGTGAGACGGTATTGGATGCTTGAGCAATCACGGCGGCGGCAAGCCGCTAGGTGAAAGGGTTTGGCACGGGAAGATCATGAGAAACGGTCAGAACAAGCGAATGCGCGGGCGCAACAACCACCGCAAGAGCCACAATCCGATGGCGCGCGTGTACGAATTCGAACGGTCCGGATGTGAAAATTCGGGGGAACCCATCGCATATTGCGGAAAAGTACATTCAGCTCGCGCGCGATGCACAGGCCTCCGGCGACCCAATCTCGGCGGAGAACTACTACCAGCACGCCGAGCACTATTTCCGCGTGATCGCCGGGGCGCAGGAACAATTCCGGCAGAACAATCCGCATATTGCCCGCCCCGAGAGCGATGTGCAGAGCGGTCGCGACGAGAGCTTCGAGGAGGGCGATGACGACGGACAACCGATGGGCGGGGGGGCCGACTCGCCTTACGGCACGCGCGAGCCGCAGCCCTACATCCCGCGCGACGCACAGCCGTTTCCGCAGCAGCAAACCCATCAGCCGCGCGTGCAACAGGGCAGCCCGCCTTCGGAAGGCGCCGTCGATCGGCTTCCGTCTTTCATTACCGGGGGATCCCAGCCCCAGCACCCGCCCAGCCAGAACGGCCATGACAACCAGCCCGACCGCTTCCCGCTGCATCGCCGCCGGCGCCGCCATCGCGGTCCGCGGCATGAGACGCAGGGCGGCGGGGAGGGCGGAGACGAGCCGACGACGCGGGGCGAATGAGCGGTCGGCGGGGGTCCGGAACATCCGTTCGACCAACGACGTGCCTTGGCCCAGGCGCTCCACGGCCTTACACGCCGCCCGGTGAAGGCGCGAGCACGGGCTCCAGCGTCGGCATCAGACGGCCTCGCTCTCGTCGCGCCGGGATGGCCCGGTAAACCTGCTTGGTTGCTTCGACGATGTGCACCCCCGCAAACGGTGCGGCGATCGCCGAGCCCGCCCGTTCCCATGCCGCTGCCGATCGCAGGAACCAGCCGCGAGCGACCGGGGGCACGTGCAGCGCTTCGCCCCATCCGGTCGGCGTGAACCAGGCCTCGCGCAGCAGCTGTGTGATCTGAGACCGTGAATAGGGCCGGCCGTGCCCGAACGGCGTGGTATCGAGGCGGGCCCATACTCCGCGCCGGTTCGGCACAACCACGAGCAGCCGCCCGCCCGCTGCCAGCACCCGCCAGACTTCGCGCAGCAGGACAGCCGGATCGTGCGCCATCTCAAGCGCATGCACCAACAGCACCCGATCGACCGCGGCGTCCGGGAGCGGCAATTCCAGCTCATCGACGAGTGCGGCGAGACCGGGCCGATTGGTCGGCCATTTCACCACCCCCTGCGCTGCCGGCATGAAGGCGAGGCAGCGTTCCGCCTCCTCGCGGAAGAGGCCGAGATAGGGCGTCGCGTAGCCCACCCCCAGCACGCTCATGCCGCGGGTGTCGGCAAAATGCTTGCGAATGCCGCGGCCGACGAAGCGGCGCGCCACGAAACCGAGACGCTGAGTATAGAAGTTGCGCAGATCGACCACGTCGATGGACATGGCGCAGCGTAGCATGAATCGCAATTCTTGCAGGCTGCTCGGGTTCTTGCGCCGCCGCCGACGAAATCGGATGATCCTGCTCGAAACAAGAGCCGCGGCATCGCCATGGCGAAGCTGCAAAACAGGACGGAGCACGACGATGCCCGCGCAAACCCACCTATTTCTCTGCCTCAAGGACAATTTCGGCGTGCTTCTGCACGATCGTGAGACCGGTGCGACTGCGGCGATCGATGCCCCGGAGGCGGCGGCAGTCGAAGCCGCCCTCAAGGCGACCGGTTGGCGGCTCACCGACATTCTGGTCACGCACCATCACGCCGATCACACCGACGGAATCGCGGAGCTCAAGGAGCGCCATCGCTGCCGGGTCGTTGCCCCGCACGGCGAGGCTGCACGCATCCCGATGGTCGACGAGACCGTACGCGAGGGCGGCATGGTGCAGGTCGGGGCGCTGGAGGGCCGTGTATTCGAGACCCCGGGACATACCGCTGGTCATATCAGCTACTTCTTTCCGGCCGACCAGCTCGCCTTCGTCGGCGATACGTTGTTCTCGATCGGTTGCGGTCGCGTGATCGAAGGCACCCCGGAAATGATGTGGCACTCGCTCCTCAAGCTGCGCGGGTTGCCGGACGATACGAGCATCTATTGCGGCCACGAATATACGATGGCGAACATTCGCTTCGCGAAGACGATCGATCCTGCGAACGCGACGCTGAATGCCCGCGAACGGGAGGTCGAAAAGTTGCTCGCGGCGCACAAGCCGACCGTCCCGTCGAGGCTGGGTGAGGAGAAGGCGGCAAACCCATTCCTGCGCGCCGACCTGCCTGCGGTGGCGAAGGCGGTTGGGCTCGAGGGGGCGCCGGCATGGAAAGTGTTCGCCGAAATCCGCGAACGCAAGAACCGATCCTGATCCCTCGTCGTCCCACAATGATGTCGACGCCTTCCGCCGCTCAGATCATCCGCCTGCTAGGCCTCGACCCGCATCCGGAGGGCGGGCACTTTCGCGAGACCTTTCGGGACGTCCGCAAGGTCGATGGCCGCCCCGTGTCCACCGCGATCTATTTTCTGCTGGCGCGCGGAGAGCGCTCGGATTGGCACCGGGTCGATGCGGCGGAGGTGTGGCACTACTATTCAGGTGCACCGCTCGTGCTCGAGATTGCCGCGACGGATCAAATCGAGCGCCTGAGGCTCGGACCCGATCTCGCCGCCGGCGAGCGTCCGCAGGCGTCGGTGCCGGCGCACGTGTGGCAGGCGGCACAAAGCACCGGCGACTGGACGCTGGTCGGCTGCACGGTGGCGCCGGGATTCGAGTTTGCCGGCTTCGAGTTGGCGCCGAGGAACTGGGTGCCGGGCGCATAGCGCAACCTCGGCTCTCGGCAAGGCCCGACTCGGACGAGGCGGGCTCCGGCGAGAAAGCGCATCATCGTATATCGCAGGGCGGCGAGCAGGACTTGCGGTCAGGCGAAATACTGTCCGCCATTGGCGGTGAGAGTCGAGCCGGTGATGAGACCTGCCTCGTCGGAAGCGAGAAACACGACGCAGCGCGCGATCTCCTCGGGCTCGCCCAGCCGGCCGATTGGAATCTGCGGCAGGATGTTCTTCTCCAGGACGTCCTTGGGCATGGCCTTCACCATGTCGGTCGCGATATAGCCGGGGCAAATCGCGTTCACCGTGATGCTACTGCGCGCGCTTTCCTGCGATAGCGCCTTGGTGAAGCCGAGCTCGCCTGCCTTGGCGGCGGAATAGTTCGACTGCCCTACCTGTCCCTTCTGACCGTTGATCGAGGATATATTGATAATTCGACCAAACTTGCGGCTGCGCATGCCCTCGATCACCGGCCGGCACATGTTGAACAGCGAGTTCAGATTGGTGGTGATCACCAGCGCTCCATTGCTCCGGCGTCATCCGGTGGAACATGGAATTCGCGCGTGATGCCGGCGTTGTTCACGAGCACCTCTACCGGACCGAGATCGGCCTCGATTTGCTTGATACCTGCGGCGCAGGCCTCGTACGACGCGACGTCCCATTTGTAGACCGGAATGTCGTTCGCAACCTTGAACTTCTGGGCGGCTTCGTCATTGCCGCCGTAGTTGGCCGCGACCTTGTAACCCGCAGCCTTCAAGGCCCTGGATATCGCTTCGCCGATGCCGCGCGTTCCCCCGGTCACTACAGCGACGCGTGCCATGCTTGCTTCTCCCTAGACGAAAGTCGTTCTCGCGCATGTGCGGACGAGAAAGGGGATCAGGGGGGATTGTGAAGTCCTCGTCCCAATTCCCGTCAGTCCGTCATCTTCTATCCTCAGCGCCGGGGCCTACCGCTCCACGCACATCGCGATACCCATCCCGCCACCGATGCACAGCGTAGCGAGTGCCTTCTTCGCGTTGCGCTTCTGCATCTCGTGCAGCAGAGTCACCAGCACGCGTGCGCCCGATGCGCCGATGGGGTGGCCGATCGCAATCGCGCCCCCGTTGACGTTGACCTTCGACGTGTCCCAGCCGAGGTCCTTGTTGACGGCACAGGCTTGCGCCGCAAATGCCTCGTTCGCCTCGATCAGATCCAGGTCGCCGACATTCCAGCCGGCCTTCTTCAAGGCGGCGCGCGAAGCCGGGATCGGGCCGGTACCCATGATGGCGGGGTCGACGCCGGCATGGGCCCACGACACGATGCGCGCGAGCGGTGTCCTGCCCCGCCTGGCCGCCTCGAAGCCCTTCATCAAAACGACTGCTGCCGCACCGTCATTGATCCCCGACGCGTTGGCAGCGGTTACCGTGCCGTCCTTGGCAAAGGCGGGCCGGAGCTTCGCGATCGCATCCATCGTTGTGCCGTGCTTGGGATATTCGTCGGCATCGACGACGATATCGCCCTTGCGCGTCTTTACCGTCACCGGCGCGATCTCGTCCTTGAACTTGCCCCCCTTCTGTGCCGCTTCGGCCTTGTTTTGTGAAGCGACCGCGAATTCGTCCTGTTGAGCGCGGGTGATCTGCCATTGACGCGCGACGTTCTCGGCGGTGTTTCCCATGTGGTAGCCATTGAAGGCATCCCAGAGACCATCCTTGATCATGGTGTCGACCATGTCGAAGTTGCCCATCTTGACGCCGTTGCGCAGATGCGCGCAGTGCGGCGCCTGGCTCATGGACTCCTGGCCGCCCGCCACCACGATCTCGGAGTCCCCGTTGAGTATCGCCTGGTAGCCGAGCGCGACCGCGCGCAGTCCCGAACCGCAGAGTTGATTGACGCCCCAGGCCGGGCTCTCGACCGGTATGCCGGCCCCGATCGAGGCCTGACGAGCCGGATTCTGGCCCTGGCCAGCAGTCAAGATCTGACCCAGAATGACCTCGGACACCTGCGGTCCATCGACCGCGGCGCGCTTGAGCGATTCCGCGATGGCGACCTTGCCCAGTTCGTGGGCGGGAAGGCCCGCGAAGGCTCCATTGAAGGCCCCGACCGGCGTGCGGACGGCGGTGACGATGACGATATCGTCCTTCATTTTCACAACTCCTTCTTTGATCCGGCTGGACGGCGACGGGACCTTGCCTGCCAGCATGCGCCAGTCATGCCGCGCCAGCCGATCCCCGACCCATTGCAGCATCCTTCGGACCGGAGCGCTGGCCTGTCAATCGGAGGGATGGCTTGTCGTTCCGCATCGAGGTCCGTCAGGGCCGGGTCTCCTGTCATAAATGGGTGGCCGCATGCAAGAGAAACAGGCTATGCTGGCTGAGAGGCAGGCGCAAACTAGGCTCCCCATGGCAAAGTCGGAAGGTCCGATCACGATCAAGAAGTACGCCAATCGGCGGCTCTACAACACCGGCACGAGCACCTATGTCACGCTCGAAGACCTCGCCGCCATGGTGAAAGGGGGCGAGGACTTCATCGTCCACGATGCCAAGACCGGGGAGGACATCACCCGGCAGGTGCTGGCCCAGATCATCTTCGAGCAGGAGAACAAGGAAGGACAGAGCCTGCTGCCGATCGCATTCCTGCGGCAGCTGATACGTTTCTACGGCGACAGCATGCAGATGCTGGTGCCGCGCTATCTCGAAGTCTCCCTCGAACTCGCTCACACGCGAGCAGGAGAAATTTCGCCAGCAAATGGCGCAGGCCTTCGGTGGCAGCCCGTTCGGCGCGCTCGAGGACCAGGTGCGGCGGAACATGGAAATGTTCGAGCGTGCCTTTGCAATGTTTACCCCGTTCGCGCGACGGGAGGGACAGGCAGCAGAGCTCGAAAAGGGCAGCACCCAGGCCGTCGGCGGCGGCGACGAGATCAATGACCTCAAGCGTCAGATGGACGATATCCAGAAGCGTCTCGACCGCTTGAGCGACAAGGACAAGCCCTGAAGGCAGCTCCTCCCACGTTGATGTGATGGCGCGGTCGCCAGCCTGGACCGGGTGCTCGTTGCGGCATCAGTATCCCAGCGCACAGCCGTCCTTGCGCGGATCGGAGCCGCCGATCAGCAGACCGCGTTCCCAATCGATGTGGATCGCCTGGCCACCACCCCAGGGCGAGGGCGCAGTCGCGACATCATGACCGCGCTCGCGAAGACCTTCGCGGGATCGTTGGCCCACACCGCGCTCGACCACGGTCGTTTCTCCCGCGAAGAAGAAGCGCGGCGCATCGATGGCGGCCTGCAGGTCCATTCCATAGTCGACCAGATTGGTGATGACCTGCGCATGCCCCATCGGCTGATAGTGCGCGCCCATCACCCCGAATGCCAAGTCGCACCGTTCGTCCCGAAAGGCGAGCGCCGGGATGATGGTATGCATGGGCCGCTTGCGCGCCCCGAATGTGTTTGGATGCTCTGGATCGACCACGAAACAGGCGCCGCGGTTGGTCAGCATGATTCCGGTCCGCTCGGTGCAGATGCCCACGCCGAAGGTGGAGAACAGCGTGTTGATCAGGGATACCGCCATGCGCTCGCGGTCGACCACCGCGAGGTAGACCGTTTCGTTGCCGGGTGATGGCGCGCTCCGGACTGGCGTTCGCCGGCTGGGGTCGATCCGTTGCGCGAGTGCATCGGCGAAGCGCTTGTCGATGAGCGCCGGCACCGGCATCCGCATACAGGCCGGGTCGGCGACATGGGAATCGCGAACCGCATAGGCGAGACGCGCGGCCTCGAGCGCAAGATGCAAGCGTTCGGGGCCGAGCGGATCGAGTCCGGCGAGATCGAACCGCTCCAGGATGTTGAGCAGCACCAGCGCGGTCAGCCCCTGGGTATTGGGCGGCAGCTCCAGAACGTCGAGGCCGCGATAGTTGGTGGCGATGGGTGCGACCACCTCGCCCCGATGATCAGCGAAGTCGCCGGCGGTGAGCAGCGAACCGCGCTCGGACAAGGTCGCGACCATGTCGTCGGCGATCGGTCCCTCGTAGAACGCGCGCGGTCCCAGCGCGGCGATGGTCCTGAGCGTCTGCGCCAGCGCCGGCAGCCTGATGATGTCGCCTTGCGCAGGAGCGCGACCCTCGACGAGATAGTGCCGGCTCGAGCCGGCATCCATGCGCAACTTCCCTGCCGCACCGGCCCAGTCCCATGCAATGCGCGCGGCCACCGGAAATCCCTGCTCGGCGTAGCGTATGGCAGGGCCGAGCGCGCGGTCGAGCCCGAAGCGACCGTGCGCGTGCAGGATCGCCCCCCAGGCCTCGATCGCGCCCGGCACGGTAACTGCGTGGATGGAATCGGGCGCGATCGCGCCGATGCCTTGTGCCAGCAACAACTCGGTCGATGCGCGTGCGCCGGCGCGGCCGCAGCCGTTATAGCCCCAGACCGGCCGATCCGGGACACCGATCATGGCAAAGCAGTCGCCGCCGATCCCGGTCATTTGTGGCTCGACCACGCACAACACCGCGACCGCGGTCACCGCCGCATCGGCCGCATTGCCACCGGCGCGCAGCGCCTCGACCGCGGCGAGGCTCGCCAGCGGATGCGAGGTGGCCGCCATGCCTTCGCACGCGATCACCGGCGAGCGGCCGGGCAGCTGGAAATCGCGACTCATGATGCCACCCGGTCTCCGTGCGATGTCGTTCCCGTCCAGCAAAACGGCGAATGTAGCCGGCTTCAATAACCATTGTATTCGTGTGGCTATGCTTCACAGCGGCACCCGGTCGGCGCCTTCGATCACGATCTCCTGTGGTTTCGGCCGCCCTCCTACCGAGAGACCGGTGATCACATCGACGAAGCCGAGCACGGTGAGCAGCAGCAGCGTCGGCGTTGCCGCGCGCGGCACCAGAACGAGCTCGCTCGCCATTGCGATGAACAGGATGAACGACAGCAAGTGGTCCATGACCGCTTTCGCGGCGAACCGCGCCGCCTTGAGGAATTCGACATAGAGCAGCAGCATGCCGAGCGCGACGAGCAGATCGCCGGTGGTCACCGGCATGTGCCGCTCCGCCATCAGCGGAATGGTGAACACCGTGTCGGTGAACGGCAGGTTCAGCAGGAAGGCGACAATGTTGTAGAGCGCAAACGGAATGAGCAGCAGCGGAAAAGCGATCAGATACATGATCGACGACCCCCTCGCACACGTGCCTGCGCAAAGTCTAGCGCATTGTGCGGCGGAGTGGGAAACCGTTCGCTCGGAGGGGACATGCCCTGGCGAGCATCGGCTGCCGACGTCCGAGGGCGTGACGATCAGGCAACCCCGAGATTCCCGCCGGCATGCCGATGGCTGCATGCGGGTACGACTGCTGCGACGGCGCTCAAGCTTCCTTCTTCGCCCGGAGAACCTGTCGGCCGCGATACATGCCGGTCTTGAGGTCGATGTGGTGGGGCCGGCGCAACTCGCCGGAGTCCTTGTCCTCGACATAAGTCGGCTTCGCCAGCGCATCGGCGGAGCGGCGCATCCCGCGCTTCGACGGCGATGTCTTTCGTTTCGGGACGGCCATGGTCGTGCTCCTGAGTTGGATGCGAGGAACGCAGTCGTGTGGCGTTCGGAAAGTCGCGCTTATAGAGCATCAACAAAGCGAATGCCAGCGCCGCGCCTCTGCGGCCCCACGGGCGGCCTCGACCATGGCACATGACATTGTATCAGGTCGATATTTTCTGGGCGCAGGCAGCAAGCATCGCCTGCGCCTTGCTGCGCCCCTCGTAGACGGCGGCGAGCCGGCGCACCGCGGGTCCCGGGTACTTGGCGCTGCGGCGCTTGGGGTTCGGCAGCACCGCGGCCAGTAACGCCGCTTCGCGCGCGCTCAGCGAACGCACCGACTTGTTGAAGGCGTAGCGGCTCGCAGCCTCGGCACCGAATTGGCCGTTCGGGCCCCATTCCGCGATGTTGAGGTAGATTTCGAGCACTCGCCATTTCGGCAGTACGAAGTCGATCCACAGCGCCAGCGGCAATTCCAGCGCCTTGCGCACGAGGCTTCGTCCCTGCCACAGGAACAGGTTCTTCGCCACCTGCTGGGGGATGGTCGAGACCCCGCGCGCTTCGCTGAGGTCGTCGACCTCCTCGAGGCGGTCGCGGATCTCCTGCCAGTCGACGCCGTGATGCCGGCAGAAGCGGCCATCCTCCGACGCGATCACCGTGATCGCCAGGGGCGGCGCCATGCGATCGATGGCCACGTAAGCTCGCTCGACGCGCGCGCCGGTCGCCCAACGCCACAACATCAACGTCGAGATCGGATTGACGAAGCGGTAGAGCGGTGCGAGCAGGTAGGGCAACAGCAGCATGACCATGACCGCCGCGACCGGAGCCCACAGCAGGCGCGAGATGATGCTTCGGTGCTTCGGGCGTGATACCACCGGGGGCGTGGACCGGGGCGTGGCTGCCGACAACGCAAGTTTGCCGCAGTTCATTCGGCGGCGGTACGCCCGGTCCCGCCTTCCCCGAAACGGCGCTCGATATAGTCGATCACCATCTGCTTGAAGTCGGCGGCGACGGTGGGGCCTCGCAGCGTCACTGCCTTCTTGCCGTCGACGAAGACGGGGGCAGCCGGCGCCTCGCCGGTGCCCGGCAGCGAGATGCCGATATCGGCGTGCTTGCTCTCGCCCGGCCCGTTGACGATGCATCCCATGACCGCGACGTTGAGCGCCTCGACCCCGGGATAGCGCCGCTTCCACTCCGGCATGGACTGGTGAATGAATCCCTGAATGTCGCGGGCGAGCTCCTGGAACGTGGTCGAGGTGGTTCGTCCGCAACCGGGACAAGCGGCAACCAGCGGCACGAACACCCGGAAGCCCATGGTTTGCAGGAGTTCCTGCGCCACCTTGACCTCGAGGGTGCGGTCGCCGCCGGGCTCGGGGGTGAGCGAGATGCGGATGGTGTCGCCGATGCCCTGCTGCAGCAGGACGCCGAGCGCCGCAGAGGAGGCAACGATGCCCTTCGACCCCATTCCGGCCTCGGTCAGGCCGAGATGGAGCGCGTAATCGGAGCGGGCGGCCAGCTCCATGTACACCGCGATCAGGTCCTGCACCGCCGACACCTTGGCCGAGAGGATGATGCGATCGCGGGAAAGCCCGATCTCCTCCGCCCGCTCGGCCGACAACAGCGCCGACTGCACCATCGCCTCGCGCGTCACCGCCCGTGCGTCGACCGGATGGGGCATGCGCGCGTTCTCATCCATGAGGTGGGTCAGGAGCTCCTGGTCGAGCGATCCCCAGTTGGCGCCGATGCGAACCGGTTTGCCGTGCCTGATCGCGGTCTCGACAATGGCGCCGAACTGCCGGTCCTTCTTCTCCTTGAAGCCGACATTGCCGGGATTGATGCGGTATTTGTCGAGCGCCTCGGCGCAGGCGGGGTGGTCGGCCAGAAGCTTGTGGCCGATATAGTGAAAATCGCCGACGATCGGAACGTCGACTCCCATCCTGGCGAGCCGCTCCTTGATGTGCGGCACCGCCGCAGCGGCCGCGTCGCGATCGACCGTGACGCGCACGATCTCGGAACCCGCGCGCGCCAGCGCCGCCACCTGCTGCGACGTCGCCTCGACGTCGGCGGTATCGGTGTTGGTCATGGATTGCACGACGACCGAGGCGTCGCCGCCGACCCTCACCCCGCCCACATCGACGGCGACCGATCGGCGTCGTTGCTGCGGCCCGGCTTGCGTGGACATCGGCTCACTCCTCCGAGCGCGAAGCGCCTCGTTTCCTCACGTGCCAGAGCGGGGGGGCGCCGTCAACGCTCGCCCCGGCGCGGTGTTCCCTCCGGTCGGGCGGTCAACGCGGCCGGTTGACGAGCACCAGCCCCGCCACCACCAGTGCAGCTGCGACTGCAAAGGCGGGAGTCAGTGGTTCGCCCAGCACCAGATGCCCGGCCAAGACCCCGAATAGCGGGGCCAGAAAGGTGAACACCGAGAGCCGGCTCGCGGAATAGCGCAGGATCATGGCGAACCAGGCGAGATAGGTGACCCCTACCACCCAGAAGGTCTGGTAGACGAGCGAGCCGATCGCGACGGCCGACGGGGGTGCGAGCACCCGCTCCCCGAGCGCCTGCGCGCATATGGCGAGCATCGGCGCCGAGACGATGAGCTGATAGAGCAGCGTCTTCTCGTAGGATGCGCGTGCGAGGCTGGTTGCCTTGATCACGAGCGTGGTGGCGCCCCAGGAGGCGCCGGCCAGGACCAGCATGAGATCTCCGACCAGCTGGCGTGGCTCACCGTCCGGTGTCGGCACCCCGAAGGCGACCACGATCCCGACGAACGACAGAATGAGGCCGATCCATTGGCCGTGGTCGAACCGGTCGCTGGGCAGCAACCAGCGCGCACCGATCACCACGAAAAACGGCGCAGTGTAGAGGAAGAGCGAGGCGCGGCTGGCGCTGGTGAGGGTCAGGCCGCGGTAGATCAGCAGAAACTCGAGGCCGAACAACACCCCGGCCACGATTCCGGGGACCAGCGTGCCGTCTGCATCCATCAATCGCACGCCGCGACTGCGCGCCCAGCCAACCACCACGAATGCGCCGAAGGTCGAGCGAAAAGCGGCTTGGACGAGCGGCGGGATCTCCGGCAGCGCGAGCTTCACCGCGACCTGATTGAAGCCCCAGCTGAGGCACAGCGCGATTGCCAGTGCGGCCGCTCCGGCCGGCAGAGAACCTGTGACAGGGGATGTATCACGCACGGAGAGCGGATCACTCACCTCGAGCACGTCTTGTTCTGTTCGTTGCCATCCCCGGCCATCCGCTCTCCGTCATCGGCCTAGCTACGACAATGCGTACAGATTCCGCTGATCTCGATTACCGGCGACTTCGGCGCAAAGCCCGCGGCGCGCGCGGCCGAGGCGAGCGTGGCGGTGACGTCGGCCGAGGACGCCTCGCCGACGGCGCCGCAGCGTTCGCAGATCAGAAACACCACGAACTCGCCCACCGAATGGTTGTGCACGCAGGCGATGAAGGCATTGCGGCTCTCGATGCGATGCACCAAGCCGTGCTCGCGCAAAAAGTCCAGCGCGCGATATGCCGTGATCGGCGCCGGACGCGGCCCCCTGGGCGCGAGCCGTTCGATGATCTCGTAGGCACCGAGAGGCTTGTGGCTGTTGAGCAGCGCAGCCAAAACTCTGCGCCGAATCGGCGTCAGACGTTGGCCTCGTTCCGTACACAGCCCCTCCGCGACCGCCATGGCGTCGGTCGAGCAGCGATCATGGTCGTGGTCGGGCGCGGGAAAGACGGGCTGAGATCCCGCCTTGAGCAAGGCTCCCGAGACTCTGGCCTTGGACATGGGCAATCATCCTACCCGTTTCGAGTGCACGATGCTCTTATTGCATCGCAATAAATCATATTGCAATGCAGCAATATCGTCCCCACATTCCCGATACCGGCTCCCAATGCCCGGCACCGGATTCGTGCATGATCCCCATCCTGCTCGCAAACCTCGCTTCAAGGATACTCGAGACACGCCGAACGAAGCGCCCGGCGCCCGGACGAAAACCGAGGCAATGGCGTAAGCGCATCAATCTCGCGCTGCAAGGAGGCGGTGCGCACGGCGCCTTCACCTGGGGCGTTCTCGACCAGCTGCTCGACGACGGACGCTTCGAGATCGACGGCATTTCCGGCGCCTCGGCCGGCGCGGTCAATGCGGTGATGCTGGCCGACGGCCTCAATCGCGGTGGCCCGCAGGAGGCCCGCGCCCGGCTCGCCGATTTCTGGCGCGCGGTCAGCGTCGACGGCCACCTGCCCGATCTCCAGCGCAGCGTGGTCGAACGGCTATTTCCATTCGTCCCGAGCGAGGGTCTTTGGTTCGGCGCGGTGTCGCGCCTGCTCTCCCCTTACGATCTCAACCCGCTCAACATCAACCCGCTCAAGGACCTGATCGAGCGCTTCGTCGACTTCGAGGCGATCCGCCGGCGCCCTGGTCTCGACCTGTTCATTTCCGCGACCGACGTGCGCAGCGGTGAAGCGCGCGTCTTCACTCGTAGCGAGATGACGGCGGAAGCGGTGATGGCCTCGGCCTGCCTGCCACGCCTGTTCCGTGCCGTCGAGATCGACGGCGTGCCCTATTGGGACGGCGGCTACAGCGGCAATCCCGCAGTGATCCCGTTCCTGCGCGCGACCAAGAGCGAGGATGTGCTGATCGTCCAGATCAATCCGCGCGAGCGCCGCAAGGTGCCGACGCGCGCGCGCGAGATCATCAGCCGGATGAACGAGATCAACTTCAACGCCTCGCTGCTCTCCGAGCTGCGCGGAGTCGCCTTCGTCAACCGGCTGATCGATGAGGGCCGACTGCCGCGTGGCATGGGGCCGGGACGGTTCCGCCGTCTCAAGCTGCATCGCATCGTGATGGACGATCTGGGCGAAGCCTTCGCCACCCGCAGCACGCTCAACACCGACTACGAATACTTCGAGACCCTGTGCAAGTTGGGCCAGCGCGCCACACGGCGTTTCCTCGATACACATTTCGACGCCATCGGTCGCCGCAGCACCATCGACATGCCGGCGGAGGAGGAGCTGCAGGTGGTTGAATAGCCGAGATCGGATGCGGGCGGCCCTGGGACCATCGAATTCCGGCAGCTCCCTCTGGTAGGGTATGCCGATGCCGATGCCCCCTCCCCTGCTGATCGCCGAGGTCGGCAAGACGCGGCTCGAGATCTGCGTCGCCGACATCACCACGCTCGACGTGGCAGCGATCGTCAATGCGGCGAACCGGTCGCTGCTCGGCGGCGGCGGGGTCGACGGTGCCATTCATCGGGCCGCCGGGCCGCAACTCCTGGAGGAATGCAGGACGCTTGGCGGCTGCGACACAGGTGAGGCAAAGATCACCCGCGGCTATCGCCTCCGGGCAAGGCACGTCGTCCACGCCGTCGGACCAGTGTGGAGCGGCGGCGGTGACGCGGAGGACGATCTCTTGGCCTCCTGCTATCGCGCCGCGCTCGCGCTTGCGGCCGAGCATCGGCTGGCCTCGATCGCGTTTCCCGCCATCTCCACCGGAATCTACAGCTTTCCGCCGGAGCGGGCGGCGCGTATCGCGGTCGGCACCGTGGCGGCCGAGGTCGCGAATGCGCCTCGCGGGATCGAGCTCGTGGTGTTCTGCTGCTTCTCGCGTGACGCCGCGGCGCACCACGAGACGGCGTTCGCCGACCTCGGTTTGATTCGATAGAGATGAAATTTGCGTTGGTGTCGGCGGCGAGGCGAAAGCCTTCCCGGCGATTTCAATAGGACCGCGGCAGCCCGAGCACGTGCTCGGCAAGGTAGGACAGGATCAGGTTGGTCGAGATCGGCGCCGTCTGGTAGAGCCTGGTCTCGCGGAACTTGCGCTCGATGTCGAACTCCTCCGCAAAACCGAAGCCGCCGTGGGTCTGCAGGCACATGTCCGCCGCGGCCCAGGATGCATCGGCTGCAAGCAGCTTGGCCATGTTGGCCTCTGCGCCGCATTCGCGCCCGGCCTGGTAGCGGCGGGCGGCTTCGCTCACCATCAACTCGGCCGCACGCATCTGCGCATAGGCCCGCGCGATCGGGAACTGGACGCCCTGATTCTGCCCGATCGGCCGGCCGAACACCTCGCGCTCCTTGGCGTAGGCGGTAGCCCGCCCAATGAACCACTTGGCATCGCCGATACATTCGGCCGCGATCAGGATCCGTTCCGCATTCATGCCCGCGAGAATGTAGCGGAAGCCCTCGCCCTCTGCGCCGATCAGGTTCTCCGCCGGCACCCGCAGGTCATCGAAGAAGAGCGCGGTGGTCGCATGATTCATCATGGTTCGGATCGGATTGATGCTGATGCCGGTACCCCGCGCCTGCCGCATGTCGACCAGGAATACCGAGAGACCCTCGGTGCGCCGCTTGGCGTCCTCGCGCGGCGTGGTGCGGGCAATGAGCAGCAGCAGATCGGAATGCTCGGCGCGCGAGGTCCAGATCTTCTGGCCATTGATGACGTAGTGGTCGCCGTCACGCACCGCGACAGTGCTCAGGCTGAGCGTGTCGGAGCCCGAGGTGGGCTCGGTGACCCCGAACGCCTGCAGTCGCAGCTCGCCCGATGCGATCAACGGCAGCCAGCGCGCCTTCTGCGCGACGCTGCCGTGACGCAGCACCGTTCCCATGGTGTACATCTGGGCATGACAGGCGGCGCCATTGCAGCCGGCGGCGTGAATCTCCTCCATGATCGCGGCGGCCGCCGTCATGGTGAGGCCGCTGCCCCCATAGTCCTCCGGGATCAGCGCCGCCAGGAAACCGGCTCGGGTCAGCGCGGCGACGAATTCGCTGGGATAGGCGCGCTCGCGATCGAGCTTGCGCCAGTATTCGCCGGGAAACCCGGCGCAGAGCGCACGGACGGCTTCGCGGATCTGTGCGAGGTCGTCGACCTCAGGATCAATCTCGCCGTTGCCCATTCATTCAGGCCACATCAAAGCGGGCTCCCACTTCTGCGCGACGGCCATCGGTACAGCGCGCGCCTGCGACAGTCGTCGCTCTCCACTCCGGACCGGCACCACCCCTACACCGGGTCCCAGGAGAACACGTCGGTGGAGCGCTCGAGCGGTGTGAACGAGGAGGCCAGCGCACCCTTGAGCTGACGGTCGATCTTGTCCGGCGTCCAGCCGTCCGCGCGATGGATGGTCCGCACCGGCCGCGGCTGGTTGAACAGAAAGATCTCGTTGTTGCGCACGCCGAAGATCTGCCCGGAAATTCCCTCTGCTCGGTCGGAAGCGAGATAGACCGTGAGCGGCGCGATCTTCTCCGGCGTCATCTGCTGGAAGCGTTCGACGCGCGCCTTCTCTTCCGGGGTCTCGGCCGGGATCGAATCGATCATGCGCGTCCACGCAAACGGCGCGATGCAGTTGGAGCGCACGCCGAAGCGCTGCATGTCGAGTGCGATCCCGCGCGACAGCCCGACGATGCCGAACTTGGCGGCCATGTAGTTGGCCTGGCCGAAATTGCCGACCAGTGCCGAGGTCGAGGTCATGTGCACGAAGGCACCGGAATTCTGCTCGCGGAATCGGGCCGCGCAGGCGCGGCTCATGTTGAAGGACCCGTTGAGGTGCACCGCCAGCACGTCCGACCAATCCGACCAGCTCATGCGATGGAAGATGCGGTCACGAAGAATTCCGGCATTGTTGACCAGGATGTCGACACGGCCGAAGGCGGCGAGCGCCGCCTGCACGATCTCATCGGCGTTCTTCGGCTCTGCGATCGAGAGCATCGAGGCGACCGCTTCGCCGCCGCCGTTCCTGATCTCGTCGACCACCTGCTGCGCCGGTCCCGCGTCCGCGCCGGCACCCTCGAGGCTCGCGCCGATGTCGCACACGACGATGCGGGCGCCCTCTTGCGCCAGCAAAATCGCGATGCCGCGGCCGATGCCGCGGCCCGCTCCGGTCACGATTGCTACCTTCCCTGAAACCATGCCTGTCATACACGCTTCTCGGCTGCTCTCCACGACCTGTTCGGCGTTCGCTATTGGCCCGCCCCTCGTTGCTCGCAACTCGCGCTTTCGCGAATCCTATCCCCACACCTCGTCGGCAACCTCGACGATGCGGCGCAGTTTGGCCCACTGCTCGTCTTCGGTCAGTGCATTGCCTTCCTCGGTCGATGCGAACCCGCATTGGCCCGAGATGCACAGCTGCTCGAGGGGGGCAAACTTCGCGGCCTCGTCGATGCGGCGCTTGAGCTCGTCCTTGCTCTCCAGCTTGCCGGTCTTTGTCGTCACGATACCGAGGACCACCAGCTTGCCCTTGGGCAGCATGCGCAGCGGCTCGAAAGTACCGGCGCGCTCGGTATCGTACTCCATGAAGTATCCGTGCACGTTGATCTTGTTGAACAGGATTTCCTGCACGGCCTCGTAGCCGCCGCTTCCCATGAAAGTCGATTTATAGTTGCCGCGGCACAGGTGCATGGTGATCGTCATGTCGGAGGGAACATCCGACATCGCGGTGTTGATGAGGTCGCCGTAGAGCTCGCCGAGCCGCGCGGGATCGTCACCGCGCTCCGTCATCTGCCGACGATACTTCGGGTCGCACAACATGGCGATGAAGACCTCGTCAAGCTGCAGATAGCGGCAGCCGGCATCGGCAAAGGCCCGCACCGCCTTGCGGTAAGCCTTGCCGAGATCGTCGAAGAACAGGTCGAGCTCGGGATAGCTGGCCTTGTCGATGGGTGTCGCCACGGGTCGGCCGTAGATCGCGGAAGGCGCCGGAATGGTGATCTTCGGGGTGCGGCCGGTGTGTGCCGCCACGTACTTGAAATGCCCGATCATCGGATGACCGGAAAAGCCCAGCTTGCCGGTGACGCGAATACCCTCGTTGCGGGTGGTGACGGCAGCGAACGCGACGCCGGTCGCCATGACGTGCCGCTCGACGCCCTCGAGACCCCAGAGGAAATCGAGGTGCCACCACGAGCGGCGGAACTCGCCGTCGGTGATGGCATCGAGACCGGTCTCCTCCTGCTTCTTGATGATCCGCTCGATCTCGCGGTCCTCTATCGCCTCGAGCTCAGACGGCGTGATCGCACCCCTGGCCCGCTTTTCGCGAGCCTCCTTCAGAACTGCGGGACGCAACAGGCTGCCGACATGATCGGCGCGAAACGGCGGCTTCTTTTGTTGCATTGGCTTGCTCCTGGACTCTGCGAATGACAGCCGGCGAGGGGCTGGAGCTCTTGTCGAGGCTTGGGTATCGCTGCTCGCCGTCATCCCCACACCTCATCGGCGACCTCGACGACCAGGCGCAACGTCGCCCACTGCTCGTCCTCGCTCAGAATATTGCCTTCCTGCGTCGAGGCGAAGCCGCACTGCGGGGAGAGGCAGAGCTGGTCGAGGTCGATGAACCTGGCCGCCTCGTCGATCCGGCGCTTGAGCGCGTCCTTCGATTCGAGCATCCCCGTCTTGGACGTGACGGTCCCAGCACAACCATCTTCCTCTTGGGCCACGCTCGCGCTTGCCGCGCGGCTTCCTCGAGGACGGCGGAGCGCAGCAGGCTGCCGACATGATCGGCACGGAACGGGGGCTCGGCACGGGGCATGATTGCCCTCTTTCGGATTCCCTCCCCCGTCCGGGACCCATCCAGGGGAGGGATCACAGGCCCGTCTGATCGGACGTGCCGGGAGATCGTGCCTACCGCGCCTTTTCGAATGGCACGATCGCGGTGCCGGTCTTGAACTGCGGAGGCGTGAGCACGGTCTGCGTGTCCATGCCCCGGAACTGTTCGAGATCGGTGCTCTTGATGCCGTGATACTGCACCTGCAGCATACGGCCCTCGGCCCATTCGCCGCCCACACCGAATTTCACGTCGCCCATGATGGTCTTGAACGTGGTCTTGCCGATGTAGTCGGCAAGCGTGTTGTCGTTGGTGCTCTTGGTGGCCGCGACCGCATCGCCGAGAACCTGGATATAGGCGTAACCCCAGGTGCCGAGATAATAGCCGAGCGGATCGACGCCTTCCGCACCGGCGCGCGCCTGGTACTTCTTGAGGAACTCTTCGACGCCCGAAAACATCATGGTCTTGGCAGGGACCCACGTTTCATAGTTGATCCAGCCGTTGAGCGACGGTCCGAGCTGGCGCTTGATCGCCGTCGCCTGCAGGCCGACCATGGCGCCGCCGATCATCTTCGGCTTGTAGTTGAGCTCGGTGGCGGCGCGCACGATACCGACCGAATCGAGCGGGTACGAGCAGACCGTCACGACATCGGGATTGGCCGCCTGGATCGCGCGGACGATGGGCGTGAAGTCGGTCTGAGCCGGCGGATAGGTGCGATCGTAGACGGTGCGCAATCCGGCCTTCTTGGCATTGTCCTTGGCGCCGTCACAGGCGTTCCTGAGAGAACTCCTGATCGGCGGCAATGAAGGCCACTGTCTGGAGCTTGGGATCCTGTGCCGCCGCCACCTCGAAGAAGCCCGCGGTGAAAGCCGGCTTGGTATCCGGTCCCGACGGGATCATCGCGAAGAATTTCGGGTACTTGAACTCGGTATTCACGCCGAGCCCGAACAGGATGATGAAGACCTTGCCCTTCTGCATGATCACCGGCATGGCGGCCGCCGCCGGCACGGTCGCGTAGGGGCCGATCACGAGATCGACCTTGTCGACATCGATCAGCTTGGTGTAGATGCCCGGCACCGGCGCCGCCTGGCTCTGGTCATCGTAATAGACGAGCTTCACCGGGCGCCCGAGCAGGCCGCCCTTGGCGTTGATCTCTTCCTCCCAGATCTTCATGCCGAGCAGCGCCGACTTGCCGTTCGGCGACAGCGGGCCGGTCAGCGCCATCGAGAAGCCGATCGTCAGCGGCTGGCCGGTCGGGGCCTGTGCCTGTGCCGGAGCGGCGAGCAAGGCCACCGCTGCGGCGAACGAGGCGACGAGGCCCCGCCAGTTCGGTCGTACAGTCATGCTTTTCTCCAGTTCGGATGTGCTCTGTGGTGCTTGAAGCAGGATTCTTTGGCGATCCCTTGGTTGTCACCCCCACACTTCGTCGGCGAGCTCGACGATCATACGAAGCTTCGCCCATTGCTCCCCCTCGGCGAGGATATTTCCTTCTTCGGTCGAGGCAAAGCCGCATTGCGGGGAGAGGCACAATTGGTCGAGAGCGATATATCTGGTCGCTTCGTCGATGCGTCGCTTGATGTCGTCCTTGCTCTCGAGACCGCCGCTCTTCGACGTGACCAGCCCGAGCACGACCTGCTTCCTGCCCTTGGGCACGAAGCGTAGCGGCTCGAAGCCGCCGGCGCGGTCGGTGTCGTATTCCAGGAAGTAGCCGTCGAGGTCGAGCTCGCCGAGGAGGCGCTCGGCGACGTGCTCGTAGCCGCCGCGCGCAATGAAGGTGGAGCGGAAGTTTCCGCGGCAGGAGTGCATGGTGATCGCCATGTCGGCCGGGCGATCGGCGAGCGCCTCCCTGGTCACGCGGACATATTGCGCGGGCAGGCGGTCGGGATCGTCGCCGCGCTTGCGCGAGCCCTCG
Source organism: uncultured Alphaproteobacteria bacterium (assembly GCA_963840535.1). Taxonomy (GTDB): domain Bacteria; phylum Pseudomonadota; class Alphaproteobacteria; order Rhizobiales; family Xanthobacteraceae; genus VAZQ01. Next base: position 137,080 of record CAWIZJ010000052.1, read on the forward strand.
CGCTCCAGCGGGTCACAGATCATCGCCCAGGCGGTGTCGTCCAGTTGCAGGTAGCGGCACCCGGCATCGTAGAACGCGCGGATCGCCTTGCGATAGGCCTGGCCCACGTCGTGGAAATAGACGTCAAGATCGGGATAGACCCGCTTGTCGATCGATTGCCGTCCCTGCCTGAAATGCAGAGTGCTGGGCGCCGGAATGGTCATTTTCGGCGTCACCTTGGCATGGTCCTTGACGAAGCGGAAATGGTCGATGTGCGGGTGACCGGAAAAATCGACCTCGCCGACGACGCGAACGCTCTCCGCCTTGGTCTGCACACCGGCGAAGGCGATGCCTTGTCCGGTGCCATAGAGCTCGACACCGTCGAGACCCTTGTAGAAATCGAACTGCCACCAGGAGCGGCGGAATTCGCCGTCGGTGGCAAGATCGAGGCCGATCTCCTCCTGTTTTCTGATGACCTTTTCGATCTCGCGGTCTTCGACTTCCTTCAATTGCGCCGCCGTGATCTCGCCCTTCTCGCGCTTGGCCCGCGCCTCCTTGAGGGGAGCGGGGCGCAACAGGCTGCCGACGTGATCGGCGCGGAAGGGTGGGCTTGCTCGCGTCACGGACGTCACTCCGCGTGCCTGTTGGGCGAGTGCCCACGGAGCGCGCAAACGGGTAGGAGATGCCACCCCTCCTGGACCGGAATTGCCATGTGAATGGACCCGTGACGGATGGCGTAGTGCCATCCAATTCGATGCAGATCGCGTTAGAGACTTCGGAGTTTGGCAAGTCAAGCCCATCGGTCGAACCTCGCGCGCGCGGCGCGTGCGCCTATCAGCATCGCAGACATGGTGCAGCCATGGGGTGGGGACTTGAACGGACCCATCGACCTATGCCACCAAGGCCCGGAACATGTGAGGACAACACGCGAGGCATTCGAGGAGGCCGTGAGCATCATGAGTCACAAGAATCTCGAGGAGGCGCTACAAGCCGCGGGCAATCCGGTCAAGATGCTGCGCAACTCGCAAATCGGCGCATATGTCTATCCGGTGGTCGCTCCCGAATTCACCAACTGGCGCGACGAGCAGCGCGCCTGGGTCGAGACCTGCGTTCTCTACGACCAGACCCACCACATGGTGAACCTATACGTCCAAGGCCCGGACGCCCTCAAACTGCTCTCCCACCTCGGGACCAATTCGTTCAAGAACTTCTCCGTCGACAAGGCCAAGCAGTTCGCCCCGTGCAGTTACGACGGCTATGTGATCGGCGATGGAATTCTCTTTCATCTCGCCGAGAACGATTTCTTGTTCGTCGGCCGCAACCCGACGGCCAACTGGATCCAGTTCCACGCCAAGACCGGCGGATACGATGTCACGACCGAATACGACGACAGGTCACCGTCGCGACCGATGGGCAAGCCGGTGGTTCGCAAGGTCTATCGATACCAGATCCAAGGCCCGAACGCCGAGCAAGTGATCAAGAAGCTCAACGGCGGGACGTTCCCGGACATCAAGTTCTTCAACATGGGAAGCATCACGATCGCGGGGCGGAAAGTCCGCGCACTGCGCCACGGCATGGCCGGCGCACCCGGCCTGGAAGTCTGGGGTCCGTACCCGGAAGGCGAGGAGATCCGCGCGGCCATCATCGAAGCCGGCAGGGACAGCGGCATGGTCCAGGTCGGCGCGCGCGCCTATGCGACCAACACGCTCGAGTTGGGGATGGATACCCTCACCGGTGCCGGCGGTCTATACCGGCGAGAAGATGAAGGCTTATCGGCAGTGGCTGCCGGGGACCAGTTACGAAGCCAATGCTTCGCTCGGCGGCAGCTTCGTCTCGGACAACATCGAGGACTATTACACGTCGCCGCATGAGCTCGGCTACGCGTCGTTCACCAAGTTCGACCACGATTTCATCGGCAAGGAAGCGCTGCAGAAAATGGAAGGCAAGGTGCACCGCAAGAAGGTGACATTTGCCTGGAACGACCAGGACGTGGGCAAGGTCTTGCAGTCGATGTTCGCGCCGCCTGGCGAGAACTACAAGTTCCTCGATATTCCGCTGACCAACTACGCATCGAGCTCGTTCGACGCCGTGATGAGCGGCGGAAAAAGGGTCGGCGCCTCGATGTTCTCGGGCTACAGTTTCAACGAACGCAAGATGCTCTCGCTCGGCTTCGTCGAGGAGCAATACGCCAAGCCGGGCACCCAGCTCACCCTGATCTGGGGCGAGGAGAACGGCGGGACCAAGAAGACGACCGTCGAGCGCCACAAGCAGACGGAAATGCGCGTGACCGTCGGGCCGACGCCATACGGCCAGCAGGCGCGCGAGACCTATCACCAGGGATGGCGCACAGCCGCCGCCGTGTAGGCCGTCGCATCCCCTGCGTCGTCAACAAGAGCTCGGCGAGCCTCGCCGACGCGGGCGGCCGCGCTGCCCGCCGCCGCTACGCGTGTGCTTTGCGCTGCGGGTCGATGATCCGCTCCAGCCGCCCGAGCACGTGCATGCAGGGCAGCAGCTCAACGAGGCTGCCGTTCGGCTCGCGCCTATCCTTGATCGCCGCGATGAACTCGCGGTCCTCGAGCTCGATCCCGTCCATGGAGACGTCGACCTTGGAGACGTCGATCTTGTTGTCCTTGCCGTCGCTGAGGTCGTCGTAGAACGCCTTGTAGGTGCCGTTGTCGCAGATGTAGCGGAAGAACGAGCCCAGCGGACCGTCGTTGTTGAAAGAAAGCGAGAGGGTGAGGATCGCGCCCGACGGCACCTTGGCCACGATCCCGACGTCCATGGCGATATTGAGCTGCGGATGGATCGGCCCTTGCACCGCATAGCAGTCGGAGATGTGCTCGCCGGTCTGGTATTGGAACAGGTCGATGGTGTGCGCGGCGTGGTGCCAGAGCAGGTGGTCGGTCCAGCTGCGCGGGTTGCCGGCGGCATTGATGTTCCTGCGGCGGAAGAAGTAGGTCTGCACGTCCATCTGCTGAATCTTCAGCTCGCCTTTCCGGATCCGCTTGTGGACCCATTGATGGCTCGGATTGAAGCGACGCACATGCCCGCCCATGGCGACAACGCCGGTTTCCTTGGCGATCTGCACCAGCCTCTCGGCGTCCTCGACACTGTCGGTGACCGGTATCTCCACCAGCACGTGCTTGCCGGCGCGCATCACCTGCTCGCCCTGGCGGAAGTGAAGCTTGGTCGGCGTGGTCAGGATCACCGCGTCGGCACGCTTGATGCCTTCGGAGAGATCGCCGCCGAAATGCGGGATCCCGTATTTCTTGGCCACCTCGGCGGTGGCGTCCTGGTTGCCGCCGACCAGCGACGTCACCTGAACGTCCGGAATGCGCTTGAGCGCATCGAGATGCTTCTGTCCAAAGGCGCCCTGCCCGGCAACGCAAATCTTCATCGTGCTTTCCTGCCGACTTTGCGGTGCGCGATCTTCCGGGCGGCAGCCTGCTTGCGCCTGCTCCTGTCGGCGCCCTGGCGCCTGTTCGCGAGGATGATGTGCCCGACCGCGGTGTTCGACGCCGGCACGGTGTAGAAGCGGTAGACCTCATCCACGTGCGCGTCCAGCGCTCCGCGCATGATCAGCCACATCACCATCTCGATGCCTTCTGCGCCGGCCTCGCGCATGTACTCGACATGCGGGATGCGCGTGAGCTTCTTCGGATCCTTGCCGAGGTTGTCGAGGAAGTTCTTGTCCCATTTGCTGTTGATCAGGCCGGCGCGCGGGCCGCTGATTTGATGCGATAGCCCCCCCGTTCCGAAAATGACGACCTTGAGGTCCTCCGGGTAGGACTCGACGGCCTTGCGCAGAGCCTTGCCCAGCATGTAGCAGCGGTGCCCGGTCGGGGGCGGATACATGACCACGTTGACCGCCAATGGGATCACCGGGCACGGCCATGCGTCCTTGGGCTGCCCGAACAGCAGGTTCATCGGTACCGTGAGGCCGTGATCGACCTCCATCTTGTTGACGATGGTCAGATCGAACTCGTCCAGAATGACCGACTGCGCGATGTGGGCGGCAAGCTCGGGATGGCCCTTGACCACCGGCACCGGGCGTGGGCCCCAACCTTCGTCGGCGGGAGGAAACTCGGCCGCACAGCCGAGCGCAAAGGTCGGGATGAAATCCACGGAGAAGGCCGAGGCGTGATCGTTGTAGACCACGATGGCGACGTCCGGTTTCGTTTTCGCCATCCATTCCTTGGACTTTTCGAAGCCCGAGAACACGCGCTTCCAATAGGGCTCTTCCGTTCTGCCGTTATCGAGCGCCGCTCCGATGGCGGGAACATGCGACGCGCCTATACCTGCGATGATCGTTGCCACGGCTCACTTCCGCTTTGCTGAGGATTTGGACCTGGATGTGGATTTGGGCTTGGACTTGGACTTGGACTTGGATCGGGATTTCGAGGTCGCGAGCGCATTCTTGCCCGACTTGCTGCGATTGCCGTCCACCGAGCGGCCGCCGGCCAGCATCATCGCTGCGTAGTCCTGCTGCGACGAGCCGGTCATGACGGCGGCAAGATGCTGGAACGAGTGGCCGTCGGTGGCTCCGAGCTTCGCGGCGAAATAAATGTTGCCGCCGAGCTCGAGCATCCGGTTGTAGTCGCGCTGCAGGATGGCGTCGCGCTGCTGCGCGGTGAGCGCAAATTTCTTCAGGTACTCCGCCTCGTTCGCCTTGAACGCCTTGCGGTTCTCGTCCTTCATCAGCGACATGCAGAACATGTTGATGCCGTAGCCCTGACGCGAGCGCTCGGCATCGAAGACGAAGGTGCCGGGAATGTCGTCGTACGCCTGCTCCTTGCGGGCCATGGAGGTTCTCCCTGGAGGCGGCGGAAACGCCGCCGGATGTCCTGCGGCTCGAATTTCGGCCTCACATATATGGCTTATCCGGGCTTTGCAACTTGAGCACCCGCTCAATTCGAGACCGTCGCTGTCGCTGCAGAGCAGCCATGGCCTCACACATTGGTCAAGGCGATACTCTGGAATCAGTCCGAGCTGACCCCGGCCGCCTCGATCACCGGCTTCCACCGCGCCTGCTCCTTCAGGATGAACTCGCGCGTCGATCGCGGCGTCGCACCGATGGTCGGTTCGATGCCGATCCTGAGGAGCTGATCCGTGAAGGACTTGTCCGCCATCACGCTCGCGGTCGCTCCGTGCAACCTGTCGACCACTTCGGCCGGCGTCGCAATCGGAACCGCGATGGCGTTCCACAATGTCGCAACGAACCCCCTGGTGCCGAGCGCTTCGTCGACCGTTGGAATATCCGGCGCCAGCACGGACCGGCTCGCCGTCGCGACCGCCAGGATACGCACGCGGCCATCGCGATGATGCTGCAGGGAGGTGCTGACCGCATCGACTGCCAACGGAATCTGCCCTGCAACCAGGTCGGCCATCGAAGGAGCGCCACCGCGGTAGGGGATATGCGTGATCTCGACGCCACCCAGCTCGCGCTTGAGCATCTCTGCCGCGAGATGCAGGAACGTGCCGGTGCCCGGTGAGCCATACTGCAGCTTGCCGGGATTGGCCTTGGCATGGGCGATGATGGCCCTGAAATCGCCGGGGAGCGAGGGATGGGCATCGAACGTGACCGGCGAGGCGCCCACCTCGGCGATCGGCATGAAATCCTTCAGTATGTCGAACTGCGGCTTCTTCGAGATCAGGTTGTAGAGCGCGAAGATCGACGCGGTGCCGAAAAGCACGGTATAGCCGTTGGGCTCTGCACGTGCCGCCTCGGCGGTGCCGATGGCGCCGGCTGCGCCGGATTTGTTGTCGACGATGACCTGCTGGCCGAGCAGCGCCGACACGCGCGCCGCGTAGTGCCGCGCAAAGACATCGGTCGCACCGCCGGCGGGGAACGGAACGATGATCCGGATGACGCGATTTGGATAGGGAGCCTGCGCCACGGCCGGGGCCGAGACCGACGTCAGTGCCGCCAGGACCACAAACCCGAGCTTGCGAAGTCGCATGTGGGACATTCCTAGCTCCAATAAAGCCGCATCGGATTGTCGACCAGCAGGGCCCGCTGCTCGGCCGCAGTGGGCGCGATCCTCGGGATCTGGTCGACCAGCACGCCGTCGTCGGGGGCTTCCTTCTTCATATTGGGATGCGGCCAATCGGTGCCCCAGATGACCCGGTCGGGGAATTGCTCGACCAGGCTCCTGGCGAAAGGAACCACGTCGTCATAGGGGGGGCCCGTCACCGTCATCCGTTCCGGGCAGGTGGCCTTGACCCAGAAGTTGCCGTGCTTCTGCAACAAGCGGTGGAAGCGGCGGTTCTCCGCATGGTCCACGCCCTTGGCGATGTCGGGAGTACCCATGTGATCGACCACCACGGTGGTCGGCAGCGAGGTGAAGAAGGATTCGAGGTCGGGCAGATCCGGCATCTCGAAGTAGACCACGATGTGCCATCCGAGCGGCGCCACGCGGGCGGCGATGCGCTCGAGCACCTCGCGCGGGGTGAAATCGACCAGTCGGCGCACGAAGTTGAAGCGCACGCCACGGACCCCCGCCCGGTCCATCGCCTCGAGCTCGTGATCGGTGACTTCCTCGCCGACGAAAGCGACACCCTTGGCCTTGTGGTTGGATCCTTCGAGCGCATCAACCATCGCCCGATTGTCCTTGCTGTGACAAGACGCCTGCACGATGACGTTCTTGTCGAAGCCGAGAAAGTCGCGCAGCGCGAACAGCTTCTCCTTGGGCGCGTCGCATGGCGTGTATTTGCGCTCCGGCGCATAGGGAAATCGGCTTTCCGGCCCGAACACGTGGCAGTGCGCATCGACCGCACCCGCGGGCGGCCGGTAGGTGGGCTTCGACGGATTTGGGTGAAAGGGAATATATCCCGCACTCATCGGCACCACGATATCTCCTTCGAATGGGCCGTCGCGTCAGATGCGCTCGAGCGCCAGCGAGACCCCCTGCCCGACGCCCACGCACATGGTGGCGAGCGCGCGCCGGCCGCCGCGTTTCTCGAGGCCGTGCAGAGCGGTGAGCGCGAGCCGCGTTCCCGACATGCCGAGCGGATGCCCGAGAGCGATCGCCCCACCGTGCGGATTGACGTGCTCGGCGTCGTCGGCAACGCCGAGCTGACGCAAACAGGCCAGTCCTTGCGACGCGAACGCCTCGTTGATCTCGATGAGATCGAAGTCGCCTATCTCGAGGGCGAGCATCGCCATCAGCTTGCGGGTGGCGGGCACGGGACCGATCCCCATGACCCGCGGCGGCACCGCCGCCGACGCCATGCCCAGCACCCGCCCGCGCGGAGCGAGCCCGTGCCGCCTGGCCGCCTCCGCCGAGGCGAGGATCACCGCAGCTGCGCCGTCGTTGACGCCCGGACGCATTGCCCGCGGTGACGGTGCCGGGGTGGCGCGCAAACGGCTTGAGCTTGGCCAATCCTTCGAGCGTGGTTTCGGGCCGCGGGTGCTCGTCCTTGTCGACGGCCACAGGGCCCGCCTTGCCGCCCGCCACCTCGACCGGGGACGATCTCCTCGGCGAAGTACCCGGCCGCGACGGCCTGGCCGGCGCGCTGCTGGGAACGCAGCGCAAAGGCGTCCTGGTCTGCGCGCGAAACCTGATATTCCTCCGCCACGTTCTCGCCGGTCTCGGCCATGGAGTCGATGCCGTACTGCGCCTTCATCAGCGGGTTGACGAAGCGCCAGCCGAGCGTGGTGTCATGGATGTCGGCGCTGCGCTGGAACGCCTCCTGCGCCTTGCCCAGGACAAGCGGCGCCCGCGTCATCGATTCGACGCCGCCGGCAATGGCGAAGTCGGTCTCGCCGCACCTGATCGCGCGCGCCGCGTCGCCGATGGCGTTGAGGCCGGAGGCGCACAGCCGGTTCACGGTCACGCCGGGGACGGAGTCGGGGATGCCCGCCAGCAACAGCGCCATGCGCGCGACGTTGCGGTTGTCCTCGCCGGCCTGATTGGCGCAGCCGAACACGACCTCGTCGAGCGCCGACCAATCCACGCCGGGGTTGCGCTTCATCAGGCGCCTTGATCGGAACCGCCGCGAGATCGTCGGTGCGCACCCTGGAAAGCGCGCCGCCGTAACGCCCGATCGGGGTGCGGACCGCATCACAAATGTAGACATCGCGCAAATCGGTCATCCCAGGGACTCCTCAAGCTGCTTCGCCATGCGCGCGCGCCGTGCGGGCGTGCAGCGCGCGCAGCACCGACAATTCCGACTCGGTCGGAGCCGGCGTCTCGGTCACATCGGCGGCATAGCGCACGGACCAACCGGTATTGGCGCGGATTCGATCGCGCGTCACGCCGGGATGGATCGAGGTCACCGTCATTTCCCTGGTCACGGGATCAGGCTCGAACACCGCGAGATCGGTGACCAGCTTGGTCGGGCCCTTGTTGGCGATGCCCAGGCGGGCGCGATGATCGCCGCCCTCGCCATGACCGAACGAGGTCACGAAATCGAGCTGGTTCACGAAGCTGCGGGGGGCCTGCCGCATGATGATGAAAATCTCGCCGCAGGCGCTGGAGATCTCGGGCGCGCCCCCGCCGCCGGGAAGCCTGGTCTTCGGACGCTCGTAGGCGCCGATCACCGTCGTATTGAGATTGGCGAAACGGTCGATCTGCGCACCACCGAGAAAGCCTACCGTGAAGCGTCCGCCCTGCAGCCAGTAGCGGAACATCTCGACCACCGGGACGGTGGTGAGCGCGGTGTCGCACAATTCACCATCGCCGATCGACAGCGGCAGCACGTCGGGCCTGGTGGCAATGGTGCCGGACTCGTAGATCAAGGTGATGTCGGGCGCGTGCGTGAGCCGCGCCAGATTGCAGGCCGCCGACGGCATGCCGATGCCGACGAAGCAGATATCGGTGTTCCGCAGCGCCCGCGCGGCCGCGACGGTCATCATTTCGTCGGCGGTGTGGGTCATTCTGTCCTCATTCCGCGGCGCGTGCGGATGCGGGAGGCGTGCACAGCGAAGGCGTCGGGGCCCCGGTCGAGCACGTTCGTCTTCATCCACGCCAGGAAACCATCACGGTCGCGCGCAATCGCATCCCAGGCCTTGTAGTAGGCATTGTCGCGCTTGTAGTAGCCGTGCGCATAGGACGGATGGGCGCCGCCGGGCACGCAGGCGATGGCGCCGACCGTCCAGCTCGGCAGAATCACCGCATTGGGGCTGCGATCGCCGAAATCGTCGACGATCTCCTCGACCGTCACGATCGAGCGCTTGGCGGCCAGGACCGCCTCCTTCTGCACCCCGACGATGCCTTCGATCAGAACGTTGCCGGCACGGTCGGCCTTGAGCGCGTGGATCACGGCCACGTCGGGCCGGATCGCCGGCACTGCAGCCAGCAGCTCGCCGGTGAAGGGACAGGCAATGCGCTTGATATTGCGGTTCACCTTGGGGAGGTCGACCCCGAGATAGCCGCGAAACAGCGCGAACGGCAGCCCGGCCGCACCGGCCTCGTAGGCGTTGGCCAGAGCGGCATGGGAATGCTCCTCGATGGCGATCGGCGTCGGCCAGCCGTTCTCGTGAGCGTCGCGGAAGCGGTGCAGCGAGCCTACCCCCGGATTGCCCACCCAGGAGAACACCAGCTTGTCGGCGCAGCCCATGCCGATGAGCTGGTCGTAGATGAGGTCAGGCGTCATCCTTATCAGGGTCAGGTGCCGGCGCCGCTGGCGGATGACCTCGTGGCCGGCCGCAAACGGGATGAGATGCGTGAACCCCTCCATGGCTACGGCATCGCCATCCCGGATGGTCGATGCCACGGCCTCTGCAAGGGTGAGAAAGCGGGACATGCCGGTGCTTCCCGATGATCGCAGGTCCATTTACGGGTCAGGCCCGCCAGGGGTCAATGCGACACGCCCATGGCGAAAGGCGCGATCCGCAACAGAGGCCATGATGTCGCCCGCCGATGTCCGGTGGACTGGCGAGGGATCACGCCCTTCGGCACGCCGGTCGCCGGTTCGGAGACGTCAGTGCTTGACCGGTTCCGGGAGAAATGTCACCGAAACGCAGGTATCGAGCCGAAGCGAGAAAATGAGCTGCGAGGATTGCGATGAGCGCGGCCAAGACCGGTAGCGACTTCGATGTTGGGTTGCCGCGGTCGCTGCGGGCCGAGCGCCGCGACGATATCGCGATCCTGCATCTTGCACGCCCCGAGAAGCGCAACGCCATCGACGACCCTACGGTTTTCGGCATCGAGGCATTCTTCACCGGTCTGCCCGCGGAAATCGGGGCCGTGGTGCTCGCCGGTGACGGCGACCATTTCTGCTCCGGGCTCGACCTTGGCGAGCTGACCGCACGCACTGTCGCCGAGGGCATCTTCCATTCGCGCGGCTGGCATCGCGCTTTCGAGCGCATCGAGTTCGGCAAGGTTCCGGTCGTCGCCGTGCTGCACGGTGCCGTGGTGGGCGGCGGACTCGAGATCGCAGCGGCGTGCCATATCCGGGTGGCGGAAGGCTCGGCCTACTACGCGCTGCCGGAGGGCAGCCGCGGCATCTTCGTCGGTGGCGGCGGCTCGGTACGGCTGCCGCGGTTGATCGGTACCTCGCGCATGACGGACATGATGCTCACCGGCCGCACCTACGACGCCGAGGAAGGCCAAGCGATCGGCATTTCGCACTATCTCGTCGCGCCGGGAGCGGGTCTGGCCAAGGCTGTCGAGCTCGCCAAGCGCATCGCCGGCAATGCGCCCATGACCAATTTCGCGGTCACCCACGTGCTCCCGCGGATCGCCGAATCCGACCCCGCGAGCGGCTATATCACCGAGGCGCTGATCGCGGCCATTGCCCAGGGCGACAGCGAAGCCAAGGCAAGGCTCAAGGCCTTCCTGGAGAAGCGCGCGCCGAAGACGCTGCGCCACTGACGTCGATCGAACCATGGCGACCCTGGCCAGAGAACTCGAGCTTGACCCCGATCGCGCCCCGGCCGCGCCGATGCGGCCGGTGCGGCTCGGGCCGCGCGACGTTCTGGTAGAGCGCCGGACCGACGGCACCATCCATTTGCGATCGCCGCACGCGCTTGCGCCTTATCCAGCGAAGCTGACCGAGCGGCTGGAGCATTGGGCCGCGACGGCGCCCGAGCGGACCTATCTGGCACAGAGGGATGCTGCCGGCGGCTGGCGCACGATCACCTATGGCGAGACGCTCGACCTGGTTCGCCGCATTGGCGCCAAGCTGCTCACGCGCGGTCTGTCCACCGAGCGGCCGATCGTGATCCTTTCCGGCAACGACATCGAGCACGCGCTGCTCGGACTTGCCGCCATGTATGTCGGGATCCCCTATGCCCCGATCTCGCCGGCCTATGCGCTGGTCTCGACCGACTTCGGCAAGCTCAAGCACATCTTCGACCTGCTGACACCGGGCCTGGTTTTCGTCGCCGATGGAGCCCCGTTCCGGCGCGCCGTCGAGGCGGCGGTGCCGCCCGGCTTGGAAACGATCGTCGTCCGCAACCCGGTGCCGGGCCGGCCGACCACGACGTTCGATACCTTGCTGGAGCCGACGGCCACGGCGCCGGCCGAGGCCGCTCATGCGCGCGTGGGGCCGGACACCATCGCCAAATTCCTGTTCACCTCGGGCTCGACCGGCGCGCCCAAGGCAGTGATCAATACCCAGCGGATGTGGTGCTCGAACCAGGCGATGATCCTGTCGCAGTTGGCCTTCTTTGCGGATGAGCCGCCGGTCATATTGGATTGGTCGCCGTGGCATCACACCGCCGGCGGCAACCACAATTTCGGCTTCGTGCTCCACAATGGCGGGACTTTCTACATCGACGAAGGCAAGCCGGCCCCGGGCGCGATCGAGACCACGGTCAGGAATCTGCGCGAGGTCGCGACCAATTGGTATTTCACGGTGCCCAAGGGCTACGAGGCGCTGCTGCCGTATTTTCGCGCCGATGCACAGCTGCGAAAGATCTTCTTCAGTCGCCTCAAGGTGCTGTGGTTCGCGGGCGCAGCCCTGTCGCAGTCGGCATTCGACGAGATGCAGCAGCTTGCGCTCGACACTTGTGGCGAGCGCATCATGTTCCTGACCGGGCTCGGCGCGACCGAGACTGCGCCGATGGCGCTCGCGCGCATGTGGCAGAGCAAGGACTCGACCAACATGGGCGTACCGGCGCCCGGAGTGGAGCTCAAGCTGGTTCCGAACGGCGACAAGCTCGAGGCACGGGTGCGCGGGCCCAATGTCACGCCAGGTTACTGGCGCCAGGCGCAACTCACCGCCCAGGCCTTCGACGAGGAAGGCTTCTACCGGCTCGGCGATGCCCTCAAGTTCGCGGATCCTGCGGATCCGCGAGCCGGCTTGTTGTTCGACGGCCGCATTGCAGAGGACTTCAAGCTTGCAACCGGAACCTGGGTCAATGTCGGCCCGCTGCGGGCGCGCCTGCTCGCAGAGCTCGAGCCCTACGCGCGCGACGTGGTGATCGCCGGCGGCGACCGCAACGAGATCGGCGCGTTGATCTTTCCCAACGTCGAAGCCTGCGGAGCGCTCGCCGCCGATACAGCCGACATGACCTGCGATGCACGCTTGCTCGGCGCCATCCGCGCCCGGCTCGATGCCTGTGCCAAGACCAGCACGGGCAGCTCGAACCGGGTCTGTCGGGCGATCCTGCTCTCGGAGCCACCCTCGCTCGACGCCGGCGAGATGACGGACAAAGGCTCCATCAATCAGCGCGCGGTGCTGACCCGCCGCGCCGATCTGGTTGCCGAGCTGTATTCACCCACGCCCTCGGCGCGCGTCATCGCGATCGATAGGAAAACCTGACCATGGAAGGCAAAGGTATTACCGCGGGCTGGAGCGACATCTGGCTGCTCGATGGGATACGCACGCCCTTCGCCGACTACAACGGTGCGCTGGCCGCGGTCTCGCCCACCGATCTCGGCATCAAGGCCGCGCGTGCGGTGTTCGCCCGCTCAGGAGTGTCGCCGCAGGACGTCGGCGCCGTCATCACCGGCTCGATGGCACAGGCGAGCTTCGACACCTACTGTTTGCCGCGCCATGTCGGGCTCTATTCCGGCGTTGCAATCGAGGTGCCGGCACATATGGTGCAGCGGGTCTGCGGCACCGGCATCGAGGTGCTGATGCAGGCGGCGGACTTCGTCACCCACAGGGGCATCGATCTCGCGCTCTGCGTCGGCGCCGAGTCCATGAGCCGCAATCCGGTCGCCTCCTACACCATGCGCGGGTTCCGCATGGGCGCGGTCGACTTCAAGGACTTTCTCTGGGAAGCCCTGCTCGATCCCGCGGCCAACGTAACGATGGGCGACACCGCGGAAAATCTCGCGCGCCAGTACCAGATCACACGGCCGCAAGTCGATGCCTTCGCCATGCAGAGCTTCGAACGCGCCGTCGCGGCACAGAAGTCGGGGTTTCTCGCCGGCGAGATCACTCCGGTCAAGACCGAGACCTTCGAGCGCCCCGGCTATCAGTCACGCACTCTCAAGCTCAGGGGCGGCAAGGAGCTCGACGCCGACACCCATGTCCGTCCCTCCCCGCTGGAGGCGCTGGCCGCGATCCGGCCCGCTTTCGGGGGAGTGCAAACCGGCGGCAATTCCTCGGCGATCGTCGACGGCGCCGCAGCGGCGCTGGTCGCCTCCTCCGACTACATCAAGGCGTCCGGCAAGCGGCCGCTCGGACGCATCGTGGCGGGCGCCAATGTGGGCGTCCCCCCGGAGGTGATGGGCATCGGCCCAGTGCCGGCGATCAAATCGGTGCTCGAGCGCGCGGATCTCGAGCTTTCCGATGTCCACCGCTTCGAGATCAACGAGGCCTTTGGCGCCCAGGTCATGGCCTGCGCGCGCGAGCTCGGCCTCGACGATGCCAAGCTCAACGTCAACGGCGGAGCGATCGCGATCGGCCATCCGCTGGGCGCAACCGGCGTCCGCCTCGCGGTCACGCTGGCGCGCGAGCTCAAGCGGTCGCAGCTGCGCTACGGCATTGCCTCGGCCTGCATCGGCGGCGGGCAGGGCATCGCGCTCTTGATCGAGAATCCCGACGCCACGACCGCCTCCACCCGGACGAACTGATCATGGACATCAAAGGACACGCTGTCATCGTGACCGGCGGAGCCTCCGGCCTCGGCGCCGCGACCGCCGTCGCCCTCGCCCGTGCCGGCGCCAAGGTCGCATGCCTCGACATCGATCTCGACGGCGCGCGGGCCGTCGCCGGCCAGCTCGGCGGCATCGGCGTGCGTTGCGACGTGACCAACCCCGAGCAGTCCGCGGCGGCACTCGCCGAGGCGCGCGACAAGCACGGGGTTGCCCGCATTCTCATCAATTGCGCCGGCGTCGGGCCCGCCAGGCGCATCGTCGGACGCGACGGACCGATGCCGCTCGCCGAGTTCGCGCGCGTGATCGAGATCAATCTGATCGGCACCTTCAACACAATGCGACTCGCGGCAGCCGACATGCAGGCCTTGGGCGCACTCGCCGACGGCGAGCGCGGGGTGATCATCCTGACCGCATCGGTTGCCGCCTTCGAAGGCCAAATCGGCCAAGCCGCCTATTCCGCCTCCAAGGGCGGAGTCGCTGCGCTCACCCTGCCGGCGGCGCGCGAATTCGCGCAGTTCGGCATCCGCGTCAACACCATTGCGCCGGGCATCTTCCACACGCCCATGCTGTTCGCATTGCCGGAGGAGGCGCAGAAGAGCCTCGCCGCATCGGTTCCCTTCCCCAAGCTGCTGGGGCGCCCGGATCAATTCGCCGCGCTCGCCCGCCACATCGTCGAGAACAGCTATCTCAACGGCGAGGTCATCCGTCTCGACGGCGCGCTGCGCATGGCACCGCGCTGAACCTTCGCCAGGCCGTCCCATGCTCGTCAACACCCGCGCCGTCCGCATCGAGTGGGGCGACTGCGATCCCGCGGGGATCGTCTATTATCCGCGCTACTTCGCCTATTTCGACGCCTGCACCTCGGCACTGATAGAGCGGGCGCTCGGCATGACCAAGAGCGACTATCTCAAGGCCTACGATTTCGCCGGCCATCCCCTGGTCAATACCCATTCCCGCTTCCTCATTCCGACCCGGTTCGGCGACGACGTGACGATCGAGACGGCGGTGACCGGGATTCGCCGCTCGAGCTTCGACCTGCGACATCGCCTCACCAGGAACGGTGCGCTCGCGGTCGAAGGGTTCGAGACGCGGGTCTGGGTGTGCGGGGATCCCGCGCGCGGAAAAATGAGAGCGGCTCCGCTGCCGCAGTCTGTCATCGATCGGCTGTCGCAGGCGCCGCCGAGGTAGCCGCGGAAGCCGGCAGGCGTTCCTCCGCCAAACCGGAATCCTCGCCGAACGCCGTGAATACACCGATCGGGTCCGTTGCCCAGGTCACGACCGGCACCGGGCCGCCGACGAGCATGAAATAGTCGTAAGGCGCGCGCCGGTCGTTGGCCATGATGAACTGGAAGTGCAGGCGGAAGAAGTTGAAGCGCATACGCCTGAAAAAATCGGACGACAGCAAGTCGCGGAAACGTACCCGCCAGATGGTCGGGTTGCAGCGTCCGCTCCCGATCTCCACGCCGATCCCCGCGACCGGGTCGAAATCCCAGAAATTGAGCACGTCGAGGCGCGATTGAGCATCGACCCAGGCAACCGACGGCTCGACTGCGAGACGGGCGAAAACGGCACGCAGCCACTTCGCCTCGGGATGCAGCGCCGCTCCAGGCGCGATCGAACCGAGCGTCAACAGCACGACCGAAGGTCCTCGCCGGCCGACATCCCGGTCGAGCTCGAGGGCGCGCACGACGATTGCCGGCGCGAGCGCGCCACCGCCGCTGTGCCCGATCACGACGATCTCGTCAGCTTCGTCGGCCTGCGCGGCGGCGACGAGCCGCTGTGCGCCGGCTTGCACCGCGGCATCGAAGCAGGTCGCTTCCCCGCGCGCGAATGCGCACAGATAGGGCCAGTGGTTGTTGACCCGGATCACGAACCAGCGCTTTGCGAGGGGGCGCAACGCCAGGAATATCGCGAGCGCTGCCACCGCCCCGATCGGGACAGCCGCGAGATCCGGCAAGGCGAGCACCCGCCCGATACCGAGCGCGACGAGCCAACCGCCGCCGATCGAGAGCGCGATCCATCCGACCAGCAACATCTGGAACAGGATCAACGCCGAGCCGAATGCCCAGGAGGCGCGCAGCACGCGCGCGATGGCACCGCTCGCGAGATAGTCGAAGGCCCAACCCAGCGCGCCCACGATCTGTCGCGGCAGCGGCTCCGCCAGGTTGGCGCGGATGAAGTGCTCCTGCCGCAGAAAGTCGTAGCGGGTGAGCACTTGCCAATTCGGACCCGATGTCTCGATGTCCCAATGGGCGAGCAGCTGCGAACCCATTCGCAGCTCGCCGAGCCGCGCCTCGAGCCGCCAAATACCGAGAAAGCGCTTCCAGGAGCGCTCGAACAATTTGTAATAGCCCTCCGCGCCCTGCGGGTCGTAGCCTTCGACATAGATGACGTGGCGTCGCGCGATCACGGATCGCAACCGCTCCCGCCGGCCATGGCCGCTGTGCGCATTTCGAGCGCCGATCCCGCGCTGGCTGGCGATCGGAGGCACCCCTCGCTCCGTCACGTCGCCGCCACCGCTTCGATAACGGTCATGGCCGGATGCCGGGTCGGCGTCGTTCGCGCAAGGCGAAGATCGGTGCGCTCGAACAACGCGGCATATTCCTCGAGCGTCCGCTCGCGTCCGCCGCACAACACCATCACCTGCAGATCGAGCCAGCGGCCGGGACCGGGACTGTCGTCGGAGGGCAAGGGCGCCTCCAGCACCAGGACGCGGGCGTCCGCGCGCATGGCGCGGCGCACATTGCCGAGAATGCGAATGCAATCCGCGTCGTCATAGTCGTGCATGAGGTGGCGGATCAGATAGAGGTCACCTCCTTCCGGCGCCGGCGTGGTGAATACGTCTCCGGCGACGAATTCCACCCGCGGCAACGGTCCTCCCTCTCCGCGCTTGGCGGCGGCAATGGCTTCCGGCAAGTCGAACAGCGTCCCACGCCGGTTCGGATAACCTGCGAGCACGGCGGACAGCAGGGCGCCGTTGCCGCCCCCGACGTCGACGATGTGCTCGAATTGAGAGAAGTCGTAGGCGGCGACGATGGCCGGCGTCTCCGGTCCGTGCACCTCGAGCATCATGCGGTTGAACCGCCTTGCTTCGTCCGGGTTCTCGGCGAGCCAGTCGAAGAACGGACGGCCCTTGAGGGCCTCGAAGGCGGTGCGTTGCCCGGCCAGCGCATCGTCGAGATGCATCCACATGTCGGCGAAATACTCGTTGAGGAAGATCGCCGTGGTCCGGGTGTTGTTGGGCGAATGCGAGCTGAGCAGGCGTCCGAGCGGAGTGAGCGCGAAGTGCCCGTGCGCCGTCTCCATGACGATGCCAATGGTGGAGAGCGCGCGCAGCAACCGATAGACGCGATCGGGAACGAGACCGCGCGCCGCGGCAATGGCGGCATGGTCGTCGGCGCCCTCTTCCATGACGTCGGCGAGACCGAGTCGGGCAAACGAACCGACCGCCCGCGTCACCCACAGGCTGCTCAACAGCTGCAGCATCTTCTTGTGCAGCAGCGCCGGACTGATGGACGCGTCGGACGCCTTGGCGCTCTTGTTGTCCACGATCCCGTTCCGCAAGCCACTCCGTACGAGCGACGCCGGTTCCACGCGCCCGGTCGTAGGGGCGACGCCGACCGGCGTCGGCCCCGCATAGACCAATTCGGCGATCGAAGCTAGGGACGCGGCGCGACCATCGCATCGACTCGCTGTGCATCCCGAACGCCGTACAGGTGCTGCTCGCAGCGCGGCGGGCATCGTCAATTTTCAGCATCGGTCATTTCGAACTGAATGGAACAACAACCCCGCGAGCAGCCGATTTCCAGCCGGGAGAAGACAATGCATCGTCGAATTTCCATGGTTGTCACTGCTCTCGCGCGGTATGATGAAACAGCAAGGGTGGATCGCGGCACGTTGTTGGCCGCGATCAACCTACATTTCATCAAAGCGGAGGAGTTCGCCATGAAGAGGAGCCTTCTCAGTCTCTCGGTCGCGATGTTCGCGCTTTCCGCACCCGCGGCCTACGCCGCGGACGCCAAGCAGATGGAGGAGAACAAGAAGACCGTGCGGGCGCTCTACGAGGCCGCCCTCAACAAGAAGGATTTCGAGGAGGCATCGAGGTATCTCGGGTCGAAATACATCCAGCACAACCCGGTCGCCGCCGATGGACCGGAGGGTCTCAAGGCCTTCATCGGCTTCCTCAAGGAGAAGTTCCCCAACAACCGCAGCGAGATCAAGCGTATCTTCGCGGACGGAGATTACGTGATCGTTCACGTCCACGCGGTGCGCGAGCCCGGCACCCGCGGCAATGCCATCATCGACATTTTCAGGCTCGAGAACGGCAAGGTGGTCGAGCACTGGGACGTGATCCAGCCGATCCCGGAGAAGGCCGCCAACGACAACGGGATGTTCTAGGTTGAGGGCGAGGGACCGCGCCCTGAGCTCCCATGTAACGTCGTAGCGCATGCGTCTGCCGTCAGGCGAGGTCCACTGCGAAGCGCTTGAGATCGGCGAGCGAGCAGTGGTTCAGAGCCCCTTCGTGGGTGGCCCGCAAGACCACGCGGGGCGCTTGGCCCGCCTCGAGTGCTTCTTGCCAACGGGGTGCACACAGGCACCATCGATCGCCGGGTTTCAGGCCGCGAAAGCCGAATTCCAGCATCGGTGTCGAAAGATCGTTGCCGGCAGATTTGGAAAACTCCAGAAACGCGGCGGTCATGACGGCGCAGACCGTATGGCTACCGATGTCATCTCGCCCCGTGTCGCAGCAGCCGTCTCGAAAGAACCCGGTCATGGGGTTTATCGAGCAGACTTCGAGCCGATCCCCGAGCACGTTACGGGGTGTGCTCCGCCGCTCGCGTCCATTTCCGCTATCATCCCTCAGCATTGCCGTCGCCAGTGCGGTGTTGCCGACCGGCTCCTGTTCACGCCCGCCTCGGTCGCCACACGCCTGCACCGCCGATATAGAGTGATTGAACTCGCGCTGTCTGAAGTGCACGACTCACTCAATGACCTCGTCTGCGCGCAGCAACATCGATGTAGGCATCTCGAGACCAAGCGCTTTGCCGACCTTGAGATTGACAATCAGCTCGAACTTGGTGGGCTGCTCGACCGGAAGATCGGCGGGCCTGGCACCCTTGAGGATCTTATCCACATAGGCGGCGGAACGGCGGTAAAGGTCCGGCCGGTGCGGTCCATACGCAACCAGTCCGCCCTCATCCGCGTATTCGCGCGTTCCGCATATCGCCGGCAGTCGGTGATTGGCTGCAAGCGCAATGATTCGCGCTCGATGGCTATGAATGAACGGGTCGTCGAATACGACCATTGCGGTCGCCTGTCCTGCGATGGCTGCAGTAAACGCGAGCTCCACGTCTGACGGGTTGCGCACTTCAAACAATTGCAGCTCGAGTCCCAGCGATTGCGCCGCCGTCCGCGTCTCCTCCGCGAAGACGAAATTGGCGAGATTGCCCGGATTGAGCAGCACCGCCACACGGATGAGGTTAGGCACGATTTCCTTGAGCAGTTCGAGCCGCTTGCCGCTCGTTTCGGGCGTGAGCAGGCTCAGTCCCGTGAACCGCCCGCCGGGGCGAGCGAGTCCGGCGATGAGCCCGGCCCTCACAGGGTCGGCAACTGCGACAAATACAACTGGAATGTTGCTGCTCCCGGCCTTGACCGCGATGTTGGTCGGGGTGGCCGCTGCAACCAGGACATTGAGATTGAGGCGCTCCAGCTCCGTCACGAGCGCTGGCAGCCGGTCGTACTTTCCTTCCGCCCAGCGCGGCTCGACGAAGATGGTTTGCCCCTCGACGTACCCCAGCTCACGCAATCCTTGCCGGCAGGCGTCCCAGAGATGCCGGCCTTCTGCCTGGTTCAAGGAAAACAAATAGCCTACACGCGGAACGCTCGATCGCTGCGCCCGCGCCGCGAGCGGCCACGCGGCCGCCGCGCCACCGGCGAGCACAATGAACTCGCGACGTTGTAATCGAACGGATTGCATCGATCCCGGTCAGCCAGATCCAGATGGCAGGATATCGAACTGGCTGCGATTAGTCAGCGGCAAAATCCTGTAATCGATCAACCGGACCCAGGTCTGGTTAGGGGTCAAGACCCGAGCGCTTGTACCGAGGCCGCACGGCCGGGTGCGGAAGTGCGCGCTCCATGGGCCGTAGCATTCATTCGGGAGCCGATATAGATGTAGCCCGGATCGCGCTCGGAACCAGGCGATGGAACGTTCCTTCAAGAAAGAGGTGCAGGCGCTCAAGCTCGGCGACGGCGAGACCTTTCGCGGCGAAGGCATCCTGGCGGTGACCAAGGCGCTGCTGCAGTCGGGCGTGAGCTATGTGGGAGGCTACCAGGGCGCCCCGGTCTCGCACCTGCTCGATGTCCTGGTCGACGCCGAGGACATCATCGGCGACCTCGGCGTGCACCTGGAAACCTGCACCAACGAAGCATCGGCCGCGGCCATGCTCGGCGCCTCGATCAACTATCCGCTGCGCGGCGCGGTGACCTGGAAATCGATCGTGGGCACCAATGTGGCGGCCGACGCGCTGTCGAACCTCGCCTCCCCCGGCGTGGTGGGCGGCGTGATGATCATCCTGGGCGAGGACTACGGCGAAGGCGCGAGCGTCATCCAGGAACGCTCCTACGCCTATGCCATGAAGTCGTCGATGTGGCTCCTCGACCCGCGTCCGGACCTTCCGACCATCGTGCGCATGGTCGAGGAGGGGTTCGAGCTCTCCGAGGCGAGCCACGCGCCGGTGATGATGGAGCTGCGCATCCGGGCCTGCCACGTCACCGGCGAGTTCAAGACCAAGGCCAACCGCCGTGCCGCCTTCTCCGGCAAGAACCGCATCGCCGGCCCGCCGCGCTTCGAATACGGCCGGCTCGCCCACCCGCCGGTGATCTTCACGCAGGAGCGGCTCAAGATCGAGCAGCGGCTACCGGCCGCACAGAAATTCATCCGGGAACGCCGGCTCAACGAGGTCATCGGCGGCGACCTCGACGATGTCGGCATCATCGTGATCGGCGGCCTCACCAACAGCGTGCTGCGGGCACTCGCGCGGCTCGATCTCGCCGATCTCTACGGTGCGAGTCGTGTCCCCATCTATGTGCTCAACGTGGCGTTTCCCCTGGTGCCGGAGGAGGTGCGCGACTTCTGCGCCGGCAAGCAGGCAGTGCTGGTGGTCGAGGAGGGCAGCCCCGACTACATCGAGCAGGCGGTGAACGTGGAGCTGCGCCGCAGCGACATCCAAACCCGCGTCTGCGGCAAGGGTCTGTTGCCGCGCGCCGGCGAATACCAGTCGGAACCGCTGATCACCGGGCTCGCCGACTTCATCGCCGAGACGCGGCCGGCAGGGATCGACGCCGACGCCGTTGCCGCGCGCGCGAAAGGCCTGCTGGCGCACAAGGCCGGCGCCAGCGCAGCGCGTCGGCGATATCCCGGCCCGTCCGCCCAATTTCTGCACCGGTTGTCCCGAGCGGCCGGTGTTCAGCGCCATCAAGCTGATGCAGCGCGAGCTGGGCCCACCCATATCAGCGCCGACATCGGCTGCCATTCGTTCGCGACCTTCGCGCCGTTCAGCCTGGGCAATTCCATCCTCGGCTACGGCATGTCGCTGGCGAGCGCCGCCGCAGTGACCCCGAACATGGAACGACGCCCGATCGCGATCATGGGTGACGGCGGCTTCTGGCACAACGGCCTCATCACCGGCGTCGCCTCGAACCTGTTCAACAAGGGCGACGGCGTGCTGATCGTGATGCAGAACGGCTATGCCTCCGCCACCGGCCAACAGTATCTGCCCTCGAGCAGCGCCAACCGCAGCGGTACCCCGACCGGCATGACCATCGAGCAGACCTTGCGCTCGCTCGGCGTCAAATGGCTGCGCACGGTGCACAGCTACAGCGTCGCCAAGATGACGAATACGCTGAAGCAGGCCATGCGCAGCGCCGAACGCGGTCTCAAGGTGATCATCGCCGACGGCGAATGTCAGCTCGCGCGCCAGCGCCGTGTCCGTGCCCAGGATGCCGAAAAGCTCGCGCGCGGGGAGCGCGTGGTGAAGACGCGCTTCGGCGTCGACGACGAAATCTGCACCGGCGACCATTCCTGCATCCGCCTTTCCGGCTGCCCCTCGCTCACGGTCAAGCCCAGCCCCGATCCCTTGCGCAGCGAACCGGTGGCGACCGTGATCGAGAGCTGCGTCGGCTGCGGGCTGTGCGGCGAGGTCGCCCACGCCGCCGTACTGTGTCCGTCGTTCTATCGCGCCGAGATCATCCGCAATCCGAATTGGTGGGATCGCACGCTGCATCGCGCGCGGCAAACGATCATCGGGTGGTTCGCCGCAGATGGTGCCGGGGCGCGGGCATGAGCGAGCCGCAAGTCCGGCCGATCACCCTCCTGATCGCCGCACTCGGCGGCGAAGGCGGCGGCGTGCTCACCGACTGGATCGTCGGCGCCGCCTCGCAGCTCGGCTTTCCGGTGCAGTCGACCTCGATCCCCGGCGTCGCCCAGCGCACCGGCGCCACCACCTATTACATCGAGATCGTCCCGGTGACGCGCGCGCGAGCTCGGCGGCAAGCGGCCGGTGCTGGCGCTGGCACCCGGCGTCGGCGATGTCGACATCCTGCTGGCGAGCGAGTTGCTGGAGGCCGGACGCGCGATCGCGGCGGGCTTCGTCACGCCCGATCGCACCCTGGTGATCGCCTCGACCGCGCGCTCCTACCTGGTGGTGGAGAAGATGGCGATGGGCGACGGCCGCTACGACCACGCTCGTCTGGTCGAGGCGGTCGAGCATCATTCGCAAGTGCACCTCCTGCTCGACATGGAAGCGCTCGCCAAGCAGAGCGGCGCCCTCGTCAACGCCGTCATGCTCGGGGCTCTCGCCGGCTGCGGGCGGCTGCCGATTCCGGCAGAGGCGCTCGAAGCCGCGATCCGTGGGGACGGCAAGGCGACCGACGCCAACCTCAGGGGTTTTCGCGCCGGCCTCGCCGCCGCGCGGGAGGGCGAGGTCACACGTCCAGAGCCCGGCAGCCGCGGCCGCGGCCGCGCGGCATCGCTGGCCGAGCTCGAAGGTGCCATCGCGATCATGCCGGAGCCCGCCCGCGACGTGGTCAGTGAAGGTGCGCGGCGGCTCGTCGCCTATCAGGACCTCGGCTATGCGCAGCTCTATCTCGATCGACTGCGTCCCATCGGCGCCGCCGACGAGCACGCGCGCGCCGGCGGGCGTCTGCTGCGCGAAACCGCGCGCCATCTCGCGGTCCGCATGTCCTACGAGGACGTGATCCGCGTCGCGCAGGCCAAGATCGATCCCGCGCGCATGCGGCGCATCGCCGCCGAGATCGGGGTGAAGTCCGGCGAGCCGTTCACCGTGACCGAGTTCCTCAAGCCCGGCATCGAGGAGATGTGCTCGATCCTTCCGCCTTCGCTGGCCAGGCGCGATTCTCGGCCTCGCCGCACGGCGCGGATGGCTGGAGCGCGTGCATTGGGGGATGGAAGTCAACAGCGCGTCGGTGTCGGGTTTTCTGCGCTTCTGGCTGCTGGCCAAACTGCGCCGCTGGCGGCCGAGATCCTACCGGTTCCAGGAGGAACAGGGCGCGATCGAGTCCTGGCTGCGCTCGATCACGGCTGCCGCTCGCCTTTCCGGCGACCTCGCGCTCGAAGTCGCGGAATGCGCGCGGCTGATCAAGGGTTACGGCGACACCTGGAAGCGCGGCATCGCCAACTACCGTCTCATCGAGAGGCGCGTCATCGGTCCGGCGCTGGAAGGTCGAATTCCACTGCGGCGCGCCGGCGACGCCGTCGCGAGCGCGCGCGCGGCGGCGCTCGTCGATCCCGAAGGCGAAACGCTCGCGCGCTGCCTCGCCGAGCTGGAGCAGCAGGCGCCCTGAACGTGGCTGCCGAGTGACGCGCGTCCTGCCGCGGCGGCGCTGCGCTCCCACGATGGACTCACGCCCCTCGAGCCTGTAACAACACCCCCGCTTGACCCCCGCAAGGCGCGCACGCCACGCCCAACAGTCACGGCAAGATAAAGAGCTGGAGGACCGCCAATGCGGATCGACGCGTACACGCACTTCTTCCCGAAGAAGTTCTTCGAAAAGATGGAGGAGGTCGCCGGCGGCTACAGGGACATGGGCAAGCGCGTGCGTTCGCTGCCGGCGCTCTACGATCTCGATTACCGCAAGAGGATCGTGGACGGCCACAAGGATTATCAGCAGATCCTGTCCTACCCGCAGCCGCCGGTGGAGAGCATCGCCAAGAGCCCGGCCCAGATCGACGAGCTCGTCCGGATCATCAACGACGGCCTGGCGGAATTGTGCGCCACGGAGAAGCAGCATTTTCCCGGCTGGGTGGCGCAGATCTCGCTCGACGCACCCGACGCCGGCGTCGCCGAGGCGGAGCGCGCGATCAAGCAGCTCGGCGCGCTCGGCGTGCAGATCTACACCAACGTTGCCGGCAAGCCGCTCGACCGCCCGCAATACTTGCCGTTCTGGAAGAAGATGAACGAGCTCGGCAAGCCGGTCTGGATCCATCCGGCGCGCGGCGCCAACATGCCGGACTATATCGACGAGAAGAAATCGCTCTACGAAATCTGGTGGACGTTCGGGTGGTCCTACGAGACCGCCACCGCAATGGCGCGCCTGGTCTTCTCCAGGATCATGGACAACCATCCCAATCTCAAGATCATCACCCATCATTTCGGCGGCATCGTGCCGATGCTGGAAGGCCGCATCGGTCCGGGCTGGGACGTGCTGGGGTCGCGCACCAGCGACGAGGACTACGTCTCGCTGCGCAAGAGCCTGAAGAAGCGGCCGCTCGACTATTTCAAGCAGGACTTCTATGCCGACACCGCCGTGTTCGGCGGCAAGCCGGCCACCAGGTGCGGGCTGGAATTCTTCCCGCTGGAGAAGATCGTCTTCGCCTCGGACTGCCCGTTCGATCCGGAAGGCGGCACGATGTATCCGCGCGTGACGCTCGAGATTCTCAATTCGCTCGACATTCCGAAAGCCGAGCGCGAGCAGATCGACTACAAGAATCTCGAGGCCGTCACCGGCGTCAAGCTGGTGAAGTAGGTCAGAGCGCGGCCGCATCTCCGGCCGCATTTGCGTCCACGATCCGCCTCTCTCCGTTTCTTCCGATCGCGCCGGATCGCACACCATCGTAGCTTGACCGGCCGACGCGGCTTCGTCTCAACTGCGCGTGCGACAATCTGGCACGATCGCGGGGCGCTCTCCGCGCGCCGGTTCCGGCTACCTTAGTCGGTCTCATAGAGATTTCCGCGGGTTGCGGACTGGCCGCTGCCGCTTGATCATTCCTTCGCTCTGCAGCGATCCTCGATCGAGGCACTCGAAGACGGGAGGACGAAAATGTCGCTACGCCGCATCACCATCGCGTTGCTCGCCGCCGCCCCGCTCGCGACGGCAGACACCGGGCAGGCGCAGACCAAGCTCATCATCGGCATGCCGACGACGCCACCGAACATCGTGCTGATGCCCCTGCACGTCGGCAAGGAACTCGGATTCTTCAAGCAGGAGGGCATCGACATCGAGATCGTCGAGCTGGAAGGCGGGGTGAAGGCCTATCGCGCCATGGTGGCGGGCAGCGTCGATATCTCTTCGTCGCCGGGGCCGTTCTCGATCGTCGGCCGCGCCAAGGGGGCTCCGACCAAGATCATCCTCTCCAATTCGCCCAAGCTCGAAGCCTCGATGGTGGTGCAGAAGGAGATCAAGACGCTCGCCGATCTCAAGGGTAAGAAGATCGGCATTCAGGAACCGGGCGGATTCGCGGACATGCTGGCGCGGGCGGTCTTGCGGGCCGGCAAGGTCGATCCCAAGGACGTGAGCTTCGTCAGCATCATGTCGGAGGACGTGCCGCCGCTGGTCGCCCGCCAGATCGACAGCGCCATCCTCCATATCGAACAGGAGATATTCGCCAAGCGAGAAGCTGCCCGACCTCCACGCCATCGCGCGGATGTGGGAGCTACAGCCCAAGCAGCTGTACAACGCGCTGGTGGTTTCGGAGAAATCGATCGCAACTCGCCGCGCCGCAATCGAGGGCTTCGTCAAGGCCCATATCAAGGGCACCCGCATGATGTACACCGATCCGGCAAAGGTGCTGCCGATCCTGGTCAAGTACACCGGTCTGCCAGCTGATGTCCTCAAGGATTCGTACGATTTCCTCGTGAAACAATGCATCTGGGATGCCAATCACGGACTTTCCAACGAGCGCGTCGACTTTTCCACCGAGCTGATGGTCCGTGTCGGCAACCTGGAGAAGGACAAGGCACCCAAGTACGATGACGTGATCGATCGGTCCTTCGCAGACAAGGCGATCAAGGAGCTCGGTGAGTGGAAAGGGCCGGTCTGCCCGTCCAAATCGGCGTAGGCTGTCTGGTCGGCATCGGACACTACCGACGGCGCCAACTCCGGGTTGCCGAGGCACGATCCGGAGACGCCGCCGTCCGGCGCCATGTCCCGTAGCAGCGGGGAGCCAAACCATGGACTCCGTCAACCAAGCTCGAGCCGGGGAGATCGGCGCGGCGCTTACCGCGCGCGCGACGACGGAGAAGCAGAAGACGCCATTCTGGCGTCAACCGCCGTTCTACCGGTATGGCTTCATCGCGCTCGATTATCGTGCTGTGGGAGTTGGGCGGGCCGTTCGTCAATCCGATCTTCTTCTCCTACCCCTCGAAGATAATCGCGGCCGCCTACGACCTTACGCTGAGCGGCGAGCTTCCCTACTACACCTGGCAGAGCCTGCAGGTCCTGTTCTGCGGCCTCGCCTTCGCCATTCTGGTCGGTATCCCGCTCGCTGTGCTGATGGCGCGGGTGCGGCCGATCGACTGGGCGCTCGACATTCCCATCAACGCGCTCTACGCGACGCCGATGGCCGCGCTCGTGCCGCTCCTGGTCCTGTGGTTCGGAATCCACATGCCGGCCAAGATCATCGTCGTGTTCCTGTTCGCCGTATTCCCGATCCTGATCAACACCTATCAGGGCGTGCGCGAATGCGACAAGAACATCATCGAGGTCGCGCGTTCGTTCCGGGTGTCCGAAACGCAGATGTGGACGCATGTGTTGCTGCCCTGGTCGGTGCCCTACATCACGGCCGGCATCAGGCTCGCGATAGGACGCGGTCTCGTTGGAATGATCATCGCGGAGTTCTTCACGTCGATCTCGGGCCTCGGCTATCTCATTACGCGCTACACCCACATTTTCGAGATGGACAAGAGCTTCGTTCCGGTGATCCTCCTGATGATCCTCGGCGTTTCGCTGACCGCCGCGCTGAAATGGGTCGAGCGGCGCGTCGCTCCGTGGAGCCGGGCCGAGGCTTGAACGGCGCAGCGTGCCGCGCATTCGCCCGGCAAGCCATGTTGTGACTATCCTCCCTGTCCGCATGAATCTCGCCGCGCCATCTGCTAGCGTCGCGGTGTCATGGATGCCGCGCGTCCGATAGCTCCGTCCGGTTTCGGGTCCGGCCCACCCGCCGAGGGCGCCGGTCGTGCCACGCCCGTGATGGAGCAGTACCTGGAAATCAAGGCCGCCAATCCGGATTGCCTGTTGTTCTACCGGATGGGCGACTTCTACGAGTTGTTCTTCGGGGACGCCGAGATCGCCGCACGCGCGCTCGGCATCGTCCTCACCAAGCGCGGCAAGCATCTCGGGCACGACATCCCGATGTGCGGCGTGCCGGTCCATCGCGCCGACGAATACCTCCACCGTCTCATTGCGCTCGGTCACCGCGTCGCGGTGTGCGAGCAGATCGAGGATCCCGCCGAAGCTCGCAAGCGCGGAGCCAAGAGCGTCGTGCGCAGAAACGTGACCCGGCTGGTCACGCCCGGCACGCTCACCGAGGACACGCTGCTCGACGCCCGCCGCAACAACTATCTGCTCGCGATCGCGCGCGCACGCGCCTCCACCGACGAGGCCAGCCGCTTCGCGCTCGCCTGGATCGACATCTCGACCGGCGAGTTCCGCATCGCCGAATGCGATCGCACGGGGCTTGCGGCGGAGGTCGCCCGCCTCGAACCCGGCGAGTTGATCGTGTCGGATGCACTCTACGGCGACGCCGAGATCGCGCCTTGGCTGCGCATGCTGCCGGCCGTCACGCCGCTCGCTCGCGACGTGTTCGACGGCGCAACGGCCGAGCGGCGGCTGGCCGCCTATTTCGGGCTCGCCACCACCGAAGGCCTGGGCGCATTGTCGCGGGTCGAGCTCACCGCGGCCGCCGCCTGCGTCAGCTATGTGGAACGGACCCAACTGGGGCGGCGGCCGCCGCTGTCGCCTCCGCTGCGCGAGGGGCAGGGCGCGACATTGTCGATCGATCAGGCCACCCGCAGCAATCTCGAGCTCATGCGCACGCTGGCGGGAGAGCGCCGCGGCTCACTGCTTGCGGCGATCGATCGCACGGTGACCGCCGCCGGCTCACGGCTGATCGTTCAGCGGCTTGCCGCGCCGCTCACCGACCCCGCCGCGATCGCGCGCCGTCACGATGCCGTCGAGTTCTTCGCGACCGACGCGGCGGCGCGTGCCGCGCTGCGCTCGCGTCTGGCGGCCGCGCCCGACCTCGCCCGCGCGCTGGCGCGGCTGGTAGTCGGCCGCGGCGGGCCCGCGCGACCTCGCCGCCATCCGCGACGGCATCGCCGCCGCGGCCGCGCTCGCGCGTGAGCTTCAGCGTCCAAGCGGGCTTCCCGCGGAGCTGGCCGAGGCGGCGCAGGCGCTGCGCCGGCCGGATGCCGCGATCGCAGCGGAGCTGACGCGCGCGCTCGCCGACGAGCTTCCCCACCTGCGACGCGACGGCGGCTTCGTACGCGCGGGCTACGACGGCGCGCTCGACGAGGTGCGCGCGCTGCGCGACGAATCCCGCCGCGTGATCGCTGCGCTGCAGGCGCGATATGCCCAGACGACGGCGGTGCGGGCATTGAAGATCCGGCACAACAACGTGCTCGGCTACTTCGTCGAGGTCGCCGCGCAGCACGGCGACAAGCTGCTGACATCGCCGCTCAACACGACCTTCATCCACCGCCAGACGCTCGCCGGCCAGGTGCGCTTCACCACCACCGAGCTGGGCGAGCTCGAAGCCAAGATCGCCAGCGCCGCCGACCGCGCACTCGGCATCGAGCTCGAAACCTTCGACAAGCTCACGGCGAGCGTGACGGAGGCGGCTGCCGCGATCAAGGATGCCGCCGAAGCGCTGGCGGTGCTCGATGCCACCGCCGCTCTGGCCCAGCTTGCAGTCGAGCGCCAATACGTGCGGCCGGAGATCGATGGTACGCTCGATTTCATGGTCGAGGGAGGCCGCCACCCCGTGGTGGAGCAGAGCTCTCGGCGCACCATTCGTCGCCAACGATTGCGACCTATCCCCGCCGGCGCAGGTTGCGGACGGCCGCATCTACCTGCTCACCGGGCCGAACATGGCCGGCAAATCGACCTATCTGCGGCAGAACGCGCTGATCGCGATCCTCGCGCAGATGGGCAGCTTCGTGCCGGCGCGCCGCGCCAGGATCGGCGTTGTCGACCGGCTGTTCTCGCGCGTGGGCGCCGCCGACGACATTGCGCGCGGACGCTCGACCTTCATGGTCGAGATGGTGGAGACGGCAGCCATCCTCAATCAGGCCGGCCCTCGCGCGCTGGTCATTCTCGACGAGATCGGCCGCGGCACCGCCACCTTCGACGGCCTTTCCATCGCCTGGGCCACCATCGAGCACCTGCACGAGACCAACCGCTGCCGCGCACTGTTCGCCACCCACTTCCACGAGCTGACCGCGCTCGCGGCCAATCTTCCTCGCCTGTTCAATGCCACCGTGCGGGTCAAGGAATGGCAGGGCGAGGTCGTGTTCCTGCATGAGGTGGTGCCGGGCGCCGCCGACCGCAGCTACGGCATCCAGGTGGCGAAGCTCGCCGGCCTTCCGCCGACGGTGATCGAGCGCGCCAAGCTGGTGCTGGCCAAGCTCGAGGCCGAGGACCGGGTCTCGCCGCGCGGCTTCGAAGACCTGCCGCTCTTTGCCGCAGCGCCGCGCCCGCCCCCACCGCCGGCACGATCCCGCCGTCGACGCAGTCATGGCGGCGCTGGCGGCCCTGCATCCCGATGAAATCACCCCACGCGAGGCGCTCGAAGCGCTCTATGCATTGAAAGCGAAGGCCGCCGCCGCGGACGAATAGTGGATGCAGAGTCGAGCATGTCCGGAGCACGAGTGCTCTCGCCGGTGAACCGAGTCCCCGTTCCGCCCGAACATGCGCTAGGCTCGCGGTGGGCGGCGCGGACTACTTGCGTTGCGAGCTGCGACGCCAGGGAGCGGACCATGACGAACCGGTACGGCACGTTGACCTTGCTGGGATTGCTGTGCAGCCTCGGTGCGGCACAGGCGCAGACCTATCCCTCGAAGACCATCACGATCGTGGTCACGGCCGCCGCCGGCGGCGTCACCGACGTGGTCGCGCGCGCAGTGGGCCAGCGCCTGTCGGAGAAGTGGGGCCAACAGGTCGTGATCGAGAACCGCGGCGGCGCCGGGCACATCCTGGGTGCGCAAGCCGTCGCCAAGGCGGCGCCCGACGGCCACACGCTGATGGTGGCCGAAGCCGGGACCTATGTGATCAATCCAAACGTCTATCCCAAGGACAAGCTGTCCTACGATGTGGAAAAGGACCTGATCCAGATCACCGGCCTGGTCCGCATCCACCATGCACTGGTCACGACCCCGTCGCTGCCGGTGAAATCACTCGGCGAGGTGATCGCGCTGGCGAAGGAGAAGCCCGGCACGCTCACCTATGGCACCGCCGGCCTCGGCTCCGGACCGCACCTGAACATGGTCCGCCTGGAGCACGTCACCGGCGCCAGGTTCGTCACCGTCCACTACCGCGGCGCCACGCCGGCCCTGACCGACGTCATCGGCGGGCACACCAACATGATGATGATCAGCGTGGGCTCGGCGCTCGGACCGTTCGAAGCGGGAAAGGTGAAGATGCTGGCGGTGGGAAGCGCCAAACGCCTGGCGCGGCTTCCCGACGTAGCGACTGCCGAGGAGAGCGTGCCGGGCTATTCCGCCGGAACCTGGTTCGGACTATCGGTCACCGCCGGAACGCCGCGTGAGATCGTGATGAAGATCAATGCCGAGGTGCGCGAGATCATGGCGGAGCCGGCCATCAACGAGCAGTTCGTGACCAAGCAGTTGTACGAGCCGATGACCAGCTCGCCCGAGGAGTTTGCCGCAGTTCATCAGGACCGAGACGCAGCGCTGGGGCAAGGTCATCCGCGAGCAGAACCTGCAGATCGGCCACTGATCGCAGGCGAGGCTCCGCTCCGGGACATTCAGGCGCGCACCAACTTCATCTCGATCGGCGGACCGCTCCTGAGCGTCTGGTACACCACACAGTAACGCTCGGTGAGCTCGCGCAACCGGTCGAGCTCGCTCTGCGACGCGGTGCTCGAAATCTCCAAGCGCATGCGGATCTGCGTGAAGCCGACGGGGACATCCTTGGCCACCCGAGAGTGCCGCGGAAATCGAGGTCTCCCTCGGCCGACACCGAGGCGGATGCGAGCGGCACGCCGAGCGCGGTGGCAACCGCCTTCAAGGTGACACCGGCGCAGGCGACAAGGGCCTCGAGGAGCATGTCACCGGAGCAGAGCTCGAGACCGGAGCCTCCGGTCGCAGGATGCAGGCCCGCGACGGCGAGCGCACGGCCGGTCTCGACCTTGCAGGCGATGTGCGCCTCATCGAGCGTGCCGTGCGCCTTCAGGGTGATGACGGCGGATTGCGGGTTACCCTTGTAGCGCTCCTTGAGCGGCGCCTGCAGAGCACGCAACGCAGCAGCGTCCATGTCGATCTCCAGCGATCAGCAGCGAAGGACGCGCGGGCGCACGGAAGCCGTGCCGTTTCGCTATCCGCCATCGCTCATTCCCCGCTACCGTTTCCCGGCACGAGCACCACGCGCCCCACCACCTTGCCGGCGCGCAGGTCGGCAAGCGCCGCGTTGACCTCGGAGAGCGGGCGGGTGGCAACGGGAAGCGGCGGCAGGCCGGTGCGGCGCACGAGATCGAGCAACTCGGCCATCTCGGTCAGGCTTCCGACGTAGGAGCCCTGCAGCGTGATCGCACGCATCGGCAGCACCGGCAACGGCACGGTGATGTCTCCGCCATAGAGGCCCACCACGACGAGCTTGCCGCCCTTGATGAGGCTGTCGACCCCGAGCCGGGCACTGGTGGAGGAGCCGACCAGATCGATGGCCGCCCAGACCCCGCCCTTGGTCGCGTCGACGATCTGCTGGGCCGCATCGGGAGCGTTGCCGTCGATCACGGCTTGCGCGCCGCCTCTCCTGGCCGCCTCGCGCTTGGCCGGATCGATGTCGACGACGATGGCGGCATGCGCCGCCCATGGCCTTGTGCAGGGCAAGGCACATCAATCCGAGGCCGCCCGCACCGATGATCACCATCGGCTCGCTCTTCAGCACGGAGCCGACTTTCTTCAAGGCGCCGTAGGTGGTGACGCCGGAGCAAGCGAGCGGCGCTGCTGCGGCCACCGGCAGATCGCCGATCTCGAAGAGATAGCGCGGGTGCGGCACGACGAGATGATCGCTGTAGCCGCCGGGACGGAACACGCCCAGGCTGCGCGGCGTGCGGCACAGTTGCTCGTCGCCGCGCGAGCAGACCGCGCATTCGCCGCAACCCATCCACGGGTGCACGAGCCGCCGGTCGCCGACCTTGGCACCGCGCGCCGCGGGACCGACGGCCACGACCTCACCGACGCTTTCGTGGCCCATCGTCAACGGCAGCTTGATGCCGCGGTCGGCAATGCTGAGCCGCTTGCCGCCGCCGAGGTCGAAATAGCCGTCGGAAATGTGCAGGTCGCTATGGCAGACGCCGGCGGCCAGCACCTTCATCAGTACTTCGCTGCCCTCGGGCGCCGGGGTCGGATGCTCGGCGAGCTGCAAGGGCGCACCGCATTGACAGACTTGAAAGCTTCTCATCACGACTCCCACCTGTTGCGGTGCGAAAGAGATCACCGCTCTGCCATCCGTTCTAACGGCGGCGGTCGGGCGTCCGCAAGGCGAATGCGTTGCCATGGATGACCGGCTCCGCTATCCCATTGGCGCCATGCTGACTCCGGGCCACCAAGCCGCGCGCGACACCGAGGTGTTCGACGCCAACACCGTGGCGGCCGATCTCGAGCGCCTGGCCGAGCTCCATACCGGCAACGAGCGCGAGCTCAGGCTGGTGTTGTCGCGCCGTCTCAAGACCGCCCTGCTGGAGGGGCGTGCGGCCGCCGAGCAACTGCTGATCAAGGAACGGCACGGGCGCCGCTGTGCGGAGCGGATCTGCTTCATGCAGGACCAGATCATCGGCGTCCTGTTCGATTTCGCATCAAGGCAACTCTACCCGGCGCAAAATCCATCCGAGGCCGAGCGCATGGCGATCGTCGCCACCGGCGGCTATGGCCGCGGCGTGCTGGCGCCGGGCTCCGACATCGATCTCCTGTTCCTGCTTCCCTACAAGCAGACGGCCTGGGGCGAATCCGTCGCCGAGGCGATCCTGTATTGCCTGTGGGACATGGGGCTCAAGGTCGGCCATGCCACGCGTTCGGTCAACGAGTGCATCCGCCAGGCCAAGGCCGACATGACCATCCGGACCGCGATCCTGGAGGCGCGCTTTCTGCTCGGCGACCGCAAGCTGTTCGAGGAGCTCGTCACCCGCTTCGACAAGGAGGTGGTGCAGGGAACCAGTGCCGAGTTCGTCGCCGCCAAGCTCGCCGAGCGCGAGGAGCGCCATCGGCGGGCCGGGCAGTCGCGCTATCTGGTCGAGCCCAACGTCAAGGACGGCAAAGGCGGACTGCGCGATCTGCACACGCTCTACTGGATCGCCAAGTACGTCTACCGCGTGCGTGAGCGCGAAGAGCTGATCGAGCTCGGCGTCTATGACCCGCGCGAGTACCACCGGTTCCGCCGCTGCGGCGACTTCCTATGGGCGGTGCGCTGCCACATGCACTTTCTCGCCGGACGCGCGGAGGAGCGGCTCTCCTTCGACATCCAGCGCGAGATCGCGGTACGGCTCGGCTATACCGAGCACCCCGGCCTGCGCGACGTCGAACGCTTCATGAAGCACTACTTCCTGATCGCCAAGGATGTCGGCGATCTCACCGCGATCCTGTGCGCCAAGCTCGAGAACAGCCAGGCCAAAGCGATGCCGGTCCTGAGCCGGATGATGGCCCGGTTCCGACCGCGGGCGCGGCACACGCTGGTCGAGACCGACGATTTCGTCGTCGACTACAACCGCATCAACGTAGCCGACGAGGCTGCTTTCACCCGCGACCCGGTCAATCTCATCCGCGTCTTCCACCTCGCGCAGAAATACAATCTGGCGCTTCATCCGGACGCCATGCACATGGCGACGCGCTCGCTCAAGCTGATCGACCAGACGCTGCGCGAGAACGAGGAAGCAAACCAGCAGTTCCTGGAGATCCTCACCTCCAAGAACGACAGCGAAACCGTCCTGCGGCGGATGAACGAGGCCGGCGTGCTCGGCCGCTTCGTGCCGGCCTTCGGGCGCATCGTCGCGATGATGCAGTTCAACATGTATCACCACTATACGGTGGACGAGCATCTCCTGCGCTGCATCGGCGTGCTCTCCGACATCGAGGCTGGGCCGCGCCGAGGATGCCAAGCTCGCCACCGAGCTGATGCATACGATCCAGCCGCGGCACCGGGAGCTGCTTTACGTCGCGCTGTTCCTGCACGACATTGCCAAGGGACGGATCGAGGACCATTCCATCGCCGGCGCGCGGGTAGCGCGCCATCTTTGTCCGCGACTCGGATTCACGCCGGCGGAGACGGAGACCGTCGCCTGGCTGATCGAGGTCCACCTCGTGATGTCGTCGGTCGCCCAGTCGCGTGATCTCTCCGATCGTATGACGATCGAGAATTTCAGCGCGGTGGTGCAGTCGGTCGAGCGCATGAAGCTGCTTACCATCCTCACCACCGCCGACATCAAGGCGGTCGGCCCCGGCGTCTGGAACGGCTGGAAGGCCCAGCTCATTCGCGCGCTCTACTACGAGACCGAGCCGGTCCTCACCGGCGGATTCTCCGAGGTCAATCGCGCCCAGCGCGTCGCCATGGCACAGGCCGAGTTCAGAGCCGAGATCACGGACTGGACGCCCGCCGAGCTCGACCAGTATATCGCGCTGCACTACCCAGCCTATTGGCTCAAGGTCGACCTGCAGCAAAAGGTCGCCCATGCCCGCTTCCTGCGGGCGGCTGCACAAGAGGGAAAGTCGCTCGCCACCACCGTCTCGTTCCCCGCCGCGCGCGGCGTCACCGAGCTGACCGTGGTGGCGCCGGATCATCCCTGGCTGCTTTCGATCATTGCCGGGGCCTGCGCGGTTGCCGGCGCCAATATCGTCGACGCACAGATCTTCACCACCACCGATGGGCGCGCGCTCGATACCATCGCGGTATCGCGCGAGTTCGAGCACGACGAGGACGAGGCGCGACGCGCGACGCGGATCGCCGACTCGATCGAGAAGGCGTTGCGCGGGGACCTGCGGCTGCCCGAGGTGGTTGCCAAGCGCGCGCCTGCAAAGCCGCGGCTGAAGGCGTTCGCCGTGCAACCCGAGGTGACCGTCAACAACGGCTGGTCGAACCGCTACACCATGGTCGAGGTGACCGGGCTCGACCGACCCGGCCTATTGTTCGAGCTGACGGCGACCTTGTCCAAGCTCAACCTCAATATCGCGTCCGCGCACGTCGCCACTTTCGGCGAGCGCGTGGTGGACGTGTTCTACGTGACCGACCTGTTCGGCGCCAAGATCACCTCACCGACGCGGCATGCAACCATCAAGCGCGCGCTGATCGGGCTGCTGTCACCCGTCCACGATACGACGGCCGAGCCGGCGAAGGGCGCGGCGGCCGAGTGAACTCGACGCGGGCGCGGCCGGCCGGGTCACGACGCCGCAAGTGCGTTTGCACGCCAAAAAGCTGCAACCACGGGCGCTAAAGCGTGGGGTAACCAGCCCTTAAATCACCCTAACTACGGTGTTCCCGGGTCGACCCACGGGGAGCCGACATGGGAGAGCGAAGGGCGCGCCGTGAGCCGGCCTTCGATGAGAGTGCGCCGGCGCCGGCGGAGGGGGACCGTGCGCGCAGCAAGGGCTCGACATCGGGTCGCCTTCGCAAGCGCGGGCGGCGCCGCGGGGGCCGGTTGTCGCGGCTGCTCTATTGGACGCTGGTGCTCGGCATCTGGGCGGCGATCGCTGCGGCCGGAACACTGGCCTGGGTCGCCTCGACGCTGCCGCCGATCCAGTCGCTGGAAGTGCCCAAGCGCCCGCCCACGATCGAGATCGTCGGCCTCGATGGAAGGCCGCTGGTGACCCGCGGCGAGATGAGCGGGACCGATGTGCCGATCAAGGAGTTGCCGCCGCACCTGCCGCGCGCCTTCATCGCCATCGAGGACCGCCGGTTCTACAGCCATCACGGCGTCGATCCCCTCGGCCTGGCGCGCGCCGCGCTCGCCAACGTGCTGCGCCGTGGCGTATCACAGGGCGGCTCGACCATCACCCAGCAGCTCGCGAAGAACCTGTTCCTGACCCAGGAGCGCACGCTGTGGCGCAAGATGCAGGAACTGGTCTTTGCGCTCTGGCTCGAGCGCAAGTTCAGCAAGACGGAGATTCTCGAGCTTTATCTCAATCGCGTCTACTTCGGCTCCGGCGCCTACGGCGTGGAGGCCGCGGCACAGCGCTATTTCGGAAAGTCCGCCCGCAAGGTGCAGGTGGCCGAGGCCGCGATGCTCGCCGGCCTCGTCAAGTCGCCGTCGCGGCTGGCGCCGAGCCGCAACCCGAGCGGTGCGGAGCGCCGCGCCCAGTCGGTGCTGACGGCCATGGCCGAGCTCGGCTTCGTGACCGAGGCCGCCGCGAAGGCGGCGCTCGCGCGGCCTGCGCGCGCTGTGAAGCCGGCGCTCGCCGGTACCGTCAACTACGTTGCCGACTGGATCATGGACGTGCTCGACGATCTGGTCGGCCGCGTCGAGCAGGATCTCGTGGTCGAGACCACGATCGACCCCGCCGTTCAGGCGGCCGCTGAGAAGACACTGGTCGACGAGCTCGCGGCCAAGGGGTCCAGGCTCGATGTGACACAGGGCGCCATCGTGGTCATGACACCGAGCGGCGCGGTGCGCGCGTTGGTCGGCGGCCGGAATTATTCCGAAAGCCAGTTCAACCGCGCGGTTGCGGCCAAGCGCCAGCCGGGGTCGGCCTTCAAGCCGTTCGTCTACCTCACCGCACTGGAGCGTGGGCTGACACCCGAGAGCTTGCGCGAGGACAAGCCGATCGTGCTCAAGGGCTGGAAGCCGGAGAATTACGGCCGCGAATATTACGGTCTGGTGACGTTGAGGCAGGCGCTTGCACTGTCGCTCAACACGGTGTCGGTGCGCCTCACGCTCGAACTCGGACCACCCGCCGTGGCCAGGACTGCCTATCGCCTGGGTATCGCGTCCAAGCTCGAGGCCAATCCCTCCCTCGCGCTCGGCACCTCGGAGGTCTCGCTGATCGAGCTGGTGTCGGCCTATGCCCCGCTTGCCAATGGCGGCGACGCCATCGCCGCGCACGTGGTCGAGAGCGTGCGCACCCAGGACGGCAAGATCTTGTTCGCTCGCGCCCCGCACAGCTTCGGGCGCATCGTCGAGGCCCGCCATGTGGCCATGATGAATGCCATGATGCGCGAGACCCTGCTGCACGGGACCGCACAGAAGGCGCAGCTTCCGGGTTGGCCGGCCGCCGGCAAGACCGGCACCAGCCAGGATTTCCGCGATGCCTGGTTCATTGGATATACCGGCGTCCTGTTGACCGGCGTATGGCTCGGCAACGACGATTCCTCCCCCACGAAGAAAGTGACCGGTGGCGGACTGCCGGCCGAGATGTGGAGCAAGGTGATGCGAGCCGCCCATCACGGCGTGCCGGTCGCTGGACTGCCCGGCCTCGGCGGCTGGCCGACGATCGCTGCAGCTCCGACCGCATCGATCGGTGGAGCGGGGAGCACCGGCGGATCGGCGGCCCGCCCCTCGCCCATCGACCGCAGCATGGACGGCTGGTTCCTCGATCGGCTGTTCGGCCGCCGGTAGCGGTAGTGGGCCAAGCCGAATGATTGACGCCTGACGCTCACGCCGCAGGCGCGTTTACGCTGGGTCATTCCGGTTCGCGACTCGCCGCCTTAGCTGGTAGTCTCGCGCGGCAGCGGGAGCGCAGCATGAGGCTCGAAAACAAGGCCGCGATCGTGACCGGCGGGGCGCGCGGCATCGGGCGCGCAATCGCCGAGCGTTATGTCGCCGAAGGCGCGCGCGTGACCATTGCCGATATCGACGAAGCGGCAGGCGCGGCCGCGGCCGCGGCGATCGGACCCGACAGGTGCCGATTCGTGGCGACCGACGTCGGCGATGCGCGCAGCGTGGAGCATGTGGTCGCGGAGAATTGCCGTGCGTTCGGCACCCTCGACATTCTGGTGAACAATGCCGGCATAATTCACGGCGCTGATTTCCTCGATCTCGCGGAAGCCGATTTCGATCGCGTATTGCGCGTGAACCTCAAGGGGGCGTTCCTGGTCGGCCAGGCCGCAGCCCGACGGATGGTCGCGCAACTGGCGGCCGGCACTGCACCGGGCACCATCATCAACATGAGCTCGATCAATGCGGTGGTCGCGATCCCCAACCACGCGCCCTATTGCGCCTCCAAGGGCGCCTTGGACCAGCTCACCAAGGTGATGGCGCTTTCGCTGGCGCCCCACGGCATCCGGGTCAACGCCATCGGCCCGGGCTCGATCATGACCGACATCCTCAAGGCGGTGGCGACCGATCCGGCGGCCATGCAGCGGATCCTGATGCGCACGCCGGCCGGACGGATCGGGGAACCGGACGAGATCGCGGCGGTTGCGGTGTTCCTCGCCTCGCCCGAGGCGAGCTACATCACCGGCCAGACCATCTATGTCGACGGCGGCAGGCTCGCGCTGAACTATACGGTGCCGGTGCGCGAGGACGGGCGCCGGTAGCGTTGCTGCGTTGGACGCGTTTTCACCACGAGGCTCGAGACATTGATGGCCGCAAAGCGCCCGCCGGCATTGGATCGCATCGATATCGGGATTCTGGCGGCGCTGCAGCGCGACGGACGTTCGACCGTCCAGGAGCTGGCGCGCACGGTCGGACTGTCGCCGCGGGCGACGCTGGAGCGGATGCGGCGCCTGGAAGCTTCGGGGGTCATCGCCGGCTATCAGGCCGTGATCGAGCTGTCGCGCCTGTCGCGACCGGTCAACGTGTTCGCCGAGATCATCCTGGAGAAGCACGCCCAGGGAGGGCGCTTCGAGAAGCGGATCGCCGCCATCGATGACGTCGTGGAGTGCTGGGAGGTCAGCGGCACCGTCGACTACGTCGCCCGCTTCGTCTGCGCCGATCTTTCCGCCTACGAGGAACTGACCAAGGGCCTGATCGACGATCCCGCGCTGGGCGTCGCACGCATCGTCAGCCACGTCGCGCTGCGCCCGGTGCGCCGCTTTACCGGCTATGCGGGGTCGCTTGCTCGCACGCAAGCCCGGTTGAGACTCGTCGACACGGAGCCGCACGAATTGGGGCGAATCGTCGGCCGCCGCTTTTCGCCGTGGTAGCCGCCCTTCGCCGCCGAATCCGCCGCCCTTCGCCGTCACTTTCGCCGCACATGCTGCGACTGCACCCTAGATTCCGTGGGCGGAACCTTGGAGACGTGTCATGAAGGCGATCGAGCTGGAGACCCGGTACAGCGCTCGCAACTACGAGCCGCTTCCGGTCGTGCTGACGCGGGGGCAGGGCGCTCATGTCTGGGATGTCTCGGGGCGCCGCTACATCGACATGATGAGCGCGTACTCGGCGGCAAGTCACGGCCACGCGCATCCGCGGATCCTGGCTGCGCTCGAGGCCCAGGCCAGGCGCCTCGCCGTAGCTTCGCGCGCCTATTACAACGACCGGCTCGGGCCGTTCCTGGAGGAGTTGTGCCTTCGCACCGGGCTCGATGCCGCGCTGCCGATGAATACCGGCGCCGAAGCGGTGGAGACCGCGATCAAGGCCGCCCGCCGCTGGGGCTACCGGGTCAAGGGCATCGCCAGCGACCGCGCCGAGATCATCGTCGCGGAAGGCAATTTTCACGGCCGCACCACCACCGTCATCTCGCTCTCGACCGAGCCCGCCTACCGCGACGGCTTCGGGCCATTCACGCCCGGTTTCCGTGCCGTTCCATTCGGCGATCTCGCCGCCATCGAGCGCGCGATCACGCCGCAGACGGCAGCCGTGCTGATCGAGCCGATCCAGGGCGAGGCCGGCATCATCGTGCCGCCGGCAGGCTGGCTCGCGGGGCTGCGCCGCCTGTGCGACGAGAAGCGCGTGCTGTTGATCCTCGACGAGGTTCAGTCCGGCCTCGGCCGCACCGGCGCGTGGTTCGCATTCCAGCACGAAGGCATCCGTCCGGACGGCCTCGTCCTGGGCAAGGCACTCGGCGGCGGCGTGCTGCCGGTGTCGGCCTTCGTCGGCAAGCGCGAGGTCATGGAGGTCTTCACCCCCGGATCGCACGGCTCGACCTTCGGCGGCAATCCGCTGGCGGCGGCGGTCGGCCTCGAAGCTCTGCGCGTGATCGACGACGAGGCGCTGGTCGACAAGAGCCGGGTGCTCGGCGCCCACATGCTGCGGCGACTGCGCGCGATGGACAGTCCGGCCTTGAAGGAGGCGCGCGGGCGCGGCCTCTGGGTCGGCGCCGAGATCGCCCCGGAGATCGCCAGCGCACGCGAGGCCTGCGAGCGGCTGTTGGCAAAAGGCGTACTCTCGAAGGAGACGCACCGCACGGTGGTTCGACTGGCGCCGCCGCTCGTCATCGCCCCGGAGGATCTCGACTGGGCGCTCGATCGCTTCGAGGAGGTTCTGCACGACCTCGGCGCCACGCCGCGCCGGGCGGTCGCGGCCTGAATCGGCGGGAGAAACAAATGGCGACGCACAACCGGGGCGCAGGGCGGTTTCTGATCTGCCGCCCCCAGCACTTTGCGGTCAGCTACACCATCAATCCGTGGATGGACCCGCAGAGCTGGATGCGCGATCAGCGGGCGCATGCGGCGGCCGCGGGCGAATGGGCTGCGCTGCACCGAAATCTGGTCGAGCTCGGGGCAACGATCGAATTCGTCAAGCCCGTTCCGGGCCTGCCCGACCTCGTCTTCACCGCCAATGCGGCCGTGGTGCTCGACCGGCAAGTGCTGCTCGCGCGCTTCCGCCATCCCGAGCGCCAGCGCGAGCAGCCGCACTTCGAAGCGACCTTCCGCACCCTCAAGGCGCGCGGCCTGATCGATAGCATTCGCAAGCTGCCGGACAATCTGGTGCTCGAAGGCGCCGGCGATTGTGTCTGGGACGCGACCCGCAAGCTGTTCTGGCTTGGTCATGGCCCGCGCTCGGATGCCGCCGCGCGGCACGCGGTCGCGGATGTGTTCGGGCAGGAGGTGGTCGCGCTCGAGCTCGCGGACCAGCGCTTCTACCACATGGACACCGCGCTCAGCGCGCTGCCCGGCGGCGAGGTCATGTATCTGCCGGAGGCCTTCACCGCGGCCGGGCTTGCCGAGATCCGCGACCGTGTCGCACCCGACCAGCGCATCGAGATCGGTCTCGAGGACGGCTGCCGGTTGGCGGCCAACGCCGTCTGCCTCGATCATACCCTGGTCCTGTCGAGCTGCAGCGAGGCGCTGCGCAGCGAGCTCGCCGAGCGCGGCTATCGCATCGTGGCGACGCCGCTGCCGTCGTTCCTGCGCAGTGGCGGCTCGGCTTTCTGCCTGACCCTCCGCCTCGACCGCCGGTCGGTCGCGACCGCCGCCGCGGATCGTGCTGTGGCGTGATCGGACGACCACGCGCATGGCTGCCGACAGGGCGATGGCGGCGTGCGTCGCCGACGCACAATTCTCCCACTGACAAACGTGGCGAACTTGATCTAAGCTTCCTCCCGATCGGACGTGAAGCCGAACGGGGCATTCGACGATCAATCAGACGGCCACCGCAAGAGCGGCGGCGTCCGCGCGCGAACCCCATGGGAGGACGACAGCATGCTCAACAGCCGACTGACGCGCCGACGTTTTCTGGCCACCACCGCGGCCTCGACGGCCGTCATTGCGATGCCCCATGTCAGCCACTCGCAGGCCGGCGGGAAATTGACGGTGGGCTTCTGGGACCACTGGGTGCCCGGCGCCAACAAGGCCTCGACCGAGCTGTGCCAGGAATGGGGCGCGAAGAACAAGGTCGAGGTGCAGATCGACTACATCACCTCCCAAGGCCACAAGAACCTGTTGACCATCGCCGCCGAGCAGCAGGCGCGATCAGGGCACGACATCATGGCGTTCCCGACCTGGGAGCCGCACGGACGCTCGCAGCAGCCTGGAGCCGGTGGACGATATCATGGCGGAGTTGATCAAGCAGCATGGCAAAGTCAACAAGACCGTCGAGTATCTCGCGCGTGCAAACAACGCTGGAT
Organism: uncultured Alphaproteobacteria bacterium; assembly: GCA_963840535.1. Lineage (GTDB taxonomy): Bacteria > Pseudomonadota > Alphaproteobacteria > Rhizobiales > Xanthobacteraceae > VAZQ01. The sequence goes on from CAWIZJ010000052.1 coordinate 179,522, forward strand.
CGTCGTGCCGACTTGCGTCGGCAGCCAGATCAAGGGCCCGTGCACGCGCATCGACCTGCTGAAGAAGCATGCCGGGATCGACGTCCTGGCGATGTACCCTGCCGGTGGCGCGCCGAAGGCCGACGCCTGGACCCTGGACGCCATGCTGAAGGCGGCCGAGGCCTGCTACAAGGGCGGCAATCCGTTCGGCATCGGCCTTGGCACGACCGGAAGACAATGTCGACACTGCCGGCGCGATCTTCCAATCGTTCGGCGCAACCTGGTGGACGCGAAGGGCGACATCACGGTCAAGTCGGACCAGGTTCGCCAAGCGCTCGAATATTACATCAAGCTGGCGCAATGGCTGCCGCCCTGATGCTCCCGCCTGGGACAACGCCTCCAACAACAAGTACCTGATCTCCGGCAAGGGCTCGCTGATCATGAACCCGCCGAGCGCCTGGGCGGTCGCCAAGCGCGACGCGCCGCAAGTGGCGGAGCAATGCTGGACCCACGGCATGCCGTTCGGGCCCGGCCGGGCGCTACGCGCCGTTCCTTCCTTATTTCTTGGCGATCTGGAGCTTCGGCAAGAACAAGACCGCCGCCAAGGACCTGCATTCTGCTTCCTCTCGCAACGCCTCCGCGGTCGAGAAGATGGTGGTGGCCAGCGCCGGGTACGATCTGCCCGCGTTCGAGAAGCTCACCGACGTTCAAGATCTGGGCCGAGGAAGGGCCGCCCAAGGGCACGCTCTACCACTATCCCAACCCGCACAACCACCAGATCCTCTCGGTCGCCGCGGCGCAACCCGCCCCGCCGAAGATCGCCCACCAGATCTACACCCAGGCGATCATGACCAAGATGGTGGTGCGCTTCGTCAAGGGAGACACGATGCCGAAGACGCTGGCCTGGGCGGAGGGCGAGCTCGAAGGTTTCATGCGCGGCTGACGGAGCCCTTCGCTCGGCCGTGCTCGCATGGGGCGAGGGCGGGGGCCACAAGCAGCGTCGGAGCGATTGCCGGCCCAGCATCCGGATCGCCCCCCGCAGCCCGCTCGGACTTCGGACCCAGGCAGCGAGGTAGAAAGATGGTCGATGGCGGCCTGAATCGCCGTGCAGCATACAGCAGATCGACGCAGGCGCCTGTGCGCAGTCGCTCCGGCCTGCGCAAGGCTGCGGCGCAAGTCGACGATCGCGTTCTTCCTGGCGCTGCCGCTCATCCTGCTGATCGCCCTGTTGGTGATCTATCCCGCGTTCTATTCGCTGCATCTGTCCACGCTGAACAAGTCGATGGAGCGGTTTCGTGGGCCTCGGGAACTTCTTCTTCCTGTTCAAGCGCGAGACCTTCTGGATGGTGGTGCAGCAGTCCTGCATCTTCGCCGTCACCGCCGTGATCTTCAAGGCGCTGATCGGCTTCATCGTCGCCCACTTCGTGCACAACATCCCGAGTCAGGGTCAGCGAAAATGGCGCGGCATGCTGCTGGTGCCGTGGGTGATCCCGCCGGCGATGAGCTGCCTCGCCTGGCTGTGGCTGTTCGATCCCTCCTACAGCGCCTTCAACTGGGTGCTGGCGCTGTTCGGCATCGGCCCATCGCGTGGACCGGCGACATCTACTGGGCACGCTTCTCGGTGATCCTGATCAACGTGTGGATCGGCGCCCCGTTCTTCATGATCATGTATCTGGCGGCACTCAAATCGGTCCCCGAGCAGCTCTACGAGGCGGCCGCCATCGACGGCGCCAACTGGTGGCAGCGAATGTGGTACGTGACGCTGCCGATGATGCGCAACATCATCGCCATCACCGCGCTGTTCTCGCTGATCGTCACCTTCGCCAATTTCGACATCGTGCGCATCGTCACCGCCGGCGGACCGATCGACCATACCCACGTGTTCGCGACCTGGTCGTTCTGGCTGGGCATTCAGGGCGGCGACATTCCGCTCGGAGCCGCAGTCTCGTTGTTCATGATTCCGATCCTCGCCGTCGCCGCGGTGTTCATCCTGCGCGACATTCACCGGCGCGGGAGCGAGGTGTGATGGCAGACGCCGCCGTTGTCAGCGCCAGCGCCGCGCGCACGAAGTCCGGATACGGCAGCATGAGCCGCGACCGGCGATGGGCGCTGCGCTGGTCCTATTTCTTCCTGGTCGTATTCGCGATCCTCTTCCTCACGCCGCCGGTCTACATGCTCATCACCTCGCTGAAGACCAGCGCGGAGATCTCGGCGGCGACCAGTCCCTGGTGGGTCCATCATCCCACTCTCGCGAACTACATCGAGCTCCTCACCTCGCGCAATATCTGACCTTCTTCCGCAACTCCGCGCTGGTCTCGATCATCGTCGTGACCATCACCATGCTGATCAGCGTGCCTGCCGCCTTCGCGCTGTCGCGCATGAGGTTCTGGGGCTCGGCCACGCTCGCCACCGGGGTATTCCTGACCTATCTCGTGCCGGAGACGCTGCTGTTCCTGCCGCTGTTCAAGATGTTCGCGATGTTCAACGAGCTGACCGGCATCCAGCTGATCAATCGCTGGTGGGTGCTTGCTGCTGCTCTATCCGACGCTCACCGTGCCGTTCTGCACCTGGATCATGATCGGCTATTTCGCCTCGATCCCCAAGGAGCTCGACGAGGCGGCACTGATGGACGGCGCCAACTACCGGCAAATCCTCACTCGCATATTCATCCCGGTGGCGCTTCCCGGCCTGATCGCCGCGACCATCTTCGCCTTCACGGTATCGTGGGCACAGTTCCTCTATCCGCTCGCCTTCACCACTTCGGCCGACCAGCTGGTGCTGCCGGTCGGCATCATCACCTCGCTGATCAAGGGCGACGTCTTCAACTGGGGCCAGATCATGACCGGCGCGCTGCTCGGCGCCGCGCCGCCGCTCATCATCTATGCCTTCCTGATGGACTACTACATCGCCGGGCTCACCGCCGGCGCCACCAAGGGTTGAACCGCCGGGGAACGGATCATGGCGCAAGTGTCGCTTCGCAAGGTGGTCAAGCGGTTCGACGACACCGAGGCGGTGTGCGGCATCGATCTCGACATCGCCGACAAGGAGTTCGTGGTGCTGGTCGGCCCCTCCGGCTGCGGCAAGTCCACGACGCTGCGGATGATCGCCGGGCTCGAGGACATCACCGGCGGCGAGATCGCGGTCGACGGCGAGGTGGTCAACGACGTACCGCCGAAGGACCGCGACATGGCGATGGTGTTTCAGAACTACGCGCTCTATCCGCACATGACGGTGTACGAGAACATGTCGTTCGGACTGCGTCTGAAACGCTTTCCGAGGCAGGAGATCGCGCGGCGGGTCGAGGAAGCCGCCCGCATACTCGATATCACCGAGCTCCTCGACCGCAAGCCGCGGCAGCTCTCCGGCGGCCAGCGCCAACGCGTCGCCATGGGACGCGCGATCGTGCGCAATCCGAAAGTGTTCCTGTTCGACGAGCCGCTGTCCAATCTCGACGCCAAGCTGCGCGTGCAGATGCGCACCGAGATCAAGCGCGTGCACCAGAAGGTGCGCACCACCACCGTCTACGTCACTCACGACCAGGTCGAGGCGATGACGCTCGCCGACCGCGTCGTGGTGATGAATCGCGGCCGCATCGAGCAGATCGGAGCGCCGAACGATCTCTACCATTCTCCCATGACGCGGTTCGTCGCCGGCTTCATCGGCTCACCCGCGATGAACTTCGTTCCATGCCGCCTGGAGGAGGCGGAGGGAGCACTCCGTGTGCGGCTCACCGACGCGATCGCCCTTGCCGGTTCCGCAGGTGCGCGCAGCTCGTTATCGCCCCCATATCGGCCGCGACGGCCTCACCTTCGGGCTGCGGCCGGAGCATTTGACCGAAGCCAAACCCAACGGTGAGAAGCAACTCGGCTATGTCGATGCCGTCATCGAGGTCACCGAGCCGCTCGGCATGGAGACGCTGGTGTTCTTCCGGATGAACGGTGTCGACATCTGCGGCCGAGTGAGCCCGGACGCCGGCGCGAAAGAAGGTGCGCGAATGCGGCTGGCGGCGAGCATCGACAATATGCACCTGATCGATGAAGCGAGCGGGCGGGTCCTTTGACGCGCCCTCGCTGCCGCAGGATCAATGGCAGCTCGGCCTCCACCACGACCGCCGGTCGTGCGGCAGGATCCACGGTGGCATGATCCCCCGACCGTTGATCGAGGAGAGAGATCGTGAAGCTCGTATTGTTCGAGGCCGGGGGCAGCGGCGAGATCCCTGCCGGGTTTGCTCAACGAACGCGGCGTGGTGAGCATCGCGGGGCACGTGAAGCTCGGCTACACGCCGCAGCTCACGATGCAAGGCATCATCGACGACTTCGAGCGCCTGCGTGCGTCGCTGGAACAACTCGCCGTCGAAGGGGAAGCGACGCCGCTCGACGCCGTTCGCCTTCGCCCGCCGCTGCCCCGGCCGGGAAAGATCCTGGCGTGCATCGCCAACTACTGGGAGCACGCGCAGCGCGAGGCTCGCCCACTCAACATGTTCATGAAGAACCCGGACGCCGTGGTCGGGCCCGGTGACACGATCGTGCTGCCGGAATTCACCATTCCGTGGATCTTCATGCACGAGGCCGAGCTCGCGCTGGTCATCAAGGGACCGGCAAAGATGGTGAAGGCCGATGATTGGCGCCGCGCCATCTTCGGCTACACCTCGATGATCGACGTATCCGCGCGCGAGCAGGGTCGCCGTACCTGGCCGGCGACGCCACTGACCAGCTGGCTCGGCAAGTCCTTCGACACGTTCGCACCGATCGGACCATGCATCACGACGGCGGACGAGATCGAGAACCCCAACGATCTCCTCGTCCGCTTCTGGAACGATGGGCAACTGCGGCACAACTACAACACCGACGACATGGAGCACCGCGTTCCCGCCCTGGTCGAGTTCGCCACGACCGTCATGACGATGAACTCGGGAGATCTGATCGCCTGTGGCACCAATCACGAGGGTCTGGGCGCACTCCAGGACGGGGAGACGGTCGAGATCGAGATCGAAAGGATCGGCCGCATGACGCTCGGGGTCTCCGACCCGCTCAAGCGCAAGTGGGAGCGCGGAATCTACATGGGCGCCGACTCCACCAATCTCGAGGCCGTGCGGCGCCACCGGCCGAAGGACGCCTAGAATGTGACACTACGCGATCAGGCGACGGCGTCTCCCAGCAGCGCCGCCACCTGCGCCCCGAACGCCCTGGTACCGAGCGGACCGCCGAGGTCGCCGGTGCGCCATCGCGGGTTCGCGATCGCGCGCTCGAGCGCCGCCTCGATGGAATTCGCAGCGCGTATCAACCGATCATCGTTGCGTCTTTCGCCGAGCCAGGCGAGCAGCATCGCGGCCGATCCGATCAGCGAGGCCGGGTTGGCGCGGTCCGTCCCAGCGATGTCGGGCGCCGAGCCGTGCTGGGCCTGTGCCAGCGCGTGCGTGTCGCCGGCATTGAGCGAGGCCGCAAGCCCCAGGCTGCCGCTGATCTCGGACGCAAGATCGGACAGGATGTCGCCGAACATGTTTGTGGTGACGATCACGTCGAAGGGGCTGGCGTCACGCACCAGCAGCGCCGCCATGGCGTCGATGATCCGTTCCTCGTATTGCACCTGCGGAAAGCGGGCGGCCACCGCGCGCGTGCACTCGAGGAACAGCCCGTCCGACATCCGCAACACGTTGGCCTTGTGCACTGCCGTCACCTTCCTGCGCCGGCGCATCGCGAGCGCGAAGCCCACCTCCGCGATCCGGGTCGAGCCGGCGCGCGTGATCTTGCGCACGGAAAGCGCAAGGTCCGCGGTCGGCATGAACTCGCCCGAGCCGGCGAACATGGAGCGATCCGCGTAGAAGCCCTCGGTATTCTCGCGGGCGATCACGAGGTCGACCGCAGAGCCGCAGCGCGGCGGAAAGCCGCCGCGGCTGCGGGCCGGCCGGATGTTGGCGTAGAGGTCGAGGCGCTTGCGCAGCTCGCCGGAAGGATTGAGGCCGCCCTGCGCGAGCGGCGGATATTCGTTGTGAGACACCGGTCCGAGGATCACCCCGGCGGCGGCCGTCGCCGCCGCGGCTGCCGCGTCCGGCAGCGTCGTGCCGTGCATGCGCAACGCCGCCAGGCCGATGCTGACCGGCTCGAATGCGAGCGCGAGCTCGAAGCCGCGGTTGGCCGCCTGCAGCACCGCCATGGTGGCCTCGGTGATTTCCGGCCCGATGCCGTCCCCTTGCATGACGACGAGACGGATCGGCGAAGATGACGAGGCACTCATCGGCGAGCTCACTGGGTTTGACGTCGTCCTTTGCGCTGCTCGGCCTCGAATTGGCGCGCTCCATCGTCGGTACAACGCCCCGACACACTAACAAGGTCGCAACTGGTTGACGACTGCACTCGGGGGTGAGCATCATGAAGCGCGCTCGGTCCTAACAGCCGGAATTGGTGCTTCATGCAGGAACGTTCGTCTCAGCAAGCGTCGGTCCACGAAATCAAGGCGCTTCCGAGCGACCTGATGAATCTGCACGAGGTCGTCGCCAAGGCGCGGCAGAACCTCAACCAGAACGATTGGGATTACATCGTCGGGGGGGTCGAATCCGAGACGACGCTGCGACGAAACCGGATGGCGCTCGACGCGATCGCGTTCCGGCCACGGGTGCTGCGCGATGTGAGCCGGGTCGACGCGACGGTGAGCCACTTCGGGCGCACGCTGCGGCTGCCCGTCGTGCTTGCACCGGTCGGTTCGCTGGAGAGCTTCCATCCTGCCGGCGCCGAATCAGCGGTGCGCGGAACCGGAGAGTTCGGGGTCGCGCATATGCTGAGCTCGGTCTGCGACCCCGGGCTCGAAGATCTCGCCAAGGCCGCTCCAGATGCGTTGCGACTCTACCAGCTCTATGTCCGCGGCGATGAGGCCTGGGTCGACGATCACGTGGCGCGTGCTGTCGCGCACGGCTACGCCGCTTTCGCGCTCACCGTCGACACCGCGCACTACAGCCGCCGCGAGCGCGACATCGCCAAGCGCTTCGTGACCGCCGGGCGGCGGCGGGTGCAGGGCCGTGCGTTCCAGGCAGCGCTCGATTGGCGCACGGTCGAGCGCATCAAGAGCAAGTTCCGCATTCCACTCATCATCAAGGGCGTTGCCACCGCGGAGGACGCCCGGCTGGCGATCGAGCACGGCGTCGAGTGGATCTACATCTCGAACCACGGCGGCCGCCAACTCGACCATGGCCGCGGGTCGATGGACGTCCTTCCGGAGGTCGTCGAGGCGGTCGCCGGTCGCGCCAAGATCCTGATCGACGGGTCGATCTGCCGCGGTAGCGATATCGTCAAGGCGATCGCTGGAGGAGCAGACCTGGTCGGCATCGGCCGTATGCAATGCTTCGCGCTTGCGGCCGGTGGCCAGGCCGGCATTGTCCGTCTGCTCGAGCTTTTGGAGGACGAGGTGCAACGCTGCCTCGGCCTGCTCGGCGTTACGCGCTTTGCCGAGCTCGATCGTTCCTATCTGCATGCCGCGACGCCGGCCAACCTGCCGCATGTGTTGAGCGCGTTTCCCCTGCTCGAGATCGAGGCCTATCGGTACTGACGTCCGCTGTTGCGCCGGGGCGTGCAACGGCGACGGCGCACGCTAGAAAGTCAATCCAATCTTGAACACCTCGGTCGCATAGAAGTAGAGCTCGGCATCGAGGCAGCGCTGGATGTTCGCGGACTTGCGGAAGCCGTGCTGCTCCCCCGAGAACAGCAAATAGCCGACCGGGTTGCCCTTGCGTCGGAGCGCTTCCACCATGGCCTCGGCCTGGTTCGGCGGCACGACGGCGTCCTCGTCGCCCTGGAAGAAGATCATCGGCTTCGACAATCGCTTCACGTGATAGAGCGGCGAGCGTTCGCGGTAGCGGGCCTCTTCCTGCGGATAGGGCCCGATCAGCCAGTCGAGGTAGCGGGATTCGAACTTGTGAGTGTCGCGCGCGAGCGCGGCAGCGTCGCTCACGCCGTAGTAGCTGCCTCCGCCCTGGAAGAAGTCACGAAAGGTCAGCGCCGCCAGGGTGGTATAGCCGCCGGCGCTGCCGCCGCTGATGACGCAGCGCTTGCCGTCGACGCGCCCCTGCTCGGACAGGAACTTGGCGCCGTTGACGCAGTCGTCGACGTCGACCACGCCCCAGGCGAGGTGCAGCCGGTCGCGATAGGCGCGGCCGAACCCGGTCGAGCCGCCGTAGTTCACGTCCAGCACCGCGATGCCGCGGCTGGTCCAGTATTGGATGCCCAGATTGAGCGTGCTCGATGCCGCCGAGGTCGGGCCGCCGTGACACTTGACCAGGAGCGGCGGCCGCTCGTGTTCCGGAGCCGCGTAGTCGGGATTGCTGGGTGGATAGAACAGTCCGAAGGCGGTGCTTCCGCCGGTGGTGGGGAATTCCACGGTCTCGACCCTGGTGAGGTAGTCGGCAATCGGCGGCTCGGCGCGATCGATAATTCCGGTCGATTTCTTGAGGATCGTGTGCCGGCCGCTACCCATATCGAGTGCAACGATGGAAGCGGGATGGTCGGGCGCACCCGCGCGAAACACCACGCGGTCACCATCGGCGCGCACCGAGCCGAATTCGGTGAACGGCAGATCGAGCGGAGTGAGCGTTTCGCTCACGATGTCCAGCACCGCCAGTCGCCCGAGACCTGCCTGGGAATAGGCACAGACGATGCGCTTTTCCCCCGCGAACGCAAAAGTCGATGTCCCGAACAGCCAGTGCGGAACTCCGAACTCCGCCTTCATCGGAACGAGCGGCCGTGTCGTGCGCGTCGCCAGATCGAAACAGTGGAGATTCCACCACCCCGAGCGATCCGACACGAACACGATCGTCGCACCGTCGGGCGACCATTCCGGCTGGAAGATCGATTCCGCGATTCCACCTGCGATCAGCTGTGGCTCGCGGATGGTGCCGTCATCGCCGAATTCGGCGAGGTAGAGCATGGTGCCGTTCCACGGCATGTTCGGATGATCCCAGGCCAGCCAAGCGAGTTGATCCTCGTCGGGCGACAGCCGCGGCGAGCTGAAGAAGTCGTGCCCGCCGGCCAGCATGCGTCCGGGCGGGCGCCCTCCCCCGGCCTCGGAATCGAGATCGACGGCAACCAGGGCATTGACCGGCTCCCCATCGATCGTGTGGTCCTCGCACACGCCGATCCAGCGCCGGCGGCGCGAATCGATCACGCCATCGGCGAACCGCCAGTCACGTCCGGGCGCGTGCGGCGCGGGAGTCAGCGTCCTCGGCTCGGATTCGCCTGCAGCAAGCCGATACAGCCGACCGTCCGCGAAATTCGAGAAGTAGACCGTTCCGTCCTGCACCAGCCATGCTCCCCCGCCATATTCGTGCACGCGCGTGCGCGCATTGAACGGCAACGGTGTGAGGTCGGCCGGCTGCGAAAGCTCGTTGCCGCGCACCACGACGTTGCGGCCCTGCTCCTGCGGCCGGCCCTCCAGCCAATAGACGCTGCCGCCGTCGAGCCGGACATCCAACAATGTGATGGATTGCGCGACGATGAGATCGGACGTGATTGGCGAGCGCCAGGAGCCATATGACGCCGTCTTGATGGAACGCGACGACATGGCACAACACTCCTCCGCAGGTCGAAGATGTTGGACTATGGGCGCGCCCTGAACTCGACACCCGCACGGCTGCCCGGCACCGGCTCCAAGCGATGCTCCCACAGCATGTAGTTGACGTGAGCGAGCACCTCGCTGAAGGCGAAGCCCATCTGGTGAGGATCGTCGATGGCGCGACGGAACACCACCGGCACCAGGTCGGCGGCGGTACGCGGGCCCTCCCGGCAGGCCTGCGCGATCGCGAGGCAGCGCGCCTCGTGGTGCCGGCGCAGTTCGTCGATCCGCGCATGCAGTCCGATGAACGGCAGGCCGTGCCCCGGCAGCACCAGGACATCCTGCGGGATGTCGCGCTGCAGGCTGGTCAGCGAGCGCAGGTAGATGCCGAGCGGATCGCCCTCGGGGTCCATTGCCTGCACGCTGATATTGGGCGAGATGCGGGCCAGAACCTGATCGGCGCACAACAGCAGATTCTCGGCCCGGCAATACAGCATGACTTGCTCGGGCGCATGTCCGCCACCGCTGAGAACCTCGAAAGTCCGGGGGCCGACGCGCAGCATCTCCCCCGCGATGAGGCGGCGGAAGGTGCGCGGCAGACCGGAGATCATGCGCAGATAACGATGACCGCCCGTGAGCAGCCGCAGCGTGGTATCGGCATCGAGGCCGTGCGAACGATAGAAGCTGAGATACGGCTCGGAATTGAGCGCGCCCGGATCGAGGTGAATGCTGAGGCTGACGAGATATTCAGTCTGACTCATCAGCAGCGGAAGGTCGAAGCGCTCGCACAGCCAGCCCGCGAGACCGATATGGTCGGGATGGTAGTGAGTGACCAGGGTGCGTGTCAGCGCGCGCCCACGCAGCGGCCCGTCCAGCAGCCCATCCCATGCCGAGCGCGTCGCCGCATTGTCGATGCCGGTATCGAGCACGGCCCATCCGCTGCCGTCCTCGATCAGATAGACATTGACATGGTCGAGCCGGAACGGCAGCGCGAGCCGAACCCAAAGGATGCCGGGCGCGACCTCGAGCGCACCATCGGGAGCGGGCGGCGTCGGAAAAGGATAGGTCAGCTCGGTGGAGAGAGGGTGCTGGAGCATGACGATGATGCTGGACCCGTGCGGGGTGGCAGCTTCGCCGCCGCCTGTCAAGCGGCGGAAGGGCGATCGAGGTCACGGCGGGGCACGGACGGTCGTCGCCGAGACGGCAACTTGAAGTCGGTCGTGAAATTCATGGATCGTTTCCGCTGCTCGATGGCAGCCAGCGGTCCCCTTCTTCGCACCGCCGACATGGCGGCGGCACGAGAATGAGACCAAGCCTGGAGGCAGGAGAACGAGCAAGGGAGGGGCTGCGGTGCCGATACGCGACATCCTGCGCAACAACGTCAAGGACAAGCTCGCAAGGTACAAAGCCTACGACCGCCCGCAGGACGTCGGCCACTTCCTCCTCGCCATGCGACCCGACCTGTTCATGCCCGAGGACCGGTATCGCGCGCGCATGGACACGCTGATCGAGCGCGTGCGCAGCTGCGCCACCGCGGCGGGCTTCGATGAAGTGCTGATCGCCGGAGAGCCCGAGCGGCGCAACGAGCAGGAACGTCGCCGGACCGGAATCCCGTATACCGCCGACGAAGTCGCGGCGTTGCAGAGCGAGGCGGCAACGGCCGGCGTTCCGCCGCTCACCGTATCGGACAGTCCGGCGTAGCCGGAACAGCATCCCGGCGCCCGGCATGATCAAGCGGGGTGCAAACGGACGGCAGGACCGGCTATCCTGATCGCACAGGAGGAAGCACCGATGCCCAATATGCGTTCGACGCTGCTCGCCGCAGCCGGCCTGTTGCTGGCGCTCACCGCCGCGGTTCCCGCCCAGGACGGCACCAGAGATTATCCGAACAAGCCGATCCGCCTCATCATCCCGTTCCCGCCCGGCGGCAGCAACGACGTGGTGGGCCGCATGATCGCCACCCAGATGGGCGAGCGGCTGGGCCGGCAGGTCGTGGTGGACAATCGCGCCGGCGCCGGCGGAGTGGTCGGCACCGAGCTGGCGGCGAACGCGCCCAAGGACGGCTACACCATCCAGATCGTCTCGATCGCACATGCGGTCAATCCCTGGCTCTACAAGCTGCCCTACGATCCGATCAAATCGTTCACCCCGATCTCGGTGCTGGCCAGCGGGCCCAACGTGGTTGCCGTCAATCCCGGCCTGCCCGTGAGCTCGATCAGGGATCTGGTTGCGCTCGCCAAGCAGAAGCCGGGGGAGCTGCAGTACGCCTCGGCCGGCGTGGGCAGCTTCCAGCATCTCGGTGGCGAGCTGTTCAAGCTCGAGGCCGGCGTCGACATGCTGCATGTCCCGTTCAAGGGCGGCGGCCCTGCGATGATCGACGTGATCGGCGGCCACACCAAGCTGCTGTTCAGCTCGCTGGTGCAGACGACGCCGCACATCCGCTCCGGCAAGCTCAAGGCGCTGGCGGTCGGCGGCAGCAAGCGCAATGCGGTCCTCCCCGACGTGCCGACCGTCGCGGAGTCCGGCGTACCCACCTACGAGGCCGTCAACTGGTGGGGCCTGGTCGCACCGGCCGGGACGCCCGCGCCGATCGTCGAGCGGCTGCACAAGGTGGTGCAGGAGGTGCAGACGTCCGCCGAGGTGCAGAAGCAGTTCGCCGCCGAAGGCGCGGAGATCGTGCGCATGAGCGCGGCCGAGTTCGGGACGTTCATGGAGAAGGAAATGACGAAATGGGGCCGCGTCGTGAAGGAGGGTGGCATCACGGCGCAATGACGTGCGTTCGCTCGAGATCAGGTGGCGACCGATGCCGCGCATGCACTCGTCGATGCTCGGGACTGCGGCCTTCCTGCTCGCCCTGACCACCGTCGGTCGCGGCACAGGAGTACCCGGCCAAGCCGGTGCGGATCATCGTTCCATTCCCGCCCGGTGCCATCAACGATACCGTCGGCCGCATGATTGCGACGCAGCTCGGCAGCCGCCTGGGCAAGCAATTCGTCGTCGACAACCGCGCCGGTGCGGGCGGCGTCATCGGCACCGAGCTTGCGGCCAACGCTCCGAAGGACGGCTACACGCTGCTCGTCGTCTCGCTGGTCAACGCGGTCAATCCCTGGCTCTACAAGCTGCCCTACGATCCGATCGGGAGCTTTGCCCCGATCGCCGGCATCGCCACCGCTCCGAACGTGCTGGTGGTTCACCCGACATTGCCGGTCGGTTCGGTCAAGGGGCTCGTGGCCCTCGCCAGGGACAAACCGGGGCAGCTGCAATACGCCTCGGGCGGTATCGGAAGCTTTCAGCATCTGGGCGCCGAGCTGTTCAAGCTCATGGCCGGCGTCGATCTCCTGCACGTCCCGTTCAAGGGAGGCGGCCCGGCCATGGTCGATGTGGTCGGCGGGCACACCAAGCTGGTGTTCGCGACGACGATCACCGCGTTGCCGCACGTGCGCGCGGGCAAGCTCAGGGCGCTCGGAGTGGGTGGGACGCAGCGCAGCCCAGCGTTGCCGGAGATTCCGACGATCGCCGAATCCGGAGTGCCGGGCTACCAAGCCGTCAATTGGATCGGCCTCGTGGCACCGGCCGGCACGCCCGCAGCCATCGTCGCGAGGCTCAGCGAGGAGATTTCGGCGATCCAGAATTCGCCGGAGATCCAGCAGCAGTTATCGACCGCGGGCGTGGAGATCCTGCGGATGGGCTCGGCCGACTTCGGGGCCTTCATGACGACGGAGCTGGGCAAATGGGAACGCGTCGTGAAGGAGGGCGGCATCAAGGCGGAGTGATTGCATCCGCGGCGGAGAGCGGCACACACCGTCTTGGTGAACATGCAAGCGGAGCAGACGCACGCGTGCGGGGCGCTTCAATGAAGCTCGGGCCGCTCGACAACAGGGACCTCTGGGCGGGCGCGATGCTGATCGCGATCGGCGCAGCGGCAATGCTCATCGCCCGCAACTATCCCTTCGGCACCGCCTTGCGCATGGGCCCCGGCTACTTTCCGACCGTGCTCGGCGGGATCCTGATCCTGTTCGGCCTCTACCTCGTGGTCGCCGCCCTGCGCAGCAGGCCCCCTCTCCCGCTTGCGGACGAGGCGAGCAAGTGGCGCTCGTGGCCACTGCGGGCGATGATCGTGCTGCCGCTCGCCTTCGTCCTGTTCGGCATCCTGATGAGCCATGCCGGCTTCGTGCCGGCACTGCTGGCGCTGATCTTCGGTTCCGCGCTCGCCAGCCCGCAATTCAGGTTGATCGAGGTCTTGCTGCTGTCGGTCGTCCTGATCGCTGCCTCGGTCGCGGTATTCGTCTGGGGTCTGGGCCTGCCCTATCAGCTCATCGCGGACTTCTGACCGCGCCATGGACCTGTTCGGAAACCTGATCTTCGGCTTCGGCGTCGCGCTGTCGCTGCAGAACCTGCTCTACTGCCTGATCGGCGTGCTGGTGGGGACGCTCATCGGGGTGCTGCCGGGCATCGGCCCGCTCGGCACCATCGCCATGCTGATGCCGCTCACCTACAGCGTGTCGCCGGTGGGCGCACTGATCATGCTCGCCGGCATCTATTACGGAGCCCAGTACGGCGGATCGACCACCGCGATCCTGGTCAATCTGCCGGGCGAGACCGCGGCCGTGGTCACCTGCATCGACGGCTATCAGATGGCGCGGCAAGGCCGCGCCGGCCCGGCTCTCGCCATCGCGGCGATCGGCTCGTTCTTCGCCGGCACCGTCGGCACGCTGCTGATCGCCCTGTTCGGACCGCCGCTGGCGGAGCTCGCGCTCAAGTTCGGTGCGCCGGAATATTTCTCTCTGATGCTGATGGGCCTGGTGGCGGCAGCCGTGCTCGCCCAGGGCGACATGATCAAGTCGCTCGCCATGGTGGTGATCGGGCTCCTGCTCGGCATCGTGGGCACCGACGTCAACACCGGCACCCAGCGCTTCAGCCTCGGCATCACCGAGCTCACCGACGGGATCGGTTTCATCGTGGTCGCGGTCGGCGTGTTCGCGCTCGGAGAGATCATCAGCAATCTGGGACAGACCTCCGAGCGCGTGGTTTTCACCTCCCGGCTGAGCCACCTGTTTCCGTCCCGGGACGACCTCAAGCGCTCGCTCGCGCCGATCCTGCGCGGCACCGGGCTCGGCTGCTTCTTCGGCGTGCTGCCCGGCACCGGCCCGGCGATCGCATCCTTTTCCTCCTACATGATCGAAAAGAAGGTGGCCGACGATCCCTCCCGCTTCGGCAAGGGAGCGATAGAAGGCGTTGCCGGGCCGGAAGCGGCCAACAATGCCGACGCCCAGTGCAAGTTCATTCCCATGCTCACGCTCGGCTTGCCCGCCAGCGGCGTGATGGCGCTGATGCTGGGCGCGCTGCAGATCCAGGGCATCCAGCCCGGTCCCGAAGTGATGACCATGCGGCCCGATCTGTTCTGGGGACTGATCGCCAGCATGTGGATCGGCAACCTGATGCTCGTCGTCCTCAACCTGCCGATGATCGGCCTGTGGGTGAAGCTCCTCGCCGTTCCCTATCGGCTGCTGTTTCCCGCAATAATGGCGTTCTCCGCCATCGGCATCTACAGCGTCAACAATTCGTCGTTCGAGATCTATCTCACGGCGCTGTTCGGGATTCTGGGCTTCCTATGGATGCGCCTCGGATTTCCGCTGGCGCCGATGCTGCTCGGCTTCGTGCTGGGGCCGATGGTGGAGGAGCACCTGCGGCGGGCGATGCTGATGTCGGGCGGCGATCCCTCGGTGTTCGTGCGGCGCCCGATCAGCCTCGCCTTCATCATCGCGACGGTGCTGATCCTGCTGGTGATGGTGGCACCGGCGGTGCGCAAGCGGCGAGCGGAAATCACCGATTGAATACTTTCCGGGTACGGTGGAGGCTCGGGCGTGCTACCATTCGATCGAGGACAAAGCTCGGTGTCCCACTCGGCCGATTTCGATCTATCGACGGTGGAGGGAAATCATGAATCGATGCGCGGTGGCGTTGTTGTCGATACCGCCATTGCTGGGCGCAGCGCTGGTCGATCTCTCGAGCGCCGCGTCCGCCCAGCAGTTTCCTACCCGACCGATCCGCCTGGTCGTGGGCAATCCGCCCGGGGGTGCAACCGACGTGATAGCGCGAACGCTCGGACAGCCGCTCGGCGCCCGCCTCGGACAGAACATCGTGATCGAGCACCGACCCGGTGCGAATGGCACCATCTCGGCCGAGATCGTCGCCAACGCCGCGCCCGACGGCCATACGATTCTCTACGCCAACAACAGCTTGCTGGTGATCAACCCGCACATCTACACGAAGCTGGCGGTGAACCCGCTGGATCACTCTGGTTCCGGTCGTCACCACCATCACGAACCAGCTGGTGCTGGCGGTGAACCCGAGGGTCGTTCCAGTCGACGACTTTCCCGGGTTCATGGAATTTGCCCGCAAGAGCACATCGCCTTTGTTCTACGCCTCGATCGGCAACGGCAGCCAGCATCACCTCGCAATGGAGATCCTCAAGCAGAGCGCCGGCATCGATCTCACCCACGTCCCGTACAAGGGCGGCGGGCCTGCTTCGATCTCCGTCATCGCCGGCGAGAATGCCGCCATGTTCGGAGGCACCTCCGTCGTCCAGCACATCAAATCGGGAAAGTTGAAAGGCCTCGCGGTCAGCGACAGAAAGGGCTGGCCGACCATGCCGGAGCTGCCGAGCATCGGCGATTTCTACCCCGGCTATCGGGTCGCTCTGTGGCACGGCGTGCTGGCGCCGCGTGCGACTCCGCCGGCCGTGGTCGACAAGCTGCGCACCGAGCTCAACGCCGTCCTTTCGCTGCCGCAGGTGAGGGAGATGCTGATCTCCAGCGGAGCCGGAGAGCCGTACATTACGACCCCGGACGAGCTCACTGCCCTGATCCGCGCCGACTACGAGCGATACGGAACCGTGATCAAGAGCATCGGCTTCAAGGTCGATTAGGACCAGCGTCGGCGCGACGGCGCCGCTGCAGGCGAGGGTCAGATATCGCCGGCACGGCGCCGGGCCGGGAGGCCGTAGCGATGCAGGTCGGCGCCGTTCACGTCGAGCCAGGCCTTGGCGCGCTCGAAATCGGGATAGAGGCGCTCCACCAGTCGCCAGAACCGCGGCGAATGATTGAGCTCGACGATGTGGGAGACCTCGTGAGCCGCAAGATAGTCGAGCACGAAGGACGGCGCGAGAATGAGCCGCCAGGAGAACGACAGCACGCCGGAGTTCGAGCACGAGCCCCAGCGGCTCGACTGGTCGCGCACGCAGATGCGCCTGGTCACGACGCCGAGCTTGGCCGCATAGCGCCGGCAGGCCGCGTGGAGATCGCGCTGCGCCTCGCGTTTGAGGAAGTCGCCGACCCGGCGATTGACGTGAGCGGCTTCCCCCGCGACGCACAGCACCTTGCCGCCGTGCTCATCGGTCTCGGTCCAAACCGTGCCGCGCTCGCCACGCCGATGCACGATCCGATGCGGAACGCCGCGCAGCGGCACCTCGGTCGCATGCGCGAACGGTACCGCCTCGGGCATTCGCTTGAGGCGCGCCGCGATCCAGGCCCCGTGCTTCTGGGCGAATTCCTTCGCCTCCTTCACGCTGCCGCGCGGGGGAATTGTGAGCACGACCTCGCGCGTGGCGGCATCGATGCGCAAGGTGTACCGTCGCGCCTGTCGATGACGCCGCATGCGGACGAGATAGATCGCCTTGTCGAAGACGATCTGGACGACCGACGGTTCGCTTGGACGCCGGTAGAGCAACGCACGCAGCGACATGGACGCAATTCCACTCCTTGATTGAAGGCGAGCGCAAAATACTGCCACAACGGCAAGAGGGCGCAGCATGACGGGTGAGAAATAAAGGCCTTCCCCAATCCCGGGGGGTGATTCGTCCGGATGTTACAATATCTTGTGTCCGACAAGCCTTGAACCATAATTCACAGCATCTTGAGGGCGAGCGCCCGGCCCCGCCTCGCCGGCTCACCCGTTCGCGGTTTCCGATCCGTCCCGAATTCCACAGCGTTATCATCGTGTTAGCAGCGGCCGCGGCGGCCGCTGCCCTGACGAATCACGCAGTTGCCCCGGCGGCATGCGGCTTTGCCGCATTACGCACTGGCGCGGCGATGGAGGGGTCCTATTCGCCGGCCGCGCGGACCGGGGCTGCCGGCAGCCGTGAGGGCAGCGCCGTTGCCGCCCGCCACCACTCTGGGCCTCGCCGCCCCTCGCGCGAGCGCGGCGCGCGTTCCGGTCGCCGTTATTGGAGAGCACGAAGTCGGCGACGCGCGGCACGATCTCGGCGCGGAAGCGCGAGCCGTTGAACACGCCGTAATGACCGACTGCCGGCTGCAGCCAATGCGCCTTGCGCTCGGGCGGGATCTCCACGCACAGGCGATGCGCCGCTTCGGTCTGGCCGACGCCGGAAATATCGTCGTTCTCGCCTTCGATCGTGAGCAGGGCGACACGGCGGATTGCGCTCGGATCGACGCGGGCGCCGCGATGGGTCATCCTGCCCTTGGGCAGATCGTGCCGCACGAACACGGTCTCCACGGTCTGCAGATAGAACTCGGCCGCAAGGTCCATGACGGCGAGATACTCATCGTAGAATTCGCGATGCTTCTGTGCCGAATCGCCGTCGCCCTGAACCAGATGCAGGAACAGCTTGCGGTGCGCCTCGATATGGCGATCGAGGTTCATGCTGACGAACCCGTGCAGCTGCAGGAAGCCGGGATAGACGTCGCGCAAGAAGCCCGGGTTCGGGAACGGTACCTTGGTGATGACGTTGCGACGGAACCAATCGATGCCGCGCTGCTCGGCGAGCGCGTTCACCGCGGTAGGATTCACCCGGGTATCGATCGGGCCGCCCATGAGCACCATGGAATGGGGAACGTAGGGATCGCTGTCGGCCTCCATGCGCGCCACCGCGGCGAGCACCGGCACCGAGGGCTGGCAGACCGCCAGGACATGCACGTCGCCGCCCAAGAGATGCAGAATGGAGATCAGGTAGTCGATGTAGTCGTCGAGATCGAAGCGGCCGGCGGATACCGGCACCATGCGCGCGTCGACCCATTCGGTGATGTAGACGTCATGATTGGGTAGAAAGCCTTCGACGGTACCGCGCAACAGGGTCGGGAAGTGGCCCGACATCGGCGCGACGATCAGGAGGCGCGGCTGCGGCCGGCGCGGGAGGTGCTCGAAGGTGCGCTCGAAGTGCAGGAGGCGGCAGAACGGCCGCTCCCACGGGCAGGAGATGTGCACCGGGACGTGCTCGCCGCCGACCACGGTGGAGGCGATATTCCATTCGGGCTTGCCGTAACGCCGGGTCGAGCGCTCGAACAGCTCCATGCTCGCGGCCATGTGCTTGCCGAAAGCGGTATGCGACAGCGGATTGGCCGGATTCCTGAAGAACAATCGCGCCGCATCGGCATAGGCGCGCGCGGGGCCGAGCGACGCCTGGCTCATTTCATAGAGCCAATAGGCCGGCGCCGCATACATGGACGCATTGTCGGCCACCACAGCCGGCGCGCCGCCGAACTCTCCAATCGCCATGGTTCCCGGGCCTTTGCTGTCGCCATGCTGCACTGCAGCACGGTGTCGCTTTTCCGACATATAGTCAACATAGTCGCAATTGCTTCGCCATCCGTTTACACGCCCGCCACGACGATTTGCCTGGAACTGTAGCTTTTGCGCCGCAGCAAGCCGGCCGGGATGGAGCACTGACGGACACGCCCTACTCGCCGGTCTGCAGCAGCGTGCCGGCACGGCGCGAGCTCTGGAGCAGCTGCAGGAACGCGAGCGCGGCGGCAGCGAAATAGAGCACGTTGAGGGCGAAAGCCTGCATCATCAGGTCGGCGCGGAACTCATGCTGCATGATCAGCGCGCGCATGCCCTCGAACACATAGGTGGGGGGCAGCGCCCAGGCGACCACCTGCAGCCAGTCCGGCAGCACGCTCACGGGATAGTAGACGCAGGTGATCGGCATCAGCACGAACATCAGCGTCCATGCCAGCGTCTCCGCGCCCATGCCGTTGCGCAGCAGCACGCCGGACACGACGATGCCGACCGCCCAGCTGGTCAGGATCAAGTTCAGGAAGAATGCCGCCAGCGCAAGGCCGAGGCTGTACAGATTGAAGCCGAAGAAGGCGATGGCGAGCAGGGTGACCGGCACCATGCCGATGGCCAATCGAATGAGGCTCATGATCATCAGCGCGCCCACGAACTCGATCGGTCGCAGCGGGCTGATCATGAGATTGCTCAGATTGCGCGACCACATCTCCTCGAGGAACGAAACCGAAAAGCCGAGCTGGCCGCGGAACAGCACGTCCCACATCAGGACGGCGCCGATGAAGACGCCGCCGGCGCGGGCGAAGAAACCGGCGTTCTCGGTGATGTAGAGCTGCAGGAACCCCCACACGAACAGCTGCACCGCCGGCCAGTAGATCAGCTCGACCATCCGCGTCCAGGACGAGCGCAGCAGATATACGTAGCGCAGCACCATGGCCGCGATGCGGTGCGCGGCCAGCGTGACGGTTCCGGTCGAGGCCGCGCTCATTGCGCGGCCTCGCGCGCATGGCCGCGACCGCGAGCGACGTCCAGGAACACCTCTTCCAGCGTCTCGCGGCCATAGCGGATGAGCAGCCGCCCCGGCGTATCGTCGTCCTCGATGCGACCCCGCTTCATGATGATGACGCGCTCGCACAGCCGCTCGACCTCCGACATGTTGTGGGAGGCGAGCAGAACCGTGGCGCCGCGCTCCTTGCGAAAGCGCTCCAGTCGGCCGCGCACCCAGTCCGCGGTGTCGGGGTCGAGCGAGGCGGTGGGCTCGTCGAGCAACAGCAGTTGCGGCGAATTGACCAGCGACTTGGCGAGCGCCACCCGGGTCTTCTGACCGGCGGAGAGCTTGCCGACCGGACGGTCGAGAAACTCGTCGAGGTCGAGGTCCTCGGCGAGTGTGGCGATGCGGCCGGCGAGGTCCTCGACCGCATAGAGCCGACCGAACACCTCGAGGTTCTGCCGCACGGTCAGCCGGTGCGGCATGTCGATATAGGGGCTCTCGAAATTCATCTTGTGCAGCACCTGGTAGCGCTGGCGGGGCATCTCCGCACCCAGCACCTTCACCGTGCCGGAGGTCGGCATCACCAGGCCGAGGATCATCGCCAGGGTGGTGGTCTTGCCGGCGCCGTTGCCGCCCAGGAGCCCGGTGACCGAGCCGTGCGCGAGCGCGAACGAGATGCCGTCGACCGCGCGGGTCAGCTTGTAGGTCTTCACCAGCTGGTCGACGGCGATGGCTGGCGGGGCGACTGCGGACATGGGCACGGCCTCGACGAAAGCGCAGGTGTGGCAAGGCCGGGCCGGCGAGGCAAGGGGCCGCGACCGGGGCATGCGCCGGGAGTTGAGGATGAGCGGCGAAGGCGTAGATTATGGCAGTGACCGAGCCGGCATCCATGGACACGCGCCAGACCGGACGCAGCGTGCGCCTCGACACGCTGGTGCGGCTGCGCTGGCTCGCGGTGATCGGGCAGACCACGGCGGTGCTGGTGGTCTATTTCGGCCTCGACTACGACCTGAAGATCTGGGCCTGCCTGGCGGTGATCGCGCTCGCGGCCTGGCTCAACGTGGCGCTGCGCATCCGCTTTCCCATGCGCCAGCGGCTCGAGCCCGACCGCGCGGCCTGGCTGCTCGCCTTCGATATCGCCGAGCTGGCGGTGCTTCTCTTCTTCACCGGCGGACTGCAGAATCCGTTCGCCATCCTGCTGCTCGGACCGGTCCTGATCTCGGCCACCGCGCTGCCGCCGCGCATGACGCTGCTGCTCGGCGGCTTCACCATCGCCTGCGCGACCGCGCTGGTGTTCGTGCACGAGCCGCTGCCGTGGGCCACCGATCCGCCGCTCGAGCTGCCGCGCACCTACGTCATGGGCGTGTGGCTCTCCATCCTGCTCTCGATCGCATTCATCGGCCTGCATGCCTGGCTGGTGACCGAGGAGTTGCGTCAGCTCGCCGATGCGCTGGCGGCGACCGAGCTGGCGCTCGCGCGCGAGCAGCACCTTTCGCAGCTCGACGGGCTCGCCGCCGCCGCCGCCCATGAGCTCGGTACCCCGCTGGCGACCATCACGCTGATCGCGCGGGAGCTGCAACTCGCGATGCAGCCGGACTCCGAGCACGCCGACGACGTGCGCATCCTCAACGAGCAGGCCGCGCGCTGTCGCAGCATCCTGGGCAAGCTGACCGAGCTCTCGAGCGGCGATCCGTTCGACCGCATGAAGCTCTCCACCCTGATCGAGGAGGTGGTCGCGCCGCACCGCAACTTCGGTGTCGCCATCGACGTCGCGCTCTCGTCGGGCGATGCCTCCGAGCCGGTCGGCGGACGCAATCCGGCGATCCTCTACGGTCTCGGCAATCTGCTGGAGAACGCCGTCGATTTCGCGCGCGAGCGGGTCGAGGTGGCGGCGGCGTGGAACGGAGAGGACGTGGCCGTCACCATCATCGACGACGGACCGGGTTTCGCCCCCGAGATCATGGACCGGATCGGCGAGCCGTACGTCACCAGCCGCCGACGCGAGCGCCATGACGGCGATGCGAGCGGGCTGGGCCTGGGCTTCTTCATCGCCAAGACGCTGCTCGAGCGCTCGGGCGCCACTCTCGACTTCGAGAACCGACCGTTTCCCGACCGCGGTGCAGTGGTTCGCGTGCACTGGGGCAGGGGCGATTTCGAGCGCCCGATGGCGTTCGCATTGTAGAGGGCCGCACGCGGTTGCCGGCGCGATGCAGTTTGAGCCGCTCCACGGTCATATTGTCGAGTGTTCGCTGACCGATTGCGGCGATGTTGCAGCGCACGTCCGCTGCCGACGCGCGCCTTACCCTTTATTCACTTGAGGTGGTCGGATGCGGTTCCTAGAATACGGACGATTTTGCTGCCGGCCTGCGGTCGCCGGTCGTGGCGGCGCCGCGTGGCAGTGGAGACGTTAGATGGCCATGGCCGACCTGGTGGCCGCGGCGATGCCGAGCGAGCGCTCGCTCCTGATCGTCGAGGACGACAAATCCTTCCTCCAGCGGCTCGCCCGTGCCATGGAGAGCCGCGGCTTCGCCGTCACTACCGCCGAATTGGTCGCCGACGGCCTGACCCAGCTCGAGACCTTCTCGCCGGCCTTTGCCGTCGTCGACATGCGGCTCGAGGACGGCAACGGCCTCGACGTGATCTCTGCGCTCAAGCGGCGCCGGCCCGACGCCCGTGCGATCATTCTCACCGGCTACGGCAACATTGCCACCGCGGTGACCGCAGTGAAGCTCGGCGCCGTCGACTACCTCTCCAAGCCGGTCGACGCCGACGACGTGGTGGCGGCTCTGCTCGCACTCGACGGCCGCAAGGCCGAGCCTCCGGAAAATCCGATGTCGGCCGACCGGGTGCGCTGGGAGCACATCCAGCGCATCTACGAGCTGTGCGGCCGCAACGTCTCGGAGACCGCGCGCCGTCTCAACATGCACCGCCGCACCTTGCAGCGCATCCTCGCCAAGCGCGCGCCCAAGTAGTCTCGATCCCGGCCGGCCCTGCGACTTCGCGCGTCAGCCCCCACGCCTGACACGCGCTGCCCGACGCGCTACTCTTTGCACCAACGGCAATCCTGCCGCGAGAGGCAGACGGAGGGAACCATGTGGCTTCTTCGGCCGGTCGCTTCGACCTGCTGCTGCTGCTGTGGTCGCAGGGGAGCGCGATCGCGCAGGGCTGGCCGGCGAAGCCGGTGCGCGTGATCGTGCCGGTGACCGCAGGCAGCGCCATCGACATCACGGCGCGCACGGTTTCCGATCAGCTGGCGCGGCAGCTCGCCCAGACCTTCGTGGTCGAGAACCGCACCGGCGCCGGCGGCACCACCGGTGCGACCGCCGTCGCCAAGGCCGATGCCGACGGCTACACCGTGCTCGTGCACTCCTCGGCGATCACCATTCATCCCGCCACGTTCATCAATCTGGCCTACGACACCGCACGCGACTTCGCCGGCGTGATGCCGATCGTCGACGTGCCGCTCATCCTGGTGGTCTCGCCCAACAAGTACCAATCGCTCGCCGCGCTGATCGCCGCCGGCAAGGCCAAGGGCGGCGCCATGAACTATGCCTCGGTCGGCTACGGTGCGGCCGCGCACCTGACCTCCGAGCGCCTGCGCCTCGCCGCCGGCTTCGAGGCGCAGCATATCCCCTTCCGCGGCGCGCCCGAGGCGCTGACCGAGGTGCTGGCGGAGCGCGTCGACTTCTTCTACACGCCGATCCTGCCCGCGCTTGCGCTCCTGCGCGAGGGCAAGCTCAAGGCGCTCGCCACCAGCAGCTCGAAGCGGGCGCAGGCGCTGCCGGAGGTGCCGACGACGCTGGAGGCCGGCTTGCCCAACTCCGATTTCAACTTCTGGATCGGCATGTTCGTGCCGGCAAGGACGCCGCGCGAGGTGGTCGACAGGCTCCACCAGGAGGTCCGCAAGGCGGCGCAGACCGACACCGTGCAGGAGAAGCTGCGCACGCTCGGCGGCGAGCCGATGGCCATGTCGACGGCGGAATTCGACGCGCTGATCCGCAAGGAGCAGGATGCCAACGCCGCCCTGGTGCGCGCCGCCGGCATCAAGCCGAATTGAGCACCGCGCGGGAGCGTTGGGGAGCGCGCGCAATCTCCTCATTCCGCCGCGGCGGCGCGCTCGGTGAACGCCTCGGCGAGCGATCGCCGGTTTGCTGCGATGACGCCACGCTCGGTGATCAAGCCGGTGACGAGCCGCGCCGGCGTCACGTCGAAGCCGTAGTTGGCCACCTGCGAGCCGTCGGGCACCACGCGCACGGTCTCGATGCGGCCATCGGCAGTGCTGCCGGTGACGGTCGCGACCTCGTCGGCGCCGCGCTGCTCGATCGGGATCTCGGCGAGCCCGTCCCACACCGTGAAGTCGATGCTGGGCGACGGCACCGCCACGTAGAACGGCACGCCGTTGTCGCGGGCGGCGAGCGCCTTGAGGTAGGTTCCGATCTTGTTGCAGACGTCGCCGCTCGCGGTGACGCGGTCGGCGCCCACGATCGCGAGATCCACCATGCCGTGCTGCATCAGGTGACCGCCGGTATTGTCGGGGATCACCGTGTGCGGCACTGCCTGCTGGCCGAGCTCCCAGGCGGTGAGCGCGGCGCCCTGATTGCGCGGACGCGTCTCGTCGACCCACACATGCAGCGGCACGCCCTTTGCGTGCACGGTGTAGATCGGCGCGGTGGCGGTGCCGAGGTCGACGGTGGCGAGGAATCCGGCATTGCAGTGCGTGAGCACGTTGACCGGCTCGCCCGGCGGCTTGCGCGCCGCGATCGCTTCGATCAGCGCCGCCCCGTGGCGGCCGATCTGCCTGTTGATGGCGATGTCCTGGTCGCTGATCTCGGCGGCGCGGCGATAGGCGGCGGCGACCCGCTCGCCGCGCGGGCGGTTGCGAACCGCCGCCGCCATCTCGTCGAGCGCCCATTTGAGGTTGATCGCGGTCGGGCGGGTCGCGAGCAGCGTCGCATGGGCGCGCTCGAGCGCGCGGTCGGAGGGATCGGCACGCAACGCCAGGCACACGCCGTAGGCGGCGGTCGCGCCGATCAGCGGCGCGCCCCGCACCTGCATGGCTGCGATGGCATGCGCGGCCGCCTCGAGCGTCTCCAGGCGCAGCGTCACCAAGCGGTGCGGCAGCCGGGTCTGATCGATGATGCCGATCGACCAGCCGTCGGGCTCGAGCCAGATGGTGCGCGTTTCCCTGCCGTCCACCTTCATGCCCGAGGCATAGCGGCCCCTCCCCGCCAGGCGCAAGAGATGATAGAGAGAGGCGGATCGGGGAATGCCGCATGTCGATCGACTACGAGGCCGAGTACAACAACCGCGCCCGGGTGCCGGAGCACCCGGAGATCTTCGCGCGCTGGGCGCGCGCGGCGGAGGATTACCGCGCCGAGGCCATGAAGGAGCGGCGCGCCGAGCTCGGCCTGAGCTATGGCGAGAGCCCGCGCCAGTTCATCGACATGTTCGCGGCCAATGCCGGCACCGCTCCGCTCGCGCTGTTCATCCACGGCGGCTACTGGCGATCGCTGGAGCCGTCGCTGTTCAGCCACATGGCGCGCGGGCTCAACGCCCGCGGCGTCGCGGTCGCGGTCGCCGGCTACGATCTCTGTCCGCAAGTGACCATTGCCGACATCATCGAGCAGATCCGCCACGCCTGCATATTCCTGTGGCTGCGTACCGGCGGACGCATGATGGTCTTCGGCCATTCCGCCGGCGGCCATCTCGCCGGCGCCATGGTGGCGACCGACTGGCCGACGCTCTATCCGAGGGCGGGCGACCTGGTGCCCGCCGCCTATTCGATCTCCGGGCTGTTCGACCTCGCTCCGCTGGTCGGCATCTCCATGAACCAGGACCTGCGACTCGACGCCGCGAGCGCACGCGAGGCCTCCCCGCTCTACTGGCCGGCGCCGAAGGGACGGATCTTCGATGCCGTGGTCGGTGCCGACGAATTCGAGCGAGTTCCTGCGCCAGAGCCGCATCGTCGCCGAGACCTGGCGCGAGGCCGGCGCATCGACGCGCTACGAAGCGATCGGCGGCACCAACCATTTCACCGTGATCGAGGCGCTCGCCGATCCCGACAGCGCCATGGTCGCGCGGCTCGCCGAGCTCGCACACGAGGTGTGACGGCCGGCGACGGATGGCACCGCGCGCTCGGATCCTCCCCCTGCCCCGCCGATCAGAAGAACGCCTGGATCCCGGTCTGCGCGCGGCCGAGAATCAGCGCGTGGATGTCGTGGGTGCCTTCGTAGGTGTTGACGGTCTCGAGGTTGCACATCACGCGCATCACGTGGAACTCGTCGGCGATGCCGTTGCCGCCGTGCATGTCGCGCGCGAGCCGCGCGATCTCGAGCGCCTTGCCGCAGTTGTTGCGCTTGAGCAGCGACACCGCGGCCGGCGCCGCCCGCCCTTCCTCCAGCAGGCGGCCCAGCCGCAACGCGGCGTGCAGGCCGAGCGTGATCTCGGTCTGCATGTCGGCGAGCTTCTTCTGCACCAGCTGGTTGGCGGCCAGCGGGCGGCCGAACTGCTTGCGGTCGAGCACGTATTGTCGTGCCCGGTGCCAGCAGAACTCGGCGGCACCGATCGCGCCCCAGGCGATGCCGGCGCGCGCCACGTTGAGGCAGCCGAACGGACCGGCGAGCCCCTGCACGTTCGGCAGCAGGTTCTCCTCCGGCACGAAGGCATCCTCGAGCACGATCTCCCCGGTGATCGACGTGCGCAGCGAGAGCTTGCCTTCGATCTTCGGGGTCGAGAACCCGCGGGTGCCGCGCTCCACCAGGAAGCCGCGAATGACGCCGTCGAGCTTCGCCCACACCACCGCGACATCGGCCACCGGCGAATTGGTGATCCACATCTTGTTGCCGGTGAGGCGGAAGCCGCCCGGCGCCTTCTCCGCGCGCGTCGCCATCGAGCCAGGGTCGGAGCCGTGGTCGGGCTCGGTGAGGCCGAAGCAGCCGACCAGCTCTCCGGTGGCGAGCCTGGGAAGATACGTCCTGCGCTGTGTCTCGCTGCCATAGGCGAAGATCGGATGCATGACCAGCGAGGACTGCACCGACATCGCGGAGCGGTAGCCCGAAGTCGACGCGCTCGATTTCCCGCGTGATCAGCCCGTAGGCGACATAGCCCAGGCCCGCGCCGCCGTACTCCTCCGGGATGGTGGGGCCGAGCAGGCCCAGCGCCCCCATCTCGGACACGACGCCACGGTCGAAGCGTTCCTCGCGATAGTCGAGGAGCACGCGCGGAAACAACTTGTCCTGGGCATACCCGTGCGCGGTATCGCGCACCATGCGCTCTTCCTCGGTGAGCTCGCTTTCGAGGTCGAGCGGGTCCTCCCAGTCGAACGCGGCGCCCTTGCGCTCGCGCGCGGGCTTGGGCTCGCGTTGCTCGGCGATCTGCGACATGGAACGCTCCCGGGGTCCTGTTTGCCTCGACCCGCATTCTACGGCGAACCGGGGTCGGGCGCATCGTGTGATCCGTGTCGTGTGGGGCCGAAAACGGGTGCCCGCTGCATTTTCGCTGTATTTTCAGCGGGGCGCGCGCGTCGGCCGTGCACCGCAATCGCGATATCGAGCAGCCCGCTTGGTCGGGCGGCATTCGTCGATCGCGACCGTTGCGGTCGGCGGGTGCCGACCGGTGCCGGTGTGCTGTTTTCGTCACTTGGCTTCGTTTGGCCAAGGCGCTCGGAGGATGACTTCGCGTTCGTGTCCCGGCCGAGCGCGCTCTTGCGCGCGAGAGCCGGGACCCCAGGGCCACGCGACGAGCATCGCCACGCTGAGCATCGCGAGTCCTGCGCCGGTCCCGGGTCCCCTTGCGCTCTCGCATAGCGCGTCGTGAGACGCGCGTGAACGCGCTTTTGTTGCGCTCGCTCCACTTGCCCGGACACGATGTTTCTCTCCATTGCTTTCACGTTTCAAGCTGCCCACCGTCCCTGAGATCGCAGACAGCCTTTCCCGTTCCCGCGGCGCGGCGCGCCCGGGTGTTGACCGTGTTCTTCACCCGCCCCGATCAGGAGGGGGCGGCGGAGCGCCGCCAGGCGCCCGGATGCAGCGGCATCCGGCGGGCGTGCCATGACGCGGCACGCCGGGCGCTTGCGAAGCGCCCTTTGCGTCCCGTGCGCGGGACGCCGCGCCTTGCGGCGCTCCACCTTGGCACTCTTGCGATGCGGATCCGCGCTTCCGTCACTCGGCATTTCCTCCGGTGACGTGCAGCGAGCTCCTCGCGGCCGGGTCGTAGTGCCCGGCGGTCGGCTTCCGCACCTCCCGAGCCTGCGGTTGCGAGCCGCAGCCGCGGGACGCCAATCTCGCTCCGCCTTCGGGATCGCCTCTAGAAAACGGCCCTCGTGAGCGAGCTGGGCGCTTCCTACCACCATCGCAATTTGTAGTCAATAATAAAATTCATATTGCATCTATCCTACTGCCCGGAGCGCGGCCAATGGACCCGCGTCAAGATCGGGGTGGGGATCCCGTCCGCATTGCCGCGCCTGGAACGATCGGATAATGACTGCGCAAGTGCGCCCGTAGCTCAGCTGGATAGAGCGCTGCCCTCCGAAGGCAGAGGTCACAAGTTCGAATCTTGTCGGGCGCGCCATGTTTTCAATTATTTGGCCTTAGCCAACTAAGCTGGTGTCCCGGCAGTGTCCCGTCGAGCCCCCTCGTTCGCCGGAAGCGCGGCATTGGTCTTGTCCCCTGTTGCCGGCATCAGTGGTCGGGGCGCTGATCCGCACCGAGCTTCAGCTTGGCGCCGACCGGGGCAAACTCGGCGGGCAGCCCGCCCTGCTAGCGATTCAGAGATGACCTCAACGGCAACGCAAGCTCTAGCGCGAGCCAAGGGCTATTCAATGCTCGCCAGGATATTGCGCCGTGAAGCAGGTGACAGCGCTGCCGCCATGATCGAGGGTTACTTCAGACTTGGCGATGAGACCGAATTGCAGCTGCTCTGCAAAGCGGCCGGCATCGCGAGCGCGAACATCCTGTCTCGTGAGGGCTGGGCGCGTTTCGTACCTGCGCGGCTCGCAAGTTGCCAGTACGCCGGTCGATCAGCGTCGCCTATCGCAGTCGGGCTGATCGTGGTCGAATTTACCCTGAGGCCCATTCTTAATCGGGCTCACTGGAAGGTGACCCGAACGGCCGCCGGCTGCGCAAGCCCCTCATAGCGTACGGTCACCGTCTGCCCTGCCTTGAGCGGCACCAGCGGCGAGAACGAGCCGACGCTGATCAGGTCGCCCGCCTTGAGTACATGTCCGCTCTGCTTGAGTTCTTCGATCAACCAGACCACCACGTTGAGCGGATTGCCGAGCGTGGCTGCGCCGGTGTTCTCGGCCAAGGATGCGCCGGACCCATCGGTCGCGATGATCCTCATCTCGGCGAGGCGCCGTACCGTGTCGGCCGACGGTTCGAGCGCGACCTCGGGGCCTACCACGCCCAGTCGGGCTGCGACGTTGATGGCAGCAAGCTGCACGCCGTCGAGTTTCTCCTTCGGATCCAGGGCGAGGTCGGGCAATTCGATGAACGGCCTCATGGCGCTGATGTGCTTGAGCGCATCTTCGGGCGTCTTCGCCGCGCTGATGCCGCTGTCCTTGACCACGAGCAGCATGTCGGCTTCCCACACCACGCGGCCACCGAAATTCACCGGGACGGTCGCGCCGTCGTTCACGATCATCTTCTCCAGAAGGATCCCCGCAACCGGTGCGTTGGCGCCAAACCGCTCCTGAGTGGCCTTCGCCGTCAGGCCCGCCTTGTAGCCGACCACCTTGCCCTGGCTCTCGCGCATCTTCTCGACCAGCTTGTCGCGTGCGCACACCGCGTCGGCCATGTTCGTCACCGGCAGGGACTGGGTCAGCCTCTTTGCGGTCCAGTCTGCAAGGAAGCGGTCAATCTCGGCCGTTCCCGGACAAGCGGCTTGAGTGACGCCGATCATGGCGAGCGTGGTGCCGATGCTGGCCGCGAGAACGCTGACGCGCATGTGAGTTCCTCCAGAGAGATTTTTTGCGATGCGTCAAGTTTTGCACGCGCGAGCAGCGAATTACAAGCAATAGAAGCCCCGACCGAATGGCTTGGGCAGGGGACTTTTTGGCCCTTATCGACAGGAAAACCTCTGTCGTCCCCTACGGGTTGCGAACGTCTGTGGTTGGCACTGACCGGCGGTTCCGCAACGGCCGCATTGACGGAGGCTAGCTGGGGTAAACCGGACCAGATTTGCTCAATGCGGGACTTTCTAACGAACCCGCTATTCGATCACCTCATCGGCACGCAAGAAAGATGCTGTCGGCACGTCTAGGCCAAGTGCCCTGGCAGTCTCGAGATTGACGATCGTTTCGAATTTCGTCGCCCGTTCGACCGGCAGGTCGGCCGGCTTGGCGCCCTTCAAAATCTTGTCCACGAACGTCGCCGCGCGCCGGAACACGTCGGAAAAGTATACTCCACGCCCTCCCGGAGCTTCGATGGTATTGGTCGCTCACGGTCGTCGGCGCCTGTCATGCCGGGATACAAGAGCGGGCGCGCGGCCACCTCGAAGGAGCCAAGGCGAAGTTCCAAGAGAGCTTTCGCAAGTGGCGGGTGTAGGCGAGGCTCGAAGACCCCGCCGGATACATGGTCACAGCGTTGCACAAGACGATACTCAGCGAGCGTGTCCCGAAACGCTTGGCTGCAAGCTTCTTTGGTTGCGAAATTGGCATGGAAAAACAAATCTTTGGCACGAAGAGACAAGTGAAAAGACAAGAACTCGGCCAAGCGCAATCCGTAGGCACCGGCTGCATAGGCATGGTTAAATCCGGGGCGCACGCGTATGCCCGCCGTCGGGCATGATCTCGCGATTGCCCGCCTTGCGCATCAGCACAAAAGCGCGTCCTCGCTCTGCGCGCGGACAATCCGATAGTGGGCGGGGGCTGTATGCGCTCCAGGGCAGAAATCTATCGAGCAAAGGCCGAGACGTGTCGGCGCGCAGCGCAAGCGACTGCCTCACCGTCGGCACGCGACCGATTGATCAAGCTAGCAGAACAATGGTCGGCAATGGCCGAGCAGGCTAGCCTCTTGGAAGAGAAGACGAAATCATCTCGCATCACGATGATCGGCGCACGGCCACGCGGTTTCTCGGCGCCATCTGCGTCTTCAGACTGCAACTCAGATGAGTTGACGCACGAACGCCAATCCGAGCACAAGTCCACCGATTGAGGCGGTAACGGATGCGAGCGCATAGCGAGCACGTTCGATAGGATTTGCTCGAGACGCTTGGGTTGCAAGAGCCGGTTCTCGATGTGCTCGGCCACGACGTTGTCGAGCTTCTCCATTGGAATGGTTCGGCCCGTGCAGCCGGTCTCTCCCTGCCGCGCCTTCGTCGAGCAGGTGTAATATCGGTACCGTCCTCGGGCCCGGATATCTGCTAGGATGTGCCGAGGGCCGCACCCTGAAGACGGGCTACCCGGGAGGAAGCCATGCGATCGATTCTCGTCCTTCTCGCTCTCATCGCCGCGTCCGTATCCGCAGCGGCCCAGGACGCCCCTTCGTTCCGGCCTGACCCGTTCTGGCCCAAGCCGCTCCCCGGCAACTGGATCCTCGGCCAGGTCGCGGGCCTCGCCACCGATCGCAACGACCGCATCTGGATCGTCCACCGCCCGAAGAGCCTGCTCGACGACGAGAAGGGCGCAACGCAGAACCCGCCCGCCACAAAGTGCTGCACCGCCGCGCCGCCGGTGATGGAGTTCGATGCCGACGGCAATCTGCTGCGTTCCTGGGGCGGGTCTGGCCAAGGCTACAACTGGCCGACGAACGAGCACGGAATTTTCGTGGACAAGGACGGCAGCGTCTGGGTCGGCGGCAACAGCAAGGAGGACCACCAGATCCTGAAGTTCGCGCCCGACGGCAGGTTCCTGATGCAGATCGGCAAGCCGGGATCCAGCGAAGGATCGAACTCGCAGACCCAGCTCGGCCAGCCCGCGCACATGGTCGTCGACGACGCGGCGAGCGAACTATACGTCGCCGACGGCTACCTCAACCGCAGGATCGTCGTGTTCGACGCCAAGACCGGAGCGTACAAGCGCCACTGGGGCGCGTACGGCACCAAGACGCCGGTCGACGACAAGCTTCCGGCCTACAGCCCGGCTGCACCGCTGTCGCAGAGCTTCGGCAACCCCGTGCACTGCGTTCGGCTGTCCGACGACGGCTTGGTCTATGTCTGCGACCGCGTCAACGATCGCATTCAAGTCTTCCGCAAGGACGGTGCCTTCGTGAAGGAGTTCCGCCTCGATCCGCAAACCCTGGCCAACGGCTCGGTCTGGGACCTGGTGCTGTCGAGCGATGCGCAGCAGAGGTTCATCTTCGTGGCGGACGGCGCCAATGGCCAGATCAGTGTGCTGTCGCGCGAGGACGGGAAGGTGCTTTCGCAGTGGGGCCGTCACGGCCGCCAGCCCGGCCAATTCAAGTGGGTGCACAACATCGGAATCGATTCGAAAGGCAATCTCTATACCGCCGAAGTCGGCTTCGGCCGCAGGATACAGAAATTCCAGCCTACCGCGCCGGCGGTGCGCTAGAGCAGGTTACGCTGGTATCGGATGGTTCAATCGTGGGCTTGTCCCCCGTTACCGCTCTCGTCGCGAATGACTCGTATTCAAGGCAAGCAATACAGCGAGACCGACGCGGCATTCGCGTCATCTGTGCTGCAGCAGACGCGAGCGCTCCTTGTCAGTGCTGATCCGAACGGGATATCCTGTGGCTGCAGGTCCCAGCTGGTGGGGATCGATGCATTTCCATCAATGGAAACGACGCGAGTTCATCGGACTTATTGGCGGCGCGGCGGCTGCGTGGCCTCTTGTGGCCCGTGCCTAGCGCGCCAAGATCAACCGGATCGGCTGGCTCGTGTTCGGTACCTCTGAACTTGGACCCATCGACAAGACATTGAGGGATGCGCTCGCGCAACGCGGCTTCGTGCAGGGACGCAACATCGATGTCACGTTTCGTTTTGCCGACGCGGAGCCGACGCGGCTGCCCGAGCTGGCCCGCGAGCTCGTAGCGCAGTAGCCGGACCTGTTGATCGGTGTGGGTGGAGACGTCGTTCGGGCACTCGTTGATGCAAGCAATGGCACTCCAGTAGTCGGCGGCGTAAGTGATAACCCTGTTCGCGCCGGGATCGCTTCAGCTTTCGCCCGGGGCGGCAAGATTTTCACCGGCGTCGCGTTTCTCACGGACGAAATGGCAGCCAAGCGGATGGAGTTACTCAACGAGGTAGCACCCACCGCAAGGCGCGTAGCAGTCGTCTGGAATCCGCAGCATCTTGACGATGAAATGTCGTTCGCTCGACGCGCGGCCGAGACCCAACAATGCCGGTGATCGGCGCGCGGACGGATCTGTGCGGAGGGCGCGCGATGAAGTCCGCGTCCCTACCGCGACCTCGCATTTGCTGAACTGGATGACTCTGGTGCATAGGAGCACGTCAACATGGCGCAGAATGTGCGAGCGGCAATAGGTCTCATCATTGGTATATTTCTTGTCATGCCGGCCGCGCAGGATGCTCTCGCGTTTGAAAATGTTTGTTCCGCCAACCCTTGTCCCACAGCCCAGATATGCGTGCAGGGCTCCTTCGGTCCGCATTGCCTACCGGTATGTTCGCCCAACCTTTGTTCTGCGGATCGGGTGTGCCTGCAGGGCATGTTCGGTCCGCGGTGCGAGGAGTTGCGCTGCAATTTCGACAGCGAGTGCCCGAATTCACGCCCGCGCTGCAGCAACGGCGCTTGCCGAACCACCGCCGCGGGCGGTAGGAGGAGGCGGAGGCGGTAGTTCCCAGTCTGGCGTCGGAGGGCGATGCGGGCCGCAACAATTCGGCGTAGTGATCAAACATATCGGCTGCCGGCGCGGCCTTGTGTGCAGCTTCGGGACCTGCCAACGCCCGCTAACATAGGGCGCGTGCATTTTCGTGCTGCAATCGCGAGGGCGCTTGGCCTTGCCCTCGAAGTGCCACCGACGCTGCTCGCGCGCGCCGACGAGGTGATCGAGTGACCTGCCGAGTCTACAGACGGAGAGTTCAATGATGAACGCCAAGAAAACCTATACATGGACGTACAAAGACGGAAAGATGAATTGTTGTGAGAGTGCAACAAGCACTTGTACGGTTACAAAACTTTGGGAGGCGGCCGAATTGACAGCCTTTCATGATGCTGAACTACAGCAAGCGACGAAGGAGATCAATGTCATCCTGGAAGAGATGAGGAAAGGTAACAAAGATCCTAAACGGGAGCTGTCATTCATCCAGGTCAGAGATCGTCACTTTTTGGCTTGGACGACACCTGGCATTGTGGGGCCGGATAGTGACGATCAAACTATTCGTAAAATGCTGAGGCTCAAGACGAGATGACTTTACGTACGCCACAAACGCAGGAGGCGGAAAGCAGGCACTGGAGGAATGCAAGGAGACTAAAATGGTGATTGGTAACGGAAAGAAGCCCATTGAGACTTATTCGTGGATGTGCGCGGATCAACAGTGTGACACGATTGACTGTTACAAAAGCCCACTGGATCACCAGACGGTATGTCAGCTTTGGGATGCTGCGGAGCTCTCAAGTTTTCACGATGCCGAACTGGCCCACGCAACGAAGAAAGTCGATGCGATCGTGCGCCGAATTGAGAAAGGCAATAAGGACAAGAAAAGGAAACTTTCGTTCATCAAATTCCAGAATCGCCTCTTTTTAGTCTGGGCTGGATACGGCGTCGTGAACGCCGCGAGTTCATCACGTTCATCGGCGGCGTGGCGGTGGCATGGCCGCTCGCGGCGCGCGCGCAGCAGCCAGGCAAGCAGCCCACAATCGGATTTCTTGGTGCCAGCACATCAACGGCCTGGGGTAGTCGGGTTGCAGCTTTTGAACGGCGGCTGCGCGAGCTCGGCTGGATCGAGGGGCGCACCGTCACCATCGAGTACCGCTGGGCGGAGGGACGTAGCGAGCGCTACGCGCCAAACCGGTGCGCTGATGTCCTACGGACCGTACTACCCCGACCTGTTCCGTCGCGCTGCCTGCGAATGTCCGCAGCTCGGGGGACCGGACTCAATGCGCGCGGTGTGTTTGGGCGTTCGTGATCATAAGTGTCAACCAGCTTGACCGCGCGGCATTCCGAAACGCGCTGAACGCCCAGACACAGGTCTTCTCACAACTGTGTGATGGCCCCATCGACCGCCCAATCGATCGTTTCCGCGGCATCCGCTCAGAAAGTGGAAGATCAAGAACACCGCTGGCTTTGCTTGCACATGAAGCATCTGGATTGCCAAAGCGCCAAGAGAACGGCCGAGCTTCGCTCGCGATTTTCATCCGACGGCGTGGTGGGTCTGCCGGCAGCGCGGGCAGGCCGCCGGGAAGCAGGCGCGGCAGAACGGCTTGCCGCATGCGGCGCAGGGCGCCTGGCCGGCGGGGTCGGTCAGGTGCAGCTTGTCGTCGCACACGAGGCGCACGCGATCGAGGCCGAGGCCCGCCTCGCACAGCGGCGGTTCGGCCGTTCTGACCAGCGGGTGCCAGTCGAGCCGGACCACGCGCTCGCCCTTGCGGCGGCGGATCAGCACCTCGAAGCGTTGCACCGGTACATAGAGGTCGAGTGCCTGGACCCATTCGACGGTGACGCGCAGGGCGTAGTTGCGGCGCAGGTCGTCGAGCTTGGCGCGGTATTCGCGCTCGATCGCCTCGACCCGCAGCGTCTCGCGCCGCCGGTCGGCCTCCGCCCGGTCTCCGACGCGCACGGGCGAGCGCCGCCAGGCGCTTGAGCGATGCGCTGCGCAGGTCGTCGTGATAGGCGTGGACCCGGTTGCGGTCGCGCTCGAGCCGGCGGCGCATCGCGCGCAGAAACGGCTCCATGCTCTCGCGCACCTGCCGATCGAGCAGCGGATGCAGCCGGGCCGCGAGCGTCGCCGCGCTCCATCCGGGCCCGGCCGCATGCCTGGTCGCCGGATCGGGCACGTGCCAGTCGGGCATTTGCGCCAGCGCCGGCCGCAGCCGCGCCAGGATGTCGCTGACCAGCGCGCCGGTGCCGAGGTTGAAGCCGAGCCAGATCAGTCCCTCGCGCTTCTCGTCCGACACCGCGGTGAAGCGGAACGCCAGCATCAGGCAGCGCGTCCAGGTCGCGGACATTCCCTGGAACCGCCAGACCGCGTTCGGCAGGTCGAGCATGCGATCGAGCACCCGTTCGGGGTCGCTCGGCGGCGGAACCGCAGCGGGCGGGCGAACCTCCCGTTCGCTCCAGCGTCCCTCGTCGGCGAGGAGCGCGCCGAACCGGTCGAGCCAATCGCCCTCGAGCGCGATCGCAATCGCGCCATGGGCGCGTTCCGTTCCGAAGCTGAGATGCGCCAGCTCGGGCCAGCCCAGCTGTTTCTGCAGGGGCGCAGGCGCGAGCACTTCGAGACCGTCCGGCCCGAGAGCCTCGATGGCGGCGCCCTGGCGCTCCAGCAGGTCGGCGACGAACTCCCGCAGCTCGCTCATCGGGTCCGGCTCACGCGGTCTCGAAGTCTTCGCCGAACAGGGCGGCGTCCAGGGCCTTGGCGCTCTCGTGGTGCTCCCGCGCGCCTTGCAGGCGGCGGCCGAGCGCGTCGAACGCCTCGGCGCGGCTCGCTTCGGTCGTGCGCAGCCACGCATCGAGCATCAGGTCGGCGAAATCGCGATCCTCGTCGAGGCTGCCGAGGATCGCCCCCATCTCGCCGACCACGAGCTCGAACATCGATATCTTCTCATCGAGCAGATGCAGGATCTGCTCCTCCAGGGTGCCGCGGGTCACGAGGTTGAACACGAAAACCTCGCGCTGCTGGCCGATGCGATCGATGCGTCCGATGCGCTGCTCGATCGCCATCGGATTCCACGGCACGTCGAAATTGATCAGGGTGTTGCAGAACTGGATGTTGCGGCCTTCGCCGCCGGACTCGGTGCAAAGCAGCACCGGCACCCGCTCGCGGAACGCGGCAATGGCGGCGTCCTTGGCGGGGCCGCTCAGGGCCCCCTCGAAGCGCGCGAAAGCAAAGCCTTCCCGTGCCAGCAGGCCGGCGAGATGCTCGAGCGTCTCGCGGTAGTGGACGAAGACCAGTTTCTTCTCGTCGGGGTTTCGCCGCAGCAGGTCGACGAGCGCCGCCTCCTTGCCGCCGGTGCCGATGGACGCCCAGCTCTGCGCCAGCGCGTGCCAACTTGCATCGACATGGCGGCCGGACAGGCGCCGCACGGCGGCCGCGGCCGCCGCCGGAGACGATCCGGCGGCGCCGAGAAGATGCTGCAGCGCGAGCCGGTTTGCTCCCTCGGCCGCCAGCCGGCGCGCCGCGGCCGCGAGCTCCTGGTAGGCCGCCCGCTCGCTCTCGGAGCCGTCGACGCGGATCGTGGCGGCGTGACGGCGCGGCAGCTTCAGCGCGACGACGGCGCGCGTGTTGCGCACCATGGCGCCGCGCATCAGCTCGCGCAGGCGCTCGGGATTGGCCGGCCGGTGCGGCTTGCCGGGCGTCACATGGGCGGCGCGAAACTCCTTCAGGGTCTTGAAGATGCCCGGTTTGAGCAGCGTCAGCACGTTGTAGAGCTCGGTGAGATCGTTCTGCACCGGCGTCGCCGACAGCAGGAGCAGGAAGCGCTTGTTGAGCGCGTCCACCAGCTTGTAGCTTTGGCTCGTGCGGTCGCGCAGGTGGTGGGCTTCGTCCACGATGACGAGATCGAAGCTGCGGCCGACGATGTGCCCGGCATGCTCGCTCCGGCGCGCCAGGGCGAGCGAAGCGATCAGGCGCTTCTGGCTCCAGAACCGTTCCGGGTCGCTGCGCAGCAGCGCGTCATGGGTGGTCGCGCAGGCAAGGTCGAACTTGGTCTCGAGCTCCTCCCGCCACTGCCCGACCAGCGACGCCGGCGTAAGAACGAGCACGCTGTCGACCATGCCGCGCAGCAGGTACTCCTTGAGGACCATGCCGGCTTCGATGGTCTTGCCGAGCCCGACTTCGTCGGCGAGCAGCACGCGGCCGCGAAACTGCTTGAGCACCTTGCGCACGGTCTCGACCTGGTACCAGAAGGTTTCGATGCCGCGCAGATGCGGCAGGCAGAGCAGCTCGTCGAAGCTCTGCGCGAGGCCGAGATGGGCAAAGCGCTGGCGTAAGTCGTACCAGCCGCCGTCGCCGTCCGGTGGCTTCTGCAAGGCGGTCAACAGCGGCGCAAGATCGAGCTCGGCGCTGAAGGGAACATCGATCTCGATTAGCGGGAGCGGAGGCGGCGCCGTCGGCGCTTCCGCTGCGGCGACCGGCACGCTCCTGTCCCGCGGCGCGCCCAGCTGCGGCTCTTGGCCTTGCGCGCGGCGTCGGAGGCGACGCGCTTATGCCGGCCAGCCTTGTCGCGTTCGAAAATCCGGTCGTACTGACGGGAGAGCCATGCCCGACGCCCAAAACCTCCGGGAAAAATGTACAGGACGTTGAACCGATCCGTGAGCCCGTGGGCTTGCAGCACCGAACGCGCCGATGCGAGCTTGTTCTCTTGCGCGAGTGTCAGGGCGCGCAGCAGGTGGAAGGTGCCGATCGCAACGTAGCGCTTGGAAAAGCGCTTCAGAAAGACCCGCGCGCGCGCGGCATCCCGGTCGAGGAGCGCTGCCGTGGCGGCGAGCAGCAGGATGTGGCCATCGCCCGGCTGCGCGCGCACCGCCTCCTCCGCCTGCGGCAGAAACCCGGAATGGCGATCCGGATCGGCGAAGGCAGTCCCCAGGGTCCGCGCCCATCCGACGGCCACATCCTGCCGGTCGTCGCGCACCACCTCATCCGGCTGAACGCCGAAAGGGAAAACCGTCTGCGCCGGGGAGCCACGAGGCATGCAAAACCGTGCCGCTTCGCCTGCAAGCGAAGCCAACGAATCGACAACACAGGCCATCGAGCTTACCGGGGAGCGATGGGCATTCAAGCACGCCTGGCGGCGCGGCGACGCGCGGCTGTGGAGAGCGCGCCCCGGATCTCCGAGAAGCTCCTGCGGCGCAAGGGGTTTTTTTCGTCTTGGCAACCGCGCGTGCGTCGCGTTCGGCACCTCAGGGAACGAGCGGACCGCTCACGGCGCGATCTCCGCCGCCCTGGCGTGCGCGGCAACGAGCGCCGGCAAGCGCGACGGGTCGCCGCGCGCCATGCCGCATTCGGTGGCGACGCCGTCGACGCGCGCGTGCCGGCGGGCGGCGGCAAGCCGCGCTGCATCGCCCGCCTCGTCGTTGTGATGGATCAGGCCGAGATAGAGCCCGGTGCCGGGGCGAAGCTCGAGCTTCGCGAGCGGGGCAAAATACGCATCGTCGGTGCGCGGCTTGGGAACCGGCAGATGGAAGAACTGGATCGGCCGCGAAACGCGCGCAACGACGGCATTCGTCATCTCGACCATGATGCCGGCATCCCTGGGCTGCACCATGTGCTCGTCGGCGGGACTTCCGTAGCACAGGTGATAGCCGAGCTCGATCCTGCCCGGCACCGCGTCGCCGATCCGCGCCAGCACATCGATCGTCTCGGTGCGAAAATCGACCGGGCCGGGCTCGTAGTAGCCCTCCCAGGCCAGCACCTCCTGGCAGACATCCCATTGCAGGGCGAGACGGTCGTTCGGGATGGCGGCGGCGATCCTGCGGACCTCGCCGACGAAGTGGTCGGTGAGCGGCGGCAGCAGCCTGGGCCGGTCGGCCGGCACCATGTTGTTGTAGGTCGGCGCGATCGGGGTCGGCAGGCTGACCTGGAACCTCACGTTGGCCGGGATCACGCCGTCCCGCTGCAGGCGCTCGAACAGGCTCCACGATTCGATCGCCATGTCGGCATAGCCGGTCCTGAACTCGCCGGCGTCGATCGTGGCGCCGGGCTTGACGCGCAGGCGCGGGATCTCGCGCACCAGCTTGCCGTCCCACTGCACGAACCGAAACGGCGGCACGTCCCTGGCGTATTCGATCGCCGGATTTTCCGCGAGCACGTCCTGCAGGAAGCGGATCCAGGTCTTGCGGATGCCGGTCTCGCCGTCGGGCAGACGAACGAGGTGCCGCCCGACCGCGGCCGACAGCGTCCGGAACACGGTTTCGCTGTCCGGCAACGGAATGCTGCCGACGAAATGCACGATCGGAGCCTGCATGGTGCCGATCCCTCACGCGGTCGGTTTTGATCGCCGTCGATCGAAGCCACCGCGCGGCCCGATTGCGGCAAGGGGGAGGAACGCGGGGACGTCATTGCCGACTGTCCTGCCTGGGGGCAGCGGCCCAGGTTGGTATCTTCACACATCCCATCTCGACGCGAAACGACCGCGCCGGCGCCGCCAGCCACGTAACGTGTCACCCGTCAAGCTTGGGTGATCACTTTGGAAGACGCCCTCCGCATTCAGTCTTCCATTCTCACGCAACAAATGGGACCAAGGAACCTGATCCGGCCGAGGCCTCTCGAGAGATCGGGCGTGGCCGCGGCAAATGCTCAGAGGAGGTCGCTGATGTCTGAGCAGAGGCACGTCAGATTGTTCCGAAATGGCCGCAACCAAGTGGTCCGTATTCCGGTGGAGTTCGAACTGCCGGGCAATGAAGCGATCATGCACCGTGACGGCGATCGTCTGGTGATCGAGCCGGTGCGCAAGCGCGGGCTGGTCGCCTTGCTCAAGACGATGAAGCCGCTGCAACAGGGTCTTCCCGAGATCGACGATCCCGTGCCGACGCGGAGAACGTGCTTCGATTCCGTAGCAAGTTCGCCAAGTTGGTCTGGAGTGATCCGCGTAGGTCCGCCGGGTCTACTCCGCCCATACCGACAAGATAGCCGCACCTCGCAGGAAGCGCAGAGGTTGCGCCCACAATGCCCCGCCGCAGCCGTCGCGCCAGCCTTGCTGATCGCGGGCTAGTTCGGAATTTTCGGGACGACGAGCACGAACAGCTTGAGCGCGCCGGCGGTCGCCTCGACCGTGGCGGTCTCGCCGGGGCCGAGATAGATGCCGGCGCCCCTGTCGACATCGTAGCCCTTGCCCTCGAGCGTGATCCTGCCCTTGCCGTCCATCAGGTAGACGAGCTGGTGCCTGGTGTCGGCGCCGGCATCGAACTTGTCGCCGGAGTCGAGCCAGCGGAGGCTGGCGACCACGTTCTTTGCACCGCACAGCGCCTCGTTGAGCACCTCGGTCATCTGGCCGCGGCCGGGCGTCGACCTGCGCGGAAGCTTGCTGGTGTCGATGAAGGTCAATGACATGGTTTCCTCCGCACCGTCTCAGGTCTGCACCCAGACTTTGCCGTCCTTCTTGTTCCAACGCAGATCGGCATCGGAGCCTTCCAGGATGGTGGTCTTGAAACGGTTGGGCGCCTGCCATTCGAAATAGAACAGCGGCTCGAGCGCGCGCAGCCGATGCTTGTCCTCGGCCGGGATGAAGATCATGTCGCCGGGCCCGACCGGACGGATGCCCTCCTCGGTCTCGACCTGGGCTTTGCCGTCGATGATGAAATAGAAGTGCTCGCAGTTCTTGTGCAGGTGATAGGGCGAGGCAGCGCCCTTCTTGTAGTGCATGACGCCGGCCAGCATGTCGTCGATGTTGGCGAGCTCCTGGTTGACGAAGAAGATACGCTCGCGTCCCGGGACCTCCGAGATGAGCGACGGCAAATCCTTCTCATGGAAGAGATACGCCATCGGCATTTTCCTCCCTTGTGTGACGGGTCTGGAGCGAAACCAACCACGCGCCGGAAGGGGCTGTCAATTTGGGCGCCGTCGCCGGGACCGATGGTGATCACCGTCCGGCGAGCGCCGACGGCGCCCGAGCCGCCTGCGCCCGGCGACGACGACGTCGACACTCAATCGATCTTCACGCCGGTGGCCTTGATGACTTCGCCCATTCGTCCTTCATGGTCGCAATGAAGGACGCGAACTCGGCCGGGCTGGTCAGCTTCGGAGCGCCACCCAGCTTGATGATCGCCGCCCTCAGCTCGGGATTTGCGAGACCCTCGTTGATCACGCGGTTGAGCCTGGCGATGATGTCGGCGGGCGTGCCGGCCGGCGCGACGATGCCTTGCCAGGCATCGGGAGGCATGCCTTTGATCCCCTGCTCCTCCATGGTCGGCACGTCGGCAAATTCCGGAATGCGCTGCGGACTGACCACGCCGATCGCCCTGAGCTTGCGCGTCTGCATGAACGGCATGATCCCGGTCGTACCCTGGAAGGTAATCTGGATCTGTCCGGCAATGACGTCGCTCGCCGCCGCCGCCGCCGTCTTGTAGGGAATGAACGCGATATCGGTTCCGGTGAGGACCTTGAACATCTCTCCCGATATATGGGGCGGGGTGGCGATCGAGGCGCCGAAGTTGAGCTTGCCAGGGTTGGCCTTGGCATAGGCAACGAGGTCGGCGACGTTGTCGACCGGAAGCTGCGCGTTGACGGCCAGAACGAGCGGCGCGGTCGAGATCAGGGCGATCGGGGCAAAGCTCGTGACCGGGTCGTACCCGGCATTGCGGTATAGCTGCGCACTGATCGACAGCGCCCCCGAGGTGCCCAGCATCAGCGTATAGCCGTCGGGCTGCATGGCGGCGACCGCCTTGGCGGCCGTGGTACCGCCGGCGCCGGGCCGGTTCTCGACCACGATGGTGCCGAGATGCGCCGACAGGTAATCCGCAATGATGCGTGCCGCCACGTCCGGCGGCCCACCCGCGCCGAACGGCACCACGAGCTTGATCGGCCGATCGGGATAGGTCTGCGCCGCAGCC
This sequence comes from uncultured Alphaproteobacteria bacterium, assembly GCA_963840535.1. GTDB lineage: Bacteria > Pseudomonadota > Alphaproteobacteria > Rhizobiales > Xanthobacteraceae > VAZQ01. Next base: position 222,173 of record CAWIZJ010000052.1, read on the forward strand.
GGGCCGCAGCCGAGCCCGAGAACCATCGTCGCGGCGAGCACCGCCAGCATGCACAGCCGGCTCATGCTCGATCGTCGTCCCAGGTGTCGTGTCATTGGACCGCCTCCCAGAGGGCAACGTCGGGCCAAGTCTCCCCGGATGGCTCCGAGCCCACGCGGATACTTGCCCTTCTGCGGCGTCCCCGCAAGACGAACGCATGGACCGGGCGGCGGCGCGCGCTCCGCCGACACCCGCCTCCCCCACGATTGCCCGCGCCGATCGGCGACCTAATCTCCGTCATGTCGGCACCGACTTGAACAGCCATCCCATGAAGATCGCCACGTTCAACATCAACAACATCAATCGTCGCTTGCCGAATCTCCTCGCATGGCTGAAGGCTGCAAAGCCCGACATCGTCTGCCTGCAGGAACTGAAGTGCACGGACAGCGAGTTTCCGGAAGCGGCCGTCGCGCGCGCAGGCTATCGGGCAGCCTGGCGGGGGCAACGGACCTGGAACGGCGTCGCCATCCTGACGCGGCGCAGGGAGCCGATCGTCACCCGGACGAGCCTCCCGGGTGATGCGACGGACGAGCAGAGCCGCTACATCGAAGCGGCGGTCGAGGGAATCCTCGTCGGCTGCATCTATCTGCCGAACGGCAACCCGCAGCCCGGCCCGAGGTTCGATTACAAGCTGGCGTGGTTCGAACGCCTCGCCGCACATGCACGCGAGCTGCTGCGCGCGCAGGTGCCGGCGGTGCTGGCGGGCGACTACAACGTCGCGCCGACGGAAATCGACATCTATCCGACCACCTCGTGGGACGACGACGCGCTGATCCAGCCCGCAAGCCGCGCCGCCTATGCCAGGCTCGTCGGGCAAGGATGGACGGACGCCATCCGCGAAATCCATCCGGACCAACGCATCTACACGTTCTGGCACTACATGCGAAACCGATACGCGCGCGATGCCGGGCTGCGGCCGATCATCTGCTGCTGAGCCCCGCCCTGGCGCCGCGCCTGAAGAGCGCGGGCGTCGATCGAGACATGCGCGGCAAGGAAGGCGCGAGCGACCATGCCCCGACGTGGATCGTCGTGGACTGAAGGACCGACTTGGGGTCAAGGAAAATCTTGCCCCCCAACTTTGACAATGGCACCCCATTTCAAATGGCCTCGACCGTGCACCGCATTTCAGATCGCGGTACATCATGACAGATGGCTCGGTTCGCCGGCACGTCACGGTCTTGTCGAAACAAGGTCGCCCTATAAAGGCGTTTTTCTCGTTTGAGCGGGAGGCCGGCCCGAGCATGCCGTGCGAAGCTTACCCGTGGACGAGAGGCACCTTCGCGGCGCCCCCGCAACCGGGACTGTGCTTCCGGGTACTGCCGGCGTATCAGTGTGCAAATCAGTTCGTATGCGGATTACCCGTCGGGGCACTCCGCTGCGTTTCGTGTCAAAGGCGGAGCCACTCTAGCGAGGACATGCGCCATGACGGATCCCCAATCAGGCAATCCCGCGCCGAGCGGTTCGCATCCAAGTCCGCCCGGCTTTCTGAGAAGGGAGTGGCCGTATCTCCTGGTGCTCGTGCTCGCGTTGTTCGGCATTGCCTTCACCAGCTTTTCGCGTACGCCCCTTTGGCTCTATTGGGTGGTCCTTGCGCCGTTGATCGGAGTCATCTGCGTCGTTACCCGATGGCGAGATGTCCCCGATCGCGATCAGCGGCTGCGCCTGGTCTGGACGCAGGCCCTGCATTGGACGGCGGTGCTGCTGGCGATGCAGCTGATGTCGGTGGCCGATGTCGCAAGGATGATGAACGCCGATGCCAGCGCGCTCGCCGTGCTTACATTGCTGGCGCTCGGGACCTTCACGGCCGGCGTCCATATCGCGGCGTGGCGGATCTGCCTCGTCGGCGTGATCCTGGGACTCGGAGTCCCCGGGATCGCATGGCTCGAGCAGTCGGCGCTCTTGCTGCTGTTGGTGGCGCTCGTCCTGGTCGCAATCCTCGCACCGCGCTTCTGGCGGGAGCGACCGGGACACAATCCGAGCGTCGAGCCTCACACCAGTTCGACCCAGTCGTGACGCGCCCGAGGCAGGCCGGAGCATCGGCAGACCTACGGAGGCAGCAATCCGTCATTCGGTCCGCAATCCGACGACGCCGGCGCACCTGATCGGCGCGTCAAAGCTTGATGCGCAGAAGCTGAGCCAGCTCGCCGACGATGCCACGGCGGAACAGCAGCACGCAGACGACGAAAATCACGCCTTGCACGACGAACACCCACTGGCCGATCATAGTCAGATAATTTTCCAACGTGACGATGAACAATGCACCGATCACCGGGCCGAACAACGTGCCGAGGCCACCGACCAGGGTCATCAGGACCACTTCGCCCGACATCGTCCAATCGACGTCGGTCAGCGAGGCAAGCTGGAATACGAGCGCCTTGGTGGCTCCCGCCACCCCCGCGAACGTGGCCGACAGCACGAAGGCAACGAGCTTGTAGCGCTCGGTCTTGTAGCCGAGCGAGATTGCACGCTGCTCGTTCTCGCGGATCGCTTTCAGCACTTCGCCGAACGGCGAATTGATGATGCGATAGATCAGCAGGAAGCAGCCGAGAAAAACGACCAGCACCATGACGTACATGTTGGTCTGGTTGGCGAGGTCGACGAACCCCAGAAGTCTGCCGCGCGGCACCGCCTGAATGCCGTCCTCGCCGCCCGTGAACGGTGCCTGGACGGCGAAGAAGAACATCATCTGCGCCAGCGCAAGCGTGATCATGGCGAAATAGATGCCCTGACGCCGGATCGCGAGCGCACCGACGATCCCTCCGAGTCCGGCGGCAGCGGCGGTGCCGGCCAGGATCGCGAGCTCGGGCGGCAATCCCCAGACCTTGGCCGCATGCGCGCTGACATAGCTCGCCCAGCCGAAGAACAGGGCATGCCCGAACGACAGCAGCCCGACATAGCCGATCAGCAGATTGAACGCGCACGCGAACAGCGCGAAGCACAGCGCCTTCATGAGGAACACTGGATAGACGAACATCGGCGCCACGATGAATGCGCCGGCCATGATCAGGAATGCGACGACCTCGCTGCGCGAGCGCATGTCACCGAGCTTGCCCGGGTCGGCGGGCCGCTGCACGTCACGTACCCCTTCCGAACAGGCCGGCCGGCCTGATCAGGAGCACGATCGCCATGATGACGAAGATCACGGTGTTCGACGCTTCGGGAAAGAATACCTTGGTCAGCCCTTCGATGATGCCGAGGCCGAATCCGGTGACGATGGCGCCCATGATCGAGCCCATGCCGCCGATCACCACCACCGCAAACACCACTATGATGAGGTTGGCCCCCATCTGGGGGCTCACGCTGTAGATCGGGGCGGCCATCACGCCGGCGAGCGCGGCAAGCGCGACGCCGAAGCCATAGGTCAGCGTGATCATGCGCGGCACGTTGATGCCGAAGGCGCGCACCAGGGTCGGATTCTCCGTCGCCGCGCGCAGATAGGAGCCGAGCTTCGTGCGTTCGATGGTGAACCAGGTTGCCAGGCACACGGCGAGCGAGAACACCACCACCCAGGCGCGGTAGTTGGGCAGGAACATGAAGCCGAGATTGAGCCCCCCTGAAGCTCGGGCGGCACGGCGTAGGGCAGGCCGGAGGAGCCGAAGAAATTACGAAAGGTCCCTTCGATGATCAGCGCCAGACCGAAGGTGAGCAGCAATCCGTAGAGATGATCGAGCTTGTAGAGCCACTGCAAAAAAAGCCGCTCGATGACAATTCCGGAGAGCCCGACCACGAGCGGCGCGACGATGATTGCCCACCAGTATCCCAGACCCCCATACTGCAGCAGAAAGAATGCCGCGAATGCGCCCAGCATGTACTGGGCGCCATGAGTGAAATTGATGATGTTGAGCATGCCGAAGATGACCGCGAGCCCGAGGCTGAGCAACGCGTAGAACGAGCCGTTGATGAGCCCGATGAGCAGCTGCCCGAACAAGGCTTGCGAGTTGATGCCGAGTAGCTCGAACATGGCAGATCACCCCCGAGGTCGGAGAACGGTGCAGTTCCGTTCTCCGACTGCGCGACCGGATGGGGTCAGCTCTTCACCAGCGGGCAACCGCCCTCGCCCAGGGGACGGAAGGCCTCGTTAGCCGGGATCGTGGCGCGCAGATTGTACAAGTCCCAGGGTCCCTTCGACTCCGCCGGCTTCTTCACCTCGAAAAGGTACATCGGATGGATCTTGCGGCCGTCGGCGCGCACCGTGCCCTTGCCCAGCAGCGGGTCGTCCGTCGGCATCTCCTTCATCTTGGCGACGACCGCCTTGCCGTCGGCATCGCTCTTGAGCGCCTCGACGGCCTTGAGGTAGTGCGTGACCGCGGAATAGACGCCGGCGTGAATCATGCTCGGGTAGACCCCGTTGTTCTGCGCCGCGAATTTCTTGGCAAACTCGCGATTGGCGTCGTTCAAGTCCCAATACCACGCCTCGGTGAAGATCAGGCCCTGGGCGACCGGCAGGCCGAGCGATTTGACGTCGGTGAGGAACACCAAAAGTCCGGCCAGGTTCTGCCCGCCCTTGACGATCCCGAACTCCGCCGCCTGCTTGATCGAATTGACGGTGTCGGCGCCGGCGTTCGCGAGCCCGATGATCTTGGCCTTCGATGCCTGCGCCTGCAGCAGGAACGACGAGAAGTCGGTGGCCGGAAACGGGTGACGAATCTGGCCCAATACCTTGCCCCCGTTCTTGGTGACGACCGCCGCCGTATCGCGCTCGAGCGCGAGGCCGAAGGCATAGTTGGCGGTCAGGAAGAACCAGCTGTCGCCGCCGGTCTTCACAATCGCCTGACCGGTGCCGTTGGCGAGCGCCCAGGTGTCGTAGGTCCAGTGGATCGTATTCGGCGTGCACTTCGCGCCGGTCAGATCCGACGCCGCGGCGCCGGAGACCAGGAAGACCTTATTCTTGTCACGCACGATCTCGTTGACTGCGAGCGCCACCGAGGAGGTCGGCACGTCGACGATCACATCGACCTTGTCGGTGTCGATCCAGGTGCGCACCACGTTGGAGCCCACATCCGGCTTGTTCTGGTGATCGGCGCCGACGATCTCGACCTTCATGCCCTTCGCGGCGGCACCGAAATCCTCGACCGCCATTCGCGCGGCGACGACCGACCCGTGGCCGCTCAGATCCTTGTAGGTTCCCGACATGTCGTTCATGACACCGATCTTGATGATGCCGTCGGTATATTGCGCCAATGCGGAGCTGCATCCGAGTGCAACCGCGAGCGCCGTGAGGCTGATCAGTCGTTTCATTTTCGGCATTCTCCTTGTTGAGACTTTTCGTCACCCGAAACCCCAAACCACAGCCAGCCCATCGCACCCGGCCTCACACCCCGAGATAGTCGTGAAGCTTGTCGAGGTTGGCCTCCAACTCGGCATTGGCGAACTGGTCGATGATACGCCCATGCTCCATGACGTAGTAGCGGTCCGCGACGGTCGAAGCGAACCGGAAATTCTGCTCCACCAGCAGGATGGTGAACCCTTGCTCCTTGAGCATGCGAATGGTCTTGCCGATCTGCTGGATGATGACCGGAGCGAGGCCCTCGGTCGGCTCGTCGAGAAGCAGGAGACGGGCCCCCGTGCGCAGGATGCGGCCGATGGCGAGCATCTGCTGCTCGCCGCCCGAAAGCTTGGTGCCCTGGCTCGACAAGCGTTCGCCGAGATTGGGAAAGAGCTCGAAAATGCGATCGAGCTCTAGGCCGCCCGGACGCACCTTGGGAGGCAGCAGCAGGTTTTCCTCGACGCTCAGGCTTGCAAAGATGCCGCGCTCCTCCGGGCACAACGCAATGCCGAGACGCGCAATCCGGTCGCTGGTCAGACCGATGACCTCCGTGCCGTCGTAGCGCACCGACCCGGTGCGCTGGCTGACGATCCCCATGATCGATTTCAGCGTCGTGGTCTTGCCGGCGCCGTTGCGACCGAGCAAGGTCACCACCTCACCGGCGGAAACCTCGAACGTGGCGCCGTGCAGGACGTGCGATTCCCCATACCAGGCCTGCAACCCTTCGACCGCAAGCAGCGGCACCGTGCCCGGGCTAAGCATGGCCGGCCCCGAGATAGGCCTCGCGCACCTCGGGGTTGGCCGAGACGGTGTCGTAGTCCCCTTCGGCCAGCACCCGGCCGCGGGTCAACACGGTGATGCGTTGGGAGAGATTGGCCACGACGCTGAGATTGTGCTCGACCATCAATACCGTGCGGTCGGCGGCCACCGATTTGATCAGCGCGCTGACGCGGTCGATATCCTCGTGGCCCATGCCGGCCATGGGCTCGTCCAGCAGCAGCATCTCGGGATCGAGCGCCAAGGTGGTTGCAATCTCGAGCGCACGCTTGCGGCCGTAGGGCAGCTCGACCGCCGTCCAGTGGGCAAAGGACGACAAGCCGACGTCATCGATCAGCGCGGCGGCGCGCTTGTTGAACACGTCGAGGACGCGTTTCGACCGCCAGAAGTCGAATGACGATCCGCGCTTGCGCTGCAGCGCCACGCGCACGTTTTCCAGCACGGACAAGTGCGGAAAGACCGCGGAAATCTGGAACGACCGCACCAGGCCGAGCTGCGCCACGTCCGCGGGCGCCAGCGCGGTGATGTCGCGCCCCTTGTATACGATGCGCCCGCGAGTGGGGCTCATGAATTTGGTCAGCAGGTTGAAGCAGGTGGTCTTGCCGGCGCCGTTGGGCCCGATCAGTGCGTGGATCGTCCCACGGGCGACCCGCAGGTTGACCCCGCTGACTGCGACGAAGCCGGCAAATTCCTTGGTCAAATCCTCGGTCTGGAGGATGAAATCGTCACTCACGACGCGCGGCCTCGTTTCCCGACCGCGTCCTTATATATGCAATGCCACCGGGTCCGGAACCTGTCCGCGGGGAGAAAACGTCAGCACCGCGGTCATTCTTTAGTTTAACGGTCAACGCGATCCCATACGGGCAACGCGGCCGGACAAGCCCGTGGAGCCGCAGACTTGAAGCCGGGGAGTCATCCAGCGCGGTTTCCGCGAGGACTGCGTTCTCATCCTTCACTTGCGTTGCGCGGACTGCACCTGCATCTCGGCAAATCCTTCCGCCGCGCGCTTGACATCGGCGGGGAAGTCCGAGAGCTCCTGCACCTGCCGCACCTCGATCACTTCGTTGTCCGAAGCGGGGCAGCGCTTTGCCCATTCGATCGCTTCCTGCTTCGAGCCTACCTCGATCATCCAATAGCCGCCGATCACGTCCTTCGCCTCGGCGAAAGGTCCATCCACTACTGTGGGCTCGCCTCCGGGGAACGACACGCGGGCGCCCATCGAGGGCGGATGAAGACCGTCGAGCGCAAGCAGCACGCCGGCCTTTTGCAGAGCCTCGTTGTACTTCATCATCACAGCCACCGCCTTTGCGTCCGGCATGGCACCCGGCGCGGCGTTCTCGTAGCCGCGGGGGATCATCAGCATCATGAACCGCATCGTCATCACTCCTGCTTGCTGACACCCGCAGCTGCCACCGTCGCCCAGGGCGGGGAAGTACCGGTTGACCTCAACCACGCTGGGCAGCGCGAGCGTCGGGAACCTCGGCTATCCACCAGGCAGCGGCCGTCGGACGTCATCTCCACCGTATCGCGGATCCCGCGGGCATGCCACCATGACGCCATCCGACATGTTTCGAGGAGGTCGCCATGGCGAAATATCTGCTGGTCAGCTTCAAGACCTGCCCCTGGGTGCAGCGCGCGGCGATTGTCCTGCGCGAGAAGAAAGTCGACTTCGAGTTCCGCCACATCGACCGCGACAACCGGCCCGACTGGTTCCTCGCCATCTCGCCGCATCGGAAGGTGCCGGTGCTTCGCATCGACGACAAGGTGTCCCTGTTCGAATCGAACGCCATCGCCGAATACCTGGACGAAACGATCGCCCCGCGGCTGCATCCCGAGGATGCAATCCAGCGTGCGGTCAACCGGGCCTGGACCGACTATGTCCCGACCTTCGCGGAGGCAGTCACCGCGACCGCGTACGCCGACAGCGAGGCCGAGTATCAGGCGGCGGCGGAGAACATCCCGGTGCCGTTCGAGCGGCTCGAGCACGCACTCGAGAAGCAAGGCAGCGGCCCCTATTTCAACGGCGCCGAATATGCGCTGGTGGACGCGGCCTATGCCCCGTTCCTGCAGCGCTATCTGTTCCTCGATCGAGTGCGCAGGCTCGGATACCTCGAAAGGTTTCCTCGGCTCAGGGCCTGGGCGGAGGCTCTGATGGAGCGCCGCTCGACCCATTCGTTCCCGCCGGCCGAGTTCGAGGCGATGTACCGGGACAATCTCAGGCGCCGCAACAAGTGGGTGTCGCAGTTCGTGCCGGCGGCCAGCGTCGCGGCGGAGTGATCCGGGCCACACTCACCCGACCGGCGGACTACGCGGATCACCGGTGGTGACCGAGGCCGGGCGATGTCGGCTGATCTCGCCGCGCGTAACCGCGCAACTCGGCGTAGCGCGCGACCTGCACGGCGGTCAGGACTTCCACGGTCGCGAGGTGATACTTCAGATGCGCAGCCCGTAGCGGCGCCTGGGTGGCCCCGATGCTTTGGGTCGCGGCGTCGAGGCTCGCGCGCGTGACGGTCTTGGTGGCGAAAAGGCGGTCGAGCTCGGCCTCCTCCGCGATCAGGCGTTCCCCGATCGGCACCGTCTCGGCCTTCATCGCGTCGAACAGCGCGCGCACGCGCGCGAGCTGTTGATCGGTCAGCGCAAGGTCGGACGCGAGCTCGATCACGTGCAATGGACCGGGATAGCCGTTGAGCTCGGCGGCGAGCGCCAGACCCATGCCGCGGCCGTTGCGCAGATCGGCGACCTGCTCCGCTGAGAGCGCCTTGATGGCGCGCTGCTCGAACCCGGCGTAGGACGAGGTCGTGTGGCCCGAATGCTGGGCCGGCGCCGGCAGGGGAGCGAGCACGCCGGTTCCCGCGAGCAGGAGACACATCATCACCATGGTGCACGCATCACTTCGCCCTCTCCATCCTGGTGACGGTGATCTGCCCGCTCACTCGGTCGGCCTCGAATTTCACCTTGTCGCCGACCTTGACGCCCTTGAGCATGGCAGGGTTCTGGACGCGGAATACCATGGTCATCGAATCCATCTCGAGCTTCTTGATCGGCCCGTGCCGCAGCGTGACCTTGCCTTGGGCCTGGTCGATTTTGGTGACCTGTCCGTCGACCATCGCCTGCTGAGCGACCGACAGGATCGGAAATGAGAGCGTGATCACGCTCGCGATCACGAGAAGGGTCTTGTGCATGGGATCCTCCTTCCACTGGAAGTCATTTCACGATGACCGTGCCAGTCATGCCGGCCTCGCGATGACCTGGGATCAGGCAGCCATATTCGAAGGTGCCGGCTTTGGTGAACCGCCAGACGATCTCGCTCTTCTTGGTGGGGGCAACTCGCTTGCCGTTGGGATCGTCGTGCTCCATGTCGGGGTTTTTCTTCATCTCCTCGGCGTGCTTGAGATTCTCCTCGGTGGTGGCGAGGATGAATTCGTGCTCGAGCTGGCCGGTATTGGTGAGAAGGAACCGGATCTGCTCGCCACGCTTGACCTCGACCTTGTCGGGAATGAACAGCATCCTCCCGTCGCCCTCGCGCATGGTGATCAACACGATGCGCGCCGGTTTCTTCGGGTTGCCCGGCTCGCCGGCAGAGAAATTGGCGGTCTCGTGGGCGTGGGCGAGGCCGGCGGCGGTGAAACCGATCGCCGCCGCCAGGCAAAGGCAGGCAACATTCGCACTGTGACGCATCGCCTTCGGCAGCATCATCATCTCCTGTCAATGTTGCCTGTGGTTGCCGCTGCGAGTGGGCTTAACCGCCCTGGGCCCGTTGACGGGGGCGGTCGGCTGGCCGGCTGCACGCGGCGGTGCCGCAGCGGGATTGTCGATCTCGAAGTCAACCGTCCCCGGCGGATGCTTGTACCAACCGGGATCCTTGTAATCGCCGGGCGCTAGACCCTCGCGCACCTTCACCACCGAGAACATGCCGCCCATCTCCATCGGTCCGAACTGGCCGAATCCGGTCATCATCGGCAGCGTGTTGTCGGGCATCGGCATCTCCATCTCACCCATCTCCGCCATGCCGGCGGAGCCCATCGGCATGTAGTCGGGCGAAGTGGTCCTCCTGATCGCGCGCACGAGATCGCGCTTCTGCACGCCGATGAAATTCTTCACCTGGTGGCCCATGGCATTCATGGTGTGATGCGACTTGTGGCAGTGGATCGCCCAATCGCCCGGGGACGTCGGCGACGAACTCGAACGCGCGTATGGCACCGACCGGAACATCGATCGAGGTCTCCGGCCAGCGCGCGCTCTCCTGCACCCAGCCGCCATCGGTGCACGGTCACGGAGAAATGGTAGCCGTGCATGTGGATCGGATGATTGGTCATGGTGAGATTCGCTATCCTCACCCGGACGCGATCGCCCTTGCGCACCACCAAGTGGTCGATGCCTGGAAATACGCGGCTGTTCCAGGTCCATAAATTGAAATCGAGCATGGTCATGACCTTCGGCATGTAGCTGCCGGGGTCGATGTCGTAATTATTCATCACGAAGACGAAGTCCCGATCGACGCGATGCAGCTTCGGATCACGCGGATGGATCACGAAGGAGCCCATCATGCCCATCGCCATCTGCACCATCTCGTCGGCGTGCGGGTGGTACATGAACGACCCGCTCTTCTGCAGGACGAACTCGTAGACGAAGGTCTTGCCCGGCTTGATGTGCGGTTGCGTCATTCCGCCGACCCCGTCCATGCCGTTCGGGAGCAACATCCCGTGCCAGTGGACGGTGGTGTGCTCGGGCAGCCGGTTGGTGACATAGATGCGCACCTTGTCGCCTTCGACCGCCTCGATGGTGGGACCGGGCGACTGGCCGTTGTAGCCCCACAAATTGGCCTTCATGCCGGGCGCGATCTCGCGCACCACCGGCTCGGCGACGAGATGGAACTCCTTCCAGTCGCCGTTCATCCGCCACGGCAGCGTCCAGCCGTTCAGTGTCACTACCGGCTGATAGTCGGGTCCGCTCGTCGGAACGAGCGGCGGCTGCATGGTGTTGGTGGTCGTCCTCGGCGCCTCCGGTATGGATGCCGACTGCGCACGGCCGCTGACGGCGCTGGCGCCGGCCACACAGCGGCGGTGCCTAGAAATCCTCTTCGCGACATCATGTTGGTCCTCTCCTTCCGGTCTCAGTGCCTGGCTTCGCCGCCCGCCTCCGCCATCGGCCGGGCGCTCTCGGGTCGGCCTCCAGCGACGCCGCCGCCGACCACGGCGACGCTGAGATCGGTGTTGGCCAGCCAGAAATCGCGCTGTGCTTCCATCGCCGCCGTGGTGGTAGTGATGCGCTGGCGCGCCTCCGCCAGCAGCGCGAACACGTCGATCTGCATGGCGTTGTAGCGCAGCAGCGTCTCGTCGGAGATGATCTGGCGCAGCGGCAGGACCTCGCGCCGGTAGTGACCCGCGATATCGTAGGCAGAGCGATACACGCGGTAGGCGTCGCGCGCCTCGGAGCGGACGTTGACGGCCTTTTCGGTCAAACGGTTGACCGCTTGCATATACGTGGCTTCGGCCTGGCGAAAGCGCGCCTCGCCGAAGTCGAACAGCGGGACTTGGAAATCGACCTCGAAGCCGCGATCGCGGATGACCGTGCCGGTTTCTCTCTCCTGCTTGGTCTTGCGGACGCCGGCGAGTGCCAGCAGGTTGACGAAGCGAGTCGCCTGGGTCAGGCCGAGGGATGTCGCGAGCGCGTCGAGCTCCATGCGCGCGACCTGCAGATCGACGCGGCGGCGCACCGCATCGGCCTCGATCCCGGCGAGCGTCTGCGGCCGCCGCGGCAGCGGCGGGAGCGCGCCGGGGAGCCTGAAGTCGATGGCGCGTCCCCACAGTCCAAGCCAGCGCGTCAGCGCCTCGCGCTCGGTCGCCGCGCAACAATCGAATCCAGGCGCTCGGACTTTTAAATCATTGTTGCGTCGGGGAAGGGGCGCGCGAATGAATCTTGCGTGGTCCTGACGGTTTCGATGCTCCAAAATCGTTTTTCAGCAGCCTGCTAAGACGACCGCGACCGCGGGAACGTCGGTGCCAGGCGGCCGCCCGCGTTCCAAACCGTGTTGCGGGGGAATGATGACACAACGGACGTGAGGTTAATCCGCCGTCGAAGCCGCATTCCTATTCGCCTGGATCGACGGCCTGTAGCGACGGCCTGTTATTCGACGGAAAGAGCACGGAGCACATTCCCGCGGCCGCCGCCGCTCCGACCAACTGGGCGGCGATGAAGCCCGGAACATGATTGATTGCAATGCCTGCAAAGGTCGTCGTGAATCCGCGCGCCAGCGTCACGGCCGGATTGGCGAATGAAGTACGAGGACGTGAACCAATAGGCGGCGGTGATGGTCAACCCGACCAGCCACGGGATCGCCTGCGGCGCGTGGCGGATGCCCCCGAGGATCGCCAGCACGAGCGTGAACGTGGCGATGGCCTCCGCAAGCCATTGCGCTGGTCCGCTTCGTGCCGTCGTGCCGATCATCAGCGGCGCGAGATCGAACATTAGGTGGCGATCACCGTGCCGCAAATGCCGCCCGCGCATTGCGCAAGGATATAGGGGATCACTTCGCCCCATGGCATTTCGTTGCGGCCCGCAAAGACGAGGCTCACCGCGGGCTGGGGCGCCGGCGTCGCACTCGACGCCGCCGGCGGACCGGCGCAGCCGTCGGGATGGCTCGCCCTGTTCGCGCTGCTCGCCGCGGGAATCCTTCTCGGTCCGGTTGCTTTGTGGTGGTCGCAGCGGGACAAGTGACCTGAGGTGAGTCTCAAACAGGCGGCATTACTTGTTCCGCATGGCACTCTTGAGTGGCGCAACGTCCGCGCATCGGTCGCGATCGGGGGGAAACCGGACGTGTGCTCGGCATGAGCCTTACCGCCCTTGCGCAACTCTTTCGCGCCGCGCCAGCGGATGCCCCAACACTGCGCGTACAATGAGCGGTATCCCAAGTGCAGCAGGCAATACCCAAAATGCGATTTGGGGGAGTTCTCTCCAGAGTGGCAAGTTCTTGCCGTTGTCCACGTAGAACGCGGTCAGCATCAGAACGTACGACATGCCCATGCCGGTAATGTGCAGCCTTACCCAATAGCGCCAACGGTGCCGTAGGGCTGTGCGCGCCACAGTCGCTGCAATCAGGGAGAGGGTGCCGAGCAAGAACAGGTGATAGTTCTCGGCCCAACGCACCATGGACAGGCTCGTCGCTGAAGCGACAACAACTGCCAAGCACCAGTAGTAGAGCGTTCCAAACGTCGAATGGCGGCCTCGGCGCTTGTGGCTCAGCATAGCAGTCAGGCCGGCCATAACGCAGGCTATGCCTACGAGAATGTGAAAGCGAACGACACCCAAGAAGACAGGATCAACCGAGGGTACCGGAACGCCGAATACGACGGTTGTGTCGCCATGCATGTGAGTTATGTCCCAACCGGCCGGGGCGCTGGATATCGAGAACCTCCAAAACGGGGCAATCGGGTGCTGTCTTGCCCGAACACCGGGCCACCGTCTTTGTCAGCAGGCGTTCGAGTTTTTTTAAGTCGCCGAGCTTCGCCCGGATGTCTTCTAGATGATGCGCAGCTATGTCGCGGACCTCGCGACACGAAGCTTTTTCAGGCCCCCCGAGCCGAAGCAGGTTGCGGATTTCATTGAAGGAAAATCCCAACTCGCGCGATCGCCGTATGAAGACGAGGATACGAAGGGCTGTTGAGTCATAGACGCGGCGGCCGCTGGCAGTCCGCGGCGGTGGGACCAGTATCTTAACTCGTTCGTAGTAGCGGATTGTCTCTATGTTCACGCCACTCAACCTCGACAGCTCGCCAATGGGTAGATTTTTGGCTCGCGAAGACGTGATTGCACTCATGAAATAGTCCTTGATCCTGTAGTTGCTACAGGATGCACGCTACCCCGATGACGATCAAGGAAGAAGGCCACCCTACTGACCAGCAGGGCGGAGCGAATCGCATTCTGATCGCTACCGGTGCAGTCGGCAGTATGCTCGCCGCGATCTGCTGTGCCACGCCGATTCTCGGAGTCATGTTGGGGGCGCTTGGGCTTTCAGCTTGGCTTCCAAAGGCGGATTACATCCTGATCCCGACATTCGTTGTTTGCCTTGGGTTGCTCGGCATCGGACTTTATCGGAGGCGATCAATGATGAGTGAGGCGGCAGTCAATCAGTCCGTAATCACGTGCCCGAGATGCGGGACCGCGAAGTCGGAGATGATGCCCACTAACGCTTGCCAGTTTTTCTACGAATGCACTGGCTGCGGCACCAAGCTGCGGCCGAAGCAGGGCGATTGCTGCGTGTTCTGTTCCTATGGCTCGGTGCCATGTCCGCCGATCCAGGCCGAGCATTCGGGAGAAGCCCGAGCTGGTTCTTGCTGAACGAGGGTAACCCCAACATGGCGAACGAGACGGTCCAAAGCTCGCGCGATTGGCTGCGCAATCCGCGCACCAACATGTTGGCATGGTGGGTTCCTCAAGCAGCCATCGTCGTTGGTCTGTTCGTCCCCGAACCGGCTCGAACCGCCATCTGGGTCATAGCGCTCGTCTGGATGGGCACCGCATGCATTCTCAACGCTAGTCGTTGCGGCCGCACCCACTGCCGCTACACCGGGTCGTATTATCTCGCCATGGTCGCGCCGGTGCTCGTGCTGAGTTTGGGGATTGTTTCCGCCGATTTTTATGGATGGCTTGCATTGGGTGTAATCATCGTTGCCGGGAGCAAGATCATTTGGTGGCTTTCTGAGCGCGCGTGGGGGAAATTCTCATAGCCATCCGACATGGCTTTAACTTGGCACAAAGCCGAAGTCGGGCAATGTCCGCTCTTCCGCCAGCTTGCCAGGGTTGAGCGGAAGTCAGTCCGCAGCTACCGAACGGTCACGGTTTATGAGTACGCGCCCTTAAGGTCGGACCGCCTCTCTGCCCGATTTTACTGCGCGGGGCTGATCGATTGAACCGTATACGTGCTGCCCGATCCGCTCAACGTAAATTGGACCTTGTCTCCCGCCTTGATCTTGGAGAGATCGACCGATGGTGCTGTCACGAACTCCATTTTCATCGCCCCCCACTTGATCGCCGGTATCGGACCGTGATCGAGCGTCACCTTGCGGCTTGCCGCGTTGACGGCAGCGACCGTTCCGGTGCCCGAGGCGGTCGTCGCGGCCTTCTGTCCTCCTCCGCCCATTCCCGGCATGTTGTCCATTTTTTGCATGCCTTGGGCGCGTACGTCTGCCGCTGAGAGAAGAACGGATTCCGTAGCGACCAGCAGCAGCAGCGTCGCTGCGAGAATTCGTGTACGGGGGCCTCGGAAGCCGTTGTTGGAAAGCATGGAAGTTCTCCAGTTTGTAGGTGGGGGGTGCCCCAGGGTTGCGACCCCTTACCTGGCCGGCGCAGGAACGACCACGTCACCGGCTATCGGCACGGTGCACCTTCCTGCGGCTTCGCATGAGTTCGAGGGGACGGCAAGGCGGTTACATCGCCCGCAACAGCCCGCGTTCACGTCCGCGTGAGTTGGTAACGGAACCCTCGCCGGTCGCGGCGGCATTTACCCCTCGGAAAGCTCTCGCGAAATCGTCACTTGACGATGGATGGGCCGCCGCCGGATATTCCCGCGCCAGATGCCGCTCGTGCGGACCATATTCGCCCTCCTGATCGCCCTCTCGGTGGCCATGCTGCCGGCGCGGGGGCGGCCGCGTTCAAGGTGACGTCGCAAGACGCTACCGAAATATCGGCGTCGGAGCCGATGCACGACTGCTGCCCTCCTGCGGCCAATCTATGCGACAAGGATGACTGCGGATCGATGGCGGTTTGCGCGTCGACTTGCTTCGTCTACGCGGGTGGCGTCGCATCGCCGCTGGTCTATCCCACGATGCTGGCGGGCGTAATGACGGTGTTGTCGAGCGGTGCTGGGCCCTCGCAATTGGGCAGTCCGCCGTTCCGCCCTCCGCGCGCCTGACCCCTCCATAAGCAAGGATCGCAACGCGTGAGCCGCAAGCTCGCGCGCACGAGCGCTTGGCTGCGCGTGCCTGGAATGGCCGCGCCGAGCATCGAGCTATGAGGAGCCGAGAGATGAAACCGAAGACGACGTTTACCGCGGCGGTGTTGGCGGCCGCTTTGAGCCTGACGATTGCGACCGCCTTCGCAGGCGCCAACGACTACGCATTCGAGCCGGTGAAGGCGGAAGTGAAGAAAGGCGACGACGCCGTCGTGGCGGTGCGCCTCAAGCACAAGGCCACCGGCAAGCCGGTCAGCGACGCCGTGATCGTCACGACCCGCATCGACATGAGCCCGGACGCTATGGCGGAGATGGCCTCGCCGCTCACGCCGGTGCCGAGCGACGAGCCCGGCGTCTACGCGTTCAAGACCGAGCTCTCGATGGAGGGCCGCTGGCTTCTCAGCATCGCCGCCAAGGTGCAGGGCGAGCCGGAGACCGTGGTCGGCAAGATCACGTTCCGGGCGATGCGCTGAGGCAAGTGCCATGTCGCGCAAGCTCGAGGGCAGGGTGTCGTGAGCAGGACGAGAACCGTAGCGCTTCTTGCCGGTGGCGTCGTCATCGGCGCTGCAGCAGGCTATTGGTTCGCTCGCGCCCCGATCGTCGACGCACCGGCTGTAGCCGAGCAGTCGATTGCCGCAGCGGCCACCGAGCGCAAGATTCTCTATTACCGCGATCCGAGCGGCGCGCCGTATTGGTCGGCTGAACCGAAAAAGGATGCCGGCGGCCGCGACTGGCTTCCGGTCTATGACGGATGAGGAAATCTCGTTCGAGCCCGACGCGAAGAAGCCGCCGCCCGCCGCCGGCGGCCCGCGCAAGATTCTGTACTACCGCAATCCGATGGGCCTGCCCGACACCTCGCCGGTGCCGAAGAAGGACTGGATGGGGATGGACTACATCCCGGTCTACGAGGGCGAGGAGCAGGACGACGGCAAGACCGTCAAGGTGAGCCTCGACAAGATCCAGCGCAGCGGCGTGCGCACCGAGAAGGTCGAGCCGCGGGTGGTCATGCGACCGGTGCGCGCCGTCGGTGCCGTCAAGCACGATGAATCCCGCTTGACGATCGTTGCAATGCGCTCGGACGGTTACATCGAAGAACTCTTTGTGAGCAAGACAGGCCAACATGTTCACGCTGGCGATCCATTGTTTCGGGTGTACAGCCCCGACATTGTGAGTGCCCAAGTCAATCTCCGCATCGGTTCCGCCGGCGGCGGCGAGCAGCGGCTGCGCAATCTCGGCGTTCCCGAAAGCCATATCCGCGAGGTGCTCGCCGGCAAGAATCCGATGTCCCTCGTTTGGCCCGCACCGGCGACCGGAGACGTGATCGAGAAGCAGGTGATCCTGGGCCAGCGGGTGCGGGCGGGCGACGAGCTTTATCGGATCGCCGACCACACGCATCTGTGGGTCATCGCCGACGTGGCCGAAGCCGACCTGCCGCAGCTCAAGCTGGGGACCCGCGCCTCCCTGACGTTGCGCGCCTATCCGATGCAGCAGTTCGAGGGCGAGGTGGTGCTGATCTATCCCGAGCTGCGGGCGGAGACGCGCACCGCCAAGGTCCGCATCGAGGTGCCGAATCCGGACGGGCGGCTGAAGGTCGACATGTACGCCGACGTGGTGTTCCACGCCGGCGCCGACGAAGCCCCGGTGGTCGCTGTTCCGGCGAGCGCACTCATCGACAGCGGCACCCGCCAGGTGGTGCTGGTCGCCAAGGGCGAAGGCCGCTTCGAGCCGCGCCCGGTCAAGCTAGGGCGGCGCGGCGACGGCTACGTCGAGGTCTTGGAGGGCGTTGGCAAGGGCGAGGAGGTCGTCACCGCGGCCACCTTCCTGATCGATGCCGAGAGCAATCTGAAGGCGGCGCTGCAGGCGTTCGCGCAGCCGGAGGCGCCGAAATGATCGCGGCGCTCATTCGCTGGTCGGCACGCAACCTGTTCCTGGTCGCCATTGCGACCGTGTTCGCGACGGTTGCCGGCGTCTATGCGGTCACACGGGTGCCGCTCGATGCCATTCCGGACCTCTCCGACGTCCAGGTGATCGTCTACACCGAGTATCCAGGCCAGGCGCCGCAGGTGGTCGAGGACCAGGTCACCTATCCGCTCGACCACTGCGATGCTGAGCGTACCGAAGTCGCGGGTGGTGCGCGGCTTCTCGTTCTTCGGCGTGTCGTTCGTCTACGTGATCTTCGAGGACGGCACCGACCTCTACTGGGCGCGCTCGCGCGTGCTGGAATATCTCAGCTCCGCGGCGCGGCGCCTGCCGCCGGGCGTCGCGCCGAGCCTGGGTCCGGACGCGACCGGGGTCGGCTGGGTCTATCAATACGTCGTGCGCGGCGCGCAGAAGAGCCTGGCCGAGCTGCGCACCATCCAGGACTGGTACGTCCGCTACGGGATCGCCAAGGCCGAGGGCGTCGCCGAGGTGGCGAGCGTCGGCGGCTTCGTCAAGCAGTACAGCGTGGTCATCGATCCGCGCCGGCTGCAGGCGCTCGGCATCCCGATCGCCAAGGTCCGCGAGGCGGTGCGCGCAAGCAACATGGACGTCGGCGGCCGCACCGTGGAGCTGGCCGAGACCGAGTTCGCGGTGCGCGGCCGCGGCTACATCAAGAGCCTCTCGGACATCGAGCAGACCGTGGTCAAGAGCGAGCGCGGCGTGCCGGTGCTGCTCAAGGACGTGGCGCGGGTCGAGCTCACCCCCGACGAACGGCGCGGCATCACCGAGATGAACGGCGAGGGCGAGGTCGTCTCCGGCATAGCACTGCAGCGCTTTGGCGAGAACGCGCTGTCGGTGATCCGCAACGTCAAGAGCAGGCTCGCCGAGATCGCGCCGAGCCTGCCCGCCGGGGTGAGCATCGAGCCGGTCTACGACCGTTCCGACCTGATCTACCGCGCGATCGACACCCTCAAGCGCACGCTGATCGAGGAAAGCCTGATCGTCGCACTCGTCTGCTTCGTGTTCCTGCTGCACGTGCGCAGCGCGCTGGTGGCGATCATCACGCTGCCGATCGGGGTGCTGATCGCCTATCTCTGCATGTATCTGCTTGGGCTTGAGCTCGAACATCATGAGCCTCGGCGGCATCGCCATCGCCATCGGCGCCATGGTCGACGCCGCCATCGTCATGATCGAGAACGCCCACAAGCACCTCGAGCGCGCCGCGCCCGACCAGCCGCGCGCGCAGCACCATCATCAACGCCGCGGTCGAGGTCGGCCCGGCGCTGTTCTTCAGCCTACTGATCATCACCGTCTCCTTCCTGCCGATCTTCGCGCTCGAGGCCCAAGAGGGCCGGCTGTTCAAGCCGCTGGCATATACCAAGACCTTCGCCATGGCGGCGGCAGCGCTGCTGTCGGTGACGCTGGTCCCTGCGCTGATGATCCTGTTCGTGCGCGGCCGCATCGTGCCGGAGCACAGGAACCCGGTGAACCGTTTCCTGATCTGGCTCTATCGTCCGGTGATCCGCTTGGCGCTCCGCTTCAAAGCCGCCACCATCCTGATCGCGCTCATGGTGCTCGCCGGCAGCGCCTGGCCGGCCATGCGGCTCGGTACGGAGTTCATGCCCAACCTCAACGAAGGCACGCTGTTCTACATGCCCACCACCCTGCCCGGCCTGTCGGTGACCAAGGCGGCGGAGCTGGTGCAGACCCAGGACAAGATCATCAAGTCCTTCCCGGAAGTGGCCTCGGTCTGGGGCAAGGCGGGACGCGCCGCGACCGCCACCGACCCGGCCCCGACGGAAATGTTCGAGACCGTCATCAACCTCAAGCCGGAAGGCGAATGGCGGCGCGGCATGACGGTCGACAAGCTGATTGCGGAGATGGACAAGTCGCTGCAGTTTCCCGGCGTCTCCAACGCATGGACGATGCCGATCAAGGCCCGCATCGACATGCTGTCGACCGGCATCCGCACGCCGGTGGGCGTGAAGGTGCTCGGCACCGATCTCGGCGAGATGGAAAAGCTCGCACGCCAGATCGAGGCGGTGCTTCGTACCGTGCCGGGCACCTCCAGCGCCTATGCCGAGCGGGTGATCGGCGGCTACTACATGAACATCGATCCCGACCGCCCGCAGCTCGCCCGCTACGGGCTGATGGTCGGCGATCTGCAGGCCCTGATCGCCATGGCGCTCGGAGCCGAGCCGGTGACGACCACGGTCGAGGGCCGCGAGCGCTACACCGTCAGCATCCGCTATCCCAGGGACTATCGCAGCGACCCGCACGCGATCGCGACGCAGGTACTGATCCCGATGGCGGACGGCGGCACCGTGCCGCTTGGCCAGGTCGCCAAGGTGAGCCTTGCGCAGGGACCGGCCAGCATTCGCACGGAGAACGCGCAGCTCGCGGCCTACATCTTTGTCGATTTCCGTGACCGCGACATCGGCGGCTACGTCGCTGATGCACAGAAGGCGGTCGCCAGCCAGATCAAGTTTCCGCCGGGATACTACGTCACCTGGAGCGGCCAGTTCGAATATCTCGAGCGCGCCAAGGCCCGCCTGCAGATTGTGGTGCCGGTCACGGTTCTGCTCATCTTCCTGCTGCTCTATCTCAACTTCCGCCGCGTCACCGAGTCATTGATCGTGATGCTCTCGGTGCCGTTCGCTCTGGTCGGCGGGCTGTGGCTGATGTGGTGGCTCGGGTTCAACCTGTCGGTCGCGGTGGCGGTCGGCTTCATCGCGCTGGCGGGGGTTGCCGCCGAGACCGGCGTGGTGATGCTGATCTATCTCGAGCATGCATATGCCGAGCTCAAGGAGCGGCGCGCCATCGAAGCGCAGCCGTTCACCCGCGACGACCTCTACACCGCCATCATGAGCGGCGCGGTCGATCGCGTGCGCCCAAAGATGATGACGGTCTGTGCCATCATGGCGGGGCTGCTCCCGATCATGTGGAGCCACGGAACCGGCGCCGAGGTGATGCAGCGGATCGCAGTACCGATGATCGGCGGCATGGTGTCGTCGACCCTGCTCACCCTGATCGTGATCCCGTCGATCTACGCAGTGGTCAAGGGAATTCCGATCCGATCGCCGCAGCCGACCCCTTCACTCCAACGCACCTGAGTAACCCTTGTAGTCGGCGGCGGTCTGTCGCGCACCCTCACCACCGACGAACTGGCCGAACCGCAGCGCAACCACCGTCGTCCGGTGGTCGGACGCTGACTGGGGCGGCAGCTGTCCCCGCATCGGACCCGCTGCGTTGCGTCTCTCAACCGACTGCATCGCAGTCGCACTTCTGCGACTTTTTGCCGCCTACCCCCGACGGTCATCCGCCCGCACCCTCCAGCCGCGACGGGCGCCGCCCATGAGCGCCCCAGTGAACTGAAATCTTGCGCAGCGGCAAGTTGTTAGAAACGGCAAATGGTCGCGCGCAGCAGGGGGACGCGTGCAATATCAATGGATCGACTGTGAACGTGCAGCCATTGCCGCACGTTACGATCGCCTTGCGCCACTGATTGAATTTATCGATTGGTTATTCTTCGTTCCGGCCGGGTTTCGCGCCCGGGCGGCACAGCGGCTGACGCTCGAGCCGGGCAACCGCGTGCTCGAGATCGGCTGCGGCACCGGGCTCAACTTTCCCTATTTGCGCTCGGCGGTCGGACCGCACGGGAAGATCTACGGCGTCGATTTGTCAGCGGGCATGCTGGCAAGAGCCCGGCAGCTGTGCGACCGCAGGCAATGGAGCAACGTCACCGTGGTGCAGCAGGACGCCGCCGAATATGTCGCGCCCGAGCCGCTCGACGGGGTGTTGTTCGGCCTCTCCTACAACACCATGCCGCACCATCTTGCGGTGCTCAAGCACGTATTGCGGCAGCTGCGGCCGGGCGGGCGTGTCGTCATCATGGACGGCAAGCTGCCGCCCGGTCTCTGCGGTCGCCTGCTGCTGCCGTTGAGCCTGTGGCTGATGAGGTCCACCATGCTCGGAAATCCGCTCATCAAGCCGTGGCAAGACCTGGCGCGGGTTGTCGACGCCTTCGAGATGGAGGAGTTTCTGTTCGGCTCCTGGTACATCTGCTGGGGGACGAAATCGGCGACCCCCGCGTCAGCCCGATCCGGTGAGCTGCGGCCGCCCGATCACGAGCTGATTGCGGCCGAATGATCGAGCGCGGACACAAGGTCGGTTCCCACGCCCTCGTGAACGAGCCGCCGGCGCGCCGCGAGGCGTGACAAACGGCCGAGCCCCGCGAACGGCCTGCACAGGGCAGCCTGCGCGTACAGGACTGTCGCGTACAGGACTTGCCCGCAGGTGCGAACCAATCGATGATGGCGACATGCGGCGCATTGCAGCATCGCTTTGGATTTGCTTCGCGGCCTACTGTGGGGGGCAAACCAACACCGCTCCGCTTGCCTTCGGCATGACGCCGGATCAGGCTGCGATCGCCCTCGGCGTGCCGCTGGTCTACCATTCCGGGCGGCACGGCTCGGAAATCTACCTCGCTTATGGTTCGGCCGGCGTGCCGGGCTTCTACCCGGTCGACTCCGCCCTGGCGCTGCAGTTTCGCAAAGGGCGCCTGACCGGCTGGAAGAAGGATTGGCAGCTGCACCGGCCATGGCCGTTCTGAACCGGCACCAGTCGCGTGCTTCCGCTCTCCGTGCTCGATCTCTCGCCGGTCGCCGCTTCCTCCTCCGGGGCAGTCGCGCTTCGCAACTCGCTCGACCTCGCCCGGCTCGCCGATCGCCTCGGCTTCACACGCTACTGGGTTGCCGAGCATCACAACCTGCCGTCGATCGCAAGCTCCGCTCCCGACATCATGATCGGGCAGATCGCAGCGACGACCGCGCGCATGCGGGTGGGATCCGGCGGGGTCATGCTTCCGAACCATGCGCCGCTCGTGATTGCCGAGCGATTCAAGGTGCTCGAAGCGTTGTTTCCCGGCCGCATCGATCTCGGTCTCGGGCGCGCACCCGGCACCGATCCGATCACCGCCTACGCCTTGCGGTGCCGACAGGATGCCGACGGCGACGACGATTTCCTGCAGCGCTTCCAGGAGCTGGTGTTGTTCGAGAGCAGCGCCTTCCCGGACGGTCATCCGTTCCGCTCGGTGCGGGCGATGCCGCAAGACGTCGCCTTGCCGCCGATCTGGCTGTTGGGGTCGAGCGGCTACAGCGCGCAACTGGCGGCCGTGGTCGGCGCCGGATTTGCCTTCGCGCATCATTTCGCCGATCACGACGCGGTCGGCGCAATGCTGAGCTACCGCGAGCAGTTCAAGCCTTCGGCGGCGCGGGCGTCCCCATACGCCATTCTCGCCTGCGCCGCGGTTTGCGCCGACAGCGATGCGGAGGCCGAGCGGCTCGCCTCCACCATCGATCTCAACTTCGTCCGTCGGCGCCGCGGCGAATATGCACCCCTGGCGAGCCCAGAGGAGGCCCTGGCGTACCCTTATTCGCCGGCCGAGCGCGCACTGATCGCACGCAACCGCGCCCGGCTGTTCGTCGGCAGCAAAGCGACAGTGCTGGCACGCCTCACCCCGCTGATCGCTGCAACCAGAGCCGACGAGGTCATGGTCACCACCATGCTCCATGGCCACGCCGCTCGCCTACACTCCTACGATCTGCTCGCGCAGGCGTTCGGTTTGCATCGAGAGGCCGGCGCGTGAGGACACCATGGCCGGCGAAGCGCATCCTCCCGACGGCAGTTGCTTTGTGCGGGCGAAAGCGTGACATTGCGCCGGTCAAAAAAGCCGGGCACGACATTGGATCCGGCCGCAGCGGCATTCACAGGAGGTGCTCTTGGGTAAGCAATTCTCGCTCACATCCGCCGACAAGTTCCAGCTGGGCGCCTATCGGGCCGACCCGTCCGGCCCCGCCAAGGGCGGCGTCGTCGTGATCCAGGAAATCTTCGGGGTCAATCATCATATCCGCGCGGTCTGCGATCGGCTCGCGAGCGAAGGCTATGCGGCCGTGGCACCGGCATTGTTCGACCGCCAGACCAAGGATTTCGAATGCGGCTATACGCCGGACGAGATCGCCAATGCCCGCAAGTTCGTCGCCAACCCGGACTGGGGGGCGATGCTGCGCGATACCCAGGCTGCGATCGACGAGCTCAAGAAGGAGGGACCGGTCGCGATCATCGGGTTCTGCATGGGCGGCACGATCGCCTTTCTCGCCGCCGCCAAGCTCAACGGCCTCTCCGCCGCCATCTGCTATTACGGCGGGCAGATCGCCAAGAATGCAGACGAGAAGCCGAGGGTGCCGACGCAGATGCATTTCGGCGAGAAGGACGCATCGATCCCGATGACGGACGTCGACGTGATCAAGCAGAAGCGCGGCGGCGACACCGAGATCCACGTGTATCAGGACGCTCAGCACGGCTTTCATTGCGACGAGCGCGGCAGCTTCAACGAAGCGAGCGCCAGGACGGCCTGGCAGCGCGCCATGGTGTTCCTGGAGAAGCACGTGAGGAAATGATATTCAGAACCAGCGCTCGGCGACGGTGACGGTGTCGCCGGGCCGCACCGGCGCAATCATTGGAACCTTCTGACAAACCTCTCGCCGACCGTTATCCCGGCGCGAAGGCGAGGACAATCCTTAATCAGGACGCCGGCGAGCGGGTTGCGTCCTCGCCTCTTTCCGCGTTGGGCTGGCGCGCATGGGCAGCGGGGGACGACAGCCGGTCCGACAGTACGACGGCGAGCAGCGACCCCAGGAACAGGACGTGGATGCCGACGAGCCAGGCCAGCTTGGTGTCGTCGTAGTGCTCGATGTTCATGAACGCCTTGAGCACCTGGATCGCAGAGATCGCGACGATCGACGAGCCCGAGGTAGAACGGGGCCAGCGCCCAACGGCTCTCGAAGATGATCCTCTCGATGAACAGCTCGATCCTGCGCATGGCGGGCTCCGCGGCTGACGATCCTAATCCGCCTCCACGCCAGTCAACGCCGCGATCAGCCGGCCGCCGCCCCGACGCCGACCGGGCAGCTCACGCCGGTACCACCGAGCCCGCAATAACCCATGGGGTTCTTGGCCAGATACTGCTGGTGATAGTCCTCGGCGAAAAAGAACGGGGGCGCATCGAGGATCTCGGTGGTGATGGGGCCGAAATGCCGGGCTGCGAGAGCCTGGCCGTAAGTCGCCTTCGAGGCCGCCGCCGCTTTGCGCTGCGCCGGCGTGGACGCATAGATGCCGGAGCGATACTGCGTCCCCACGTCGTTGCCCTGACGCATCCCCTGGGTCGGATCGTGATTCTCCCAAAAGGTCCGCAGAAGATCCTCGTAGGAAATCTTCCTCGGATCATAGATCACCTGCACCACCTCGTTGTGACCGGTGCGCCCCGAGCACACTTCCTCATAGGTGGGATTGGGCGTATGGCCGCCAGCGTAACCGACGGCGGTGACATGGATGCCGTCACCCAGTTCCCAGAATTTGCGCTCGGCGCCCCAGAAGCAGCCCATGCCGAACATTGCGGTCTGCATACCGTCGGGATGAGGCCCCTTGAGCGGTCGGCGAAGGACGTAGTGCTCGCGCGCGGTCGGAATCGGCGTTGCGCGTCCCGGCAGGGCCTCGGCTGGCGAGGGCATCTCGATCTTCTTCCTGAACGTGAACATGCGGGGTCTCTCCGGTCGTCGATGCTCCAATATAGACGCATCGCGGGCTTTCTGCACCGGCACGCACGATCACGTGTCGATAGCACACGAGTTGTCCGGGTTAGGTAGCACACGAGTTGTCCGGTTTTCTGCCCCCAAAGGAGTGGGGGCAATGAACCGGACACAGTGGCTACAGGACCGCAGAATGCAGAAGTTCAGGGACGTATTGAGCCGTTGGGAGCAGCGCGCGCTGTCGATGGTGGAGGCAGGGGAGCTGCTGGGGATGTCGGAGCGCCAGTTTCTGCGCTACCGGCGCCGCTACGAGGAGGAAGGGCTACTTGGCCTGTTGGACAAGCGACTGGGCAAGGCCTCGATCAAGCAAGTGCCGGTCGACGAGATCGCCTGGATGCTCGACCAATACCGGACGCATTACCGGGGCTGGAACGTGAAGCACTTCCACGAGCACATCCATCGCGAGCACAACTTCAATTGGAGCTACACCTGGACCAAGATGCAACTGCACGCTGCCGGACTGGTGGATCGGGCGGCCAGGCGCGGGGCGCACCGTCGCAAACGGCCGCGCAAGCCATGCGTGGGCATGATGTTGCATCAGGACGCAAGCCGCTTTGCGTGGCTTGCGGGGCAGCCCGAGCTTGATCTGGTGGTGACGCTGGACGACGCCAATAATGAGATTTACTCGGCCTTCCTGGTGGAGGAGGAAGGCACGGCCTCAACCTTGCGGGCGTGCCTGGAAGTGTTCAGCGTCAAGGGCATGCCGTCGAGCATCTATACCGATCGCGGCAGCCATTACTTCTTCACGCCCAAGGCTGGCGAGAAGGTTGACGCACGGATCAAGACCCAGGTCGGCCGCGCGCTCGAGCAGCTGGGGATCGAGCATATCCCGGCCTATTCGCCCGAGGCGCGGGGCCGATCGGAGCGCATGTTCGGCACCCTGCAGGACCGGCTGCCGAAGGAGCTGAAGCTTGCCGGGATCAGCGGGATCGACGACGCCAACCGATATATTTGCGACGTCTACCTGCCGCGGCATAATGCGCGTTTCCTCAAGCCGCCGGCGCTCTGCGAAAGCGCGTTCGTTATCGCCGACCCGGCGCTGCTTCGGGAGATCCTCTGTGTCCAGGAGGAGCGGATCGTGGCTCGCGACAATACGGTCGCGTATGCCGGGCGACGGCTTCAGCTTCCGCAGAGCCGGGTACGAGCCCACTACGTCAAGGCCCGTGTCAAGGTGCGCGAGTATCCGGACGGGGCGCTCGCCGTGTTCCATGGTCCCAGGCTGCTGGCACGCTATGACGCCGCCGGCGAGCTCGTCGGACAAAAGGATTCGAGGACGGCCGCGTGAACCGCTTCGACCCGGCAAATCAAGGCTTGTGGGTTTGTGGACAACGCCAAGAGGCGTCGACCACAAGCCCCACAAGCAAAAAAAGACACAGACAGAAGCGGACAACTGATGTGCTACAAAAACCGGACAAGTCCGAGTGCTACCGACACGGCACGCACGATCACGTGTGGCTCCGACCCGCGCTCGCGGCGCGCGAGCGGCGCGCGCGAAAACTTGACCAGGCGGACCGTTTGCGTCCTATGCTGCGATCGTCAAGCGGCCCGACCACATGGACCGCGCGATGGGAGGACACCGAAATGGTCAAAACTGTTGTAGCCGTCACGATGCTCAGCTTGCTCGGCACCGCCTCAGCCATTGCCCAGGCGCCGGCACCCCCGCCCCC